>CAWFRK010000036.1:0-184362 GCA_963818175.1 uncultured beta proteobacterium | reverse complement strand
GGAAGAACTGGAACGCCTCAGTCGGGCGCTGCGCACCCTGAGCGGAAGCAACCGGGCCCTGCTGCGGGCCGATGACGAATCGTCGCTGCTCCGAGAGATTTGCCGAGTGGTGGTTGAGGAGGCAGGTTATCGCGCGGCGATGGTGGGCCGCGCGGAGCACGACGAAGGCCGATCGATCACGCCATTGGCGCAGGTCGGCCTTGAAGAGAGGTACCTACCTTGCAGGCCTTGACCTGGGCGGACACCGAACTCGGCCACGGCGCCACCGGCACGGCGATCAGGACAGGCGAACCGTGCCTGATCAACAACATCCTGACCGATCCGTTTCCGGCGACTGGCGTGAATTTGCGCGCCGCCGTGGGTACGGGTCGGTGTTGTCGGTGCCGCTTCGCGTCGAGGGCGAGATCTTCGGCGCCCTGACCATTGCCGCCCCGGAGCCCGACGCGTTCGAAGAACAGGAACGGCAGGTGCTGATGGAAGCCGCAGCAGATCTCGCGTTTGGCCTCGAGACCTTGCGCACTCGCCACAGGCGCCAGCAGGCCGAGCAGGAGATTCTTCGGCTGAACCGCGCGCTGCGAACCCGCGCGGCCGTCAACCAGGCCGTCAGTCGTGCTTCCGACGAGAGCTCGCTGCTCAATGAAATCTGCCGGGTGGCGGTGGAGCACTGCGGATACCGGCTGGCGTGGGTCGGCTATGCCGAGCAGGACGAGGCGAAGACCTTGCGCCCGTGGCCTATGCAGGTTTCGACGACGGCTTCCTGGCGCTGCCGCGCAGCTGGGGCGCGAGCGAGCGCGCCCGCCGCATCAGCGCGTTGATCGAGGCTGGGCAACCCTGGGTGGTCCGTGACCTGAACAACGACGCCGACTATCCCTACCGGGAAGAAGCACGCAAGCGCGGATACGGATCGATGATTGCGCTGCCGCTGCGCGTCGAAGGCCAGTTGGTCGGCGCGTTGCACATTCTGGCGGCGGAGGCCGATGCGTTCGACGACAAGGAAATGGAACTCCTCGTCGCCACCGCGAATGACCTGGGCTACGGTCTCGGCGCCCTGCGCGCCCGCGCCAGAGCCGCCGAGGCCGAGGCGACCATCAAGCGCATGACCCATTTCGACGCGGTCACCGGGTTGCCGAACCGAGTGCGATTGCGCGACCTGCTCGCTGAAGCGATTGCCTCCGCGAAGGAGGACATGCGGCCGTTGCGTTGCTGCGGGTGGAGATGGAGCGCTTCCGAGATATCAACGAGACCCTCGGTGATCGCGACGTGGACACGGTGGTGCGCGAAGTTGCGACGCGGCTGGAGCGCTCGGTCGGGCCTTCCGGCCCGCTGGCCCGCGTGGCCGACAGTGAGTTCGCAGTCGTCCTGCCCAGAGGCGGCGCGGAGCACGCGATCCTGTGCGCTCAGAAGATTCTGGCGGTACTGAGCGAGCCGATCGAGTTGTCGGGGCTTCTGCTCGACGTGCAATCCAACATCGGCATCAGCCTCTTTCCCGGGCACGGCGACGAAGCGGACGCGCTGATGCGCCGGGCAAGCATCGCTCTGGATCAGGCCCGGCTGTCGGGCGCCGGCGTTTCGCTGTTCAAGGGCGGGCTCGATCGCGAGTGCGCGCAGCGCATGTCGCTGATGGGCGATCTGCGCGGGGCCATCGAGCGCGACGAACTGCTGCTCTACTGTCACCGAAAGTGCAGATGTCGTCCGGACGCGTGTGCGGCGCAGAAGCGCTGGTGCGCTGGCAGCATCCGCGCCTGGGCATGGTCAACCCAGGAGACTTCATCAAGCTCGCCGAGAGCACCGGGCTCATCACGCCGCTCACCTACTGGGTGCTGGAGACCGCGCTGCGCCAGACCTACGCATGGCATGAACAGGGCCTGCACCAGCCGCTGTCGGTCAACCTCTCGGCACGCGACCTGCGCGACCCAAGCTGCTCGAGCACATCAGCGGCTGGCTCGGTCATGGGGGGCGCAACCCGGCTGGATCGACTTCGAGCTCACCGAAAGCGCGCTGATGGAGGACCCGCGGGGCGCTCGAAACGCTGACCGGCTGAAGCGCCTGGATGTGCACTATGATCGACGACTATGGCACGGGGTATTCCTCGCTGTCGTACCTGCAGAGACTTCCGGTGGACTCGATCAAAATCGATCAGTCGTTCGTCACCGACATGGTCACCAACAAGGACTCGGCGGCGATCGTGCGTTCGACGATCGAGCTGGCCCACATCCTGGACCTGACTGTGATCGCCGAAGGCGTGGAGGACCAAGGCACCTTCGAGCAGTTGGCCGCACTCGGCTGCGACATGGCACAGGGCTATTGCATCAGCCGTCCGATCCCAGCAGATCAATTTCGCGCATGGGAGGCGCAGCCCGCGAGACACTGATCGAACGCAGCGGAGCACGAGCGAGACCCCGACCAAGCGGCGGTGGCCTTGCGGCGCGGCGGTGAAGGTGACCGCCATCGACACGCCACAATCGCCCGATGCATCGAACGAGCTTCGACAGGACATGGTGGGGCGCTCAATGGCTGCAGGCGCTGTCGCACATCGATCACGACAACCGGCTGCCGCCGGCCGCCGCGCGCACGCCAGCCGGCACAGTCTGAAGAAGACGAACCTCAACCCCAGAAGAAGACCCGTCAAAAGACGTCGATCAGAAGAAAACGAAAGACGAAGAACAGGCACGTTCACATCGGCTGAAGAAGAGCAGATTCGAATCGGCGCTCACAGTGATAGCGCACGCTCATGCGCGCGCCGCAAGCCGCGCAGACCACCAAGCTCTGCAGCAAGGCCGGGCCCTCGCGTGGCGCGCAGTACGACGGCGCGTTCTCCCGCAGACGCTGGAGATTCTGCTCGTAGTCCTCCCAGCTCAGATAGCCCTCATGAGCATCGCGAATTAGCGTGATCCACTCGGCTCGAGGCACACAGCGCCAGACGCTGCTGCCATTGGGGAGCTTGCGCTGGCGTGAGCGCCCGAACGTGAAAGCTCCGGCATAGCAAGGGTTGTGCAACACCCACAACACACGCGAATGTGACAGCTCAGACCATTAGGACTTCACCCTTGTGCGGCCCCGACACCGCGCGGCGCGGGAACTTCCACTGCTGCTGCCGGAAGACCTTGACGGTGGCCGAGGCCGACCCCGTGCGTTGGAAAGGTCCGAACAGCTGGCGCACGCTGTCCTGGATGCGCGTGTCGGGGTCCAGCCGCACACGCCCCTGGCCGTCGTGTACAAAGCCGATGGGCAAGCGCATCTGCAGCTCGCCGCGGCGCGCCTTGTTCAAGATGCCCCCGCGCAAACGGGCCTTGAGCACGTGCAACTCCGCCTCGCTCATCGTGCCTTTGAGGCCCAGCAGCAGCCGATCGTTGAAGTGCGCCGGGTCGTACACACCGTCCTCGTCCAGGATCAGCGTGTCTGCCAGCGCACAGATCTCCAGCAGCCGATGCCAGTCGGTGGAGTTGCGCGCCAGGCGCGACACCTCCAACCCCATCACGATGCCGGCACGGCCCAGGCCGACCTCGGTGACCAGGCGCTGGAAGCCCTCGCGATCGACCGCGCAGGCGCCCCGAGCGGCCCAAGTCGCAATCGATGACCACCACCTGCTCGATTCGCCATCCGAGGGCGATCGCGCGCTGCTGCAGCGCATACTGCCGCTTGGTGCTCTCGGTGTTCTCGACCACTTGCCGCAGCGTCGACTGGCGTACGTACAGGTAAGCGTTGCGACTGAGGTGGCGCGCCTGGACCTTCGAGCTCGAATCGGTGCTCACGAATTGACCTCCTCAACGACGTTGGCCAAGGCCATGGCGGCCAGGATGTTCACCAGCATCTGTTCGATGGCCGATGGGCGTTGCGCAATGCATGAGGCAGCGTGCGTCGTCATCGCGCCGTGCCAGCCCGCGCGAGCGCCGATCTCGCCAACCCAACGCATCCACGTCGCCATCCCTTGACGCATCAACAGCGCAACGCCACGAATGTCTTGGCGAGGTGCATCGGGTTGCATGACGCCATGCCTCAGGGTCTCGTAGCGTTGTGCCAGCGCCTGACCATCGATGGCATCGCACCGCGAGTTCAGCGACGTTTTTTTTTCGTGCGAGCCAGCGCTCGCTCGACGGTGCGGCGATGCACGGTCAGACCGAAGTGCTGCTCGATGCGCTGGACCAGAGCCGGTCCATCCAACGCAGGATCGCGCAACCGCTCTTGCTCGATGAAGTTGTTGACCTCATCGGTGATCTTGTGCGGTCCGTGGGGTCCACGCTTGCTTGGCAACAACCCAACCAGCCCGGCGCGATCGAAGTCGGCTTGCAACTTGTAGAAGGTCGGGCGCGTGACGCCGAAGTGCGTGACGGTATCCGTGACGGACTGCCCCTCGGTACGCACGCGGCGAAGCATCTCGTAGCGCACCTGCGCGAGGTCATGCGGGTCGAAGAACTCGCGGCGCGCGAAGGCCGGGTCAAGCACCGCTTCGGCGCGCAGGTTGAGGGTCCCGCTCTCGTGCAGCGCCCTGAGTTTCGGGGAGGGTCTAGTTTTGGGTTTCATGTGTAAACAACATTATGCCCAATATGGTTCCTTGTCAAGCATCCATTCAACCAAAGACCAAGCCGAGGGGATGCGCGCACTTTGCGAGGAGGGATCGCCTGCGCATCTGCGCCTCCACGTCACTGCCTTCCCGTCATCCGCCGACTTGGTGTGGGCATATGTATCTTTACACCGTGGGCGCTATTTGCTTGACGCCTTGCGCCCCGCCAGCTTCCCGCTTGCGGGCTTTGTCGCCGCCTTGACCTGTCCGATCAGTGCAGCCAGTTCCAGCAGATCACACACGCGCAAGCTCGACCTCCCGGCCGACGCCTGCACAAAGGGATCAACTTCGGCCAGGTTCGTCCATGGCGTACAGATGCGGCACAGCTTGCCTGCAGCATCGTGATAGAAGAGGTGGTCCTCGCCCCAGGTCAAGCGCCGATCGACCAGCGCGAACCTCTGCCCACGCAGCGGGTGGAACGGGTGAGTGACTTCGAAGAACTGCGACGGATCAGCCGGATCGAGTGCAGTTGACTGTTGTTGCCAATGCGATTTGTGAACGCCTGATCGGGACCATTCGCCGCGAGTGCTTAGACTGGATGATTCCGATGTCGGCGGTGCATCTGCGGTCGATCCTCCAAGTTTGGCGCACCCATTACAACACCGGCCGACCTCACAGCGCGTTGGGGCCTGGCGCTCCCGACCCACCGCGAGGATCTGCACGAGTCATGTGCTCTGAAGGCCGACATCGGTTGGCGGCGGGTGCGCTCGTGCTCGCTAAATCGGTGCTGGGCGGCTTGCATCACGAGTACTTCCTTGCGACGAGGCCGGCGGACGTTCGCGTGGCGTGAAAGCGGCTAAACGGGCGCCGTAAGACGTGGCCGGCGAGATGACAGGGCGTCACATCCTTATCTGATGCCGTTTTTGCGGAGCACAGACCGCGTCGAAGCGATCGAATCGTAGGAGACTACGGTATGCCGCGCGTGCGCGCCGCAAGCCGATCGCGCGGCGCATGTGGCAAGCGGCTCCAGCTGCCTGAAAGGCCTCGTCGTGACGACCCGCCGCGACGCGCGGATCAAGGCGGCGCTGACGAACCGCGGCTTCAGGGCCGGCGGGGCCCAACGAGCCCTGGGTCGAGGACGCGCCCTCCGTTCCGACCTGGGGGTGTCGAAAGGGCATCCCGCCTAATCCTGGCAGGCGTGACTCGGGACGCACGATGCAGCTCCTGGAGGTGCTCGTGCACGAGCACCGACGTGCTGAATCGACCCGTTCGTCAGAGGTCCAGTACAAGTCGTGGGCTCCTAGCCCGCGAGCAGCAGGGTGTGAACTGGTCACCTTTGGCCTTCTCTTCATCCGTGAAGTAGACGTCGTGGTGCAACGGAGTGCCTTCCAGAATCCGGGTGATGCAGGTTCCGCACACCCCTTGCTCACACGACACGGGCACGTCGATGCCGTGCGCGGCCAACGCAGCGACGACGGACTGATCCGCTTGGACCGGGATTAGCGCTCCGGTCGAGGCAACCTGAACCTCGAAAGCGCCGTCGTCGCTCGTGTTTATCGGCGCGGCGGAAAAGTACTCGCGGTGCAGACGATCCTCGCTCCACCCGCTGTCGCGTGCCGTCCTCAAGACCCAGTCCATGAAGCCGGTCGGCCCGCAGACGTACAGGTGGGTGGCCGCTTTACTGGACGAGAGCAGTAGATTGAGTTCAAGCCTTTGCGACCTGTCGCCGTCATCGAAGTGAAGCTGCACCTGCGGGGCAAAGTTGCTGCGGCCGATGCGGTCCACGAACGCCATGCGTTCCCGCGACCGTGCGCAGTAGTGCATTTCGAACGAAGCGCCGATGTTGGCAAGCCTCTCGGCCATGCACAGGAGCGGCGTCACACCGATGCCACCGGCCAGGAGCAGGTGATGCGACGCGTCGTGCGCCAGCGCGAAATGATTGCGCGGATCGCTGATGCCAAGCACCTGACCTTCAGCCAGTGCGTGCATGGCCGCCGATCCGCCGCGCGAGGCAGGGTCGCGTAGCACCGCGATCTGGTAGCGATGCGTCTCCCGCGGGTCGTTGCACAGCGAGTACTGTCGCACCATCCCATTCGGCAGATGGATGTCAATGTGCGCGCCGGCGGAGAACGGTGGCAACGCCCGGCCGTTGGGATCTACCAGCTCAAAGCTGCAGATGTCGGCCGCCTCGCTCGCCTTGCGAACGATACGGACCGGGCGGGTGGCTTGCGTCATGAAAGGTTCCTGTGCAACAAGATGATCGGTGTGGCCTTCAACCTAATCTGGTCTTTGCAAGCGCCGGTTGCCTGTGGCTAAAACGAATGCCGAATACCGACCATGAAACCGTCTGGTCTCCACCCGGGCATCGGCGGCGACCCCGTTGGCACGCCACCGTCGATCCGGCCGCAGACGTCACCACTGCCGAAACGGCGCGGTGAACCGTGGCACGCCGGTTCACATGCTCGCGGCGCGAAGCTCGCGTTGATCGGGGCGAAGTGCGAACTCATGTTCTGCATCACTCCATCTTGAGTCCCAGCCGCTTGACGAGCGGCCCGTACTTAGCCATGTCGTCGACAATCAAATCGCGCACCGTCTCGGGAGCCGAACTGGTCAGCACGAAGCCGAGTTGAGCGATCTTCTCCTGTGATTCCGGGTTCGCCGCGGCGCTGACGACAGCCCGGTTCAACTCGGCGATCACCGGTGCTGGAGTGTTTGCCGGCGCCATCAGAGCCAACCAGAACGCCATGTCGAGGCTGGGGTGGACCGTCTTCAGTTCCTGCACGTTTGGAAGGACCGATTTATCGATCGGTCCGCCTTGCCCCAGAGCAATCAGCTTGCCGGCTTTGATGTGAGGCAGGGTATCGGCCAAGCTGCTCACCATGAGGTCGACATCGCCACCGAGCAGTGCCTGAATGGCAAGCGGCGTCCCGCGAAAGGGCACGTGCAGCATTCGCACTCCGATGTGCTGCGCGATGAGCTCCATCGCAAAGTGCGTGGCATGCCCGATGCCACCACTGCCATAGTTCAAGCCGGCCGGCCGTGCGATGGCAGCGCGGCCAAGTTCCGAGATCGTGCTGACGCCGATCTTCGGGTTCGCGACGACGACGAAGCCGGCCTTGCCCAGCAGCGATATCGGCTTGAAGTCCTTCACCGGGTTGTATGCGAGTGACGGGTAGACGAACGGATTGATCGTCAACATGGTGTCGATTGCGAAGAGGAGCGTGTACCCGTCCGGCAAGGCTTTCGCAACGTAGCCGCCCGCGAGTGCACCGCCGGCACCCGGCCGGTTCTCGATCACGAGCGGCTGCTTGAGCGCAGCCTGCAGTTGTGGCTGCAGCGTGCGGACGAGGGCGTCCGGCAGGGACCCAGCCGGACTCGGCACCACCATCAGGATCGGCTTTGAGGGAACCCATTGGCGCTCTTCGGCGCGTGCGGCGGCCCCCGTGACCAAGGCGGCAGCCGCGATCAGGAGGCTGCGGCGGCGCAAATCGTGCGATTGGCCCTGTGTGGACATGTGGGCCTCCGCGATCAGAAGCGATGGAAGCTTGGCGGTGACTTGGGCCAGTGCCTCGCAGTTAAAGGGATTGGACATATGTGCTGATCCTGGAAAGGAGGACGAGAGCGACAAACCAAATGGACGGTTGGTTAATAACTAAACCGAATGCCGGATCCGACCATGAGGCCGGACTGGTTCGACCCCGGGCATTGGCGAGTACCCATGTCGGGCGCGAAGCCCTGTCATGAGGAAGACGGCCGAGTACCATCGCCCAGATCTTCCGAGCCCCGAAATCCGAACCGAGAGGGCAGGCTACCGGTCAGGCTCGGCATCCGAGTCAACCTCGACTTCGTCGGGCCGACGTTGGTCACCACTTCACACCTGTGTCAACGATTCCGTCGATGGTCACGGATTGGGCGATCGCCGGCCCGGCCGGGAGCGATGAAGGCCCGATCGCGCGCATATCACCTCGTTTGGGAGTCATTTCTTTTTTCCGCTTCAAGAGTGGGATCGAGTCGCATCAAGCGGGCACGGACTTCTGTTCAGCGCTGATCATTCGGTCGATGACGCGGCGCGCCTGCACTCCGCCGGCGTCGATGTTCAGCATCAGCAGCCGACGATCGGGATTCGCCAGCAGGTTCTGCTGCTGCCGCTCGAGCATCTGCACGTCCTCGTCGAAGATGGCGCCTGCTGCCTTGACGATGTTTGCCGTCAGAGCCTCGTCCTTCGGGCTGAAGTTGCGTGCCGCGCCCCAGAAGTACCAGAGAGAGGTTTCGGTCTCCGGAGTGATGAAGTCCACCACGGTCTGTCTCGTAGCGAGGTCCGGTGGTGCGTCGCGGCCACCCTTGCCGGCCGGTGCGACTCCGACGTCGATCAGCACGTTGCTTGGCGGGATGAAGCGCGAAGCCTGCCAGCGGTCGACGGGCTGGTCGTCGGGGCGTTGATGGCCACGCAGTGCCATGCGCCAGAAGGGCGGCGGCAGGATGTTGTTGAGGAAGCGGGCGGTGACGACCTCGTCGCCTTCGGTCTTCGTCGTCGGGAGCGCCTCATCCAACTCCTTTTGGCCGATGCTGTTGGCATGCACGTACGTTTCGTGCGTGAGGTCCATCAGGTTGTCGATCAGCAGGCGATAGTCGCAGCGAACGTGGTAGAGCCCACCCGCGAACGTCCAGTTGGGATCGTCAACCCAGTGGGGTCGGTAGATTTTTTCGGTGTCCGCACGCGCCGGATCTCCAGGCCACACCCATACGAAGCCGTGGCGCTCGACGACCGGGTAGCTTGGAATCGTCGGAAAGCCTTGCACACGTTGCCCCGGCATTGCCACGGTCTTGCCGTCGCAGCCCATCTCCAGGCCGTGGTAGCCGCATACGAGCTTGCCTTCGCACACCCTTCCCAGCGACAGCGGTGCGCCGCGGTGGGGGCAGAAGTCCTTGAGCGCAGCGATCCGCCCTTCCGGGCCGCGAAAGAACACCATCGATTCATTGCAGATGCGGCGGCCCAGCGGTTTTTCATCGATCTCGTCTGGAGTGCAGGCGACGTACCAAGCGTCTTTTGGGAACATCAGGTCACCTCTTCGGGCTGGAGTGGAAAGGGAAATACGGCGAATCGAACACGTGTCCTTCAGGTCGCCGGATCCGAATCGCTGCGCTGTTTCAGCGCCACTTAAGAAACCGACCGGACGGTTTGTAAGATAGTGGATCGAGTGGCTTGTGAACATGCGGGTATGCCCTAGCGCGTCGATCCCGTCCTGACCGCACGGCACGGAACGATGCCCGGCGCGCGGGAGCGGCGTTGCGGATCAGCGGTCGTGGTCGTCGATCGATCGACCAATCGGGCAGCGGTAAGGGCCCCGAGCTTCAGTCCGCTTTCAGCCCCAACTGCTTCACCAACGGGCCGAATCGAGCCCGGTCCTGCTTCATCAGGTCGTCGAGTTCGGCAGGGGTGCTAGACATCGGAACCATGCCGAAATTGGCCAAGCGATCGCGGACATCGGCTTGCTGCAGCAGCTTGACGACCTGGACATTGAGTTCGTGCACAACCTCTCTCGGCGTGCTTGCCGGTGCCCACAAGCCGAACCAAGCCGTCATGTCGAGGTCCTTGTGGAATTGCTGGAGCTGTGGCAGTTCGGGAAGCGCCTCCTTGGCCACTGGACCGCTAGTCGCTATCCCAACGACGCGGCCGGCCTTGATCTGGGGCATCGCCTCGGCCAGACCGATCATCATTGCGGCAGTTTCGCCACCCATCAATCCTTGCAGCGCAGGCGACGTTCCTTTGTAGGGTACGTGGCTCATCTTGAGTCCCGTTCGGTCGGCGAAAAGCTCCATCGCCAAGTGCGACGGGTGGCCGTTCCCACCGCTGGCAAAATTGATCTTGCCGGGTTGCGACTTCACGAAGTCGATGAACTGCTGCGCAGTCTTGACGCCCAGCGATGGCGAGACGATGAGAGCCAGGCTCGCTTTCCCAATCAAAGAGATCGACTGAAAGTCCTTCTGGGGGTCATGAGGCAGCTTGGCATAGATGAACGGGTTGACGACCATCACCGAGTCCGGAGCGACTAGCAGCGTGTAGCCGTCGCCCGGCGCCTTCGCGACCCCGTCGGCCGCCAGGTTGCCACCCGCGCCGGGACGGTTGTCGACGATCACCGGCTGACCCGTGGAGGCGCGGAGCTTGTCCGCGACCAGTCGGGACAGCACGTCGCCCAGTGCGCCGGGAGGGCTGCCGACGACGATCTTGCCCGGCTTGCTCGGAAACTTCTGCGCCCAGGCTGGCATGCCCGCCAGCGCCATCGCGCAGGTCGCGGCAAGGAGCGCCAACGCTTTGCGTCGAGAGCTAAGGAGCGGCTTTTCAATTCGAGAGTGGGAGGACATGGACAGAAGACTTTCAGCAAGAGCGAGCGGATGAAGCGAGCGTCGGAACGGCCGGGCGGCCGACGACGGGGTGGCTTATGAATGAAGCGAAACCTGCAAGGACATCTCTCCGATTCCCTCGCACGTAGCCCGGATCACGTCCCCCGGCGCTACGGGTCCCACGCCTTCCGGCGTGCCCGTGAGGATGACGTCGCCGGGATGCAGCGTGTACACCGACGATGCGATGGCGATGAGGTCCGGGATGTCGACGGTCATCGCGCCCGTGGACGTGTGTTGTCGCCGTTCACCGTTCACCCACAACGACAGTGCGAGGTCATGCGGATCGGGAATCTCGTCGGCAGTGACCAGCCAGGGGCCAAGCACCGCATAGCTGTCCGGCGACTTTCGGAAGCTGCGGTCCTCCGCGCCGCGTACGGTCATGTCGAGGCCGATGCAATAGCCCGCGACGTGCGACATCGCATCCGCGCGGGCAATCCGGTGGCCTGACTTGCCGATGATGACGGCGAGCTCGACTTCATGGTCGGTGCGCCGGTCGGGCAAGATGATCTGCACGCCGTCCGACGGTCCGGCGATCGCCGAGGTGGCCTTGAGGAACAGGCCGAATTTTTCGACCGGACGCTCGACCCCTTCGAGTGCCTTGCGGTGCACGCCCTGGTCCACGCCGGCGTCCTTGGTGTCCAGCTCCACATGCAGCCGGTAGTTGGCCGGGGCGGCCATCAGCTTGCTGGGGTTCGTCAGCGGGCTCAGCAGGCGAACCCGGCCCAGCTGGATGCGTTTCGCGGCCTTCCGCTCGCGATCCACTGCCGTCATGAGTGCGGGCAGGTGCAGCAGCAATGAGTCACCGAGTGGAACGGGCCAGCGCACGGGCGGCAGCACGTCGAGGGCCGCGGTCACGTCATAGACATGGTCACCCTCGACACATCCGAGGCGGTCTTCATTGAATCGGCATAGCTTCACGGCAATCCTTTCAAGTTCATCGCGCGGGCGTTGGCTGCGGATTCCACAGCCAGTCCAGACACCGGTAGTAGTCCTCGGGCGTGCGCTCCTGCAACTGCTGGTCGCGCACCTGCGCATCCACGCCGCCGCAGTGGTAGGTGTGCCAGAGGCTGCGCGATTCGAGCACCACGCGGGCGGTCCGCACGAAGCGTTCGCGCTCGAACCGCTTGAAGGCCTGCGCCGGATCGTCGGGACACTGGGCCATGCAGCGGCTCACGGCGAGCGCGTCCTCCAGCGCCATGCCGGCGCCCTGCGCCAGCGACTGCAGCGTCGCGTGAGCCGAGTCGCCGAGCAGGGTGACTCGCCCCTGGCTCCAACCGCGCACGGGATGGCGATCGGAGATGGACCAGCGCCGTTCCAGATCGAGCACCGACACGACATCGTGCACCTGCGGCTGAGCGCGGGCAATCATTCGGGCGATGCGCTCCCGATACGCTATGCCGTCGTTGTCCACGTCCGCGGGCACCTTGAAGACACCGACGATGTTGATCTCGGTCGCGCCGCGCAGCGGATAGAAGATGACATGGAAATCTTCGCCGGTGTGCATCGTGACGCCCGTGCGCGCGCGCATGCTCTCAGGCGCGTCGCTGCTGCGAACGATCGTGCGGTGCGCCACATAGCCCGTGTCGCGCCATGTGTCCTGCGGATGAAGCTGAGTTCGCAGGCGAGAGCGCAGTCCGTCTGCAGCGATGAGGGCGCTGCCTTCGACGATGCCACCCGAAGTCTCGACACGGACCACATCCTCGGTCTGCGAGAACCCCGTCACCGTGGTCGCCTGGTTCAGGTCCACGTTGGGCAGCGCGCGGCATGCCTTCAGTAGGATCTCGTGCAGATCGACGCGATGGATCGCGATATAGGGGGCCGGGTAACGGGCCTGGAAGGCTTCCGTGCGCAGCGGGATGCGGAAGAGCTGCTCGCCGCCGTAGGCATCGAGCAGGAGCAGATCCTCCGGCAGGTAGGCGGCTTCGCGGGTGGCGTCCGCCAGGCCCAGCCGGTCCAGGACGGGCAGCACGTTGGGGCCTATCTGGACGCCGTAGCCGATGGGCGCGATCTCGGCGGACTGCTCGAGCAGGCGGACCTTGCGCCCCTGCTGTCCAAGCGCCAGGGCGGTGGCGAGGCCTCCGAGGCCGCCGCCCACCACGATGGTCGGAAGGTCGATTGTCGACGTGCTCATTCGCAGCTCTCCAGTTCGTAGTAGCGGCAGTGACGCATCAGGTGCTCGTCGCTCAGCGCGATCAGCACGGCGTCCTCCCGGATCTGGTGGGAGATCCTCGCACCGAGCGGCGCCACGAAGACGTCGCCGAACGACCAGTCGAAGCGGCTTTCGTGGACGGCGCTCGTCCCGCTCCCGCGCAGGACCACGAAGATCTGGTTCGCGTTGTGCCGGAAGGCCACGTTGCGCCAGCCTGCGGCCCAACCGTGTGCCTTGATGGTGATGGTGGGCATCAGCAGACTCGTCAGGTCGACCGTCGTGCCGAAGTGCGGATCGCCCGCGCCCGCGCGTTCGAGCTGCGCCTGGATGTCGTGCCAGGCCAGCCGCATCGGTGAGCGCGGCTCCTCTTGCGCACCGGCTTCCCATTCCTCCGGATGGTCTTCGGCTTTCATGGGCTCCAGCAGGTGCACCAGGGGAAGGTCGAGGCAGTCGAACCAGAAAGCCTGCTCGTCACCGTCGTGGCCGTGACCGTGCCAGTGGCCGCCGGGGGTGAGAACGATGTCGCCCGTCTCCATCGGGTGCTTCTTGCCGTTCACAATCGAGAAGGAACCGCGAGCCTCGAGGATGACCCGCAGCGCATGCGAGGAGTGGCGGTGCGAGCGCGCCTTCTCGCCCGGCAGGATGGACTGGTAGGCGCCCACCAGCGTGCGTGTGGTCGCGAAGTCGTTGCCCGGGATGGGATTACGCAGCACGAAGTTGCGGCGTTCCGCCAGATCGGTGCCGATCACGCGGCCCGCGGCCAGCAACGCCGGCCGGATCTCCGCATAGCGCCAATGCACGGGCACGAACCGTGAATGCGCCTGGGGCCACATCAGCGGCTGCTGGCGGGGCACCCAGCCCGGCGTGCAGTTCTGGCTGTCGATGGCACGCACGAGTTCGTCCACATCGCGGATCGCTTCGTAAGGTGATGAGGTCAAGGGGAGCTTGGGCACGATCTAGTCCTGGGGGAGGGGTTTCAACGCCATCGATTGGCTGCATGTTCTATCACACAAACCGACCAGCCGGTTTGTATATTAGCAAACCGGCTCGAATGGGCCATGAGGGTTTACGAGAGGGCTGGCCGAGGCCCTCAAGCTGCAAGGCAGGGCCGGGGCCACGAGGCAGTCCGAGCTGCCTCTGAGGGTGCGGTTGCAATTTCGGTCCCGGAGAGACAATAGCCGCTCAATTCACTCGATGTGCCTAACAAAGTGCACGTTGCCACTTCCACGGTCCGCCCCCGCCGCACCCAAGCCGAGCGTGCGCAGTCGGCACAAAGAAAACTGATCGACAGCGCGATCGAAGTGCTGAAGCGCAAACGCTACGCCGGGTTCCGCACAGCGGATGTGGCCGAGCTGGCTGGCGTTTCGAAGGGGGCCCAGACTCATCACTTCCCCTCGAAGGACATGGTGGTGCTGCAGGCCCTCGAAGAGGGAAGTTGACCAACTGCTTGGGACTTGGCTCCCTATGGCCGAAGCCTTGCTCGAGCCCGGTAAGGCGCGGCGACCAGAAGCGACATCTGGCAAGCGCATGAGCCGGGTGAACACACCCCCGAGAAGGAAATCAGCGTCCGGATGACGCGATCGTGACGCACCGAGCCTGACCTCGCGTGTGCGTTCGCCATCGCACTTCAGCGGCCGGCAGCGCACGTCGGTGACGCCCGCTCAGAGCCTGGCGCGGGCCGCCAGATGCTGCACGAACAGCCTCGTCGTTGCAGACTCGCTGTTGCCCCCGCGCGTGATGATCACGAACCGTCGTTCGGCCCATTCGTCGGCCAATGGCACGCACACCAGGTTTCGCGCCTTTGCGTGGCCGACGACCGCTTCGCGCGGCAGCACCGCTGGCCCGAGGCCTGCGGCGACGAAGCGCACCGCCGACTCCGTACCCGACACCTCCACACGGTGGACCAGGGTGCGCGACAGGCGGGCCGCCTCGCGCCGCAGCAGCGTATCCGTCATGCCGCCTGGCGCCACGCCCACCGCAATCTGCTCGAGGACTTCCTCGAAATGCAATTGCTTGCGCCGAGCGAGCGTATGCCCCGTGCGCATCACGACGCAGAGGCGATCTCGCCGGTACGGCACCGTGTTGAGTTCGCCGAGGTCGCTGGCGTCCCAGAGCACACCGATTTCGGCCGCCCCTTCGCGCACGGCGCGCACGACCTCTGGACTCACGCGCTCATCGGTGGACACACGCACCTGCGGATACTTGTCCAGGAAAGCGCCGACGTCCTCGGCAAGATCCTCGGCCAGCACGGCCGGAGTCGCGACGACGCGCACGCTGCCGTGTACGCCTCGTGCAAATTCGCTCAGCTCGGCGTTCAGCCGGTCCATCGCACGCAAGACCTCCCGAGCCTGGCGCAGCAAGGTCTCACCCGCAGCGGTGGGCTCGATCCCGCGGCGGCCGCGGACAAGCAACGGAGCACCGATGTCCTCTTCGATCGCGGCGATGCGCCGGCTGACGGCGGACGCCACGATGGCCTCGCGATCGGCCGCTCGGGCGATGTTGCCCTCCTCGCATACAGCGATGAACAGCCTCAGCGTGACGGGGTCGATGTGTCGTGCCATGCCGAACGAGCACGAAGCCCTTGCTCAAAGAGTGCACATGATGCGATGCGGCAACCTAAAGTTCTCCCATGGAAACCCTAGGCCCCCAACAGGACGATGTTGAAGCGACTTACGAGGTTGCCTTCGACGCGTCGGACCGAGGGGATCCGACTTTCGCGGCCGTGAAGGCCGTCGTGGCGCGGACCGGACCGCCAATTCGCTGAGGCCAAGGAAATGAACCCACGCACGCTCTACGACAAGCTCTGGGACGAACACGTCGTCCACACGGAGGAAGACGGCACCGCCGTGCTGTACATCGACCGTCATCTGGTGCATGAGGTCACCAGCCCCCAGGCGTTCGAGGGTTTGCGCATGGCAGGCCGCAAGGTCTGGCGCACCAGCAGCATCGTCGCCACCGTCGACCACAACACGCCGACCACCGGCTGGGAGCGCGGCTACGACGGCATTGCCGATCCGGTGAGCAAGCTGCAGTTGGTGACACTGGACGCCAACATCAAGGTCTCTGGCGCCGCGGCGTACTTTCCTTTCATGAACGAGCGCCAGGGCATCGTGCACATCGTGGGGCCCGAGAACGGCGCCACGCTTCCGGGCATGACGGTCGTCTGCGGTGATTCGCACACCTCGACACACGGAGCTCTGGGGGCGCTGGCCCATGGGATCGGCACCAGCGAAGTCGAGCACGTGATGGCCACCCAGACGCTGCTCGCCAGGAAGGCGAAGAACATGCTGGTGAAAGTCGAAGGAACACTCGCCGCGGGCGTCACGGCCAAGGACCTGGTGCTGGCCATCATCGGCAAGATCGGAACCGCCGGCGGCACGGGCTACACCATCGAATTCGCTGGCAGCGCGATCCGCTCGCTCAGCATGGAAGGGCGCATGACGGTCTGCAACATGGCCATTGAAGCCGGCGCGCGTGCCGGTCTGGTCGCAGTCGACCAGAAGACTCTCGACTACGTGAAGGGCCGTCCGATGGCGCCGCGCGGGGCCGAGTGGGCACAGGCCGAAGCACACTGGGGCACGTTGCACAGCGACGCCGGAGCGCACTTCGACAAGGTCGCCGAACTGGATGCTGCAGACATCGAACCGCAGGTCACCTGGGGCACGAGCCCGGAGATGGTGCTGCCAGTCGACGGCCGCGTGCCCGATCCCGGCCGAGAGGAAGACAGCGTCAAGCGCGTCGCGATCGAGCGCGCCCTGGCCTACATGGGCCTGCAGCCGAACCAGGCCATTGCCGACGTCACCATCGACAAGGTCTTCATCGGATCCTGCACCAACAGCCGCATCGAGGACCTTCGCGAGGCAGCCGCCGTGGTCCGCCGGCTCGGGCGACGCGTCGCGGCGAACGTGAAGCTCGCGATGGTGGTACCGGGCTCAGGCCAAGTGAAGGCGCAGGCCGAACGCGAGGGCCTGGACGCCGTACTCAAAGCTGCCGGCTTCGAATGGCGTGAACCGGGCTGCAGCATGTGCCTAGCAATGAATGCCGACCGCCTCGGGCCGGGCGAGCGCTGTGCATCCACGAGCAATCGCAACTTCGAGGGCCGGCAAGGTGCCGGCGGTCGTACCCATCTCGTGAGCCCGGCCATGGCGGCCGCCGCCGCCTTGCACGGCCATTTCGTCGACGTCAGGCGGCTGGCCTGATTGAGAACGAGCGCCGCCCATCAGATCAACGGGAGACCATCATGCAGGCCTTCACCATTCACCAAGGGCTCGTTGCATCCCTCGACCGCGCCAACGTCGACACCGACGCAATCATTCCGAAGCAGTTCCTGAAATCGATCCATCGTACGGGCTTCGGCCCCCATCTCTTCGACGAATGGCGCTACCTGGACAAGGGCGCGCTTGGCCAGGACCCTGCCAGCCGCCGGCCCAATCCCGAGTTCATGCTCAATCAGCGGCGCTATGCGGGCGCCAGCGTGTTGTTATGCCGGCAGAACTTCGGCTGCGGATCCAGCCGTGAGCACGCGCCCTGGGCGCTTGCGCAGTACGGCTTCCGCGCGCTGATCGCTCCGAGTTTTGCCGACATCTTTTTCAACAACTGCTTCAAGAACGCCCTGTTGCCGATCGTGCTCAGTGAGGCACAGGTCAGCCAGCTGTTCGACGAGGCGGACGCGATTCCCGGCTACCAGCTCACCATCGATCTCCCGCGGCAGGTCGTCGTGAAGCCGGACGGTGCCGAGCTGTCCTTCCAAGTGCAGGGCTTCCGCAAGCACTGCCTGGTCAACGGCTTGGACGACATCGGCCTGACGCTGCGGCACGCCGACGAGATCAGCGCCTTCGAGGCCGAGCGCCTGGCGAAGATGCCTTGGCTGACCCACACTCAACCCGGATGAACCCATCATGAAAATCGCCATCCTGCCCGGTGACGGCATCGGCCCCGAGATCATGGAGCAGGCCGTGCGCGTGCTGAATGTGCTCGACCTGAAGATCGAGACCGAGACCGCGCTCGTCGGCGGCGCCGCGTACGCGGCGCACGGCCGCCCATTGCCAGAGTGCACGCTTAATCTGGCGAGGGCGGCCGACGCCATCCTGTTCGGCGCGGTCGGCGACTACCAGTACGACACGCTCGAACGCTCGCTCCGCCCCGAACAAGCCATTCTGGGCCTGCGCAAGCACCTCGGCCTGTTTGCCAACCTTCGCCCGGCGTTGTGCTACGAGCAGCTCACGCACACCTCCAGCCTGAAGCACGAGTTGGTATCCGGACTGGACATCCTGATCATCCGCGAGCTCACCGGTGATATCTACTTCGGGCAGCCGCGCGGCCGCCGGACGGCCGTGGACGGCCACTTCCCCGGTTCGGAAGAAGCATTCGACACCATGCGCTACAGCCGGCCCGAGATCGAGCGTATCGCCCATGTCGCTTTTCAGGCTGCGCGCAAGCGCGGCAAGAAGGTGACCAGCGTGGACAAGGCCAACGTGCTGGAGACTTTCCAGCTTTGGCGCGATGTGGTCACCGAGGTGCACGCCCAGTACCCTGACGTGGAACTGGAGCACATGTACGTCGACAACGCCGCCATGCAACTGGTGAAAGCGCCCAAGAAGTTCGACGTGCTCTTCACCGGCAACATGTTTGGCGACATCCTCAGTGACGAAGCCGCCATGCTCACCGGAAGCATCGGCATGCTGCCCAGCGCGTCCCTGAACAGAGACAACAAGGGCTTGTACGAGCCCAGTCACGGCAGCGCGCCGGATATCGCGGGCAAAGGCATCGCAAATCCGCTGGCCACGATCCTCTCGGCGGCGATGATGTTGCGCTTCTCGCTCGGACAGGCGGAGGCCGCAGACCGGATCGAGTCGGCGGTGAAGACCGTGCTTTCAGCCGGCTATCGCACGGCTGACATCTGGAGCGACGGCACGAAGAAGGTCGGCACGCGGCAGATGGGTGACGCGGTCGTGGCCGCGGTTGCCGGGAAGCCGATCGGCTAGTCGGAAGCGAGGGAGCCTTCTGGATGGACTTCGCGCGGCATCGTGCGGCAACCGTGCACCGCGGGCCAGCGCGAGGACGAACGGCTCCTAGACTTTCATCGTTTTCACGGTACGACCCAACTCAAGCGCGAGCTAATGACGCAACGAGCATGGCTCTTCGCCCAAGCCGTCGCCCACGGATCAGCGGGGCTCGCGATGACCACCATTCCGGCCACCCGCCGCGTGCGCATCGCCGGCAAACGCGCCGAAGCCGTCGACATCTGCAGCTTCGAGCTCGTCGACCCGGACGGCCGCACACTGCCGCCGTTTCTGGCCGGTTCGCACATCGACGTGAATTTGCCCAACGGGCTGGTGAGGCAATACTCGCTGTGCAACGATCCCCGTGAGAATCACCGCTACTCATAGGAGTGCTGCGCGACCCCGGCTCGCGTGGCGCATCCGTGGAAGCTTTTCAGAAGAGCCAGCGGACGACACAAAGGCTGGAACGCGAAGTGGAGGCCCGACGATCGAGGATGGGGTCTATGAACGAAGAGACACGTGCAGGGACTTCTCTCCCCGCGCGGATCACGTCCCCCGGCGCGACCGGCCCGACGCCTTCCGGCGTGCCCGTGAGGATGATGTCGCCGGGATGCAACGTGTACACCGACGATGTGATGGCGATGAGGTCCGGGATGTCGACGGTCATCGCCCGTGGACGTGTGTTGTCGCCGTTCACCGTTCACCCACAACGACAGTGCGAGGTCATGCGGATCGGGAATCTCGTCGGCAGTGACCAGCGCAGTCGGCCCGCTCTTCCTCGGGGAGCCCGTTGGCGCGCATCGCGGCGCGCTAGAACTCCGGTGGGATCACGTTGTTCATGAAGCGGCTGGTGCTCACGCGGTCGCCTTCGGTCCTAGTGCTGACTGGCGTCTCGTCGATCTCCTTCTGGCCGATGCTCGTCGAGTGCACATAGGTTTCATGCGTCAGGTCCATCAGGTTGTCGATCAGCAGCCGGAAGTCGCACCCCACGTGGAGATGGCCGCCGCCGAAGGCCCATTCGGGATCCTCGGCCCAATGTAAATGCGGGATCTTCGGTGCATCGGCCTTCGCGGCATCGCCCGGCCAAAGCCAGATGAAGCCGTGGCGCTCGACCACCGGATAGCTGCGCACGCACGGAAAGCCGCGCACGCGTTGGCCCGGCATCGCGACCGGCTTGCCGTCGACCTCGTTCGGTGTGCAGGCGACGTACCAGGCATTCTTTGGGAACATGGGTCGCTCTCCTTGTACCGCGGGTGGAACAGTGGGTTGCGGGGCGAATGCGGTCGGTCCGTGTGCGGCGCGCCGGCCGCTCGCGATCAGGGCCTTCCTGTGGCTGGGGATGCTTCAGAAGGAGTGCCGCAGACCGACCATCGTGCCGGTCTGCCCGACGCCCGGCGGCGGATTTGCACCGGCTACCACGCCGCCGTCGATCGTGAGGGCCGAGGCGCCGTCGTTGTTCATTCGACCCGCGGTGAAGTACAGTGCCGTGCGCTTGGACAGCAGGTATTGCAGGCGGCCGGCGATCAAAGTGGCAGCGTCGGAGCTGTCCTTGACATCGAGTTGGCCGTATTGCACGTCGAACACCCAGCTTCCCAGCCAGTATGTCGCACCGGCCCACCACATGTGGCGGTCGGGTGTTGGTGAGCCCTCGTTCCTTCGCTTGACGATGCCGCCGCCGATGGTGGCACCCGCCACCTTGTAGAAACCGTTGAGCACTGTGCGCGTGTCGGTCTGTGAACTGAGCGGCAGCGGCGAGCCGACGCCCCCGCCTCCATACTGGCGCTCCGTAGCCAGCGCCAGGCCCCACACTGGCGTGGCATATTGCACCAGCGCCGACACCAGACGGCATGCCTTTCGGTCGGTAGTGCTTTCGCCGGCGCAACCGCCCGCCGGCACCGATGCCACCGCGTCGCGCCCCAACGAGAAGGTGGCTCCGACGCTCAGGGCACCGAAAGTGCCGCGGTACGCGATCGTGTTGTCGACGCGCGCGTTGGGAAGGTAGGGATCCAGGTCGCCCATGGAATAGAGGTTGGGCCCCATGGTGTCGCCGATCAGTGCCCAGAAGATCTGCGAGTATTGGCGACCAAAGCTCACACTGCCCCATCGCCCGGAGATGCCGACATACGCTTGTCGTCCGAATACGCGGCCGGCCTGATTCAGCGTGCCGGTGTCGAGAGATATGCCTTGCTCGAGCACGAAGTTGGCGTTGAGGCCGTCGCCCAGGTCTTCCGTCCCTCGGAAGCCGAGCCTCGAGGGTATCGATCCCGTGATGCCCGGCATGCGGAACACTGTGTCAAGGGTTGGGCCGACGTTCGTCACCCGCTCGATCCCGGTGTCGAGCGTGCCGTAGATAGTCACGTTGCCCTGCGCGCATACGCTTCCTGTTCCCGACGTCAGGATGATTGCGGCAACGCCCATGGCGCGACTGGCGGCGCCGCTTTGCTTGATCTTCAAGCTCATCTCGTCAAGGTTTGCGCTTGCCTGCCCGCAGGGTGTACAGAGCCGCAGAGACCGTTCATCGATCGACGACCAGTTGGTCGTCGATGTACTTGGCTTTTCCAAATCTATCTCCTAACTGACTAGCAACGAACCTCGGCGAGGGCTTTCGAAGCCGCTGCGCCAGTGGCGAAACCACCAATTCGTGTTCTCACGTAGAAAATCGCATCCGGATGGCTCCTGAGCTCAGGTGACGTGATCCGTGGGTGGCTGAGGGTTCACTGCTAATCAGTCTCCGGTAGCTGTTCCAACGCCACGACTGACTGCTGGGGAGATTTACAAACCGATCGGTTGGTTTGTATGTTATGCGACACCTGGGAAGACGGCTATCAGGGTTTACGCAGGGCCGCCCCGACGCGCCCAGGCCGAGAGTGCGCCTGTGGTGGTAGTAGCGACGGTGAGCGAGCAGAGATAATGGTCACCTGTCCATCCGAGCCGCCGATAGCCAAGTGTCCGCCGCCACTTCCAAGCTCCGCCCCCGCCGCACCCAAGCCGAGCGTGCGCAGTCGACACAAAGAAAACTGATCGACAGCGCGATCGAAGTGCTGAAGCGCAAACGCTATGCCGGGTTCCGCACGGCGGATGTGGCAGAGCTGGCCGGCGTTTCGAAGGGGGCCCAGACCCATCACTTTCCGTCGAAGGACATGGTGGTGCTCCAGGCACTCGAAGAGGTCTACCGCCAGACGCAGGGACGGGCGCTGCAACGCATCGAGGCCGCGCGCAAGCAGCCGCAAGAGATGCTGAAACTGCTCTTGGCCGACAGCAAGGAGTTCTTCCTTGGGGAGGATTTCCTGTTGTCCCTTGATCTGATGATGGTGGACCCGCAATCCTCGCTGGGCGTCTCGGTCAAGCAACTGGCCCAGCAGTACCGGCTGCCGGTGGAGCAGGCTTGGGTCGACGCATTGGCAGAGGTAGGCTACGCCCGCACCCAGGCAAGCGCCGTTGTACGGTTGACGTTCGCCATTTCGCGCGGCTTCGGCATTCGTCGGCTGATCGCTGCGTCGGAACAGGACGTCGACCAACTGCTGGGGACTTGGCTCCAAATGGCGCAGGCTTTGCTCGTGCCTGGCAACGCGACGCAGCAGGAAGCCACGTCTGGCAAGCGCCTCAGCCGCGCAGACACACCCCTGAGAAAGAAGTCGGCGCCCGGTTGACGCGATGGTGACGCACCGAGCCCAACTTCGTGCGTGCGTGCGTTCGCCTCGCTGCAGCGAGCGTCGATAACGCCATTCAGAGCCTAGTACGACACCCCGTAAATAGCCTTATGTATCTGGATCAAAGTAGGGCGCCAGGAGGGTAGTGACTGCGTCTGCGGCGTGCTTCAGGTCGCCGACGACAGGCAATGGCTCCCAGCGCCCTGTGTGGCTGCGAAACGCGGCGGTGTAGCTGTTGCGAGCGACCTCGGTCAATCGCGCCACGGTATCGACGGCGTCGTCGCGCTGCATCTGGATCAGCAAGTGCTTGCCGTAGGGGCGTACGCGGGCGTGGTCGTGCCCGGTGAGTTCGGCCAGGTGACGTTGCAGCTCAGCGGCGCGTGCTCGGGCGAATAGCATTTCGGTGAACATCTGCATGTCCAGGTCGAGATCGGGCACTTCCTTGTATTCGTTGGCGTTGTGCGCGGTGTACTTCTTGCCGGGCATCGCCGGGCCGAAGTTGATCGCGTTGGGCAGCAGCTTGGCGGTGGTGCTGCCGGCGGTGGGAACCGGCTTCGCCTCCAGCCCGGTGGTGTCGCCAAAGATGTTCAGCAGGGTCGACAGCCACGCGCCCTTGGGGTCGCGCGCCATCCAGTTGCCCTGCTCGTGGACAATCCTCGACGGTGACGTGGCTGGCCGCGGCCCAGGCGTTGATGCGCTGGGCGATCTTCGTCGCGCAGCGCTTCCGGCGTGCTGCCGCGCGGCATGCGCACATTGGTGGTCACTTCCAGCTGCTCGCCGCGCTCGCGGATCAGGTTGGGCGACATCGTGAGCGGGCCCATGAAGTCGTCGCCGTAGCCGACGCCCATGCTCTCGCCCAGGTAGCCGGTGCCATACAGGTCGTTCAGGTACTTCACGGCCTTGCGATAATGGTTGTCCGCGAGCGCCACGCCCGATGCCTGCAGGAACAACGCCAGCCGCGGCAGCGGGTTGACCCCCTCCTCGGGGCGGGAGCCGTGCGCCGATGTGCCGGTGACCTTGACGTCGATGCCGTCGGCGCTCCGGCTGACGTCGATCGAGAACTTGCCGCCGCGCGGCTCGTACGCGCGAATGAAGGCGGCACGCGCGCCCTCCAGCGCGGCCGCCACGCCGGCCGGATCGCCGCCCGTGATCCGCGCGGCGGCGGTCTGCGGAACGGTGTTGGCGGAGGCCGCGCCGCTCATCGCGACGATGGCCGGCAGCGTGCCGTCGGCGGCTTGCGCCTGGAACAGGACCTTCAGTGCGCCCGAGCCTTTTTCGGCCACCACGGCCGGGTACTTGCTGTCGAGCACGATGTTGAACTCGGGCAGCGCGGTGCGCTCGCGGTAGTACTTGATCGCGTCGCCGCCGGTTTCCTCGGTCGTGTCGATCATCAGCCGGATGGTGCGCTGAAGCGGCACGCCGCTCTCCTTCACGGTCTTCATGGCGTACAGCGCCGCGGCGATCGAGCCCTTGTCGTCGATGGTGCCGCGGCCATAGAGATAGTCGCCGACGCGGGTGACCCGGAACGGGTCGAGCCGCGTGCCATCCTCCAGCACCCATTCGTCGGCCACCGCCGGCACCACGTCCGCATGGGTCAGGATGCCGAAGACTTCCTTGCCCTCGCCGGGCAGCGTGACCTCGAACACGCGGTTGTCCACGTTGCGGTAGCTCAGGCCGAAATCCTTGGCCAGGGCTTCGACCAGCGCGCCGAATGCAATGATGCAGGGTTCTCGTGCTGCGGCACTTTCTCGTCGCGCACCGTGCGCAGCGCGACCATCTTGCCGATGGTGTCGATGCATGCCGCCTGGTTGCGCAACCGGTTATGGAGGCCGAGCATCCGGCCGATATTGACGAGGTCGTCGCCAGCGAGCGGCGCCTTCGCCGTGTAGGCGGCCACGGCCGGCGCCAGCGCCGGTTCAGCCGCGGCGGCGCTCGCCAGGAACGCGCGGAAATCCGGCCGGGGCTCGCCTTGCTCATGGCCGCAAGCGCATCGAGCGCGGGCTTTTTCACGGTGTCCGCCCGGCCGGATGTACCAGGGTCAGCGACAGTGCGAGCAGCGAGGTGGGCAGGCAAAGGCGGCCCATTGCAGGTCTCCCCGAAAACGCGAGGTGGCAACTATAGGACGGGCGCATGGTCTGAGCTACCGCGCGCCGCGCCAACTGCCCGCGAGCCGTGTCCCCGACATGCAGGCCGAGCAGGCACGATCCGACCGGCGAGAACACCGAGATGAAGCTCGCCGCCTAGGTCCGCGAATGTCAGCTATACGGCAAGCAATCTGGCTGCATGTACAGCCGCTTGGGGTCGGCAGTTCCAGTTCACCGGCGTCGACTGCTGCCGTTGGGGCAAATGTCGATGGGCAAGAGGCCGTCGGCTGCTTCGACGACTTGCGAATGTCAAGTTTCAAGGTGGAGCGGTCCGTCGCCCCACGAAACTCTCCACGGACCGGTCTCCGGCAACCGCCGTCATTCGGCGGCCAAGATCGATCGGCAGCAGCCAGTCTTGACCCGCCGGTCGCCGAACTTCGACGAGGGGCCGGCTGATGGCCGCATCCTGATTGACGAACGGGCAGTTCCACATCCGCTTGACTGCGCCATGGTAGGGCTCAGGCTTCGAAGTCCGCAGCTGCGTGTGTGGCAAGGGCGTCTTTCATGCGCCCGCGCACAGGTTTGTCATGGCTCGAGCGCTCGCGCCGTCGGGCCGTCAGTCCTACTTCCCGGCTGCGCATTGAAGTGCTTGACCTCGATCACGCAGTCGGCGAGAGCCCAAAGCTCGGGCGTCTGGGAAACGAACAGCTCCTGCTCGTACCCGCCCAGCCGCAGCACCTCCCTCTTCATCGCCATGAACATGCGCTTGCGTTCCGGATCGAGCGGCCCGTCCGCCTCGTCCGAGAACAGGGTTTGATAGCTTCGCCCAGCCGACTGCGCGAGATAGACCGCGATCGCCCGCGTCAACGCCTCGTCGATCCAGACACGCTCCCCACCGCTCATCATCGCGACGCTCTTCGACGCCCCGGTCTCGGCGTCGAACACGATCACGTCGAAGCCTTCCTTGAGGTCCTTCCTGGCGGTCTCGACCTGCGTCGTGATGGACACCGTGAAGCGCGGCCCGTAGCAGCCGAGCAGCAGCTCGTTGGTCAGGCTGGCGAGCGTCGGGCCGGCGTCGTCGATGCACAGCGCGATCACGCCGTCGTTGCCAAGCGCCTTGGTCAGCGCGGTCCATAGCGCGAGTTCCGTCTCCAGGTGCGCGACCGCGCTCACCGCAGTCTGGCCCTCGGCCACATGGGCTGCCGACGACTGGAGCCGTCCAACCAGCTCGGCGTGCCGCGTCGCCGCCGCGGTGTGGGCGGCCTCGGCCTCGCCGAGTGCCTGCCTGGCGCGCGTAGCCACCAGCTCCGCGGCCGCGCGCTGGCTGTCGTCGAACGGCGGCGGCAGGCATTCGAGCTGCTTCGTCAGGCGAGCCGACGCCGCATCGAGTTCGGCCATCTCGGTCGCGTGCCGCTCGGTCGCTTCGTGCTCGGCCGCGTCGCACCGCGCGCATTCCTCTCGGGCGCTGGTCTGCGCCGCCTGTTCACGCTGGCCGATCTCCATCGCCTCCGCCGCGATCCCCTTCAGCCGGTCCTGCGCCTGGCGCACGGACTCCGCCAGTGCCGCGTCCGCGTTGGCAAGGCGCCGCTGCTCGATCACCGCGTCGAGCGACGCGCGCGCCTGGGCGACCTGGGCTCGCCGCGTCGCCGATGCCGGCCAGCTCGCGTTCGAGCGCGTCGCGCTCCGTGTCGAGTCTCGCCACTTCCTGCCGCACCTGCTCGATCTTGAGGTCGGCGCTCGGCTGCAGCGCCTTCGCCTCGCGCGCATCGGCGAGCAGCTTGCAGGCGCCCTGCAGGTCGGTGCCGTTGCATGGCACCTCCTGCGTGAGCTGGAAGCGCTCGCGCAGTTGCTGGGCACGCAGCGCCGCAGCGCCAGCCTCGCGCTCCAGGCCTTGGCGGCTCGCGCTGATCACCTGCAGCCGCTGGCGGACTCGCGCGCAGCGCTCGCTGGTTTCCTCGGCCGCGCGCAGCACCGTCCGCGCGACCTGCTCCTGCTGCGCCAGCGCCGGCATCGACTCGACGGCGGCCCGGATCGCGTCCTGCCGCGCCAGCAGCGCCTGCGTGGCTGCGAGGTCGCGCTGCAGCCTTGCCCGGGCTGCAGCGGCTGACCCCTCCGCGTCGCGCAGTGCATGAGCTGCGCGCTCTCGCCGCGCTTTGATGTCAGCCGCGAGGCGAGCACGAGCGCCGGCCAGCGTGGTCTTGCGCCGCGCCAGTTCGCCCATCTGCGCCAGCAGCGATTGCCGCAGCGTCTCGACGCCCGCGGCCGCGGCACGCTCGGCCTCGCGCGCAGCCAGCTGTTGCTGTGCCGCCTGCAGGCTCGCCTGCGCCGCCGTCTTGTGCTCGGCCGCCGAGCGGATGCGCGCCTGCGCGTCCTCGACCATCCCGCGCAGCTGCTGCACGGATTGCTCCATCGCACGGTGCCGCGCCACCGCCGCACGCCGTTCGTCCAGCGCCTGCTGGAGCTGAGCGGCGACACGCCCCGCGTTCTGCCCGGTGGCGCGAATCTGCTCCAGCCCGAGCAGTTCGACGAGCAGGCCCTTCACTTCGCCCGGCCGGTATGCCGAGAGCTGGCGCCGGCTCTGCGCGTGGAAGGCCGACGTGAAGAAGGTCTCCGGCGAGCCGAGCAGGCCCTCGATGCAGCGGTCGTAGGTCTCCGTCTTGCCGTCCGAGCGGGTGCCGTCCGGCATCACGACCGGCATCCATCGACCGTCCTTCCACTCGTGCAGGAAGGCCTCGGTGCGGCGCGCGCCGTTCATGCGGAAGACCAGCTGCGAGCGCAAGCGCCGGCCCTCGTGCATCCATTCGAGGTCCTTGCAGCCCTCGGGCGCGCACAGATGGTCGTAATACGAGAAGCCGCCGACGCTGGCGCTTGTGGCGCGCGACGGCATCAATCGGTATGGCTGGGCGTTGTCGATGATCGTGGTCTTGCCGCTGCCGTTCGGCCCGACCAGCGCGACGAGTTGAGCGCCCGCGGCGAGGGACTCGAAGTCGAGCGTGAGCTCGTCGCGGCCGAGTCCGTCGCGGATGCCGGTGAAGCCTTTGAGGGTGAGTCGCAGAGGTTTCATACGAGGTCCAAGTTGGTCGGTTGAACAGCGATCGCGCGGTAGCGCGCCGCACTGGTATGGATCTCCTGCCCGGCGCGCAGCAGCGCCATGGCTGCGCGCCAGTCGCCGAACCGCTCCTGCAACTCGTGCTCGGCCAAGTGGCGCGGTAGCGTGACCCAGCGGTCGCGGCCGTCGATCCAGAGTCGTTGTACGCGCAGCGCCTGCGGCATCAAGCCGTGCACGGCGCCGCGCTTCCTGATGAGGAAGTCGTCGATGGTCATGGTGTCCGGCACCGCCTTTCGGCGGTGCATCGAGGTCTAGTCGCCGAAGAGGTCGGCCATGAGTCTGGGCACGTTCCGGCGGTGGGGTGCACGCGAGCGTCTCGGCGGCAGCGCCGCCCAACGCTGTTACGTCGTCGACGATGCTGCGCGCGATGTCGTCCGGCGGCGTCGCTTGCAGCCAGCTCAGCCGTTCGGCGAGCGGCTCGCCATCGACACCCGCGAGTTCGGCCCAGCGCCGCAGCTTGTCGGCCAGCGTCGGCACCGCGCTGATGCCGGCCGAGCGCGCCCGCAGCAGCGGCACGACGCGCCCTTCGAGCCGCAGCTCCGCGGCGCCGGCCAGCAGCCGCTCGATCTCGGCGCGGTCCACCGACGCACGCTCCTCCTCGGCGATCTGCCAGCGCACGCGCACGAAGGCGCCAGCCGCCTCGGCCGCCGCGGCACGGATGGCGTCCATGTCGGGCCGCCCGCTGAACGTGAGATGCAGCATGCGGCGCGAAGGCGTCTCGATGAACCGGAAGCTCGCGCCGTGCGCCGACACGTCCCACAGCAGGCAGCCCTTCGCGTCCTCCTCGCCGTAGTGCAGCCGGCCGATGGAGCCGGGATAGGCGATCACGCGTCCGTCCTGGTGCCAGGCCTGGTGCTTGTGGATGTGCCCCAGCATGAATGCCGAGGTGTGCGCTGCGAACAGGCTGCCGGTGGTGAACTCGTGGTCCAGCCCGGCCATCGGCACGCCGTGCTCGGTGACGCAGCCGCTCACGGTGCCGTGCGACACGCCGACCGTCGGCACGCCGGCCGCCGCGGCCTTGCGGTTGGTCTCGCCGAAGCCGGCCAGCAGTGCGGCCAGTTGCTGGCCGACGGCCTCGGCGGCCGCCTGGGCGCCGACTGCCGCGGCCACGGTCGCCTTGTTGACGGTGGGCACGCACGACAGCAGCACCCGCGCTCCGGCCGGCAGGTCGTCGAAGCGCCACGCGTCGCTGGCGACCCAGCCCTGCGCGCCGCACCACGCCACCTGGTGGATGCGGTCGGCGACGTGCACCGCGTAGCGCCCGCCAAGCAGCCGGAAGACATCCAGCGTGCCGGGCGGCTCGTGCGAGAACGTGCCTTGCAGCATCAGCACCGGGCAGTGATCGGCGAGCCGGCGCACGAGGCGCGCCAGCGACACGAACGACGGCGAGTGCACGTCGATGGCGTGGTCCGTCGAGTCGCCGCTGATGACGGCCAGCTCGGCGCCGGCGTCCACCGCGGCGTCGATGGCGAAGGCCGTGCAGCGCTCGACCTCGGCGAGTGTCTTCGGGTCGCCAAAGTGCAGATCGGACAAATGGGCAATGCGCATCGTGCTTCTCCCTTCAGCCGGCATCGAGCTCGGTCTCGATCAGCGCGACCAGCGTGTCGGGCGCCTGTCGCATGCTCCTCGGCCTCGCGGATCGCGCGCGCCACGGTGTCCGGCTGCAGTTGCCAGTGCTCGCGCCGGAACCGCCGGGCGGCATACAGGGCGTGGCGATCGAGCGGTACGTTCAGGCCCTGCAGCAGCATGCGCAGGCGCACGAGCTGCGGCCCGACTTCCTTCAGCAGCGCGGTCGCCTTGCCGAGCGTCTCGGGCGAGCGGCCCCAGTCCTCGCTGCGCCAGGTCTCGAGCGCGAACCGCTTGAAGGCTTCGACCTCGATGCCGTACTGCTCCAGGGCCGCGGCCACTTCCGCGCGCAGCTGCTTCACGGTCGCGCGCGCGTCCAACGCGGGCTCGGCGGGCCGCGGCTCGGGCCGGTCCACGCTCACCGCGGGTGGCGCCCCCACCTCCACGACCCCGCCTTCGAGCACGGTCGCCGCCGCCTGCGCCGCGGCATCGACCTGCGCCGGCTCGTGCGTCAGCAGCAGGCTGCCCACGTCGATCGGCGCCTGGAGCTCGATCAGCCACGCGCCGCCCTTGACCGCGTCGCCGTTGTCGTCGATGCGCGTCACGTCCTTGTAGACCTTGGTCAGCCAGAACGTCTGCCGGCCCAGCAGGTAGCCCGACAGCCGGCCGCCGCGCATGCTCGCGACGTGCAGCAGTTGCTGGCGGATGCCGTCCATGCTGTAGAAGCTGCGCGTGGGCAGCGCGATCAGGTTCACCGTCGGCAGGCCCGGCACGATGAACAGCAGCCGCGCATCGAGGTTGCACTGGCGCTCCTGGTACTGCGGGCAGCGCTCCGGGTCGCACAGGCCGCCGAAGTCGGGCCGGTCCACCACCTTGCGCCCGCCGAACAGGCGGATCACGCGGCCGGTGGCGTCCTTGGGCACCGCGGCGTAGGTCTTGCAGCGACGCACGCCGCTGTCGTCGTACTCCGCCCAGAACTTGCGCTTGCCGGCGGCCCACACCTGCAGCGTGTGCGGCATCAGCAGCTCCCACGCGTCGGCCGCGAAGATCACCGGGAAGCGGTACAGCCGCCGCACGCCGTCCTCGCGCCTCTCGCCGTACTTGTCGAGCAGCATGTCGGCCAGCTCGGGCACGGGAAGTCGCCGCGCCGCGCAACGAAGTACGGCACGTTGGCCGGCCGTAGCGGGCTCTTGAGGTTCGGCACGGCCTGCTGGATGTCGCGTTCGATGGCATCGAAATCCTTGCCCTCGCTGCAGCCGCGCTCGTAGATCGCGCGCGCGGCGTCGTTCTGCTGCGCGGCCTGCGTGAGGATCTTGATGCCCGGGCGGATGACGCCGCCGATCGGCAACTGCACGGCCGGGCGCTGGCCGAGGATCGTGGTGGAAACCGTGGTTGATGGGGCAGCCGAGGGCGGCTGCGGTGCGGCGAGTTGGTTCATGGGCCTTCCTTCTTCAGGCCGCCTGCGGCACGGTGGTGCCGCGCTGGCGATGTGGCTCCACGGTACGGGAGCGACCCTCGTTATCAAGCCCGTCATGAGCCGCAGCGCTGGGCGAGCGGCCGAACACCTCAAGCCGCATGGGCGGCAGCGAGCGCAGCAGCTCGCGCCCGTAGCCCCGCGTGACGATCCGGCGGTCGAGGATGGTCACCGTCCCGCGATCCGCGTGCGATCGGATCAGGCGTCCAACCGCCTGCGCCAGTCGCACGCAGGCTTCGGGCACGACGAGCTCGCGGAACGGGCTGCGGCCGCAGCGCTGCAGCCACTCGGCGCGCGCCTGCTCCCACGGATGCGTCGGCACGGCAAACGGGACTCTCGGGACCACGACGTGTGTGCAATAGGCGCCCGGCAGGTCCACGCCCTCCTGGAAGGCGGCCAGGCCGAAGATCGTCGAAGGCCGACCCTCGTCGACGCGCTGGCGGTGGCGCTGCAGGATCGCGCCCTTCGAGAGTTGACCCTGCACGAGAGCCTGCGCCTTGATCGACGCGGGCATGCGGTCGTAGACCTCGTGCATCTGCTGCGCTGACGCAAAGAGAACGAGCGACGCGCCATCGGCCACCAGCGCCGGCAGCATCTCGGCCACCTCGGCGGTGTGGGCCGCGGCATCGGTCGGGCTCGAGCGCATGCGCGGCACGACGAGCCGGGCCTGCGCGCGGTAGTCGAACGGCGACGCGAGGCGCAAGCGTCCGGACTGCTGGTAGACGGTCCAGCCCGGTTTGATGCATGAACAGCTTGAACGAGCCGCCAGCGGTCAGCGTGGCGGACGTGACGATGGCCGCGCTGATGCGCCGCCACAGCGCGCGCTCCAGGCGGTCGCCGGCGTCGATGGGCGATGCGGCGATGATGGCGTCGTCGCCGGCGCGCTCGATCCAGCGCGCGGTGGGCGCGGTGCCGGCGCGGTCGTGGCGCAGCATCAGCTTCCATGTGTCCGCGACGCGCGTGCCGCGCACGACCTGTGCGCCGAGCTCGGCCAGCAGTTGCTGCACCAGCTCCGGCGACTTGGCCGTGCACTTGAGCGCTTCGATTCGCACTTCACCGAGCAGGTCGAGCACGGCCTCGACGGCTGCCAGCAGCGCTTCGCCCGCCTCGGCCAGCTCGTCCGGGACGACGCCGTGCGCAAGACGCAGCACGCCGTCAACCCATCCCTCGGCCTGCCCAATCCATTGCCACAGCAGGCCGAGCGCACGCATCACGTCCGCGCACGCCACCTGCACGCGCGGATGCATCGCGGCGTCGAGCCGCAGCGCATGGACCGCCGTCTGCACCACATCCGGCACCTCGCCCGCCCAGCCGTAGGTGGCCCGCACCGGGTGCCGCTCGGCATAGTGCTGCACGATCTTGTGCGGCAGCCCGTGCCCCTCGTCGAACACGAAGAAGCACTCCGACGGATCGGGCAGCACGCTGCCGGGGTTCATCTCGAGCGCCGACAGCACCAGGTCGTGGTTGGCCACCACCACGTCGGCGTCGCGGATGCGCTGGCGGGCTCGGTAGAACGCGCAGTCGCCGAAGCTCGGGCAGCGGTTGCCGGCGCAGCCGTTGCGATCGGTCGTCAGGCGGTCCCAGAGCGCGCCGGGCACCGCCTCGTCGAGCTGGTCGCGGTCGCCGTCCCAACGGCCGGCGTCGAGCGCTTGCGCGAGGCGGCGCAGCGCGTCGGCTTCGGAGGCGCACCGCGTCAACGTCGCCGTCGAGCCGGGCCTGCCGCGCGGCTTCGAGCGCCAGGTCGAGGCGCACCGGGCAGACGTAGCGTCCCCGGCCCTTGGCGAGCGCGAAGCTGAACGGCCACGGCGCGCAGGACTGCAGGAACGGCAGGTCCTTGGCCGCGAGCTGCTCCTGCAGCGCGACGGTGGAGCTGGAGATCACCAGCTTCTTGCCGACCGAGCGGGCCAGCACGAGGCCGGGGATCGCGTAGGCGAAGGTCTTGCCGGTGCCCGTGCCGGACTCGCACACGAGGACGTTGCTGCCGTCGGTCTCGGCCGTCGTGCTGCCGTGCAGGCAGCGGTCGAAGGTGTCGGCGACCGCCTCGATCATCTGCCGCTGCTGCGGCGACTCGCGGTAGCCGGGCAGCGCTTGGCGCACCGCGTCGACGAAGCGCTGCAGGTCGGCGGTTTCCTGGTGCGTGAGCATGCGGCGACGGTAGAGGTCGCCGCTGCGGGTTCAAGCCCCCGTCGCGCTGCGCCGGCTCGTGCCGAGCGTGGGGTGCCACAACGCCAGTGGGCGGCCAGCAACGTCGTCGTCACATGCGTGCCGGCCCCGCATGAGCTTCGCCGCTCGAGGCCGTACACGGACGGATGGCACGCGGCAACGGCGGCGGCTCCTGGTGCGTCTGCATGTCCCAGGTCCATCCTGCGCCGGCCCGCTTGGCCAAGGCCTGTTGCTTGAGGGTGCGATCGCGGTCGGACATGAAGGGGGTGACGATGTCCAACGGCGTCTCCACATCGCCGGTGTCCAGCAGCACCGCGTTCGGAAACGTCGCGCCCTGCTTCGACTCGAAGCGCAGGGGCTTGAGGAAGCGCCGCTCGTGGCGCACCAACTCGTCGATCAGCAGTTGCTCGTAGGGATGGTCAAGCGGGATCCAGGTCGACGACAGCATCACGAGTGTCGCGGTGTCGACGAAGTACACGCCCTCGCGCTTGGCGTAGATCAGGCCGCAGAAGAGAAAGCGCAGCCGCGACGTGTCGGCTTGGCCCGACTGCTCGGCCGACCGCTGGTGGGCCCAGGCCTCGACCTCGCGCTCGAACACCTTCTTGAAGCGCTCGCCGGCCTTGCGCTGCATGTAGAGCGGGCAGTCGGGCATGTGGCGCAGCACGATGCGGTAGTCGACGTCGGTCGCCGAGAACTCCTTGAGCTCGCTCAACACGAGCATCAGCTTGAACTGCACGTCCTCGCCGGGCGACAGCAGCACGGCCATCGCTCGCGTGCGGCGCTTCGCGATGGCCGCGGCGTCCTCGAGCGAGAACGGCTCGGGGATCAGCAGGATGTCGGCCAGGCGCGCGCTCTTGGTCTCGATCTCGTGCGCCACGGCCAGGAGGTGCTTGCGCACCACGAACCAGTTGCGCTTGCCCTGCATGCGCGGATACCAGCGATTGAAGCCGGCGCGCTGCAGCAGGAGGTGCACGAGGCCACGCAGGCCGAGCCGGCGCGGGTGCGCGGCAACCTCGGTGCGCACCGCGTCGGGATCGCCGGGTGCGACGGGCCGGCCGTGCCGCCGCGTGAGCGGGAAATCCAGCCGCACCTCGACCCGATCGGGCGCACGCTCGATGACGGCATCGCCGAGCACTTCTCCGAGACCGGACTGGTTCGGCGGCTGTTCGTAGGAGGGACACGTCGGGTGGTGGCGATACCCGGTATCGGGCAGCCGCTTCACGACGAACTGGTCGTACTTGGCGATGTACATTGCCACGCCGTCGCGCCGGCAGAGGCACAGCGGCTTGACGTCTCTTGCATAGGCGTCTTCCAACGCTTGCTGCCACCCGACATCGTCGGGTCGCAAGCGAACGCCGTCGACGAGGTATTCGGCATCTTGGTCTGCCACGATGGTCTCGATACTGAAGGCGGTGCGAGATATTCCGATTCTGTGAACCCGTGTGAGCGCCGCTCAACACGAAACCGGTGCAACTGCGGGCCCGGTCCCGGCAGTACTGGCGGGAGGGGGCCGTCAGGCACGAACGATGACGTGTCCGGACAAACGTCACGTACGCGGAATCCGTAGAGCCGGCAGCGAGGATGTTCAGCCGGACGTTCATGCGCCTGTTCCTGGCACTTGCCCCCGCCGCCTGCTTCGGAACCGGGGCCAAGATCGGCATGGATCCGACGTTGACTCGAACTCGCCCTACAAAGGAACATCCGTGCGTCCGGGACCGGTGGCATGGCCGCCGGTGAGACAACCCCGGCATGCGGTGCAGAACCGCGACGGCGAGATGCGACCGAACGCAACCTGTAGGCGAGCTTCGGCCAGCACGACCTCTTGAGCCTCATGCGGCCGCGGCAAAGAGCCGGTGCCGCCCTTCGGAGTCCTCTCAACCAGGTTCCCTGCGCGGTAGACCTACGCGGGGCACAGACGCTCGCCGTGCGACGAGTGTCAGGCAGGAAGGATCCGCCGATGCCAACAGCTCTCCACGCCGACCTCGCGGTTGCTCGCGGCACGGCCCGGGCTGACAGAACCGAATCACGCCTGCGGGCACGCAAGCAGCTGATCAAGCTCCTCGCCGCGCGCCTTGTACATGAGGCAGTGGCCGAACAAGCGCAACGCCCAGCCGATGGTGCGCCAGTGTCGCGGACGACGTTCCCGCCCGGAAGAGCACAGTCATATGCGGACGGCTGAGCGCCTGCGTCCAAGCAGCGACAAAGCGACCAGCATCGCAGCTGATCCTGCGGGTCCCGCATCCGCGAGAATCAACTATCCACCGGGCCGCCTTGCTGGCGCCGATGCAGTCACCATGCGTGCCGTCCTTTACGCCCGTTACAGCACGGACAAGCAGCGCGAGACGTCGATCGACGATCAGCTCCGCGCTGCCCGCGATCGCGCCGAAAGAGAGGGGTGGATTGTCGTGGCCACGCATGCTGACGAGGGGGTTAGCGGCTCCACTCCGGTCGCGCTTCGCAGTGGCGGCAAAGCATTGCTCGCCGACGCCCTCGCCGGTCGGTTCGATGTGTTGATCGTGGAGGGCCTCGACCGCCTCAGCCGTGAGATCGGCGAGGCCGAGCAGTTAGTCAAGCGCCTGGAGCACCGCAGCATCCGCATCATCGGCACGGCCGACGGCTACGACACCGAGGCGCGAGGCCGAAAGGTCATGCGCATCGCACGCGGGCTGGTGAACGAACTCTACCTTGACGATCTGCGGGAGAAGACGCACCGCGGGCTTGGCCGGCCAGTTTGAGCGCGGTTTCGCCGTCGCTGGCCGCAGCTACGGATACCGCAGCGTGGACGTGGAAGGCGGCAAGCGCATCGGTCATCGACGAGGCCGAGGCACAAGCACGTGCGGTGGATCTTCGAGCAGTTCGCCGACGGCTCGAGCGCGCGGGCGATCGCTGCACGAGCTCAACTCAACGCGGCATGCCCAGCCCGCGCGGCGGCACTTGGGCGGTATAGCGCCGTTGTTCGGTGACAGCGGCAAGGGGCTCGGGCTGCTCAACAACGAGCTCTACATCGGCCGCGTGGTCTGGAACCGCCGCCAATGGCTGAAAGACCCCGACACCGGCAAGCGCCGCTACGTCGACCGCCCGCGCGGAGAATGGTTGGTGCGCGAGGACGAGAGCCTGCGCATCGTTCCGGCGGAGCTATGGCAGCGCGCCCGTGAGCGCGAGCGCCGGGGCCCCGCGCGCGGCGCACGCACCGGCAAGGGCGCCAGCCCAAGAACGCTCTTTGGCGGCTTGCTGCGCTGCAATGCCTGCGGCGGGCCCATGGTTGCGATCAACGCGCAGGCGCTACGGCTGCAGCATCCACAACGATCGCGGCGCCACGGTATGCCCGAGCGACCTGACCGTTCGGCGCGACGCCGTCGATGCGCCGCCTGCTTGCCGAACTGCGCGAGCGAGTTGCTCGAACCGCGACGCAGAGGCGCAGCTCGCAAGCGGAGGTGCGGGAGTTGCTTGCTGCAACACCAACGAGCCGCGGGCGGTGACGCCGAGGCCTCGAGCAAGCGGCTTGCAGGCCCTCGAGGCGAGATCGCCCGCCTGGTCGACGCAGTCGCCGCGGTCGGAATCAGCGACAGCGCTCGCCGCGCGCCTCAAGGCGGCCGAAGCCGAGCGCGCGGCACTCGAAGCCCGGTTGGCCAGCGTGCAGACGCCCGGGCGAGCAGTGATCGATGACGTGACAGCGCGCTACCGGCGCTTGGTGGCGCAACTGAAGAGGTGCTCGGCAGGACGAGCGAAGTACCGCGCGCTCACGCGCCAGATCCTGGCCGACATGCTCGGCCCGGTGGCGCTGGGAAGGATCGGGAGACCGGCGAGGTGTTCGCCGAATTTGATGGAGCCCGCCGAGCGACTGCTGGTGCAGGCGGCCGCCGTGCCTATGGGAGTGGTTGCGGGGGCAGGATTTGAACCTGCGACCTTTGGGTTATGAGCCCAACGAGCTACCAGACTGCTCCACCCCGCGGCAGAGAGATGAGACTATAGCACGCTTTTACCAGCGGCCCGACCGCACCCTACAACCCAGCCGCCTGAAGCGTCTGCAGGAACCGGTCTGCCGACTGGAAGCCGATCACGCGCACACCGGATAATTCGCGCCCCTGCGGGTCGAAGAAGATCGTTCCCGGCGGGCCGAAGAGTTGGAAGCGCTTGAGCAGGGCCTTGTCGTGCTCGCTGTTGCGCGTGACGTCGGCCTGCAGCAGCAGCACTTGCGACAACTTGGCCTTCACCCGCGGATCGCTGAACGTGAAGGCCTCCATCTCCTTGCATGACACGCACCAGTCCGCATAGAAGTCGAGCATTACCGGCCGACCCGCGGCCACCAGTTCGCGGTCGAGTTCCTCGACGCTGTTCACGCGTCGGAAGGTCACGGCCGACGGGTCGAGCGCACCGCTGCCCTGCACCAAGTGCTTCAGTGGTTGCAGGGGATCGCTGCCACCTGACGCGACACCAATGAATTCCAGTGCGCCCAAAAGAGCGAGCACGACTCCTGCACCCTTGCCGAATCGACCCCAGCCCCGCGTACCGGAATTCAAGCTGTCGAAGACCCGCAGATATGCCGCACCGATCAGCAACAAGGCGCCCCAAAGCAGCATTGCAACTGGCCCAGGAAGCACCGGCTGCACGATCCAGATGGCTACCCCAAGCAGCACTGCGCCGAAGAAGTGCTTCACTCGCTCCATCCACGCGCCGGCTCGAGGCAGCCATCCGCCCGACGACAGGCCCAGCGCCAGCAGCGGCACGCTCATGCCGAGCGCCAAGGCGAACAGTGCCGCACCGCCCAGCACCACATCGCGTGTCTGGCTGATGTAGACCAACGCACCGGCCAGCGGCGCGGCCACGCAGGGACTGACGATCAGGGCCGACAGCCCGCCCATCACGAACACGCCCGCGATCTTGCCTCCACGCACGCGGCTCGATGCATGCGCAAGCCGCTCGCGCATGGCCGCGGGCAGTTGCAGTTCGTAGAAGCCGAACATCGAGAGAGCCAGCAGCACGAGCATCAAGGCAAAGCCCCCCAGGACCCAGGGCGTCTGGAGACTTGCTGCGAGGCCCTCGCCGGACCACCCCGCGGCGATGCCAAAGAGCGTGTAGACCAAGGCCATGCCGAGCGAGTAGCTCGCGGCAAGCGCGAAGCCCCGCGCGCGTGATGGCCCGCGCTGGCCGCTCGTCTCGGCCTGACCCACGATCAGCGAAGACAGGATGGGAAGCATCGGCAGCACGCAGGGCGTGAAGGAAAGCAGGATGCCCGCCACGAAGAACACAGCGATGACGGTCGGCAGGCGACCCGACTGCAGCGCTGCCTCGATGCGCCCGAGGTCAGTCGGCGAGGCGGTATTGACCAAGTCCGCGGGAGAGGCCGGGGGGCGCTCGTCGTCAGCCCGCCCCGCTTCAGCGCGGCCGCCCAGCATGCCGCGAAGCAAGCTCGAAACGGAACCGGGCGCACTCGTGCCACCGGCGGTGTCGATCAGGCGAACCTCGCTTCGAGCCGCGCCGAAGCCGATCAACTGCACGTCCGCATGGTGCTGCGCCGGGGGATAGCAAAGGCCCTTGTCTGCACAACCCTGGCTCGTCACCGTGAGCCTGAAGGGCCCGGTCGCCTCCTCCACGGGCAAGCGGATCAGCAAGGTGCCGCGGTGGGTCTCGACATCCTTCCTGAAGGTCTGGTCGTACTTGACCTTGCCGGACGGAATGACGGGCTGCCCCAGGCTGGCTGGCGTGGCCTCGAACTTGAACTGCTCCCGATAGAGGTAGTAGCCCGGGGCAACGTCGAAGCGGACTTCAATCGCGCGTTCATCGAGCGGCCGTGCCGAAAAGCGGAAGGCGAGCTCCGGATCGAGGAACTCTTCCTCGGCTGTCGCCGGCGTGGCCCACGACACACCCACTGCAGCCAGCACCACGGCCAGCCACCCCCAGCGAAAGCTCATTGCGCGACTCCTTGTACTTCTGTGACCAGCCATTGCAGATAGGGTTCCAGGCCATCGGCGATGTCGAGCGCGAGCAACTCAGGCACATCGTAGGGATGCAGCGCCGGCAGTGCCTGCTTCAAGTCGGGCCAACGCGCCGCCGTGGTCTTGAGCAGGAGGACGCATTCATCGGCCTCTTCGACCTTCCCCTGCCACCAGTACATCGAATGGCCCGCGGGCAGGATGTTCACGCAGGCCACCAGGCGCCGGTCGAGCAGCTGGCCGGCCAGTTGGCGAGCCGCAGCGGCATCCGGCATGGTGGTCAGGGCCAGCATGACTGGGGGGCGTGCTTCGCTCATGTCGACCTCACTTGAAGAAACGGCGGCGAGTCAGCACCAGGGCGATGTAGTAGCCCGCCGCCGCGTAGGCCAGCAACACCAGGAGCGGCCTGAATACCTCGGCGGGCCACTGCCCGATCACGAGCGGACGCACGAGATCGACCGCTGCGGAAAGCGGCAACACCTTGGCCACCACTTGCAGCCAGGACGGCAAGTGGTCGATGGGGAAGTACACGCCCGACAGGAAGGTCATGGGCGTCAGCGCCAGGGTGAAGTAGTAGGTGAAGAAGTCGTATCCCTTGGCCAGTGCATTGAATACCAGCGCGATCGAAGAGAAGGTCACGCCGACCAGGAAGAGCACCGGCAGCGCCAGAAGGAGCGTCGGCTCACGACTGATGCCCAGCACCACGAGCACTGCGGCTATTGCGACCGCCGTGAAGAGTGACTTCAGGGCAGCCCACAGCATTTCGGCGAAGACGATGTCGTCGAGGCCAACCGGAGCGTTCAGGATTCCATCCCAGGTCTTTTGCGTCTGCATCCGGGAATAGGCCGAAAAGAGCGCCTCGAAGGATGCGGCGTACATCGAACTCATGCAGATGCTGCCCGACGCCAGAAAGAGGATGTAGGGCAACTCCTGCACAGAGCCCACCAGCGAGCCCAGGCCATAGCCAAAGGCCACCAGGATGATGAGCGGCTCGGCGATGTTGCCGATCAGGCTGGGCAGTGCGAGCTTGCGCCAGACCAGGAGATTGCGCTTCACCACCGGCCAGATGCGGGGTGACAGTTGCGGTGCGGCATAGAAGGACTCGACCATCGCGTAGTCTCCGGTTGGCGGCTCAGGCGTCATCGCGGATCTGCCGGCCAGTGAGCTTGAGGAACAAGTCTTCGAGATTGGCCGGGCGGTGCAGGTAGCGCACCGAGGATTGCTGCGCCAGCGCCTGGAGCAGAGGCTGGGGCTCGCGCAGGTAGAAGAACTCGGTCTCACCGCTGGATTCGACACGCTCCGCCAGATGACTGAAGGCCTGCGCCATGGGCTTCGCTCCGTCGCCATAGACCTCCACCACGTCGCTCTCAAGGTGCTCGGCGATCAACCCCCGCGGGGTGCCCTCGGCGATCTTGCGGCCGTGGTCGAGAACCAGCAGCCTGTCACACAGGCGCTCCGCCTCGTCCATGAAATGAGTCGTGAGCAGGATGGACTTTCCTTGTTGCAGCAGGACCTTGAGTCGCTCCCACATCAGGTGGCGGGCTTGCGGGTCGAGGCCGGTGGTCGGCTCATCGAGCAGGAGCAAGTCGGGGTCGTTGATGAGCGCGCGTGCCAGATGCAGACGTCGGCGCATGCCTCCGGACAATTCGTTCGGCCTGACGTTCGCCTTTGATTGGAGCGCGGCAAACTCGAGCAACTTCGGCACGCGCGCGTTGATGAGCGGGGCCGGCAACCCGAAGTAGCTGCCATAGACGCGCAGGTTTTCCGCACAGGTGAAATCAGGATCGAGACTGTCGAACTGGCTCACGACGCCAATCCGTTTCTTCGCCTCGCGTGCCTGCTTCGGGATAGGCAAGCCGAAGGCTTCGATCTCACCCGACTGAGGCCCAGTAAGGCCCAGGCACATGCGTATCGTCGTGGTCTTGCCCGCGCCATTGGGGCCGATCACGCCCAGGCACTCGCCACGCCGAATGTCGAATGACAAGTCGTTGACGACCGTGGCGCCATTGAAGCGCTTGACGAGCTTGCTGACGCGAAAAAGCGGTTGCATGAGGGCAGTTTGCCAAAACGTAGCGGAGCCCGTAGCACTGAACGACAAAGGCCAGCGCAAGGCTGGCCTTCGGGCAAATGTGCCGCCTTGGCGGCACCATCAGTGACTTACTCGGCCTTGTCTTCGGCCGCTTCGGCTTCGGTCGGCTCGGGACGATCGACCAGCTCGACGAAGGCCATCGGAGCGTTGTCGCCCACGCGAAAGCCCATCTTGAGGATGCGGGTGTACCCACCCGGACGCGCCTTGTAGCGCTGGCCCAGCACTTCGAACAGCTTGACGACGTTGTCGCGATCGCGCAGTCGGCTGAATGCCAGGCGCTTGTTCGCCAGCGTGGGCTCCTTGCCGAGCGTGATCAGCGGCTCGACGACGCGGCGCAGTTCCTTGGCCTTCGGGACCGTGGTCTTGATGGCCTCGTGCTCGATGAGTGAGTTGCACATGTTCCGCAGCATCGCCTGGCGGTGCTCGGAGGTGCGGTTGAGTTTGCGAAGTCCGTGACGGTGACGCATGGTGCTTTCCTTTCCTTATAGAACCCCGGCCGTATCAGGTACCGGGGGGTGCACTGATTTCAGTGACTAGCGCTTGTCCAGGCCGGAGGGCGGCCAGTTTTCAAGGCGGACGCCCAAAGTGAGGCCGCGCGAAGCCAGCACTTCCTTGATTTCGTTGAGCGACTTGCGACCCAGGTTCGGTGTCTTGAGCAGCTCGGTTTCCGTGCGCTGGATCAGGTCGCCGATGTAGTAGATGTTCTCGGCCTTCAGGCAGTTGGCCGAACGCACGGTGAGCTCGAGCTCATCGACCGGACGCAACAGGATCGGATCGAACTGCTGGCTGCGCTGTGCCGGCTGGTCGAAGGCGGCGATTTCACTGCCCTCGAGCTGCGCGAACACGGCGAGCTGCTCGACCAGGATCTTGGCCGAGGAGCGGATCGCTTCCTCGGGCGAGATCGCGCCCGTTGTCTCGATCTCCATCACGAGCTTGTCGAGGTCGGTGCGCTGCTCGACACGAGCGCTCTCGACCGTGTAGCTGACGCGCTTGACCGGGGAGAACGAAGCGTCGAGGACGATGCGGCCGATCGACTTGGTCGGCTCGTCACCGAAGCGACGCAAGTTGCCGGGCACGTAGCCGCGGCCCTTCTCGACCTTGATCTGCATGTCCAGCTTGCCGCCGTGGGCCAGGTGGGAGATCACGTGGTCGGGGTTGATGATTTCCACGTCGTGCGGCGTTTGGATATCGCCAGCCGTGACGGGACCTTCACCTTCCTTGCGCAGGACCAGGGTGACTTCCTCGCGGTTGTGCAGGCGGAACACGACGCCCTTGAGGTTGAGCATGATGTGGACGACGTCTTCCTGCACGCCGTCGATGGTCGAGTACTCGTGCAGCACGCCGGCGATCGTCACTTCGGTCGGGGCGTAACCCACCATCGAGGACAACAGCACGCGGCGCAGGGCATTGCCCAGCGTGTGGCCATAGCCGCGCTCGAAAGGCTCGAGCGTCACCTTGGCGCGGTGGCCGCCCAGCGGCTCCACGTTGATGGCTTTGGGTTTCAGCAGATTGGTTTGCATGTAGTCTTCCTGTCAATACCCTCGGCTCGTTACACCGATAAGGCTGATGAAGCACCCGGCACGGTGTCACGCCGTGCCAGGACCGGAAAAGGGAGCAAACGTGCCGTTCGCGCTTTGCGCAAAGCGTCTTGTAGCGGCAGGTTCGGCGGGAGAATCAACGCGAGTACAACTCGACGATCAGCGATTCATTGATCTCGGCACCGAATTCGTCGCGGTCCGGGGTCTTCTTGAACACGCCTTCGAGCTTGGCGCCATCCACCTGCACCCAAGCCGGCAGACCGATTTGCTCGGCGAGCTTGAACGCGTCCGCTACGCGCAACTGCTTCTTGGCCTTTTCACGCACGGCGACCACGTCGCCGGTCTTGACCAGGTAGGAGGCGATGTTCACCACTTCGCCGTTTACCGTGATGCCCTTGTGCGACACCAGCTGCCGCGCCTCTGCACGGGTCGAGCCGAAGCCCATGCGATAGACGACGTTGTCCAGGCGCGATTCCAGCAGCATCAGGAGGTTGGAGCCGGTGTTGCCCTTGCGGCGCTCAGCTTCAGCGAAGTAGCGGCGGAACTGGCGCTCCAGAACACCGTACATGCGCTTGACCTTCTGCTTTTCACGCAGCTGGAGGCCGAAATCAGAGGTGCGGGCGCCGGACGTGCGGCCATGCTGGCCGGGCTTCGTGTCGAACTTGGCCTTGTCCCCAATTGCGCGGCGGGCGCTCTTCAGGAAAAGGTCAGTGCCTTCACGGCGGGAGAGTTTGGACTTGGGACCGAGATAACGTGCCACTTGAGTACTTCCTCGTCAATCTGACGTGACCATCGATGTCACGCGAGTCTGGCGTCGGGCTTCGAAATTCTTCGTAGACGCTCAGACGGTGGGCTTCAACGAAACCGCCGGCCGGGTGCTTCCGCACCCGCCGGCGAACCAAAACCGATGATTTTATTAGATGCGACGACGCTTCTGCGGTCGGCAGCCATTGTGGGGGATGGGCGTCACGTCGGAAATCGAATTGATCCGAATGCCCAGGGCAGCCAGAGCACGGACCGAGGACTCGCGGCCAGGGCCAGGGCCCTTGATCTCGACGTCCAGGTTCTTGATACCCTGCTCTTGGGCAGCGCGACCGGCCACTTCGGCAGCCACCTGGGCTGCAAACGGGGTGGACTTGCGCGAACCCTTGAAGCCCTGGCCACCGCTCGACGCCCAGGACAGCGCGTTGCCCTGGCGGTCGGTGATCGTGATGATGGTGTTGTTGAACGACGCGTGGACGTGGGCGATGCCGTCCGCAATGTTCTTGCGGATCTTCTTGCTCACGCGGCGAGCGGCGGTGTTGGCAGGTGCTTTAGCCATGGAAACCTTCTTTCAATCAGCGTAGAGCGACGGCTTACTTCTTGAGCTGCACGCCGGACTTGCGCGGACCCTTGCGAGTACGGGCATTGGTGCGCGTGCGCTGGCCGCGCACGGGCAGACCGCGACGATGACGGAAGCCACGATAGCAACCGAGGTCCATCAAGCGCTTGATGTTGATGGAGATCTCGCGACGCAGGTCACCCTCGATGGTGAGACGGCCCACTTCTTCCCGGATCTTCTCCAGGTCGCCGTCGGTCAGATCCTTGATCTTCTTGCTGTACGGGATCGAGCACGTCTCGCAGATCTTCTGCGCCGTCGTGCGGCCGATACCGTAGATCGAGGTCAGACCGATCTCGGTGTGCTTGTGGGGCGGAATGTTGATACCAGCAATACGTGCCATTTGCGTCCTCTAACTCGCGTTCATCCAGTCGATCAAACGATCAACCCTGGCGTTGCTTGTGACGGGGATCGGTACAAATCACGCGAACCACGCCCTTGCGACGGATGATCTTGCAATTGCGGCAGATCTTTTTAACGGATGCCGAAACTTTCATGGTCTGCTCCTTGACCTTCTCTTTGCTCACCTACCGGTCCGAAGGACCGATTCGTCCCGAGTAACTTCGAAAGCTCACTTCGCTCGGAACACGATGCGAGCACGACTTAAATCGTAGGGCGTCAGTTCGACCGTCACCTTGTCGCCAGGCAGGATGCGGATGTAGTGCATGCGCATCTTCCCGGAGATGTGGCCGAGCACGACATGCCCGTTCTCCAACTTCACACGAAACGTTGCGTTGGGCAGATTCTCGAGAATCTCGCCTTGCATTTGGATGACGTCGTCTTTCGCCATGCGCCCTTCGCTTCGTTCGCTCTCAAGTCCGGCCTCAACCGGCCTTGAAATTTGCCTTCTTCAACAGTGACTCGTACTGCTGGGACATCACGTACGACTGCACTTGCGCCCAGAAGTCCATCGTCACCACCACGATGATCAGCAGGGAGGTCCCGCCGAAGTAGAACGGGACGTTGTACTTCAGGATCAGGAACTCCGGCAGCAAGCAGACTGCCGTGATGTAGACCGCACCAGCCAGCGTCAGGCGCGACAGGATCTTGTCGATGTACCGCGCGGTCTGGTCACCTGGGCGAATGCCCGGAATGAACGCGCCGCTCTTCTTCAAGTTGTCGGCCGTCTCGCGGCTGTTGAACACCAGCGCCGTGTAGAAGAAGCAGAAGAACACGATGGCGGCGGCATACAGCAGCACGTACACAGGCTGGCCCGGATGCAGTGCGTCGGCGATGTTCTTCAACCAGCGCAGGCTGTCGCCCGTGCTGAACCAGCTCACGACGGTAGCAGGCAGCAGAATGATCGACGACGCGAAGATCGGCGGAATCACCCCCGCCATGTTCAGCTTGAGCGGCAGGTGCGACGACTGCCCGCCATACACCTTGTTGCCCACCTGGCGCTTGGCGTAGTTCACCAGGATCTTGCGCTGACCCCGCTCGATGAACACCACCGCGTAGGTCACGAGAACCACAAGGGCTGAAATGACCAGCGCAGCGAATACACCCATCGACCCGGTACGCACCAGTTCGGCGAACTGACCCAGGCCGCTCGGCAGACCCGCCGCAATGCCGCCGAAGATCAGGATCGAGATGCCGTTGCCAAGGCCTCGCTCGGTGATCTGCTCTCCCAGCCACATCAGGAACATCGTGCCTGCGGTCAGGCTGACCATCGCGGTGATGCGAAACCCGAAGCCAGGACTCAGAACCAGGCCCGGCGAGCTTTCCAGTGCGACCGCGATCGACAGCGACTGGAACACGGCCAGACCCAGCGTGCCGTAACGCGTGTACTGGGTGATCTTGCGACGCCCGGCTTCCCCTTCCTTCTTGATGGCCTCCAACGAGGGCACCACGTAGGTCATCAACTGCATGATGATCGATGCAGAGATGTAGGGCATGATGCCCAGGGCGAAGACGGTGAAGCGCGACAGCGCACCGCCCGAGAACATGTTGAACAGGCTCAGGATGCCGCCCTGCTGCCCCTGGAAGAGCTGCTGCAGTTGCGCCGGATCGATGCCGGGCACCGGAATGTGCGCCCCGATCCGATACACGACGAGCGCCAGCACCAGGAAGGTGAGACGGCGACGAAGATCGCCGAACTTCCCGGTCTTGGCCAACTGTGATGGGTTGCTTGCCACTGCTTGGACGTCCTAATGAGCCTGTCGGTTCTGCTCTTACTCAGCCAGCGAGCCGCCAGCGGCCTCGATGGCCTTCTTGGCGCCCGCCGTCGCGGCGATGCCCTTGAGCACGACCTTCTTGGTCAGCTCGCCGGCAGCAATCACCTTCACGACCTTGATCAGCTCGCCGACCAGGCCGGCTTGCTTGAGCGTCAGCATGTCCACTTCGGCAGCGTCCAGGCGCTCGAGGTCCGACAGGCGCACTTCAGCGTTGAACTTGAGCGAAACCGACTTGAAGCCACGCTTGGGCAGGCGACGCTGCAGCGGCATCTGGCCGCCTTCGAAGCCCACCTTGTGGTAGCCGCCCGCCCGAGACTTCTGGCCCTTGTGGCCACGACCTGCGGTCTTGCCCAGGCCGGAACCGATACCCCGGCCCACGCGGCGCTTGGCGTGCTTGGAGCCCGCGGCCGGCTTGATGGTATTGAGTTGCATCGTTGTCCCTCAGCCTGCTCAGAGCACCTGAACCAGGTAGCTCACCTTGTTGATCATGCCGCGCACGGCGGGCGTGTCTTCGAGCACGGCCTCGCTGTTGATCTTGCGCAGTCCCAGTCCACGAACCGTGGCGCGGTGCGATTCGCGCGTCCCGATGGGGCTGCGAACCAGCTTCACTTTCAGGGTTTTCTTGTCAGCCATGACTTTCTCCTGGCCTTCAGTTGAAGATTTCTTCAACCGACTTGCCGCGCTTGGCGGCGATCTCGGCCGGGGTGGTCGAATTGGTCAACGCATCGAACGTCGCGCGGACCAGGTTGTACGGGTTGGTCGAGCCGAGGCTCTTGGCCACGACGTCGGTCACACCCATCACTTCGAACACCGCGCGCATCGGGCCGCCGGCGATGATGCCGGTACCGGCTGCCGCCGGAGCCAGCAGCACCTTCGCCGCGCCATGCTCGCCACGAACGTTGTGGTGCACGGTGCCGTTCTTCAGGCTGACCTTGACCATGTTGCGACGGGCCTGCTCCATGGCCTTCTGCACAGCCACCGGCACTTCACGCGCCTTGCCCTTGCCCATGCCGACACGACCGTCGCCGTCACCAACCACCGTGAGCGCAGCGAAGCCGAGGATGCGACCACCCTTGACCACCTTCGTCACGCGGTTGACCGCGATCATCTTTTCGCGCAGACCGTCGTCGCGACCTTCGTCAGCCACTTTCGGTTGAAACTTAGCCATTTCGAATTCCTTGAGGTCTTGCGCTTAGAACTGGAGGCCGCCTTCGCGGGCGGCTTCTGCCAGGGCCTTTACTCGGCCGTGGTAGGCAAAGCCGGCGCGATCGAACGCCACCTTCTCCACGCCGGCGGCCTTGGCCTTCTCGGCGATGCGCTTGCCCACGATCGTGGCGGCGGTGACATTGCCACCCTTGCCACGCAGCGCCCAACTCCGCTCGCACTTCCTTCTCGGCCGTCGAGGCGGTCGCCAGGACCTTGTCGCCGTCTTCGGAGATCAGGGTGGCGTAGATATGCAGGTTCGAGCGGAACACGGTCAGGCGCGCCACACGAAGCTCGGCGATGCGGGCCCGCGTTTGGCGGGAACGGCGCAGGCGCTGTTCTTTCTTCGTCAACATGTCGCTGCTCCTTACTTCTTCTTGGTCTCTTTGAGGGAGACCTTCTCGTCCGAATAACGGATGCCCTTGCCCTTGTAAGGCTCGGGCGGGCGAATGGCGCGCACTTCTGCAGCGATCTGGCCCACCACCTGACGATCCGCACCCTTGATCAGGATTTCGGTCTGGGTCGGGGTTTCAACCTTGATGCCAGCCGGCATGTCCTTCACCACCGGGTGAGAGAACCCGATCTGAAGGTTGAGCTTCTGGCCTTGTGCCTGGGCTCGGAAGCCCACGCCGACCAGGTTGAGCTTCTTCTCGAAGCCCTTGCTCACGCCGTTGACCATGTTCGAGACCAGCGCGCGCATGGTGCCGGACATGGCATTGGCTTCGGCCGACTCGTTCACCGGAGTGAACGTCAGCTTGCCGCTCTCGCTCTTGACCGTCACCAGCGATTCACGGAACGCGCAAGCGTACCGAGCGCACCCTTCACGCTGATCTGGTCGACAGTGATCGACACGTCCACTCCCTGAGGGACGGCGACCGGCATTTTTCCAACGCGGGACATTGTTGCCTCTCCTCAATCAAGCGACGTAGCAGAGCACTTCGCCGCCGATACCGACTTGGCGCGCCTTGCGATCGGTCATGACACCCTGGGGGGTGGTCACGATCGCCACGCCGAGGCCATTCATGACCTGCGGAATGCCGTGGCGGCCCTTGTAGACGCGCAGGCCGGGGCGGCTCACGCGCTCCAGGCGCTCGATGACCGGACGACCGGCGTAGTACTTCAACGAAATCTCGAGTTCGGGCTTGGCAGACTCGCCACGCACCGCAAACCCGTCGATATAGCCCTCGTCCTTCAGGACTTGGGCGATCGCCACTTTCAGCTTGGACGAAGGCATCGAAACGCTCGACTTTTCGACAGTCTGGGCGTTGCGGATGCGGGTCAGCATATCGGCGATAGGATCACTCATGCTCATTGGAAATCTCCTGATCGGGCCGATTTACCAGCTGGCCTTGACGACACCGGGGATGTCGCCCTTGAAGGCCAGTTCACGGATCTTGCTGCGACCCAGACCGAACTTGCGGAAGGTGCCGCGCGGACGGCCGGTCAGTTCGCAGCGAGCGCGCTGACGGGTCGGGTTGGCGTTGCGAGGGAGCTTCTGCAGCTCCAGACGGGCGAGGTAACGTTCTTCGTCCGACTTCTTCGCGTCGTTGGCGACGGCCTTGAGCTCTTTGTACTTCTTGGCGAACTTGGCGGCCAGCTTGGCGCGCTTTTCCTCGCGCTGAATCATGGAAAGTTTAGCCACGAGCCACCTCAGTTCTTGAACGGGAAACGGAATTCCGCCAGGAGCGCCTTGCACTCCTCATCGGTCTTGGCCGTTGTGGTGAAGCTGATGTTCAGACCACGCAGGGCATCGACCTTGTCGTAGTCGACTTCCGGGAAAATGATCTGCTCTTTGACGCCGACGTTGTAGTTGCCACGACCATCGAATGAGCGCCCGGAGATACCGCGGAAGTCACGCACGCGCGGCAGCGCGATCGTCACGAAGCGATCCAGGAATTCGTACATGCGCACGCCACGCAGCGTGACCATGCAGCCGATGGGCACACCGTCGCGGATCTTGAAGCCGGCAATAGCCTTGCGCGACTTGGTCACCACGGGCTTCTGGCCGGCGATCTTGGTGAGGTCGCCCACGGCGTGGTCCATCACCTTCTTGTCGGCCACTGCCTCGCTCACGCCCATGTTGAGGGTGATCTTGGTGAGGCGCGGCACTTCCATCACGGACTTGTAGCCGAACTTCTTCACCAGGTTCGGCACAGCCTTTTCGCGGTAAAACTCTTGCAAACGAGCCATCTCGAACCTCTTTACGCCTTGATCTCTTCGCCGCTGGACTTGAAGACGCGAACCTTCTTGCCATCGGTCAGGAGCTTGATGCCGACGCGATCGGCCTTGCCGGACGCCGGGTTGAAGATTGCGACATTCGACTGGTGGATCGGCATGGTCTTGTCGACGATGCCGCCAGTCGTGCCCTTCATCGGGTTCGGGCGGACGTGCTTCTTCACCACGTTCACACCGTCGATAACGACGTGGCTCGCATCGATGCGAGCCGACACCTTGCCGCGCTTACCCTTGTCGCGACCGGTGGTCACGATGACCTCGTCGCCTTTACGAATCTTGTTCATGGCCTGTCCTCAACCGTCGGCTTAGAGCACTTCCGGAGCCAGCGACACGATCTTCATGAAGCGCTCCGTACGCAGCTCGCGCGTGACCGGGCCGAAGATGCGGGTGCCGATGGGCTCCAGCTTGTTGTTCAGCAGCACCGCAGCGTTGCCGTCGAACTTGATCAGCGAGCCGTCCTGGCGGCGCACGCCCTTGGCGGTACGCACGACCACGGCGCTGTAAACCTCGCCCTTCTTGACACGGCCACGCGGCGCAGCTTCCTTGATGCTGACCTTGATGACATCGCCAATGCCGGCATAGCGGCGCTTGGAGCCACCCAGCACCTTGATGCACATGACGGACTTGGCGCCAGTGTTGTCTGCGACATCGAGTCGCGATTGCATTTGGATCATGTATGTCCCCAACTTTTCCCGCGGAATCCGCCTGTGCCCATCACAGGAAGCGTGGCGCGGTCAGTCTTGGTCCCGTCTGACTGGATCGCTCCAGCCGCTTGGGTGGAGCCGGCCCTTCCGATCACCGCACTCGAGTCTCGAGTGCGCATGACCAGCCGGAATCCGGCGAAGCTGTGAATTATCTTCTAAAACGCAAGGGGCTGTCAACATCCCGTTGCGAATAAAACGAGAAGGCCTATCAGGCCTTGATGATCTTTCGGGCCTGTTCGAGCAGGGTGACTGGCGTCGCTCACCTCGAACTTGCCCGGCGCTTCCACGTTGAGTGTCTTGACGACACCGTCGTCCACCAGCATCGAATAACGAGCGGAGCGAAGGCCCATTCCACGGGCAGCGAGATCGAGCGTCAGACCAGTAGCCTTGGCGAAATCGGCACTGCCGTCTCCCATCATGCGAACCTTGCCCGCGATCTTCTGATCTCGACCCCACGCGCCCATGACGAAGGCGTCATTGACCGACACACACCAGACCTCGTCCACACCGAGAGCCTTGAACTCTTCCGCTTTCTGGACGAAGCCGGGCACGTGCTGGCCGGAACAGGTAGGCGTGAAAGCGCCGGGCAGACCGAAGATCGCAATCTTCTTGGCGGCGGTGGCCTTTTGAATGTCAAAGCTGTTCGGTCCCAAGGAGCAACCGTTGCCCTCGACCTCGATGTATTCGGTCAGCGTGCCCGCGGGCAGCTTGTCGCCAACTTTCAGCATGGTGCCTGTCTCCTTGCATTAGCAGTGGGTTGAAACAAACTAAAAACGGCCGGTGCCAGTATCTGGCAGACCGACCGTTTGCACGCGGGCGCCGCTAAAGGCCCTCGCTTGCTGGTGCCAAAGGCCTCAGACGACTCGAGCCTTCTCGATCAAGCGCGTCACCACCCAAGCCTTGGTTTTGGAGATGGGACGGCCTTCGGCGATCTCGACCAGGTCACCCAGGTGGTATTCGCCCTTTTCATCATGAGCGTGGTACTTGCGCGAGGTGGCCACGATCTTGCCGTAGAGCTCGTGCTTGGCGCGACGCTCCACCAAAATGGTGACCGTCTTGGCTCGCTTGTCGCTCACCACGCGACCGACGAGGGTGCGGGTGTTCTTTTCAGCGGCTTGAGCTTGCGTCATTTCGCGGCTCCTTTCTTCTTCTCGGCCAGGACAGTCTTGGCACGAGCAATATCGCGGCGTGTTTGCTTCAGGCCAGCGGTGTTGCTGATCTGTTGCGTCGCCTTTTGCATGCGCAGGCCGAAATGGGCCTTGAGGAGGTCGGCAACTTCCTTTTGGAGGCCGGCGACGTCTTTGCTGCGCAGTTCAGATGCTTTCATCTCGATTCTCCGGATGCTTCGGGTCAGGCGCCGATCTGGCGCGACACGAAGATCGTCTTGAGGGGCAGCTTGGCCGAAGCCAGCTGGAACGCCTCGCGAGCCAGTTCTTCGGGAACACCGTTGATCTCGTAGAGCACTTTGCCCGGCTGGATCTCAGCGACGTAGTACTCCGGGTTGCCCTTGCCGTTGCCCATCCGGACTTCAGCGGGCTTCTGGGAAATGGGCTTGTCCGGGAAGATGCGGATCCAGATGCGACCGCCACGCTTCACGTGACGGGAGATCGCACGACGGGCCGCCTCGATCTGGCGGGCGGTGATGCGGCCACGTTCAGTGGCCTTCAGACCGAAGTCGCCGAACGACACATTGGCGCCACGCGTGGCGACGCCCGTGTTGCGGCCCTTCTGCTCCTTGCGATATTTGCGACGAGCGGGTTGCAGCATGTTTATTCTCCTTTCACACGCCCGAGCCGGAGCCCGAGGTGGGGGCCTTGCGCACGCGCTTCACAGCTAGGCTTCGGCTTCTGCGGCACCTTCGGCAGGCTTGTCGCTGCCGTCAGTGGGGGCCGCATTCACGCCCGCATTGGTACGCGGACCGCCTCGCGACGGACGACGATCACCGGACGGACGGTCACCGCGGGGACCACGGCGGCGACGATCATCTTCGGGACGCTCTTCGACCACCGGTGCGTCCCCACGACCCAGCGTATCGCCCTTGTAGACCCACACCTTGACGCCGATCACGCCGTAGGTCGTCTTGGCTTCGGAGAAGCCATAGTCGATATCAGCGCGCAGCGTGTGCAGGGGCACACGACCTTCGCGGTACCACTCGGTACGAGCGATTTCGATGCCGTTCAGGCGGCCCGAAGACATGATCTTGATGCCCTGGGCACCCAAGCGCATCGCGTTCTGCATGGCGCGCTTCATCGCGCGGCGGAACATGATGCGCTTCTCGAGCTGTTGAGTGATCGAGTCGGCGATCAGCTGGGCATCGATTTCAGGCTTGCGCACTTCCTCGATGTTCACTGCGACCGGCACGCCAAGACGGCGAGCCAGTTCGGCCTTCAGGTTCTCGATGTCCTCGCCCTTCTTGCCGATCACCACGCCCGGACGAGCCGAGAAGATGGTGATGCGGGCGTTCTTGGCAGGGCGCTCGATCAGGATGCGCGACACGGCAGCGTTCTTCAAACGCTCCTTCAGGAACTCACGCACCTTGAGGTCGTCGGCCAGCATCTGCCCGAACTGGCGGTTCGACGCGTACCAGCGCGACGCCCATGCACGAGTCACGGGCAGCCGGAAGCCGGTTGGATGGATTTTCTGTCCCATGGTCTTCCTTCAGCCTCAGTTGCCGACGGTCACGAAGATATGGCAGGTAGGCTTGCTGATGCGGTTGCCACGGCCTTTGGCACGGGCAGTGAAACGCTTCAGCGTGGCGCCTTGCTCCACGTAGATCGTCTTGACCTTCAGTTCGTCAATGTCTGCACCGTCGTTGTGCTCGGCATTGGCAATGGCGGATTCGAGCGCCTTCTTGATGATCCCGGCCGCCTTCTTGGGCGTGAAAGCCAGGATGTCGAGCGCCTGATCGACTTTCTTGCCGCGGATCATGTCGGCCACCAGTCGACCTTTGTCGACCGACAGACGCACGCCGCGAACGATTGCTTTGGTTTCCATCGCCGCTCCTTACCTCTTGGCCTTCTTGTCCGCGGGGTGACCCTTGAACGTGCGGGTCAGCGCGAACTCGCCGAGCTTGTGACCGACCATCTGGTCGCTCACGTACACGGGCACGTGCTGCTTTCCGTTGTGGACCGCAATCGTCAGACCGATGAACTCGGGCAGGATGGTGGAGCGACGCGACCAGGTCTTGATGGGCTTCTTGTCCTTGACTGCGGAAGCCTTTTCGACTTTGCCCATCAGGTGGTGGTCAACGAACGGACCCTTCTTGAGTGAACGAGCCATAACCTACCTCTTACTTCTTGCGACGCGAGACGATCATGGTCTGCGTGCGCTTGTTGCTGCGGGTGCGGTAGCCCTTGGTCAGGGTGTTCCAGGGCGAAACCGGCACCTGGCCCTCGCCCGTGCGGCCTTCACCACCACCGTGCGGGTGATCGACCGGGTTCATGGCCACGCCACGCACCGTCGGGCGGATACCTTGCCAACGGATCGCACCGGCCTTGCCGTACTGGCGCAGGCTGTGCTCTTCGTTCGACACCTCGCCAATGGTGGCGCGGCATTCGATGTGGATCTTGCGGACCTCACCCGAGCGCAGCCGGACCTGAGCGTAGGAACCTTCGCGGGCCATCAACACAGCCGACGTACCGGCCGAACGCGCAATCTGCGCGCCCTTGCCAGGCAGCATCTCGATGCAGTGGATCGTCGATCCCACCGGGATGTTGCGGATCGGCAGCGTGTTGCCAGCCTTGATCGGCGCCTCAGAGCCGCTCAGCACCGTGGCACCGACTTCCAGCCCGCGCGGCGCGATGATGTAGCGACGCTCGCCATCGGCGTAGCACAGCAGCGCAATGTGGGCCGTGCGGTTAGGGTCGTACTCGATACGCTCGACCTTCGCCGGAATGGCGTCCTTGTTACGACGGAAATCGACCACGCGATAGTGATGCTTGTGCCCACCGCCCTTGTGACGGGTGGTGATGTGGCCGTTGTTGTTACGGCCGGCATTCTGCTTCTGCGGTTCGAGCAACGACTTTTCAGGCGCGCCCTTGTGGAGGTGCGCATGCACCACCTTCACCACGGCACGACGGCCGGGCGACGTGGGCTTGACTTTGACGACGGCCATTACGCAGCCTCCCCGGAGAAGTTGAGCTCCTGGCCTTCCTTCAGCGACACATAAGCCTTCTTGACGTTGTCACGACGACCCATGGACCGACCGAAGCGCTTGACCTTGCCCTTCTGATTCACCATCTGCACGGAGTTCACCTCGACCTTGAACATCAGTTCAACGGCAGCCTTGACTTCAGGCTTGGTGGCATCCAGCAGAACCTTGAACAGCACCTGGTTGTGCTTCTCCGCAACCGACGTTGCCTTTTCAGACACGATCGGCGCGACCAGCACTTTCATCAGGCGGCCTTCATCGAATTTCTGAGCGCTCATCCCAGCATCTCCTTGAGCTGCTCGATCGCGGCCTTGGTCACCAGGACCTTCTTGTAATACACAAGCGACAGCGGATCGGCGTATCGCGGCTCAACCACGAGCACATTGGCCAGGTTGCGCGAAGCCAGATACAGGTTCTCGTCGATCTCGTCGGCGATGACAAGCACGGACTCCAGGCCCATGGCCTTGAACTTCTGGGCCAGCGCCTTGGTCTTGGGCGACTCGACCTTGAGCGAGTCGACAACGGCCAAGCGGCCATCACGGGCCAGCTGCGAGAAGATGGCGGCCATGCCGGCGCGGTACATCTTCTTGTTGACCTTGTGGCTGAAGTTTTCGTCGGGGCTGTTCGGGAAAATCCGACCGCCTCCACGCCACAGCGGCGACGAGGTCATACCGGCGCGAGCGCGACCGGTGCCCTTCTGGCGCCACGGCTTCTTGGTGGAGTGCTTGACGGTCGCGCGATCCTTCTGGGCGCGGGTACCTTGGCGAGCGTTGGCCTGATAAGCCACCACCACCTGGTGCACCAGCGCTTCGTTGTATTCGCGGCCGAACACTGTGTCAGGCGCGTCGACCTTGGTCGCGGCCTGGCCTTGTTCGTTCAGGAGCTCGAGTTGCATCAGTGGGCTCCCTTCTTCAGCTTGACCTTGACGGCGGGACGGACCACGACGTGACCGCCCTTGGCGCCAGGGACCGCACCCTTGACCAGCAGCAGTTGACGAGCCTCGTCAATGCGCACGATGTCGAGGTTCTGGGTCGTCACGGTTTCGTCGCCCATGTGGCCGGTCATCTTCTTGCCCGGAAACACACGACCCGGGTCCTGCGCCATCGAGATCGAGCCCGGCACATTGTGCGAACGGCTGTTGCCGTGGGAGGCACGCTGCGATGCGAAGTTGTGGCGCTTGATCGTGCCGGCGAAGCCCTTGCCGATCGACGTGCCTTGCACGTCCACCACTTGGCCCACTGTGAACATGGCCGTAGGGACCTGACCACCCACCTTGAACTGGGCAGCAACTTCGGCCGTCACGCGGAATTCCTTGAGGATCTCGCCGGCTTCGACGCCCGCTTTCGCGAGGTGGCCAGCTTCCGGCTTGGTCACGCGCGAGGCTTTGCGCGTGCCGAACGCCACCTGGATGGCGCTGTAGCCGTCGGTCTCTACCGTTTTGATCTGGGTCACGCGGTTGTTGGACACGTCGATCACCGTCACAGGCACGGCATCGCCGTCGTCCGTGAAGATGCGCATCATGCCCACCTTGCGGCCCAGCAATCCGAGACGATTGCTAAGACTCATTGTTTTCTCCAATGTCCGACATCGATTGGCCGGACTGACCTGATGGCGGCCCACTCATGTTGAGCCACTCTGGAAACCGCAAAGGCCCACCTAGGCGGGCTCTTGCGGAAAAGCGTGGGATTATAGCAGTTGCGTTCTTCGTTGCAAATGCCATGCCCCGGAGGGCTTATTGCAGCTTGATCTCGACGTCCACGCCGGCCGGCAGGTCGAGCTTCATCAGCGCGTCGACGGTCTTATCGGTCGGGTCGACGATGTCCATCAGGCGCTGGTGGGTACGAATCTCGAACTGGTCGCGCGAGGTCTTGTTGACGTGCGGCGAACGCAGGATGTCGAAGCGCTGCAGGCGGGTCGGCAGGGGCACGGGGCCCTTGACGATGGCGCCGGTTCGCTTGGCGGTATCGACGATTTCCAATGCCGACTGGTCGATCAACTTGTAGTCGAACGCCTTGAGGCGGATACGGATCTTTTGCTTTTGCATGACTGTGTCCTAAAGAGCGATGCCACCTGGGTGGCGGAAGTTCGGGGTGGAGAGCGAGTGAGCCTGAGCCCACCGCACCCCAGTCAAGCAATTGCTTACTCGATGATCTTGGCCACGACGCCGGCGCCGACGGTACGGCCGCCTTCGCGGATGGCAAAGCGCAGGCCTTCTTCCATGGCGATCGGCGCGATCAGCTTGACGGTGATCGACACGTTGTCGCCCGGCATCACCATCTCCTTGTCCTTGGGCAGCTCGATGGCGCCGGTGACGTCGGTGGTGCGGAAGTAGAACTGCGGACGGTAGTTGTTGAAGAACGGCGTGTGACGGCCGCCTTCTTCCTTGCTCAGCACGTACACCTCGGCGGTGAAGTGCGTGTGCGGCTTGATCGAGCCGGGCTTGCACAGCACCTGGCCGCGCTCGACGTCTTCGCGCTTGGTGCCGCGCAGCAGGATGCCGACGTTGTCACCCGCCTGGCCCTGGTCGAGCAGCTTGCGGAACATCTCCACGCCCGTGCAGGTGGTCTTTTGCGTCGCGCGGATGCCGACGATCTCGATTTCCTCGCCGACCTTGACCACGCCACGCTCGATACGGCCCGTGACCACGGTGCCGCGCCCGGAGATCGAGAACACGTCTTCCACAGGCATCAGGAAGGTGCCGTCCACCGCGCGCTCGGGCGTCGGGATGTAGCTGTCGAGCGCCTCGGCCAGCTTCATGATGGCTTGCTCGCCGAGCTCGCCCTTGTCGCCTTCGAGCGCCAGCTTGGCCGAGCCCTTGATGATCGGCGTGTCGTCGCCAGGGAAGTCGTACTTGCTCAGCAGCTCGCGCACCTCCATCTCGACGAGCTCGAGCAGCTCGGCGTCATCGACCATGTCGGCCTTGTTCAGGAACACGATGATGTAGGGCACGCCCACCTGGCGCGACAGCAGGATGTGCTCGCGCGTTTGCGGCATCGGGCCGTCGGCCGCCGACACCACCAGGATGGCGCCGTCCATCTGCGCGGCACCCGTGATCATGTTCTTCACATAGTCGGCGTGGCCCGGGCAGTCGACGTGCGCGTAGTGGCGGTTCTTCGTCTCGTACTCGACGTGCGCGGTGTTGATCGTGATGCCGCGCGCCTTTTCTTCCGGCGCCGCGTCGATCTGGTCGTACGCCTTGGCTTCGCCGCCGAACAGCTTCGACAGCACCGTCGTGATCGCCGCCGTCAGCGTCGTCTTGCCATGGTCCACGTGACCAATCGTGCCCACGTTCACGTGCGGCTTGGTGCGCTCAAACTTGCCTTTTGCCATTTCGATCTCTCCTGAATAAAGAGCAATGCCAGTGACTGGTTTTAGGTCTCCGAGGGACTGCTGATTCGCCAGCCACTGGCAGCCGGCGGCGCGTCCTCGAAGACCGATTTCAAATTACTTGGTACGCGAGCGGTGATGATCGCGTCGGCCACGTTCTTCGGAGCTTCCGCGTAGTGCTTGAACTCCATCGTGTAGGTGGCGCGACCCTGCGACATCGAACGCAGCGTGGTCGAGTAGCCGAACATTTCCGACAGCGGAACCTCGGCCTTGATGATCTTGCCGCCGCCGACCATGTCGTCCATGCCCTGCACCATGCCGCGACGGGACGACAGGTCACCCATCACGTTGCCGGCGTAGTCTTCAGGCGTCTCGACTTCCACGGCCATCATCGGCTCCAGGATCACGGGGCTGGCCTTGCGGCAACCATCCTTGAAACCGATCGATGCGGCCATCTTGAACGCGTTTTCGTTCGAGTCGACTTCGTGGTACGAACCGAAGGTCAGGGTGACCTTGACGTCGACTATCGGGAAGCCGGCCAGAACACCGTTCGGCAGCGTGTCGATCAGGCCCTTCTCCACCGCGGGGATGAATTCGCGCGGCACGACGCCGCCCTTGATGGCATCGACGAACTCGAAGCCCTTGCCCGCTTCCTGCGGCTCGATCTTGAGCACGACGTGGCCGTACTGGCCCTTGCCGCCGGACTGGCGAACGAACTTGCCTTCGACGTCCGACACGGCCTTGCGAATGGTTTCGCGATAGGCCACCTGCGGCTTGCCGACGTTGGCTTCCACGCCGAATTCGCGCTTCATGCGGTCGACGATGATTTCCAGGTGCAGCTCGCCCATGCCGGAGATGATGGTCTGGCCGGACTCTTCGTCGGTGCGCACGCGGAACGACGGATCTTCCTGAGCCAGGCGGCCCAGCGCGATGCCCATCTTTTCCTGGTCGGCCTTGGTCTTGGGCTCCACGGCCTGCGAAATCACGGGCTCCGGGAACACCATCTTCTCGAGCGTGATGATGGCGTCCGGATCGCACAGCGTTTCGCCCGTGGTCACTTCCTTGAGGCCCACGCAGGCAGCGATGTCGCCGGCCAGGATCTCCTTGATTTCTTCACGCTGGTTGGCGTGCATCTGCAGGATACGGCCGATGCGCTCCTTCTTGCCCTTGATCGGGTTGTAGACGGAGTCGCCCGACTTCAGCACGCCCGAGTACACGCGGACGAAGGTCAGCTGGCCGACGTACGGGTCGGTCATCAGCTTGAATGCCAGCGCGGCGAACTTCTCGTTGTCGTCGGCCTTGCGGGTCGGCTTCCTTGTCGTCGTCATCGGTGCCGGCCACCGGGGGAATGTCCGCCGGCGAAGGCAGGAAGTCGATCACGGCGTCGAGCATGCGCTGCACGCCCTTGTTCTTGAACGCGGTGCCGCAGAGCATGGGCTGGATCTCGGTGGCGATGGTGCGCGCACGCAGACCCTGCTTGATCTCGGCCTCGGTCAGCTCGCCGGACTCGAGATACTTGTTCATCAGCTCTTCGCTGGACTCGGCAGCCGCCTCGATCATGTTCTCGCGCCACTTCTGGCACTCGGCCTCCATGCCTGCGGGGATGTCGGCGAAGTCGAACTTCATGCCCTGGGACGCTTCATCCCAGATGATGGCCTTCATCTTGAACAGGTCGACCACGCCCTTGAAGCTGTCCTCGGCACCAATGGGCACGACGACGGGCACGGGGTTGGCCTTCAGGCGCGTGCGCATCTGCTCGTAGACCTTGAAGAAGTTCGCGCCGGTGCGGTCCATCTTGTTGACGAACGCGAGGCGCGGCACCTTGTACTTGTTGGCCTGGCGCCAGACAGTCTCCGACTGGGGCTGCACGCCACCCACGGCGCAATAGACCATGCACGCGCCGTCGAGCACACGCATCGAACGCTCGACCTCGATGGTGAAGTCCACGTGGCCCGGGGTGTCGATGATGTTGAAGCGGTGCTCCGGATAGGACAGGTCCATGCCCTTCCAGAAGCAGGTGGTCGCGGCCGAGGTGATGGTGATGCCCCGCTCCTGCTCCTGCTCCATCCAGTCCATGGTGGCAGCGCCGTCGTGCACTTCACCGATCTTGTGGTTCACACCGGTGTAGAACAGGATGCGCTCGGTCGTGGTGGTCTTACCAGCGTCGATGTGAGCCGAGATACCAATATTGCGGTAGCGCTCAATCGGGGTCTTGCGGGACATGATGTCACTCCAGAAACGAAAGCCGCCCCGCGTGTCTCGTGGACGTCAGCGGGGCAGCCGATACAGTGGCCAGCTCGAAACCGGGCCTGATTAGAAGCGGAAGTGCGAGAAGGCCTTGTTGGCTTCAGCCATGCGGTGGACTTCGTCGCGCTTCTTCATCGCGCCACCACGGCCTTCGGAAGCTTCCAGCAGTTCGTTGGCCAGACGTTGGGCCATCGACTTCTCGCTGCGCTTGCGTGCCGACTCCTTGAGCCAACGCATGGCCAGCGCCATCCGGCGCACGGGGCGAACTTCCACGGGAACTTGGTAGTTCGCACCGCCCACGCGGCGGGACTTCACTTCCACCATCGGCTTGACGTTGTTCAGCGCGGTCAAGAAGACTTCCAGCGGATCCTTGCCGGCCTTCTTCTCGACCTGGTCGAGCGCACCGTAGATGATGCGTTCGGCCACGGCCTTCTTGCCGGACTCCATGATCACGTTCATGAACTTGGACAGATCGACGTTGCCGAACTTCGGATCCGGCAGGATCTCGCGCTTGGGTACTTCGCGACGACGAGGCATGATTCACCTTCCTTTTGCTTCAGCTGGCGCAGGCACTTGGCCGCACCTCGGGCGCCACCGACTGCTGGGGCCACCCGCTTACTCGGCCAACCTTGCGGCTGCCGACACATGTCAAACCGCGCTGTACGCCTCGAAACAGGCGCGCGGCATGACGACTTGTTGATTTAGGCCTTCTTGGGGCGCTTGGCACCGTACTTGGAGCGCGACTGCTTGCGATCCTTGACGCCTTGCAGGTCGAGCGAGCCGCGCACGATGTGATAGCGCACGCCCGGCAGATCCTTCACACGGCCGCCGCGCACGAGCACCACGCTGTGCTCCTGCAGGTTGTGGCCTTCACCGCCGATGTACGAAATGACTTCGAAACCGTTGGTCAGGCGCACCTTGGCGACCTTACGCAGAGCGGAGTTCGGCTTCTTCGGCGTGGTGGTGTACACGCGGGTGCACACCCCGCGGCGCTGAGGTCCACCCTGCATCGCGGGGGACTTGGACTTCGTGGCTTCGGTCTCGCGACCTTTGCGCACGAGTTGGTTGATGGTTGGCATAGGTAACTTGTTCCCGTTTGAAGTTACGTTTCAGATGTCTTTCCCGGAAGAAAATGCCGAGCACTCCTGACGAAGCACAGCCCGAAGCCGGAAGTGATTGCTGGCCTTCGAGCCAGCTTCCGGTAGGCCGCCCAGCAAAGAGCGCAGCAGAGTCTGCCGAAAAGCTTTCCATTATATTCGGGCGAACCCTCAGTCGCAAGCTGGCTCGGATTTCCTCGCGCCAAGTACCCTCCTCCACCGCATGAACCTGCCCGCACCGCCTTCCCATTCCCTCGTTGACAGCCCCGCGGTTGTCCTGGACACGAACGTGCTGCTCGACTGGCTTGTCTTCGACGATCCACACGCCGTGCCATGGGTGAACGGCCTTGACGACGGGGCAGCTTCGCTGGCTGGCTACCCCGTGCATGCGCGAGGAACTGCAGCGTGTGCTGGACTACGAGGCGATCGCAGCGCGGCTGGCGGATCGGCAAGCCATCGACACGGCATGGGCGCGCTTCGCAAGCGTGACCGAGCCAGCACGCCCGAGCGCCTATGCGCTGTGCCGACCCCGACGACCAGGTGTTCATCGATTTGGCGGTGGCCCATCGCGCGAAGTGGTTGCTGACAAAGGACAGGGAACTGCTCCGGCTGGCGAAGAGTGCGCTGCCGTGGGGAGTTCGTGTGCAGCCGCCGCACCGTTGGGCTGAAACTCGAGATCCGGACCTCGCATGAACGTCTCGGGCCGCCGAGCCCGTACATAAAAAAAGGCGGCCGAAGCCGCCTTTTTGCCCATTCCGACCAGTATCACTCGGTCGTCGGCGTACCACCCTCGTCGCCCGCATCGACCTGCGCCATCTGCAGCGCGGCCAGTTCCTCGGCCTCCTGCATGGCGATGGCGCGGCGCTCCTGCTCGTCCATCTCTTCCTTCGCCTTGCGAGCCTGGTGGAAAGCCAGGCCGGTACCGGCGGGGATGAGGCGACCGACGATGACGTTTTCCTTCAGGCCACGCAGCTCGTCGCGCTTGCCCATGATGGCCGCCTCGGTGAGCACACGGGTCGTTTCCTGGAAGGACGCCGCCGAGATGAAGCTGTCGGTGGACAGCGACGCCTTGGTGATGCCCAGCAGGACGTCCGCATGGGTCGCCGGCAGCTTGCCTTCGGCCAGCATGCGATCGTTGGTGCCCAGGAGCTCGGAGCGCTCGACCTGCTCGTTGGCGATGTAGTGCGTGTCGCCCGGGTTGACGATCTGCACGCGGCGCAGCATCTGGCGAACGATCACCTCGATGTGCTTGTCGTTGATCTTCACGCCCTGCAGGCGGTACACGTCCTGCACTTCGTCGACGATGTAGCGTGCCAGTTCCTCGATGCCCAGCAAGCGCAGGATGTCCTGCGGATCGGCCGGGCCATCGACGATCAGCTCGCCCTTGTTCACCACCTGGCCTTCGTGCACCAGGATGCTCTTTTCCTTCGGCACCAGCTCTTCCCAGACCTTGCCGTCCGGATCGGTGATCTGCAGGCGCACCTTGCCCTTGGTCTCCTTGCCGAAGGACACCGTGCCGGTGACTTCGGCCAGGATGCCCTTGTCCTTGGGCGAGCGGGCCTCGAAGAGCTCGGCCACGCGCGGCAGACCGCCGGTAATGTCGCGAGTCTTCTGGCCTTCGACCGGGATACGCGCCAGCACTTCGCCGGGAGCAAGATCCTGGCCGTCGCGGATCTGGATCAGCGAACCGACCTGGAAGCCGATGGTCACCGAGTGGTCCGTGCCGGGGATCTTCACCTCGTTGCCGGCCGGGTCGAGCAGCTTGACCTGCGGGCGAACGACCTTGGCAGCGCCGCGGCGCTTCGGGTCGATCACGACCAGCGTGGACAGGCCGGTCACTTCGTCGACCTGCTTGGCGACCGTGACACCTTCCTCGATGTTCTCGAACTTCGCCTTGCCGGCGAATTCCGTGATGATCGGGCGGGTCAGCGGATCCCAGTTGGCGAGGACGGTGCCGGCCTTGATGTTCTGGTCGGCCTTGACGCTCAGCAGCGCGCCGTATGGCACCTTGTGGCGCTCGCGCTCGCGGCCGTGCTGGTCGGAGATGATGATCTCGCCGGAACGCGAAATCACCACCAGCTCGCCCTTGCCGTTGGTCACGTAGCGCATCGTGGCATTGAAGCCGATGATGCCGTCCGACTTGGCTTCCACGCTGGAGGCGATCGCCGCACGGGTAGCCGCACCACCGATGTGGAAGGTCCGCATCGTCAGCTGCGTGCCCGGCTCGCCGATCGACTGGGCGGCGATCACGCCCACCGCTTCGCCGGTGTTCACCAGGCCGCCGCGGCCGAGGTCGCGGCCGTAGCACTTGGCGCACAGGCCGTAGCGCGTGGCGCAGGTCAGCGGCGTGCGGACCTTTACCTCGTCGACGCCGGCCTGCTCAAGCAGGTCCATCATGTCCTCGTCGAGCATCTCGCCGGCCGCGAGCAGGGTTTCCTGCGTCTCGGGGTGCGTCACATCGATCGCGGGCATGCGACCCAGGATGCGGTCGCGCAGCGATTCGATCACTTCACCACCTTCGACCAGGGCGCGCATCGCGATGCCGTTGGCGGTACCGCAATCGTCTTCGGTGACCACCAGGTCCTGCGTCACGTCGACCAGACGACGGGTCAGGTAACCCGAGTTCGCGGTCTTCAAGGCGGTATCGGCCAGGCCCTTGCGTGCACCGTGCGTGGAGTTGAAGTACTGCAGCACGTTCAGGCCTTCACGGAAGTTCGCCGTGATGGGCGTCTCGATGATCGAGCCGTCCGGCTTGGCCATCAGGCCGCGCATGCCGGCCAGCTGGCGGATCTGCGCCGCAGAACCCCGGGCGCCCGAGTCGGCCATCATGTAGATGGAGTTGAAGGACTCCTGGTCGACTTCCTTGCCGTGTCGGTCGAGGACCTTTTCCTTGGCCAGCTGGGTCATCATGACCTTGCCGACTTCGTCACCGGTCTTGCCCCAGATGTCCACCACCTTGTTGTAGCGCTCGCCGGCCGTGACGAGACCCGAGACGTACTGCTGCTCGATCTCCTTCACTTCCTTCTCGGCGCGCTCGATCAGGGCGTGCTTTTCCTTCGGCACCAGCATGTCGTCGATGGCGATCGAGATGCCGGCGCGCGTCGCCAGGCGGAAGCCCGACTGCAGCAGCTTGTCGGCGAACACCACCGTTTCCTTCAGGCCGCAGCGGCGGAAGGACACGTTGATCAGCTTGGAGATCTCCTTCTTCTTCAGCGCCTTGTTGATGTTGCTGAAGGGCAGGCCCTTGGGAAGGATCTCGGACAGCAGCGCACGGCCGACGGTCGTGTCGACGAGCTTGATCTCGGGCACGAACTCGCCCGTGACCTTGTCCCTGGCGTACTCCTTCAGGCGCACGGCTGATGCGCGCGGTGATCTCGGCCTGGCCGTTGTCCAGCGCGCGCTGCACTTCGGCAACGTCGGAGAAGATCATGCCTTCGCCCTTGCCGTTGGTGCGCTCACGCGTGGCGTAGTACAGGCCCAGCACCACGTCCTGCGAAGGAACGATCGAGGGCTCGCCGTTGGCAGGGAAGAGCACGTTGTTGGAGGCCAGCATCAGGGCGCGGGCTTCCATCTGCGCTTCGATCGACAGCGGCACGTGGACGGCCATCTGGTCGCCGTCGAAGTCGGCGTTGAACGCGGCGCAGACCAGCGGGTGAAGCTGGATCGCCTTGCCTTCGATCAGCACCGGCTCGAACGCCTGGATGCCCAGGCGGTGCAGGGTCGGGGCGCGGTTCAGCAGGACGGGGTGCTCCTTGATCACCTCTTCCAGGATGTCCCACACCACCGGCGTGCCGGCTTCGACTTCCTTCTTGGCGGCCTTGATCGTGGTGGCGATGCCCATCGCCTCCAGGCGCGAGAAGATGAAGGGCTTGAACAGTTCGAGCGCCATCAGTTTGGGCAGGCCGCACTGGTGCAGCTTGAGGGTCGGGCCCACCGTGATGACCGAACGGCCCGAGTAGTCGACGCGCTTGCCCAGCAGGTTCTGGCGGAAGCGGCCGCTCTTGCCCTTGATCATGTCGGCCAGCGACTTGAGCGCGCGCTTGTTGGCGCCGGTCATGGCCTTGCCGCGACGGCCGTTGTCGAGCAGCGAATCCACCGCTTCCTGCAGCATGCGCTTCTCGTTGCGCACGATGATCTCAGGGGCCTTCAGCTCCAGCAGGCGCGCCAGGCGGTTGTTGCGGTTGATGACGCGGCGATACAGGTCGTTCAGGTCGGAGGTCGCGAAGCGGCCGCCGTCCAGCGGGACCAGGGGGCGCAGGTCCGGCGGCAGCACCGGCAGCACTTCCATGATCATCCAGTGCGGCTTGATGCCCGACTTCTTGAAGGCCTCCATCACCTTCAGGCGCTTGGAATTCTTCTTGACCTTGAGCTCGGAGCCGGTCATGTCGTTGCGGAGCTTGTCGATCTCCACATCGAGGTCCATCTCCTCGAGCAGGCGCTTGATGCCCTCGGCGCCCATCAGCGCGACGAACTCGTCACCGAATTCCTTGCGCTTGGCGTCGTAGTCGTCCTCGCTCATGATCGAGAACTTCTTCAGGGGCGTCATGCCGGGGTCGACCACGACATACGCTTCGAAGTACAGCACGCGCTCGATGTCGCGCAGCGTCATGTCGAGCACGAGGCCCAGGCGCGACGGCAGCGACTTCAGGAACCAGATGTGCGCGCAGGGCGCCGCCAGGTCGATGTGACCCATGCGGTCGCGCCGCACCTTGGTCTGGGTGACCTCGACGCCGCACTTCTCGCAGATCACGCCGCGATGCTTCAGTCGCTTGTACTTGCCGCACAGGCACTCGTAGTCCTTGATCGGGCCGAAGATCTTGGCGCAGAAGAGGCCATCACGCTCCGGCTTGAAGGTGCGGTAGTTGATGGTCTCGGGCTTCTTCACCTCGCCGAAGGACCACGAGCGGATCTTCTCGGGCGATGCGAGCCCGATCTTGATCGCGTCGAAGTGTTCGTCCGGCGTGAATTGCTTGAAAAGGTCCAGCAAGCCTTTCATGCATCTCTCCTTTAGTTGCGCTCGAGCTCGATGTCGATACCGAGCGAACGGATTTCCTTGACCAGCACGTTGAACGACTCGGGCATGCCCGCGTCGATCGCGTGTTCGCCCTTGACGATGTTCTCGTACACCTTGGTACGGCCATTCACGTCGTCGGACTTCACCGTCAGCATTTCCTGCAGCACGTAGGACGCGCCATACGCTTCCAGCGCCCACACTTCCATCTCACCGAAGCGCTGGCCACCGAACTGCGCCTTGCCGCCCAGCGGTTGCTGCGTGACGAGCGAGTACGGGCCGGTCGAGCGGGCGTGCATCTTGTCGTCCACCAGGTGGTGGAGCTTCAGCACGTGCATGTAGCCCACCGTGACCGGGCGCTCGAAGGCGTCGCCCGTGCGGCCGTCATGCAGGACCGACTGGGTGCGCGTCGCGGTGAGCCCCTTGGCCTTGGCGACCTCGTCCGGATAGGCGAGCTTGAGCATGCGGCGGATTTCCTCTTCGGCCGCGCCGTCGAACACCGGAGTCGCGAAGGGCACGCCCTTGGCGAGGTTCTCGGCCATCTCGACGATGTTGTCATCGCTGAGCTCGGCCAGTTCCTCGGTCTTGCCGCCGGACTTGTTGTACAGCTCCTCGAAGAACTTGCGCAATTCCTGCGCGCGGGTGTGCTGCTGCAGCAGGTCGCCGATGCGCTGGCCGATGCCCTTGGCGGCCCAGCCCAGGTGCACTTCCAGCACCTGGCCGACGTTCATTCGCGAAGGCACGCCCAGCGGGTTGAGCACGATGTCGGCAGGGGTGCCGTCGGCCATGTAGGGCATGTCCTCGACCGGAACGATCTTGGACACTACGCCCTTGTTGCCGTGACGGCCGGCCATCTTGTCGCCAGGCTGCAGGCGGCGCTTGACGGCCAGGTAGACCTTGACCATCTTCAGCACGCCGGCGGGCAGTTCGTCGCCCTGCGTGAGCTTCTTGCGCTTCTCTTCGAAAGCCAGGTCGAAGCTGTGGCGGGTCTGCTCGAGCGAGTTCTTGATGCTCTCGAGCTGGTTGGCGATCTCTTCGTCCGCCGGACGGATGTCGAACCAGTGGTACTTCTCGACGTCGGCCAGGTAGGTCTTGTCGATCACCGTGCCCTTGGCGAGCTTCTTCGGGCCGCCGTTGGCGACCTTGCCGATCAGCAGCTTGCCGATACGGTCGAAGGCGTCGGACTCGACGATGCGCAGCTGGTCGTTCAGGTCGAGGCGATAGCGCTTGAGCTCATCGTCGATGATCTGCTGGGCGCGCTTGTCGCGCTGGATGCCTTCGCGGGTGAAGACCTGGACGTCGATGACGGTGCCGCTGGTGCCCTGGTCGACGCGCAAGGAGGTGTCCTTCACGTCGGAAGCCTTCTCGCCGAAGATCGCGCGCAGCAGCTTCTCTTCAGGCGTCAGCGTGGTTTCGCCCTTGGGCGTGACCTTGCCGACCAGCACGTCGCCCGCCTGCACCTCGGCGCCGATGTACACGATGCCCGACTCGTCGAGACGCGACAGCTGGTGCTCGGACAGGTTCGGGATGTCGCGGGTGATTTCCTCGGAGCCCAGCTTGGTGTCGCGCGCCATCACCACCAGCTCCTCGATGTGGATCGAGGTGTAGCGGTCTTCGGCCACGACGCGTTCGCTGATCAGGATCGAGTCCTCGAAGTTGTAGCCGTTCCAGGGCATGAACGCGACCAGCATGTTCTGGCCGAGCGCGAGCTCGCCCAGGTCGGTCGAGGCGCCGTCGGCGATGATGTCGTCGGCCTCCACCTTGTCGCCGCGCTTGACGATCGGGCGCTGGTGGATGTTGGTGTTCTGGTTGGAACGCTGGTACTTGATGAGGTTGTAGATGTCGACGCCCACCTCGCCGGCCACGGTCTCGTTGTCGTTGACGCGGATCACGATGCGGTTGGTGTCGACATAGTCGACCACGCCGCCGCGCTTGGCCGCGACCACGGTGCCGGAGTCCTTGGCAGCCACGCGCTCGACGCCCGTGCCCACGAAGGCCTTCTCGGGACGCAAGGTCGGCACGGCCTGGCGCTGCATGTTGGCGCCCATCAAGGCGCGGTTCGCATCGTCGTGCTCGAGGAAGGGCACCAGCGACGCGGCCACCGACACGATCTGCGTCGGCGCGACGTCCATGTACTGGATGCGCTCGGGCGAGGTCAGCACCGATTCGCCATGCTCGCGGGCGGAGACCAGCTCGTCGATGAGCTTGCCTTCCTTGTCGAGCGTGGCGTTGGCCTGCGCGATCACGTACTTGCCTTCCTGGATGGCCGACAGGTAGTCGATCTGGTCGGTCACCTTGCCGTCCGCCACGCGGCGATACGGCGTCTCGAGGAAGCCGTATTCGTTGAGCTGGGCGTACAGGGCGAGCGAGTTGATCAGGCCGATGTTCGGGCCTTCAGGCGTCTCGATCGGGCAGACGCGGCCGTAGTGGGTCGGGTGCACGTCGCGCACCTCGAAGCCTGCGCGCTCGCGGGTCAGACCGCCCGGGCCGAGGGCCGAGACGCGACGCTTGTGCGTGATCTCGGACAAGGGGTTGGTCTGGTCCATGAACTGCGACAGCTGCGACGCACCGAAGAACTCCTTGAGCGCCGCGGAAATCGGCTTGGAGTTGATCAGGTCGTGCGGCATCAGGGCCTCGGTCTCGGCCTGGCCCAGGCGCTCCTTCACGGCCTTCTCGATACGAGCGAGGCCCGAGCGGTACTGGTTCTCGGCCAGTTCGCCGACGCAGCGCACGCGACGGTTGCCGAGGTGGTCGATGTCATCGACTTCGCCGCGGCCGTTGCGCAGGTCCACCAGGATCTTCACGACGTCGAGGATGTCCTCGTTGGACAGCGTCATCGAGCCTTCGGAACCCTCGCGGCTCACGCGCGCGTTGAACTTCATCCGGCCGACGCGCGACAGATCGTAGGTGTCCGGGTTGTAGAAGAGGCGCTGGAAGAGCGCTTGCACCGCATCTTCGGTCGGCGGCTCGCCGGGGCGCATCATGCGATAGATCGCCACGCGCGCGGCAAGCTCGTCGGCGGTTTCGTCGATGCCCAGGGTCTGCGAGATGTAGGCACCCTGGTCCAGCTCATTCGTGTAGAGGCACTGGATTTCCTTGATGCCGGCGACGCGCAGCTTCTTGAGCAGGGACTCGGTCAGCTCGTCGTTGGCCTTGGCGATGATCTCGCCCGTATCGGGGTCGATCATGTCCTTGGCCAGGATGCGCGCGATCAGGAAGTCTTCCGGCACGCTGATGAACTGGGTGCCCGACTGATCCAGCGCGCGGGTATGGCGCGCGGTGATGCGCTTGTCCTTCTCGACGACGACATTGCCCGACTTGTCGGTGATGTCGAAGCGAGCCACTTCGCCACGCAGGCGCTCGGCGACGAACTCCATCTGCGCGCCCGAATCCATCAGGCGGAAGTTGTCGAACACGAAGAAGTGCGCCAGGACCTGCTCGGGGTTGAGGCCGATGGCCTTGAGCAGGATCGTCACCGGCATCTTGCGGCGGCGGTCGACGCGGAAGTACAGGATGTCCTTCGGGTCGAACTCGAAGTCCAGCCACGAACCGCGGTAGGGAATGATGCGAGCGGAGAACAGCAGCTTGCCCGAGCTGTGGGTCTTGCCCTTGTCGTGCTCGAAGAACACGCCGGGCGAGCGATGCAGCTGCGACACGATCACGCGCTCGGTGCCGTTGACGATGAAGGAGCCGTAGTCGGTCATGAGCGGTACTTCGCCCATGTAGACCTCCTGCTCCTTGATCTCCTTGACCGTCTTGGCCTGCGGCGACTCGCGGTCATAGATGATCATCTGCAGCTTCGCGCGCACGGCGGCTGCATAGGTCAGGCCACGCTGCTGGCATTCGCGCGTGTCGAAGGGGGGTCTGGCGATGTTGAATTCGATGAACTTCATCTCCACGAACCCGTTGTGCGACACGATCGGGAAGGTGGAAAGGAAGGCCGCCTGCAGCCCTTCGGGCTTGCGCTTGGCTGGAGGAACGTCCTTTTGCAAGAAGGCGACGTAGGACTCCTTCTGCATGGTCAGGAGATAGGGAACTTGCAGAACGCTCTCGCGCTTTCCGAAGCTCTTGCGGATGCGCTTGCGCTCGGTGTAGGTGTACGCCATAAACACTCCGTGTCGAAGAATCACCGCCCGGCCTTGGCGATGTTCGTTCGGCGACTGGCGACTCAGGACTTGCGCCTGATGCTTGGTGGCTGGCCACTACCAGCCGCTGGCGGACAACCGTAGGCATTGCACCTCGGCCCGACCAAACCGGTTCTCTGCAGTCGGTTCAGAGAACACTTGGAAGGAGGCTTCGCAAGTGCCTGCAAAACATCCTTTCAGGTGCCCTCCAGGGGCGAACCCCTGAAGCGCGAAAGGCTGGGAGCCAGAAATCGGCGCCCAGCCCCTCAAGACGAACTCGATTACTTGAGTTCGACCTTGGCGCCGGCGTCTTCCAGCTTCTTCTTGGCAGCTTCGGCGTCGGCCTTGGCAATGCCTTCCTTGACGGGCTTCGGAGCGCCGTCGACCAGGTCCTTGGCTTCCTTGAGGCCAAGGCCGGTGATTTCGCGCACGGCCTTGATCACGCCGACCTTGTTGGCGCCGGTCTCGAGCAGCACGACGTTGAACTCGGTCTTCTCTTCCACAGCGGCGGCAGCAGCGCCACCACCGGCGGCCGGAGCGGCCATGGCGGCGGCGGACACGCCGAACTTCTCTTCGATTGCCTTGACCAGGTCGTTGAGTTCCAGGACGGACATGCTGTCGAGGGCCGTCAGAAATGCGTCTTTATCGAATGCCATTTTGGTTTCCTAAACTTTGAAAATTGCTTGAACAGGTCAGGCGGCAGGCGCGGGCTCTGCGGCCTCTTCGGCCGGGGCACCACGCTTCTCGGCCAGGGCGGCCAGCACGCGAGCCATGCGAGACACGGGCGACTGCAGAAGTCCCAGCAGTTGGGACAGCAGCACTTCCTTGCTCGGGATCGCGGCCAGGGCCTTCACGCCATTGGCGTCCAGGGCCTTGCCGTCGAAGGCGCCAGCCTTGATGACCAGCTTGTCATTGCCCTTGGCGAAGTCCGCGAGGACCTTCGCTGCGGCAATGGCGTCTTCCGAAAAGCCATAGATCAGCGGGCCGACCATGTTGTCACCGGCGATCTCAAATGACGTGCCAGTCACCGCGCGACGTGCCAGCGTGTTCTTCAGCACGTGAAGATACACACCCTTGTCGCGCGCTTGCTTGCGCAGCAGGTCCAGTTGAGCGACGGTGAGGCCACGGTACTCCGCCAGCGCGAGCGTCTGCGACTTGGCCGCCTGGGCTGCCACTTCCGCCACGACGGCTTGTTTCTCGTTGCGATTCAGACTCAAGGTCTACTCCTCACATCACGCGCCCGGTTCTCTCGTCGAGATCCCCGAAGCGCACCCAGTTACAGCGACCTCTGTTCAGGAAACCGGATCCGTCTTGCGACATACCCAATCCTTTCCAGCGGGACCGCCATCTGCGTTGACTTCGAACTCGGCCTTCGCCTTGCTCTCGATTAAGCGGCCCGAGGGCCACGTCAACGGTCTTTGATAGCCCGGGGCGCTCTTGCGAAAAGCCCCGGCCCACCAATTCAAAGCATCACACCTAGACAGGGCGTGGCGCATCAATCATTTCAGGCGCTCGGCGCGGCGTTGATGGAAGCCGCATCGACACGCACACCCACGCCCATGGTGGACGACACCGCCACCTTGCGCAGGTAGATGCCCTTGCTCGAGGCCGGCTTGGCCTTGGTCAGGGCCTCGAGCAGCGCAGCCAGGTTGCCCCTGAGCTTGTCGGACTCGAACGAACGACGGCCGATCGTGCCGTGGATGATGCCGGCCTTGTCGACGCGGAACTGCACCTGGCCCGCCTTGGCGTTCTTCACCGCGGTGGCCACGTCGGGCGTCACGGTGCCGACCTTCGGGTTCGGCATCAGGCCACGCGGGCCCAGGATCTGGCCCAGGGTACCCACCACGCGCATCGTGTCCGGCGAGGCGATCACGACGTCGAAGTTGATGTTGCCCGCCTTGACTTGCTCGGCCAGGTCTTCCATGCCGACCACGTCAGCGCCGGCGGCCTTGGCTTCCTCGGCCTTGGCGCCCTGCGCGAACACGGCGACGCGCTTGGTCTTGCCGGTGCCGTTGGGCAGCACGACGGCGCCACGCACCACCTGGTCGGACTTCTTGGCATCGACGCCGAGCTGCACGGCCACATCGATGGACTCATCGAACTTGGCGATCGCGCATTCCTTGACGATGGCGAGCGCCTCTTCGACGGAGTACAGCTTGGTCGTGTCGACCTTGCCTTCGAAGGACTTTTGACGCTTGGTTTGCTTGGCCATGATCAGACTCCCTCAACCGAAACGCCCATCGAACGAGCGGAACCAGCGATCGTGCGGACCGCGGCGTCCAGGTCGGACGCAGTCAGGTCCTTCATCTTGGTCTTCGCGATCTCTTCGAGCTGGGCGCGGCTGATCTTGCCGACCTTGTCGGTGTGGGGCTTGCTCGAGCCCTTGTCGAGCTTGATGGCCTTCTTGATCAGGACCGTCGCGGGCGGAGTCTTGATGAGGAAGGTGAAGGACTTGTCTGCAAAAGCGGTGATCACCACCGGCAGCATCAGACCGGGCTCGACGCCTTGGGTCTGGGCGTTGAACGCCTTGCAGAATTCCATGATGTTCAGACCGCGCTGACCGAGCGCCGGACCGACCGGGGGCGAAGGATTGGCCTTGCCCGCCGGAATTTGCAGCTTGATGAAGCCGACAATCTTCTTGGCCATGATTTCTCCTGAGACACAGCCCCGCGGCCAAGCGTGCTGTGTTGAGTGCAAACGCAAGGGGCTTTCACCCTTGCTCCTCGTTCCGGTGTCACGTCACCGTCAGCAACGGGCCGGATCTGCCAAGGCTCTTACGCCTCGGCGAGCCCCAGCCAGGGCTCCTTGATCTTTCGATCAGATCTTCTCGACCTGATGGAAGTCCAGCTCGACCGGTGTCGCACGACCGAAGATGGTGACCGACACACGGACCTTGGACTTGTCGTAGTTGACTTCCTCGATTGCGCCGTTGAAGTCGGTGAACGGACCTTCCTTCACGCGAACGACCTCGCCCACTTCCCACTCGACCTTGGGGCGCGGCTTCTCGATGCCTTCTTGCATCTGGTTGACGATCTTGATGACCTCGTCTTCCGAGATGGGCACCGGGCGGTTCTTGGCGCCTCCCACGAAGCCGGTCACCTTGGACGTGTGCTTCACGAGGTGCCAGGTATCGTCGTCCATCACCATCTCTACCAGCACGTAGCCGGGGAAGAAGCGGCGCTCGGTCACGGCCTTCTTGCCGTTCTTGACCTCGACCACCTCTTCAGTCGGCACCAGGATTCGACCGAACTTCTCGTTCATGCCGGCACGATCGATGCGCTCGCGCAGATTGCGCTCCACGGCCTTTTCCATGCCCGAGTAGGCGTGGACTACATACCAGCGCTTTTCGATGCCGTCGCTAGCCGTCACTTCACTCATCGTCCGCCCCTTCAGCGCTTCCAGCCCAGGACCAGGTCGTACAAGGCCCACTCGAGCGTCTTGTCCGTGATCCACAGGAACAAGGCCATCACCACCACGAAGGCAAAGACGTAACCCGTCATCTGCATGGCTTCCTTGCGGGTGGGCCATACGACCTTCTTCACTTCGCGCCAAGCTTCGCGCGAGAAACCGACCAGTTGCTTGCCTGGCTCGGAGGTGAAGAACACCGCCACCGCTGCGATCAGCGCCGCCATCAGGGCCGCCACGCGCACCCAGGTGTCTTGCTGGCCAAGCAGGTAGAACGCCGCCACGGCACCCACGACCAGGAGGCCGGCGACGGCGAGCTTGGCCTTGTCAGCCCCCGTGGAGACCGTTTCGACTTGAGATTGGGTCATCTGCTTCATTTTCAAACTCGGGCGTCGATCGGCACGAGCCGGACGCTTATCAGCAGCAAAGCCCGCGGGCCTTGTCGAGCCCTTTCGGGGCCCCGCCTGCGGGCTGCTGTTCAGTGCCAGATCCTGATCAGATGCTTTGATGATTCACCTTGATCGCGGAAGACCTGGCAGGGGCAGAGGGAATCGAACCCCCAACCTTCGGTTTTGGAGACCGACGCTCTGCCAATTGAGCTATACCCCTACGCAAAACACTTACTCGATGATCTTGGCCACGACGCCGGCGCCGACGGTACGGCCGCCTTCGCGGATGGCAAAGCGCAGGCCTTCTTCCATGGCGATCGGCGCGATCAGCTTGACGGTGATCGACACGTTGTCGCCCGGCATCACCATCTCCTTGTCCTTGGGCAGCTCGATGGCGCCGGTGACGTCGGTGGTGCGGAAGTAGAACTGCGGACGGTAGTTGTTGAAGAACGGCGTGTGACGGCCGCCCTCTTCCTTGCTCAGCACGTACACCTCTGCGGTGAAGTGCGTGTGCGGCTTGATCGAGCCGGGCTTGCACAGCACCTGGCCGCGCTCGACATCTTCGCGCTTGGTGCCGCGCAGCAGGATGCCGACGTTGTCACCGGCCTGGCCCTGGTCGAGCAGCTTGCGGAACATCTCCACGCCCGTGCAGGTGGTCTTTTGCGTTGTGCGGATGCCGACGATCTCGATTTCCTCGCCGACCTTGACCACGCCACGCTCGATACGGCCCGTGACCACGGTGCCGCGCCCGGAGATCGAGAACACGTCTTCCACAGGCATCAGGAAGGTGCCGTCCACCGCGCGCTCGGGCGTCGGGATGTAGCTGTCGAGCGCCTCGGCCAGCTTCATGATGGCTTGCTCGCCGAGCTCGCCCTTGTCGCCTTCGAGCGCCAGCTTGGCCGAGCCCTTGATGATCGGGGTGTCGTCGCCAGGAAAGTCGTACTTGCTCAGCAGCTCGCGCACTTCCATCTCGACGAGCTCGAGCAGCTCGGCGTCATCGACCATGTCGGCCTTGTTCAGGAACACGATGATGTAGGGCACGCCCACCTGGCGCGACAGCAGGATGTGCTCGCGCGTTTGCGGCATCGGGCCGTCGGCCGCCGACACCACCAGGATGGCGCCGTCCATCTGCGCGGCACCCGTGATCATGTTCTTCACATAGTCGGCGTGGCCCGGGCAGTCGACGTGCGCGTAGTGGCGGTTCTTCGTCTCGTATTCGACGTGCGCGGTGTTGATCGTGATGCCACGCGCCTTTTCTTCCGGCGCCGCGTCGATCTGGTCGTACGCCTTGGCCTCGCCGCCGAACAGCTTCGACAGCACCGTCGTGATCGCCGCCGTCAGCGTCGTCTTGCCATGGTCCACGTGACCAATCGTGCCCACGTTCACGTGCGGCTTGGTGCGCTCAAACTTGCCTTTTGCCATTTTTGCGATCTCCTGACGACCGAATGCTCGGTGCACGCTGAAGGTTGGTGGTGCCCATGGCGCGGATCGAACGCGCGACCTCTCCCTTACCAAGGGAGTGCTCTACCACTGAGCCACATGGGCATCGACACGGGTTTGAAGGCTCGCCAGAACACCCAAACCGATGCCGACCTCGGCAACGCATCACACAAAAGCCGCCCGAGTGCATGAGCACTGGAGCGGGAGACGGGAATCGAACCCGCATCATTAGCTTGGAAGGCTAAGGTTCTACCATTGAACTACTCCCGCTCGGGAGCCACCTTCGAAGGCCCTTCCTGACCAATCCTGGGTGACGCACAACTTTCGACCGCAGCTCCAAGCCAAACCAAAAATTGTTCGCCTTGGTGGAGGAGGCTGGATTCGAACCAGCGTAGGCGTAAGCCAACAGATTTACAGTCTGCCCCCTTTAGCCACTCGGGCACCCCTCCGCGGCGAGCCTGTGAGTATAGCAGGCTGGCTAAACCTGTACCAGCCCCCCGGTTCTTCTTTTCCCAGGCTGGCCTGCCCCAACTCCGGCCGCCTGTCGGCCCTACCAGTCGATGCCGCTCTCGCCGGGCCGCTCCTGGCAGAGCCAATCATTGACACGACTGAAGTGCCGGCACCCCAGGAAGGGCTCGGGCGGGCGCAGGGCCGCCAAGGGCGAGGGGTGGTTTGCGGTGAAGACGGCATGGCGCCGGGCATCGATCAGCGAGCGCTTGCGCTGCGCCGGCGCGCCCCACAGCATGAAAGCGACCGGATGGGGCTGACTGGCCACGTGCGCGATCAGCGCATCGGTCAGCGACTCCCAGCCCTGCCTGGCGTGGCATTGCGGCTGGCCGTCCTCGACCGTCAGCACGGTATTGAGGAGAAGGACCCCCTGGCGGGCCCAGCGCGCGAGATCGCCGTCGCTCGAAGTCGCCTTGCCCGTGTCTGCCGCCACCTCCTTGAAGATGTTGCGCAGGCTGGGCGGCAGCTTCACTCCCGCCGGCACCGAAAACGCCATGCCCTGGGCCTGGCCGCGGCCGTGGTAGGGGTCCTGGCCGAGGATCACGGCCCTGACCTGGTCGACAGGGGTGAGCTCCAGGGCACGAAACACGTTCGCCGGATAGACGGTAGCGCCGGCGGCCACGCGTCGATCGACGAACTCGATCAGCGAACGCCCTTGCTCCGATTGCCTGAACGGCTCGGTCACGAGCTTCCAGCCTGCCGGCACCGCGTCGAAGCAGGCCGCGAGCGAACCACGCAGCCTGTTGTCCGCCGGAGGGTCCGACCGCAGAGCCGGCGCGGCGAACAACTCGGACTGGTCCTTCACCGGAACAACTCGGCGAGGGCCTCGCCGGGATCGGCGGCGCGCATGAAGGCCTCTCCCACCAGGAAGGCATGGACGTTGGCATCGCGCATGCGCTGCACGTCGGCGCGGCCAAGGATGCCCGACTCGGTGACCAGCAGGCGATCGGCTGGCACCTCGCCCAGCATGCCCAGGGTGGTGTCCAGCGTCACCTCGAAAGTCCGCAGGTTGCGGTTGTTGACGCCCACGAGGGGTGTCTTCAAGCGCAGCGCCCGCTGAAGCTCATGGCGGTCGTGCACCTCGACCAGCACGGCCAGGCCCAGCCCATGGGCAACGGCCTCGAGATCGGCCATCTGGGCATCGTCCAGGCAGGCGGCGATCAGGAGGATGCAGTCGGCGCCCCAGGCCCTGGCCTCGAAGACCTGGTATTCATCGACCATGAAGTCCTTGCGCAGCACCGGCAGCTCGCAGGCACCGCGGGCCTGCTCCAGGTAATCGAGCGAGCCCTGGAAGAACTGCACGTCCGTGAGGACTGACAGGCAGGCCGCGCCATGCTTCGCATAGCTCGCGGCGATCTCGGCCGGCACGAAGCGATCGCGGATCACGCCCTTGCTGGGGCTCGCCTTCTTGATCTCGGCGATCACGGCCGCCTGGCCCTGGGCGATCCTGCGCCGCAGGCGGCCTGCGAAGTCGCGCGCGTCACGGCGCTGCTCGGCCTCGCGGCGCAGGGAGGCGATGTCGCGCGTGGCCTTGGCCGCCGCGATTTCCTCACGCTTGACGGCCACGATTCGATCGAGGATGTCGCTCATCTCAAAACTCTCCGCTGAGCCCTCAGGCCGCAGGCTTCATCTTCTGGGTCACGGCAACGAACTGGTCCAGCTTGGCCCGCGCCTTGCCCGAGGCCACGGCTTCGCGCGCCAGCCGCACCCCTTCGCTCACCGACACGGCAACATTTGCGCAATACAGCGCCGCCCCGGCGTTGAGCAGCACGATGTCACGCACAGGCCCGTCCTCGTTGGCCAGCGCCCGCTGGATGCACTGCACCGACTCTTCCTTGTTCGACACCTTCAGGACGCGCGTGTCATAGACCGGCAGGCCGAAATCGCTCGGATGCACGATGTATTCGTGCACCGCGCCCGCCTTGAGTTCGCCCACCATGGTCTCGCCCGAAAGCGAGATCTCGTCCATGCCGTTCATGCCGTAGACGACCATCACATGATCGGATCCAAGCCGCTGCAGCACCCGCACCTGGATGCCGACGAGGTCCGGGTGGAACACCCCGAGCAGTTGGTTCGGCGCCCCGGCCGGGTTGGTCAGGGGCCCCAGGATGTTGAAGATGGTGCGCACGCCAAGTTCCTTGCGCACCGGGGCGGCATGCTTCATCGCCGCATGGTGGTTCGGCGCGAACATGAAGCCGATGCCAGTCTCCTCGAGGCAGGTCGCGACCTGCTCGGGCGTCAGGGTGGCGTAGGCCCCCAGGGCCTCGACCACGTCGACGCTGCCCGAGGTCGACGACACGCTGCGCCCCCCATGCTTGGCCACACGCGCGCCGGCCGCCGCGGCCACGAACATCGATGCGGTGGAGATGTTGAAGGTGTGCGAGTTGTCGCCGCCGGTGCCCACGATGTCCACCAGATGAGTGTGATCCGCCACCTTGACAGGCATCGCGAACTCCCGCATCACCTGCGCCGCCGCGGCGATTTCGCCGATGGTTTCCTTCTTGACGCGCAGGCCGATGGAAAGCGCCGCGATCATCACGGGCGACATTTCTCCGCTCATGATCCGCCGCATCAACGCGAGCATCTCGTCATGGAAGATCTCGCGGTGCTCGATGACGCGCACCAGCGCATCGGTGTTGGTAATGGTCATCGCCTTCTCCTCAGTGCATGTTCAGGAAGTTCTTCAGCATCGCGTGCCCATGCTCGGTCAGGATGGACTCGGGATGGAACTGCACGCCCTCCAGCGGCGTGCCGCTGCCGGCCAGTGCCTTGTGGCGCACGCCCATGATCTCGCCGTCCTCCGCCGTGGAGGTGATCTCGAGCTCATCCGGAAGCGTCGCGCGCTCGATCGCCAGCGAGTGGTAGCGGATCACCGTGAATTCGCGCGGCAGGTCGCGATAGACGCCTTGCTGGTCGGTGCTGATCACGCTGGCCTTGCCGTGCATCTGGCGTTGCGCCCGGATGATCTTCCCTCCCAGCGCCGCGCCGATGCTCTGGTGCCCCAGGCACACGCCCAGGATGGGCAGCTTGCCGACGAAGTGCTGGATCGCACTCACGCAGATGCCCGCTTCAGCAGGCGAACAAGGGCCAGGCGAAAGCACCAGGCGCTGCGGCCGCAGTTCCGCGATGCCCTCGAGCGTGATCTCGTCGTTGCGAAACACCCGCACCTCCTCGCCCAGCTCGCTGAAGTACTGCACGAGGTTGTAGGTGAAGGAATCGTAGTTGTCGATCATGAGCAGCATTTCAGAACCCCTCCTCGACGAGCTCGGCCGCACGAATCAAGGCTCGCGCCTTGGCCTCGGTTTCCTTCCATTCCATCTCGGGCACCGAATCGGCCACCACGCCGGCGGCCGCCTGCACATACAAGGTGTTGTCCTTGACGATGCCGGTGCGGATCGCGATGGCCACGTCCATGTCGCCGGCGAAGCTCAGGTAGCCGCAGGCGCCGCCGTAGATGCCGCGCTTGACGGGCTCGAGCTCGTCGATGATCTCCATTGCGCGGATCTTGGGCGCGCCCGTCAAGGTGCCGGCCGGAAAGCTCGCGCGCAGCACGTCGAGATTGGTCATGCCTTCCTTGAGCAGCCCCTCGACGTGGCTCACGATGTGCATCACATGCGAATAGCGCTCGACCACGAAAGCCTCAGTGACCTCGACGCTGCCTGTCTTGGCGATGCGACCGATGTCGTTGCGCGCCAGGTCGATCAGCATCAGGTGCTCGGCACGCTCCTTGGGGTCGGACAGCAGTTCCTCCTCGAGCGCCTTGTCCTGCTCCGGGGTCGCTCCGCGCGGCCGGGTGCCGGCGAGGGGCCGGATGATGATCTTCTCGCCATCGACCGTGTGCTCATGGCGCACCAGGATTTCCGGCGATGCCCCGGCGATCTGGAAGTCGCCCATGTCATAGAAGTACATGTACGGCGACGGGTTGAGCGAGCGCAGCGCCCGGTACAGCGAGAGCGGCGATTCGGTGAAGCGCTTCTTCAGCCGCTGGCCGATCTGCACCTGCATCATGTCGCCCGCGGCGATGTATTCCTTGGCGGCAAGCACGGCGCAAAGGTAGGCCTCCTTCGAGAACTCGCGCTCCACCGCATGCGAGACACCTCGCCTCACGGGCGGCGCAGTCACGCTGTACTTGAGCTTGTCGCCAAGTTCCGCCAGGCGCCGCTTGGCCTTGAAATAGGCTTCCGGCTCGCGCGGGTCGGCATGCACGATGAGATAGAGCCGCCCCGACAGGTTGTCGATGACGGCCAGCTCCTCGCACTGCAGCAGCATGATGTCGGGCGTGTCGATGCCACCGGGCTTTTGGGTGTGCGCCAGCTTGTGCTCGATGTAGCGCACGGTGTCGTAGCCGAAGTAGCCGGCCAGGCCGCCGCAAAAGCGCGGCAAGCCCGGCCGCAGGGCCACCTTGAAGCGGCCCTGGTATTGCTCGATGAAGTCGAGCGGATTGCCCTCATGCGTCTCGACCACCTGGCCGTCGGTCACGACTTCGGTGGTCGAGCCGGTCGTGCGCAGCAGCGTGCGCGCCGGCAGCCCGATGAAGGAATAGCGCCCGAAGCGCTCGCCACCCACCACGGATTCGAGCAGGAAGCTGTGCCGCCCATGTCCGCTGGTGTAGGCCAGCTTCAGGTAAAGGGACAGTGGGGTTTCGAGGTCGGCGAAGGCTTCCGCGATGAGGGGGATGCGGTTGTAACCCTCTTGCGCGAGGCTCTTGAATTCAAGTTCAGTGATCACGAGGCAGACCCTCCTGGCCCGGCGCCGCGATGCCGAAAAGGCAGGCGCGGCTCGTCCTGGGCGAATTGTCGGTCAGGGATTGGGCAATCCCGAAGGGTGCCGATCGGGCAGGCAGGGGCGTTGCCATCAAACGCCCGCCATGAGAACGGCAAACTAAACCAGCGTTGACGGGCGACGCCAGGGCCAAGCTCCCCGGTCGATCGGACCCCTGGTTTGTTTGCGCGAGATGAACATGGCGGGCGAGTGTAGCAGTGGCGCTCCTGCCCGGGGCGGCAGCCTCCTCAGGCCGGACCCAGCTGATCGATCCGGTCGATGAACCCGTCGGCCGGCACCTCGCGCACCGGCTCGCCGTGGTTGTACCCATAGGTCACCAGCACCACCGGGCATCCTGCGGCCCGCGCGGCCTGGGCGTCGTTCCTCGAGTCGCCGATCATCAATGTGCGCTCGGGCGCGCTCCCCAGGGCGCGACAGGTTTCGAGCAAGGGCAGCGGATCGGGCTTTCGGCGCTCGAATGCATCGCCGCCGAAGACCACCTTGAAATAGCGCGCCAGCCCCTTGGCCTCCAGCAATTGCACGGCGAAGGTGGAAGGCTTGTTGGTCAGGCAAGCGAGCGCCAAGCCGCCTGCGCTCAAGCGCTGCAGGCCTTCGGCAGCGCCGGCGTAGACCTCCGAGTGAAGCCCGTTGACCGCCCGATAGTGCCTCTGGTAATGCGCCCAGCCTGATTCGTACAGGTCGGGCGATGCGCCCAGGTGCGCAAGCGTGGTGCGAATGAGATGCTCCGAGCCCTTGCCCACGGTGACGGCAACGAAGCCTCGATCGACCGCCGCCAGGCCCAGGTCGGCCAGCATCGCGTTGAGCGCCGCGCCGATGTCCGCGACCGTATCGACCAGGGTGCCGTCGAGATCCACGATCGCCGCCTGCAAATTCGAAAGCAATGCCTCCAGAGTGCCGTCCAACACGTCGGTTGCCTTTCCAGGATCGAGAAACAGGGAAGGGTCGAAGGATAAGCGACGCCACGGCCAGGGTTGTTTCACTTCGCACGATCCGGGCACGCCACTTGCTGCTTCGGGGCCGGTGCGCAACAAGAGCAACAGCATGGCTACCGGCAGCGAATCCGCGATCTTCGACAGTGCCTATCTCGAGATGGCCGTGCGCCTGGTGCTCGCCGTGGTGGTGGGGGCGTCCATCGGACTGGAGCGGACCTTCAGGGGGCGCCCCGCCGGCTTTCGCACCCATGCCATCGTCTGCCTTTCCACGGCGCTCCTGATGCTGGTCACGGTCTATCCGTCGATCTGGTTTTCAGGCGGCCACGAAGTCCAGACCACCATCGACCCCACGCGAATGGCTCAGGGCATCATGACCGGCATCGGCTTTCTCGGCGCGGGCACCATCATGAAGGACGGGATGACCGTGCAGGGCCTCACCACCGCGGCTTCGATCTGGACCACGGCAGCGATCGGCATCCTCATCGGCATCGGCTTCTACGTGCCTGGACTTCTGAGCACGGTCTTGGCGTTGGGCGCCCTGTCCGTCTTCCGATGGCTCGAGGAGCGCGTGCCTTCGCAACTCATGGCGCACGTGATGCTGCGCTTTGCGCAAGACGGCCAGATGAAGGAGGCCCAGTTGCGCACGCTGCTGCGGCAACTCGGGTTCACCATCTCCCGGCTCACCTATCGGTCCAACAACGAGAAGGCGTACTTCCAGTACCGGCTCGTGGTCCATACCCGCGACGGCAACAGGATTGGCGTCCTGGCCGAGACGCTTCAGGGCCTGGGCACCGTCACCGAGTTCAGCATTTCGCCCACGGGAGATTGAGATGCCCGACGGACTGCAGGCCTACCAGCGCAAGCGCGACTTCAGCATCACGCCGGAGCCCGCTGGCGAGCGCGGCAAGCGCAGCGAGACGCTTTCCTTCGTGATCCAGAAGCACGCAGCCCGCAACCTGCATTACGACTTCCGGCTCGAGCTCGACGGCACTCTCAAGAGCTGGGCGATTCCGAAGGGACCGAGCCTCGATCCTTCGGTCAAGCGCATGGCCGTCCATGTCGAGGACCATCCGCTGTCCTATGCCGACTTCGAGGGTGTGATACCCCCTGGGCAGTACGGCGCGGGAACAGTCATCGTATGGGATAGCGGACAGTGGGTGCCCGAGGGCGATCCGAAGAAGGGCCTGCGCGAGGGCAAGCTCAAGTTCGAGCTGCGAGGCGAGAAGCTGCGTGGCCACTGGACGCTGGTGCGCATGCACGGACGAGGCGACGAGCGGCAGGAACCCTGGCTGCTGATCAAGGAACGCGATGACGAAGCCCGGCCCGCAGCGGAATTCGAGGTTATCGAGGCCTTGCCCGAGAGCGTGCTGAGTTCCCGTTCGCTGGAGGACGTGAAGACCGGGAAGGCCGCGGCCCAGGCTACGCGCAAGAAGACAGCGCAGGCGAGGGTCGCGCCCACCCAGCTCGGCGCCGCCGCTCGAGTCCCCGGACCACCGCCAGGAGCCCGCAAGTCAGAGCTTGCGCTCACGCTTGCGCCGCAACTCGCAACGCTGGTGAGCTCGCCGCCCCCCGGCGAGGGCTGGATCTACGAAGCCAAGTTCGACGGCTATCGCCTGCTCGCACGCATCGACGGCAAGGACGTCAAGCTCGTCACCCGCAACGGCCACGACTGGACCCGACGCCTGGCGCCGCTGGCCACCGCGCTCGCCGCGATGGACCTGCCGTCCTGCTGGCTCGATGGCGAGATCGTGGCTCCCGGCGCGCAAGGAGCGCCGGACTTCCAGGCGCTGCAGAACGCCTTCGATGCGCAGCGCGCCGATCGCATCGAATACTTCGTCTTCGACGTGCCCTATTGCGCAGGCTACGACCTGCGCGACGTGCCGCTGGTCGAGCGACGCGAGGTGCTGCGCCGGCTGGTGGCGCACCGGCCGCAGCCTCGGGTCAAGTTCAGCGAGGACTTCGAAGCCAGCGCCGACGAGTTGCTCGACAAGGCCTGCCGGGTCGGCTTCGAGGGCGTGATCGGCAAGCGCCGGGACGCGCCCTACGTGTCGCGTCGTTCGCCCACGTGGATCAAGCTCAAGTGCAAGCAGCGGCAGGAGTTCGTGATCGGCGGCTACACCGCCCCGCAAGGCTCGCGCAGCGGCTTCGGAGCCCTGCTGCTGGGCATCCACGATGACAAGGGCCGGCTGCGCTACGCCGGCAAGGTCGGCACCGGCTTCGACGAGCGCCGCCTGGAGCAGCTCGCCGGGCAACTGAAGGCTCTCGAGATCGATCGCCCTGCCTTCGACACGGTGCCACGCGCAATCAAGGGCCATTGGGTCCGACCGAAGCTGGTGGCCGAGCTGTCGTTTGCCCAGTGGACGAAGGACGGACTGGTGCGCCAGGCGGTCTTTCACGGGCTGCGCTCGGACAAGGAGCCGAAGGCGATTACCCGCGAAGCTGCTCTTTCACCGACGGTCGTCGCATCGAAGGAGGACAAGGTCATGGATGCAAAGGCTCAGGGCCGGTCTGCCGCATCAACCCGCAGCACGCCGAAGAAATCCAGCACCCGGCGAGGCACTGCATCGATCGACGGCATGCCGTCACCCATGCCGACCGCGTCATCGATCCCTCGACCGGCGCGACCAAGCTCGACCTCGTCCGGCACTACGCTACGGTCGCCGACGCGATGCTGCCCCACCTCGCGGGCGGCCGGTGGCCCTGCTGCGCGCCCCGCAGGGCCTGGGCGGGGAGATGTTCTTCCAGAAGCATGCGACCAAGCTCGAGATGCCGCACGTGCGCGTGCTCGACCCGAAGCTCGACGCACCCAACGATCCCCTGATCGAAATCGACTCCCGTCGAAGCCTTGCTGGGTGCGGCGCAGATGAACGTGGTGGAGTTCCATACCTGGAACGCAAGTTGGAAATCAATCGAGAAGCCCAACCGCATCTGCTTCGATCTCGATCCCGGCGAGGGTATCGAATGGAAGCAGATCATCGAAGCGACGCAGATCACGCACGCCCTGCTCGACGAACTGGGCCTCGAGAGCTTCCTGAAGACGAGCGGCGGCAAGGGCCTGCATGTCGTGGTGCCGATCGCGCCGCGTCTCGGCTGGGATCCGGTGAAGGACTTCGCACAGGCCATCGTGGAGCACTTGGCAAGCACCTTCCCGGACCGCTTCGTCGCCAAGAGCGGCCCGAAGAATCGAGTCGGCCGCATCTATGTGGACTATCTGCGCAACGGCCGCGGCGCGACCACCGTGGCCGCGTTCTCGGCACGGGCGCGCGAGGGCTTGCCTGTCTCGATGCCGCTGGAATGGGACGAACTCGCCGAGCTTCGCAGTGGCGCGCAATGGACCATCGCAAATGCCGGCGAGCATGTCGAGGCCAGCGTACAGGCCTGGGCCGGCTGTGCGCGCTCGCGACAGGGACTGGCCGCCGCGATGAAGCGCCTGGGCTTCAAGCCTTCTTCCTAGCCCTGGTCGAGGAGGACTTCGCTGAACTGGTCTTGGAGGCGGCGCTCTTGCGGGCAGGCTTGCGAGCGGGCGCGCCGCCATTGCCCCGGCCGGCGAGGCTGCGCTTGAGCAGTTCCGTGAGGTCGATCACTTCGGCGCCGCGCTTTTCGCCTGCCTCGACCGGCTCCAGCGCCTCCACCTCGTGGGTCTCACCCGCTTCGGCCTTGCGTTTCACCAGGGCCATGATGTCGTCGCGGAAGCTATCGCGATAGGCGTCGGGATCCCAATGGGCCGTCATGTCGGCCACCAGCTGCGACGCCATCTTGAGCTCCCGCTCGGTCAGCCCCGCCGCCTTGCGCCCGGGGGACGGAAGATCGAGTTCCTCCCACGAGCGGATTTCATTGGGCCAGCGCAACAGGTCGAGCACCAGGGCGGGCCCGGAAGGCACGACCGCCGCAAGGTGCTGCTTGGTCTGGATGACCACCCGCGCGATGCCGATGCGCCCTTCCGCGAGCAAGGTCTCGCGCAGCAGTGCATAGACCTTCTGCCCCTTCCCCGTCGGGGCGAGGTAGTACGGCCGCTCGAGCAGCACGAAGGGAACCTCCTGGGCCGAGACGAAGCCGTCGATCTCTATGGTCTGGGTGGTCTTGGGGTAGGCGGCGCGAATCTCGTCGTCGGTCAGCACCACGTACTCGCCGTTCTCGTATTCCAGCCCGCGAACGATGTCTTCCTTGCGGATCTCCTTGCCGGTCTTCTTGTTGATGCGCTTGTAGCCGACCGGATCCATCGTGCGACGATCCAGCCAGTCGAAGTCCAGCGCTTCAGCCCGGCTGGCGGGATGGACCGACACCGGTATATGGACCAGGCCGAAGCTGATCGCGCCTTTCCAGAGTGCGCGGGGCATCGAGGACTCCCCGCCGTCGCTAATCCCTCGGGCCCTTGAACAGGGCGCTCCCGGCCAGCAAGGCCACCAGGAAGAGAACCAGGAACACGACGAACAGCACCTTGGCCACCGTCGCCGCGCCGGCGGCCAGTCCGCTGAATCCCAGCGCACCGGCGATCAGCGCCACGATTGCGAAGATCAAAGCCCACTTCAACATGATGCAGCTCCTTCACGCGCGCTGGATGGCGCACGCATGATGGAATCTTGCGATCCGGGGACCTGTGGCTCTGTCAGCCGCAGCGCCCCTGGGCGGGTCAGTTGCCTCCTACGCGAGCTGCTCGCGCATGGCGTCGATCACCGCCTTGTAGTCAGGCTTGCCGAAGATGGCGCTGCCGGCCACGAAGGTGTCGGCGCCCGCATCGGCCACCTGGCGGATGTTGTCCACCTTGATGCCGCCGTCCACCTCGAGGCGGATGTCGCGCCCGGTGGCGTCGATGATCCTGCGCACCTGCTCGATCTTCTTCAGCACGGCGGGGATGAAGCTCTGGCCCCCGAAGCCGGGGTTCACGCTCATGAGCAGCACCAGGTCCACCTTGTCGATCACCCACTCCAGCACCTCGATGGGGCTCGCCGGGTTGAACACCAGCCCCGCCTTGCAACCCTCGCCCTTGATGATCTGCAAGGTGCGGTCCGCATGGGTGCTCGCGTCCGGGTGGAAGCTCACCAGGTCCGCGCCCGCCTTGGCGAAGGCCTGGGCCAGCGAATCGACCGGCTGGACCATCAGGTGCACGTCGATCGGCACCGGCGTGCCGTCGGGCTTCTTCGCATGCGAGCGCAGCGCCTCGCAGATCATCGGGCCGAAGGTCAGGTTGGGGACGTAGTGGTTGTCCATCACGTCGAAGTGGATCCAGTCGGCGCCTGCCTTGATGACATCACGCACTTCCTCCCCCAGGCGGGCGAAGTCGGCGGAGAGGATGCTGGGGGCGATGCGATAGGTCGTCATGAGGGCTCCTGTTGGCCGCGAAATTGTAGAAGCGGCCCTGTGTCGCGCCGTCGCAAGTTGCTACTATCGCCGGCCATGAACAGCACATACGAATTCACCGTCGAGGTCGAGCCGCAGTACCTGCCGGCAGCAGTCCGATCCCGAGCGAGGGGTGTTCGTGTTCGCCTACACGGTGACGGTCGAGAACACCGGCCGCGTGGCGGCGCAGCTCATCTCGCGCCACTGGGTCATCACCGATGCGAACGGCCATGTCGAGCAGGTCAAGGGCCTGGGCGTGGTCGGCAAGCAGCCCCTGCTCAAGCCGGGCGAAGGCTTCGAATACACCAGCTGGACGCGCCTGCCCACCTCGCGCGGCACGATGAGCGGCAGCTACTTCTGCGTGGCCGAGGACGGCGAACGCTTCGAGGCGACCATTCCCGCCTTCTCGCTGGCCGTGCAGCGCGGCGGCCTGCACTGAGCGCGCCGCCCCGGCGATTCATTCCTTGTGCGGAGCCTCGGAGTCCGCGCGCTCATCATCGTTGTCGAGCCGCTCGCCTCGCACGACGACCCGAGAACATGGTCCACCAGATGATGAAAACGAAGATCAGGAGCGCGCCCAAGGCCTCCAGCAGAATCACCCACATGTCGCGTCCTTCTCGCCATGATCTCCTGCGGCGCACGATGCGCGTTGCAGGATTGGCGGCCATTCTAGGGACGCTCGTTTCCTGCGCCGTGGCGCCCGCTCCCGAGGCCTCGCCGAACTTCGCCACCCCTGATTCCAGCCGGCCCGTCGATCGACCAGGCCCGCTCCCGCTGGGTGCCAATGAGCTGGGACGCGCTGCCCGGGCTGGAACCAGGACCAGGTCATCATGGCCTGGCCTGCCCTGCTGCGCAGTTGCGAGCGCCCGCAACCGGCCTGGACCGAGCTGTGCGTGCAGGCGAAGACGCTGCGCGAGCCCGAGCGAGCCGGTGGTGCGTGCATGGATGCAGCAGCGACTGCAGCCCTATCGGGTCGAGAGTCGCGACGGAGCGTCCGTGGAGGGCTTGCTCACGGCCTACTACGAACCGCTGATCGACGCGCGTCGCCAGCCGGATGGAAGCTTCCGGGTGCCGCTCTACCGCCCGCCGGCAGACCTGGCCACGCGGCGACCCCATTGGACGCGCGCCGAACTCGACACCGTGCCGGCCGCGCAGGGCTGCTCTCAAGGGCCGCGAGATCGCCTACGTGGCCGACCCGCTCGATGCGCTGCTCCTGCAGATCCAGGGTTCGGGCCGGCTGAAGCTGACCGAAAGCGACGGCCAGCAGCGACTGGTGCGCATGGCCTTCGCCGGGCACAACGACCAGCCTTATCGCTCGGTCGGTCGCTGGCTCGTCGACCAGGGCGCCTTCACGCTCGACCAGGCCTCGTGGCCCGCGATCCGGGCCTGGGCGAAAGCCAACCCGCAGCGCGTGCGCGAGTTGCTCTACGTCAATCCGCGCTATGTGTATTTCCGCGAAGAGCCCTTGAACGATCCGAGCGTCGGCCCGGTCGGCGCGCAAGGCGTGCCGCTGACGCCGGGGCGTTCGATGGCGGTGGATCCGCAGTCGGTGCCCTACGGCACGCCAGTGTGGATCGACAGCACCGAGCCCCCGCCCGCGGCGGGCTCGCCAGCACGTCCGCTGCAGCGGCTGATGCTGGCGCAGGACACCGGCAGCGCCATCGTGGGCGCCGTGCGGGGCGACTTCTTCTGGGGATGGGGCGACGGGGCCGAGGACTTGGCGGGCCGCATGAAACAGCCGCTGAAGATGTGGGTCTCTGGCCCCGCCGATAGCTTCAGCTCACCTGCCGTAGGTGGCCTGGAAGGTCGCCTTCCCGAGGCGGTTGGCATTGATCATGAAGCCCACCAGCGCCGCGGTCGCATCGGCCGGCACCTCGATCTTCTCGGCCTTGAGCGCGTGCACCGTGAAGATGTAGCGATGCGGCTTGTCCCCCTTGGGCGGGCAGGCGCCGCCGAAGCCCGGCGCGCCGAAGTCGGTGCGTCCCTGCATCGCCCCGGCCGGCAGGCCCTTGCCATCCGCGCCCACGCCTTCCGGCAGCTCGGTGGCGGAAGCCGGGATGTTGAGACCACCCATGCCACCAACCGCGAGCCGGTCGGCGCGTCGGGGTCGTACACGCGTCACCGCATAGCTCTTCGTGCCGGCAGGCGCACCGCTCCACTTGAGGGCCGGCGAGATGTTCTTGCCGGTGCATCCGAAGCTATTGAAGACCTGCGCCTCGGTGAGCTTCGAATTCGGCTTGATGGCGGGGCTCGCCAGCGTGAAGCCGGCGGCCTGCGTCGACAGGCTGGCGGCGAGCAGGGCCGACGCGACAGCGACTTTGCGCAGGGTCATGAGGTCTCCTCGTTTGCTTGTTCAATGAAATGACGACCTACTTGGCCGCGACCTTCCTGGCCGGCGCCTTCTTCGCAGGCGGCTTGGCCGGGCGTGGCTCGAACTCGAAGCCCACCTTGCCTTCCTTCTTGTCCCACGCGAGGTAGGCCTTGAACTTGCGACGGGTCTTGTTGGAGACGAAGTTCTCCAGCAGCTCGGTCTTGCCGGTCTCGAGCAGCTTGGTCATCTGCTCGCGCGCCACCGGCTGCTGCAGGATGATCTTGCCGCTCTTGAAGTCGCAGGTGATGTGCGAGCCCACCGCGCGCTCGCAGACGTAGCTGGTGCCATGCTCGTACACGCGGCCCTGGCACTTGGGGCATACGCCGAGCGGCTCCTGCTCGCCGAAGTCCACCGGCTCGCCGTCCTCGGCCTTCTTGGCGTCTTCGCCGAAGTCGAACTCGAGCTTGTAGTTGGCGATCTCGTCGTCGTAGGCCAGCTTGAGCTCGGCCGTGAAAGGCCAGCCGGCCTTGGAGCGGAAGCCCTCCAGCGGGCCGATCTTCTTGTGCGCGAGGAAGTGCTCCACCTCGTCGAGCTCGAAGCTGCGCCCGCCGGGGATCTTGCTGATGCGAGAAGCCGCAGCCCGCGCCCTCCTGCGCGCTGTCTCCGCCCTTGCCCACGCAGCTGAAGCGCCGGTAGTTCTCCTTCACCACGCCGCCGCAATTCGGGCATGGCGTCTTCAAGGTGGCGTAGTCGCCGGGGATGGTGTCGCGGTCGTACTCCTTGGCCTTCTGCACGATGCGCTGCGTCATCGCCGCGATCTCTTCCATGAAGGCCTGGCGCGAGAGCTTGCCCTTCTCCATTTCGGCGAGCTGGTACTCCCAGTTGCCGGTGAGCTCGGGCCTGGTGAGGTCCTCGACGTCGAGGCCGCGCAGCAGGGTCATCAGCTGGAAGGCCTTGGCGGTCGGGATCAGCTCGCGGCCCTCGCGCACCATGTACTTCTCGAGGATGAGCCCTTCGATGATCGCCGCGCGCGTGGCCGGCGTCCCCAGGCCCTTCTCGGCCATGGCCTCGCGCAGCTCGTCGTCATCGATCAACTTGCCCGCGCCTTCCATGGCCGACAGCAAGGTGGCTTCGGTGTAGCGCACCGGCGGGCGCGTCTTCAGCGCCGCGACGTTGACCTCGGTGTTGCTGACCTTCTCGTCGGGCGTCACCGGCACCAGGTTGGCGTCGTCTTCCTGCGCTTCCTTGCCATAGACCGCGAGCCAGCCCGCCTTGACCAGCACCTTGCCATTGGTCTGGAAGCTGTGCTGCTTGCCTTGGGCCGGCACGGTGGTGATGCGCGTGGTGACGAGGTACTCGGCCGGCGGATAGAACACCGCGAGGAAGCGCTTGACCACCATGTCGTAGAGCTTGGCCTCGATCTCGCTCAGGCTCTTGGGCGCCTGCAGGGTCGGAATGATGGCGAAGTGGTCCGAGACCTTGGCGTTGTCGAACACGCGCTTGTTGGGCTTGACGTAGCCCTCCTTCAAGGCCTTGGCCGCATGCCCTCCCAGCTCGCGCAAGGGGCCGGGGAAGTGCGCGCCTTCGCTGGCGATCATCTCCATCGTGTTCTTCACGACCGCCACGTAGTCTTCCGGCAGAGCGCGCGAGTCGGTCCGCGGATAGGTCAGGACCTTGTGCTTCTCGTACAAGGCCTGCGCGAGCGAGAGGGTGGTCTTGGCCGAGAAGCCGAAGCGCGAGTTGGCCTCGCGCTGCAGGCTGGTCAGGTCGTAGAGCAGCGGGCTGCTCTGGCTGCTCGGCTTGGATTCCTCGCTGACGGTGCCGGCCTGGGAGCGCACCGCATCGGCGATGGCCTGCGCATCGGCGGCGCTCCACAGGCGATCGGCCCTGAGTTCGGGATCGTCGCTCTTCTTCCACTTCGGGTCGAACCACTTGCCTTCGTACTCGCCGGCCTGCGCGAGGAAAGTGCCGCGCACTTCCCAGTAGTCGCGCGGCACGTGCTTGCGGATCTTCTCCTCGCGCTCGACCACGATCGACAAGGTCGGCGTCTGCACCCGCCCGACGGTGGTGAGGAAGAAGCCGCCGTCGCGCGAGTTGAAGGCGGTCATGGCGCGCGTGCCGTTGATGCCGACCAGCCAGTCGGCCTCGGAGCGGCTGCGCGCGGCTTCGGACAAGCCGCGCATCTGCTGGTCGCTGCGCAGGGCCTCGAAGCCATCGCGGATGGCCTGCGGCGTCATCGACTGCAGCCACAGCCGTTGGATCGGCTTGGCGGCCGTCGCCTTGTTGCCGGCCGCGTATTGCACGATCAGGCGGAAGATCAGCTCGCCTTCGCGCCCCGCGTCGCAGGCGTTGATGAGCTCGGTGACGTCCTTGCGCTTGATCAGCCTGACCAGGGCGTTGAGCCGCCCCTTGCTCTTGTCGATGGGGTTGAGATCGAAGTGCGGCGGGATCACCGGCAGGTGCGCGAAGCTCCACTTGCCGCGCTTGACGTCGAACTCTTCCGGCGCCTTGATCTCGACCAGGTGGCCGACCGCCGAGCTCACGACGTAGTGTTCGTTCTCGAAGTATTCATCGTGCTTCTCGAACTTGCCGCTGCGTAGGCGTCAAGGCGCGCACGATGTCCTGCGCGACCGAAGGCTTCTCGGCGATGACCAAGGCTTTGCTCATTCTTCCCTTCCTTAGAGAAATTTCAGCGCGGGAGCGCGGCCTACAATGCCGGCTCTCGCGCGCATGCGCACGCACATGCGCGCACGCTCAAATTCAATGTACCCAAACTCGCCCATGACGCAAGCACGGTCTCCGCGATCGGCCCGGCCCACATCCAGCAACAAGACCACCGCTTCCCCGGCAAATGGCGCCATGCGTGACGGCCGGCGCATCCAGGTGCGTCGCTCAGGCGTCCATGGCAAGGGCGTGTTCGCTGTCGCAGCCGCTGGCCGAAGGCGAAAGGGTGATCGAGTACAAGGGCGAAGTCATCACCTGGGCCGAGGCGCTGCGCCGCCATCCACACGACCCGAACGACCCGCGCCACACCTTCTACTTCCATATCGATGACAAGCGTGTCATCGACGCGAAGTATGGCGGCAATGCAGCCCGCTGGATCAACCATGCCTGCGAGCCGAACTGCGAGGCGGAGGAACTCGAGGGTCGCGTGTTCATCAAGGCGCTGCGCGACATCGCGCCGGGCGAGGAACTGTTCTACGACTACGGCCTCGTCATCGACGAGCGATACACGCGCAAGCTCAAGAAGGAATACGAGTGCCGTTGCGGAAGCGTGAATTGCCGGCACACGATGCTGAGCCCCAAACGCCAGAGATGAAGCCGCAGCCTCACGAGGACCAGCCATCATCCGGGGAGGCCCTGCCCGGCTGGACCGACCCATCGCGCACCACCTTCGCCTGGCCGGTCGAAGCGCTGTGGCAGCAGCTCGAGCCGGTGCTGCCCGGGCTCAGCGTCGAGGTCGTGGCGCAGGCCGATTCGACCAACACGCGACTGCTCGAGCGTGCCCGCGCGGGCGACACCAACGCCTGCCTGCTGGTGGCCGAGGACCAGTTCGCCGGACGCGGACGGCACGGACGCACCTGGAGCGCCCACGCGGGCGCGTCGCTCACCTTCTCCATCGGGCTGCGCTTCGCGCCCCAGGATTTCAGCGGGCTCTCGCTCGCCGTCGGCGTGGCGCTCGCGCAGGCCTTGCACGAGGCGGTCCAGCTCAAGTGGCCGAACGACCTGTGGCTCGTCGACCCCGACGGCACGGGCCGCAAGCTCGGCGGCATCCTGATCGAGACAGTAGGCAGCGCGGGGGCCGGGCGGCAGGTGGTGGTCGGCGTGGGTCTCAATATCGCGCCCGTGGACGAACCGGAACTGCGTGGCACGACCGCCTGCCTGCAGGAGCTCGATCCCGCCGCGAGCGCGCCCAAGGCGCTCGAGCAGGTGGCCTTGCCCCTGCTGCACGCCCTGCTGCGCTTCGAGCGCGAGGGCTTTGCGGCTTTTGCCGAGGCCTTCGCGCGACGCGACCTGCTGCGCGGGCGCACGGTGCGCACCACCTTGCCCGAGGCCGCCGAAGGCGTGGCCGAGGGTGTCGATGCCAGCGGGGCGCTGCTGCTGCGAACCGCGGCGGGTCTTCAATCGATCGCAAGCGGAGAAGTGAGCGTCAGGCCATGCTGAGAATCCTGGTGTTGCTGCTGGTGCTGGCCAATGCCGGCTTCCTGGCCTGGAGCCGCGGCTACCTCGTGGGCATCGTGCCGATCCCGCCCAGCCAGCAAGAACCGGAGCGCCTGAAGCACCAGGTCCATCCGGAGGCGATACAGATCCGGGCCGACCGGCCCTAGCTGCCGGTCCGTCGCCGCGCCAGCCATCGCCCAGGCAAGGGCAAGAACCAGCGCGCCCAGCCAGCCAGGCTCGAGCGCCCCGCCCCCACCATCGTCGTCATCGTCGCCGTTGCCGCTCTGCGCGCCAACGGGGCGGCACATAGGGAGGCGGCATGCCCGGCGCCTGCGCGTATTGCAAGGCCCTCGCCGCATCCAGCAAGCCGGCGCCACAGGTCGAGGTGGTGCAATAGCAGCGGCCTCGGGGCGCAGCCGCGTCGCAGGTCTGCAGCTGCGGGAAGTTGCTGGTCGTGACATGCGGTCGGCTGGTCGACTTGAGGCCCTCGACGATCTGCTCCGTCGTGAGGCCCGGATTGACAGAGAGCATCAGCGATGCCACGCCGGAGGCGATCGGCGTCGAGAAGCTCGTGCCGAACGAGGCGACATAGTTCGGCGCGCTCGGTGCGCCCTGGCCTGCATCGGAGGCCGTCACCAGGCCGCTGTCGCCGGCCACCGGGCCCAGCTGCCCTTCGGTCGAAGGATCCCCGCCCACGGTCGTGATCCCGACTTCGGGGCCGAGATTCGCATACACCGTCTTGAATCCATCGCGGTTGACTGCGCCGACGGCGAGCACGCCCGGGCAACGCCCAGGCCGCGCCACGACGCCGTCTTCATTGCCCGCCGCCGCGATGATCAGCGTGCCGTGGGCGCGCAACTCGTCGATCGTCGCCTGGTAGGGGCGGCAATCGAAGTTCGCGCTGCCGAAGCTCAGGTTGATGATGCGCGCCGGAAACGGGTTGCTCGGCAAGCCCTCCACCGCCAGGCCGGCCGACCATCGCATGCCATCGAGGATGTCGGTCACCAGCGCCCCGCACTTGCCGGCGACGCGCACGGACACCACCCTGACCGCACGGTTGATGCCGGCCACGCCGAGCTGGTTGTTCGTGATCGCGCCGAGCTGGCTGGCGATGCGGGTGCCGTGCCACGAGCTGGTCGTCGTGACCGGGCTGCCGCACTCGCCCGCGTTCACGTTGTCGCCGGGGTCGGCGAACTCGGCATCGCGGCCGTCACCGTCCCCCGAAGAGCTGACGCCGTTGACCACCTCGTTGGTCACCAGGTCGTAGCCCCAGGCGAAGCGACCATCCTGCAGGTCGGGGTGGTTGCGCACGAGGCCGGTGTCGAGCACCGCGACGTTGACCTCCGCTCCCGTGCTGATGGCCCAGGCTGCGAACACATTGGGGATGCCGCGCGAGCCGTTGCCGAGCGCGGCCGAGAGCCACCACTGGTTCGCGAATTCAGGATCGTTGGGGGCGACCGCCTGCAGGCGATGCTCGTAGACATTGGGCACCGCCCATTCCACTTCCGGGTCCTGCTGCAGCTCGTCGATCAGGCGACGCGATTCGGCCGCCGTGAGCGCCCGGCTCCAGCGCACCCAATGAGCGGACCCGCCCACGCGACGCGCGAGACCCATCACCTGCGACTTGCGCTCGAACGCGCGGCCAAGCCTTTCGAGCGAGCCGGCGGACTGCCCGGCGGACAGCGCGCGCTCGTTCGTCCGGAGCTTGACGATCACGCCGTGGGCAAGCTCTTCTCTCGGTATCGAATGATCCGCAGGCGCTGCCGCCGCGGCAAAGGACACTGACAACAGCAAGGCCAGCCGAACGGCACAGGCGACGAAAGAATGCATGTGTCCATTATGGGTGGCGCTTCTCCCGGCCACGCGTGCGGTGGTGCGTCTGCGAACCTCGGTGACCAGCACCCGTTGCGGATTTCTCAAATCAGTAACAGACCGCTCAGCACGTACAAAAACAAATGGGGCCCGAGGGCCCCATCGTGATGCCGGCGAAACAGCCTGGCTTACTTGGCGGCCATCAGGGCCACGGTGGTGTCGAGCATGCGGTTGCTGAAACCCCACTCGTTGTCGTACCACGAGCTCACCTTCACCAGCTTGCCGCTCACCTTGGTGAGGGTCGCGTCGAAGATCGACGAGAGCGGGTTGTGGTTGAAGTCCACGCTCACCAGCGGCGCGGTGTTGTAGCCGAGGATGCCCTTGAGCTCGCCTTCGGCGGCTGCCTTGACGATGGCGTTGACTTCATCGACCGTGGTCTCGCGCTTGGCGACGAAGCTCAGGTCGACGATCGACACGTTGATCACCGGCACGCGCATCGCGAAGCCGTCGAGCTTGCCGTTGAGCTCGGGCATCACCAGGCCCACGGCCGCGGCGGCGCCGGTCTTGGTCGGGATCATGCTGTGCGTGGCGCTGCGGGCGCGGCGCAGGTCCTCGTGATAGACGTCGGTGAGCACCTGGTCGTTGGTGTAGGCGTGGATGGTGGTCATCAGGCCCGTCTCGACGCCGAGCTTGTCGTGCAGGGGCTTGACCAGCGGCGCCAGGCAGTTGGTGGTGCAGCTCGCGTTGGAGATCACCGTGTCGCTCGCCTTGAGCACGCCGTGGTTGACGCCGTAGACGATGGTGGCATCGACGTCCTTGCCGCCCGGGGCGGAGATGATGACCTTCTTCGCGCCGCCCTTCAGGTGGGCCGAGGCCTTTTCCTTGGTGGTGAAGAGGCCGGTGCACTCCAGCACCACGTCGACACCCAGTTCGCCCCAGGGCAGCTCGGCCGGGTTGCGGATGGCCAGCACGCGGATCTTGTCGCCGTTGACGATCATGGAGTCGCCATCGACGTGCACCTCGCCGGGGAAGGGGCCATGGGCGGTGTCGTACTTGGTCAGGTGGGCGTTGGTGTTGGGGTCGCCCAGGTCGTTGATGGCCACGATCTCGATGTCGTGGCCCTTGCCTTCTTCGTAGTGCGCGCGCAGGACGTTGCGGCCGATGCGGCCATAGCCGTTGATGGCAACCTTGATCGTCATGGTGATTTCCTTATCTTCAGTTTGCGAGGACGGTCTTCACGGTGTCCGCCACGTTCTGCGCGGTGAACCCGAAGTGCTTGAACAGTACCCCTGCCGGTGCCGATTCGCCGTAGGTGTCGATGCCGACCACGGCATCGACGCGGTACTTCCACCAGAAGTCGGTGACGCCCGCTTCCACCGCGATGCGCGGCAGCTTCTCGGGCAGCACCGAGCGCTTGTACTCGACGCCCTGGCGGTCGAACACGCTGGTCGAGGGCATCGAGACGACACGCACCGCGATGCCCGACTGCGCCAGCAGCTGCTGCGCGTGCAAGGCGAGCTGCACCTCGGAGCCGGTGGCGATGATGACGGCCTGGGTCTTCTTCTTCAGGCCCACTTCCGCGGGCTCGGCCAGCACGTAGGCGCCACGAGCGATGTCGTCGAGGCCGGCCTTGGGCGCGTAGGGGAGGTTCTGGCGGCTGAGCAGCAGCGCGCTCGGGCGCTGCCTGCTTTCGATCGCGCAGGCCCAGGCGACTGCCGTCTCGGCGGTGTCAGCGGGACGCCAGACGTCCAGGTTAGGGATCAGCCGCAGTGCGCGAGGCATGCTCGATCGACTGGTGGGTCGGGCCGTCTTCGCCGAGGCCGATCGAGTCGTGCGTGAAGACGTGGATGACACGCAGCTTCATCAGCGCGGCCATGCGAATGGCATTGCGGCTGTAGTCGCTGAAGGTCAGGAAGGTGCCGCCATAGGGAATGAAGCCGCCGTGCAGCGCCAGGCCGTTCATCACCGCGGCCATGCCGAATTCGCGCACGCCGTAGTTGATGTGGCGACCGCCGTTGCTGCGGCCTTCCTCGTCGAAGCGCAGGGCCGGCGTGGACTTGGTGTTGGTGAGGTTCGAGCCGGTCAGGTCGGCCGAGCCGCCGAGCATCTCGGGCAGGTCGGCCGTGAAGGCCTCGAGCGCGAGCTGGCTGGCCTTGCGGCTGGCCACGGTCTCGGCCTTGGCATGGGCGCCCACCGCTGCGTCCACCGCCACCTGGGCGAAGTTCCTTGGCAGTTCGCCCTTCATGCGGCGCAGGAACTCGGCCGCAAGCTCGGGGTGCTCCTTGGCATAGGCATCGAACAGCACCTGCCAGGCCTTCTCGTGCGCCGCTCCGCGCGCCTTGGCGTCCCAGGCCGAGTAGGCTTCCTGCGGCACGACGAAGGGCTCGTGCGCCCAGCCCAGTTCCTCGCGGGTGTGGCGGATCTCGTCGACGCCCAGCGCCTCGCCATGCGCCTTGGCGGTGCCGGCGCGGTTGGGCGAGCCCTTGCCGATGACGGTCTTGCAGATGATGACCGTCGGCTTGTCCTGGCTGCTGCGGGCGTGCTCGATGGCCTCGCTCACGGCCTCGACGTCATGCCCGTCGATGGGGCCGATCACGTTCCAGCCGTAGGCCGCGAAGCGCAGCGCGGCGTTGTCCACGTACCAGGGTCCGACCTGCCCGTCGATCGAGATGCCGTTGTCGTCGTAGATGGCGATCAGCTTGTTGAGCTTCCAGGCGCCTGCCATCGAAGCAGGCTTCGTGGCTGATGCCTTCCATCAGGCAGCCGTCGCCCATGAAGGCATAGGTGTGGTGGTTGACGACCTCGTAGCCGGGGCGATTGAACTCCTGCGCCAGCAGCTTCTCGGCGAGCGCCATGCCGACCGCATTGGCGAGGCCCTGTCCGAGCGGGCCTGTGGTGGTCTCGACGCCCGGCGTGAGGCCGTATTCCGGGTGGCCCGGCGTCTTGCTGTGCAGTTGGCGGAAGCCCTTGATCTCCTCCATCGGCAGCGCATAGCCCGTGAGGTGGAGCAGGGCATAGATCAGCATCGAGCCGTGGCCGTTGGAGAGCACGAAGCGGTCGCGGTCCATCCAGTGGGTGTTGGCCGGGTTGTGCCGAAGGTGGCGTCCCCACAAGGCCACCGCGATCTCGGCCATCCCCATCGGGGCGCCGGGGTGGCCGGAATTGGCTTGCTGGACTGCGTCCATCGCCAGCGCGCGGATCGCGTTGGCCATGAGGGAAGTGTTCTGCGTTTGCATCGTGGAGGTCATGTCCATGCAAAAACCTGCCAAAAAGCGCCGGAATGGCGCAATGGAGAGGGTTGGAGGAGGCGGGCGGGAAACTGAGAATTGTAAAGGCCCGCTGATAATCGACCCCCATCTCCGGGATCGCCGAAACCTTACAAGACTGCATGCCGCCCGACGCGCCGCCCACCTCTCCGCCGAACGGCAATCTCAAGGCCATGATCCTGGCGGCAGGCCGCGGCGAGCGCATGCGCCCGCTCACCGACCGCACGCCCAAGCCGCTGCTGCACATGCATGGCAAGCCGCTCATCGAGTGGCATCTCGAAGCCCTGGCGCGTGATGGCGTGCGCGAGGTGGTGATCAACACCGCCTGGCTCGAGGAGCAGATCCCCGCCGCCTTGGGCGACGGCTCGCGCTTCGGCCTGTCGATCACCTATTCGCTGGAAGGGCGCGACCACGGCGGCGCGCTCGAGACGGCGGGCGGCATCGCCAGGGCCCTGCCCTGGCTGGGCGAATGCTTCTGGCTCGTCTCGGCCGACATCTTCGCCCCCGACTTCCGCTTCGATGCGACGAGCGCCGCGCGCTTTGCCGCCGGCAACGAGCTGGCCCACCTGTGGCTGGTGCGCAACCCGCCCTTCCACCCCGAAGGCGACTTCGGCATCGGCTCCGACGGGCTGGGACTGGCCGACGCGCCAGGCCCCGATGGCCGACGTTTCACCTATGGCAACCTCGCCCTGGTGCGGTCAGAGTTGTGCCGCGAGATCGAGGTGGGGACCAAGGCGCCGCTCGGACCGCTTTTGTACCAAGGCATGCGAAAGCGTCGCATTGGTGTCGAGGTGTATGAGGGTCGCTGGGAGAACGTCGGCACGCCTGCACAATTGCAGGCAGTGTCCGCACTTTCCGGCACCTCCAACGCCGGAACGAATACAACACGGGATACCCGACCATGAGCCTGGAGTCGATTGGGGGACTGCTGCTTTGCCTCGCGCTCGCCGTTGCGCTGGAGGTCCTGGTGTTCAAGGTGACGCGCACGGTGCTCCTGTCGGCCTCGCCGCTGTCGGGCGACCACACCGATTCGGTGGTGTATCACCGCTCTCTCTTCACGCCGGGTGAACGTTCGCTGGCTGCCGTGTGGGCCGGCCTCCTCGTCGCCGGCGGCGCGTTCTGGGCGGCCTGGAGCTTCGGCCAAAGCTGGGGCTATGCGCTGGCGGCAGTGGCCTGGACCGCGGCCCTCGCCAAGGATCTCTGGGGTTGGGAACGGGCGGCAGCCAGCGTCAAGTTCGTGACCTGGCGGCGCGGCTGGAACCAGACCTCGCGCCGCGTCCCCGTCACGCAGGTCGCCGAGGTGCACGTGGTCGAAAAGACGGTCGCCGGCCCCCTGCGCACCTGCTACGTGGCGCTGACGCTGCATGGCGGCAAGGCCGTCAAGCTGCCGCGCACCACCTCGCTGGGCGGACTCTCCAATGTGGAGGACTTCGCCAACTTCGTGCGGCTGCAGGTGCAGCAGGTCGATGAAGTGCGCAAGCGCGTCGACAACGAGCGCCGTCGCGCGGGCAAGGCCCCGGTCGATCCCGCCGACCACGAATTGCGCCAGAAGCTGCGTGAATTGCGTCAGCGCCACGCAGTGAAGAGTTAGGCGCCGGGGCGCCTAACTCTTCACTGCGTGCCCGGGGGCACGTATGCACCGCTCCCCCCAGCCCCCCTCCGGGAGGGTGGCTCCAGCATGGCTCACGAGCCGGCCCACAGGGCCGGCAACATCCTCCCGCTTGGTTGAGTTGAGCGCCCACATGCTGTGACCGCCTCGTTCGGCCCGCCAAAACCGCTTGAACCGTGAAATAGCGCACGCATAAAGCGCTTCATGTCGGCCGCTACTCGTGATAGGCGGTGAACTTCAGCCGACAAGCGGATCACCACGCCACCGCGTCGTTTCCACAATCGTCACGACCTTCTTCAATTGTGAAGGATCGGACGGTGGCCAAGCATCGCAGTGAGCGGCTTCACGCTGCTGGAAATCATGATCGTTGTCGCGGTGCTGGGCATCCTTGCCTCGCTCGCGTATCCGAGCTATCGCGACTACGTGCTGCGCGGCCAGCTGGTGGATGCGACCAACGGGCTGGCGAGCTACCGGGCCGAGATGGAGCGGCACTTCCAGGACAACCGGACCTACGCGACGGTAGGAAGCTTCACTTCTCCCTGCCAGCGCACGGATGTGGCGCAACGGACTTTCGGCAGCTTCGTCGTCTCGTGCAGCGGCACGCCCGACGCCAACGGCTACACGCTGCAGGCGGTGGGAAGCGGGCCGACGAGCGGCTTCACTTTCACCATCAACCAGAACAGCAACAAATCCAGCACCGCGCCGAGCGGCTGGGGCAACTGCAGCTCTGGCTGGACGCTGAAGCGGGGGCAGTGCTCATGACCACACCCCGCCCGCCGAGTACGGCGTGCACCCCTCCGCGAGGGGGGCGGGCCTTGCTTGGGAGCGGCCCGGCGCGGCGGCCCATGAAAGCCAGGTTGACACTGATGTCTCATGAGACATCAAGTGCCGAGCTGCCTGCGGGCCGAGGGGCTGGCATGAGGCAGGCCCAGGGCTTCACGCTCGTCGAGCTGCTGGTGACGTTCACGGTGGCGGCCATCCTGCTGCTGGTGGCGGCGCCCACGATGAGGCTGTGGCTGCTCAACACCCAGGTGCGTTCGGTGGCCGAGGCGCTGCAGAACGGCCTGCGGCTGGCGCAGAACGAGTCGCTGCGCTCCAGCCGCCAGGTCGTGTTCTCGCTGACGAATGCGACACCGGCGTTGAACGCGGCCGCCGCAGCCAACGGGCGCAACTGGTCGGTGCAGGCCCTGCCCCTGATGTCCGGAGGCCCCGAGCCTGCCCAGTTCGTGCAAGGCGGTGCTTTCGGCGATGCCACCTCGGCCGTTGCCATTGCCGGGCCCGCAGCCATCTGCTTCAACTCGATGGGCCGGCAAGCCAGCGCCACCAGCGCGGTGACGGGCGTGGGACAGGCCTGCAGCGTGGACCCCGCCGCGCCGACGACCACCTACGACATCAGCATCACCGGCGGCGACCGGCCGCTGCGTGTCACGGTCTCCATCGGCGGACAGATCCGCATGTGCGATCCGGCACGGGTCTTGTCGGCCAGTCAACCTGATGGATGCCCCGCATCATGAAAGCCTCGCCTTGCCGAAGTGGTCATCAGGGCGCCACGCTGCTCGAAGTGCTGGTGTCCATCCTGATCTTCTCCTTCGGCATCCTCGGGATGATCGCGCTGCACGCGCGCGCGACCCAGTATTCCATCGATGCCGAGGACCGCAACCGCGCCGCCTTGCTGGCCAACGAGATCGCCAGCGAGATGATGGCCAGGCAGACCTTCACCCTGCCGGCGGCGATCGTCGACGCGTGGCACGCCCGGGTCGGGAATGCGAGCGTGGACGGGCTGAGCCACGGCGAAGGCAGCATCACCGTCGCTGGCAACACCGCCGACATCACCATCAGCTGGCGACCGCCGAACCGTGCGGTCGGACAGGAAAGCCGCCTGACCACACAGGTGGTGCTGCCCGCACAGGTGAGCCCATGAAGATGCCGCGTCAGGAGCCTGGGCTTTTCGCTGATCGAACTCATGGTGGCCATGGCAATCGCCCTGGTCGTCACGATGGCCATCTTCAGCGTGCTCACCGCCAGCGAAGGCCGCAAGCGCACCACGACCTCGGTCAACGACGTCAACCAGACCGGCGCCTACGTGTCCCTCGTGCTCGACAAGAACCTGCGCAGCGCGGGCTCCGGCTTCGCGCAGCGCTGGCGCGAGGCTTTCGGCTGCCGCATCAATGCATCGCGCAGCGGCACGGGAGTGATCCTGCCGCGCGCGGCTGCGCTGCCCGCTCCGTTTGGCGCCGTCTCGGGCAGTTTCCGCCTGGCGCCGGTGGTGATTGCCCAGGGGCAATCAGCGGCGGGCTCCGACGTGCTGATCGTGATGTCGGGCACCTCCGGCTTCTCCGAGTCGCCTTCACGCGTGCTGCCCGGCTCGGCCACCGGCGACAGCCTGCGCCTGCCCAACACGCTGGGCCTGAACGGCTCCGACCTGGTGCTGGTGTCCGAGGACGGGCTGGGATGCCTGGTCGAGGAGGTCAACACTCCCTTCACCGGCAGCAACGACCAGTACCTGCCCTTCGGCGGCACCTACTACACGGCCACCGGCACGGATGCGAACCTCTCCTCCTTCGCGACCACCGGCACTGCCTTTGCCATCCCGATCGGCAACAGCGCCACCAACCCGCCCCAGTTCACGCTCTATGGCGTGGGCGCCGACCGGACGCTGTTCAGCTACGACATCCTGCGCACGGCCGGCACCGACGCGGTGATGCCCGTGGCCGAAGGCGTGGTCGAGATGCGGGCGCTCTATGGCCTGGACAGCGACGGCAACCGCGCGCTCGACACCTGGGCGGACCCGGGCAGCGGCGCCTTCGACGTCGCCACGCTGCTCAATGGGTCGGCTGCTTCCGGCACCAACCTGCGCCGCATCGTGGCGATTCGAGTGGCGCTGATCCTGCGCACTTCGCTCGCCGAGCGCGGCGACCCGGTGGCGCCCACCACGCTCACGCTGTTCCAGGACATGGACCCCGCCCTGCAGCAGACGCGCACCCTGACGGCCGACGAACGACGCCATCGCCACCGCGTCGTCGAGGCAACCATCCCGCTTCGCAACATCCTGCTGCTGCAATGAACCACCCCCGTAGGCGCTACGCGCCACCCCCTCAGAGGGGGGCTCCGCCTGCGGACCGGCGAAGCCGGATCCGCGGCTCCCGCTCGCTGGCGCTGCGGTCATGCGGCGAGGATGCCGATTTGCCGCCATGGTTCCACAGCACCTTCAGCAACGAGGCGCGGTGCTGCTGATGAGCCTGATCGTGCTCGTCGTGCTGCTTCTCTCGGCGGTGGCGCTGGTGCGCTCCTTCGACACCTCGCTGCTCCAGTCGGGCAACATCGCCTTCAAGCGCGATCTCGTCAACCAGGGCGAGCGGGTCGTGCCTGTCGTGCTTGCCGCTTTCGAGACCGGCGCGCTCAGCACCGCGGCGGCGCGCGCCAGCCACCTGCAAACCAGCAACTACCGCGCCACCATCCTGCCGAGCAATGCGCGGGGCGTACCGCTCGCCCTGCTCGACGACACCACCTTCGCCGGCGTCGCCGACGCCACCAACAACATCGCGGTGGCCGACCAGGGCGTGACGATCCGCTATGTGATAGACCGCATGTGCAGCTCTACCGGCCTGGATGCCGCGCTCGGAGCCGGCAGCTGCACGCTGGCCGATGCCGGCGCTGCCGCGGGCGGCACCAGCTACGCCTGGGAGCGGGCCGAGCAGGCCGGCGCCGGAGGGACGCTCGGTGCGATGCCCCAGCAGGTGATCTACCGCATCAGCATCCGCGTGGACGGCCCGCGCAGGACGCAAGCCTTCCTGCAGACCACCTTCACCATGTAGGGCAGCCCGCCATGAAGACCAACAACAAGAGCCCTCGCCTGCTGGCCCTCATTGCGCTGGCTGCTTCAGTCGCCGCCGGCTCGCCCGCCGCGATGGCGCAGACCGACCTGGCGGACCAGCCGCTCTTCACCACCACCGCGGTGCCGGGCAACCTCGCGCTCACTCCCTCGGTCGAATACCCGACGGCGATCAGCGTGGCCAACATGGGCAACTTCTCGGCCACGGTCGACTACGTCGGCTACTTCGATCCGAAGAAGTGCTACGTCTACGTGCCCGACGCGGCGATACCCGCCAACAGCTACTTCCGCCCCGACGGACTGGCTGCCGCCAACCACGCCTGCCCGGGCAAGTGGAGCGGAAGCTTCCTGAACTGGGCGACGATGCAGACCATCGATCCCTTCCGCTGGGCCTTGACGGGGGGCTACCGAGTCGTGGACGAGCCGGGCCGGACCATCCTCGAAAAAGCCTGGGGCGCGCTGATCGGCGACAACGGCAACTTCCCCAACCGCGGCACGAACGGCAACGACAACCCCACCACCGGCGACCGTCTCGCACCCTCGCTCGTCTCTTCAGTCACGCCATTCGCCTGGACCGGCTTCAACATGCGCATCTGGGGCTGCGGCAACAGGTTGGTGTTCACCGGCGCCGGCTCGGTGAGCAGCTGCACCGGGACGGACTGGACCAACCAGACCGACGCCGCGGCGCAGTACCAGGTCTACGTGCGCGTGCAGGTGTGCGACCCGACCAGCGGCCGCGGCGGGGTGGAGGCGAACTGCAAGCCGTACGGCAGCAACTACAAGCCCGAAGGACTGATGCAGCAGTACGCGATGCGCATCCGCTACAGCGCCTTCGGCTACCTCAACGACAGCGATATCCAGCGAGACGGCGCCGCGCTGCGCGCCCGCATGAAGTTCATCGGGCCCGAGCGCCCGGTGCCCGGCTCGGCCAACCTCAGCAACGACCTGGCCGAGTGGGATGCGAGCACCGGCGTGTTCGTCAGGAACCCCGACAGCTCCGATGCGACGGCGAGCGCCGTGAGCGACAGCGGGGTGATGAACTACCTGAACAAGTTCGGCCAGGCGAGCCACACCTACAAGACCTTCGACCCGGTCAGCGAGATGTACTACGCGGCGACGCGATATTTCCGCAACCTGGGCAACGTGTCCTCGTACACCTCGGGCGCACAGGCCAACGCGACCTTCAAGGACGGCTTCCCGGTGATCGACTTCCAGGCCGGCCCTGCCCACGACCCGATCCTGTACTCATGCCAGAAGAATTTCATCCTCGGCATCGGCGACGCCAACACCCACGCCGATTCGAACCTGCCGGGCGCAGGCACGCCGCCGCGCTCGGGCAACGAGCCTTCGATGCCGGCGGAAGTCTCGGCCGACACCACGGTGAACGCCGCCACCGCGACCAACAAGGTGGGCGAGCTGGAAGGCATGGGCAGCGGCCTGGGCGGCCGGAACATCCCCTGGTGCTGCAACAACAACAGCTACCTGATGGCGGGCCTGGCCTACGACTCCCACACGAAGGACATCCGCCCGGACCAGGAGGGCAAGCAGACGATCTCCACCTATTGGGTCGACGTGCTGGAGAACCAGATCTATCGCGGCAACAACCAGTACTACCTCGCGACCAAGTACGGCGGCTTCGACGTGCCGACGGATTTCGGCGACCCCTATGCACGCACGACGCCGCTCGACCAGGCCTGGTGGAACACCGCCGGCGAAACGAACCCGAACACCGGCCAGGGCACCAACCTGCGGCCGAAGAACTACTTCACCGGCGGGCAGGCCGAGACCATGGTGCTCGGCCTGCAGAGCGCATTCGCCCGCATCGTCTCCGAGATGAAGGCGTTCACCACCTCCTTCGCCACGCCCGCGCCGCAGGTCTCCACCAGCGGCAACGCCAGCTACAGCGCCCAGTTCGACGCCGAGACCTGGACCGGCGAGCTGACCGCCAGCACCATCTCCTTCAATGCGACGACCGGCGCTCCCACGGTGGTGGAGCGCTGGAGGGCCAGCGACATGATGGCCTTGCAGTTTGCCGGCAACGGCTGGGACATCGGGCGGCTCGTGGTCACCTGGAATCCTTCGAGCGGCTCCTCTGGCGAGGGCGTGCCCTTCCGGCATGCCGAGCTCAACGCCACGCAGGCCACCGCGCTCGACCCGGCCTGGCGAACCGGCAATGACAGTGCCCAGTTCGTCAACTACCTGCGAGGCGACCGCACGCTCGAGGCGGGATCCGCCTACCGCCTGCGCACCAGGCTGCTGGGCGACATCGTCGGCTCGCGCGTGCGGCCGGTCGGCCCGCCCAACATGCCGTACTCCAATGCGGCCAACCCCGGCTATGCCGCGTTCAAGCAGGCGCACGCCTCGCGCCCGGCCATGGTCTACGTGGGCGCGAACGACGGCATGCTGCATGCCTTCAACGGCGCGCTGACCGGCACCGATGCCGGCAAGGAGGTGTTCGCCTACATCCCGTCGGCGCTCTTCCAGGGCCCCAATGGCACGCCCCAGGTCGACGGGCTGGTCGCGCTCGGCAACCCCGACTTCCAGCATCACTACTACGTCAACTCCACCCCGCAGGTGTTCGACATCGACTTCTCGAAGACACAAGGCGCCAGCGGCGGCGCCGACTGGCATTCGGTGCTGATCGGCGGGCTCGGCAAGGGCGGCAAGAGCTACTACGCCATCGACGTCACCGACCCGGCGACGATGGCCAGCGAAACAGCCGTGGCGGACCGCGTGCTGTGGGAGTTCAGTCATGCCGACATGGGCCTCAGCTATGGCGAGCCCACCGTGGTCAAGACCCGCAAGTACGGCTGGACGGTGATCTTCGCGTCGGGCTATGGCAACAGCGACGGCAAGGGCTACATCTTCTTCGTCAACCCGCGCAACGGCGAGTTGCTCGAGCGGGTCCAGGTATCGAACCTCGGCACGACCACCAGCGAAGCCGGGCTGGCCCACGTGGCAGCCTACGTGCTCGACCTGAGCGACGGCGTGGCCGACGCGGTGTACGGCGGCGACCTGATGGGCAATGTCTGGCGGCTCGACATCACGGCGACCTCGGGCAACTATCCGGCGCCGCTGCGCCTGGCCACGCTCGCGACGGCGGGCGGCAGCGCACAGCCGGTCACGTCGCGTCCGCTCATCGAAGTCCAGCCGAGCACCGGCAAGCGCTTCGTGTTCATCGGAACGGGTCGGCTGCTGGCCGATACCGATGCCAATTCGACACAGGGCCAGACCTTCTACGCCATCTGGGACGGCACGGGGATGGGGTTCAACGCCGCGGCCAACCTTCCGCCCGGCGTGAACTTTCCCGTCGACCGTTCCGAGCTCGCCAACAACACCAACCTGATCGCCGGGGTGGCGGTCAACCCGAGCACGCCGATGGGGTGGTACGTCGATCTCGGCGCGGGAGCCCAGAGCATCGCCTTTCGCGTGGTCACCGACCCGGCATCGTTCTTCGGCGTGGTGAGCTTCACCGCCGTGCTGCCCAACGGCAATGCCTGCGCCCCTTCGGGAAGCAGCCGTGTCTATGCGGTCGAGTTCGGATCTGGAAAATCGGTGCTCCTGCAGGCCACGGAGCCGATCGCCTATTCGGAGCACATCGCGGGGGTGGTCACGGACGTCCGCTTCCTGAGCGTCAACGGCAAGGTGCGCCTCGTCGTCGGCAGCGACACGGGCCAGGTGGGCACCCTGCCCGGCAACTTCGGCGCCGCGATGGCGCTGCGCAGGCTCAACTGGCGGGAGCTGCCGACCACGAATTGACCGCATGCCGGGCAAAGCGGCGTCCCCTTGCCCGCTCAGGCATGGGCGAGGTGGTAGATTGGATCATCATCAATCCTCATGCCACCAAGCCCCATGGAGTGTTCAGTCTTTGCCGAACGCCGCCGCCGCGTGGCGCAGGCGCTGCGCGAGGCCGGCGGCGGCGTGGCCGTGCTGCCGACCGCGCCCGAGCGCATCCGCAACCGCGACACGCACTACCCCTACCGCTTCGACAGCTACTTCCATTACCTGGGCGGCTTCAGCGAGCCCGAAGCCTGGCTCGTCATCGACGACCAGGGGCACACGACATTGCTGTGCCGGCCCAGGGACGAGGAACGCGAGATCTGGGACGGCTATCGCGTCGGCCCCGAGGCGGCGCCCGAGGTGCTCGGCGTGGATGCGGCGCTGTCGGTCGAAGCCATCGACAAGGCGATGCCGGAGCTGCTCGCAGACCATCCGGCCGTCTGGTATCCCTTCGGCCTCTACCCGGGGCTGGAGAGCCGCATCGACGAGTGGCTGGCCGTGGTGCGCGCCCGCGAGCGCCAGGGTGTCGAGGCGCCCGGTGCGCAGCGCGACCTCTGCCGCGTGCTCGACGAGATGCGGCTCGTCAAGGACACGCATGAAGCCGCCCTGATGCGTCGCGCCGGCGAGATCTCGGCAGGCGCCCACGTGCGCGCCATGCGGCAGAGCGCGCACTGGCTGCGCACCGCGCCGGGCGAGCACTGGCGCGAATACCACCTCGAAGCCGAGCTGCTGCACGAGTTCCGCCGGCATGGCTCGCAATCGCCGGCCTATCCGAGCATCGTCGCGGCCGGCGCGAATGCCTGCGTGCTGCACTATCCGGCGGGAGACGGCCTGCTCAAGGCGGGCGAGCTGTGCCTGATCGATGCGGGCTGCGAGCTCGACGGCTACGCCAGCGACGTCACGCGCACCTTCCCCGTGGATGGCCGCTTCACTCCTGCGCAGCGCGAGCTGTACGACATCGTGTGTGCCGCGCAGGCCGCAGCGATCGAGGCGACGCGGCCCGGCGCCCGCCAGCGCGATGCGCATCACGCCGCGATCCGCGTGCTCGCGCAAGGCATGCTGGACACCGGCCTGCTGTCGCGCGACACGCACGGCGGTCTCGAAGACGTGATCGAGACGGCAGCCTATCGCGCCTTCTTCATGCACGGCACCGGCCACTGGATCGGGCTCGACGTTCACGACGTCGGCAACTACCTGCAGGACGACGAGCCCCCCATCGAGCAGCCCGATGGGCTGGGCGGTCGCGTGATCAAGAAGCCCTCGCGCATCCTGCGGCCCGGCATGGTGGTCACGATCGAGCCGGGCCTCTATGTGCGCCCGGCCGAAGGCGTGCCCGAGAAGTACTGGAACATCGGCATCCGCATCGAGGACGACGCCCTCGTGACCGCCGATGGCAACGAGCTGCTGACACGCGGCGTGCCGGTCGAAGCACAAGAAATCGAAGCCCTGATGAATGCCTGACTCCCAGATGACCCTTTCCGAAGCCCGACAAGAAGATTTCGCCGACATGTTCGAGCGCATCTCGAGGAGCTGGTCGCACCGTGGGAGGGCAAGCCCCGCTTCGCGAGCCAGACGGTGAACTACACGCTCGGCGGCCAGCGCCTGGACATCCTGCTCAATACCACCGTGCTGCCGGGCCACGAAGCGACCTGGCACCGGGTGCTGCTGTCCATCGAGGACTTCACCGATCGCAGCCGCGCGCAGCACAGGCTCCAGCACAGCGAGCTGTACGCGCAACGTGTTCGGAGGGGCGCGCATCGGCGGAGACGAGTTCGCGCTGCTGCTGCCCGGAACCGACGAGCGCGGCGCCGATCAGATGATGGAGCGCATCCAGAAGCTCGTCGACGTGAACAACCAGTTCTATCCGGGCGCGCCGCTGAGCTTCTCGCTCGGCCTGGCCATCTGCCACGCGGGCGACCGGATCGAGGCCGCGGTGCACGAGGCCGATGCGCGGATGTACGAATCGAAGAAAGAGTATTACGCGGCCTACGAGCGCGACCGGCGCAAGCCTTGAGTTGATGCGGGCAGTGCGCGCCAGATCGATGGGCCCGACCGAAGGAGACGCGAGATGGACACGCCCAAGCCCACCGACCGGCCCGATGCGCTTCGCCGCACGCTGACACTTTCGGCCCTCGGGGTCGCCGGCACCGGCGGCGCGCTGGGGCTGGTCGGATGCGGTGGCGACGACAACCACGACAACGACGACAACGACAACGACAACGACAACGACAACGACAGAAAGACAATGGTGGTCGCGATTCGGTGGCCATCCTGCGCTTCGTCAACGGCACCAACGTCAACCCGCTCGACTTCCGCCTCAACGGCGAGACGGTGTTCACCGGGCTCCAGGCGGGCGGCCAGGTGAGCACCTATGGCGACGTCTTCGCGGGCAATACGGTCGTTGCCGTGCGCGCGCCGAGCGGCCCGCCCGATCTCGCCACGATCGCCACCACGCTGGTGGTCGACCGCTTCACGAGCGCGGTCGCCCATGGCGGCCTGGGCGGCGCGGGCATCAAGCTCACCGTCTTCGAGGAGACCAACGCGCAGCCGGGCACGGGCAGCACCCGCATTCGCTTGTTCCATGCTGCATCGAACATTCCAGGCCCCCTGAACGTCTATTTCTCGATGCTGAGCGAAGTCGAACCTGCCGGCGACCCCGACCTTCAGCCTGGGCGCCTACGAGGCACTATCGACCTTCCAGACGCTCAGCAGCGATCCGGACTACCGGATCCGCATCGCCGCGCCCGGCGCCACGCAGCCCTTGTTCGACTCCGGCTCCGCCTCGGGCGTGAGCTTCGCGAGCCGCTCGGTCATCACCCTCGCGATCTTTCCGGCCGCCAATGGCACGGACATCAACCTGAGCGCCCTGCCGGAGCAATCCGAAGGCGGCCAGGTCGCACCTGTCCGCTAGCTTCCTCAGCGTCCTCAAGCTGGGTGACCCAATCTTTTGGCTGAATGACAGCGCTACACATGACAAGTGTCGTAAACTGGCATGACAGTTGTCGCATAGGAGATTCTGCATGCCCACTCGGTCGTCTCACCCCAAGTCTGCCGTTCCGCCGAGCAAGGCTGCGTCGCGTCCAGAGCGCTCCTCCCAGCGCCAGCTCGGTCTACTTGCGGCATCGCGCAACCTCAGCCAGCTGCAGACGCACGACCTGGTGACGGTGGGCCTGCCGGTTTCCGCCGCTCGCGAACTGATGTCTTCGTTTCAGCTGATCGACAGCGACACCGTCCTGAAGACGCTCGGGGTGAGCGAGCGTACGCTGCAGCGCGGAGAAGCGTCAGGAAAGCTGCTCGACGCCAATACCAGTGATCGGGCACTTCGGCTGGCGTCCATTGCCGCCATGGCGACAGACGTGCTCGGTACGCGCGAGGCCGCGGAACAGTGGCTGACATCTCCGGCAATCGGGCTGGATCGCCGCAAGCCGATCGACCTGCTGCAGAGCACCGATGGAACGGATCTCGTCAGGACGCTTCTGATTCGCATGGACTATGGGGTCTACGCTTGACGCCGCTACCGGCCGCGCTCGGCGGCTCCGGATTGACGGCCTGGCGCCTTGAGCGCGACAAGCATCTCGACACCTGGGACAAGGCCGAGGGAGCGTTTCTCGTAGGAGGACGCTGGTCCTCAGCTGGGCGTCGAACACTGTACACAGCACTCGACCCGGCCACGGCCATCCTTGAGGTAGCGGTGCACCGCGGCTTCAACACCCTGGATACGGTCCCCCACAGCCTGTTCGAGCTCAACATCGACCCAGCGAACGTTCACGTTGTCCATCCTTCAAGCATCGCGAACCCCCTGTGGCTTCATCCAGGCGCCGTCAGCCCGAACCAGCAGAAATTCGGTGATGCGCTCCTCGATCAGCACCCGATCGTGGTCGTCCCGAGCGTTGTGAGCCGCCATTCCTGGAACCTGCTGATCAACCTGACAACTGCGCAAGGATCATTTGAGCTCAAGACACGCGAAGCCTTCGGACTTGACGCGCGGCTTGTCGCCAGCGTGTGACTACCCTTCATCCGGGTCAACAGCTTAGTAGTAACACCCCATTCAAACGCTTCGAACAGTCCCATCAAGCGCAGTGAACTTTCTGCGCCGGCCTCCCCTCTATCCTTGCGCCCGACCTTGCACCGATCGCGCCCATGGCGCGCCTCGTGCAGGCCACGGGCGCATACTTTTTTGTTTCAGCACATACCGCATGTCACAGCCTGTCGAACGCTACACCGGCACGGCCATCGCGCTTCACTGGCTGCTGGCGGTGGCCATCCTGTGTTCGTTCTGTCTCGGGCTGTACATGGCCGACCTGCCGGTCTCGCCCACGCGCCTGAAGCTCTACAACTGGCACAAGTGGGCCGGCATCACGATCCTCACGCTGTCGATGCTGCGCCTGCTGTGGCGGCTGTCGCACCGCCCGCCGCGACTGCCAGCGCAAGTGCTGGTCAACATGCCCGGATGGCAGCGCATCGCGCACGACGGCACGCACAAGCTGCTCTACCTGCTGTTCTTCGCGGTGCCGCTGGTGGGCTGGGCCTACAGCTCCGCGGCGGGCTTTCCGATCGTCGTGTTCGGCGTGTTGCCGCTGCCCGACTTCGTGCCGGTCGACAAGGATCTGGCCGAGGCGATCAAGCCCTGGCATGGCCGGCTGGCGTTCACGCTGGCCACACTGGTGATCGCTGCATGTCGCGGCCGCGCTGAAGCATCACTTCATCGATCGCGACGGGCTGCTGGCCCGCATGTGGCCGCGGAGCGGCGCAGCCAGCCCCGCTGCTCGCGGCATTCGCCGCGCCTGAAGCCGACTTTCCTCCGAGGACCCGACCTTGCTCAAGCCCCTGTTCATCTCCGCCTCTGATCGCCGCATTCGCCATCGCTGCCCCCGCGGCCGCCCAGCAAAGGCTCCTGCCCACGCAAAGCGAGATCGCCTTCATCAGCAAGCAGATGGGCGTGCCCGTCGAGGGCCGCTTCAGGAAGTTCGACGCGCAGCTCGACTTCGACCCGAAGAAGCCCGAATGCCGCAAAGATCGGTTTCACCGTCGATCTCGGCAGCGTCACGATGGGCGCGGCCGAGTCCGAGGCCGAGGTGATCAAGCCCGAGTGGTTCGACACCGCCAAGTTCCCGCAGGCGCGCTTCCAGTCCACCGGCGTCAAGGCGCTCGGCGCGGGCAAGTACGAAGTGGCGGGCAAGCTCACCATCAAGGGCCAGGCGCACGACGTGGTGGTGCCGGTGGCGCTCACGCAGGCCAGCGGGACCACCACCGCCACGGGAGCCTTCACGCTCAAGCGGCTCGAATACAAGATCGGCGAAGGCGAATGGTCCGACACCTCGATGGTCGCCAACGACGTGCAGGTCAAGCTCAAGCTCGCGCTCACCGGCGTGGCCGGGCTTTGAAGCGCGACCGCGATTCCACCGATTCATCAACCCAAGCGAAGAAGAAGCCACCCATGCAAAAGACCCTCCTTGCCGCACCCTTGCTGGCCCTGGCCGCCGGCGCCCAGGCGCAGACCGCCACTTATGCGATCGATCCGGCGCACACCTTCGTGACCTTCGAGATCGATCACATGGGCACGTCGACCAACCGCGGACGCTTCGACAAGAAGGAAGGCACGGTGCAGCTCGACCGTGCTGCCAAGGTGGGCAAGGTCGAGCTGACCATCGACACCACGTCGATCAACACCGGCGTCGAGCCCTTCAACAAGCACCTGCGCAGCAAGGACTTCTTCAACACCGAAGAGCACGGCACCGCCAGGTTCGTGGCCGACAAGTTCAGCTTCAGCGGCGACAAGGTCAACGAAGTGGCCGGCACCCTCACCATGCTGGGCAAGACCCGACCCGTCACGCTCAAGGCCAACAAGTTCAACTGCCGTCAAGTTCAGCTTCAACGGCCCCAAGGTCCAGGAAGTGGCCGGCACGCTCACCATGCTGGGCAAGACCAACCCGGTGACGCTCAAGGCCAACAAGTTCAACTGCTACGAGCACCGCATGCTCAAGCGCGAGGTCTGCGGCGGCGACTTCGAGACAGTGATCCAGCGCAGCCAGTGGGGCATGAACTACGGCTCCAACTTCGGCTTCGCGGACAACGTCAGGCTGGTGGTGCAGGTCGAGGCGATCAAGCAGCAATAGGAGCAGAGCTGTCGTCTGGAAAAGAGGGCCTCCGCGAATTGGTAAAGGAGTTGTGAGATGGACAAGGAGCTGTTTGCGGACCTGACTCGAAGCCTGAGAGAGGCGCGCGCCATTTCGCGGGGCAAGGCCAAGCCGTCACGGGTGTTCGAGGTGGAAGCCCCGGACGTGAAAGCCATTCGTGAAGGCACGGGCCTGTCGCAGGCCGAGTTTGCCCAAGCCATCGGCGTAAATGTGCGGACCCTGCAAAACTGGGAGCAACATCGGCGCCAGCCGACCGGCCCTGCGGCTGTGCTTCTGAAGATCGTCAAGAACGCCCCAAAAGCGGCGCTGAAGGCGATTCACGCCTGACGCCTTCCATCATGGCTTTGACGCAACGCCTCTGGCCCAAGGGCGCCTTTGCTTTTTGCGCCTCCTTGTGCTGACATCGCCGCCATGAAACGCTCTGCCATCTGCCTGCTGATGTCGACCGGAGCCTGCGCCGTCTCGGCCGAGCCCGTCACCTACACCTTCGACCCGACCCACACCAACGTGACCTGGGAGGTCGTGCACTTCGGCACCTCCACCACGCGCGGGCGGTTCGAGCGCATCGAGGGCCAGGTCACGCTCGACAAGGCGGAGCGCAAGGGCAAGGTCTCCCTGCAGGTCGACATGCGCTCGATCAGCACGCCGGTCGCACCCTTCACCACCGTGCTCAGGAGGAAGGACTTCTTCGACATCGAGCAATACCCCACCGCGTACTTCGTGGGCGAGCGCTTCGAATTCGAAGGCGATCGCCTCAAGAGCGTGCGGGGCGAATTCACGCTCAAGGGCGTGAGCCAGCCATTGACGCTCACCGCGACGCGCTTCGACTGCTATCTCAACCCCCTCTTCAAGCGCGAGGTGTGCGGCGGCGACTTCGAAGCCAGGCTCTTGCGCAGCCCCTTCGGCATGACGCACAGCCTGCCCCTGGTCGCCGACGAGATCGCATTGAAGATCCAGGTGGAGGCCATCCGGCAATAGCGGATGTCGCCGGCGCGCGGCAGGTCAGCGCACGAGCGCCTCCTCCACTCCCACGACCTTGCCCGTCTCGCCGGCTTCATAGCCCACCAGCGCCGCCACCTTGGCCCGGTAGCTGCTCGACTGCAGCACCTGCAGCAGGGGCCGCATCTCGGCCCGCGACAGCGCCTGCGTCGGCAAGGCGAAGTAGTAGCGCTCCCTGAGCAGCGGGATGAAATTCAGGCCGAAGCGATGCGCGGCGGTCTGCACCCCGATGCCGGCATCGGCCATGCCGCTGGCGACGTAGGCCGCCACCGCGGCATGCGTCAGTTCCGTGTTGTCATAGCCGGCGACCTGGCTCGCGGCAATGCCCTGCCGCTGGAACAGCATCTCGGTCAGCATGCGCGTGCCGGAGCCCGCCGGCCGGTTGACGAAGCGCACATCGGGCCGCGCGAGGTCGGCCAGGCTGGTGATGGCCTTCGGATTGCCCGCCGCGACGAACAAGCCCTGCATGCGCACCGCCAGCTGGATCAGGCTGTGCTCGCCCGGCCTCAGCCATCGCAGGTAGCGCTCGGCCGCTGCCGCCTCGAACTCGCCGATCGGCACGTGAAAGCCGGCGAGGTCGCATTCGCCGCGCGACAGTGCCGCCACCGCCTCGAAGCTGTTGCGATAGCGCAGTTCCAGCGCCAGCCGCCGCGCCTCCAGTTGCTCGAGCAATGCGGCCACCGCGAATCCATGGCTGGCGTGCAGGCGCAACACCGGATGAGGATGCGCCAGGCTGCGATCGAGCTCGCCTTCCAGCTCGGAGGCCAGCGATTCGAGCAGCGGCTGCAAGCGCGCAGCAATGCGGGCATCGGCCCAGACCAGCTTGCGCGCAAATTCGGTAAGGCTCGATCCCCTTCCCCGGCCCGCCTCGAGCAGGGCATGCCCGAAAAGCGCCTCGGCCCTCTTGATCAGCCCCCAGGCATGGCGGTACGACAAGCCGATGCCGCGCGCCGCCTGCGCGATGCCACCTGTCTCGTTGATGCCCGAGAGCAACTCCAGCAAGGCGTTGGCATCGAGCGCGGCTTCGCGCTCGCGGCCGATCTGCCAGTGCGGCTTGATGGTGATGCGCAGCATTTATGAATCAGTTTACATATTAAGGACGATCATCCGCGCTAGCCTTGCTGCTACCGCCCACGAATTCGAAGCAGAACAATATGCAAGAGACAACATGTTCAGGTAAGCCATGCATGCCAAGGTAATTCCCCTGCGTCCGCTGGACGCCCAGACACGCCAGCGCAAGCGCCAGCAGCCGCGCGGCCGGCAGGTGGATCCCCGGGCCCGGGCCGAGGTGCTGGAGCTGGTCGGTGCGGCCGCTCCCCGGCGCGACCGGCTGATCGAGTACCTGCATGCCATCAACGACCGCCACGGCCAGCTCAGCACCGCGCACCTGGCCGCGCTGGCGCAGTGGATGCGGCTCTCGCAGACCGAGGTGTTCGAGGTGGCGAGCTTCTACCACCACTTCGACGTGGTCCGCGAGAACGAGGACGGCTCCTTCGATGCGCCGCCGGCCCTGACCGTGCGCGTCTGCGACGGCCTCTCCTGCGAGTTGAACGGCGCACGGGATCTGCTGGAAAAGCTGCCCGCCCTGCTGGGCGCCGAAGTGCGCGTGCTGCCCGCGCCTTGCGTCGGCCGCTGCGAGCAGGCGCCGGTCGCGGTCGTGCACCAGCATCCGGTGCCGCACGCCTCGACCGAGGCAGTGGTCGATGCGGTGCAAGCGCAGCGGATCACGCACGAGCCCGAGCCCTACGTGGACCTCGCCGCCTATCGCGCCCAAGGCGGCTACGAGCTGCTGCGCGAGTGCCTGGGCGGCAAGCGCGACGTCGAGGGCGTGATCAAGGCGATGGAGGATTCCGGCCTGCGCGGCCTGGGCGGCGCAGGCTTCCCGGCCGGGCGCAAGTGGCGCATCGTGCGCGCCGAAGCCGCGCCGCGCCTGATGGCCGTGAACATCGACGAGGGCGAGCCCGGCACCTTCAAGGACCGCCACTACCTGGAGCGCGATCCGCATCGCTTCCTCGAAGGCATGTTGATCGCGGCCTGGGCGGTGGGCATCGAGGCGGCCTACATCTACCTGCGCGACGAATACCACGGCTGCCGGACCCTGCTGGCCCGCGAGCTGGCCGCCTTGCAGGCCGAGGCGCCGACGCTGCTGCCCGGCATGACGCTGCCGACCCTGGAACTGCGCCGCGGCGCGGGCGCCTACATCTGCGGCGAAGAGTCCGCGATGATCGAATCCATCGAGGGCAAGCGCGGCATGCCGCGGCTGCGCCCGCCCTACGTGGCGCAGGTGGGCCTGTTCGACCGGCCGACGCTGGAGCACAACTTCGAGACGCTCTACTGGGTGCGCGACATCGTCGAGCGCGGCCCCGAGTGGTTTGCCTCGCAGGGCCGCAACGGCCGCAAGGGACTGCGCTCGTTCTCGGTCTCGGGCCGCGTCAAGAAGCCTGGCGTCCATCTCGCCCCGGCTGGCATCACGCTGCAGGAACTGGTGGACGAGTTCTGCGGCGGCATGCAGGAAGGCCACACGCTTTACGCCTACCTGCCGGGCGGTGCCTCGGGCGGCATCCTGCCCGCGCGCCTGGCCGACGTGCCGCTCGACTTCGACACCTTGCAGCCGCTGGGCTGCTTCATCGGCTCGGCCGCCATCATCGTGCTCTCGCAGCAGGATCGCGCGATGGACGCGGCGCGGAACCTGATGCGCTTTTTCGAACACGAATCCTGTGGGCAGTGCACGCCCTGTCGCAGCGGCACCGCCAAGGCGAGCATGCTGATGGCCAAGGACCGCTGGGACACCGCCCTGCTGGGCGAGCTTTCGCAGGTGATGCGCGATGCCTCGATCTGCGGCCTGGGCCAGGCCGCGCCCAACCCGGTCGACTGCGTGGTCAAGTACTTCCCCGAGGAATTGGCTCACCCCCGTAGCCGAGCTGCGACGGCTCCCCCCTCAAGGGGGCTCCGCCTGCGGACCGGCAGAGCCGGATCCGCGGCTCCCGCTCGCTGGGGATGATTCGTGCGGCAAGGGTACCTCGACGCCGAGGAGCAACTGAAGATGAGCGCAGTCCTCCAACCCCCAAAGAGCGCGGACGCATCCGCGGACATCGAGTTCACCCTGGACGGCCACCCGGTCGCGGCCCGCAGTGGCGAAACCATCTGGCAAGCGGCCTTGCGCCATGGCGTCGAAATCCCCCATCTGTGCCACAAGGATGGGCTGACGCCGGCCGGCAACTGCCGCGCCTGCGTGGTCGAGATCGCCGGCGAGCGCGTGCTCGCACCCTCCTGCTGCCGCGCGCCCGCAGCGGGCATGCAAGTGCGCAGCACGAGCGAGCGAGCCATTGCGGCGCAGAAGATGGTGCTCGAGCTGCTGCTTTCCGACATGCCCGAGAAGGCCTACACCCGCCACAGCGAGCTCGACGAATGGGCGCAGAGGCTCGAGGTGGGCAAGCCGCGCTTCGAGTCGCGCGCGCAGCCCGCTGCCGATCTCTCGCACCCCGCCATCGCGGTCAACCTCGATGCCTGCATCCAGTGCACCCGCTGCCAGCGTGCCTGCCGCGACGAGCAGGTCAACGACGTGATCGGCCTGGCCTTCCGTGGCGCTCACGAGAAGATCGTGTTCGACATGGGCGACGCGATGGGCGAGTCCACCTGCGTGGCCTGCGGCGAGTGCGTGCAGGCCTGCCCCACCGGCGCGCTGATGCCGGCGCGCGAGGTGGCACTGCAGGTGCCCGACAAGCAGGTCGAGTCGGTCTGCCCGTATTGCGGCGTCGGCTGCCAGCTCACCTACAACGTCAAGGACAACCACATCCTGTTCGTCGAGGGCCGCGACGGCCCGGCCAACCACGGCCGGCTGTGCGTCAAGGGCCGCTACGGGTTCGACTATGCGCATCATCCGCATCGCCTGACCAAGCCGCTGATCCGCCGTGCCGACGCGCCCAAGCACGGCGAGTTCACGATGGACCCCGAGCGCTGGCAGGAGGTGTTCCGCGAGGCGACTTGGGAGGAAGCGCTCGATGCAGCCGCGGGCCCGCTGAAGAAGATCCGCGATACGCACGGCAAGCGCGCGCTGGTGGGCTTCGGATCGGCCAAGGGCAGCAACGAGGAGGCGTACCTGTTCCAGAAGCTGGTGCGCACCGGCTTCGGCAGCAACAACGTCGATCACTGCACGCGGCTGTGCCATGCCTCTTCGGTGGCCGCGCTGCTCGAAGGCATCGGCTCGGGCGCCGTGTCCAACCCGGTGATGGACGTGAAGAAGGCCGAGGTGGTGATCCTCATCGGCGCCAACCCGACGGTGAACCATCCGGTGGCCGCGACCTGGATCAAGAACGCGGTGAAGGACGGCACCAGGCTCATCATCTGCGACCCGCGTCGCAGCGACCTGACCCGGCTCGCCTATCGCCACCTGCAGTTCAAGGCCGACACCGACGTGGCAATGCTCAACGCGATGATGCATGTCATCGTGCACGAGGGCCTGGTGTCGCCGGAGTTCATCGAGAGCCGCACCATCGGCTTCGACGATCTCAAGCGCAACGTCGAGGGCTATTCGCCCGAGGCGATGGCACCGATCTGCGGCATCGACGCCGACACGCTGCGCGAGGTGGCGCGCCTGTATGCCACGTCGAAGGCCTCGATGATCCTGTGGGGCATGGGCATCAGCCAGCACGTGCACGGCACCGACAACGCGCGCTGCCTGATCGCACTCGCCTTGATGACCGGCCAGATCGGCCGCCCCGGCACCGGGCTGCATCCGCTGCGCGGACAGAACAACGTGCAGGGCGCATCGGATGCGGGCCTGATCCCGCTTGCGTACCCCGACTACCAGCGCGTGGACGACGCCAGGGCCAGGGAGAAGTTCGAGCAGTACTGGGGCACGACGCTCGACGACAAGGTGGGCCTCACCGTGGTCGAGGTGATGGATGCGGCCCTGGCGCGCGAGGTGCGCGGCATCTACATCATGGGCGAGAACCCGGCGATGTCCGACCCCGACGCCAACCACGCGCGCGAGGCGCTGGCCACGCTCGACCACCTCGTGGTGCAGGACATCTTCCTGACCGAGACGGCCTACCTCGCCGACGTGGTGCTGCCCGCCACGCCTTCCCCGAGAAGACCGGCAGCTTCACCAACACCGACCGGCTGGTGCAGATCGGCCGGCAGGCGCTCGATCCGCCGGGCGATGCGAAGCAGGACCTGTGGATCATCCAGCAGATCGCGCAGCGCATCGGGCTCGACTGGCACTACGGCCACGTGAGCGAAGTGTTCGACGAGATGCGCAAGTGCATGCACAGCATCGCGGGCCTGACCTGGGACCGGCTCGAGCGCGAGCATGCGGTGGTCTACCCCTGCGAGGAGGAAGGCGCGCCCGGCCAGCCGGTGGTATTCGTCGAGGACTTCCCGACGCCTACGGGCCGCGCCCGCTTCGTTCCCGCGGACATCATCCCGGCCAACGAGCGGCCCGATGCCGACTACCCCTATGTGCTGATCACCGGCCGGCAGCTCGAGCACTGGCACACCGGCAGCATGACGCGCCGCGCGAGCGTGCTCGATGCGATCGAGCCCGATCCGGTAGCGCTCGTGCATCCGCTGGACCTCGACAAGCTGGGCGTGAAGCCGGGCGAGGTCATCACGCTGCAGTCGCGCCGCGGCGAGGTGGCGCTCTATGCGCGCGCCGACGAGAGCTCGCCACCCGGCGCGATCTTCGTGCCCTTCTGCTACTACGAGGCCGCGATCAACAAGCTGACCAACCCGGCGCTAGATCCTTTCGGGAAGATCCCCGAGTTCAAGTACTGCGCCGTGCGCGCGACAAAGGGCGGCGACGTCGCCCAGACGATCGGCTACCTGCCGACCACCGCCGGCCGATAGGTCTTTCGCCTATCCCACCCGACGCTGGCGCAAGGCCAGCACCGCCAGCTCGGTGCGGCTGTGGGCGTGGAGCTTCCATGATGCGGCTGACGTAGTTCTTCACCGTGCCTTCGGCGAGGAGGCGCTGCGCAACATCGACCGCCTCGCGCGTCGACGTGAGCCTGCGCGATGCGGGCGGTCGAAGCCCGGCCATCTCCGGCCCGACAGCCAGGCGCAGCCTGGCTTCGCGCCCGCGCCGGGACGGCTCTGCAGATCGAACCCGGCTTCGCCTCGGGGTCTCAGGACCGGCCAATGAGGCCGCCGCTTGCTCGACAGCTATAGCCAGCGGCGGACGCGCGCCTTGTAGTCGCGGTAGGTGTCGCCGAAGCGCCGCTCGAGATACGCCTCCTCGCGCGCCACCACGCCGTAGCGCACGGTAATGGCAAGAGGCAGCGCAAGGACGAGGACCCAGGGGCTGCGCGCTGCCAGGCCGATGCCGGCATAGAGGAGAAACATGCCGACATAGATCGGATTGCGGCTCCAGCCGTGAATGCCCGTTGTCACCAGCGCGCGAACAGGCTGATTGGAGGGCACCGGCGTGGCTGCGCGAGAGAAATTGCGAATGCCTGCGGCCATGATCGAGACGCCGACCAGGATCAAGCCCCCGCCTGCGGTCCATTGGATCAGGACATCCTCCGGCAAGGCGACCGGCAGAGGCAGCATGCGATCCAGGGCAAGCCCCAGGAGCAGGTAGGTGAGATAGATGAATGGCGGCCGCGCGATGACCCCCGCCACCGCGGCGTCGCCAGCCTGCTGGCCGGCAGAACCCATGTCTACTCCTCGTGCTTGCCAGGCAATGCGCCGAACGACAGGATCAGCGCTGGAACGACGATCTTGCCAGATGCGACCGACCAGCCGCCAGCGTGCAGAGGTGCATCAACTGAAGTGAACCAGCCCGCCTTCCTTGCTGCGCCGCGACAGGCGGCACATCGAGGAAGGTCGCCTGCCTCACCGCAAGGTTGGCACGCATCGCAGAGTCGCATTCGAGGATTTGGTTGCTTACGCAGTCGAGATGCGCAAGCGACAGGAGCATGCGCTCGCATGAGTCCGGCCAGCACGGGCCTCTACGCTGCGAAGTGGACCCGTTCGATCGAGGTGGAGTGGATCACATCGATCGAGGAACGACGCCCGTCTCGGGTTTACAGGCCACTCAGATCCTCCCCTTCGCCCGCAAGCGACTGAGCGTCTCCGGCGTCAGGTTCAGATAGGACGCCACCTCCTTCTGCGGGATGTGGTCGACCAGGTCGGGGTGCTTGCGCACGAAGCGATGCACCCGCCCCGGCGCATCCAGCAGGTGCAGCGTGATGGTGTGCGCCATGATCTCGCTCATCACCCGCATCACGAAGTACTCGAAGTCCTGCTTGATGGCAGGCCTCGTCTCGATGAAGGCCACCCAATCCGTGAGGGGCATGTGCGCGACGCGCACCTTGGTCACGCAGACGATGCCGTAGGGCGTGGGCGTGCCCAGCCGCCATGCGGCGTAGCTCGTCTCCATGTCGCGCTCGCCGGCGAAGCGAAGGATCATCTCCTTGCCTTCCTTGTTGCTCACCACGCGCTTCAGGATGCCTTCGATGATGAAGTACTGCGACATGCTGCGCACACCCTGGTCCAGCAGGAAATCGCCCTTGTGGCCTTCGCCGATCACGAGGTGGCGTTCGAGCTCGGCGAAGTCGTCTTCGTCGAGCTCCTTGAGCAGGTCGTTCTGCCTGAGCTGCAGCCTGATCACGTTCCTTTCGGGATGGTTTTCCAGCGTGTTCGTGGTCATTCCTGAGTTTTTCCGAATCTTGACCGCGGTCAACGAGAAAAGGCGATCGCCCAAATCATAGTGCTCCGCATGCCCAGCCGCTCGGCGCCTGCCAGCGCCCGGCTTCGGGCAGGACCTTTGACGAGCTGCAAGGAGAGTCATGTCTTCCGTCCTCGACACCCCACCGGGCACCGGAGCGGCGATGCGCAACGCCCCCGGGAGCGAAGCCGCAGCCCAGGAGCACACCGACGGCTTCCACCTGCTGATCGACGCACTCAAGCTCAACGGCATCGACACCATCTTCGGCCTGCCGGGCATCCCGATCACCGACCTGACCCGCCTCGCGCAGGCCGAGGGCATGCGCGTGATCTCCTTCCGCCACGAGCAGAACGCCGGCAACGCCGCCGCGGCCGCCGGCTTCCTGACCCAGAAGCCGGGCATCTGCCTCACGGTCTCGGCGCCGGGCTTCCTGAACGGCCTCACGGCGCTGGCCAACGCGACCGTCAACTGCTTCCCGATGATCCTGATCAGCGGCTCCAGCGAGCGCGAGATCGTCGACCTGCAGCAGGGCGACTACGAGGAGATGGACCAGCTCAACGCCGCCAAGCCCTTCTGCAAGGCCGCCTACCGCGTGCTCCACGCGCAGGACATCGGCATCGGCATCGCGCGGGCGATCCGCTCGGCGCTCTCGGGCCGCCCCGGCGGCGTCTACCTCGACCTGCCGGCCAAGCTGTTCTCGCAGACGATGGACGCCGAGGCCGGCCGCAACTCGCTGGTCAAGGTGGTCGATCCGGCGCCGCGCCAGCTGCCCGCGCCCGACACGGTGCAGCGCGCGCTCGAGGTGCTCAAGGGCGCCAAGCGCCCGCTGATCCTGCTCGGCAAGGGTGCGGCCTACGCCCAGGCCGACAGCGAGATCCGCCAGCTGGTCGAGAAGACCGGCATCCCCTACCTGCCGATGTCGATGGCCAAGGGCCTGCTGCCCGACACCCATCCGCAGTCGGCCTCCGCGGCACGCTCCTACGTGCTGGCCGAAGCCGACGTGGTGATGCTGGTGGGCGCCAGGCTCAACTGGCTGCTCTCGCACGGCAAGGGCAAGACCTGGGGCGCACCCGCGCCGAAGCAGTTCATCCAGATCGACATCGCGCCGACCGAGATGGACAGCAACGTGCCGATCGCCGCGCCCCTGGTCGGCGACATCGGCTCCTGCGTCTCGGCCCTGCTGGCGGGTATCGACGCCGGCTGGACGAAGCCCCCGGCCGAATGGCTCGGCGCGATCTCGCAGCGCAAGGACAAGAACCTCTCGAAGATGGCCGAGACGCTGGCGCAGCCCGTCCTCGCCGATGAACTTCCACGGCGCGCTCGGCGCGATCCGCGACATCGTCAAGGAGCGGCCGGATGCGATGGTCGTCAACGAAGGCGCCAACACGCTCGACTTCGCGCGCAGCATCGTCGACATGTACGAGCCCCGCAAGCGCCTGGACTGCGGCACCTGGGGGATCATGGGCATCGGCATGGGCTTCTCGGTCGCCGCGGCCGTGACGACGGGCAAGCCCGTCATCGCGATCGAGGGCGACAGCGCCTTCGGCTTCAGCGGCATGGAGGTCGAGACGATCTGCCGCTACGACCTGCCGGTGTGCGTGGTCGTCTTCAACAACAACGGTGTCTACAAGGGCACCGACATGAACGCCGGCGGCGGCAAGGACCCCGCGCCGACGGCCTTCGTCAAGGGCGCGCGCTACGACCTGCTGATGGAGGCCTTCGGCGGCAAGGGCGTCACCGCGCGCACGCCGGAGGAACTCACGGCCGCCATCAAGGAGGCGCTCGCCTCCGGCCGGCCGACGCTCGTCAACGCCGTCATCGATGAAACGGCCGGCACCGAGAGCGGCCGCATCACCAAGCTGAACCCGCAACGCGCGGCAAAGACAAGGCAGAACGAAGGAGCCCAGCCATGACCAAACCCCTCGAAGGCATTCGCATCATCGACTTCACGCACGTGCAGGCGGGGCCGGCGTGCACCCAGATGCTGGCCTGGTTCGGCGCGGACGTGATCAAGGTCGAGCGCCCCGGCTCCGGGGACGTGACGCGCAACCAGCTGCGCGACATCCCCGACGCCGACGCGCTCTACTTCACGATGCTCAACAGCAACAAGCGCTCGCTCACGCTCGACACCAAGACGCAGCAGGGCAAGGAGGTGCTCGAGAGGATGATCAAGGTCTCCGACGTGATGGTGGAGAACTTCGGCCCCGGCGCGCTCGACCGCATGGGCTTTCCCTGGCAGCGCGTGCTCGAACTCAACCCGAAGATGATCCTGGCCTCGGTGAAGGGCTTCAGCGACGGCCACCACTACGAGGACCTCAAGGTCTACGAGAACGTGGCGCAATGCGCCGGCGGCGCGGCTTCGACCACCGGGTTCTGGGACGGCCCGCCGACGGTGAGCTCCGCGGCCCTGGGCGACAGCAACACCGGCATGCACCTGGCCATCGGCATCCTCACCGCCCTGCGCGGCCGGGACAAGACCGGCAAGGGCCAGAAGGTTTCTGTGTCGATGCAGGACGCGGTGCTCAACCTCTGCCGCGTGAAGATGCGCGACCAGCTGCGCCTGGACCGCGTCGGCTACCTCGAGGAGTACCCGCAGTATCCCCACGGCACCTTCACCGACGTGGTGCCGCGCGGCGGCAACGCCGGCGGCGGCGGCCAGCCGGGCTGGGTGCTCAAGTGCAAGGGCTGGGAGACCGACCCCAACGCCTACATCTACTTCACGATCCAGGGCCACGCCTGGGAGCCGATCTGCGACGCGATCGGCAAGCCCGAGTGGAAGACCGACCCGGCCTACACCACGCCCAAGGCGCGACAGCCGCACATCACCGCGATCTTCGACACCATCGAGGAGTGGCTGAAGGACAAGACCAAGTTCGAGGCGGTGGACATCCTGCGCAAGCACGACATCCCCTGCTCGCCGGTGCTGTCGATGAAGGAGCTGCTGCACGACGAGTCGCTGAGGAAGAGCGGCTCGATCGTGGAAGTGCCGCACAAGGTGCGCGGCAGCTACTGGACGGTCGGCAGCCCGATCAAGTTCTCCGACCTGAAGCCCGAGATCACCGCCTCGCCGCTGCTGGGAGAGCACACCGACGAGGTGCTCGCCGAGCTGGGCTACTCCACAGCAGGAGATCGCGGCCTTGCACGAGGTGCGCGCCGTCTGAGTGCCGGCTGCATGCGCTGCACCAAAAGGGCCGCGATGCGGCCCTTTTCTTTTGCCCGCCGGGATTTGGCCGAACGAGGTCAGGGGTCTTTTGACTCCAGGGCAGGTGATCCGCGGGTTTACCCGAATAAAATTGCTTCCATTCGATAACCTTGTCGACCTGGAAGCCACATGCACACGCTTTACGCCCTGTCCCGTCTCCTCACCTCCGATCGCGCACGCCAGGCCGGGCGCCGCCTCGGCCGCGAAGCGCGGGCCTTGCTCGGTGCACTCGCGAGCCCCGGCAGGATGGTGGAGGAAGTGAAGGCCATGCGGGCCTTGCAACTCGAAGCCGAGCGCATCGAAGCCACGCATCCTGTGCGCGCCGCGCTGCTGCGAGTGCAGGCCAGCGCGATCGGTCGAACATGAGAGCGACCCGCACACGATGACAAACCGGCCCGAGGGCCGGTTTTCTTTTGCGCGCCGCAGCACGCACTGCACCTGCTGCAACTACCCAGAAAAGCTTTCGCGATTCTTGACTCCGGTCAACGGCGGACGCATCGCCTCGGGCCGACCATCTCTTCATTCGCAGACTCCGTCCACGCCACGCATCGCGCGGCCTGGCCATCACATCGGAGCAACAAGGAGACATGGACATGAATGCGCACGCACGCAAGGCCCTCGCGATCCTCGCCACCTCCCTGGCTGCCGCCGCGCCCGCCTGGGCCTGGGAGCCGACCAAGCCGGTCGAGTTCATCGTGCCCGCCGGCACCGGCGGCGGCGCCGACCAGATGGCCCGCCTGATCCAGGGGATCGTCGTCAAGCACAAGCTGATGAAGGAGTCGATCGTCGTCGTCAACAAGTCGGGCGGCGCGGGAGCCGAAGGCTTCCTGGACGTCAAGGACGCCAAGGGCAATCCGCACAAGATCGTCATCACGCTGTCCAACCTGTTCACCACGCCGATGGCCACCGGCGTGCCCTTCAACTGGAAGGACATGACGCCGGTCTCGATGATGGCGCTCGACCAGTTCGTGCTGTGGGTCAATGCCGAGACGCCGTACAAGACCGCCGCCGAATACATCGCCGCCGTCAAGGCCGCGGGACCCAGCAAGTTCAAGATGGGCGGCACCGGCTCCAAGCAGGAAGACCAGATCATCACCGTCGGCCTGGAGAAGGCCACCGGCACGAAGTTCATCTACGTGCCCTTCAAGGGCGGCGGCGAGGTGGCCGTGCAGCTGGTGGGCAACCACGTCAACTCGACGGTGAACAACCCGATCGAGGCCGTGGCGCAGTGGCGCGCGGGCTCGCTCAGGCCGCTGTGCGTGTTCGACAGCGATCGCATGCCCTACAAGGAAAAGGTCACCGAGACGCAGTCCTGGGCCGACATCCCGACCTGCAAGGAAGCGGGCGTGCCGACCGACTACGTGATGCTGCGCGGCATCTTCATGCCGCCCGGCGTGACGCCCGAGCAGCAGGCGTTCTACGTCGACCTGATGAAGAAGGTGCGCGAGACGCCCGACTGGAAGGAATACATGGAAAAGGGTGCGTTCAACACGACCACCATGAGCGGCGCCGAATTCCAGAAGTGGCTCGAGAGCGCCGAGGTCGCGCACAAGGGGCTGATGACCGAAGCGGGCTTCCTCGCGGCCAAGTGAAAGGAACTGCGCCATGGACAAGGAGCAATCCGCCGGCGACGAGCCGCCCCTGGTCAGGAACGCGACGGTCGATGCAGTCGTCGCCGCGATCCTGACCGTGATAGGCGTCGTCGTGATGTTCGAGGCCCGCCGCCTCGGCGCGGGCTGGACCAGCGACGGCCCCGGCGCGGGCTACTTTCCCTTCTACATCGGGATGATCCTCGCGATCAGCGGCAGCGGCATCCTCTACCAGTCGCTGCTGAGCAAGCATGCCGACAAGGGCAGCTTCACCGACCGGGAGAAGTTGAAGCGCGTGGGCTCGGTGCTCCTGCCCTCGGCGGTCTTCGTGCTGGCGATCATGTTCGTCGGGATCTACATCGCCTCGGCGATCTACATCGCCGCCTTCATGATGTGGTTCGGCAAGTACAAGCCCGTCAAGAGCCTGCTGCTGGGCGTGGCTGTCAGCGCCTGCTTCTTCCTGATGTTCGAGGTGTGGTTCAAGGTGCCGCTCTACAAGGGCGCCCTGGACCCCCTCGCCTTCCTGGGCTATTGAACAGAGGAACTTGCACATGGATGCGTTGTCAGCGCCTGTTCCACGGTTTCGCCGTCGTGCTGACGCCCACGAACCTGGGCGTCATGTTCATCGGCATCACCCTGGGCGTGTTGATCGGCGTGCTGCCTGGCCTCGGCGGTGCGAACGGTGTCGCGATCCTGCTGCCGCTGACCTTCGCCATGTCGCCCACGACGGCAATCGTGATGCTGTCGTGCATCTACTGGGGCGCGCTGTTCGGCGGCGCGATCACCTCGGTGCTGTTCAACATCCCCGGCGAGCCGTGGTCGGTGGCCACCACCTTCGACGGCTACCCGATGGCGCAGAAGGGCCAGGCGGGCGAGGCGCTGACGGCCGCCTTCACCTCCTCCTTCGTCGGCGCCTTCATCGCGGTGCTGATGATCACCTTCCTCGCGCCGCTGGTCGCGAAGTTCGCGCTGAAGTTCGGCGCGCCGGAGTTCTTCGCGGTCTACCTCCTCACGTTCTGCAGCTTCCTCGGCATGGGCAAGGGATCGCCCTTCAAGGTGCTGGTCTCGATGGCGCTCGGCTTCGCGCTCGCAAGCGTCGGCATGGACACGGTGACCGGCCAGCTGCGGATGACCTTCGGGCTGCCGGAGCTGATGCGCGGCTTCGACTTCCTGATCGCGGTGATCGGCCTGTTCGGAATCGGCGAGATCCTGCTGTCGATGGAGGAAGGCCTGCACTTCTCGGGCAAGGCGGCGCGCATCAACGCCAAGGTGGTCTGGCAGACCTGGAAGCGGCTGCCGCGCTACTGGGTCACCTCGCTGCGCAGCTCGCTCGTCGGGATGTGGATGGGCATCACGCCCGGCGGCGCGACGCCTGCCTCGTTCATGAGCTACGGCCTGGCCAAGAAGATGTCGAGGAACGGCGCGAACTTCGGCAAGGGAGAGATCGAGGGCGTCGTGGCGCCGGAGACCGCGGCACACGCGGCCGGCACCAGCGCGCTGCTGCCGATGCTCGCCCTCGGCATCCCCGGCTCGCCCACCGCCGCCGTGCTGCTGGGCGGCCTGCTGATCTGGGGCCTGCAGCCGGGGCCGCTGCTCTTCGTCGAGCAGAAGGACTTCGTCTGGGGCCTGATCGCGAGCATGTACCTGGGCAACATCGCGGGGCTGATCGTCGTGCTCTGCACGGTGCCGCTGTTCGCCTCGATCCTGCGCATCCCCTTCTCGATCATCGCGCCCGTGATCATCGTGATCTGCGCGATCGGCGCCTACACGGTGCACAACGCGATGCTCGACGTCTGGTTCATGCTGATGTTCGGGGTGGTCGGCTACGTGTTCAAGAAGCTCGACTACCCGCTCGCGCCGCTGGTGCTCGCGCTCGTGCTCGGCGACAAGGCGGAGGACTCGTTCCGCCAGGCGATGCTGATGTCGCAAGGCGACCTCGGCGTGATGTGGTCCAACCCGCTGGTGGGCTCGATCACGACCCTCGCGCTGCTGCTGCTGTTCTGGCCGCTGATCTCCAAGGTGATCGCAATGCTGCGCCCCCGCAAGCAGGCCAAGCCGGCCGTTCGGACGAATTCGAACTGAGAGAGGAACACACGAATGCAAGGCATCGATCTCGAGCAGCTGGTGAGCAGGATCGGCGATGCGCTCGTCGTCGCCGACGCCGAGGGCGCGATCCGGCTGTGGAACCCCGCGGCCGAGCGCATCTTCGGCTTCAGTGCCGACGAAGCGCTCGGCCAGTCGCTCGATCTCATCATCCCCGAGCGCCAGCGCGGCCGGCACTGGGAGGGCTATGACAAGACGATGGAAACCGGCCAGACGCGCTACGGCACCTCGCTCTTGCGAGTGCCGGCGCTGCACAAGGACGGACACACGCTCTCGATCGGGTTCACCGTCGCGATGCTGACGGACGAAGCGGGCAAGGTGCAAGCCATCGCCGCCCTGATCCGCGACGACACGACGCGCTTCAACGAAGAGCGCGCGCTGCGCAAGCGCCTCGCGGAGCTCGAAGCGAAGCTCAAGGCCCACTCGACTGAATGAAGACTGCTGGAGATTCGCAATGAGACCCGCACGGCCGCCCGAAGGGTCTCGCACCGCAGCGCACAGCGCGGAGGTTTCCTCATGACCCAGGCCTTGAGCGGCGTTCGCATCCTGGACTTCACCCACGTGCAATCGGGGCCCACCTGCACGCAGCTGCTTGCATGGCTGGGCGCCGACGTCATCAAGGTCGAGCGCCCGGGCGTCGGCGACGCGACGCGCGCGCAGCTGCGCGACATCCCCGGCGTGGACAGCCTCTACTTCACGATGCTCAACCACAACAAGCGCTCCGTGACGCTGGACGCCAAGACGCCCAAGGGCAAGCAGGTGCTGGAGTCGCTGATCCGCCACTGCGACGTGCTGGTGGAGAACTTCGCGCCCGGCGCGATGGAGCGCATGGGGCTTGGCTGGGATCGCATCCACGCCCTCAACCCGCGCATGATCGTCGCCTCGGTCAAGGGCTTCGGCCCCGGCCGCTACGAGGACTGCAAGGTCTACGAGAACGTCGCCCAATGCGCGGGCGGCGCGGCTTCCACGACGGGCTTCGACGACGGCCCGCCGGTGGTCAGCGGCGCGCAGATCGGCGACAGCGGCACGGGCGTGCACCTGGCGCTGGGCATCGTCGCGCGCGCTCTACCAGCGGACCCACACCGGGCGCGGCCAGAAGGTGCTCGCGCCGATGCAGGACGCGGTGCTCAACCTCTGCCGCGTGAAGCTGCGCGACCAGCAGCGGCTGGAGCGCACCGGCTCGCTGCACGAGTACCCGCAGTACCCCGACGGCAAGTTCGGACAGGCGGTGCCGCGCGCCGGCAACGCCTCCGGCGGCGGCCAGCCGGGCTGGATCCTGCGTTGCAAGGGCTGGGAGACCGACCCCAATGCCTACATCTACTTCATCACGCAGGCGGCGGTGTGGCCTGCGGTGTGCAAGGTGATCGGCGAAGAGGGCTGGATCGACGATGAGGCCTATGACACGCCGCAGGCGCGGCTGCTTCACCTGAAGCCGATCTTCGCGCGCATCGAGCAGTGGACGATGAGCAAGACGAAGTACGAGGCGATGGAGATCCTGAACCAGTACGACATTCCCTGCGGCCCGATCCTGTCGATGAAGGAGATCGCCGACGACCCGTGGCTGCGCAAGAGCGGCACGGTGGTCGAGGTGGAGCACCCGACGCGCGGCAAGCACCTCACGGTGGGCAATCCGATCAAGCTCTCCGACAGCCCGACCGAGGTGACGCGTGCGCCGCTGCTGGGCGAGCACACCGACGAGGTTCTCAAGGAGCTCGGCTACGGCGCCGAGGACCTGGCCCTGCTTCGCTCGGAGGGGGCGATCTGAGCTCGAGGAACGAGGACGTCGTCTGATCCGCCGGAACGCCGACGGGCAGGCCCGAAGCCGAGGAGACGATCATGAGATTGCACGGCAGCACCGGCAAGACCGGCCTCATCGAACCCTGGTCGGCATGGGCCACGACGCCTTCGATTGGTGCTTCGGCAGCGAGCACCCGCCGCAGGTCGACGCAAAGCAACAGGACGGAGCGGGGGCCGCGACAGCGCGCCAGGACGGCGACAAGGACGCTGCGGACGACGACGACCGCTGGCTGCCCTTCGACTGACGACAGCCGCCACCCGGGGGGACGGGAATGCACAGGCTCTGGGTCCGCTATGAGCTCGATGGCCGTGTCGGCTTCGGCACGCTCGAAGGCGATCGGGTGGCCGAGTATCACGGCGACCTGTTCGGCGCCAAGGCTGCGAGCGGGCGCAGCTTCGCGCTGCGCGAGGCGCGGCGGCTCGCGCCAACGCAGCCGACCAAGGTCATCGCGCTGTGGAACAACTTCGGCGCGCTGGGCGAGAAGCTCGGGCTCGCGGTGCCCGAGGAACCGCTGTATCTGCTGAAGTCGCCGAACTCCTACCTGGAGCGCGCACGGCGAGCCGATCCGCAGCCGCGCGACGACGGCAAGGTGGTATTCGAGGGCGAGCTGGGCATCGTGATCGGCAAGACCTGCAGCGCCGTGCCCGAGGAGCAGGCGCTGGACCATGTGTTCGGCTACACCTGCGCCAACGACGTGACGGTGGCCGACATCCTCCAACGCGACACGTCGTTTGCGCAGTGGGTCGCGCGCCAAGGGCTTCGACACCTTCTGCCCGCTGGGGCCGGCGGTCGCCACCGGGCTCGACCCGGCAGCTGCGCGTCAGGACGCTGCTGGATGGCGAGGTGCGCCAGGACTATCCGGTCAGCGACATGCGCTTTCCGGTGGAGCAGCTGGTCAGCCTGATCTCGCAGGACATGACGCTCTTGCCCGGCGACGTGATCCTGTGCGGCACCTCGGTCGGCGTCGGCTCGATGAAGCCGGGCAGCCTCGTCGAAGTCGAGATCGACGGCATCGGCAGGCTCGGCAACCGGTTCGAGACCCAACGATTGGAACTTCGGCATGAAGATCGCCGTCATCGGCGCCGGCGCGATCGGCGGCTCGTCGGCGCGAAGCTCGCGCTGGCGGGCGAGGACGTGACCTTCATTGTGCGCGGCGCGAACCTCGAGGCGCTTCCGCGCAGCGACGGCATGCAAGCTCATCAGCACCGACGGCGACGAGCACGTCGCGCGCAACGTCAGGCCACCGACGACTATGCGCGAGGCCGGCCCGCAGGACCTCGTGATCCTGGCGATGAAGGCGCACCAGGTCGAGGCCGTGGTCGGCGACTTGCCCAAGCTCCTCGGCCCGGAGACGTCGTCGTGACGATGCAGAACGGCATCCCCTTCTGGTACTTCCACGAAGCACGGCGGCCCGCTGGAAGGCACGCGCTCACAAGCGTCGACCCGCAGGGCGCGATCGCCGCCGGCATCCCGCCCGAGCGCGTGATCGGCTGCGTCGTCTACCCGGCCTCGGAGCTGGTCGCGCCCGGCGTCGTGCGGCACATCGAGGGCGACCGCTTCCCGCTCGGCGAGCTCGACGGCAGCACCACCGAGCGCGTGCACGCGTATCGCCGCATGCTTCGTCGATGCGGGCTTCAAGGCGCCGGTGCTCGACGACATCCGCGCCGAGATCTGGCTCAAGCTCTGGGGCAACCTGACCTTCAACCCGATCAGCAGCCTGGCGCATTCGACGCTGGTCGACATCTGCCAGTACCCGCTCACGCGCGAGCTCGCCGCCGCGATGATGCGCGAGGCGCAGGCGGTCGCCCACAAGCTGGGCATCGAGTTTCGCGTGCCGCTGGAGAAGCGCATTGCCGGAGCCGAGAAGGTCGGCAAGCACAAGACCTCGATGCTGCAGGACGTGGAAGCCGGGCGCGAGCCGGAGATCGACGCGCTGGTCGGCTCGGTGGTCGAGCTGGCGCGGCTCACCGACACGCCGACGCCGCACATCGACAGCGTGCTCGCGCTGGTCAAGCTGCTGGCGCGGCAGATGCAGGAGCAGCGCGGGCATGTGCGGCTGCGGGAGACGGCGGAGGTGTGAGATGCCACCGTGGCCTACATCGATGAGCGCGTCGCCGCGGGCGAGTACGCCAATCGCAGCGACTGCGTTCGCGACTTGGTTCGCAAGCACCAGCGAGAGCATGTCAAGCAACGCTTGAGGACGCTCATCGAGGATGGCTTGGCCAGCGGTCCGGCAACGCCTGTCACCCAGTCGGATTGGGACGAGCTTCGAGCACTCGCCAAAGGTGATACCGAGTGAAGCCGGTAGTCATGCGGGCTCAGGCGATGCGGAAATCGCTGCCGCGGGCGTAGGCCCGCCCCGCTGATTGATACGGGGCAGCGGCCTGCCTATCCTGCGGCCGTCGCTGAAGAAAAGGCGACACGGGATTGGCGTCCCGGAGCATTCGTGGCGAAAGCCGCGATCCATCTTGCCTCGCGGCTTTCTCGCGTTTGGGCCCGCTTTTTGGCGGCCCAGGCGGGGAGCCGCGAGGCTCGCCGGTTTCCCACGGATGCCCGGTACGCCAACCCGTTTGGGCTGCCGCCCCGGTTGGCACCGTGATGGCAGTCATCTACTGCCATCACGGAGCCAAGATGACCAGATCTTCCAGCGACCACGAACTCAGCCTCACCATCTCCCCCTACGGCTACATCGAATGGCGCGGGTCACGCGCCAGGATCGAGGCGACGGGTCTGCTTGTGAGGGACGCGTTGTCGATCAAGCTTTCCAAGGTGCATACGGACGAGCGCATCGAGAAATTCGAAGTTCGACTCCTGCCGCAGGACAAGGCGTAGGCGGGCTGCGAAGGCGCCCGCTGCTTGTCCGCTCGTTGAAGGGGTCAGACCGACGCGTCACGGAACGCCCGCAGGAGGCCCCTGCGAACCATGCCACGAACGATATGCCGAACATCCGCCTCCGGATGCTCCTCTGTCGGAGCCGCGGCCTCTTTCGACCGAAGGCGCGCCCAGTCGGTTTTGGATTGCATGGAAGTGGATTTGCGCTTCGCGCTTGGTTGCTTTGCGGAACGAGATGACGCGGATTTCATGTGCACTCTCCGTGTGGACTACTGATACCGGGATGCCGCCGAGCAAGCCGAGACTGAATGAAGTGTTCGCATCGTTTCGCAGTTTCGCATTTGCGTCCGTGGAACGACTGACACAGTTGCCCATCAACCATGCGCACCGTCAGTTCACCATACATTGCACAGAGAAAGTCGTGTGTCTCTGTTCCAAACCTCGCTGGACGATGTTTCCTTACCGAGGCAGAATGTAAGGAACTCTTCGGGACCGACCATGTTCGCCACACTCACCAGCAAGGGCCAAGTCACGCTGCCCAAGGAGATCCGCGACCGGCTTCAGCTCGAAGCAGGCTCGACACTGGACTTCCAATTGCTGCCCGACAACACCATCGTGGCGCGGCCGGTCAAGCCCGATGCGAGGCGCATCCGGGGGTTGCTCAAGTCGCCGCACGCCAAGGCGCTGACGGTCGAAGAAATGGACGATGGCATTGCCAAGCACGTGCGCGAGCAGCACGGCAAGGCCGTGCGCCGGCGCAAGGCACCTGGCCGGTGATCGGGCTCGACACCAACATCCTCCTGCGCCTGTGGCTCAACGACGACCAGGCGCAGAACCGGCGCCTCGACGCCCTGCTCGCGGAGCATGGCAGCACGCCCGGCTCACTGCTCATCAGCGACGTCGTGCTGGCCGAGGCGTTGTGGACGCTGCGCTCCGCCTACGCCCAGGACAAGTCCGCGCAACTGCTGGCGGTACGCAGCCTGTTGGAAGAAGCCGCCTTCGCCTTCGAGGACCGCGAGGTGGTCGTGCTTGCAGCCTCGATGTTCGAAAACAGCGCCTGCGGATTTGTCGATTGCCTGGTCGCCGCAAGGCACGCGCGGCTGGGTTGCGACTTCACGGCGACCTTCGACAGGCGGATGCGCAAGCTGCCGGGAGTACGGGTCATTTGATCGGGCACCGCCGGCGTGCAGTTCGGCATCACCTGGCCGCTGCTCGTCAACGACGGCGCCCCGCTGACCAACTCTTATTCGACTCACATCGCCAGCACGAGCTATCCCGGGGGCGGTGATGAGCAGAACTTCATCGCGCTGCATACCGCGCCGGCGCTGACCACGAACCTGCCGACGGTTCGCGGCGCCTACGGCGACCTGCGGCCCGTCAGAGTGGTCTCGGGCTCCACCGCGGTCGAGACCTTCATCTACCCGCGCAACCCCTGGGATCCGAGCGCCGAAAACGTGCGCCGCAGCTTCAGGCGCAGCGGCAACGACTTCTCGAGCCTGCTCGGCCGGGCGTACGGCAACCTGTATGTCGGACGGAGTTCAGCCGGGGGAGTCGGGCAAGGCATCGACCTCGACGACGATGGCGTCGACGACGTGCGCTTCAGCGCCGTGTGCGGCTTCATCATGCGCTTGTCGAACGGCCAGATCATGATGATCGAGGCCGACCGTGCCGTGACGGCGAGCGTGGCCGGTCGGACCGTTGCGCTTCAGCCGTACCAACCGCTGCGCCTGGTCCCCGCGTCGAATCCGGTCATCGAGGCCGAAAGCGGCATGCTCGCCGGAGGAGCGATCGCGCAAGGCTGCGCCACCTGCTCGGGCGGCCAGCGTGTCGGCTTCCTCGGCAACGGAGGCACCTACAACGGAAGCCTGGGTTTCATCGTGACGGTGCCCGTCGCCGGCTCCTATGTGGTGACCGTGAACTACTCGAACGACGATCCCGCCACGCGGCTGGCGACGTTGAGCGCCAACGGGGCGGCCGGCGTGTCCATCAGGTTTCCGTGGACCGGCTCCTGGGAAACGCCGGCCCCCATCGACGTGACGCTCGACCTCAACGCCGGTAGCAATTCGCTGATATTCAGCAACTCCGTCGGGAAGGCGCCCTCTATTGACAGCATCGTGATGCGCCTGCCGTAGCGTGCCAGCCCGCCCTGCGCAGACAAGGCGTTACGCCTGCGCCTTCCTCAAGGCCGATGCGATGCACCATTGCGCCAGCCAATACGTAGCCAGCACCCACAGCGCGGCCTCGGGCAACGGGCTCATGAACTTGTCGATCGACAGCAGTGCATCGGAGCACAGGAACAGCAGCCCGCCCAGCGCGCCCCAGCCGGCCTCGCGCTGCAGGGGAGTCTTGCGCGCCTGCAGCCACCAGGCCGCGGACTGTGCCGCCATCGTGGCGAGACAGAGCACGTAGGCCAGGACAGGGACGCGCAAGGGCATCGGCAGGTCGGCCCACAACTGCACAACGACGAAGGCCGCGATCGCCCCGTACAACACGAACGGCTGCCAGCGCGCCGCCAGCCGCGTGCTCGCGCTGAAGGCCACGATGTACGCCAGATGCGCAAGCAGAAAGGCGACGAGGCCGGGAAGGAAGCCCTGCTCGCGGCCACAGCAAGGCGATGTCGCCCAACAGCGAAAGCACGAGCCCGGCTAACACCCATCTGCGCCGACGTCGCGAATCGCCCGCATCGCGGCCACGCGTAGGCGATGACCAGCAGGGTCGTCAAGGGCTTGAAGATAAAGGCAAGCCAAGGCAGTGCAATCCATTCGGGCCCGCTGAAGATGGTGAGGGCCGCACCGGCGATGACCAGCCAGGAAGCGCAGGAAGGCGAGGTGAGACGTGAAGAGCTTGAGGCATGGCGGCGCATTCTCCATGCGTCGGCCGCCAGACGTCAGTGTCTGTCGACCCCCATCCTGCAGCGAGCATCACCACGCCGTCCACTTCGCCGCCGAACGTGCAGACTCCACCGCCTTCTCGATGAAGCGCACCCCGCGCGCACCGTCATGCACGGTGGGATAGTCGCCCGCCCCCGGCTGTCGAATCGCTTCGATCACGCCCAGGTAGACGTTGGCAAATGCCTCGATGAAAGCCTCCGGATGGCCGGGCGGCAGGCGCGTGGCCTTCTTCGCCGCCTCGCACAGCCAGGGCGAGCCGCGCGTGAGGATGCGCTTCGGGCCATCGATGGGCAGATGCGCAAGCTGGTTCGGGTTCTCCTGCCGCCATTCGATCGAGCCCAGCGTTCCGAAGACCCGCAGCCGCAGGTCGTTCTCGACACCGGTCTCGATCTGCGAGGCCACCAGCACGCCGCGCGCGCCGCTGGTGAAGCGCAGCAGCAGGTTGGCGTCGTCGTCGAGCCGGCGGCCGGGCACGAAGCGCGTGAGGTCGGCGCACAGGCTCTCGATCTCGCAGGCCGGTGACCGGTGCGACGCAGGTTCTCGGCGTGCGAGCCGATGTCGCCGATCGCCCCGGCCGGGCCGCTGCTGCGCCGGGTCGGTGCGCCAGCCGGCCTGCTTGTTGCCGCTGGCTTCGAGCTGCGTCGCGAGCCAGCCCTGGTTGTATTCGACGACGACCTTGCGGACCTCGCCGAGCTCGCCGCTGCGCACCATCTCGCGCGCCTGCCGCACCATCGGGTAGCCGGTGTAGTTGTAGGTCACGCCGAACACGATGCCGCGCTTCGCGCGCGGCACGCACCAGCTCGTCGGCCTGCGCGCTGGTGTGCACCAGCGGCTTGTCGCACACCACGTGGAAGCCGGCCTCGGCGAAGGCCTTGGCGACCGGATAGTGCACGTGGTTGGGCGTGACGATGGAGACGAAGTCGATGCGCTCGTCGGCTCGGCGCGCTTGCAGTTCGTCGGCCAGCAGGTCCTGCCAGCTGCCGTGGTTGCGGCTCGTCGGCGCAGGCCGAGATCGCGGCCGGAGGCGCGCGCCTTGTCCGGCTGCGACGACAGCGCGCCCGCCACCAGCTCGCACTGCCCGTCGAGCGCCATGCGCCTTGCGGTGCACCGCGCCGATGAAGGCGCCGCGGCCGCCGCCGACCATCGCATAGCGCAAGCTTGCGCGTCTCGACCCCTCACTGCTCCCTGGCGAAGGCGGCGTCGAAGGCGCCGGCCCGCGGGCTTGAAGTCGAGCCGCTGGCAGAAGGCGGCGCTTTCGGTGGCGCCGTGCACGCGGTCCATGCGGCTGTCTTCCCACTCCACCGACAGCGGGCCCGGGTAGCCGATGTCGTTGAGCGCGACGATGATGGACTCGAAGTCGATCATGCCGCGGCCCGACGCTGCGGAAGTCCCAGATGCCGGCGCGCGTCGCCGAAGCTGGTGTGGCCGCCGAACACGCCCACCGTGCCGTCGCCCTTGCCCCACCACACGTCCTTCATGTGGACGTTGTAGATGCGGTCGCCGAAGGTGCGCATGAACTTCACGTAGTCCACGCCCTGGTAGGCCGAGGTGGCTGGGGTCGAAGTTGAAGCCGAAGCGGCGGTGCCCCTTCACCGCCTCGATCGCGCGCTGCGGCCGAGGCGATGTCGAAGGCGATCTCGGTCGGGTGCACCTCGAGCGCGAAGTTCGACGTCCACCTCGTCGAACACGTCGAGGATCGGCGTCCAGCGCGCCGCGAAGTCGGCGAAGCCCGGTCCCAGTACGCCTGCGAAGTCGGCGGAAAGGCATAGATCGCGTGCCAGATCGACGAGCCGGTGAAGCCGGTCACCGTCTTCACGCCGAAGCGTGGCCGCCGCGCGCGCGGTGTCCTGCATCTCCTGCGCGGCGCGCTGGCGCACGCCTTCCGGGTCGCCGTCGCCCCACACATGCGCCGGCAGGATGGACTTGTGCCGCTCGTCGATCAGGTCGCACACCGCCTGGCCCGACGAGGTGGTTGCCGATCGCGAGGCACTGCAGGCCGTGCTCGCCTGCAGCAGCTTCCGCTTGTCGCGCACAGTAGGCCTCGGACTTGCAGCGCCTCCTGCACGTCGAAGTGGTCGCCCCAGCAGGCCAGCTCCAGGCCGTCGTAGCCCATCTGCTTCGCCAGCGGGGCGAGTTCGGACAGGGGCAGGTCGGCCCACTGGCCGGTGAAGAGAGTGACGGGTCTTGCCATGGTGTCCTCTCGCTTCAGCTCAGAACGGCGAGTTCGGGGTGAGTAGTACTTCGAGGCGTTTTCCTTCGTGATCAGCACCGACGGGAATGATGGTCGTGGGCGGCCATCGCCTTGCCCTTCCACGCGCGCCTCGGCGGTCAGCTTGATCGCGTCGGGATCATGAACTTGGGCGAGTAGGTCACGTTGGCCTGGATCAGCGGCTTGTCGCCGTCCATCAGCTTCTTGATCGTACTCCTTGGCGCCGGCGCCGCCGAACACGAGCTTGATGTCCTTGCGCTTGGCCTGCTCGATGGCCTTCAGCACGCCCACGGCCATGTCGTCGTCGGCCGCCCACACCGCATCGATCTGCTTGAAGCGCGTCAGGTAGTCCTGCATCACCTTGAAGGCATCGTCGCGGTTCCAGTTGCCATGCTTGGCGTCGAGCACCTTGATGCCGGCGTGCTTCTTCATCACCGCGGTGAAGGCATCCATGCGCTGGTTGTCGATCGTGGTGGGGATGCCGCGCAGCACCACGACGTTGCCCTTGCCGCCCATCGCCTTGGCCATGTACTCGGCCGGCACCTTGCCGAAGGCGGTGTTGTCGCCGGCGACGTAGGCGTCCTGCGCGCTGGTGTCGGTCAGGCCGCGGTCGACCACGGTGACGTAACACGCCCTTGGCCTTGACCTGCGCCACCGGCTTGCGTGAGCGCCGCCGATTCGAAGGGGAAGATCACCAGCGTGTCGATCTTGTTGACCGTCAGCAGGTCCTGCAGCTGGTTGGCCTGCTCGGCCGCGGAGCCGGCCGTCTTGACGATGACCTGCATGCCGGGATGGGCCTTCTCCAGGTCCTCCTTGGCGCGGTTGGCCCAGTAGACGACGCCGCCGGCCCAAGCCGTGGGTCGCGGCGGGATGGACACGCCCATCACCACCTTCTTGCCTTGCGCCATCGACGCGTGCGGCAGCGGCGAAGGTGGCCATGGCCACGAGCGGCTGCGGCGCACGCGCGGGTGAGGAACTTCATGGTTGATGTCTCCTTGTTGGTTGTCGAGGAAGTCTCATCTGCGCCCTCGCTGCAGAAACGCCACGATGATGATCACGAACCCCTGCACCGCGGCATTGAGGTACACGCTGATGATGCTGGTGAGGTTGAGGATGTTGCTGATGACCGAAAGCAGCACCGCGCCGACCACCGTGCCGCCGATGCTGCCGGCGCCGCCGCGCAATGCCGTGCCGCCGACGATCACCGCGGCGATCGCCTCCAGCTCCCACAGCAGGCCGGTGGTGGGCGAGGCCGAGCCCGAGGCGCGGCACATAGAGCAGCGTGGCCATGCCCACGCACAGGCCGAGCAGCATGTAGGTCAGGATCTTGATGCGGTCGACGTCCACCGCCGCATAGCGCGCCACCTGCTCGTTCGAGCCGATCGCCTGCACGTAGCGGCCGTAGGCGGTGCGGTTCAGGATGCAGCCCGCCGCCCAGCGCGACCAGCGCGAACACCCAGATCGGGATCGGCACGCCGAGCAGGCTGCGCGTAGTACACCGGGCTGTAGACGATCGACGAGATCCGTTGTCAGCGTGATCGCGCCGCCGTTGGCGAAGTAGGTCAGGTAGGCGCGGAAGATGCCCAGCGTGCCGAGCGTGACGATGAAGGGCTCGATGCGGCCCTTGGTGATGAGCAGGCCGTGCGCCAGGCCGAAGGCCGCGCCGAGCACGAGCGCGAAGGCCATGCCCGAGCGCCACGACGAGCAGCCGGCGAGCCGAGCGATGCGGCAGCGGCGTTCATCACCAGGATCATGCAGCCGGCGATCAGCGCGGCCATCGAGCCCACCGACAGGTCGATGCCGCCCGAGATGATGACGAAGCACATGCCGACCGCGATGATGCCGATGAAGGCCGTGCGGGTGAGCACGTTCATCGCGTTGTCCGAGGGTGGCGAAGTCGCTGTTGAGCAGGGTGCCGGCGATGCAGAGCAGCACCAGGCCGAGGAAGGGGCCGAAGCCGTGCAGTGCACCAGCCGCCAGCGCATGGCTGCATGCGCAAGGGCGTCGGGCGCGACGCGTGCCGGCTTCAGTCGTGTGCCTGTGGCATGGGCGATCAGCTCCTCTTCGGTCAGGTGGTCGGCGTGCGAGCGTGCCCTGCACTCGGCCGGCTGCGCATCACGACGACGCGATGGCACAGGCCGATCAGCTCGATCAGCTCCGACGAGATCACGATCACCGCGCGGCCTTCGCGCGCCAGCCGCTGGATCAGGAAGTAGATGTCGCGCTTGGCGCCCACGTCGACGCCGCGTGTCGGCTCGTCGAGCACCACCACGCGTCGGCTGCCGGCTGCAGCACCTTGGCCAGCGCGAGCTTCTGCTGGTTGCCGCCCGAGAGCGCCGAGGCACTCAAGCCCAGGTCGCCGCATGCGTATGCCGAACTCGCTCACCGCGCCTGCCAGCGGCCCGCATCTCGGAGCGCGGGTCGCAGCAATGGCCTCGCGTAGCGCATCGAGCGTACATCAGCGTGAGGTTCTCGCGCAGGCCGAATCGCGACATGCAGGCCCTTGCCCTTGCGGTCTTCGCTCAGGTAGGTGAGGCCGTGGTCGGCACGGCGTCGCGCGGGTTGCGGATGCGCACCGGCCTGCCCGCGCAGCTCCATGCGCCGCGCGGCGTGCGGGCGCAGGCCGAGCAGGCCTTCGAACAGCTCGGTGCGGCCGGCGCCCACGAGGCCGGCGAAGCCGAGGATTTCGCCGGCGCGCACCTCGAAGCTCACGTCCTCGGCCCAGCCGGGCACGCTGTAGCTCTCGCACCTTGCAGCAGCGGCGGGCCGGGCGGCGGCGGCTCCTTGGGCGGGAACAGTCGTCGGACAGCTCGCGCCCGACCATCAGGTTGGCCATCTGCGTGCGCGCGTGAGCGTCGAAGTCGGCTGCGCGCGTGACGAAGCGGCCGTCGCGCATCACGATCACCTCGTCGGTGATGCGCTCGACCTCGTCGAGCTTGTGCGAGATGTAGACGATGGTCACGCCTTCGGCCTTGAGCTGCGCGCATCAGCCCGAACAGGCGCTCGGTCTCGCGAGGGCGTGAGCGTGGCGGTGGGCTCGTCCATGATGAGCAGCCGCGCCCTGCGCGCCAGCGCCTTGGCGATCTCCACCAGCTGCTTCTCGGCCACGATGAGATGGCGCACCGTCGTGTCGGGGTCGGCGGCGAGGCCGACCTGGCGCAGCACCTCGCGCGTCGTCTGCGCGCATGCGCCGCATCGTCGAGCAGCCAGCCGCGGCGTCTTCTCGTGGCCGAGGAAGATGTTCTGCGCGATGCGTCAGGTCCTCGGCGAGGTTGAACTCCTGGTGGATGAGCACGATGCCCTGCGCTTCGGCCTCGCGCGAACCGTCGAAGCTCTGTGCGCGGCCGTTCGATGCGCAATTCGCCCGCGCTCGGATCGCTCGTAGCCGGCCAGGATCTTCATCAGCGTGGACTTGCCCGCGCCGTTCTCGCCGATGCAGGCCGTACACGCGGCCGGGCTCGAGCGCGAAGCTCACGCCATGCAGCACGCGCACCGGGCCGAAATCCTTGACGACGTCGCGAAACTCCACCGCGAGGCTCAATCGAACCTCCCAAGATCGAGATCGTGCACCTTGCTTGTCTCCTGCTCCCGGGCCGTCTCTGTGCGGCCGGTGAACGAATCATGCAAAAGAGCCGAATGACGGCTTCGTTTCGATCTTGGAGCAGGATCAGGAGGAAGTAAACCGGGGCCACCCCAGGGGCCCGTCCTGGCCGCCCAGTACTGTCCTGGGTCTTGGTGCAGCCGGCACCTCATGGCAAGGGTCAATAGCGGATCCCCGCGTCTAGCCATCGCATACTCGTTGCGTGCCAGCCCCGCGTGCCAGCATGCTGATTGCCTCTCCTGTCGCGCGGCGGATCCCGGTCGTCCTTCACTGTTTTCCGGAGAGCATTGATGGAGATCCGCAACGCATCGCCCGGCCTGTACAACGAAGACCTCGCCCCGACGCAGGAGCGTCATTGGGGTGCCTTCAGCATCTTCAACGTCTGGACCTCGGACGTACACAGCCTGTGGGGCTACTACCTTGCCGCGAGCCTGTTCCTGCTGTGCGGCAGCTTCGCCAACTTCCTGCTGGCCATCGGTCTCAGTTCGCTCGTCATCTACGTGCTGATGAACCTGATCGGCTATGCCGGAGAAAAAACCGGTGTGCCATACCCGGTGCTGGCGCGGGCATCCTTCGGCGTGTGGGGTGCCAACCTTGCTGCACTGGTGCGCGCCGTGGTCGCCTGCTTCTGGTACGGCGCACAGACCGCCGCAGCCTCCGGCGCGCTGGTCGCGCTGCTCGTCCGCAGCGACTGGTTCCTGCAGTTCCACAAGACGACGCAGTTCCTGGGCCATTCCGGACTCGAGGTGATCTGCTACGTGATCATCTAGGCGCTGCAGTTGCTGATCATCCAGAAGGGCATGGAGACGGTGCGGCGCTTCCAGGACTGGGCAGGGCCAGCGGTGTGGGTTGCGATGCTGGTGCTGGCGGTCGGCCTGATGGTCAAGGCGGGCGGCTTCTCGTTCGAGCATGGAATCCCGATGGACGTGCTGCTCGACAAGACCAAGGACGCCGGCGTCAGCGGGCAGCCGGGATCGTTCTGGGCGTTGATGGCCGTCGGGGCGACGTGGATCACCTACTTCGCGGCGCTGTACCTGAACTTCTGTGACTTCTCGCGCTATGCGAAGAACAAGCAGGCGGTGCGCACCGGCAACCTGTGGGGCCTGCCGGTCAACCTGATCGCATTCACGCTGGTGGCCGGCATCACCACGATCGCCGCCTTCAAGGTCTATGGCGAAGTGCTGCTGCACCCGGAGCAGATCTCGGCCAAGTTCGACAGCTGGGTACTCGCGCTGATCGCTGCGCTGACATTCGCGGTAGCCACGCTCGGCATCAACGTGGTGGCCAACTTTGTCTCCGCCGCGTTCGACATCTCCAACGTCTTCCCGCACCGCATCAGCTTCAAGAGGGGCGGCTACATTGCGGCAGCCATCGCCCTGGTGCTGTATCCGTTCGCACCTTGGGAAGGAGGCGCCGCGCACTTCGTCAACGCGATCGGCGCGACCATGGGGCCCTTGCTCGGCATCATCCTGGTCGACTACTACCTGGTCGCGAAAGGCAACATCAATGTGCCGGCGCTGTATGACGAGCGCGGCGAGTACCGCTACGAGGGTGGCTGGAACGTCAACGCGCTCATCGCCACGGGCATCGGCGCGGTGTTCTCGACCATCCTGCCGACCTTCACCAACTTGCTACCGGCGTGGTGGGGCACCTATGGCTGGTTCTTCGGTGTTGCGATCGGCGGCGCGGTCTACTACGTGCTGGCGATGATGCGGCCACGGAACGATGACGGCAGGCGCGCGAGCCTGAGGCCGCGCGTCATTCGCATCACTGGCTCAGCCCGGGATCTCGGGTTCGACGAGCTTGGCCAGCTGCTCGAGCGACTCCTGCCACCCGAGGTAGCACATCTCGACTGGAATGGCTTGCGGAATCCCCTCCTGGACGATGTTCAGCTCGGTGCCACACGACACCTGGCGCAAGCTGATGGTGGTGCGCATTTCACCGGGCAGGTTCGGATCGTCGAAGCGGTCCGTGTACTGGATGCGCTCGTTCGGGACCAGTTCGCGGTACTCGCCGCCGAAGGAGTGCGCGTTGCCGGTCGAGAAGTTCGTGAACGACATCTTGTAGGTGCCGCCGACGCGTGCGTCCATGTGGTGGACCTTGCACGTGAAGCCATATGGCGGAAGCCACTTCGCCTTTGCGTCGGCATCGAGGAACGCGCGGTAGACACGCTCCGGCTTGGAACGAAGTACCCGGTGGAAACGAGCGGTGCCTGTAGCCATGATGGGGGATCCTTTCGGTTCGTTGGAAGGGGGCGGAGCCGCAACGCGGCTCCTATCCCTACGACGTTCTACTACGGCTTGGATCGACAGGAGCGGCGGGCTGCAAACACCGAACCCGTGGGAATGTCCCATTTGCCGCCACGATGCCGTAGCGAGGTATCGTGAGCTCGTCGCGCATTTGCCACTTCCTCGAACCGTGCCGCAAGGCATCCCGTTCTTATCTCGACTACCAGCGTGGTGTCGAACGTCTCCTGAAAGGACCCGGGAAGCATGCCCCTGCAGCCGCGCTCCACTGCTCCGCTGTTCGTCGTCCTGAACATCCGCTCCGGCCGCCGCGATGCGGACGATACTCATGCGCTGATCGGCCGCCTGCTGGCTGAATCGGGTCGACGCCACCAGATCACCACCGCCGAGCCAGGCGTCGACATCAGCGGGATCGCCCGCCGAGCGGCCCAGCAAGCGCTGACAGACGATGGCGTCGTCGTCGCGGCCGGAGGTGACGGGACGGTCAACTCGGTGGCGCAGGCGGCCCACGACGCCGGCTGCCCAATGGGCGTGCTTCCGCAAGGCACGTTCAACTACTTCAGCCGCACGCACGGAATCCCGACCGACACCGAGGAAGCGACCCGCACGCTGCTGAACGCGCGTGTGGAGCCGGTGCAGGTCGGGCTGGTCAACGACCGGGTGTTCCTGGTCAACGCGAGCCTGGGGCTGTATCCAGAGCTGCTCGAGGATCGCGAGCACTTCAAGTCGCGCTTCGGCCGCAATCGTCTGGTGGCGCTGGCGGCAGCCTTCGTGACCCTGCTGCGTGAGCATCGCCCGCTGCGGCTCGTGATCGAACTGGGCGCGGAAGTGCGCAAGGTCCGCGCCTCGACACTGTTCGTCGGCAACAACCGGCTGCAGCTCGAGCAGGTAGGCATCGACGAGCACCATGGCATCGAGAACGGCCACATCGCCGCCGTGATGCTGAAGCCGGTCGGCACCTTGGCGATGCTGGGGCTGCTGCTGCGGGGCGCCCTCGGCACGCTCGGCGATGCCGACCATATCGAGAGCTTTCAGTTCCAGCACATGACAGTGAGGCCGTGGCTGCCCTACGGCTTCGCGTGTGAAGGTGGCGGCCGACGGCGAGATCATGTGGTTGCGCACGCCGCTCGATCTCCGCGTATCGCCGCGCCCGCTGTACCTTCTATGCCGCCGACCGCGCGCTCGCGCAGGCAGGCACGGCGACGCGGGAAGGGAGCCAGTCGTGACGATGCTGCTGCACATCTCGGACACGCACTTCGGCACCGAGCAGGCGCCGGTTGTCGAGGCCTTGCTGCATCTGGCGCGGCAGCAGCCGCCTGAACTGGTCGTCCTGTCCGGCGACGTCACGCAGCGGGCTCGGCGCGCGCAGTTCAGCGCGGCGCGCCGCTTCGTCGAGCGCCTGAGCACCGTGCCGACGCTGGTGATCCCGGGCAATCACGACATTCCGCTGTTCAACCTGGCGGCGCGCGTGTTCGCGCCGTATGCAGGCTTCATGGATGCGTTCGGCGCCCAGCTCGAACCCGTGGCCGAGTCGCCGCACTGGCTGGTGATCGCGCTCAACACGACGCGCGCCTGGCGGCACAAGAACGGAGAAGTGTCGGCGGAGCAGATGGAGCGAGTCGCCGATCGCCTGAAGCAGGCAACGCACGAGCAGCTTCGCATCGTCGTCGTCCACCAGCCCGTCGCGGTCATTCGCAAGGAGGACCATCGGAACCTGCTGCGCGGCCACGCCGAAGCGATCACGCGCTGGTCCGCTGCCGGCGCCGACCTGCTCCTGGGTGGCCACATCCACCTGCCCTACGTGGCAGCGTTGCACGAACGCATGACGGGACTCGCGCGGCGCATCTGGGCGGTGCAGGCCGGCACAGCCGTCTCGCGCCGCGTTCGCCCCGGCGCCCCGAATTCGGTGAACCTGATCCGCTGGGGCGATGCGCTGCCGGCGGGTCCGTTGCGTCGTCGAGCGCTGGGACTATTCGGCGCAGGCGGGCGGCTTTGCGAAGGCGAGTGAAACGGTGCTGGCCACGGGGTGGGCTCGTGAATGACCGCATGGCCGAGTTCCCTCGTCACCCGAGATCCGTTGCGGGGACCGGCGACGCAGGCAGCTCGGGCAGTATGCTTGACGCCCCGCTCGCTCCCCCTGGCCCGCACCATGCGTCCACCTCACAAGCTCGACGACCCGTTTCACGACCGCGAGGTCGGCACCCGCGACAGCACCCTGGACACGACGCGCATCGACGACGTGCGAATAGGCGCGGTTCGGCCACTCATCACGCCGGCCCTGCTGCAGGAGCGCGTGAGCGTGGGCGACGACACGCTGGCATTCGTCGAGCGCAGCCGCGCTGCAGCGTCCGAGATCCTGCAGGGTCGTGGCGACCGGCTGATCGTCGTGGTCGGACCGTGTTCCATCCACGACCATGACCAGGCGCTGGAATACGCGCACCGGCTGAAGGCCGAGGCCGACGCATTCGCTGCAGAGCTGTTCGTCGTGATGCGCGCCTACTTCGAGAAGCCGCGTACCACGGTGGGCTGGAAGGGCTATATCAACGACCCTCACCTCGACGGCAGCTTCGCCATCAACGAAGGGCTGGAACGCGCGCGACGCCTGCTGCTGGAGCTCACGGAGCTGGGTCTGCCGGCCGGCACCGAGTTTCTCGACCTGCTCAGCCCGCAGTACATCGCCGACCTGGTCACCTGGGGCGCCATCGGTGCGCGCACCACCGAGAGCCAAAGCCACCGCCAGCTCGCCTCGGGCCTGAGCTGCCCGGTGGGCTTCAAGAACGGCACGGACGGCAGCATCAAGGTCGCGGCCGACGCCATCCTGGCCGCACGCGCACCGCACTCCTTCATGGGCATGACGAAGATGGGCGTGGCCGCGATCTTCGAGACGCGGGGCAATGACGACTGCCACGTCATCCTGCGCGGCGGCAAGACGCCCAACTACGACGCCGCCAGCGTCGCCGCGTGCTGCGATACGCTTGCGCGCCGCCGGGCCTGCGCGAGCAGGTGATGATCGACGTCTCGCACGGCAACAGCAGCAAGCGCTACGAACGGCAGATCGACGTGGCCGGCGACGTGGCGGCGCAGATCGCAGCGGGCGACGACCGGATCACCGGCGTGATGATCGAAAGCCACCTCCAGGAGGGACGCCAGGATCTGGTCCCCGGCCCAGCCGCTGCGGCACGGCGTCTCGATCACCGATGCCTGCATCGGCTTCACGCAGACGGTGCCCGTGCTGAATGCTCTGGCGGAAGCGGTGCACAAGCGCCGAAGTCGCCGGGCGCGCGGCTAATGGCGATGAGGGCAAGCGTTCGTGCTGCGCTGAGCCGATCGGTTCGACGGACTTCGACTGCCTGCCTGCCTGTTCGCTATGCCGCCAAGGTCTAGCGGCTAGGTGCCGAAAGTATTTCTCGGGCTGACCTGCGCTTCCTACCATCGTGCCGCACGAGTACAACAGGAGACAGGACATGACATTGCTCACTGGCGCCGGACGGCGCAAGGCCCAGCCATTGCTGCGCACGCTCCCGTGCGCGTTGCTGATGAGCGTCGTTCCAGCGGGCCAGGCCTACGCCGGCGATGACGACGATCGTCACCACGACCGCGACGACTTCAGGATCGAGGTGCTATCGAGCCGGCCTTACATGGTGTCCGGCGGCGATGCGCTGGTGCGCGTGACGGCCAAGAAGAGGAATGTCAGGCTGCGCAACGTCCGCATTGAACTCAACGGTGCCGATGTCACCGACGCCTTCGTTCGCGACGCGGCCACCAACAGCCTCACCGGACTGGTCACCGGGCTGCGCATCGGCAAGAACAGGCTGGACGTCGACGCCAGGCGCAACGGCCGAGGGCGCGCCGACGCCGATATCACGCTCACGAATTACCCGATCCAGGGGCCGATCATCTCCGGACCGCATGAATATCCCGTTCGCATGCACGACCGAAGCGTTCGTGCCGTTTCCCGGCAGCCCGGCCCTCGGCGCGCCGCTCGATGCCAACTGCTCGATCATGCGGCGCGTCCAGTACGTCTACCGCACGACCGACAACACCTTCGCGTCGCTGCCGCAGCCGTACTCGAGCCTGCCGGCCAATCTCGCTTTCACCACCACGGTGACCGGCGCCAGGGTGCCTTACATCGTGCGGCTGGAGACAGGGACCATCAACCGCGCGATCTACCAGACGGCGATCCTGCATAACCCGAACGACCCGGCGCCCAGCCCCTTCGCGCCGCCCGCGGGCTGGAACAAGAGGCTCATCTATCCGCTTGGCGGCGGCTGCATCGGCGGCTGGTACACGCAAGGTCCGGAGATCGTCGACCCGGTCAACCATTCGTACCTGAGCCAAGGCTACGGCGTCGCGTCGGCGACCCTCAACACCTTCGGCAATAACTGCAATGACCTGCTTTCCTCCGAGACCATCCTGATGGTCAAGGAGCGCTTCATCGAGAGCTACGGCGTGCCGCGCTTCACGATCGGTACCGGCGGCTCGGGCGGCGCCTACCAGAGCAACCAGACCGGCGACAACTACCCCGGCACGTTCGACGGCATCGTCACCACGAGCAGCTTCCCGGATGTCACGACCGGGATGGTTCCGATGCACAGCTCCCGCTTGCTCGAGATCTACTTCAACCAGACGCGTCCCGGCGTGTACACGGTGGATCAACAGAAGGCCATCTCGGGATACCTGTCGATTCCCGGCCAGATCCAGGAAATGAGCAGGGTCCGGGGGAACCGGATCGATCCGCGAATCGAATTCCCGCCCGAAATCCTGCCGGGAGTGGGCCCGCAGTTTCGCTACGATCCCGCGACCAACCCGTTCGGCGCGCGGGGAGACGTGTACGACCACACCGTGAACGTGTACGGCCTCATCCCGAATACGCCGGTCCGCGGCGATGCGCGGTTCGCGCAGCGGCCCCTGGACAACGTCGGTGTGCAGTACGGGTTGAAGGCGCTGAATGACGGCGTCATCACCGTCGATCAGTTCCTCGACATGAACAGGTCATCGGGGGCGTCGATATCGACTTCAATCACATCCCCACCCGCACAACGGCCTACCTGCGTGCCACGCGCCGGGCATATGAGGGCGGACGCATCCTGAACGGCGGCAACGGCCTCGCCCGCATGCCGATCATCACGCGCATGGGCGGCGGCGACCTGCGATCGAAGGCGATGTCCACCTCCGCTACCACGCGCATTCGATTCGCGCGCGGCTGACCAAGGCGAACGGCGATGCCGACAACCAGGTGATCGTCGGCAATCTTGCGCCGACCGACCTGCTGATCGAGCAGATGGGACGCTGGCTGGAGGCAGTTGCCTCGGACACCTCCGAGGGCGCGGTTGAGAGAAAAGGTCGTCAGCAACAAGCCGGCCGACGTGGTTGACGCCTGCTGGACCACCGAAGGCGTGAAGATCGTCGAGACACAGACCCTGTCCGGTCCCGGCCAATGCAACGCGCTATTCCCGGTCGGGATCCCGCCGGAAATGGTTGCGGGCGCGCCGATCGCGTTGGACGTGATCAAGTGCAGGCTCAAGCCGATCGACAGCCAAGACTACGCGGTGCCGTTCACGGGGCAGCAGCGCGCGCAATTGGACGCCATCTTTCCCGATGGTGTTTGCGATTGGTCCAGGCGAGGCGTGAGGCAGGTGGACTCCATTGCGTGGGCGTCATTTGGGCCATCGCCGGTCGAACTTGCTGTTCGATGTCCTGGATCCCGGCGGTACCCGCGGGCGTCACCGCGACGATCGTCGAGACGACGACGATTGAACAGCTGCTGTTCGAAAAGTGATCGGCGTCCGGACCTGAGCCGCTAGGCTGCGTCACTGCCGCCGATCCATTGCGCCGGCCACGCACCGCTGCGGACCATCGCACACAGCAGATCGGTCGTGAGCTGCATCACGGTGGTGGTGGCCAGCGTCGTCGGATGGGTCACGCTGCTGGCGCAAAAGACCCGTCGCTTCATGCTGGCATCCTCGATCGTGGAGGCGCGCAGTCGGCCTGCCGCGACTTCCTCTGCGACCGAGGCGACCGAGAGGATCGTGCTGGCGATGCCTGCTTCGACTGCCTTCTTCACGCTGGACAGCGAGTCGATCTCGGCCACCACGTCGAGCTCGAGCCCGAGTGGTGCGCAAGCGTCGTCGATGATCCGGCGTAGCCCATGCTCCCGTCCCGGCAGCACCAGCGGCCAGTGCGCGACCTCCGTCAAGGTGAGGCTCCTCGGGACGTACTTGCCGTCCGTGCTGGTGACAAGGACGAGGCGCTCGTCCAGCAGGGGCCGTTTCACCAGGGAGGCATCCGCGCTGTCGCCGAACAACAAGGCGAGATCCAGCCGGCCGGAAAGCAGCCATTCGCGCAGAAAGCCGCTGGGCGCCTCGATCACCTTGAGGCGCAAGGACTGAAATTGCGTGCGACAAAGACCCACCAGCGGGACCGTGACGCCCAGCCCCACGGTCTCCGGCAAGCCGATGACGACGTCTCCGCTTGGCAAGGCGTTGGACTCGCGCACGGCATCGCACGCTCGCTCGGCGTCGGCCAGGACGATTCGGGCATGTTCGAGGAACACGCGGCCGGGCTCGGTCAACTTGACACCGCGGCTGGAGCGATCGAACAGTCGCGTTCGCAGCTCGTGCTCCAGCGATGCAATCTGCTGGCCCAGGGCGGGCTGCGCGATGTGCAGGCGGGTCGAGGCCTTGAGAAGACTTCCCGCCTCGCTGACGCCGACGAAGTACCGAAGCTGCCTCAGTTCCATGTCGCCGGTCTCGGTATACGTTGATGGGCTGGCCGCCTATGCCGATTGAGTATTTCACAACTGGCGCTGGCGACCCGAAATGCTTTCAACGACCCGCATGGGCGGCTCCTGCTTGCCCCGCTACGCGTCCACCCCTTACTCCGCTGGCGCCACCTTCGCCTGCGCCGCCCTCGCGGCAAACTCCGCGCGCAGCGCCTTGAGCTTCTCCCGCGGATCTTCGCGCGTCGTCTTCTCGTCGAGCTTCATCTCCCCGATGAAGCGACTCGGGATGCCCTGCACGAACTCCCGCCCCTTCTTGCGCCGCTTCAAGGTACTCACCGCCAGCGTCGTACGCGCACGCGTGATCCCCACGTACATGAGCCGCCGCTCCTCTTCGAGCCGCTGCGGCGTCATGTCCTCGTCATCGCTCTTGAACGGAAGCAAGCCCTCGTTGGTGCCGACCAGCACCACGTGCGGCCACTCCAGACCCTTGGAGGCATGCAGCGTCGAGAGCGTCACCACGTTCTGGTCACCGCCGCGCTCGGCCAGGCTCAGGATCACCGAGATCGTCTGCGCCACGTCGAGCACGCTCTTCTTCTCGGTCTCCACCGTCACGCCGCCTTCGGTCTCGATGTCGCCGCCGCAGCGCCGCCCGATCCAGTCGACGAAGTCGAGCACGTTCTTCCAGCGCGCGGCGGCCAGCTTCTCGCTGTCTTCGCCGTCGTAGAGGTGCTGCTCGTAGCCGATCTCCTTGAGCCAGTCCATCAGCATCGGCTTGGCCGCTTCGCTGCCGATCGCGTGACGCGCGCGGTATTGCAGGTCGTTCAGGTAGCGGCCGAACTCATGCAGCGAGCCGATCGCGCGCGAGCTGACGGCCGTGCCGAGCGAGTCGGCGAACAGCGCCTCGAACAGGCTCACCCTCCACTTGGCCGCGAACTCGCCAAGCTGGCCGAGCGTCTGGTGGCCGATGCCGCGCTTGGGCGTCGTGACGGCGCGCAGGAAGGCGGGATCGTCGTCGTTGTTGACCAGCAAGCGCAGCCAGCCGCACAGGTCCTTGATCTCGGCCCGGTCGAAGAAGCTCTGGCCGCCCGAGACCTTGTACGGGATCTCGGCCTTGCGCAGCGCCTGCTCGATCACGCGGGCCTGGTGGTTGGCGCGATAGAGGATGGCGAAGTCGGCCCACTCCACCTGCCCGCCCTGCGCCCTCAATGACTGGATGCGAGCCACCGCCCGCTCGGCCTCGTGGTCCTCCTTGTCGCACTCCACCAGGCGCACCGGTTCGCCGTCGCCGTACTCGCTCCACAGCTTCTTCTCGAAGATCTTCGGGTTGGCCGCGATGACGTTGTTGGCCGCGCGCAGGATGTTGCCGGTGGAACGGTAGTTCTGCTCCAGCGGGATCACCTTCAGCGTCGGATAGTCCTGCGGCAGGCGCTTCAGGTTCTCGATGGTGGCGCCGCGCCAGCCGTAGATGGACTGGTCGTCGTCGCCCACGGCGGTGAACATGGCGCGCTCGCCGACCAGGGCCTTGAGCAGCTCGTACTGCACGGCGTTGGTGTCCTGGTATTCGTCGACCAGCACGTAGCGCAGCGTGTTCTGCCACTTGGCGCGCGCTTCGTCGTCGCGCGTGAGCAGCCTGAGCGGCAGGCTGATGAGATCGTCGAAGTCCACCGCCTGGTAGGCCGCCAGGCGTTCCTCGTAGAGGCGCATCACGCGGGCGGCGACGCGCTGGTCATCGTCCTGCGCCACGGCCTCGGCCTGCTCGCTGTTGAAACCCTGGTTCTTCCAGAGGCTGATGGTCCATTGCCAGCGGCGCGCCAGTGCGGCGTCGGTGGTGCTGCCGGCATCGCGCAGGATCGAGAGCACGTCGTCGCTGTCGAGGATCGAGAACTGCTCCTTGAGGCCCAGGCGCGAGCCGTCGCTGCGCAGAAGGCGCACGCCGAGCGAATGGAAGGTGCTGATGACGAGGTGCTTCGCGGCGCGCGGGCCGACCAGCCCCTTGGCCCGCTCGCGCATTTCCTCGGAGGCCTTGTTCGTGAAGGTGATGGCCGCGATCTGCCCGGGTTCGTATCCTGCCTGCAACAGGCGTGCAATCTTGTGCGTGATGACGCGCGTCTTGCCCGAGCCTGCACCGGCCAGGACAAGGCAGGGGCCTTCCAGATGGTGAACGGCTTGGAGCTGGGCGGGGTTGAGCGTGGCGGGCGCGGAGGACACGGGACGGGGCTTTGCTTCGAGAGGCGCTACAGGGAGCGGAGCCGGCTCGCCGGCAAGGCGCGCCATCATAGCGAAGGGCCTGCTGCCACCCCTCCGAAGACTTCACGGGCAGGCCGGACGCCTTTTCCGGCATTTCCCCAATACCCGGGATAACCCTAGTACCGGCTGGCCTTTGGGTCGCTTTTGGGCGCCGCTGGCCTCACACTTGCGCGCTTGCGGGCGCCCGCTCACAGGTTGCGGCCGACTCCACCGGCGTTCGGTGGCCTCCCGCGTGCCCCAAGGATTTCGCGACGATGATCTCCCGCCTGACCGAATTCGGTCGCCGCATGGCCCGCGCCACGACCAGCGGCCTGTCCAAAGTGTGTCTCTTCAGGGCCTTGCCCGAGGAACGCCTCTCCCAGCTCAAGCGCATGTGCCTCGACATGATCCGCGACGTGCCGCCCGGCCAGAAGCACGGCCTCGCATGCCGCATCAGCCATGTCCATCGGCGTCGCGACCTGTGGTTCATGCGCAGCAGCCTGTTTGCCGCGCTCTCGCTGCAGCACGGCGAGCACGTGGCCCGGCAGCGCATCCGGCAACTCGACAAGCAACTGCGCCACGACCTGCACTGAAGCGCTTACGGGGTTGCGATACTGCACCCCGCCATGCAAGCCATCTTCGAGGTCACCTTCCCCTTCTTTGCGCTCGTGCTCTGCGGCTACGTCGCCGCCCGCAAGTCGGGTGCTGCCCGAGTCGGCCATCACCGGGCTCAACATCTTCGTGCTCTTCTTCGCGCTGCCCTGCATGCTGTTTCGCTTCGGGGCCAGCACGCCGTTCGCGCAACTGGTCAACCCGGTATGGCTGGGGCTGTACATCGTGTGCGGGCTGCTGATCGTGTCGGTAACGGTGTGGTGGTCGGTCGCGGCAGGCATCGGCCTGAAGGACGCGGCCTTCGGCGCCCTGGTGGCGGCCTTCCCCAACACGGGCTTCATGGGCGTGCCGCTGATCGTCGCGTTGATGGGCGAGCGCGCGGCGGGCCCGGTGATCGTGACCATCCTGGCCGATCTCTTCGTCACCAGCTCGATCTGCCTGGCCCTGGCCCAGAGCCATGGCGCCGGCAACCTCAGGCACGCCGCGGGCAAGGCCCTGCAGGGCGCGCTGAGCAACCCCCTGCCCTGGTCGATCGCCGCGGGTGCGGTCGTCTCGGCCCTGCGGCTGTCGCTTCCCGGTCCGCTGGACGACATGATCCGGATGCTGGGCAACGCGGCCTCGCCGGTCGCGCTCTTCGCCATTGGCGCGGTCTTGTGGCGCTCGCAGCAGGCCGCCCAGGGCAAGACGCCGGTGGCCCACTACGCGCCGATGGTGGTGATCAAGCTCATCGCGCATCCCCTGCTTGTGCTCGGTGCCGGCAGCCTCGCCATGAGCTTGGGACTGCCGCTCGACGAGTTCGCGCTCACCGCGCTGGTGCTGGCCGCCGCCCTGCCATCGGCGAGCAATGTCTCGCTGCTGGCCGAGCGCTTCCGCGCCGACAACGGCCGCATCGCGCGCATCATCCTGTGGTCCACCGCCATGGCCTTCCTGAGCTTCTCGCTGACGGTGCGGCTGATGGGCGCGAAGGCGATCGCCTGAAGCGGGCCTGGGAGCCTGGGCGCCAGCCATGCCGCAGCGCAATGCGGGGACTTTCCCCCCGCCGCGTTGACAATTTCCTTCACATCGAAAAGACTTCGCCTCATGACCACGGCCCAATCCCTGCTGCTACTAGCGCTACTAGCCACCTCCGTGCTGGCTGGCATGGGTCGTCTCCGGTCACAGCGATTGCGCCGCGCGCGCCGCTAGAACACCCCGGTTACCCCCTTGTAGAACGGCCAGCCTCACAGCTGGCCGTTTTGCTTTGTCCGTTCGATTTCCGAAACCCCCAAGAACACCACCGAGGACCTGCCATGTTGAAAGACCCGAGCCGCAAGTACCGCGCCTTCCCCGGCGTCGCCCTGGCCGACCGCACCTGGCCGAACCGCACGATCACGACGCCGCCGATCTGGATGAGCACCGACTTGCGCGATGGCAACCAGTCGCTGTTCGAGCCGATGGACGCGCAGCGCAAGCTGCGCATGTTCCAGACGCTGTGCCGCATCGGCTTCAAGCAGATCGAGGTGGCCTTCCCCTCGGCCTCGCAGACCGACTTCGACTTCGTGCGCCGGCTCATCGAGGAAGACCTGATTCCCGAGGACGTGACCATCGAGGTGCTCACGCAGGCGCGCGAAGACCTGATCCGGCGCACCTTCGAATCGCTGCGCGGCGCGCAGGCGCGCGATCGTGCATCTCTACAACGCCACTGCGCCGAGCTTTCGTCGCATCGTCTTCGACATGAGCGTGGCCGATGTGCGCGAGCTCGCGGTCGCGAGCGCCACGCTGATCCGCGACCTCGCCGCGCAGCAGCCGGAAACCGACTGGACCTTCCAGTACAGCCCCGAGGTCTTCAGCGGCACCGAGCTCGAAGTGGCTCGCGAGGTGGTCGATGCGGTGATGGATGTGTGGCAGCCCACGCCCGAGCGCAAGGCCATCGTCAACCTGCCGGCCACGGTCGAGATGAGCACGCCCAACATCTATGCCGACCAGATCGAGTGGATGCACCGCCACCTCGCCCGGCGCGACAGCCTGCTCATCAGCGTGCATCCGCACAATGACCGCGGCACCGCGGTGGCGGCCGCCGAGCTCGCGGTGATGGCCGGCGCCGACCGCGTCGAAGGCTGCCTGTTCGGCCATGGCGAACGTACCGGCAACGTCGACCTCGTGACGCTGGCGCTCAACCTCTACAGCCAGGGCGTGCATCCGGGGCTCGACTTCTCGCAGATCAACGAAGTGGCACGCACCGTCGAGGACTGCACGCAGCTGCCGATCCACCCGCGCCATCCGTACGTGGGCGACCTCGTGTTCACCGCCTTCTCGGGCTCGCACCAGGACGCGATCAAGAAGGGCTTCGCCGCGCGCAAGCCCGATGGCGCGTGGGAAGTGCCCTACCTGCCCATCGACCCGGCCGACGTCGGCCGCGGCTACGACTCGGTGGTGCGCGTCAACAGCCAGTCGGGCAAGGGCGGCATCTCTTATCTGCTCGAGACGGGCTACGGCCTCGCGATGCCGCGCCGCTTGCAGGTCGAGTTCAGCGCGGTGGTGCAGAAGGTGGCCGATGCCACGGGCGGCGAGCTGAGCGCGGAGCAGCTCTGGAAGCTGTTCCGGGCGGAGTACCTGCAGCGCGTCGAGCCGGTGAAGCTCATCGCTCACCACAGCACCGAGACGGGCGAGCGCGTCAGCGTGCAGCTGGAGGTCGAGGTGTTCGGCCGCCGCATGGTGCTGCAGGGCATCGGCAACGGCCCGCTCGACGCGGCGGTGCACGCGCTGGGCGTGCCGCTGCGGCTGGACGGCTATGAAGAAAGGGCCACCAGTGGCGGCTCCGACGCCAGCGCGATCGCCTTCGTGGAGCTCGCCGCGCCGGGCGTGGCCGGATCGGCCTTCGGCGTGGGGCAGCACACCAACATCGTCACGGCCTCGGTGCTGGCGCTGGTGAGCGGCGTCAATCGGCTGCATGCGCGCGGGGCGGGCGTGCTCGAAAGCCTGTCCTCGCAGCCGCGCGTGTTCGCGTGCCTGAAGACCCAAGCGGTTTCGAGACGACCGCCGGCTCGCCGTGAGTCGCTGCAATTGATAGTGATTCGCATTCGAGTCTAGAATGGTCCTCCGTCGCGGCCAGGCCTGATGCGCCTGGCCGTTGCGCGACAAGGGCCATGATGAATTCGAATACCAAGCAACAGCGCCGGGCCTACTGGCTGAAGACACTGCACCAGTGGCACTGGATCAGCTCGGCCTTGTGCTTGCTGGGCATGGTGCTGTTCTCGGTCACGGGCATCACGCTCAACCACGCATCGCAGATCGAGGCCGAGCCGCGGGTCAGCTCGCGGGAGGCGGTGCTGCCGCCAGCCGTGCTCGCGCAGCTCGCCGGCGGCACGGCGTCCACGGCCACGCCTGCCACCGCGCGCCGGCCCTTGCCTGACGCGCTCTCGGCCTGGCTCCAGCAGGAGCTGTCCATCAGCGCCGAAACCGCCGAAGCCGAATGGTCGCCCGACGAGGTCTATCTCTCCCTGCCGCGCCCCGGCGGCGACGCGTGGGTGCGCATCGATCGAGCCAGCGGCGAAGTCGAATACGAGCTGACCCAGCGCGGCTGGATCTCCTACCTCAACGACCTGCACAAGGGCCGCCACACGGGCCTGGCCTGGAGCTGGTTCATCGACCTGTTCGCCGCGGCCTGCCTGATCTTCTCGATCACGGGCCTGTTCATCCTCAAGATGCACGCCACCCAGCGCCCCACCACCTGGCCGCTGGTGGCCTTCGGGCTGGTGCTGCCGCTCTTGCTGGCGATCCTCTTCATCCACTGACGCCCCTGCCGAGGTCACCCCGATGCACCTGCGATATTCCATGGCCCTCACCGCCGCCGCGATCAGCGTGCCTGCGTTCGGCGCCGACCTCGACATCAAGCTCGAGCTGCCGCGCCTCACGGTGGCCGAATACCACCGGCCCTATGTCGCCGTGTGGGTCGAGAAGGCCGACCAGAACTTCGCCACCAACCTCGCCGTCTGGTACGACCTGAAGAAGAAGAACAACGAAGGCACCAAGTGGCTCAAGGACATGCGCCAGTGGTGGCGCAAGAGCGGCCGCGAGCTGCAGATGCCGGTCGATGGCATCAGCGGCGCGACACGCGCGCCCGGCGAGCACGCGATGAGCGTCAGCGGCGCGAAGTCGTCGCTCGGCTCGCTCGCCGCCGGCGACTACCAGCTCGTGGTGGAAGCCGCTCGAGAAGCGGGCGGGCGCGAGCTGGTGCGCATTCCGTTTGCCTGGCCGCCGAAGGCTGCGCAGGCGCTCAAGGCACAAGGCGAACACGAGCTCGGCGCCGTGTCGCTCGAACTCAAGCCCTGAAGGAAGACCGCCATGATCCACCGCTCCTCGCGCTACGCCCTGGTCCTGGCCGTGGCTATCCGGCCTCGCCGCCGCACTGCCCTTCGCCGCGCAGGCACACCGCTCGTGGATGCTGCCTTCAGCCACGGTGCTCTCGGGCAACGAGGTCTGGGTGACCGTCGATGCAGCCATCTCCGACGATCTCTTCTACTTCGACCACAACCCCTTGCGGCTCGACAACCTGGTGGTCACCGCGCCCGATGGAAGCGTGGCCACGGCCGAGAACCAGAACACCGGACGCTTTCGCAGCACCTTCGACGTGAAGCTGGCGCAAAAGGGCACCTACAAGATGGCGGTCGTCACCGACTCGGCCTTTGCCAGCTACAAGCAAGGCGGCGAGACCAGGCGCGCCCGCGGCGCCTCCGTTGAAGCACTGGCGAAGGAAGTGCCGGCCGATGCGGTCGAGCTGCAGCTCACGCAAGCGCAAAGCCGGCTCGAGACCTTCGTCACCACCGGCAAGCCCAACGCCACCGCGCTGAAGCAGAGTGGCAAGGGCCTCGAGCTCGAGCCGGTGACCCATCCCAACGACATGGTGGTGGGCGAGGCAGCACAGTTCCGCTTCCTGATCGACGGGCGACCCGCCGCCGATCTCGACGTGGCGGTGGTTCCCGGTGGCGTGCGCTATCGCGACCGCTTGCGCGACGTGCGGGTGAAGACGGATGCCGATGGCCGCTTCAGCGTTCGCTGGGCCGAACCCGGCATGTACTGGATCTCCGCGACCTTCGGCACCGAAGCACAGCCTTCGCGGCCGGGCCGCCGCGCCAGCTACGCGGCAACGATCGAAGTCCTGCCCTGACAGGCTCGAGTATGCAGGTTGCGATGAGGCGAGTTCTCGTCCCGCACGACTTGTCCCCGCGGGCCCCCGCCTTCGGCGCGGTCGTGCACCCGCTCGACGGGCAGACGATGGGCACCACCTGGTCCGTCAGGTTCGCCGGCTCGCGCGAGCATGCCGTCGAGACGGTGCGGGCCGGCATCCAGGGCCAGCTCGACACGGTCGTGGCGCAAATGAGCACCTGGCTCGCCGGCTCCGATCTCAGCCGCTTCAACGAAGCCGGCGCGGATCGATGGCAGGCGCTTCCGCAGGAGTTCTTCCATGTCCTGCGCCATGCGCTCCAGGTGGCGCAAGCGAGCGGTGGGGCGTACGACCCCACCGCCGGTCCGCTGGTCGAGCTCTGGGGCTTCGGCCCCGGGCGATCTTTTCGCGACCCGGGCTTCGAGCCGCCGGATGCCGATGCCATTGCATCGGCACGGGCGTTTTGCGGCTGGCAACGCGTATCGCTCGACCCGAGGGAATCACGCGCGCGACACGCCGGCGGCGTGAACCTCGACCTCAGCGCCATCGCGAAGGGATACGCCGTGGACCTCGTCGCGCAGCACCTCGAGGCGCGCGGCATCGAGAGCTACCTGGTCGAGGTCGGCGGCGAGCTTCGCGGTGCCGGCACCAAGCCTGACGGGCAACCCTGGTGGGTCGCGCTCGAGCTACCGCCGGCCGAAGACGATGCTTCGCACTCGAGCACTCCCTGCCCCGACACGCTGGTCGCGCTGCACGGCCTCGCGATCGCCACTTCGGGCGACTACCGGCGCTTCTTTCGGCACGAGGGCCGGCGCCTCGCCCACACGATCGATCCGCGCACCGGCCGGCCCGTGACGCACGATCTTGCCTCGGTGACGGTGCTGCATCGTGAATGCATGGCCGCCGATGCGCTGTCGACGGCCCTCACGGTGCTCGGGCCCGATGAAGGGTTTGCCTTTGCGAAAGAGCGCGAGTTGGCCGCGTGCTTCCTGACACGCCGCGGATCGGGCTTCGAGGAGCGCTTGACGCCGGCCTTCGAGGCGATGCTGCAATGAGTGCGCAGGCAGCGGCCGCCTTGGGCGTCGTGCTGGCTTATGCGGGCCTGTGTGGAGCGGTCTTTCGCTCGCATGCGCGCAGGCGTCGTGCCGATGTGCCGCCGGCTGCTGGCGCGACCGGCGGGCCACCGGTCCTGATCGCCTACGCCACGCAGACCGGCACCGCCGAACAGCATGCCCGGCAAACCGCACAGGTGCTGAAGATGGCGGGCGTCCCGACGCGCGTCGTCGCTCTGTCCACGCTCGAGGCTGCCGACCTGCTGCAGGCCGAGCGCGCGCTCTTCATCGTGAGCACCTATGGCGAGGGCGACGCACCCGACACCGCCGCAGGCTTTGCCCGCAAGCTGATGGGCGACAAGATCGCGCTCGGCGGACTGCACTACGGCCTGCTTGCACTCGGCGATCGCGACTACGCGAACTTCTGCGGCTTCGGTCGCAGCCTCGACGCATGGCTGCGACGGCAAGGCGCCCTGCCCCTGTTCGATCGCATCGACATGGACAACCACAGCGAGGCTGCGCTGCGCGAATGGCAGCATCACCTTAGCCGCATCGCCGGCACGAGCGACCTGCCCGACTGGCAGGCACCGGCCTTCGAAAGCTGGCGCCTGGTGGAGCGGCGGCTGCTCAATCCGGGCAGTGCGGGGGCGCCGAGCTTCCATGTGGAGTTCGAGCCGATGAATGGCACGCGGCTGCCGGCGTGGCAGTCGGGCGATCTCGTCCAGCTGCGGGCTCCTGGCGACATGGCGCGGCCGCGCGAATACTCGATCGCGTCGATTCCTGAAGACGGACGATTGCATCTGCTCGTGCGGCAGGAGCAGCGCGCCGACGGCACGCTCGGGGTCGCTTCCGGCTGGCTCACGCGGGAGGCTTGCGATCGGCCAGCCTGTCGAGCTGCGCGTGCGCGAGCACGGGAACTTCCGCCTCGGCGACAACGCGAAGCGGCCGCTGGTCCTGATCGGCAATGGCTCCGGGCTGGCCGGCCTGCGCGGCCACCTGCGGGCGCGCGCTGCAGCATCGGCCGGGCCCAACTGGCTCGTGTTCGGCGAGCGCCATCGGGCACGCGACTTCTACCACCGCGAAGAGATCGAAGCGTGGCTGGCGCAGGGCGTGCTCGATCGAGTCGATCTCGCGTTCTCGCGCGACGGCAATGAGCGCGTGTACGTGCAAGATCGCCTGCGCGAGGCAGGGCCGGTGCTGCGCGAATGGGTCGAGCAGCGCAGCGCCGCGATCTACGTCTGCGGCAGCCTCCAGGGCATGGCACCCGGCGTGGATGGTGTGCTGCGCGACATCCTGGGCAGCGCGACGGTGGACGAGTTGGTCGAGGCCGGACGCTATCGGCGCGACGTGTATTAGGGCTGCCTGTTCACACGACGGATGCCAGTGCGAATGGGCGCTAGCGCGAGGGACCTTGCACCCGGCCGAGGCCGCTGTCGGGCGGCGTTTCTTCATCGAGGCGGGCGCGAAGAATCGGCACGAAGTGGAAACCGAGGCCGATCAGCACCAGCGCCGTGGAGGCGATCAATCCGAGGCTGTAGCGCTCGCCGAGCGCGAGATGGGCCAGGCCCAGCCCCACCAGCGGCACCAGCATCGAGAGCGGCGACACGAGCGCGAGGCCCAGCTTCTGGATCGCGCGGCCCCACAGCGTCTGGGCCAGCGCGAACGACAGCCAGGTCGAATAGAACAAGGCCGTGAGAAAGCCGATCGGCTCGGCGGCGATGAGCGCGGCATCGTAGTGGCGCGACTCGAGCAGCAGCGAACAGCCAAGCGTGATCGGAAACGCGATGGCGCCCGATGCGGCCTGCAGCTGGAGCAGGTCCGTGACCCGATGCGTGCGCAGCACCAGCCCCGCGGCCGACCAGCAGGTCGCCGCGATCAGGCAGACGACGAAGCCGGCCACCGTCACGTTGTTCCGGCCGGTCAGCAGCACGAAGGCCAGGCCCACGAAGGCGAGCACGGTGCCGACCACGGTGGTCGCTCTCAGGCGCTCGTGGCCGAGCCAGCAACCCAGGCCGATCGAGATGAAGACCTGCGCCTGCATCACGAAGGCGGCGATGCCCGGCGAGAGGCCGAGCCAGATGGCGAGGGTGGAGAGAAGATATTGGCCAAGGCAGGAGGCCAGTGCGTAGCCCAGTAACGCGCGGTGCCCGATCGACCTCGGCCATCCCACGAAGGGCAGCAGCAGCGCGACCAGGCCGAAGCGCAGCGCCGTCAGGAAGATGGGATCGACCCAGGTGAGTGCCAGCTTGATGGCAATGAAGTTGCCGCCCCACAGCAGCACCGCGAGCAAGGCACCCAGGAACACCCCATGCACGTCGACCCCCCGCGTGAAGCGTGACGATTCACGCCGGGGAGTCTCTCATGAGGGCGTGCTTATTGAACTGGCCTCGCAGGCGCAGGTGTCGTCGCGTTCGGCTGGTCCGCCGGCACGACCTCTCTCAGTTCCCGATAGATGCCGCCGCCCGCCACGCTGCCGCTGGTCTCGCCCTCGCCTTGCATGCGCATCAGGCACGACTGTCTTTGCTCGGGCGGCAAGGGGTTGCAGCGCATCTGCGCGTTACGCTCGTACATCGACGAGGCGCCGTTGTCGAGTCGGCCTTGCTTTGCATCGTGCAAGGCCGCCCCTGCTTCACGCAGGCAGGTCGTGCGGTCCTGGCCGGTGTTGCCGCTCAGGCAGGCGGCGCGCTCGGCCTGGTAGCGGTCCTGGGGTGATGTCGCGGTCGTCTGTGCCGCGACCGAGGTGGTGGTGGCCGCAAGCGCGGCGCCGGCAAGCGACAAGGCCAGCAATCTCAAGCGGGCTCGAGTGATCGATCTGTTCATGCGTGACTCCTTTGACAGGTACGCGATGAACCCAGTCTAAGAAGCGATGCCGCGAGAGCTGTGTCAGACGCGCCCCCGCGATCGCGGTTACCTGGACGGACGCGGCGTAGGAATACGCCGACGCATCGAGCCATGCGCGTCGATGCACATTGAATCGTTTTGACACAGCCCCATGACTGACCCTACACCTCCGCCCACATGCGCAGCAGGTTGTGATAGTGGCCGGTGAGCGCCAGCGTCTCCTCGCTGTCGCCGCCAAGGGCTGCGCGCAGCTTCTGGATCGTCTGGTCCAGCTCGAACAGCATCGTGCGCTTGCCGTCGTCGCGCACCATGCTCTGCGTCCAGAAGAAGGAGCACGTGCGCACGCCGCGCGTGACGGGCTCGACACGATGCAGGCTCGACGACGGATAGAGGATCAGGTCGCCCGCCGGCAGCTTGACCTCGTGCGTGCCGTAGGTGTCGACCACCACCAGCTCGCCGCCGTCGTAGTCCTCGGGGTCGCACAGGAACAGCGTCGAAGACAAGTCGGTGCGCAGGCTGAGGCTGGTGCCCGGCACGGTGCGCACCGAGCCATCGACATGCAATCCGTAGTGCTCGCCGCCTTCGTAGCGGTTGAACAGCGGCGGCACGGTGCGCAGCGGCAGCGCGGCGGAGAAGAACAGCGTGTTCTTCGCCAAGGCCTTGAGGATGATCTCCCCGAGTTGCCGGCCGAGAGGCGATGTCTCCGGCAGTTGCCGGTTGCGCTTGACCTGCGCGCCTTGCGGCCCGACGGTCTCGCGGCCGTCCACCCAGCCGGAGGATTCCAGCGTGTTGCGGATCTCGGCGACCTGCTCGCGTGTCAGCACTTCGGGGACGTGCAGCATCATGCGTCAGAACTTCAGGTTCGCCGACAGCAGCGCCGACCTCGGCGTGCCGAGCGTGTAGCGAGAGCCGCCGTTGTTCAGGCTGGCCAGGTAGAACTTGTCGAACAGGTTGTAGACGTTGAGCTGGATCTGCACGTTCTTGGTGACGTCATACGCTGCCATCGCGTCGAACACCACGTAGCTCGGGACCTCGGTCATGCTCGTGGTGGACACCGGCGCGTTGTTGATCTGGCGTGCCTGGGTGTCCACATAGCGGGCACCACCGCCGAGCGTCACGCCCACGGGGAGTCGATAGGTGGTCCATGCGGTGAACATCCACTTGGGCGACCAGTTGATGGTGGCGCCGGTCTGCTGGTTCGTGGCGGTGTCTTGGCCTTGCTCCACCTCGGTGTCCAGGTAGACCAGGCCCGCGCTGAGCTGCCAGGCCGGCGTGACCTGCCCCACCGCGCCGATCTCCACGCCCTGCACCTTCTTCTCGCCGTACTGCGTCACCTCGCCGGTCACGGCGTCGCGCTGCGCCAGGTCGTTCTTGACCACGGTGTGGAAGATCGCCCCGGTCAGCGCCATGCGCGCGTCGAGCACGTCCCACTTGGTGCCGAGCTCGATGTTGGTGGCCTTCTGCGGGTCGAGGTTGGGCGTGTTGATGTTGACTGCGCCCGTGGTGGCATTGGGCACGCCGGCATTGAGCGCGAAGTTGTCGCTGCCGGGTGGCTTCTCCTGCGTGGCGTAGGCCAGGTAGACGCTGCCGTTGGGGGCAGGCTTGTACAGCGCGCCGACCTTCCAGGTCCAGGCGTTGTCGGACTTGCTCAGGTTGCTGGCCGCCGTCGTGGGATTCGTGACGGTGGTCTCGGTGCGGTAGTGGTCGACCCGCACGCCGCCGTTGAAGATCCAGCGCTCGCCGAACTTGATCGTGTCGAAGGCGTACACCGCCGCGGTGGTCGTGTCGCCCTTGGTCTTCTCGCCGTTGCGAACCAGCGGCGGGAAGGTGTCGCTCGTGCTCGGGTTGTAGAGGTTGGCGCGCGACTGGGCTGCGGTGAAGGTGTCGTTGGTTTGCTGCTCGTAGATGAACTCGAGCCCGGTGCTCAGCGCGTGCCTGACCTCGCCGGTCGCGAATTCGGTCGTGAGGTTGGTCTGGTTGGTGAGGATCTCGTTGCGCTGGTCCTTGCCCTGGCGGTTGCGCTGCACCGTCCAGCTGTTGGGATCGGCCGGGTTCACGAGGATCAGGCCGGCCTGCGCGGTGGCGCTCGCAGTCGAGAGGATGTTCGTGCTGGTCAGGTCGTAGCGCTGCTTGAGCACGCCGTAGCGCGAGGTGTTGCGCAGCGTCGTGCCGGGGCGCAGGTCGTGCTCGATGCGTGCGGTGACCATGTCGCCCTCGACGTTCTCGAAGTCGTCCAGCGAGCCGTAGTAGTTGCTGGAGTCGACCTTCCTCGGGCCGCGCGGATCGAGCCCCGCGCTGGCCAGCGTCGGGCTGTAGAAGCCCTGCAGGCCGATGGTGGGGATGCCGCCGTCGGGGCGGTTGTCCTGGTCGGCGTGCTGGTAGTAGAGGAAGGTGCGCGTGCGCGTTCCGAGGCCCAGGGCCAGCGAAGGCGCAATGCCCCAGCCGCCCTTGCGCACACCGTCGCGACCGGGCACGCCACCGTCCTGATACATCGCATTGAGGCGCACGGCGGAGCCTTCGACACCCAGGTCGAGCTGGCGGTTGAGGTCAGCCGTCGCGCGGCCCCGCACGCCACTGCCGACGCTCACGCTGCCGGCCGAGAAGTCCTCGGCCAGGGGCAGCTTGGTGACGAGGTTGATGTAGCCGGTCGGCGAGCCGCGGCCGATGTCGGCGCCCGCCGGGCCCTTGACGACCTCGACCTGCTCGATGTTGTAGGTGTCGCGCGTGACGGTGCCGAGGTCGCGGATGCCGTCGACGAAGATGCTGCCTTGCGTGTCGAAGCCGCGCATGAAGATCGAATCACCGGTGGCGGTGTTGCCGTTCTCGCCCATCAGGAAGGTGATGCCCGGGGTGTTGCGCAGCGCATCCGACAGGCTCACCGCACCCTGCTCCTGCAGCACTTCCTTCTTGATGACGGTGATGGTCTGCGGCGTGTCGACCAGCGGCTGCGTGAACTTGGGCGAAGAGATCGTCTCGGCCTTGTAGGGCGCGTCGTTGTTGCCCTTGACCTTGACCTCGGGCAAGCGCCTGCTCCGAGGGGGTGGCCTGGGCCGTGGACTGCGGCGTGCCTTGTGCGTGGACGGCGGCCGGAATGGCGAGCGCGGCGAGCGCGGCGGCAGTGGCGGAGCGGCGCGCTGCCGGCTGCACCGCATGCTTGCGGCTGCGGATGTAATCCATCTGTTCTTCTCCAAGGGTTCGGGAATCGGCACCGCTGGCTGTTCTGCCGCAGGCTCGATCGCGAACTTCGCGAGGGAGAAGCAGATGGCTGGCTGGTCAGTTCGGCATGAACTGATACAGCCGCGAATGATAATAATTCTTGTTTATCGGCGTCAAGACGTGTTGCTGTCCTGCGTCCGTTCCCAGCCGCCGCCCAGCGCCTTGAACAGATCGAGCGCACCGGTGAGCCGGCTCAGGCGCGCCTGCGTGAGCTGGTCCTCGGAGAGGAACAGCGTGCGCTGAGCGTCGAGCAGCGTGTCGAGGGTGTCGGCGCCTTCGCGGTAGCGCAATTCGGCCAGGCCCAGGGCACGGCGGGCCTCTTCGACGATGTCGAGCTGGGCCTGTTCCTGGTCGCGGTTGCGCGTGGCATTGCCCAACGCATCCTCGACTTCCTTGAGCGCGACGATGACCGCGCTGCGATAGCCCTCCACCAGCTGGCGCCGCTGGGATTCACTCAAGGCCACCTGGTTGCGCAGGCGCCCGCCGTCGAACAGCGTCTGGAAGATCGAGGCGCTGACGCCGATCGACGCTGCGGGGTTGGCCAGCGACAGCAGCGCGGCGGTGGCCACGCCCGCCGACCCCGAGAGTTCGATGCTGGGCAGGAGCGCGGCGCGCGCGGCATCGACGTCGGCATCGGAGGCCGCCAGCAAGGCCTCGGCGCTGGCGAGGTCCGGCCGGCGCGTCAGCAGCTCCGAGGGGATGCCGGCGGCGACCTGCGGAATGGCAAGCCCATCCAGGCTGGCTGTCTGAACCGCGAAGCCCTGCGGCACCCGCCCCAGCAGGATGGCCAGCGCGGTGACAGTCTGGCGCTCCTGCACCTCCAGCGGCAATATCGCCGCGCGCACCGCAAGCACGGTGCTGCGCTGGCGACTGAGATCGAGCGCGGAGGCGGCCCCGTTGCGATAGCGCACCTCGACGAGCGCGAGCAGCCTCTCGGCCAGCGCGAGGTTGTCCTTCGCGATGCGCAGGCGCACTCGCAGCGAGAGGATCTGGAAATAGGCGTTGCCGACGCCGGTGGTGAGCGACAGGCGCGCGGTCTCGAGATCGAAGCCGGTGGCGGCCAGCGCCGATTCGGCGCCGCGCCTGCCGGCAGCGAGCCGGCCCCAGAGATCAATCTCGTAGCTCACGCCGAGCGACAGGTCGGTCGACTTGGTATTGAAGGCGCCGGCGCCGGGGCCCGGATCGGTGCGTCGCGTGGCGGTGCTGCCGCTCAGGCCCACCGACGGAAACAGCGTCGCGCCCGCATTGCGCACCGCCAGCTCGGCCTGCACGACGCGCTCGGCGGCAATCGCGAGGTCGGGGCTTGCCGCTTGCGCCTCGTCGATCAAGCCCACCAGCTCGTCGGACTGGAAGGTCTTCCACCAGTCGCGTTGCAGGGCCTGCGCGGCAGGGGCGCTCTCGCTCCAGCCCGCGGGCAGTGGCATGTCGAGGCGGGTCGGCTCGGTGCGGGTGGCGCAGGCGCCGAGGGCCAGCACCAGGCTCAGGGCCAAGGCGCTGCGGCGAAGGGTCGCAGGTCGATTCATCAAGGTCATGTTCATTCGGCGGAGAGCGCCACCACGGGGTCGAGCTTGGCGGCCTTGCGAGCCGGCAGGAAGCCGAAGATGAGGCCGGTGGCGAAGGCGCAGCCGAAGGCCAGCAGCACGGGGGAGAGCGAATACTGGATCGGCGTGTCGAAGCTGCCGATCACCGCGGCGGTGGCCAGTCCACCGGCCACGCCGATCGCACCGCCAAGCGCCGAGACCACCACGGCCTCGATCAGGAACTGCTGCATGATGTTGCGCTCTCGCGCGCCGGTCGCCATGCGGATGCCGATCTCGCGGGTGCGCTCGGTCACCGACACCAGCATGATGTTCATCACGCCGATGCCACCCACCAGCAGCGAGATCGCCGCGATCGAGCCGAGCAGGATGGTCATGGTGTTCTGCGTCTGCTCGGTGGTCTCGATCACCGAGGCCATGTTGCGGATCTGGTAGTCGACCAGCCCGTGGCGATCGAGCAGCAGCGATTCCACCGCTTCCTGCGCGTGGTCGATCTGCTTGACGTCCTCCACCGCCACGGTCACGTTGCGCAGGTGCCGCTGGCCCGAGACCCGCAGGCTGCTGGTATCGAAGGGCACGAAGACGATGTCGTCCTGGTCGGAGCCGCTGCTCGGCGAGGCCCCCTTGGGCGACATCACGCCGATCACCTGGAAGACGAGGTTGTTGACCAGGATGTGCTGGCCGATCGGGTCCTGGCCGTCGGTGAAGAGCGCATTGGCCACCGTCTGGCCGAGCACCGCCACCGCCGCGTAGTCGCGCTCGTCGTCCTCGGTGAAGAAGGTGCCGCGCGCCACCGGCCAGCGGCGCGCCAAGGGAAAGCGGCTCGAAGTGCCGTTGACGCTGGTGGCGTAGTCGGCGCCGCCGAAGCGCACCGTCACGTTGGTGTTCTGCTCGGGGATCGCGGCCAGCACGTTGTCGACCTGCGCATTGATGGCCTTGACGTCGTCGTTGACGAGCGTCTGGATGGTCCAGCTGCCGCGCTGGTTGGGGGCGCCGGGGCGCACCAGCAGCAAGTTGGAACCCATCGCGCTGATGCGGTCGATCACCACCTGCTTGGCGCCGTCGCCGATCGCCAGCATGGCGATCACCGAGCCCACGCCGATCACGATGCCCAGCAGGGTGAGGATGGAGCGGAACATGTTGGCGCGCAGCGAGCGCACCGCCATCTTGGCGGCCTCGATCACGTCGCCGATGTGCGTGCCGCCGTTGCGATCGACCGAGGGGGCGAAGCTCTTCTGCTCCATCGGCTGGGGCGCCGGGCCGGGGTCGGAGACGATGTTGCCGTCCTTGATCTCGATCACGCGGTTGGCGTGCAGGGCCACTTCCTTCGCGTGGGTGATCAGGATCACCGTATGGCCGCGCTCCGAGAGCTCGGACAGCAGCTTCATCACGTCGGCGCCGCTCTTGCTGTCGAGCGCACCGGTGGGCTCGTCGGCCAGGATGATGCGCCCGCCGTTCATCAGCGCCCGCGCGATCGAGACGCGCTGCTGCTGTCCGCCCGAGAGCTGGTTGGGCCGGTGGTGCAGGCGCTCGGCGAGGCCCAGCTCGCCCAGCAGTTCCTTGGCGCGCCCATGGCGCTCGGCCGCCGGCATGCCGCAATACATCGCCGGCACCTCGACGTTCTCGGCCGCGTTGGCGCTCGGGATCAGGTGGTAGCCCTGGAACACGAAGCCGAAGTCCTCGCGCCGCAGCTGGGCCAGCTCGTCGCGCTCGAGCTGCGAGACATCGCGGCCCATGAAGAGGTAGGTGCCGGTGGTGGGCTTGTCGAGGCAGCCGAGGATGTTCATCAGCGTCGACTTGCCCGAGCCCGAGGCGCCCATCAGCGCGACGAATTCGCCCTCGTGGATCTGCAGGTCGATGCCATGCAGCACCTCGACCGACATCTCGCCGTTGCGATAGGTCTTGGTGACGCCGCGCAGCTCGATCAGCGGCACGCCCGCGCCGCCTTCGAGGCGCTTGGCCTCGGGCGTCTCGAGCGGAGCGCCCAGCGCGATGAGGTCGGTGTCGGACTTCATCAGCGTCGGACTCCACCGAGGGGCGGCATGCCGCCAGGGCCACCTTGCTGCAGGCCGCTGCGCGCCTGGCCGCCGCCGCCGCTGCCCGCCTGCTGCTCGCTCGGCGGCAGCTTGAGGCCGGCGATGACCTGCTCGCCTTCGGCCAGGCCATCGAGCACCTGGACCTGCACGCGATTGCTCACGCCGAGCTGCACCGGGCGGTCCTCGATCTTGCCGCCCTCATCGATGACGCGGACGGTGGCCCGGCGCGGCCCGCGCGTCTGGGGCACGGTCGGTCCGCCCCACACGACCGCGCGCGAGGCGGCATCGACCGGGGTCGAAGCGCCCTGCGCCACGGCGCCAGAGGCGGCTTCGGACGCGGCACCAGCCTGGCTGCGCTCGCGGCGTCCGCCGCCCGCCCCGCGCCCGCCCGCCTGGATGGCCGCCTGCGGGAGCAGCACCGCGTCCTTCGCGCTGGCCGCGACGAAGAACACCTGCGCCGTCATGTTGGGCATCAGCGCCTGGTTGGGGTTGTCCACGTCGAACAGCGCGTTGTAGAGCACGACGTTGTTGGTGACCGTGGGCGTGGGCTCGATCTTGCGCAGCGTGCCGTGCCAGCGGCGGCCCTGGCTGCCGAGCGTGGTGAAGTAGGCCTCCATGCCCTGGCGCATCTTGCCCACGTCGGCCTCCGACACCTGGGCCTGCACCGTCATGGTCGACAGGTCGGCCACGCGCAGGATGATCGGCGCGGTCTGGTTGGTGTTGAGCGTCTGGCCCTGGCGCGCGGTGATGGACACCACCGTGCCGCTGATGGGCGCGAAGATCTTGGTGAAGTTGAGGTTGGCCTCGTCGGCGCGCAAGGTGGACGAGGTCTGCTCGATCTGCGCCTTCACGGCCTCGATCTGCGCCTTGGTCGAGGCCAGCGTGGCCTCGGCCTGCTGCAGGCTCTCGGTGGTGGTGGCGTCGGCCGCCATCAGGTTCTTCTGGCGGGTGTGTTGCAGCTGCGCCAGGGCCGCCTGGGCCTCCTTCTCGGACTGGGTCGCGCGCAGGTTGCGCAGCGAGGCCCGTCGCGCGTCGACGTTGGCGGTGAAGACCACGGCGTCGATCTCGGCCACCAGGTCGCCCGACTTGACCACCGAGCCCACCTCGACATGGATCTTCTTCAGCTGCCCCGAGACCTGCGCACCCACGTCGACATAGTCGCGCGGCTGCACCGTGCCGGTGGCGGTGACCAGGTCGTCGATGTCGCCGCGCTGCGCCGTGGCGATCTGGTACTGGTCGCGCAGGTTCGTCGATCCGTAGGTCAGTCGCCAGGCCGCATAGCCAGCGCCGGCCAGCACCGCCACGCCCAGCACGATGGCCGTGTAGCGATTGAAGAGGCGACGCCTCCAGGAGCTGCGAGGGGTGGAAGGGGATGCCGGGGAACGGAGTCATGGGGTGCAGTCTGGCCAGCGATTGACGAAGCACTGGGGAAGGAAAAAGGAGAAAGTGTGAGCGAATGAAACTTCGCGGTATCGTACGCGCGCTTGCACAGTGCTTCCCTGATTCGGATCTAGGCTGATTGGCATGTCCACCATTCCCTCGGATTCCAGCTCCCCCTCGGAAATTCCGCGCGCGGCTTCCGAAGCGGCCGCTTCGGCCTCGCGCCCGGCTGCGCTGCGCTGGCCGGCGCGGCTCGACAACCTGCGCGTCAAGCTCTTCGTGGCGATCGCCGGCGCGAATGCCATCCTGGCCCTGGCGGCCTACCTGGTCTTCAGCTGGAGCTTCGACCAGGGCTTCGTCGAATACCTCAACCGCGCCGACGAGGCGCGCCTGCAGCCGCTGGTCGTGCGTCTGGCCGATGGCTACGAGAAGGAAGGCAACTGGGATTGGCTTGCCAAGGATCGGCGGCGCTGGTTCGACCTGATGCGCGAGATGTTCGGCACGTCACGCCCTGTGCGGCGCTCGGACGACGTGGCCCCGGCGGCTCCGCCTGCCGCCGGCGCAACGCCCACCCCCGATCCGCTGCTCACCATCGACCCGCGCCTCCTGCTCTTCGACGCGCAGCGCCAGTTGCTGGTCGGACGCGAGGAGATGGCGCGCGAGGCGGTGCTCAAGCCCATTCCCAGGCCGGGCTCCGCCGAGGTGGTCGGCTACCTCGGCTACGTGCCGCGGCTCAAGGTGGTGGAATCGCTCGAGAAGCTGTTCTCCGCGCAACAGGAGCGCAAGTTCGCGGCCATCGCGGTGGGCATGCTGGTCGCGGGGCTGCTGATCGGCGCGGCGCTGGCTCATTGGTTGACGCGCCGCACGCGCAGGCTGGCCGAAGGCGCCGCCGCGTTGATCCAGGGCAATTACAGCGTGCGCATTCCCGCACGCGGCCATGACGAGCTGTCGCGCCTGACGCAGGACTTCAACCAGCTCGCGCAGACGCTGGAGGCGGCGCGCCGTGCCCGCCAGCAATGGATCGCCGATATTGCCCACGAATTGCGCACGCCGCTGGCGGTGCTGCGCGCCGAGATCGAGGCGCTGCAGGACGGCGTGCGCCCGCTTGGAGCGGACAGCATGAACTCGCTCGCGCAGGAGGTGAGCCAGCTCGCGCGCCTGGTCGAGGACCTGCGCCTGCTTTCGCTTTCGGACATGGGCTCCTTGAACTATCACAAGGAGCCGCTCGACCTGGGCGAGGTGATCGAGGACAGCTTTGCCTCCCACAAAGGCGCGCTCGACTCGAGCGGCCTGCGGGTGACGCTCGAAATCGCCCCTGGAATCCTCGTGATGGCAGACGCGTCGCGACTCGCGCAGGTGTTCGCGAACCTGCTGCAGAACACCCTGCGGTACACCGATGCGCCCGGTCATGTGGCGGTGCACCTGTCCCGGGTGGGCGACCACGCCAAGGTGGTGTGGGACGACTCCAGCCCCGGCGTCGCGCAGCCCGACCTGCCCCGGCTCACCGAGCGGCTGTTCCGCGTCGACGCCTCGCGCAGCCGCGCCGGTGGCGGCAGCGGACTGGGGCTTGCGATCGTGAAGGCCATCGTCGAAGGTCACGGCGGGACGCTCTCCGCTGGACAAACCCCGCTCGGCGGCCTGCGCTGGGATATCAGGTTTCCTTTGTTCGAATCCGGAGCCATGCATGGCTGAGTCCATCCTCATCGTCGAGGACGAAGACAAGATCGCCGACATCCTGCGCGACTACCTGCTGCAGCACGGCTACGAGACGCATCGGCTCAGTCGCGGCGATGAAGTCGAAGCCTGGATGCGCGAGCATGGCGTCGACCTGGTGCTGCTCGACCTCATGCTGCCGGGCAAGAACGGGCTCGATGTCTGCAAGGCGCTGCGCGCGAGCGGCACGCGGGCAGCGATCGTGATGGTGACCGCACGGGTCGACGAGATCGACCGCCTGCTCGGCCTCGAGCTCGGCGCCGACGACTACATCTGCAAGCCCTTCAGTCCGCGCGAGGTGGTGGCACGGGTGAAGGCGGTGCTGCGCCGCACGCATGGGCACGGCGGACCGGCCGAGTCGGGGCTGATGCTCGACGATGCAGGCTGGCGCGCCACGCTCGAAGGGCGCGACCTGGGCCTCACTGCAGTGGAATACCAGCTCCTCAAGGTGCTCGCCGCGCAGCCCGGCCGCATCTTCAACCGCGACCAGCTCATGGACGCGATGTACACCGACACGCGGGTCGTCTCCGATCGCACGGTCGACAGCCACGTGAAGAAGCTGCGCAAGAAGATCGCGGAGATCGCGCCCGAGCGCGAGATCATTCACTCGGTCTATGGGGTCGGCTACAAGTTCGAGGCTTGAGCGGCAAGATGACGGCCCGGCGCTCGGCCCACAGGCGAGGGACCTACCAGGTGACGATCTGCACCGGCTCGCCGGGCAAGGGCACGAGCTGGCGGAGGGTCTGCCCCGGCAGCACCTTCTCCTTCACATCCGCGACGACCTCGCGCAGCGCTCCGAAAGGAGCCATCACATCGATGATCCAGAGCTGGTCGCCGGATTTCCAGTCGGCTGGGGTCAGATGATGCGGGGCCTGTCGATAGCGTTCGGCGACCGCCTCCGAAAGCTTCGCCCACGACACGAAGGCCACCGGCGAGGCGCCCTGCATGTAGAGCTTGGCCTGGTCGAGCACGAGCGCCGGCAGCACGCGCCATTCGAGGTCGCTCAGCAGCGTATGGCGGGTCGCGCTCTGCTGCATCATCAGCCAGGTCACCGGGCCCAGCAGAGGCAGCTTGTCGAGCACCCGCTTGGCCTGTTGCTGCGCGAGCTGGCCCAGGCGGGCGAGCTCCGCGTCGGCGGCGCCGGAGTCGGTGGTTCGCTTCGGGGGATTGCGTTCTGGCGTCAAGGTGACTTCCTTTCTTGCACGAGCAGTGCATCGATCGATTTGCGAAACCATCTCCCCCAATCATCGTTCCCTCAAGCTCTCTTGCTGGTAACGCAGCAGGGGCGCCAGGAAATATGAGACCAAGCGACGCTCGCCGGTCTTGATGTCGGCCGTCACGCTCATGCCGGGCGACACCTGCCCGCCGCGGCCCTGCACGCGATAGGGCGTCTCGGTGGCGTCGAGCTGGATGCGCACCGGATAGACCGGGCCGAGCTTGGCATCGTTGACCGCATCGGTGCCAACCCACTGGACTCGCCCTTCGATGTAGCCGTAGCGCGTGAAGTCGAAGGTCTCGATCTTGCTGATCACGCGCTGGCCGACTTGCAGATGGCCGATGTCGCGATTGAGCACCTGCGCTTCCACTTCCAGGGCCGCATCGTGCGGCACCAGGGTCAGCAGCGGCTGCGCCGCAGTCACCACGCCGCCAACGGTGGTGACGGCGAGCTGCTGCACTACGCCATCGATCGGCGCCTTGAGCACCTGCAACTCGCGGCGCTGCTCGGCCTTGACGAGATCCTGGCGCGCTGCGTCGCGGCGCTGGCTGGCTTCGGCCAGCTCGCTGCCGGTGCGGGCGCGGAATTCGGCCTGCGCCAGGTTGCGCTGCTGGCGCGCCGCGGCAAGCCCGGCGGAAGACTCCTCGAGGCGGTGCGATTGAATGGCGATCTCCTTGTCGAGGTTGATCAGCTCCAGGCGCGTCTCGATCAGGCCGGCCTCGGCGACGTGCCCGGTGCGGGCCAGCTCCTCGCGCATCGTGTGCTTCCTTTGCACATGCGGACTGCTCAGGCGCAGTTGGGCGAGGTTGGCCGCCGTGGCTTCGAATTCGGCGCGCCGGCGCGCGATGTCCGCGTCGATCGAGGCCAGGCGCGCTCGTTGCTCTGCCACGCGACTGTCGAGCAGCATCTGCTGGGTCGCGACGATGGCCTGGGGCATCTCTGCCGGCGCGGCAAGGCGGCTCTTCCCCTCCAGCGTTGCGCCAAGCCGCATGACTTCGGCCTCGCGCTGCCACAGCTCGCGCTGCGCCCTGTCCCGGTCGGCCGTGGTGGCGGTCGGATCGAGCTCCAGCAGCACCTCGCCGGCGCGCACTCTCTGCCCGTCGCGCACCCTGATGGCCTTCACGATCCCGGGCTCCAGCGGCTGCACCACCTTGCTCTTGCCAGAAGGGATCACATGGCCTTGTGCGCTGACGACCACGTCGGTCGTGGCGAGACAGGCATAGATCAGCGCCAGCAAGGCCATGACGCAAACAGCCAACGACACCATGCGGGGCAGCAATGCCGGAGGCTGGACCGGTGGCCGCAGCGGCGCGGTCGGGACGAGCTTGAGAACGGGGGATGGGCGATCGCTTGCCGTCGTCATGCGGGCACTCCGAGCGATACGCGAGCCGGCTGAGCCTGCGGGCTGCGGCTCGCGTGGAAGAGCGCCGCATAGCGGCCGCCTTGCTCCACGAGTTCGCCGTGGTCGCCGCTTTCGATCAGGCGCCCATGCTCGAGCACGAGGATGCGACGCGCCAGGCGCAGCGTCGGCATGCGGTGCGCCACGATGAAGACGGTGCGGCCTTTGCAGATGCGCTGCATGCGCTCGTGGATCAGGCGCTCGCTCTCGTGATCGAGCGCGGCCGTGGCTTCGTCGAACAGCAGGATGCGCGGATCGCCCGCCAGCGCCCGGGCAATCGCGATGCGCGCACGCTGGCCGCCCGAGAGCTTGTTGCCGCGCTCGCCGATGGGCGTGTCGTAGCCCTTCGGCAACTGCATGATGAACTCGTCGGCGCCGGCGAGTTCGGCAGCCTGCATCACCTCGTCGAACTCCATGTCGGGCCGGCCGAGGGCGATGTTCTCGCGCACCGAGCGATCGAACAGCACGTTGTCCTGGCTCACCGCACCGATCCGGCTGCGCAGCCAGCCCGCGTCGAGCAGGTTGATGTTCACGCCATCGACCAGGATGCGGCCCCGCCCCGGCTCATAGAGGCGCTGCAGCAGCCGCATCATCGTGGTCTTGCCGGCGCCCGACAGGCCCACCACGCCGACGATCTCGCCTGGCCGCACCTCGAAGCTCACCTCGTCCAGCACCTCGGGCTGGCGGGGCTCGTAGCGAAAGCTCACCCTCTCGAAGCGAACCGCACCGCGCAACTCGGGCAAGGGCGAGCGCTCCGCGCCCAAGACCGGCTCGGCCTGCGCGTCGAGGATGTCCGCCAGCCGCCGGGTGCTCACCTTCATCTGCGTGTAGTCCTGCCACAGCGAGGCGAGCTTGAGGATGGGCGCGTTGACGCGTCCGGCCAGCATGTTGAAGGCGATCAGGCCGCCGACGCTCAGGTCGCCGTCGATCACCAGCCGCGCGCCCGTCCACAGCAGCACCACCGTGAGCAGCTTGGTGGCGAGGCCGGTGAACTGCTGCGAAGCATTGGCCAGGTGGCCCGACTCGAAGGCGGCCCTCGCGTGCTCGGCGAGCCGCCCTTCCCACTCGCGTTGCCATGGCGTCTCCACCGCTTGGCTCTTGATCGTTTCCATCGCGCCGACGGTCTCGACCAGGAAGGCCTGGTTCTCGGCGCCCTGGGCGAACTTGTCTTCCAGCTTGCTGCGCAGCAGGGGCGTGACGATCCACGAAGCGCCGAAGAAAAGCGGCAGCGCGATCAGCACGATGGCGGTGAGCGTGGGGCTGTAGACGAACATCACCGCCAGGAAGACGAGCGCGAACAGCAGGTCCAGCCCGCTCGTCAGCGCCTGGCCCGTGAGGAAGCTGCGCGCCGTCTCGAGCTCGCGCACCCGCGCCACCGTGTCGCCGCCGCGGCGGCTGTCGAAGTAGGCCATCGGCAGCCGCACCAGGTGGGCGAAGAGCCGCGCGCCGAGCTCCACGTCGATGCGGTGCGTGGTGTGGGCTGAAGAGGTGGTGGCGCATCGCGCCGAGCACCACCTCGAACACGCTCACGCCCAGCAGCGCGACCGCCAGCACGTCGAGCGTGGTGAGGCTGCGATGCGTGAGCACCTTGTCGATAACGACCTGGAAGATCAGGGGCGTTGCGAGGGCAAAGACCTGGATGAACAGGGAGGCGATCAGGATCTCGCCGAGCAAGCTCTTGTGCTGCCTCAGCGAGGTCCAGAACCAGGCCAGGCCGAACTTCTCGTGCTCGGGATGATCGAGGGTGCGCGGGCCGGTCATCACCATCACCCCCACGCGCCGATGAACGCTGCGTCCTGCTGGTCCTGCAGGGCCTGCTGCAGCGCGGCGTTCACGTCCGGCTGCTCCGGCGGCACGGCTCCGAGCCACTCCTCGGGCGGAGCGGCTGCGGCCCGCTGCACGGCCAGCAGCACCCGGCGCATCTGCAGTTCGGCCTCGCTCATCTGCACGTCCTCAGCCGGCACCTGGGCGTCGCGGGCAAGCTGTTCGCGGTCTTGCGCAGCGATAGGCGGCGTGGCCCGCAGCGGCGAGTCGACCGTGAACATCACGTCCGCGGCGCGCGTGCCTGCTGCCGTCGGCCAGCCGCACCTCGCTCGTGCCGTACACCACGTTGCCTTGATCCAGGTGCGGCACGCCCTCGCGCTGCAGCGCGATCGACTCGAGGCCCAGTGCGTCGAGCGAGCCGAGCTCTCCCGCGTCAGCGCAGCCATTGCCGTTGGCATCGCGCACGAGGGCGAGGCTGCTCCAGACGGCATCGGCCGCCGAGATCAGCCCGTCGCCGTTGTCGTCCAGCCCAGCCAGCCCTTCCAGGTCGGTTTGCGCGCCGGCCTTGTGGCGGACAAACGAGGTCTCGCTTGCAAAGTCGATCGTGCCGTCGCCGTTCGCATCGAGTGCCAGCACCGCGTCGTCCGGCGCTGCCCAGCCGATGCGCTCGGCGTGGCCATCGCCGTCGAGGTCGACCCGGACCTGAGAGTCCGGCGCGGCCAGCAGCTCGATGCCGTCGCGATCGAGGTCCACCACGATCGGCTTGAACCCCGCGCCCCAGTGGTTGGCGGCGATCGTCACGTCGGTCGCACGCCCCGCCGCCGTCGGTGAGGCGCAGCACGAAGGGGTCCGGGCCGGTGTAGGGATCGCCGATGTGGCTGAGGTACTGCCAGGCCCCGGCTTCGCCCACCATCACCGATTCCGGCCGGTCCACCACGTACGCCATGCGGCGTCTCGCCGGGCACGTACTTGTTGGCCCAGGCGTGGCCGTGTTGCGGCGTCTGCACCAGGCCCAGGCTGATCGCGGCGGAGTTGCCGTCCGGGTCGAAGGCCACCACCGCGCCTTGCACGCGCGAGGCGTCGTCGACCCAGGAACCGGGAAGCTCCCAGCTGGTGTCGCCGCCTTGGGTGGTGGGCGGCATGTAGAAGTCGTTGCGGTCGATGTCGATCGGCCGCATCTGGCCGTTGCGGTAGAAGCTCGGCGTCACCGGGTGGCCGCTCGCGTCGACCAAGTCGTTGCGCACGCTCGACGAATAAGCTGTCGATGACGCCGAACTGCCCCGGGTACAGGCGATCGTTCGGATCGTTGAGCAGCGCCCAGGCCTCGGCCTGCGTGGCGACCGGCACCTTGTCCCACAGGGCGACTTGCAGCTCGAGTCGCCGCTGTCGACCGAGCCTTGCCGCGCCACCCAGCGGTAGCCATAGACCGGCCGGCCGTACCAGACGTCCTCGACGATCGGCGCGTCGTTGACCGCCTGCACGGTGAGGAACGCGGTGGCCCAGGTCTGGCCGCCGTCGCCGTCGTCGACGCGGTAGTGGAAGCTGGCCGCACCGGAGTATTCGGGCGGCGGGGTGAAGCGCACGTTGCCCTGCGCCGTCGAGGCTCACCGTGCCGTTGACGGCCTCGCCCACGGCGCCGACACGCAGGCTCGTGTGCGGGTTGTCCTGGTCGCTGTCGTTGAGAAGCAGCTGCGCTCGCGGCGATCTGGAAGGCCACGTCCTCGTAGCCGATGAAGCTGTCGTCGGTGGCCCGCGGTGTGATGTTGGCGTTGGAGAAGTCGATCTCGGCGCGCCCGCTCGAGCGGCCGCCCTCGGCGTCCTCGACCAGGTACTCGAAGGCGCCGCGCCCGCTGAAGCCCGCTGTCGGCACGAAGCTCACGCGGCCATCGGCCAGCAGGCTCACCGCGCCGTGCTGCGCCGCTTGCACGGCGACGATGCGCAGCGCGCCGGGGGTCTCGACGTCGGTGTCGTTGGCCAGCAGCGCCGCGGCGCTGAAGCTGTAGGTGACGTCGTGCTTGCCCCACAGCAGCTCGTCGTTGACCACCGGCGCGTCGTTGACCGCCCGGATGTCGAGCTCCACCCGGGCTTGGGCGAGGCCGCCGGCGCCGTCGCTGACCGTATAGCCGAAGCTGGCCTGGCCGTTGAAGTTGAGCTGTGGCGTGAAGACGATCTCGCCGTCCTGGAGTTGCACCGTGCCGCCGACGGCCTCGGCCACGCCGGCCAGCGTCAGGTCGGTCTGCGCGTTGTCGATGTCGCTGTCGTTGGCCAGCAGGGCGGCGGTGGCGATGCGTGCGACCTGGTCCTCGTCGAGCGCGAGTCGTTCGCCGCTGAGCCGCGGCGCGTCGTTGACCGGGGCGATCTCCAGGTGCGCGCTGCCCACCGTGAAGCCGCCCGCGCCGTCGCTCACGGTGTAGGTGAAGCCGGCCGGGCCGAAGTAGTCCGGCTCGGGCACCAGCCGGATCGCGCCGTCGGCATCGAGCACGACGCTGCAATGCCGGGCGTTGTCGACAGCGACGATGCGCAGGTCCTGGTGGGGGTTGTCGACGTCGTGGTCGTTGGCCAGCAACGCCTGCGCATCGATCGTCGCGGCATGGTCCTCGTCGAGCGCGATGGTCTCGTCGGTCACCCGCGGGGCGTCGTTGCGCGCGGCCAGCGCGAGGGTGGCGCTGGCCCAGGTCTGTCCTCCCGTGCCGTCGTCGACCAGATAACGGAACGCGGCCGCTCCGAAGTGGTCCGGTGCCGGCGTGAAGGCCAGCGTGCCGTCGGGCAGCAGCGCCACCACGCCGCCTTGCGCGTCGGCGACGGCGCTGATGCGCAGCTCCGACGGCGTGTTGTCGATGTCGCGGTCGTTGGCCAGCAGCGCGCCGGGGGCGATCAGCAAGGGGGTGTCTTCGACGCCCTCGAGATGCTCGCCGAAGGCTTGTGGCGCGTCATTGACCGGGGCGATCGTGAGCGTGGCCAGCGCCTGTGCACTGCCGCCGCGCCCGTCGCTGACGGTGTAGCTGAAGCTCGCGGGGCCGAAGTAGTCGGGCTCGGGTCGGAAGTGCACTACACCTTCGCCGTCGAGCCACACTTGGCCCTGGAGGGCATGGCTCACCGAGACGATGCGCAGTTCGTCGCCATCGACGGCGCTATCCACGTCGAGGTCGTTGGCCAGCAGGCTCGCGCTCGTGAAGCGCAGCTCGTGGTCTTCATCGCCTGGCGCGCTGTCGCCGGTCGCGATCGGCGCATCGTTGACCGCCTCGATCTCCAGCGTGGCCCAGGCGCTGTGGCTCACGCCCCAGGTGTCCGTCACGGTGTAGGCAAAACCGGCCTGGCCGTGGAAGTTCGCGTCCGGCACGAACACGACCTCGGTGACGCTGGCGCCGTGCTCGTCGGTGCGGGTCACCATGCGACCCGTCCGTGGCGCGCTTCGCCGACCGCCGTGACGGACAGCGACGCCTGACCGGCAGGTGGCGGGTTGGTGGTGCGGTCGTTGGCCAGCAAGAGCGTCGTGCTCAGGCGCAGGCCGAGGTCTTCGCTGCCGGGCAGGGTTTCGCCGCTAAGGCTCAGAGGGTCGAGCAGGAGTTGCGTTGCCGGGCCGGTGGTGCCGGTGCTGTCGCGCTGGAGGGGCTGGGGTCGATGGGTGCCGGCGCGATCGGCTCGGCAACCGACGGCGGCTCGGTGGCGAGCGCCTGCGCTTCGGGGGCCAGCGCGCTGGTGTTCACGAGCGTGCCGCGCCAAGTGGCGGCCTGGGCCGGGTGGGCGTCGAGGGAGGAGCCGCCCATTGCAAAGGAGCCGAGATCGACCTGCCGAATCTCAGCGGCCCGCCGAGCGTGGCCAGCGGACGCGTCGAAGGGCGGCACGATGGACGCTCCATGCTGCGGCGGGAAGACGAACGCGTGGGACGGCATCGCGGGGGGCGCGGCAGCGGGCACGCTGTCGCTGCCACTCAAGGCGGACACGCTGCCGGTGCCGTTCGGCGCGGACACGCCGCTGCCGGCGGATGCGCCGGGGGTGGGGAATGCGGCTGCCGGCAGATGCGCCGGGGGCGGTGCTCGCCACGGCCGGCCATTGCACCGCGCCCGCACCCAGCGCCACGGCGGTCAGGGGCGCGCCCGAGCCGATCCCCGCGCCGAGCCCGAGCGGTCCGGCGACAGCCTGCGCCACGGCGGTGCGGCGCAGTTGTTCGGCCTCCTGTGCCGCACTGGCGCCTGGGTGCGATCGCACGCGCGGGTCGCCTGCGCGGATCAACAGATCGCTCCTGCTGCCATTGCCGGCGCGGGTGGCCACATCGCTCGCACCGCCACTGTGCCGTCGGTCCTGCCCGGCGAGCACCTGGCCGGCCGCACCTGCGCCGAGACGCGTGTCGCCAACGGCCACGCTCGTCTCGCTGCGGCGGCTCTCGGATTCGATGCTGCGTTCGCTGGTGCCGACCAGCCGCGGGTCGCCGGCCTCCACCTCGGGGTTCTCGCCGCCGTGCATGTGTTCGTCCTGGCCGTCGTAGGCGCGCGTGTTGGTCGGCATGCAGCACGGTCGGCGCGGCCACTTGGCCGGGGCGCCTTCGTCGTCTTCAGCAGCCCGCCCTCGGTCTGCTCGAAGGCCACGCCGCGCACGTCGCCGGTCAGGCGCTGTTCGGTGAGGCTCTGGCGGCTGCCATCGGCGTACACGACTTGGGCACCCTGGTCGCCGAACTCGATCGCGACGATGTTCGCTTCGGCCATGCCAAGCAGTTCGCTGGCCATCGCGGGCGTCTGGCCGGCGTCGTGGCGGCTCGGGGACCAAGGCGACGCCGTCGCCATTGACGTCGAGCCACAGCTTGAGCGCGGCGAACGCCGGATCGCTCACGTCAAGCCGACCGTCGGCGTTGGCGTCGAGCCATCCCAGCGCAAAGCGCCCGCTGCCTTGCGTCACGAATCGTCGACGCCGATGCGGGAGTCGAGGTTCGCATCGACCACCAGCACCGCCTGGTTCGCGCTGATCCATTCGGTGCGCTCGAGGTAGCCGTCGCCGTCGATGTCGATCCGGACTCGCGCAGCTTGGTGTCGTCGGCCATCTCGGCGGCCAGTTGCAGGCCCAGTGCCTCGAAGCTCTGGCTCAGGCCATCACTGGCTTCTTGTGCGCCGCCGTGCGCCAGGCTGTGGGCCAGCGCCCGCTGGTCGGCCGTCTTGCACAGCGACGCGGCGGTGGTCTGCAGATACTCGCTGCGCTCTTGCCACCAGGCGATCTCTGTTGCAAGCTGGCCACCTGCGTCTGGCGTTGCGGGTCGGCCTGGAAGGTGTCGAACTCCCCGTTGGCATTGCTCTGCGGGATGAGCGCTTCCATCTGGGCCTGAAGTTCACCGACGCGGCGCTCGATGTCGTTCGCCTGGGCAGCGCATTCGCCGGCCTCGTGGGTGAGGAACCGCCAGTGCTCGAGACGGTCTGCGCTTCCCAGGCGGGCACCACCGCGGCCTGCACGTGCTGGGGGAAGTCCAGTGCCAGCGTCTCGCCGCTGCCGTCGTTGCGCTGGCCCATGCCGTCGTACCAGCGGGTCTGCTCCTGGCCCTGCGCGTCGATCCACTTCAGATAGAGGTGGCCCTGGGTCCCGTTGAAGTTGAAGCCGTCGGGGTCGAACTGGAAGCCCAGGCTGGGGATGCGTTGCGGGATCAGTCCCCGCAGCGGCTGGCCTTGTGCGTCGGTCGCCTTGGCGAGTTCGGCCTGCAGGCCGTTCAGCAGCTTTTGCATCCAATCGGTGGCATTGGCGCCGCCGCCGTGCTTGTCGAGCGTGGTGGCCACTTGCAGTGGCCGTCGGAGTTCCCACTCGATGTGCGCCTCGCCTTCGTGCATCGGTTGGTCGGTGCCGACCAAGCCGCCGATGATGGACAGCACCACGCCGACGATGATCAGCGGCGGGCAGACGGTGCCGGCCATCATCATCGCGCTGGCCGCGGTGCTGGCGGCGGCGCCGGCCACTTGCAGTGCGTTGCCGTGTTCGAGCGCGTTGTCCATCGCGATGAGGCCACCCACGACGCCGAGCGCACCGGCCGTCTGGCCCAGGGTGGTGACCACGCCGCTCTTGGTCACGAGCTCGGCGCCGGTCACCGCGGCGGCGTACGCCTGGATGCCGGCGCTGCCGAGGTTGGCGCTTGCGCCGACGATGGCCTGGCCGTCACCGGCCTTGAGCGCGTCGTGCAGGTTGAGGATCGAGGAGATCAGGCCGAGGGTGGAGCCGACGCTATTGAGCGTGCCGACGTAGGAGCGCAACGCTTCGGGCAGGTTGTTCGGGCCGATCGTGGCCACGAGCTGGTTGATCGTGGCCACCCCGGCAACGGTGGCGGCGACGTCATTGTCCTGCTCGATCGCCTGCAGGAAGGCCAGCGTGCTGCTGAGGGCGCC
>CAWFRK010000035.1:0-176971 GCA_963818175.1 uncultured beta proteobacterium | reverse complement strand
GGTGCCAGCCTGCATGTGGCTTCGTCATCCTTGCAGCTGAGCGGCAGCGCACTGGTCAGTCTGGTGCAGCTGCAGGGCATCACCTGCATGCCGCGATTTCACCGCCGGGCGGTCTTGATGGCGATGCCGCCGGGCGCGGCCTTGCCTTCGCTGCACACCTTGATCACCGCCGGAGAGGCTTGCACTGCGGCCTTGGTCGAACGCTGGGGCGCAGGGCGAGGCCTGGTTAACGCCTACGGGCCGACGGAGAGCACGGTCTGGCGAGCGACCAGAGGGCAAGGCTTCGGAGGCGGCCTGCTTCGATCGGCCGCCCGATTGCCAACACGCGGATCTACGTGCTCGACGCCCAGCGGCAGCCGGTGCCGGTCGGGCGTGGCGGGCGAGCTGTACATCGGCGGCGCCGGCGTGGCGCGCGGCTACCTGAACCGGCCGGAGCTGACCGCCGAGCGCTTCGTGCGCCGATCCCGTTCGCGAGCGAGCCCGGCGCGCGGCTGTACCGGACCGGCGACCTGGTGCGCTGGCTGCCGGACGGCAACATCGAGTTCCTGGGCCGCAACGACTACCAGGTGAAGATCCGCGGCTTCCGCATCGAGCTCGGGCGAGATCGAGGCGCGCCTGCGCCAGCCGCCCGGCGTGCGCGAGGCGGTGGTGGTGGCGCGCGAGGACGCGCCGGGCGACAAGCGGCTGGTCGCCTACGTACACGCGGCGACGGAGGCGTGCCCGAGCCGCGAGCGCTGCGCGCGCACCTCGCGCGCGACGCTTGCCCGAGTACATGGTGCCGGCGGCCTTCGTGCGGCTGGAGGCGCTGCCGCTGACCGCCAACGGCAAGCTCGACCGCAGGCGCTGCCGGCGCCGGACGGCGACGGCGTACGCGCACGCGCGGCTACGAGGCGCCGGTGGGCGAGGTCGAGACGGCGCTGGCCGCGATCTGGGCGCGAGGTGCTCGGCTCGAGCGGGTCGGCCGGCACGACAACTTCTTCGAGCTCGGCGGCCACTCGCTGCTGGCGGTGAGCGTGATCGAGCGCATGCGCCGCGCCGGGCTGCACGCCGACGTGCGCGCGCTGTTCACCACACCCACGCTGGCGGCGCTGGCCAAGCGGTCGCGAGCGGCGCAGCGGCGCCGAGGTCGAGGTGCCGCCGAACCGCATCCCGCGCGGGCTGCGACGCGCATCACGCCGGAGATGCTGCCGCTGGTGGAGCTGACCGCAGGACGAGATCGACGCGCATCGTCGCGACGGTGCCCGGGCGGCGCGGCCAACATCCAGGACATCTACCCGCTGGCGCCGCTGCAGGAAGGCATCCTGTTCCACCACCTGATGGCGACGCGAGGGCGATCCGTATCTGCTGTCGCAGCCTGATGCGCTTCGACAGCCGGGACGCGGCTGGACGGCTATCTGCGACGCGCTGCAGGCGGTGATCGCCCGGCACGACATCCTGCGGACGGCGGTGCTGTGGGAGGGCCTGGCGGAGCCGGTGCAGGTGGTGTGGCGCCAGGCGCCGCTGCGGCTGCGAGGAAGTGGCGCTCGACCCGGCCGGCGGCGACGTGGCCGCGCAGCTGCGCGCGCGCTTCGATCCGCGCCACTACCGCCTCGACGTGCGCCAGGCGCCGCTGATGCGCGTGTTCATCGCGCGCACGATGCGGCGAACGGCGCGCTGGCTGCTGCTGCAGCTGCTCCATCACCTGGTCGACGACCACACCACGCTGGAGGTCGATGCAGCAGGAGATCGCAGGCGCATCTGCTGGGCCAGGCCGGCGAGCTGCCCGCGCCGCTGCCGTTCCGCAACTTCGTGGCGCAGGCGCGGCTGGGCGTGAGCCGGGAGGAGCACGAGGCCTTCTTCCGCGAGCATGCTGGGCGACGTGGACGAGCCGACCGCGCCCTTCGGGCTGCTGGACGTGCAAGGCGACGGCACCGGGATCGACGAAGCGCGCGTCGAGCTCGATGCCGACGCTGGCGCAGCGGCTGCGCGAGCGGGCCCGCGCGCTCGGGCGTGAGCGCGGCGAGCCTGTGCCACCTCGCCTGGGCGCAGGTGCTGGCGCGGGTGTCGGGGCGTGAGGACGTGGTGTTCGGCACGGTGCTGTTCGGGCGCATGCAAGGCGGCGAGGGCGCCGACCGGGTGCTGGGCCTGTTCATCAACACCCTGCCGGTGCGGATCCGGGTCGGCGACGCAGGCGTCGCAGGACAGCGTGCCGGCACACGCACGCGCTGCTGGCGCGAGCTGCTGCGCCACGAGCACGCGCCGCTGGCGCTGGCGCAGCGCTGCAGCGCGGTGGCGGCGCCGGCGCCGCTGTTCACGCGCGCTGCTGAACTACCGCCACAGCGCTACGCGCCCAGCTCGCCAGCGGCGTCGACAGGCGTGGGAGGTGCTCGAGAGCGCAAGAGCGCACCAACTACCCGTTGCGCTGTCGGTGGACGATCTGGGCGAGGGGTTCGCGCTGACCGCGCAGGTGCGAGCGCCGATGCCGCCGAGCGCATCTGCGCGTTCATGCACCCGGCGCTCGAGCACCTGGTGCGCGCTGGAGAGGCACCGCCGACGCCGTGCACAGGCCATCGATGTGCTGCCCGAACCCGAGCGCCATCAGTTGCTGCACGGGTTCAACGACACGCGGCGCGAGTATCCGAAGCAGGCGCTGATCCACGAGCTGTTCGAGCAGCAAGCCGAGCAGCGTCCCGAAGCCACGGCGCTGCAGTTCGAAGAGCAGCGCCTGAGCTACGCCGGTAAGCGTTCCGCGAACGACACCCTTGCGCCGTCGATGACGGCGTGTTGAAGGTTGGTTCTACGCTGCGGCGGCGGCGGGTATCGTGTTGGGCGCGGCGGCGTCGCTGGCAGGGCGCCAGTTGTGCGGCAGCAGCTGCGCGAGATCGCGCTGCTTGAGCGTGGGCAGACGCTCGAACACGTCCTTGAGGTAGGCCCAGGGATCGTGCCCGTTGAGTTTGGCGGACTCGATCAGGCTCATGACCACGGCGGCACGCTCGCCGGCTTGTTGCGAGCCGACAAAAAGCCAGTTCTTGCGACCGACGCAGAGTGGGCGCACCGCATTCTCCGCCGCGTTGTTGTCGATGGGCACATTGCCGTCGTCGAGGTAGCGCGTGAGCGCACGCCAGTTGCTCAGCGAATAGTCGATGGCCTTGGCCGTCACGTCGGCGTTGGCCAACTTCTGGCGCTGCTCGGTCAGCCAGGTGTGCAAGGCCTCGACGATGGGTTTGGAGTGCTGCTGGCGCCGCAGCCACCGCGCCTCGGGTTCGAACTCGCGCGCCTCGCGCTCGATCTTGTAGAGCTTGGCAATCAACGTCACCGCCTGGCCGGCGATCTCGCTGCCGTTGAACTTGTGCGCCTCGAACAGCTTGCGCCGCGCGTGGGCCCAGCACAGTGCGGCGGTGACGCCTTGCGCCTGAAGCCCGTAATAGCCGCAGAAATCGTCGCTGACGAGCGTGCCGCGAAGCCTTGCAGCACGCGGCGCGGATGTTCGCCGGCGCGGCTGGCGGTGAAGTCGAACAGCACCGCGCGCTGGGCCACGAAGTTGGTCGTGCGGTACACCCACACATAGGCCCGCTTGGTCTTGCCCTTGCCCGGCGCCAGCAGCGACACCGGCGTCTCGTCGGCGTGGATCACGCCGTGGCTGAGGATGAAGTCCTTGAGCGCCTCGGCCAGCGGCGCCAGCCGCACGCCGCAGATGCCGATCCACTGCGCCATGCTCGAGCGCGGGATGTGCACGCCCGAGCGAGCGTAGATCTCTTCCTGCCGGTACAGCGGCAGATGATCGTCGTGCTTGGCCACCACCACCTGCGCGAGCAGGCCCGGGGCGGGGATGCCCTTGTCGATGATCTGTGCGGGCATCGGCACGGCCTGGATCGTCTGGCAGCAGGCGCAGGCGTACTTGCCGCGAACATGGCGCAGCACGAAGAATTGGGCCGGCACGCAGTCGAGTTGCTCGCTGACCTCTTCGCCGATGCGCTTGAAGGGTTGGCCGCACTCGCAGTGCGTCTGGTCGATCTCGTGGTGACGCTCGATGCGCGGCAGGCTCGCGGCAGCGCCTGGCGGATCGCCTTGCGCTTGGGTGGTGTGGACGCCGCGGGCTGCGGCTTGGTCTCTTGCTCGGCCGCGCGGTCCTCGAGCGCGGTGTCGGCCAGGATGCGATCGAACAGCACCTCCTGTGTGGTCGCGTCCAGACTCTCGCTGGACGAGCCGAAGCGCCAGCGCTTGAGCCGCGCGATCTCGAAGTTCAGCGCCTCGATCTTGGTCTGATTGAACTTGAGCTCGGCTTGCATGCGCTCGAGCACGTCGCGCGACACCAGCACCGCATCGTCTGCGGGCAACGTATCGAGTGTCTGTGCGTCTGCGCCTTCGAGCATGGCCGCGATCATGCCTCGCGCGCGTGCGCGCGCGAGGCGGGAGATTCGCCAATGGACAAGCGCGTCAACCGCGGCCTCGAATCGAGCACGCATCAGATCGCCGTGATCGGCTGCGGCGCGGACACGCCCAGGCGCTGCCACGGCAGGCCCGCCACGAGCCAGTCGAACTGCTCGCGCGTGAGGTTGAGCGAGCCCGAGTCCTCGCGCGGCCAGGCGAAGCTGCCGGCCTGCAGGCGCCGCGTGCACAGCCACATCCCCGCCCCGTCATAGACCAGCACCTTGAGCCGGTCGGCACGGCGGTTGGCAAACACGTAGGCGTGGTGGGCCTGTGCGCCCAGCGCGAAGCCGCGCACCACCAGGGCCAGCAGCGCGTCGATGCCCCCGCGCAGGTCGCTGGCGCCAAGCGCCAGCCAGATGACGTCGATGCGAATCATTGGCCGAACTCCCGCAGCAGCGCGGCGAGTTCGCGCGTGTGAGCCAGCGGCCAGTGCAGCTCGAGCCGGGCACTGCCCGCGCTCACCTCGACGCGCACCGATGCCGACGCGGCACTCGGCGTCACGCGGGCGGCCACGAAACCGCTGGGCCTGGCTGTCCGCGCAGGCCCGGGCCCGGTGCCGTCAAGCCGCGCCTGCCAGCGCCGCGAATGGGCGCACCAGCTCGCCAGCGCGCGCGGCCGCACGCCGTTGGCTTCGGCCCACACGCTCGCCTTCTGACCTGATGCCCGAAATGCCGCCACCTGTTCCAGGCAGTGCTCCATCTGCTGTCGATCCATGCTCACCTCGCCTCGTTCGTTGATTGACGAGACACGAGATTCGCAGCTTCAACGCCGACACGAAAGATGGGTTCCCGGAACGTTTACCCGCCGAGCTCAATGCGCGCGCCAACCAGCTGGCGCATCACTTGATCGGCTGGGGGTGAAGCCCGATGAGCGGGTGGCGCTCTGCGTCGAGCGCAGCGTGGAGCTGGTCGTGGGCGTGCTGGGGATCCTGAAGGCCGGTGGGGCCTACGTGCCGCTGGATCCGGGCTACCCGGGAGAGCGCCTGGCGCTACATGCTGACGACAGCGCGCCGGTGGCCTTGTTGACCCAGGCCGCGACTGCGCGAGCTGCCGGCGACGCTGGTGCGCCGTGATCGTGCTCGATGAACGCTGGACGCAGTGCGCCGGCCGCGCCCGAGCGACAATCCCGACGCGCGGCGCTCGGCCTGACTTCCTCGCACCTGGCCTACGTGATCTACACCTCCGGCTCCACCGGCGTGCCCAAGGGCGTGATGGTCGAGCACGCAATGTGGTCAACCTGGTCACGTGGCACCGATCAGCGCTCTAGCGCGAGCGCGACCGTGTACGACGCTGGTCCTGACCGCTCGCTGCCTTCGATGCGTCGACTGCGAGAGTCTTTCTGCACGCTGCTGTCCGGCGCCACGCTGGTGCCTGCGTCCCGCGGACGTGCTGCGCAGCGATGCGCAGCGCGATGCTGCATTGCTGGCGCGCAGGCGATCGACGTGATCGACTGCACGCCGTCGCTGCTGAAGCTGGATGCGGCGCAAGCTCGCCGGAGCCGCCGCGGCCCGCACCTACGTGCTGTTCGGCGGCGAAGCGATCGCGCCGCGGCGGTGATGTCGTGCGCTCGCCAGGTGCCGACGCAGTCGGTCAACATCTACGGCCCGACCGAGACCACGGTCGTATGCCACGGTCGCGCGCGGCTGCGCCAGCGACGGCGGCGGCCGCCCGATCGGCCGGCCGATCGCCAACACGCAGTCTACGTCCTGGACGCGCAGCGCCAGCCGGTGCCGATCGGCGTGGCGGGCGAGCTCTACATCGGCGGCGCCGGCGTGGCGCGCGGCTACCTGAACCGGCCCGAGCTGACGGCCGAGCGCTTCGTGCGCCGACCCGTTCGCCGGCGAGCCGGACGCGCGCATGTACAAGACCGGCGACCTGGGGCGCTGGCTGCGCCGACGGCAACATCGAGTTCCTCGGCCGCAACGACTTCCAGGTCAAGATCCGCGGCTTCCGCATCGAGCTGGGCGAGATCGAGGCGCGGCTGGCGGCATGCCGGGCGTGCGCGAAGCGGTGGTGCTGGCGCGCGAAGACGGCGCGGGCGACAAGCGCCTGGTGGCCTATGTCGTGCGGCGAGGCCGAGGGCCGAGCTCGAGCCGGCGGCGCTGCGCGCGCACCTGAGCGCGAGCCTGCCCGAGTACATGGTGCCCAGCGCCTTCGTGGCGCTCGAGACGCTGCCGCTGACACCCAACGGCAAGCTCGACCGCCAGGCGCTGCCGGCGCCGGAAGACGAGGCCTTGGTGCAGCGCAGCTACGAGGCGCCGGTGGGCGAAATCGAAGCACGCTGGCCGCGATCTGGAGCGAGCTGCTGCACGTCGAGCGGGTGGGCCGGCACGACCACTTCTTCGAGCTCGGCGGCCACTCGCTGCTGGCGGTGCAACTGGTGGAACGGCTGCGCCGGCACCAATTGCAGATTGAGCTGCTTACCGTTTTCGATGCGCCTTCGCTTCAGGCCATGGCAAGCAGAATCAAGCAAGAGCAAGTACAGGCCTTGCCATATGAAGTGGTTCCAGTACGAACTGCCGGCTCCCGCCGGCCGCTGTTCCTTTTCCATCCCGGTGGAGGTTCCGTAGAAGCATACGAACGACTTGTCCCGCTTCATTGATGCTGACGTGCCGATCTACGCAATACGAGCAAATCTCGATGCCTTCGACGGCAGCGTCACTGTCGAGGATCTGGCGGCGCGGTATGCACGCTTGATCCGCAGCGTCCAATCCGAAGGCCGATATCGCCTGGCGGGATGGTCGTTGGGGGGATCCATAGCCTACGAAACAGCTCGGCAGCTGCTCGGCCAAGATGAGCCGGTGGAGTTCATCGGCTTGATCGATAGCTACATATTGGCTTCGGAAGGTCCACCTGATGAGCTCGACTCGGGAAGGGGATGTTGCGGACCTACATCCAATTGCGCCACCGGGCCATTCCCCTTTCGGAAATCGAAACCGCCTGTAGCGGAACTGATTTGAATGAAGCCGTGGAGCGGTGCCGTTCCAAGGGCTGGATTCCATCCGAGGTGCGTCTTGAGGACCTGAAAGAGCAATTCGAAGGTGCTGAAGGAACTCACCAATGCTGCAACTCAATATCGTCCGCACCCGTTGCCCGCATCGGTTCATTACTTTGCAGCGGAACCTTCTTCAGGCGTCGATCCCTCCAGGGCGTGGAGAGATTTGATCGGCACAAGGTTGACCATCGATGCGATCGGCGGGAACCACCACACGATCGTGCTCGAAGACGAACTAGCTGCGAAACTGGGCGCGGCCTTGTCGCAGCGCTTGGCGCAGGCGGAACAGACGCCGGCGGCGACTGCAGTGCCGTACAAGCCCGCGTTGACCATCCAGATGGGACGCAAGAACGCTCCGCCCGTGTTCTGCATCCCAGGAGCCGGTGCCACTGTGACGTCGCTCCTTCCTCTTGCGAAGGCACTCGGGTCATCGACGACCGTCATTGGTCTGCAGGCACGCGGCCACGATGGCGCCTCCGTCCCGCACTGCTCGGTGGAGGCCGCGGCCAGGGCGTATTTGCGTGAAGTGAAGGAAATTGCACCGACCGGGCCCTATCACCTGCTCGGCCACTCGTTCGGCGGCTGGATTGCATTCGAGATGGCTCGGCAACTGCTGCTGGCGGGCGAGGCCGTGGCACCCGTGGTGCTGGTCGACACGGAAGTCCCGGGTTCGGTACGAAGCGTAAGCCGTCTTGAAGCAGTGGCGAAGTTCATCGAGATCGTCGAAATGAACAGTGGCATCTCACTGAACTTGTCGACCGAAGACTTGCAGTTGCTTGATGAGCCGTCGCGGCTGAAGCAAATACTGCTATGCCTGGCCACGGCGGATGTCTTGCCTGCGAAGACTTCGCTCGAGACGCTGCGGTACGCACTGCGTATTTTTGAAGCCCATCTCAATACTGGCTATGTGCCGGCCAGCGCGTTGATGCAGCAGCAAGTCATCTTGATCAACGCCCACGAGCAGTCGCCTGAGGAGCAGTCGTCACGGTTTTATCGCGATGCGCAGGCCACGAGCTGGCTGAACTATGCGCCCAAGGCGGTGAGCATCACGCTCGCGGGCGGCAACCATATGTCCATGCTCAAACCGCCACACGTCGATGAGCTGGCAGCGCATGTGAATCAAGCTTGGTGCAAGGCTGCCGTGTCAGACCCTGAAAAAGGAGTGCCCGTTTGCTGACGTGTTCATCGCGGTGCCTCGGCTGGGAATGGATCAGGCGGAGACCAGGCTGGCGAATCTGGCGAGGTCGACGTTGCCGCCGCTGACCAAGATGCCGATGCGCTTGCCCTTGAGTTCGGCCTTGCGCTGTCGGGCGGCGGCGAAGCCGAGGCAACCTGTGGGCTCCACGAACGTCTTCATGCGACTGGCCATGAAGCCCATGCACTCCACCAGCTCGGCGTCGGACACGGTGAGCACGTCGTTGACGTCTCGCCGGATGATGGGGAAGGTGAGCTCACCCAGGTGCTGCGTCTGCGCTCCGTCGGCAATCGTCTTGGGCGTGTCGATGTGGACGATAGTGCCGCTGCGGAACGATCTTTGGCCGTCGTTGCCCGCTTCGGGCTCGACGCCGAACAGCTGGCAGTCGCGCGAAAGGGCCCGCGTGCTCAAGGCGCTGCCCGACAGCAGGCCGCCACCGCCCAACGGCACGAAGAATGCGTCGAGCTCACCGACCTCCTCGAACAGCTCCTTCGCGGCCGTGCCTTGGCCGGCCAAGACGTCCGGGTGGTCGTACGGCGGTATGAGGGTCAGGCCGTGCTTTTCGGCCAGCGACCGCCCGATCTGCTCGCGGTCTTCCTTGTAACGGTCATAGACGACCACCTTGCCGCCGTAGCCCTTGGTCGCAGCGACTTTCGCCGCCGGGGCGTCATGGGGCATGACGATGGTGGCAAGGATACCCAGCAGCTTCGCCGATAGCGCGATGGCCTGGGCATGGTTACCGGAAGAGAACGCCACCACACCCGCCTTGCGCTGTTCCGGGCTGAACCTGGACAGGGCGTTGAACGCGCCGCGGAACTTGAATGCGCCCATGCGCTGGTAGTTCTCGCACTTGAAGAACACCTCGGCGCCGAACTCTTCGTTGACGGTTCGAGAGGTGAGGACCGGGGTCTTGTGGGCGTGCCCTTCGATTCGGCCGGCCGCGGCGACAACGTCGTCGTAGGTGGGGAGGTTCATCACGTAGTTCCTACTGCTCGACCTGCGCGCGCACGAGTTGGGTCATTGAGACGAAGCTTGTCATGTGGCCTCCTGACCTTGACAGCTACATCGAGTAATCGCCGATGGCTTCGGGCTGAAAGAGGACGGCGACGACTTCGGCCGCGCCCTCGCCCGCGAGCGGAGTGCGCCAGCGAGCCGTGTCCCCGACATGCAGGCCGAGCAGGCTCGATCCGACCGGCGAGAAAACCGAGATGAAGCCCCCCGCTGGTTCGGCCTCCTGCGGGTAGCACAGCGTCAGCTTGCGCGAGCGGCCGGTGAGCACGTCCTTGAGAAGGACCTGCGAGTTCATCGTCACCACCTGGGAGCACTCGTCCGGTCGCACCAGGTGCGCCGAATCGAGGATGACCTGAAGGTCGGATGAGGGGAGGGCAGCTTTCTCTCCGTCGGCGTGAAGGAGCAACTCCGTGAGGCGCGTGTGGTCCAGCTGCGAGAGCGTGCGATCGAATGCCAAGAGTTCCATGGGAATTCCTTTGATCAAAGATCCGAACGCGGCGCGCCGTGACACGCGCCGCGACAAGACATCGATGCGAGATCGGTGTCACCAGGTGAACGAGCCGCAGGAAGGGAACGGCGGGTCGCGGTCTGCAGCTCAGTGCGCGCAGACCGCGACCCGCCGCGTCAATCAAGGAAGGCTGGTACGCCCGTGGCCAGGCGCGTCAGGAGCGGCGAGGCCGCGAAGAGCGACAGGCCCGACCGGCACGCGCTCGCAGCCCACCACGTGGCGGTGAGCGTCTCGGCAGTAATGGGCAGGCGTTGCGGCATGGTCGGTGAAGGCAGTGCGTAAGACCATAGCACGCACGTCTCGGCGCTCCAACCGCCCGCGCGACGAGTCGCACCCGTGCATGGGGTCATTGCACGGGCCAGCAAGGCGCCAGCACAGTGGAATTGCTCGGACTCCTGTCGACCTTGGAGCGCCTGGGCCATCAGCAGATTGCTGATATTGCGGTGTCATCGAGCGGAGACGCGGTTCGAGTGCAGCGCGGCCGGCCACGGCAGCAGCCAGTATCCGGCCGCCCCTGCCGTCAACAGCGTAGCCACCGTCGCGAACGCCGCCCACAGCGGATCGACCCCGTGAGCCGCAGCGACCGAAGCGGCCAGTCCGCTCAGCCATTGCATCGCTGCCACGCCGAGGAACATGGCCATCGTGAACACGGCGAGCGCGCGGCCCATCAACATGGCCCACCTCCATCAGCGAGAAGCCGTGTCGTTCGAGCAGCAAGGGCCCCAGCCACAGGCCGCGCAGCGTGATGAACGCCGCATAGCTGACCGCGGCCAGGCAGAGGATGCCGGCCGTGTGTTCGCGCGCGAGCAGGCTGGCCACTTGCCGCACCGCGCCGGCGAGCGTCTCCGACCCAAGGCCTGCGGCCGGGGGCACCTCGTCGACAATCGCCAGCACGGCAAGCCAGGCGATCGCGGCCACGCCGGCGAGGGCGAGAAAGCCCGCGCGCCAGGACCAGTTCTCGACGACCCACGCAAGCGGGGTCGCGGTGATCAGCATGCCCACGCCGCCGAAGCCGAGGACGAGACCGGACAGGCGGGAGAACTGGTCGGCCGGACAGCGGCGCGTGATGAAGACCATCGTCGCCAGCAGTGCCGGCGCGCAGCCGACGCCGATCAGCAACTGGCCAACGACAAGGAACGTGAAGCCCGGCGCGGCTGCCGAGACGACCCCTCCCAGCACGGCCAAGGGGAATGCGCCAACCACGGTTCGGCGGGGGCCATGCCGGTCGAGGGCCACCCCCATGACCAGTTGCGCCGCGGCGAATGCGAGGTGGTACGCGCCTGCGAAGACGCCGAGCGCCTGTGCCGAAAGGCCGAACTCGCCCTGGACCTGGCCAGCCATGACCGCGGCCACGGTGCGAAAGGCATGGCTCAGCGCGAAGACCACGGTCAGCGCGGCCAGCATGATCCCCAGCGGAACTGCCGCGTTCGCCCGGGCGATGGCTTGTCGCAAGGCTCGTCACCCTTCGCGCGCTCGTCGCGCCCGCATGTCCGCCTGCATCTCCCACCCGGCGCCGCCGTCGCGCCAACGCTCTCCGATCCAGCGGAACGAGTCGGCCGTGATCTCGGTGAAGCTCCAGCGAGTCCGCTCCCCGGCGTCGTTGCTGCCCTCCTGCACGATGTCCGCCCCGCGTGCGCGGCCGACCTGGCGCGAGTAGTACTGCCGCAATGGATCGCTCCAGACGATGTGCCAGGCATCGAGCCCGGGATCGTAGATGCGCAGGGTGGTGCCATGAAAGACGCCAGGAAGGACCCACACGTCCTGTATCGCCCGACCCTCGAGCACCCAGCCGACGTGGATGTCGCCAGTGCCTCGATGCTGCGATCCATCGTCGGCAAAGACGACTGCCTCCAGCTGCCATCTCCCGATCAGCCAGCCGTACAGGCTCATCTTTTCGGCCCGGTCGGCAGCGGGGCCATTCGCGTGCAATGCGTCGAAGAGACAGGAATCCATGACGGGCCTTCCTCGTTCAGTGTGATTCGTTTGTAACCCCGGCCCCCGTCGTCGCGCTTGGGAAAAATTGCTATCGTGAATCGATGGCACCCATTGCGAATTGGGTCGCAGGCGGGATCGGCTGGCGCGTCGAGGATGTGGTCTGCACGGCGGGCCCGCAGGATCGGCCCTTCGAAGAGCAGCACGACGGCATCTGCATCGCTGCCGTCACGCAAGGCACGTTCCGCTACCGCACGGCGCACGGGGCGGCGGTGCTCGCAGCGGGTGCGGTGCTGCTCGGCAACGACCACGGCGGGTTCGAATGCGATCACGAGCACTCGCGCGGCGATCGCTGCCTGTCATTTCACTTCACGCCGGAGTTTCTCGACACCGCGATGGCGCCGGCATCGGGCGGGACGCGCATGCCCTTCCGTGTGAATCACTTGCCGCCACTCGGCTCCATGCTGCCGATCGTCGCTGCCTGCGAGGCCGCGCGCGGCTGCGGCGACGACGCTGCGCACTTCGAGGAACTGGCGATCGCCCTGGCCGGCAGCGTGCTGGGCGTGCTTTCGACATCTCGACGCGGCGACCGGCTGCCGAGCGCGCGTGACGAGCGGCGGATCGCCGACGTGGTCCATCGCATCGAGGAAGCGAGCTGCGAGCTGCGCCTGGCCGAGCTGGCGCGCGGCGTGTCGATGAGTCCCTGGCATTTTCTTCGGACGTTTCGCGCCGTGGTCGGCACGACTCCGCACCGCTTCATCTTGCAGCGGCGGCTGCACAACGCGGCGATCCGCCTGCGGCTGTCGACCGACAGCGTGTCCGAGATCGCCTGGGATGAGGGGTTCGACGACCTGTCCACCTTCAATCGTCACTTCAAGCGAGTGATGGGTGTCAGTCCGACCCTGTTTCGCACCCATGCGCCGTCGACGCGCTTCAGGCGCTTCTTAGTACGGCGGTAAGGTGGTCAAGCGCGGGTCCTCGACCGGAGTTCCGATCGTGAAGTGGTAGAGCGACTGGAAGCTTGCGTCTTTGAACCCCAAGATCTGGTGGACCGGGTCATCGAAGAAGCAGCCGATCCCCGTGGCGCGCACACCAGCGGCCTCGGCTTCCAGGTACAGCACCTGGCCGATCACCCCTGTCTCCCAGAAGAGCCTGCGATAGAACCAGGGACCGTGTTGGCGCAAGCTCGGTTCGAACTCCGCAATCATTCCCAAGGACAAGGCCCCATCGCCGGCGATGTCCTGACCGCAGCTGAGCTGGGTGGCCAGGGCCCGTGCGTCGCCCTGCTGAAGCAGGAACAGGGGCAAGTCGTCGGGACAGCTGTCTGGCGAAGTCCAGGAGTATTGCGGGTGCGTCGCATCTTTCAGCCGGTCGACTGCGGCGGGGTCGCGCGCCAGCATGTACAGGCCTGGAACAAAACCGTCCACCCGATGAACGAACAGCGCAAGATGAACGGCGGGGGCCCATGGGAGGACGTCCCAAGGCATGGCTCGCCGGCACAGCTCGCGCTCCACTCCCGGCATGACGCGGGCCAGCATGGTGACGAAGCTCCCGGCCGATATCGAGTTCGTGCCGTCGAACGCGAGCGCACTTCGTCGCTGCCGGATGACCTGGCCCGCGCTTGGCCCACGCCCGTCGAGGCCGAGCCCATCGGTACTCGGGATCGCACAAGGCCGCTCGGATTGCAGTTCGACGACCCGTTCTTGCTCGGTGCCCGACTTCCACGACGCGTCTGCCACCTGATCGAGGATCTCCCATTGCACCGGCTCGTCTCGACTCAGCCGGTTGGCCTTGCCATGCCAGACAAGGCCCGTCACATCGCGTACAGCATCTTCGGCGAGCGACACAGGCAGGCACATCGTGCCGCCTGTCGCAACTCGATCGGCAGGCCAGATGACGGCGATGCAATCAGGATGCTCTCGCTCCGCCCCCTCGAAATCCTCGTCCCGGTCGACCCCCAACAAGGATGCGATCGTGTCATCAGACAAGCCGTCCAACAGCAGCATGCGCCAGCCGAGCGTCTGGGCCGCGATCCGCACGGCCGCGATCGCGTGCCCGACGTCATGCTGGCAATAGCGAAAGGCGCGCTCACCGTACTTCCAGGTCTCGCGCCAGTTGACGGAGGAAAGGCCAATGAGAAAGGCCTCGGGCGGAAACCCTCGCAGGAGTTGCATGGCGCTTTGCTGCGGCCACTGTGATCGAAGCTCGAGCGCATGCTCCTTGGCGGTGTAGTGATACAGAGCCGGTCCCGGCGCAAGGCCGGCAACACCATGAAGGAGCAAATAGGCTTCGGTCGGGTGCAGGTTGCCGCTGGACGGGTTGCTGCGAAGCGCCCAACGGACGTCACCCGACTGCTTCCAGGCCGAGATGGCGAGCGAATACTCCAACAGGCGCGACAGGCTGCAAACGCTGATGGGCGCGCTGGCGATGGCGCGGGCACGATACAGCTCTTCATACAGGGGCGATGCCGGCACGTCTTCTGGCTTGAGCCTCGGCAGGGCGAACAGCGCCGCTCCTTCGTAACGTCTGAACGGGTCCGGTTGATTTGCCCAGTCGAGGTATCCCAGGGAACGTGCGTAACGCGAAAAATGATGCTTCGTCTCCTGGTGGTAGCGCATGACCATTTCCAGGGGGTCGCTCGCCCGCGCAGCACGCGCGGGCCATTGCTTCGTTCGCTCGTTCACGGACCGGAGCTCCTTGCTACACACTTCATTGGGCTCGGCCGTCATCTTTGACCGCCGGACGGGACGGCGTCAAATGGCCCGGAGGAGCGCAGCATCGCCCACGTCTTCGGACCCCTGCCGTTGTGCGCGATGAACTCGCTGGTGATCTCGAAACCGTGCCTGAGACTCATGAACCGGTTGCCACCTTCCAGGGCGACTCTTGCCGGCTGTCACGAATCGCTCCAAGCCTATGCCGTCCGGCGCACTGCGTCGCTGGGGCCAAGCGCCGGTGGATCACTTCGACGAGACGTTTCTGCTGCCAGGGATCTTGATTGGCCAACTCCGGGTCGAGTTCCCCACGCTTTCGAACCTGGTGCTTTAGATGATGGAACACACGCCTCGAAAACCGCGCCGAACGCCTGATGAAGCCGACGAGGATGCCGACCCGGTCTGCTTCCGGTCAAGGCTGATGAAGGGCCTGAGCCGCAGGGGATTCGGTTCGATCTGGACATGACGCGTGATTGAATCGGAGCGCGATTCTTCAGTTTCCAGCATCTGACCAATGGACTTGAGTCGATGCCAGTCCGCTCCCGCGCGCCGTGTTGCAGTACCCTTCATATCCTCGACGCCAGCGAGACTGCGATGAAGCTTGTCCGGTAGTTTCCCGTCACCGGACCCATAAACATTAGGACTGTGCGCTGGCGCGGGGCTGCCTATCCTCGTGACTATCGAGCGACACGGGCAGTTGTGTATTGTTCGAGCGGTGCCCGCGACGGTCTTCCCGCTCGGCCGGTAGTTCTTCGCGCTGCCGAGTGCCCCGGACGCGGTTCATACTCCGCGCTACGGCGTCGCCCTTCGAAGGGCCGGCCGGTTGAACGACGGATGACGAGGGGAAGTCCGACGTGAAACGCGCGATCGTTGTCGCTGCCAGCATCCCCATCCTCCTGGTGACCGCGTGGTGGACGCTCGCCCTTGTATTTGCGGGGCCCGCCCCCGCATGGCTGAGCATTGCGCTCGCGGCAATTTACGCATTGGGCACGCTGGCGATTCTCCTGTGGCTGCGGCCGTTCGCCTGGGCGCTCGCGGCCTGGGGCCTCGCCTTTGTCGCATTGCTGATCTGGTGGAGCACGATTCGGCCGAGCAACGAAGGCGACTGGCAGGCCGATGTGGCGCGCCTGCCGCGGGTCGAGGTTCGGGGAGAGCAACTGACCTTCCACAACGTTCGGAACTTCGACTACCGCACGGAGAGCGACTTCACCCCTCGCTACGTGGATCGCACCTATGATCTCTCCGCCCTTCGCGGGGTCGACGTCTTCATGTCCTATTGGGGTTCGCCGGCCATCGCGCACACGATCATGAGCTGGCAGTTCGACAACGCACCTCCACTGGCCGTCTCGATCGAGACGCGCAAGCGCAAGGGGCAGGAATACTCCGCGGTCAAAGGCTTTTTCAAGCAGTACGAAATCATCTATGTGGTGGCCGACGAGCACGACGTGGTGGGGCTGCGCACCAATCATCGTGGCGAACAGGTCTACCTCTACCGGCTGAAGTCCACACCGGCGCTCGCCCGGGCGATGTTGCTGGACTACGTCGACAGCATCAACGGCCTGGTTGAACGCCCGCAGTTCTACAACGCGCTGGTCGACAACTGCACGACGAGCATCCGCCGCCACCGGGAACACGTGGATCCGGACGCACCTCCTTTCGATTGGCGTCTCTTGGCCAACGGCTACCTGGACCAGCGCTTGTACGACCGAAGCATCGTGGACACGCGCCTGCCCTTCGAAGAGCTCCGCAGGCTGAGCCACATCGACGACAAGGCAAAGGCGGCCGATCGGGATCCCGCGTTTTCACAGCGGATACGCGAAGGGCTGCCCGATCCGCGGCCGCGTTGAGACTGCAACTTGACACGAGGCAGAGCATGAGCCAACGACATTCGAGAAGTGGTCCTCATATCGCGATGCTTGGGGCCATTGCGCTCTTGACCGGCTGCGCAACCACCTATCCGCTGATGCCCGCTCCGGCGGTGTACGTCGGGCCACAGGGCAAGCCCCTTCTTGCGGATGTTCCGGCCGCTGGCCAGAAAGCCTCCATCGATCTGCTGTACGTCACCGATCGCGCGCCGGGAACCGAGGCAGGCCAAGACGCTGCCCTACAGCGCCGAGCGCTCGCATTCGATGGCGTTCGGCTCGGTCACGGTCGAGTTCGGCGAAGGGGTCTCCCTGGGACACGTTGGTTGCCCAAAGCACCCTGAGCGAGCGCTCGGTGCCGCTCGACTTGAAGCTCGGACCGACGACGGAGCTTGGGCGATTCCCGGAGATCTCCTATGGCGTCGAGCCCACCCCCACGGGCCTCGTGCGGACCCCCGCTGCGATCGAGGCGCATGAGAAGGCGGCAGCCATGCTGCAGGCCGAGGTCGCGCGCCGCCTCGCCGCCGCGCAGCGCAAGGAAGTCGTGCTGTTCGTCCATGGTTATGCCAACACGTTCCAGGACGCGTCGTTCACGATGGGCGAGCTGTGCCATTTCCTCGGTCGCGAGTTCGTCTGCGCGATCTTCACGTGGCCCGCGGGCGGCTCGCGCGGCCTGTTCTTCGGCTACAACGTCGATCGCGAGTCGGGCGAGTTCGCCGTGCATCACCTCAAGCAGGCCATTCGCCTTATCGCCGACACGCCCGGAGTGGAGAAGGTGCACCTCCTTGCCCACAGTCGCGGCACCGATGTGTTGGTCACGGCCTTGCGCGAGCTCGAGATCGAGGCCTACATGGGCGGGCTGCTCCTCGACAGCAGATTCAAGGTCCGCAACATCGTGCTGATGTCGCCTGACCTGGATCTGGATGTGGGGATAGCCAAGCTCTTCAGCATCGAATCCGACCCCGACCTGCCCTACGGGAAGGCGCCGAATCCGCGCGCTCGTCTTTCCTCATCCCAAGCTGCGGCTCACCGTTTACATGTCGGAGGGCGACAAGGCGCTCAGCGTGTCCGAATGGTTGATGGGCAGCCTGCGCCGGATGGGACGTGTCGATCAAGCATTGCTCAGCAAGGAACAGCTCGCCAAGTCGCGGGCAGTCGCCGGCTTCGCCACCTTTGTCCAGGTCACCACCACAGCCGGTTTCATCGGCCACAGCTATTTCGTGTCCGACCCTGCGGTGAGTGCAGACCTGATTTCGCTCGTTCGCTATGGGCTTGAGCCCGGGGATCCGGGCCGCCCGCTCGAAGAAATCTCGCGACCCTTCTGGAAGATCTCGCCGGCGCGTGCCGCCAGCGACTAGCGAGCCTGCTGCGACGCGGCTAAGCCATGTGCTGGGTGCGTTCAAGCCCCGAGGCAGGCGCTGCGAGCGCGGTGGTCACGGCGCCCGATGTCGCTGTGGCACGCGCCTTGAAGCCGAGCGCCAAGCATATGCGGGCGCTGCGCGACGCAACCGATGGGACGGGAGCGCCGGACAAGGGCATTCCAGGCATGCGTGGCGGCGTCGGGAACTTCCTTCGCCTTCCCGAGGGAAGAGCCTTGCTGGTGCAAGTGTCCGGCGTGATGAACCCGCCTCTGGACGACGAGCAGGTCGCCAGGCTCATGAACTGGATGCTGCGCGACATGGTGCAGTCGAGCATGGCCGCGGACGCAGCCGCATACACCGCGTCCGAAGTGAAAGCCTTGCGTGAGATGCGCACTGCGGACGTGGCAGGCACCCGCACCTCCTGGCGGAATGTAACAACATCCACCTGGACTGGGCGGCGTCGCAGTTTTTCTCGGAAACCTTCCATGCGGGGCTGGTCGGCTGCTTCTACGACCAGCTCTCGGGCGACGGCGACGGCGACGCCGGCGCTTCGCACAGCGCGTGCGTGAGCTCTTCCCACGCTGTCCGCCCTGCGTCGACCTCGCGATCGTGCACCATGCATGCATGGAGTACAGCGGACGCAGCCGGCGCAGCCTCGCACGTCGACCCGGTTCGACCCGACCCGGCGTCGAGAGCTTTCGCGCCGATCCGCTGTTTCCGAAGATCGAGCGTGCGGTGGCTTCGATCCTCGCCATGAGCGAAGTCGTCGCGCCGGTCGATGTGCTCGTCGCCATGCAGCTCCTGGCGCCGGACAAGCTCCAGGACTGGCGTCGCGGGCGTGTGCCCTACCTCGAGCAGGTGATCAACTGCAACCTGATCCGCCTGTCGCGGCTGCTGCGCATTCTTCGGTTCCATGCGCATGATCTGAAGCTCGTACCGAGCCAAACCGCGTATCGCCGGCAGGGCAAGGGACCCAAGCAAGCGCTGCGGTTCACCAAGACGGGCGACCCGAATATCGAAGCTGCCTATGCGCGGCACTTCGTCCGGCCCGGCGGAAAAGGCCTGGTCCCCACGATGCCGGGTGAGGGCGCCGCCACGGGCGAGAATCCGGCCTCCCCGACGCCACTTCCATTTCAGCCATGACACGCTCATCCAAGACTTCCTCACCGCGGCCGCGCCGCGCCGCCGCCGAACCCCGCCTCTCGCGCACCCGCCAGCCCGAGTCGATGTCGGTCGAGGACTGGCAGGCCAGCTTGCGGCGCCAGTTCGGACGCGAGCAGCCGTTCATGCTCGAGCGCCTGGGCGCCGAGCTCGGAATTCGTGGTGCGCAATCCCGAGAGCAAGGGCCGCTACCGCGTCGCGATGCGCGGCATGGAGCCGGGCGACAACTTCTGCTCGTGCCCCGACTTCGCAACCAACGCCCTCGGCACCTGCAAGCACATCGAGTTCACGCTCGGCATGTTGCTGGCGCGGCGCGACGGCAAGGCGATGCTCGCGCGCGGCTTCGCGCCGCCGTACAGCGAGGTCTACCTCTCCTACCGCGGCGCCCGCCGCCTGCGCTTTCGGGCCGGTACCGAATGCCCGCCGGTGGTGGCGAACAAGGGCGCAACGCTGTTCGACGGCCATGCCGACGGCGCGCTCGAGCTCGACGATTTCCTGCGTGCCGCGGCCAAGACCGGGCATGAGGTGCGCTGTTACGACGACGCACGCGCCTTCGTCGCCGAGCGGCGCGACGCCGAGCGTCGGCGCCGCGTCTTCGCCGACGCCTACCCCAAGGGCGTGAAGGATCCTGCGCTGCGCAAGCTGCTGAAGACGCCGCTGTACCCGTACCAGGCCGAGGGCGCGCTGTTCGCCGCCACGGCAGGCCGCTCGCTGATCGGCGACGACATGGGCCTGGGCAAGACGATCCAGGCCATTGCCGCTGCCGAGCTGCTGAGCCGCCACTGCGGCGCCGAGCGCGTGCTCGTCGTCTGCCCCACGTCGCTAAAGCACCAGTGGCAGCGCGAGATCGGGCGCTTCAGTGCTCGCGAAGCCCAGGTGATCCATGGCGTGCGCGCGGCGCGCCAGCGGCAATGGGGCGATACCGGGCAGCAGGGCTGCTGGGCCAAGATCACGAACTACGAAACGCTGGACCGCGACCTTGATCTCATCAATGCCTGGGCGCCCGACGTCGTGATCGTCGACGAGGCGCAGCGCATCAAGAACTGGAACACCGTCGCGGCGCGTGCGTTGAAACGCATCGCCAGCCCCTACGCGATCGTGCTCACCGGAACACCGCTGCAGAACCGGCTCGAGGAGCTGGTGTCGATCGTGCAATTCGTCGACCAGCACAGGCTCGGGCCCACTTGGCGGCTGCTGCACGAGCACCAGCTGCGCGACGAGTCGGGCCGCGTGGTCGGCTACCGCGACCTCGACCGCATCGGCGCGACGCTGGCGCCGATCATGCTGCGACGGCGCAAGGACGAGGTGCTGTCGGAACTGCCCGGTCGCATCGACAACAACTTCTTCGTTCCGATGACGTCGGCGCAGCGCGTGCACCACGACGAGAACGGCGACACCGTGCGCCGCATCGTGCAGCGCTGGCGCCGCACTGGGTTCCTGTCGGACGCCGACCAGCGGCTGTTGACCTGCGCGCTGCAGAACATGCGCATGTCCTGCAACAGCACCTACCTGCTCGATCACGAGACCGACCACGGCACCAAAGTCGATGAGCTCGTCACGCTGCTGGAAGAGCTGTTCGAGCAGCCCGACGCGAAGGCCGTGATCTTCAGCCAGTGGGTGCGCACGCACGAGCTGATCATCCGCCGCCTGCAAGCCCGAGGCTGGGGCCATGTGCTGTTCCACGGCGGCGTGCCGGGCGACGAGCGGCCGGCGCTGGTCGACCGCTTCCACGACGACCCCGACTGCCGCCTGTTCCTGTCCACGGACGCCGGCGGCGTGGGGCTCAACCTGCAGCATGCCGCGGCCACTATCGTCAACATGGACCTACCGTGGAATCCAGCCGTGCTGGAGCAGCGCATCGGCCGCGTGTACCGCCTCGGGCAACGCAAGAGCGTGCATGTCATCAATTTCGTCGCGCAGGGCAGCATCGAGGAGGGCATGCTGTCGGTGCTGGCGTTCAAGAAGTCGCTGTTCGCCGGCGTGCTCGACGGCGGCCAGAGCGAGGTGTTCCTGCAGGGCACGCGCCTGTCGAAGTTCATGGACACGGTGGACGAGGTGACCGGGGCGATGGGGACGGCCGAGGCCGCCGACGCGCCGGCGGATGCACCGGCCGCGGAACCGGCGGCCGCAGGCGAAGCACCGGCGGCGCCCGATCCCTGGGCGCCGCTCGTTGACGCCGGACTCGCGCTGCTTCAGTCCATGATGCAGGGCCACACCGACCGGCCGCGCGGGCTCGACGCAGCTATCGAGCGCGATCCGGCGACCGGCCGCGACTTTCTCAAGATCCCGTTGCCGCAGCCTCAAACCGTTCAGCGCCTGGCAGATGCGCTCGGCGGCCTGCTGGCAGATCTGCACCGCAACAGGCAGCCATGACGCACAAGATCGGACGCAGGTCACCGACCACTACCGGGTGCTCGTTGCGGCCCCCGCAACCAAATCCCAAAAGGGCGAGTCAAGGGACTCGCCCTTTTCATTCAAGCGCGACGCGCGCCTGAGTCCACCACGGACTCGCCGTCTTCCTTCGTGAACGGCGGCAGCTTTCCCACCGGAAGAATTTCGAGGACGGCCTCCGAAGGCCGGCATAGCTTCGTTCCGAGCGGTGTGACGACAATCGGCCGATTCATCAGGATGGGGTGCTGTTCGATGAAGTCGAGCAGTTGCTCGTCCGACCACTTCGGGTCACCGAGCTGCAATTCGGCATAGGGCGTGCCCTTCTCGCGCAGCAGGTCGCGAACCGAGATGTTCATGGCTTTCACCAGCGCCTTGAGTTCTTCGCCCGATGGAGGCGTCTTGAGGTATTCGACGACCCTGGGTTCGATGCCTGCGTGACGAAGCAAGGCCAGCGTGTTGCGGGATGTTCCGCATGCGGGGTTGTGGTAGATCGTGACTTCCGACATGGTGGGTGAGCGATGGATCAAACATGCGCAGTGAGGTGGTCACAAGAGCATAGAGCACGATGCGTGAGGACGATGCAGGCGGGCGCATAATCGCCGCCCGGACGTCAAACCCGCGCGAGGGTCGGCAATGCGAACCTTCTTCCTGTTTCTGCTTGCAGCCCAGCTACTGGATCCGTCGCACGCCCGCGCCGACGAAGCGTCGGCCCTGACGGCCTTGCGGCGCGGCGAGGGTGTGGCGCTCATGAGGCACGCCGATGCGCCTGGCGGTACTGGCGATCCCGTGGGCTTTCGGCTTGACGACTGCAGCACACAGCGCAACCTGAGCGCCAAGGGCCGAGCCGACGCCGCCACCGTGGGACGCAGGCTCAAGACGGAAGGTGCTGTCATCGGCAAGCTGATCAGCTCGCCCTGGTGTCGCTGCGTCGACACCGCGCGCCTGATGGACCTGGGCACCGTGCACACCGAATCAACCTTCAGCAACGTCGTCGTCCTGAGCGACCGTCGGTCCGAGCTGACGCAAGGCGCGCGCAAGCTGATCGGTGCCTGGAAAGGGCCCGGCACCCTTCTCGTCGTGACCCACGGCGCCAACATCCAGGCGCTCACTGGCTACAACCCCTCGCAGGCCGAAATCGTGGTGGTGAGCGCCCGCGCCGACGGCTCGCTGCAGGAAGTCGGCCGCCTGCCGCCGCCGGCGCAGTGAAGCCCGCTTCATGGCCCGACTTCCCCGCCTCGTCATTCCCGGCCTGCCGCACCACCTGGTGCTGAAGGGAAACAATCGCCAGGCAGTGTTCACCGACGAACGAGACTACCAGGACTACCTCGATGCGCTGCGCGAGGCGGCGCTCATCCAGAAGGTGCGAGTGCACGCCTATGTGCTCATGCCCAACCACGTACACCTGCTGCTGACCCCGGCAGACGAGCAGGGCCTGAGCCGCATGATGCAGTCGGTCGGGCGGCGCTATGGGGCAGCATTCAACCGCCGCCACGCCCGCACAGGCACCTTGTGGGAAGGCCGCTTTCGCGCCACCGTGGTCGATCCGGTGCGCGACTTCCTCGACGTCTGCGTCTACATCGACACCAATCCCGTGCGTGCGAAGCTGGTCGAGCGGGACGAGGCCTGGGCGTGGTCGAGCCTCGGCTCACCACCTGGGCCGCCGGGTGGACCCGCTGGTCGCGGACCATTCGGCCTATTGGGCCTTGGGCAACACGCCCTTCGAGCGGGAGGCGGCCTATCGTCGGCTCTGTGAGCGCGGGCTTGGATCTTCCGCGGTGGAAGCCATCACCGCCTCCGTCCTCAAGGGATGGGTGCTCGGCGGGCCGGACTTTCTCGCCAGGCTGTCCAACGCCACTCCGCGGCCGCTGCAACCTCGCCGGCGTGGTCGCCCGCCCGGCACCAAGGGCGAGAAAGCAGCGCCAGTATTGGGCAAAAAGACTGACCCCAATTAAATTGCACTCAAACCGTGCAAGGGAATAATAAGAGTCTGACCCCATTTATTAATCCTTGACTCGGTGCTGCACCGCAGTATCCTTCCGCGTTATCCCTAACGATGACCGGAGTGCGCCATGAACAAGGCCACCATGGGGACAGCATCCCCTGAAGAAATCGCGGCCCTCGCGCAAAGCGGCCTGTACGACCCCGCCAACGAGAAAGATGCCTGTGGCGTCGGCTTCGTGGCCCACATCAAGGGCCACAAGGCGCACAGCATCGTCGAGCAGGGCCTCAAGATCCTCGAGAACCTCGACCACCGCGGTGCGGTGGGGCCGACAAGCTGATGGGCGACGGCGCCGGCATCCTGATCCAGATCCCCGACGAGTTCTATCGCGCCGAGATGGCCGCGCAGGGCGTCGAGCTGCCTCCGCCCGGCGAATACGGCGTGGGCATGATCTTCCTGCCCAAGGAACACGCCTCACGCCTGGCTTGCGTGCAGGAGCTCGAGCGCGCCGTCAAGGCCGAAGGCCAGGTGCTGCTGGGCTGGCGCGACGTGCCGGTCGACATCGAGATGCCGATGTCGCCCACCGTGCGCAAGAAGGAGCCGGTGATCCGCCAGATCTTCATCGGCCGCGGCCAGGACATCATCGTCCCCGACGCGCTGGAACGTAAGCTCTACGTGATCCGCAAGACGGCTTCGAGCGCCATCCAGCGCCTCAAGCTCACGCACAGCCGCGAGTACTACGTGCCCAGCATGAGCTGCCGCACGATCATCTACAAGGGCCTGCTGCTGGCAGACCAGGTCGGCAAGTACTACAAGGACCTGCAGGATCCGCGCGTCACCTCGGCCCTGGCGCTCGTGCACCAGCGCTTCTCGACCAACACCTTCCCCGAGTGGCCGCTGGCCCACCCCTACCGGATGGTCGCCCACAACGGCGAGATCAACACCGTCAAGGGCAACTTCAACTGGATGCGCGCCCGCGAAGGCGTGATGGGCTCGCCCGTGCTGGGCGACGACCTGAAGAAGCTCTACCCGATCAGCTTCGAAGGCCAGTCCGACACCGCCACCTTCGACAACGCGCTCGAGCTGCTCACGATGGCGGGCTACCCGCTCGCCCACGCCGCGATGATGATGATCCCCGAGGCGTGGGAACAGCACACCATGATGGACGAGCGCCGCCGCGCCTTCTACGAATACCACGCCGCGATGCTCGAGCCCTGGGACGGCCCGGCCGCGATGGTGTTCACCGACGGCCGCCAGATCGGCGCCACGCTCGACCGCAACGGCCTGCGCCCGGCGCGCTACCTCGTCACCGACGACGACCTGGTGGTGATGGCCTCCGAGTCCGGCGTGCTGCCCTTCCCGGAAAGCAAGATCGTCAAGAAATGGCGCCTGCAGCCCGGCAAGATGTTCCTGATCGACTTCGAGCAGGGCCGCATCATCGACGACGAGGAGCTCAAGAACCTCCACGCCTCCACCAAGCCCTATCGCCAGTGGATCGAGAACCTGCGCATCAAGCTCGACACCATCGAGGTCGTGGGCGAGCCCTGACACGTTCACCGAATCCCTGCTCGACCGCCAGCAGGCCTTCGCCTACACGCAGGAAGACATCAAGTTCCTGATGAGCCCGATGGCCCAGGTGGGCGAGGAGGGCATCGGCTCGATGGGCAACGACTCGCCCCTGGCCGTGCTCTCGACCAAGGACAAGCCGCTCTACAACTACTTCAAGCAGCTGTTCGCGCAGGTCACCAACCCGCCGATCGACCCGATCCGCGAGGCGATCGTGATGTCGCTGGTGTCCTTCATCGGCCCGAAGCCCAACCTGCTCGACATCAACGCGGTCAACCCGCCGATGCGTCTCGAGTGCTCGCAGCCGATCCTCGACTTCGACGACATCGCGCGCCTGCGCCAGATCGAGAAGCACACCGGCGGCAAGTTCAAGAGCTACGAGCTCGACATCACCTATCCGCTGGCCTGGGGCCAGGAGGGTGTCGAGGCGAAGCTCGCGTCGCTGTGCGCCGAGGCGATCGACGCCATCAAGACCGGCCACAACATCCTGATCATCACCGACCGCCACGTCGCGCGCGACAAGGTCGCGATCCCCGCGCTGCTGGCGCTGTCGGCGATCCACCAGCAACTGGTGCGCGAGGGCCTGCGCACCACCGCGGGTCTCGTGGTCGAGACCGGCTCGGCCCGCGAGGTGCATCACTTCGGCGTGCTGGCCGGCTACGGCGCCGAAGCCATCCATCCCTACCTGGCGATGGAGACGCTGGCCTCGCTGCACAAGGAGCTGCCCGGCGAGCTGTCGGCCGACAAGGCGATCTACAACTACGTCAAGGCGATCGGCAAGGGCTTGTCGAAGATCATGTCCAAGATGGGCGTGTCGACCTACATGTCCTACTGCGGCGCCCAGCTGTTCGAGGCCATCGGCCTGGACAAGCCCCTGGTCGAGAAGTACTTCCGCGGCACTGCTTCGCAAGTGGGTGGCATCGGCGTGTTCGAGGTGGCGCAGGAAGCCATCCGCATGCACGTGGCCGCCTTCGGCGACGACCCGGTGCTCAAGAACATGCTCGACGCCGGCGGCGAATACGCCTGGCGCACGCGCGGCGAAGACCACATGTGGACGCCCGACGCGATCGCCAAGCTGCAGCACAGCACGCGCGCCAACAAGTTCGAGACCTACAAGGAATACGCGCAGATCATCAACGACCAGTCGCGTCGCCACATGACCCTGCGCGGCCTGTTCGAGTTCAAGCTCGACCCGACCAAGGCGATCCCCGTCGACGAGGTCGAGCCGGCGTCGTCGATCGTCAAGCGCTTCGCCACCGGCGCGATGTCGCTCGGCTCCATCTCCACCGAGGCGCACTCGACGCTCGCCGTGGCGATGAACCGCATCGGCGGCAAGTCCAACACCGGCGAAGGCGGCGAGGATCCGGCGCGCTATCGCAACGAGCTCAAGGGCATCCCCATCAAGGTGGGCACCAAGATGTCCGAGGTGGTGGGGCCCGAGCAGGTCGAGGCCGACATCGAGCTGAAGGACGGCGACTCGCTGCGCTCGAAGATCAAGCAGGTGGCCTCCGGCCGCTTCGGCGTGACGACCGAGTACCTCGTGTCTGCCGACCAGCTCCAGATCAAGATGGCGCAAGGCGCCAAGCCGGGCGAGGGCGGCCAGCTGCCGGGCGGCAAGGTGTCCGACTACATCGGCTTCCTGCGTCACTCGGTGCCGGGCGTGGGCCTGATCTCTCCGCCGCCGCACCACGACATCTATTCGATCGAGGACCTGGCTCAGCTGATCCACGACCTGAAGAGCGCGAACCCGCGCGCCGACGTGTCGGTGAAGCTCGTCTCCGAAGTGGGCGTGGGCACCATCGCGGCCGGCGTGGCGAAGGCCAAGTCGGATCACGTGGTGATCGCGGGTCATGACGGCGGCACCGGCGCCTCGCCGTGGAGCTCCATCAAGCACGCCGGCACGCCTTGGGAACTGGGCCTGGCCGAGACGCAGCAGACGCTGGTGCTCAACCGCCTGCGCGGCCGCATCCGCGTGCAGGCAGACGGCCAGATGAAGACCGGCCGCGACGTCGTGATCGGCGCCCTGCTGGGTGCCGACGAGTTCGGCTTCGCCACCGCGCCGCTGGTGGTCGAGGGCTGCATCATGATGCGCAAGTGCCACCTCAACACCTGCCCGGTGGGCGTGGCCACGCAGGACCCGGTGCTGCGCAAGAAGTTCCAGGGCAAGCCCGAGCACGTCGTCAACTACTTCTTCTTCGTCGCCGAAGAGGCGCGCCAGATCATGGCGCAACTCGGCATCCGCACGTTCGACGAGCTGATCGGCCGCGCCGACCTGCTCGACACGAAGAAGGGCATCGAGCACTGGAAGGCCAGGGGCCTCGACTTCTCGCGCATCTTCCACCTGCCGGAAGTGCCGGCCGAAGTGGCTCGCCGCCATGTCGAGGCGCAGGACCACGGCCTCGAGCGCGCGCTCGACGTCAAGCTGATCGAGCGCTCCAAGGCCGCGCTCGAGAAGGGCGAGAAGGTGCAGTTCATCGAGACGGCACGCAACGTCAACCGCACGGTGGGCGCGATGCTGTCGGGCGAGCTGATCCGCCGCAATCCCGAAGGCCTGCCCGACGACACCCTGCACATCCAGATGGAAGGCACCGGCGGCCAGAGCTTCGGCGCCTTCCTTGCGAAGGGCATCACGCTGTACCTGATCGGCGACGCCAACGACTACACCGGCAAGGGCCTGTCGGGCGGCCGCGTGGTGGTGCGCCCGAGCATCGACTTCCGCGGCGACGCGACGAAGAACATCATCGTCGGCAACACCGTGCTCTACGGCGCGACCAGCGGCGAGGCCTTCTTCCGCGGTGTCGCAGGCGAGCGCTTCGCGGTGCGCCTGTCGGGCGCCACCGCGGTGGTGGAGGGCACCGGCGACCATGGCTGCGAATACATGACCGGCGGCACGGCGGTCGTGCTCGGCAAGACCGGCCGCAACTTCGCGGCGGGCATGTCGGGCGGCATCGCCTACGTGTATGACGAGGACGGCGAATTCGCCAAGCGCTGCAACACCGCGATGGTCGCGCTCGAGAAGGTGCTGCCCGCCAAGGAGCAGGAGGCCTCGATCGATGGCGCCATCTGGCACAAGGGTGCGGACGGCAAGCAGGCCACCGATGAAGTGCTGCTCAAGAAGCTGGTGCAGGACCACCATCGCTGGACCGGCTCGCAGCGCGCGCGCGAGATCATCGACAACTGGGAACAGTCCCGCGCGAAGTTCGTGAAGGTGTTCCCGCACGAGTACAAGCGCGCACTGGGCGAAATCAACGCCAAGAAGGAAGCCGACGCGACGATCGCCAAGGCCAAGGTGGCCGAGAAGACCGCGGCAAGGGCAGCAAGTCAAAGTCTGAGCATGGAGCACCCGGTGGCGGGGTACCGCTACCACCCGCCAGGCGGGTGCTCAGGCCGCTTGGGAGCGGCCCGGCGCTGGCCTGAGTCGCGACGCTAGGAGAAATTTGGAAATGGGAAAAGTCACAGGCTTCATGGAATACGAGCGCGTCGAGGAGGCCTACGCGCCCATCGATCAGCGGGTGAAGCACTACAAGGAATTCATCATCGGCCTGAAGGAGGACGAAGCCAAGGTCCAGGGCGCACGCTGCATGGATTGCGGCATCCCCTTCTGCAACAACGGCTGCCCGGTCAACAACATCATTCCGGACTTCAATGACCTCGTGTATCGCGGCGACTGGGCCACGGCGATCGAGGTGCTGCACTCCACCAACAACTTCCCCGAGTTCACCGGCCGCATCTGCCCTGCGCCTTGCGAGGCGGCCTGCACGCTCAACCTCAACGACGACCCCGTGGGCATCAAGTCGATCGAGCGAGCCATCATCGACCGCGCCTGGGCCGAAGGCTGGGTGCTGCCGCATCCGCCCAAGCACAAGACCGGCAAGAAGGTTGCGGTGATCGGCTCCGGCCCGGCAGGCCTTGCTGCTGCCCAGCAGTTGGCGCGTGCCGGCCACGACGTGACGGTGTTCGAGAAGAACGATCGCATCGGCGGACTGCTGCGCTACGGCATTCCCGACTTCAAGATGGAGAAGGATGGCATCGACCTGCGCGTCAAGCAGATGGAGGCCGAAGGCGTCGTCTTCCGCACCGGCGTGCTGGCCGGCAAGCTGGACGATGGCTCCAAGGTGACCAACTGGGCCAAGGAAACCATCTCCGGCGAGCAGCTTCAGTCAGAGTTCGATGCGGTCGTCCTGGCCGGTGGCGCCGAGCAGTCGCGCGACCTGCCGGTGCCGGGCCGCGAGCTGGCGGGCATCCACTTCGCAATGGAATTCCTGCCGCAGCAGAACAAGGTCAATGCGGGCGACAAGGTCAAGGACCAGATCACCGCGGCAGGCAAGCACGTCATCGTGATCGGCGGCGGCGACACCGGCTCCGACTGCGTGGGCACATCCAACCGTCACGGCGCCAAGAGCGTGACGCAGTTCGAGCTGATGCCCATGCCGCCCGAAGAGGAGAACAAGCCGCTGACCTGGCCCTACTGGCCGTACAAGCTGCGCACCTCGTCGAGCCACGAAGAAGGCTGCGAGCGCGAGTTCGCCATCGCGACCAAGGAGTTCATCGGCGAGAAGGGCAAGCTCACGGGCCTGAAGACCGTTCGTGTCGAATGGAAGGACGGCAGGATGGCCGAGGTGCCCGGCACCGAGCAGGTCCTCCAGGCCGACCTGGTGCTGCTGGCGATGGGCTTCACCAGCCCGGTTGCCTCGATCCTGGCCGACTTCAAGGTGGACAAGGATGCGCGCGGCAACGCCCGCGCGACGACCGACTTCATCGGCGGCTACCAGACCAACGTGCCCAAGGTCTTCGCCGCCGGCGACATGCGTCGCGGCCAGTCGCTGGTGGTGTGGGCGATCCGTGAAGGCCGCCAGGCGGCGCGGGCGGTCGACGAATTCCTGATGGGCTTCAGCGACCTGCCGCGGTGATTTGACCCACCCCCGTAGCGCCTTCGCGCACCCCCTCAAGGCGACAGGCGTGGAAGTTGACGTTCAGCGATGGCCGACGTAACCCGGGGCGCTTCGCGGTTGCCGCGGGCGACCAAGCGGCGGTGCTCGACTGCATCCAGCGCGCGAAGGCGCGCTGCGGCCTCCTGCCGGCGTCGGTGGGTGTGCACTCGTGCTACGAGGCCGGCCGCGACGGCTGGTGGCTGCATCGCTGGCTCAAGGAGCAAGGCATCGACAACATCGTCGTGGACTCCTCGAGCATCGAGGTCAACCGGCGTGCGCGCCGCGCCAAGAGCGATCGGCTCGACGGCGACAAGCTGCTGCAGATGCTGCTGCGCCACCGGCGCGGTGAACGGGTGTGGTCGGTGGTGCATGAGCCGTCGCCGCAGGCCGAAGACGAGCGGCGCGTGCACCGCGAACTGCAGCGGCTGACACACGAACACACGGCGCACTGCAACCGCATTCGTACGCTGCTGGTGCTGCACAACCTCAGGCCGGCGCAGGTGGGCAGCCGCGTCTGGGCGGCGTGGTGGGCGGCGCACCAGGCGCAGGTGCCGCCGCTGCTGCGCGCTGAGATCGAGCGCGAGGGCCGGCAGACTCGAGCTGGTACGCCAGCAGATGCGCGCGATCGAGGCGCAGCAGCGCCAGGAGCTGATCCAGCAGCCCATGGTCCAGCAGCTCAGCCGACTGCGCGCCATTGGCCTGTGCAGCGCCTGGGTGCTCACCAAGGAGCTGTTCGGCTGGCGGCAGTTCGACAACCGGCGCCAGGTCGCCAGCAGCATCGGGGTCGTGCCCACGCCGTACGCCAGCGGTGGCAGCGAGCGCGAGCAAGGCATCAGCAAAACCGGCAACAAGCGCGCGCGCTGCTGATGGTGGAGCTGGCGTGGCGCTGGCTGCGCTTGCAGCCCGACAGCGAGCTCACGCGCTGGTTCAACCGGCGCTTCGCCGCCGGCAGCTAGCGCATGCGCCGCATCGGCATCGTCGCGCTGGCGCCGCGGCTGGCCATCGCGTTGTGGCGCTACGTTCAGGCGGCGAGCATCCGACGCGCCAGGGCCGCCGATGGGCGGCCCTTTTTCATGGGATGCATGCCACGTCGCTGAAACGTGGGACAAGCGTCGGTCGAGTGCAACAAGATGCGACGGCCTCCCTGGCGTGCAACGCATATGACGGCAAGGCCGCTTGGTGTTATCACCTATCATGCAAGGCCCGGTGATGTGTCGCACCGGCTTTTTGTTTCCCCCTCGATGTCTGACTTCGTCAACTCCTTTGCCGATACCTCCACGCCGCTCGTCGAACTGCGCGGCGTGAGCTTCAGCTATGGCGATCGGGCGATCCTCGAGAACGTCGACCTGAGCGTGCCACGTGGCAAGGTGGTCGCCCTGATGGGCACCTCCGGTGGCGGCAAGACCACGGTCCTGCGCCTCATCGGCCGGCAGATCGAACCCCAGGCCGGACAGGTATTTTTCGACGGCATCGACATCGGGACGCTGGACCGCGAGGAGCTGTTCGCCGTGCGCCGCCACATGGGCATGCTGTTCCAGTTCGGCGCCCTGTTCACCGACCTGACCGTGTTCGACAACGTCGCCTTTCCCCTGCGCGAGCACACCACCCTCACCGAGACGCAGATCCGCGACCTGGTGCTGATGAAGCTCAATGCCGTGGGCCTGCGCGGAGCGCGCAACCTCAAGCCGAGCGAAGTGTCCGGCGGCATGGCGCGCCGGGTGGCGCTGGCGCGGGCCATCGCGCTCGATCCTGACCTGATCATGTACGACGAGCCCTTTGCCGGGCTGGACCCTATCTCGATGGGTGTCTCGGCCCGCCTGATCCGCGAGCTCAACGATGCGCTGGGCGTGACCAGCATCGTCGTCTCGCACGATGTGGATGAAACCTTCCTGATTGCCGACCACGTGATCTTCCTGGCCAATGGCCGCATTGCCGCCCAAGGCACACCTGCCGAGATGCGAGCCACCGACGACCCGCTGGTGCGCCAGTTCGTCGATGCGCAGCCCGATGGGCCGGTGCGCTTCCACTACCCGGCATCCACGGTGGCCGAAGACTTCCGGCTGGGAGCTTGACGATGCCGGGATTCCTGCAACCCGGACGAGTCGGCCGGGCAGTCCGCCTGAAGCTGCGCGACATCGGCCATGCAGCCCGGCTGCTGGCACGGTTGCTGCTGCTGGCCGGCCGATCCTTCCGGCGCATGCGCCTCGTGATCGACCAGCTCTACTTCCTGGGCAACTATTCGCTGGCCATCATCACGGTGTCGGGCCTGTTCGTCGGCTTCGTGCTGAGCCTGCAGGGCTACTACACGCTGCAGCGCTATGGCTCGACCGAGGCGCTCGGCCTGCTGGTCGCGCTTTCGCTGGTGCGCGAGCTCGGCCCGGTGATCACGGCGCTGCTGTTCGCCGGTCGCGCGGGCACCTCGCTCACCGCCGAGATCGGCCTGATGAAGGCCGGCGAGCAACTGGCCGCGATGGAGATGATGGCCGTCGATCCGGTGCAGCGCGTGCTGGCGCCGCGCTTCTGGGGCGGCGTGATCGCGATGCCCTTGCTCGCCGCGGTGTTCAGCGCGGTCGGCATCATCGGGGGCTGGGTGGTGGGCGTGGTGCTGCTCGGCGTGGATGCCGGCGCCTTCTGGTCCCAGATGCAGAACGGCGTCGATGTCTGGCAGCGACGTGGGCAACGGCATCATCAAGAGCCTGGTGTTCGGCGTGACGGTGACCTTCACCGCCTTGCTCGAGGGTTATGAAAGCAAGCCGACGCCCGATGGCGTGTCGCTTGCCACGACGCGCACCGTGGTGGTGGCGTCGCTCGGCAGTGCTGGCGCTGGACTTCGTGCTCACGGCGCTGATGTTTTCGATCTAGAAATGGAAAGTGGACAGCGCGGCTTCAGGCGGCCTGTTCGAGGAGTGGACGATGCAAAAGTCTCGTCATGATGTTTGGGTGGGCCTGTTCGTGCTGGTGGGCGCTGCTGGCCGTGCTGTTCCTCGCCCTGAAGGCCGGCAACCTGCTTTCGATTTCAGTTCCAGGACACCTACCAGGTGGACGCCAAGTTCGACAACATCGGCGGCCTCAAGCGGCGTGCGCCGATCAAGAGCGCCGGCGTGGTGGTGGGCCGTGTCGAGGCGATCGGCTTCGACGACAAGACCTACCAGGCGCGCGTGCTCATGGACCTCGACAAGCGCTACACCTTTCCGAAGGACACCTCCGCCAAGATCCTGACGGCCGGCCTGCTCGGCGAGCAGTACGTCGGCCTGGAGCCGGGCGGGGACGAGAAGAACCTGGCCGAGGGCGATGTGATCACGCAGACCCAGTCGGCCGTGGTGCTGGAGAACCTGATCAGCCAGTTCCTCTACAACCGCGCGGCCGATGCAGCGAACGGCGCCACCGCCCCCGCCGCGCCGCGCCGGCCAAGGGCAGCAAGCCATGAGCGTCGATCGATGCTGCGGCGCGCCTGCTGCGCTGTGGCGCGCTGGGTCGTGCTTTGCGTCTCGCTTGTGGGGCTGTGCCGGAGCGCCCAAGCACGATCCGCTCGAGCCGATGAATCGCAAGATCTTCGCGTTCAACGACGCGGTGGACCGCGCAGTGGTTGCGCCGGTCGCGCGCGCCTACCGCGACACGGTGCCCAGCCCCGTGCGCACAGGCGTCACCAACTTCTTCGGCAACGTCAGCGACGCCTGGTCGTCGATCAACAGCTTCCTGCAGTTCAAGCTCGAAGACGGCTTCCGCACGGCGATGCGCGTGAGCGTCAACACCTTCCTGGGCTTCGGCGGCGTGCTCGACGTCGCCTCGGAAGCCGGGATCGAAGCCTCGGACGAGGACTTCGGGCAGACGCTCGGCCGCTGGGGGATGGGGCCGGGACCCTACCTGGTGTTGCCGATCCTGGGCCCTCGGACGTGCGCGATACGCTCGCGCTGCCGCTCGACTACCAGGCCACGCCCAATGCCTTCATCAGCGACGTCGCCGTGCGCAACACCCTGACGGGCGTGCGGCTCGTCAACACGAGAGCCAACCTGCTCGGTGCTTCGCAGGTGCTCGAGGGCGCGGCACTCGACACGTATCTGTTCATGCGCGATGCCTACCTGCAGCGTCGTCGCAGCCTCGTGTACGACGGCAATCCGCCGGAACAGGAAGAAGACGAAGAGCCAGAAGAGGCAGAAGACACAGGAGCCGAAGAGGCCGAGAAGCCGGCACCCGTGCCTGCCCCGCCGTCATTGGCTCCTCAGCAGAAGTAACGACACGCCGACTTCCGTCTGTGCTCGTATCGTTTGCATACAGTCAGGCGTGAATCGAGGACGAAGGTCCGCCGAGCGGGTCAGAATGCCAGCTGCCGCCAAGCGGCTATCGAAACGAAAGGAAGTCATGAACCGTCGATTTTTTGCCCAAGCCTGCATGAGTGCCGCGCTGCTCCTGGGCGCGAGCGCCTGGGCGCAGCAGGCGCCCGACGCGCTGATCAAGGAGGTCTCCACCGATGTGATCGAGACCGCCAAGAAGGACTCGGCAATCAAGGACGGCGACGTGCAGAAGATCATCTCGCTGGTGGACTCCAAGATCATGCCGCACGTGAACTTCGAGCGCATGACCGCCGCCGCCGTGGGCCGCTACTGGCGCCAGGCCACGCCCGAGCAGCGCCAGCGCCTGCAGGAGGAGTTCAAGCAGCTGCTGGTGCGCACCTACGCCGGCGCGCTCACCCAGGTGAAGGACCAGAGCGTCTTCATGAAGCCCATGCGCTCGTCGCCGGAAGACAAGGAAGTGATCGTGCGCACGGAGGTGCGCGGCGGCAGCGAGCCCATCCAGCTCGACTACCGGCTGGAGAAGGCGGCCGATGGCTGGAAGATCTACGACGTCAACGTGCTGGGCGTGTGGCTGGTCGAGAACTACCGCAGCAGCTTCGCGCAGGAGATCGGCAACGAGCGGCATCGACGGCCTGATCTCCAAGCTGGTCGAGCGCAACAAGTCGGCCAGCGGCCGCAGCTGATGTTCGCCTTGCCTTCAACGCTCACGGTCCGCGAGGCCGATGACACGCTGCGCATGCTCGACCAAGGCATGCGCAGCCACGCGGGCGACACCCTGGTGGTCGATGCCGGCGGCGCTGACGCGCTTCGACTCGTCGGCGCTGGCGGTGCTGCTCGAATTGCATCGCATGGCCGTGGCGTGGGGCAAGCGCTTCCAGGTGCGCAACCTGCCACTCAAGCTGGTGGACCTGGCCACGCTCTACGGCGTGGATGAGCTGATTCCAGTCTGAAGACCCCCGATCCGACTACTCTGACTGCGCATAGCGCTTGGTGCGCAGGTTCCGCTTGATCTCCTGCAGCATCGGCCGCAGTTGCTCGCCCAGCCGCAGCGCCACGCCCGTGGTCAGGATGTCGATGATCATCAGGTGCAGCAGGCGCGACACCATCGGGCTGTAGCGGTCGTAGTCTTCAGGATGGTCGGCCGCCAGCAGGACTGTGCGCCTGGCTGCTGGCCAGCGGCGAGCCGCTGGCCGTGATGACGATCGTGGTCGCGCCCTTCTTGCGCGCGATCTCGACCGCGTCGAGCAGGTCGCGGCTGCGGCCTGAGTTGCGAAATGATCACCGCGCAGTCGCCCGGCTGCAGCATGGTGGCGCTCATCACCTGCACGTGGCCGTCGCTGCAGGCCACCGCATTGACGCCCAGCCGGAAGAACTTGTGCTGGGCGTCCTGCGCCACGATGCCCGAGTTGCCGACGCCGTAGAACTCGATGCGCCTGCCGGTCCTGCCGGCCGCGGCCAGCGCCTCGATTGCGCGCTCGAAGGCGTGGCTCGCGGCATCGTTGCGATACTTCAGCAGCGCGCGACACCGCGTTGTCGATGACCTTGACGATGACGTCGGCCGGCTTGTCGTCTTCGTCGACGGCGCGGTGCACGAAGGGCACGCCTTCGTTCACGCTGCCGGCCAGCTTGAGCTTGAAGTCGGCCAGCCCGTCGTAGCCCACGCTGCGGCAGAAGCGCACCACCGTCGGCTTGCTCACGTGCGCGCGCTCGGCCAGTTCGACCACCGGCAGGCTGGCAAAGCTGCGCGGGTCGGCCAGCACCAGCTTGGCCACGCGCTGCTCGGCAGGCGGCAGCGCAGGAATGGAAGCCCTGATGCGGTCGAGCATGATTCTTCGATGCCTCCTTATTCTTCTTCCGCCCAGGCGAAGCCGTCGCGCGCCACCAGCGCGCTGGCCGCCGGCGGCCCCCAGGTGCCGGCCGCATAGGCGCGCGGGCCGTTGCTGTCGCTGTGCCCAGGCTTCCAGGATGGGCTCGACCCAGCGCCAGGCCTGCTCCTGCTCGTCGCTGCGCACGAACAGGTTCAGCCGGCCGGCGATGGCGTCGAGCAGCAGGCGCTCGTAGGCGCCGACGCGTTCGGTCGGGAAGGCCTTGTCGAAGTCCAGGTCCAGGAACACCGGCGACGAGCGCCTCGTTCTGGCCCGTGCCCTTGGCGGCCAGCAGGTGCAGCTCGAGCCCGTCCTCCGGCTGCAGCTTGATCACCAGCTTGTTGGCGCAGGTCGCGCCCGGGAAGATCGGGTGCGGCACCGGCCGGAAGTTGACGACGATCTGCGCATCGCGCGCGGCCAGGCGCTTGCCGGTGCGCAGGTAGAAGGGCACGCCGGCCCAGCGCCAGTTCTGCACCTCGGTGCGCAGGGCGACGAAGGTCTCGCATCGGCTGCTCGGCGGGCACCTTGGCTTCTTCCAGGTAGCCCGGCACCGGCTTGCCGTCCACCGTGCCGGCGCGGTACTGGCCGCGCACCACGTCGCGCGCGACGCTCTCGGGCGTGAAGGGCTTGAGCGAGCGCAGCACCTTGAGCTTCTCGTCGCGGATGGCGTCGGCGTCGTTGGTGGCGGGCGGCTCCATCGCGATCATCGTCAGCAGCTGCAGCGCATGGTTCTGGATCATGTCGCGCAGCGCGCCGGTGCGGTCGTAGAAGTCGCCGCGCGTGCCGACGCCGATGGCCTCGGCCAGCGTGATCTGGATGTTGGCGATGCTCTCGCGACGCCACAGCGGCTCGAACAAGCGCGTTGCCGAAGCGCAGCGCCATCAGGTTCTGCACCGCGGGCTTGCCGAGGTAGTGGTCGATGCGCAGGGCCTGCTGCTCGGTGAACGACGCGAGCGCACCACGCGGTTGATCTCCTGCGCGCTGGCCAGGTCGTGGCCGAGCGGCTTTTCGAGCACCACGCGCACGTGCGGGCCGTTGAGCCCGACCGCGCCGAGCTGCTGCGCAGATCACGCGTGAACAGGTGCGGGCTGGTGGCCAGGTACAGCACCACGGTGTCGGCGCTGCGCTGCGTCGATCCAGCGCTTCAGCGCCGGCGTAGTCCTCGGGCTGGGACAGGTCCATGCGCAGGTAGTGCAGCAGCTCGGCGAAGCGGGCGAACTCCTCCTCGCTGGGGCGCTTGGCGCTCTCGACCTCCTGGAAGCGCTCCTTGAGCCAGTCGCGGTACTGCTCGTCGTCTGGTCGTCGCGGGCCACGGCCAGGATGCGCCCGCCGGGAGGCAGCTTGCCGTGCCGGAACGCCTGGAACAGCGCGGGCATCAGCTTGCGCCAGGTCAGGTCGCCGGTGCCGCCGAAGAACACGAGATCGAATGACATGAAGGCCCTTTGCTATGTAACCTAGTTTCATGGGCATGATGCCTTCAAACGATTTAGCGTCAATCCTGAGAGGGTGGGCATCAATCCACAGGGTCTTGCTGGGACATTCGATTTCATCGCGATTACAGAGTAACCTTGTTACCGTCGCGATGTGCCGGGCAGCAGGCTCAAAATCAGGCCTCCAGCCCGCAACGCCAGGGACGATCCGCATGAACTCAGCTCGACGCACTCAAGCAATACACCACCGTCGTGGCCGACACCGGCAACTTCAAGCAGCTGGCGCAATTCGCGCCGCGCGACGCGACGACCAACCCGTCGCTGATCCTCAAGGCGGTGCAGCAGCCCGACTACGCGCCGCTGCTCGAGGACGCGGTCGCCGCGCACGAGGGCGAGCCGCTCGACGCCATCGTCGACCAGGTGCTGGTGCGCTTCGGCCGCGAGATCCTGAAGGTGGTGCCCGGCCGCGTGTCCACCGAGGTCGATGCGCGCCTGAGCTTCGACACCGCAGCCTCGATCGCGCGCGCCAAGCGGCCTCATCGACCTGTACGAGCAGGCCGGCATCGGCCGCGAGCGCGTGCTGATCAAGATGGCGTCCACCTGGGAGGGCATCCAGGCCGCCCGCGCGCTCGAGCACGAAGGCATCCACTGCAACCTGACGCTGCTGTTCTCCTTCTGCCAGGCGGTGGCTTGCGGCGAGGCGGGCGTGCAGCTGATCTCGCCGTTCGTCGGCCGCATCTACGACTGGTACAAGAAGGCCGCCGGCGCGCAGTGGGACGAGGCGGCCAACGCCGGCGCCAACGATCCGGGCGTCACGTCGGTGACGCGCATCTACACCTACTACAAGCACTTCGGCATCGAGACCGAGGTGATGGGCGCGAGCTTTCGCAACGTCGGCCAGATCCTCGCGCTGGCCGGCTGCGACCTGCTGACCATCAGCCCGGAGCTGCTCGCCCAGCTGCAGGCCAGCGATGCGCCGCTGGAGCGCAGGCTCGATCCCGTGATCGCGCGCGGAGACGTCCCTGCAAGGCCGTGAGCTACAACGAGCCGAGCTTCCGCTACGCCCTGAACGAAGACGCCATGGCGACCGAGAAGCTCGCCGAAGGCATCCGTGCCTTCGCGGCCGACGCCGCCAAGCTGGACAAGCTGATCGAGGGACTGCGTCATGACACGATGCGACCGGACCACCGCGTGGGCGGCCCTGCAGGGGCACTATCGAGGCCCATGGCCGCGATTTCGACCTGCGCGAGGCCTTCGCGCGCGACCCCGGCCGCTTTGCCGGCTTCGGCGTCGAGGCGCCCGAGGTGTTCGCCGACCTGTCCAAGAACCGCATCGACATGCTCACGCTGCGCCTGCTGCTCGAGCTGGCGCGCGAATGCAGCCTGGAGGCCCGGCGCGATGCCATGTTCGCCGGCGAGCCGATCAACATCACCGAAGGCCGGGCGGTGCTGCACACCGCGCTGCGCGCGCCGCGCGGGCAGGGGCCCTTCAGCGACCAGGTGCACGAGGTGCTCGACCGCATGCTGGCCTATGCGCGAGAGCGTGCGCGACACCGCGGCCAGCGGCATCAGGCACGTCGTCAACATCGGCATCGGCGGATCGGACCTGGGGCCCCAGATGGTGGTGCCCGCGCTCGATGCCTTCGTGCACCCGCGGCTGCAGTTCCACTTCGTCTCCAACGTCGACGGCCACGACATCGACGCCGGTGCTGCGCAAGCTGAAGGCCGAGGAGACGCTCTTCATCATCGCCTCCAAGACCTTCACCACGCAGGAAACGATGGCCAATGCGCGCGTGGCGCGCGAGTGGTTCTTCGCCCAGGGCGGCACCGACACCGCGCGGCATTTCGTCGCCACCACCACCAACGTGCAGGCCGCGGCCGAGTTCGGCATCAGCACCACCTTCGGCTTCTGGGACTGGGTCGGCGGGCGCTATTCGCTGTGGTCCGCCATCGGGCTGCCGATCGCGCTGGCGCTCGGGGCGGAGCACTTTCGTGCGCTTGCTCGCCGGTGCGCACGCGATGGACGACCACTTCGCGCAGGCGCCGCTGGAGAAGAACCTGCCGGTGCTGCTCGGCGTTCTCGATGTCTGGTACCGCAACTTCCACGGCTTCACCAGCCGCAGCGTCGCGCCCTACCACCAGGGCCTGAAGCGCTTGCCGGCCTACCTGCAGCAGCTCGAGATGGAGTGCAACGGCAAGCGCGTCGACCTCGACGGGCCAGCCGCTGCCCTACGCCACCTGCCCGTCGTGTGGGGCGAGCCGGGCACGAACGGCCAGCATGCCTACTTCCAGATGCTGCACCAGGGCACCGACGTCATCCCGGTGGAGTTCATCGCTGGTCAAGCGCCCGACGCATCCGCATGCCGACCTGCACGCGAAGGCGCTGGCCAACGGCCTGGCCCAGGCCCAGGCGCTGATGCAGGGCAAGACCACGGAGGAGGCGCAACGCGAGGCGGCGCCCACCGCCTCGAAGTCGCTCGATGCGGCGACCATTGCGCGGCATCGCACCTTCCCGGGCAACCGGCCGAGCACGACCCTCGTGCTGGATCGCCTGACGCCGCATGCGCTCGGCGCGCTGATCGCGCTCTACGAGCACCGCGTGTTCACCAGCGGCGCGCTGTGGGGCATCAACAGCTTCGACCAGTGGGGCGTGGAGCTCGGCAAGGCGCTGTGCAATGACCTGCTGCCGAGGCTGGCCTCGGGCGACACCGCAGGGTCTGGACGGTTCCACTGCCGGCCTGCTTGCGCGGCTCCGCGCCTGAATCGAGAGATCAGATCAGCCTGCCCTCAGCCCTTCGAGCGCCTGCAAGGCCGCCTCCTTCGCCTGCGCGACGAGGCTCGCCTTCCACTCGTCGTCATCCACGTAGAAGGCGTCGCGCAGCTGCTGCTTGATGGCGGTCGATTGCGGTGCGCCCACTTCCGGATGGTTCTCCAGCCACTGGTCTGCGCGCACAGCCTCGAGCACGTCGAGCAAGGGCAGCGTGCCGAACTCCAGCGCGATGCCGGTGTACGTGGCCTGCGGGCATTCGTCGAACGCCGCCTGCCACATCATCCCCGTCAGCAGCGCCGAGCTGGAGGAGCCTTCGTGGATCGACGTGACCTCCTTGCCCCACCAGGCGCGCGCGCGCGCCAGGTCGGCCGCGTCGTCGCGCGAGGCGAAGATGCGTTCGCCATGGCCGCTCGGCCCGAGTCCGGTGTGGAAGTCGATCCATCCAAGATGGCGCGTGTGGACGTTGTCCTCCCGCAGCACATGCCGCAGCGTCACGTTGCTCCATGTGGGGTTGTGGCCGCCGAAGTAGAGGCCGTCTTCATGCTCGTGCTGGCCTTGCGAGACCGCCGCCTGGAAGGCCATCGCGCCGTGCTCGGCGATGTAGCGCTGGATCGCGGCCTGCACCTCCGCCGTGGGCGGCCAATCGTGCGGCAGCAGCAGGTGGTGGATCTCGTCGTAGCCCGGGTTGCTCGGCAGCGGCTGGCTGAAGTCGTGGAAGTTGCGGTTGAGGTCCACGTTCTCCTGCGTGACGCGCCGCCACCACGAGAAGCCGTAGGGGTTGAGGCCGTGGATGTAGAGCACCGCCGCGCCGGAGGCCTTCACGGCCTCGCGCCAGGACGCATCGCCCAGCAGCGCCACCTGGATGCCCGATCCCGCGAAGCCTTCGACGCCGTGGCAGGCGCTGCTGAGGATCAGCACGCGCTCGGCGTTTCGCGGCCCATCGCGTGCCACGTCCATCGCCAGGGTTTCGCCATCGCGGCCGAGAAGGGGGTGGACGTGGCTCTCGACATCGAGCCCGGCTGCCTCGCACGCGGCGGTGAACTTCTCGCGCGCTTCGGCATACGTCTGCGAGTAGGCGTCACGGACGCTTGCGGATGTCGAGCTCATGCCTCTGCCTCCTCGTGAAACAGGGTCAAGCGCCTTGCTGGAACCACGACTCCGCCAGCCGCACCCACAGCGTCGCGCCGAGCGGAATCAGGTCGTCGTTGAAGTCGTAGGTGGGGTTGTGCAGCATGCACGGCCCCAGGCCGTGGCCACCGACGCGGTGGGAGCCATCGCCGTTGCCGATCAGGAAATACGCCCCCGGCCTGGCCTGCAGGAAATAGCTGAAGTCCTCGGCGCCCATCGTCGGCTCGAACTCCTGCACGTTCTCGGCCCCGACCACGTCGGCCATCACCTTGCGCACGAACTCGGTCTCGGCCGCATGGTTGATCGTCGGCGGGTAGTTGCGCGCGAACTCGAACTCGCACTCGCAGCCGTAGGCGGCGGCCGTGTGCTCGGCGATCTCCTGCATGCGCTTCTCGATCATGTCGAGCACCTCGAGCGTGAAGGTGCGCACCGTGCCCTGCATCTCGCACGAGTCGGGCACCACGTTGGTCGCCTCGCCCGTATGGATCATGGTCACCGAGATCACGCCGGCGTCGATCGGCCGCTTGTTGCGGCTGATGATGGTCTGCAGTCCCTGCACCACCTGGCACGCGACCGGCACCGGGTCGATCGTGTTGTGGGGCAGCGCGGCATGGCCGCCCTTGCCGCGGATGGTGATCCTGAACTCGTTGCTCGATGCGAAGCACGGGCCGTTCTTGATCGCGAACTGGCCCACCGACATGCCCGGCCAGTTGTGCATGCCGAAGACGGCCTGCATCGGAAACTTCCTGAAGATGCCGTCCTTGATCATCTCGCGCGCGCCACCGCCACCTTCCTCGGCCGGCTGGAAGATCAGGTACACCGTGCCGTCGAAGTTGCGGTGCCTTGGCCAGGTGCCTGGCCGCCGCGAGCAGCATCGCCGTGTGGCCGTCGTGGCCGCAGGCATGCATCTTCCCGGCGTGCTTGCTGGCATGGGGGAAGTGGTTCTTCTCGGTCATCGGCAGCGCATCGATGTCGGCACGCAGCCCGACCGCGCGATCGCTGCTGCCGTTCTTCACGATGCCCACCACGCCGGTGGTGCCCAGGCCGCGGTGGATCGGAATGCCCCAGTCGGTGAGCGCCTTGGCGATCACGTCGGCTGTGCGCACCTCCTCGAAGCAGAGCTCGGGATGGGCGTGGATGTCGCGCCGGATATCGCCGATGGCGGCGGCGTCGGCCAGGATGGATTCAATCAGTTGCATGGGTGTTCGCTATCAGCGCGCTTGCAATGAGAGAAACCCAGTGTAGCCCTGCCTTTTTGCCCTTGCTACGCATGCCGGAAGGCGCTACGGGGTGGTCAACGTCTCACGCCACCGTCCTCGGTCAGCATCGACAGGTCGACGAAGGTCGATGCCGTGTGCTTGCGCGAGTTGAAGCTGACGTTGAAGCCGCCGAACGATGCGTTGATCACGTCGAGGCCGTTGATGAGACCAGCTTGCAGCCTTGGGCGCGCGCCGCAGGCCCTCGACGGCACCTTGGCCGCCAGGTAGCCCTCCATGCTGGAGAGGCCCGGCATCGCCGCCGGCACGCTTACCGCGTCGAGGTATTCGCGCGAGATCGACGCTGTGGTGCTGCAAGGGGTAGGGCATGACCTGGCTGATCATCACGCCCAGCGTCCTTGCCGAGTCGTCGGCCAGCGCCGCGTGCCCACGAGGACACGTTGTAGGGCGCCGCTGCACGCCGGCCTTGCGGGCCCGCATGAACGTCGGCGCAGGCCTTGTAGGAGCCGACTGCACCACGCGTCGGGCCGGGAACGATGGCTGAGCTCGCTTCACGATCAGGCTCCAGGCGGGCAGTGACAGCGTGGCGCCAGCGGCGGCGAAGTGCCTGAGCACCTGCCGGCGGGTCACGGGGCGTTTGGACATGAAGCTCTCCGGGGTTATGGTTGCCGCGTGACAAGCATGCCCGCGGCCATGAAAAAATCGCTTCACAGGTTAAGCAATCATTGAGCACATGAATATCCGCAGTGGCACCGATGGAGAAATCATTCACGCTGATCGCCGGTTGGTGCGGGCCGCGTGCCCGCATGACTGCCCGGACACCTGCGCCATGCTGGTCACGGTCGAGGGCGGCCGGGCCATCAAGGTGCAGGGCGATCCGGCGCATCCGCCGACCCACGGGGCCCTGTGCCAGAAGGTGTCGCGCTATACCGAGCGCACCTATCACCCCGAGCGGGTGCTCCATCCGCTGAGGCGGGTGGGCCCGAAGGGCTCGGGGCAGTTCGTGCGCGTGAGCTGGCAGGAGGCGCTCGACGACATTGCAAGCCGGCTTTCAGCCATCGCGGCACGCGACCCCGAGGCGATCCTTCCCTACAGCTATGCCGGCACCATGGGCCTGGTGCAGGGCGAGAGCATGGCGGCGCGCTTCTTCCACAAGCTCGGCGCCTCGCGGCTGGACCGCACCATCTGCTCCAGCGCCGGTGCCGAGGCGCTGGCAGCGACCTATGGCGCCAAGGTGGGGATGCATGTGGAGCACTTCGCGGAGAGCCGCCTGGTCATCATCTGGGGCAGCAATTCGATCGCCTCCAACCTCCATTTCTGGACCTTGGCCCAGCAGGCCAAGCGCAATGGCGCGAAGCTGGTCTGCATCGATCCGCGCAAGACCGAGACCGCCGACAAGTGCCACCAGCACATCCAGTTGCTGCCGGGGACCGACGGGGCGCTGGCACTGGGACTGATGCATGAGCTGATCCACCTCGGCGCGCTCGATCACGACTACATCGCCCGGCACACGCGAGGCTGGGAGGCCTTGCGCGAGCGTGCGCTGCAATGGCCGCCCGAGCGGGTGGCCGAGGTGTGCGGCATCACGGCCGAGGAGGTGCGCGGGCTCGCGCGCGACTACGCGAGCCAGTCGCCCGCGGCGATCCGGCTCAACTACGGCATGCAGCGTGCGCGCGGCGGCGGCAATGCGGTGCGGCTGATCGCGGTGCTGCCCTGCCTCATCGGCGCATGGCGCCACCGTGCCGGCGGGCTGCTGCTGTCGAGCTCGGGTTGGTTCCATGCCGACAAGGCCGTGCTGCAACGCCCCGACCTGCTCGCCGGCCGCGAGCCGCGCATCATCAACATGAGCACGGTCGGCGACGACCTGCTGCGCCAGGGCGCGGCCGACTTCGGTCCGCGCATCGAGGCGGTGCTGGTCTACAACAGCAACCCCGTGGCGGTGGCGCCCGAATCGCCCAAGGTCGTGGCCGGCTTCGCGCGCGAGGACCTGTTCACCGTGGTGCTCGAGCACTTCATGACCGACACCGCCGACTTCGCCGACTATGTGCTTCCTGCCACCACGCAGCTCGAGCACCTCGACGTGCACACCAGCTACGGCCACACCTATGTGCTGCTGAACGAGCCGGCTGTCGCCCCGGTGGGCGAGGCGATGCCCAACACGCAGATCTTTCGGGAACTGGCCGCGCGCATGGGCTTCGACGAAGCCTGCTTCAAGGAGAGCGACGAGGAGATCGCCGCCCAGGCCTTTCGCGGCGATCCCACCCTGGCGCAGCTGCGCCAGCGCGGCTGGGTGAAGCTCCCACTGCCGGATGCGCCCTTCGCCGATGGCGGATTCCCCAGCGCAAGCGGGAGGTGCGAGATCGATTCGGAGCTGGTCGGCGTGCCCGACTACCTGCCCAACTACGAGTCGGCCGCGACCACGCCCGAGCTCGCGCGCCGCTATCCGCTGGCGATGATCTCGCCGCCGGCACGCAACTTCCTCAATTCCAGCTTCGTCAACCTGAAGAGCCTGCGCGACGTCGAGCGCGAGCCGCTGCTCGAGATCCATCCGGCGGACGCCGCGCCGCGCGGCATCGAGGACGGCAGCATGGCGCGCGTCTTCAACGACCGCGGCGAATACTGGTGCGTCGCCCGCGTGAGCGAGCGGGCCCGGCCCGGGGTCGTCAACGGCCTGGGCATATGGTGGCGCAAGCTCGGCGCGAGGGGCACCAACGTCAACGAGCTGACCCACCAGCGCCTGACCGACATCGGCCGGGCGCCTTGCTTCTATGACGTGCTGGTAGAGGTGGAAGCCGGCACAAAGCGCGCGGACAGCAGATGAGCCGATTCAGCCGCTGGGCGGCCGGCTGCATCGTCGTGGCGCTCGTTGCTGGAGGCGCCGTCGTGCTGGCGGGCTGCGGTTCCGCGGGCTACCTGGCGCAGTCCGTGCAAGGCCATCTCTCGATGCTGCACCAGGCGCGTCCCGTGCCCGAGCTGCTGGCCGACGGTGGCACGGCCGACACCCTGCGCGAACGCCTGGTCCTGGCCCAGCGCATCCGCGACTTCGCGGTGTCGGACCTGAGGCTGCCCGACAACGGCAGCTATCGCCGCTATGCCGACCTGCAGCGGCCGGCCGCGGTCTGGAACGTGGTGGCGGCTCCGGAGCTCAGCCTCAGGCTAAAGACTTCTTGTTTCCCCGTGGTGGGCTGCGTGGGCTACCGCGGCTACTACGATCGCGGCGAGGCCGATGCCCAGGCGGCCGTCTTGCGATCGGAAGGCTACGAGGTGTCGGTCTACGGCGTGCCGGCGTATTCCACGCTCGGCAAGCTCGACTGGCTGGGCGGCGATCCGCTGCTCAACACCTTCATCAACTATCCCGAGGGCGAGCTGGCACGCCTGATCTTCCATGAGCTGGCCCACCAGGTCGTCTATGCGCGCGACGACACCATGTTCAACGAGTCGTTTGCCACCGCGGTCGAGCGCATCGGCATCCAGCGCTGGCTGGGCAGCGAGGCGGGCGGCCGTGCCCGTGGCGAATATGAAAGGCTCGACCAGCGACGCCGCGACTTCCAGGCGCTCACGCTGCGCTGGCGGCGCGAGCTGGAGCTGCTGTATGCCAGCGACATGGACGAGGCAGCCAAGCGCGGGCGCAAGGCGGAGATCATGGCCGGCATGCGCGCCGAATACGAGCGCGTGAAGCAGGAGCGCTGGGACGGCTTCAAGGGCTACGACCCCTGGTTCGAGCGCGCCAACAACGCCTCGCTCGGCGTGCTGGCGGCCTACACCGAATGGGTCCCCGCCTTCGAACGGGTCTTCGCAGCCGAGGGGGGCGACTTCACGCGCTTCTACGGCGAGGTGCGGCGCCTGGCGGCATTGCCGAAGGACGAACGGAAACAGGCGCTGGACGTGGGCTTGCGGCCATGAGCAGCATCCACATCCAGCGCGATCATCGGCTGGGCCTGGCCAAGGCCCGCTCGATCGCGCGCAAGTGGGCCAGGGATGCGCAAGAGCGGCTCGCCATGCAGTGCACGATCGAGCGCGGCGGCGATGCCGACGTCGTGCACTTCAGTCGCGCGGGTGTCAGGGGCCAGCTGCTCGTGGCCGCCGATCGCTTCGAGCTCAACGCGACGCTGGGCTTGCTGCTCTCGGTCTTCAGGCGAAGCTTCGAGTCCGAGATCGAGAAGCAGCTCGACAAGCTGCTCGAGGACGGGCAGGGCCCGCCCAGGAAGAAAGAGAAAGCGGCTGCTCCCGGGAAGAAAGCAGCCGCTCGGAGAAAGTAGCAAGGCGCCGGGGCGCAGGCCCCGCGGCCTACTTGAGCGATTCGATCAGGTCCACGTAGTCCTGCATCGCCTCCTGCGAGCTCTTGCCCTTGAGCGCGTTCCAGGCATCCCACTTGGCGCCACCCACGAAGTCGGTGAAGCCGGGGCGGGAGCCGTCCACATCGCCGCTGACGGCCTGCTTGTACAGCGCATAGATCTTCAGCAGGGTCAGGTTGTCGGGTTTCTCGGGCAGAGATTTGGATGCGGCAACCGCTTGTTCGAACGCGGCTTTCAGGTCGTCGGCCATGTCAAGTGCTCCTCTGGATGCTTGGTGGTGGTTGGTTGCTGGATGCTAGACGGCAAGCTCCGTCGAACATAGAGTCGTAGCCCCAGGAGGATGACCATGCCCCAGGCCGCGGAACGCATGTCGCGCGTGGACACCGCGTGGCTGCACATGGACAGCGAGGCGAATCTCATGATGATCGTCGGCGTCCTGAGGCTTGCCTCGCGGATCGATCACGCCGCCTTGTGTCGACGGGTCGAGGAGCGGCTGCTGCGTTATCGGCGCTTCAGGCAGAAGGTGGTCGAGGATGGCTCCGGCGCGAGCTGGGTCGACGACGCGGCCTTCGATCTGCAGTGGCATGTCGTGCGCGAGACCCTGCCTGCGAAACGCGCACGGCAGCCGGAGCGTGTGCTGCAGGTAGACCGCATCGCCGCGCTGGCGGCCGAGCCGCTCGACCCCGCGCATTCGCTGTGGCGCCTGCATCTGGTGGAGGATCACCTGGGCGGGAGCGTGCTGATCGTGCGCGTCCACCACTGCATAGCCGACGGTATCGCGCTCATCTCGGTGATGCTCTCGATCACCGACGGCGGCCGCGCACCGCCCAAGCGCCGTCGCAAGGGGCTCGATGAAGACGCATGGATTGCCGATGCGATGTGCAAGCCGCTGGCCGGGCTCGCGTCGCGCGCCGCGGACGGCAAGGGCCAGGACGCCGACGGCTCAAGTGCCTCGACCGCAGGCCCGCCGAGTGCGCCCGGTCTTGCGGGAGGCGGCTTGCAGATCGCGAGAGATGCCCTGGCGCTGGCCATGATGCCCGACGACGCGCCCACGCGCCTGAAGGGCAAGCCCGGTCGCGCCAAGCGCGTGGCCTGGGGCGAGCCGGCGGCGATCGACGACGTGGCCGCCATCGGCAAGGCACTCGACTGCTCGATCAACGACGTGCTGCTCGCCTGCGTGGCCGGCGCGATCGGCAGCTACCTGCGAGCCAAGGGCGACGACACGAGCGGCCAGGAGATCCGCGCGCTGGTGCCCGTCAACCTGCGGCCCGCCGACGAGGCGCACGCCCTCGGCAACCGCTTCGGGCTCGTGCCGCTCCTCTTGCCGATCGGCATCGCCAACCCCGTTGAGCGCGTGCATGCGGTGTGCGGTCGCATGGCCGCACTCAAGGGCGGCTTCCAGCCGCTGCTGGCTTTCGGCCTGCTGGCCTTGGCGGGGCTCTTGATCAAGCCCGCGCAGCAGGCCCTGCTCGACCTGTTCGCGCGCAAGGCGACCGCCGTGATCACCAACGTGCCCGGCCCGCGCGAGCCGCTCTCGCTGTGCGGAGCACGGCTCGAGCAAGTGATGTACTGGGTACCGCAAGCCGGAGACATCGGGGTGGGCATCAGCCTGCTTTCGTACGGCGGCGGCGTGCAGTTCGGGCTGCTCACCGACCGCAAGCTCTGCCCTGATCCGGAGAAGATCATCGAGCGCTTCGCGCCCGAATTCGAGACGCTGCTGCTGGCCGCGATGATGCTGCCGTGGTCGGCCGGCAAGAAGCCACGCCGCGACGACGCGAAAAACGAATCGGCCCGCCGATGAATGTGGGCCCCTCGGCCAATGGGTACATCGGCCGATCCCCCGAGGGGATGCGAGTCGGCTTGGGGCGGCCCGGCGCTCGCCTCGCGCGCCAGGCCGATGGAATTGGCGGGCAAGACCAACAGGTCGCTCCCTCGCGGCTCGGTTGGATCAGCGGGTGGTTTGACCCACCGGCTCCCCACACTTCGGTGAACTTGCCCGCTTCAAGTATGCGACCTGCGCGAGCACCCGGGATCACCAAGATGCGGGATCCGGCGGCGCATTTCACGCAGGCCGTCCCCGCGTTCGAGGGGGGGCGAGGCTCCTTGAGGCCCTACACTGGCCACGCCATGACCAACGCACCGCCCAAGCCAGATGCGGCCGCTCACGGCCTCGACCAGTCCAGCCTGAAGCATGTGCTCGGCTACCACCTCGCGCAGGCCGACGTACCGAGCAAGAAGATCTTCTTCAAGCACATCGGCGAGCCCTTGCAGCTTCGGCCGGTGGAGTTCACCATCCTGATGCTGATCGCGCACAACGAGAACGTCACCCAGAAGCAGCTGTCGCAGGCCCTGGCCGTTTCCGCACCCAACATCACCACCCTGCTCGACCGAATGGAGGAGCGCGAACTGCTCGCCCGGGTGCGCAGCGAGACCGACCGGCGCGCGCAGAACATCCACCTCACCCGCAAGGGCAGCCTGCTCGCCCGCAAGGCCTACGAGGTCTCGCTCACCATGGAGCACGACCTGCTGCGCCACCTGAGCGAGGCGGAGCGGGCCATCCTCATAGAGCTGCTGCAGAAAGTGGCCCGCCACCGACGGGTGGGATGACAATTCCTCTTGCTGCGCTGTCAGCATCCTCCGACAGGCACGCAAGCCTTGCAGGAGTTCCGCGCGGCAGGCTCGCTACCTAGCATGAGTCGATGTTTCTCCCGAGAGCCGCCTTCATGGAAGCCACCTCGCAAGCTGTCCTGCAGGACGAGCACGAAACGCCTCCGTCCTCACCGCTGCCCCTGCGGCTCCTGACCGTCAATACCCACAAGGGCTTCAGCTTCTTCAACCGCCGCTTCATCCTGCACGAGTTGCGCGAGGCGGTCCGCACCATTTCCGCCGACATCGTGTTCCTGCAGGAGGTGCTGGGTTCGCACTCACGCCACGCCAACCGGCACGCCGACTGGCCCGTGTCGCCGCAGTACGAGTTCCTGGCCGATTCCATCTGGGGTCAGTTCGCCTACGGGCGCAATGCCGTGTATCCCTGGGGCGACCATGGCAACGCGCTGCTGTCCAAGTACCCGATCGTGCGCTACCAGAACCTGGACGTTTCGGTGGCCGGCCCGGAGAAGCGCGGCCTGCTGCATTGCGTGATCGACATCCCGGCCCAGCTGCATGGTGGCGAGCCGCTCCAGGTGCACGCGGTGTGCGTGCACCTCGGGCTGCAGGAGGCGCACCGCAAGCGCCAGACCGCGCTGCTGTGCGACCTGGTCCGCACCGAGGTGCCCGACGATGCGCCCCTGTTCATCGCCGGAGACTTCAACGACTGGCGCTTCCAGTCGCACCGCCTGCTCGATGCCTGCGCCGGCCTCAAGGAGGTGAATGTGGCCCGCCACGGCCGCGCGGCGCGAACCTTTCCGGCACGCTGGCCGCTGCTGAGCCTCGACCGGATCTACGTGCGCAACGTGCGCTCGCACAAGCCGCTCGCGCTGGGCCGCAGGCCCTGGGCGCATCTGTCGGATCACGCGCCGCTGGCCGCGGAAGTGCACCTGTGGTGAAGGAGCAGGCATGAAGGCGCGCTGGACCCGAGGCAACCGCTTCCACCTGCTGGAAAACGGCGAGGAGTTCTTCCCTGCCGTGTTCGATGCGATCCGCCACGCCGAGCGCGAGGTGCTGCTCGAGACCTTCATCTGGTTCGACGACAAGGTCGGGCGCGAACTGCAGGCCGTGCTCATCGAAGCCGCGCGGCGCGGCGTGCATGTCGATGTGACGATGGACGACTACGGCTCGCCCGACCTCTCCGACGAATTCATGAGCGAGCTGGTCACGGCAGGCGTGCGGGTACACATCTTCGACCGCGGGCCGCGCATCTTCGGCCGCCGTATCCAGATGCTGCGGCGCCTGCATCGCAAGCTGGTGGTGGTCGACGAGCGTGTCGCCTTCGTGGGCGGCATCAACTATTCCGCCGACCACCTGGACGATTTCGGGCCCGAGGCAAAGCAGGACTATGCGGTCGAGGCGCATGGACCCATCGTCCACGAGATCCACCGCTTCATTCACCAGCAGCTGGCACCGGTGATCTGGCGCCCGCGCTGGTGGCCCCAGCGGCGGCGCCGGGCCGATCGCGAGGCGCCGGCCGAAGCCGAAGGTTCGGCCGAAGCGATCCTCGTGACGCGGGACAACAACGAGCACGTCAACGACATCGAGCGCCACTATCGAGTGGCGCTGCGTGCGGCGCGCCATGAAGTGATCATCGCCAATGCGTACTTCTTCCCCGGCTATCGGCTGATCAAGGAAATGCGCCGCGCAGCACGCCGGGGCGTGAAGGTCATGCTGGTGCTGCAGGGCCAGCCGGACATGCCCATCGTGAAGTTCGGCGCCAGCCTGCTCTACGACACGCTGCTCGCCGCAGGCGTGCGCATCTACGAATACTGCCGCCGCCCGCTGCACGGAAAGATCGCCGTGGTCGACAACGTCTGGGCCACGGTCGGCTCGAGCAACCTCGATCCGCTCAGCCTCGCGCTCAACCTCGAAGCCAATCTCGTGATCCGCGACCGCGACTTCAGCCGAGAGGTGCGCCAGAGTCTCGAGGCGCTGATCCGCGACCACTGCAAGTGCATCGAGGGCGACCCGCATCGCCGGCGCACCTGGTGGAACTCGCTGGTCGGCACGCTCGTGTTCCATGTGACGCGCAACTTCGCCACCTGGGCCAGCATCCTGCCTGCCCATGCGCCGCGGCTGTGGTCCGTGCCGCTGCCTGACCGCAAGGAGCGGGAAGGCGCCGAAATGGCCAGCCGCGAACCCGCCTGAGGAGCATGCATGTCGTCCAGCCAGACCCTGACTCCTCCCCGCCGGCAGAGCAGGCGGCAGCAGCTGTGGGCTCGGGCCAAGCGCCCGCTCGGATTTGCCTTCCTTGCGCTGGTCGCCTTCCTGCTGATCAAGCAGGCGCGCACGATCGATTGGCAGCAGGTCGGCAATACCTTGCTTGCGTATCCCGTGCCGACGCTGGCCCTGGCGGCCGTGCTCGCCGCCGCCAGCCACGCCATCTACAGCTGCTTCGACCTGCTGGGGCGCGCCTACACCGGCCACCAGTTGCCGGTCGTGCGCAGCATGGCGGTGGCTTTCGTGAGCTACGTCTTCAACCTCAACCTCGGATCGCTGATCGGCGGGGTGGCGTTTCGCTTCAGGCTCTACTCGCGCCTCGGCCTTGACGCCGCCACCATCACCCGCGTGCTGGCTGCCAGCTGGGCGACCAATTGGCTGGGCTACATCGGCCTGGCGGGTGGCGTGTTCCTGACACGCTCGCTCGACATCCCGGACGAGTGGGCCCTGGGCGAGACGGCGCTGCAAGGGCTGGGCGTGCTGTTCATCGCGGCGGTCGTGGCCTACCTCTGGACCTGCGTGGCATCGCGCAAGCGCCACTGGGTCGTGCGCGGTCATGAAATCGACCTGCCGGCCGGGCGCATCGCCATCACGCAGTGGGTGATCTCGACCGTCAGCTGGATGGTCATCGCCAGCATCGTCTACACACTGCTTCAGCAGCGCGTGCCTTACCCGACGGTGCTCGCGGTGCTCCTGCTCGCCGCCATCGCAGGGGTCATCACGCACGTGCCGGCCGGGCTGGGCGTGCTCGAGACGGTGTTCATCTCGATGCTGGGCCATGTCGTGCCGCAGCACGAGCTGCTGGCCGCGCTTCTGGCCTACCGCGCGCTGTACTACCTGGCGCCCCTGCTCGTGGCGGGCGTCGTCTATGTGCGGCTGGAAGCCAAGGCGAAGGCCGAAGGACCGACGGGCAAGCAGGCCGCCGCCGCGGGGCCTGCGCACCCGATACGCGGGGCTTGAAGGCTTGCCCCTGGGCCTACCCCGCGGCCAAGGCCGACTGCCGCACCGCGGCCTCCTCGCGCACCAGCGCCAGCAGGCGCTGCAGCACGGGGGTTGGCTGCGCATCGTTGCGCATCAGCAGGCCCACCGGCTCCTCCGTGCCGGCGGTCGACACCGGCAGGCGACGCAGCAGGCCGCCGGCAAGGTCGGGCTCGACGGCACCCAGCGGCGTGAACCACAAGGCGTCGCCTTGCTGGGCAAGGCTGCGAGCCAGCGACACCGAAAGCGTTTCCGTCACTCCCCCTTGCGGCAAGACGCCCTGGGCTTGCAGCCAGCTGTCGGCGGCATGCCGGATCAGGGTGTCGGCCAGCGGCAGCACCAGGTCATGGCGGGCGATCTCGCCGATGGCCGCGGGGCCCCGGCGCAGCAGCGGATGTCCCGGCCGCACCGCGATCACCAGTGGCTCGGCATAGAGATGCTCGAAGGTGAGCCCCACCATGCGGTCAGGCTCGGAGAGCCGGCCGATCACCGCGTCGAGCTCGCGCTGCTGCAACTGGGCCAGCAAGCCCCGGTTGGAGCCGGTCACCACGCGCACCGGCGTGAGCTGGCCCTCCCGGCGCCAGCCTTGCAGCACCCGGGCCACGAAGGAAGGCGCCACGGTGGGCAGGGCTCCGAGAGTGAGGTGCAGCTGGCCCTGCTCCGGCGTCACGCTCTGCACCGCCTGGTCGAGCGCGCTCACCACCGCCCCGGCATGGCGGAGGAACACCTCGGCCTCGGGCGTGAGCTTCGCGCCCTTGCGGCCGCGCTCGAAGAGCCGCACGTCGAGGATGTCTTCCAGCTCGGCCAAGGTCTTGGTCACGGCGGGCTGGCTCACGTTGAGCGCCTGGGCGGCGCGACCGAGATGACCCAGGCGCGCCACGGCAAGGAAGCAGTTCAGGTGCCGCAGCTGGATGCGGTGAAGGCGGGCAAGAGGCATTTCGATAACGAGGAGTGATCGTCAAACTCACCAGTGATCAATTTACATAACCCTGGGTGATGCATAAAGTCGTCTCATCCCGATGACACATGCCCACGAGGAGACCGATCGATGAGCGACCTGCCCAAGCTCAGTCCGCGCGACTGGAGCAGCCACCCGGCCTACATGGACCCGGGCTACAAGTCCACCAGCCTGCGCGGCCCGACCAAGCCGCTGATTGCGCTCAAGGAGAACCTGAAGGAGTTGCGCGCGCCCGTCTTCGGCCATGAGGACATCGGCCCGCTCGACCATGACCTGACCCGCAACGCCGCGCGCAACGGCGCGCCGATCGGCGAGCGCATGGTGCTCGCCGGGCGCGTGCTCGACGAGCGCGGCCGCCCGGTCCGCCATGCGCTGATCGAGCTGTGGCAGGCCAACGCGGCGGGCCGCTACGTGCACAAGGTCGACCAGCACGATGCGCCGCTCGACCCCAACTTCCTCGGCGCCGGCCGCTGCGTGACCGACAACGAAGGCCGCTACCAGTTCCTGACCATCAAGCCGGGTGCCTATCCCTGGGGCAACCATGCCAATGCGTGGCGGCCCAATCACATCCACCTGTCGCTGTTCGGCGAGTACTTCGGAAGCCGGCTGGTGACGCAGATGTACTTCCCCGGCGATCCGCTGCTGGCCTACGACCCGATCTACCAGGGCACGCCCGCAGGCGCGCGCGAGCGCATGATCGCCCGCTTCAACCTCGACATCACCCAACCCGACTTCGCGCTCGGCTACGAATTCGACATCGTGCTGCGCGGCCCTGGCGAAACGCCGATGGAGACTCCGCGATGAGTAGCCCCGCCCGGCCGCCCGAAGGGGCTGCACCGCAGTGCAAAGCACGGAGGTTTCCTTATGAACACCAAGCTGCCACAAACCCCTTCCCAGACCGTCGGGCCGTACTTTGCGTATGGGCTCACCGCCCGCCAGTACGGCTACGACTTCCCGAGCGCCTACGTGAGCGTGCTGGCTGGCGCGCAGGCCGAGGGCGAGCACATCAGCCTGGTCGGGCGGGTGATCGATGGCACGGGCAATCCTGTGTCGGACGCGATGATCGAGATCGCCCAGGCCGATGCGAAGGGACGCGAAGTGCTGAGCGACAGGCATGCCGCGGAACTGCACTTCAAGGGCTTCGGTCGCTGCGGCACCGGCACCGACGCGCAGAGCCGCTTCGTCTTCCACACCGTCAAGCCCGCGGCGAGCGGGCCTGGAGAAGCGCCGCACATCGACGTGATCGTGCTCATGCGAGGGATGCTCGTGCATGCCTTCACGCGCATCTACTTCGACGACGAGGCGCAGGCCAACGAGAGTGACCTGGTGCTGCAGGCCGTGCCTGCCGACCGGCGCGCCACGTTGCTGGCCCGTCGCGAAGAGTTGCCGAGCGGCGTGGTCTACCACTTCGACATCCACATGCAGGGACCGCAGGAAACGGTGTTCTTCGACCGCTGATTGCACGGGGCACGGCCGGCGGCCGCAAGGATGACGGCCCTCGCCCCGCAGGCTACTTGACGTAGACCACGCGCATGCCCAGCTGCCTGCCGTCCACGCGGTCGAGCAGGCTGATGGTGGTCTGGCGCGGCTTGAAGCCCTCCGGCAGCGCCAGGCTGCCGCGCAGGCTCTCATAGGCGCCGACCGAGATTGCTATCGGCTCGGAGGACACCTTTGTCTCGGGGCCGCGCGCGGAGTCGCCTGCGACCACCAGCCGCATCACGCCCGTGAGCGGCTTGCCGGTGGCGCGATCGCGCGAAAGCACGACGTCGTAGTCGAGCGTCTTGCCCTTGGTGGTGATGCGAGCCGCACGAACGCTGATGGCGCCCCCGCGCGGATCCGGCGGAAGCGAGGCCACCAGCGTGCCGACGTCGGCGCGCAGGTCGTCCACCGCCTCGCGGCTCTCGCTCAGATCAGCGGTGAGCTTCTTGTTGTCCTCGAGCGCCGTTTCCAGGCGCTTGCTGGTGTCGACCAGCTCGAGCTTGAGGCGTTGCCGGTCTGTCTCGGCTTCGTCGAACGACTTGCGCAACTCTGCCGACTCGGCGGCCGACAGGCGCGGCGGCAGGTGGCGTTCCTGGACCAGGATGACGCCGCCGACACCGAGCGCCACGCCCGTGAGCAACAGCACCAGCCAGCGGGGCACCCGTGCGCGTGAGCGGCGCCGGCCATAGGGTTCGAAGACGACGGGCTTGGAAGATCCGAACATTGGAGTTTTCTGTCAGATTGATCGGGCAAAACCGGCAGGGTACTACCCCGCAAGACACAAATTGAAGCACTTGTGACGATTTAGCTTGGAGGCCTGACGCCTTCACTGCCTGGTGGACGATTGTCAGCGGTGACGGTGTCGCGTGTATCTTCGGGAATCAACGGACCCTGAAAAAGGGGAGAGCGTGAAATACCAAGTGACCACGCACGGCCATCGCCTGGAGGCGCTCGGCGCGCACAGCGGGTATCGCATCCGCATGTCGACGCTGTGCGCGCAGGACCTCGGAATGTGGCCGGTGAAGGTCTATGTGCGCGGCTCGGAGAGCGAGGACGAGGTGCGGGTGCCCGTGCCCAGGACGCACTTCTCGAGCGCCACCGAGGCCTTCGAATTCGGCTACCGCTGCGCCACGCTCTGGATCGACGCGCAGGATCATCGCAAGTACCTGGACGACCTCGACGACCCGATCCTGCCTTGAGGCGGCGCTTGCCTCAGTTGCCGTCTCGCCGCCTCGCGGAAGGCGCTCGGCGCCAACCCGGTCTCCTTGGCGAAGAAGCGCGTGAAGTAGGCGGCATCGGCAAAGCCCAGGGTCAGCGCGATCTCCTTCACGCTGAGCAGCGTGTAGGCCAGGTCGCGCTTGGCCTCCAGCACGAGGCGGGCATGCAGGGCCCCGAGCGCCGAGTTGTCCAGCACCTCCCGGCAGACGCGGTTGAGCTGCGTCGGCGTGATGCCCATCTGCCCGGCATAGAAGGCGATGGAGCGTTCCTCTCGAAACCAGCGGTCGAGCAGGGCGCGAAAGCGCTGTGCATGCTGCAAGCTGCGTGAGGCCGCAACACGGCCCTGGCCCAGCCCTGCCGCGATGGCCCGGCCGGTCAGCAGCAAGGCCATCGTCAGCGCCGATTCGATCGCGGCCATGCGCCAAGGCGCGTCGCCGGCCAGTTCCTCGCCAATGGCGGCCAGCGTGGCCTCGATCCGGGCGAACTCGCCGGAGCCGACAGGAAAGTGCAGGCAGTGCGGCGCCTCCAGGCGCGAGCGCACTTCGGGGACGGCCTGCAGCAAGGCAGCGACATGCCGGCTCACCACGGTCATGATCGTCCCGTCCATGTCGCGCGAGAAGCGGAAGCCGTGCACGGCGAGGGCCGGCACGAAGATCACGCAAGGGGCGGTGAAGGCTTGGCGCTCCTCTTCGAACAGCGCCTCGCCTTGCCCCAGGCGCAGGCACAGCAGCTGCGCGAACAGGTCATGGCGGTGCGGGCGGATCTCCCAGTCGTACAGGCGGCTGCGCTGCGCGATCGATTCGATGTGCAGGCTCTCCGGGATGAGCGGCTGCTCATGCTCGCCGTAGAGGGCGTAGGTGGGTATCCGGTTCATGTTCGGATTGTCCAAGCGATTGTCGTTTCCGTCCATTTCGCGGAAGGACCGCCGCTGGCTACGCTTGAGCCGTATCGAACGACACCACTCAGAACACTGGAGACAGCCCATGCGTACGCAAGTCGCGATCATCGGCTCCGGCCCGGCGGGCCTGCTGCTCGGCCAGCTGCTGCACAAGTCCGGCATCGACGCCGTCATCATCGAGCAGCGCAGCAAGGACTACGTGCTCGGCCGCATACGCGCCGGCATCATCGAGCAGATCACGCAGGACTTGCTCGACGAGGCAGGCGTCAGCGCCCGGATGCACAAGGAGGGCCTGGTCCACCATGGCATCGAGCTGTGCTTTCGCAACGAGCGGCATCCGATCGACCTGCATGAGCTCACCGGCGGCAAGTCGGTCATGGTCTACGGCCAGACCGAGATCACCCACGACCTGATGGATGCGCGCGAAGCCGAGGGCTTGAAGACGGTGTATGAGGCCTCCAGGGTGAGCGTGCACGACTTCGACACTGCCCGCCCCAAGGTGCGCTACGAGAAGGACGGTCGCACGCACGAGGTGGAGTGCGACTTCATCGCCGGCTGCGACGGCTTTCATGGCGTGTGCCGGGCGAGCGTGCCCGAGTCATCGATCACGCACCTACGAGCGTGTCTACGACTTCGGCTGGCTCGGCATCCTCGCCGACACGCCGCCGGTCTCCGACCACCTCATCTACACGCACAGCGATCGCGGCTTCGCCTTGTGCAGCATGCGCAGCGCTTCGCGCAGCCGTCACTACGTGCAGGTGCCGCAGACCGAGAAGGTCGAGGACTGGAGCGACGAGCGCTTCTGGGACGAGCTGCGCCGCCGGCTCGACCCGGCCGCGGCCGAGAGCCTCGTGACGGGCCCCTCGATCGAGAAGAGCATCGCGCCGCTGCGCAGCTTCGTGGCCGAGCCGATGCGCTTCGGCCGGCTGTTCCTCGCGGGCGATGCGGCGCATATCGTGCCGCCGACGGGGGCCAAGGGACTCAACCTCGCGGCCTCCGACGTGCGCTACCTGTCGCGGGCATTGGTCGAGTACTACGCCGAGAAGAGCGAGGCCGGCATCGATCACTACTCGGCCAAGGCGCTTCGTCGCATCTGGAAGGCCGAGCGCTTCTCATGGTGGATGACGAGCCTGATGCACAGCTTCCCGGAGAACGGGGCGTTCGGGCACAAGATCCAGGAGGCGGAGCTCGACTACCTGGTCGGCTCGAGGGCGGCGGCCACTTCGCTCGCGGAGAACTACGTGGGGCTGCCGTTCGAGGAATAAGGCTGCGGCGGTCTCTTGTTCCGTCGAAGGGAAAAGCAGCTTGTGGAACGTGCGCGACCTCTCGAAGGCATTGCATGCCTTCATGTCTGCGATGACCTTGTCGAGGTCCTCGTAGTCGAACGCAGCGGTCCACTCGTGGATCTTCTCCATCGCGTCGAGGAAGGGCCTTGGCTCGCCCTCGCGCGTCAGCACCCGAAGACAGTCCAGGTACTCCTCCCGGAACAGCGTCGGGATGATGATGCGGCAGCTGGTCACGACCGAAAGCTCGGCATTCATCACGAGCCGCGCCAAGCGCCCGTTGCCATCGGTGAACGGATGAACCTCGGACACGATGAACATGGCCATGAGCGCCCTGGCCGTACCCGGAGGAATGGTAGGCAGCAGCTTCGAGCCCTCGACCAGGGTGCCGCGCACGAGTCGCGGGGCGACGAACTCCGTGTTGCCGGCCCGATTGGCCAATGTCTTGAACGCTCCCGGCCCGGCTTCCGGCCTTTCCTTCATCTGGTCCGCATGTCGCTCGCGCAGCTGGTGCAGCACAGGCTCTCCCGAAGCCAGGGTCTGGTTGGCCCATCCTGGATTCAGCGCCTGTCGAAACACGCCGATGATGTCGTGGGAGTCCTTCGGTCGTTCCGTGATGGGCTTGCCTTCCAGCACGAAGCCCCGCGCATCCTTGACATCGAACTCCGTGCCTTCGATGAAGTTGCTGAAGTACGACTCCAGGAATGCAAAGTGAGCGCGGCCCTGCTCGCTCCTGGCCACTGCCGCAGGCTGCTTCAAGGGTACTGAGCGCAGCTCTGCGGCCAGCTTCTCGAAGAGTGCCAGGCGGTTGGCGTCGTACGGAATCGACGCAACCATCGCCTTTCCGGCGAAAGTCGACATCTCGATTCTCCTGGTGCAAAGGACGCCGCCGATGAGCCCGTCGAGCACCGTGAACTCTCGTTCAAGGCCCAGCGTCGGAGCCAGGGCACGCGCCTCGTCACGGAGCGAGCGCAGGGCTGTCCTCGCCACGCGCTTCGCACATCTCCACGAGTCGCTGTTCAACGGCCGCCCGCCCGACGGACTTGTTGACCTTTCCTCGCGTCACAGAGAGGTTCTCGAGCATGACGCGAGGTGTCGACGGGAAATAAAGCTCGCGACCCATCATGGGTGCGTCACCCCGCGCAGGCCCGGGCCCGTCGAGCGAGCCTGAGGCGCTACACACCGCCCCACACCTCCCGCGCGGTCTCGACCACCAGCCGCAGCTTGTTGCGCTGATCGTCGACGGTGATCCTGTTGCCTTCCACCGTGCTCGAGAAGCCGCATTGCGGCGACAGGCACAGCTGCTCCAGTGGCACGTACTGCGAGGCCTCGTCGATGCGCCGCTTGAGGTCGTCCTTCTTCTCGAGCTCGCCTCGCTTGGTGGTCACCAGGCCCAGCACCACCGTCTTGCCCTTGGGCAGGAAGCGCAGCGGCTTGAAGTCGCCCGAGCGCGCGTCGTCGTATTCGAGGAAGTAGGCGTCGACGTGCATCTCGCTCAGCAGGGCCTCGGCCACCGGCTCGTAGCTGCCCTGCGCTGCCCAGGTGCTCTTGAAGTTGCCGCGGCACAGGTGGATTGCGAGCGTCATGCCTTCGGGCTTGTGCGCGACCACGCGGTTGATGAACTTGGCATAGCGATGCGGCAGCTCGTCGGGATCGTCGCCGCGGCTGCGTGCCGCCTCGCGCATCTTGTCGTCGCACAGGTAGGCCAGGTTGGTGTCGTCCATCTGCACATAGGTGGCGCCTGCCGCCGCGAGCGAGCGCAGCTCGTCGCCATAGGCGCGTGCCACGTCCTCGTAGAACTCCGGCTCGAGCTCGGGGTAGTGCTCGCGGCTGATGCCCGCGCGTCCGCCGCGAAAGTGCAGCATCGTGGGCGAGGGAATGCTCACCTTGGGCGTCTGCGTGGTCTGGCTCTTGAGGTACTCGAAGTCCGCGCGCTGGATGTCCTTCACATGCCTCACCTTGTCGATCACCCGCATGACCGGCGGGGCGAGCTCCTCGGTCCCGTCAGGCTTCTTGATCGTGACGGGGATGTCGGTCTTCACGCCGCTGAGCTGCTCGAGGAAGTCGATGTGGAAGTAGGTGCGGCGGAACTCGCCATCGGTGATGCCGTGCAGCCCCACGTCTTCCTGGAACTTCACGATCTCGGTGATGGCGCGGTCTTCGACGGCCCGCAATTGCTCGCGCGTGATCTCGCCCTTGGCAGCCTGCGCGCGCGCTTCGAGCAGGTATCGGGGGCGCAGGAAGCTTCCGACATGGTCGGCGCGAAAGGGGGCGTTCTTTCTGACGGTCATTGCTGTGCTCCTCGTGCTCGGATCTGGCCATTATGGGAATCGGAGCCGAGGCAGTCACGCAAGCTTCATCACCGGGTCATGGTTGCGTCATTGGGCAACCCTAGTCTTCGCAGCCATGACACGTAGGAGAAACTGACGATGAGGGATCTGCCACTCCCGACGCTGCCGTTGTCCGAGATCTCCGGCGCCAGCGCCCCACGGAGGTCACTTCACCGAAGCTCTGCACCTGCCGCGCCTGAAAGCGTCGCACGTGCTCGTCTGGAAGTGGCTTGGGCACGCAGTGAAGAAGAGGTTCTCGAGGCACAACGGCTGAGGTACCAGATCTTTGCCGAGGAGATGGGCGCACGCCTGTCCTGCCCCGTCGGATCACCCGCCGGCCACGACATCGACTTGTTCGATCCCTACTGTGAGCACCTGCTCGTGCGCGTCGGCGGGCGCGATGGCGAGCCGGGGCCCGTGATCGGCACCTATCGCGTCCTGACTCCCGAGTCGGCCCGGCGCATCGGCGGGCTCTACAGCGAGACGGAATTCGACCTCACGCGCCTGAGGCACCTGCGTCCGCGCATGGTGGAGCTGGGACGGTCCTGCGTGCATGCCGAACATCGCTCGGGCGGTGCGATCCTCGCGCTGTGGGGGGCGCTCGCCGAGTTCATGGTGCGCAATGGGCTCGACACGATGATCGGCTGCGCGAGCGTCAGCATGCGCGACGGCGGCCACTATGCCGCGAGCCTGTGGGAGCAATTGCGCCACACGCACCTGGCCTCTATCGAATGGCAAGTGCAGCCGCGACTGCCGCTGCCGGTGGAGGAGTTGCGGCGCGACCTCGCGGTCGAGGCGCCGGCGCTGATCAAGGGCTACCTGCGCTGCGGCGCCAAGATCCTGGGCGCGCCGGCGTGGGATCCCGACTTCAATACGGCCGACCTGCCGATGCTGATGCGGATTCAGGATTTGCCGGCGAAGTACCGGCGGCACTTCCTCGGACAGTGAACGAGAGGCTGGCGCAGAAACCAACTGGAGCCCCGCCGTCAGGCGTGGGCGTCGCGGGCCGAGCGCCGGGCCGCTCCCAAGCCGGCCCGCATCCCCTCGGGGGATCGACCGACGTACTCGTCGGTCGAGGGGCCGACACTCACTCGCCTTCGCCGAACTTGTCGTTGATGAGGGCCACGAGCGCGTCCATCGCGGCCTGCTCGTCCTCGCCATTGGTCTCGATCTGGATTTCCACCCCGATGCCCGCAGCCAGCATCATCACGCCCATGATGCTCTTGGCATTGACGCGGCGGCCGTTGCGGCTCATGAACACATCGCACCTGAAGCTGCCGGCCAGCTTCGTGAGCTTGGCCGATGCTCGCGCGTGGAGTCCCAGCTTATTGGTGATGGTGATGCTGGTCTGGATCATTCGCGGATTTGCTGGCCTGATTCTGCGGACGCGCGATGGCCACCTGCATCACACCCTGGGCGGCCCCGGCGACCGCGCGTGAGACGAGCATGTCGAGTGACTCGCTCTGGTAGCACAGGGTGCGCCACAGCATGGGCACATTGACGCCGGCCACGACCTTGACCGACACGCCGTCCGCAAGGCGCTGGGCGACGTTACAGGGGGTGGCGCCGAACACGTCCGTCAGGATGAGGGCCTCCGGCTGCTTGACGCGAGCGAGCAGCTCGCGCGCCTGGGCTTCCACCTCCTCGGGAGGGGTGTCGGACGAGACGTCCAGCGTTTCGATCGTGGCGGCGCATTCCGGGAAGGTATGCATCGCGCAGGCCTTCAGGGCGCTGGCCAGCGGGGCATGGGCGATGATGAAGATGCCAGACATAAGGTGAGAGGGGCGACTCGGCATTATCTGCCCAGCGCACCAGCGGCCCCGGAAGTGTGGTGCCGATGGCACCATCGAAGGGTCGGGAGTAAGCCGCCAGACAGGACAGACCGTATAACGCCGCGCGGGCCCATGCGGTCGACATTGGCTGGGAGCCGCAGGCGATGGGAGTTGCATCCCTTGCATGAGGTAACCACCTACAGCAGCTTCAGCCCGGCGAAAAAGCTGTCTGCGGCCTCGCGATCGGGCGCCGGCCCGACGATGCTTGCCTGGTACACGCGAGTCGCCCGGGCGAAGAACCCGGCCTCCTGACGGACCGGACGGCCATCAGGCAACTGCCCCTTGACCTCGACGCGCTGCGCTGCCGGGTTGGGCGTCATGCCGCTGATCGCCAAGGCCGTGGCACTTGCCTCGGTGCCTGCGACGTTTGCGCTGGCGGCCTTGCGCATTTGCTCGAGCGCGCGCGTCACCCGCGACGGGTCGCCCAGGTCCGCGAAGGCCAGCGCATAGGTGTGATCGGCAGCAGAACAGGCGTACATCAGCATGCGCACCGGGCTGCCCGCCAGCATGACGCTGCGCGCATGGCTGCGGGGCTTGCAGGGAAAGAGGGCTTCGACGGCGCCGTCTTCGGGCCGGACGAGGCGCCAGTCCAGGGCGGGCGCGCAAGCCGCCAGGGCCAGGGTTACCGAGGCCAGGAGGGGTGCAGAACGCAGGGGCATCGACCGATTGTCGGCGCCACTCCCACGTCGATGCGCCAGCCCCCGTTCAGGGGGTGGACGGATCAAGTTGAGTCTTTCAATACTCCGCGCGCGCGCTTCCACGCGACATCACGGATCACTTGCCATGGAATCATTGCCACCGGGACCGCCCACGGACGACCCTGACTTGCGCCTCATCTCGCTGTCCGATGAGCCCGGGCCCGCTGCCGGCATGCCGTCATCCGGCACGGCCGAGCAGGACAAATGGCAGCGCCTGCTCACGCAGATCGGCGAAGAGATCGCCGGCCCGCTCACGGCGGCCCTGGAGCGCGTGCATGCGCTCACCACCACCGGCAAGATCGAACGCCGCAGCCTGCGCTCGCTGCGCAGCGAACTCGAACAGGCCCGCCGGGTCAGCATGGCCAGCCAGCAGATCGCGCGCTATGCCAACCCGGCGCTGCGGCAATCGCACGAACGCCTCAGCCTGACCGAGACGCTGCAGGGCGTCCTCGCCCATCGCAGCCGCGAAACCCAGGCGCAGGGCATCGAGGTGCGCCAGGTGCTCAAGCCGGTCGACGTGGTGGCCGACCCCTCGCTCCTGTTCGGGCTGCTCAATACCCTGCTCGACTGGGCGATGGCGCACACCCGCTCCTTCATCGAGTTCCGGCTCGACACCAAGACCTGGCCGGCTCACGGGCGCGTCACCTGCCGCTTCAGGCACACGCCGGCCGACGTGGCCGAGGCCTGGGCCTACATCGCCTCGATGTCGATGGACCCGGCGGCATTGCTCGACGACGTGTCCTGGCGGCTGCTGGAGCAGACAGCCGAGACCATGGGGCTGGTCGCCGTACGGCAGCGCGACGATTCGCTGGTGACGCTCACGCTGGAATTCCCGCACACCGTGGGTGGCGAGATCCCAGGCCTGTCCATCCGGGAGCTCGAGGGCGATGCTCCTGCCTCGCCGGGCAAGGGGCAGCCGCTGGCGGGCAGCCACGTGCTGGTGATCGCCTCGCGTCGCGACGTGCGCATCCAGGTGCGCGAGGCCATCCGGCACATGGGGCTGGTGGTGGACTTCGTCAATTCGATCGAGGAGGCCGCTGCGTTCTGCCGCGAGGGACTGCCGCACGCCATCGTGATCGAGTCCATCCTGCGCGGCGAGCGTTTCAACCAGCTGCGCGCGGAGCTGACCGAGGAGGTGGAAGACCTGGTCTTCGTCGAGATCATCGAGGAAGGCGCGGTGTTCGAGGTCTCCGGCTTCGGCGGCCGCTCGATGGCCCGCGTGGGGCGAGACGCGATCCTCAGCTCGCTGCCTTCGGCGCTCGTGTTCGAGCTCACCAAGGGGCTCTGAGGCACCCTCACATGCTGCCGAAGACCTTCTTGAGGATGCTGCTGCCGGTGCCCACGGGATCCTGGCGGATCTTCTTCTCTTCCTCGCCGATCATCAGGTAGAGGCCGTCGAGCGCCTTGGTGGTCACGTAGCCTTCGATCGTCGCGTCCTGTGTCTTGACGAGGCCGAAGCCCGAGGCCCTGCCGGCCACGTCGTTGTACAGCTTCGCGGCGCCCACCTTCTCCGTCGAGCGGGCCACGATGGGCAGGAACTTCTGGCCCAGCGGCTCGCGGGTCTTGGCCGAGAAGAATTCCGTCACCGAGGTGTCGCCGCCCGACAGGATGTGCTTGGCGTCGGTCACGCTCATCGACTTGACCGCGCCGACCAGCAGGCCCTGAGCCTCGGGCACCGCCGCCTCGGCGGCACGGTTCATCGCCGTGACCAGGTCGTCGAGGTGCTTCTGCTGGCCCATCGCCTTGAGGATGCGGGAGCCGTCCTCGAGGTAGCTCGGCAGCGGAATGCGAACTTTCGGGTTGCCCAGGAATCCATCGGTCTTGCCGAGCACGCCGACGGCAGCCACCGCACCGCGCTCCAGAGCGGCCTTGACGCCGGCGGTCGCGTCCTTCTCGCTCAGGTCCGCCAGCGACAGGGCCCATGCCGCGCGGCACGGCAAGAGCCCTAGCAGGACGAGGGCCGAGGCCTGCCCCGTAAAATTTCGCCTGTCCATGAAAGTGTCCCCATGAAGAAAACGATCTATGCGGCAGCGGCGGTGATTGCCCTGGCGATTGCAGGCGCAGGCTATCTGGCGCTCGGCCAGCGTGACGCGGCTCCGGCGGTGGACATGGTGCTGCTCGACGGCAGCAGGCACAACGTGGCCGATTTCAAGGGCAAGGTCGTGCTGGTCAACTTCTGGGCCACGAGTTGCACCACCTGTGTGAAGGAGATGCCGCACATGGTGGAAACCTATCAGAAGTACAAGGACAAGGGCCTGGACTTCGTTGCTGTTGCGATGAGTTACGACCCGCCGGCCTTCGTGTCGAATTTCGCCGAGTCGCGCCGGCTGCCCTTCAAGGTGGCTATCGACAACACCGGCGAAGTGGCCAGGCGCTTCGGCGACGTGCAGCTCACTCCCACCACCTACCTGCTGAACAAGCGCGGCGAGATCGTCAAGCGCTATGTGGGCGAGCCCGACTTCGCGGCGCTCCACCAGCTGCTGGAGAATCTCCTCGCCGAGACGTGATCACACGCGGGCACGCATGCCCGCCAGCGCCGCGCCGATGATCAGCGCCGCGGCCAGCACGATCCAGACGGTGAACTCGCGCCCGGTGACCAGCACCAGCAGCGCGGTCGATGCCAGCGGCGTGAGGTAACTCAGGATGCCGATGGTGCGCGGGTCGCCGGCCTTGAGCGCCTTGTCCCACAGGAAGAATGCGGCCCCCAGGGGCCCCAGCCCCATCAGCGCGAGCAAGCCCCAATCCTTGGCCGACAACGTCGCCGCCGGCTCCAGCAGCGCGTGGCAGGCCAGTGCCAGTAAGCCCGAGACCAGCCCGAACAGGCCGATCGCCGAGGTCGGGAAATGCGCCACCCGCTTGGTCAGCAGCGAATAGCTGGCCCAGATGAAGGCCGAACCCAGCGCGGGCAGGTAGCCCCAGGCCAGGCCGCCCTGCAGTTCACGGCCGCCGACGATGGCCAGCGCGGCGCCCACGAAGCCGGTGAGGGCTGCAAGGAGGTGCACGGCGCGCAGCTTGACGCCATCGAGAAAGAGCGGCGCCAGCACGACGATCAGGAGCGGCCACAGGTAGTTCACCAGGTTCGCCTCGACCGCAGGCGCATGGCGCAGCGAAATGAAGAGCAGGAAGTGGAAGCCGAACAGCCCGTAGACACCGAGCGCGAGGGTGGACGCCGGCATGCGCCATTCGCGCCAGCGCGGCCAGGCCGGCACGCTGCCGATCAGCAGGGCGAGGCCCGTCAGCAGGAACGGCGGCACATGCGCCAGGGCCACGCCCAGGCTGGCCAGCAGGGCCCAGAGGGCGATGGCGCCCAGGGCATAGGCGTTGGCCTGGCCGTGGCCGGCGGCGCTTGCGGAAGTAGAGGCTTGAAGGGTGGTCATGATGAGCGAGCATAGGCGCGCTCGACGGGAGATGTCGTCGCGGGGCGCCGGTGGATCGTCGCAAGACGCGGGTCGCGTACAGACAAAGACCATCGAGCGAACACCGCGGATCCGGCTCTGCCGGTCCGCTGGTGTTGCCCCCTAGAGGGGGTGGCGCGAAGCGCCTCCGGGGGTGGTCCTTTTCAGTAGTGCGGCCGTCAGCGCCGAAGGCGAACGGTAGCCGCAACGCAGGGCCGCTTCGTGCACGCTCAGTCCTTCCGAGCGCAGCTTGACCGCCAGCGCGTGGCGGCGCGCTCGTACATAGGACATCGGTGCCAACCCCGTTTCGGCCACGCAGCGGGCCGCGAACTGCGAAGGACTGAGGAAAGCCTGCGCCGCGAGCTGTGCCACGCCGACAGGTTCCTGGAGATGCGCGTCGATCCAGGCGTCGAGCGCGCCCCAATCGATGCGCCGGCCGGAACGCGGCACAGCCACCTCCGCCGGCAGTGTCGCCAGCAGCATCGCGGCGACCGGGCCCTGCAGCTCGGCGATGTCATGGCGCGTCGACGACAGGAAGCGCAGCAGGTGCAGGGTGGACGAATCGGTGTCGAGCGCCCGACCGGCCAAGGCCGCGAGTACCGGGCTGGCGGCATCGTCGGCATCGAGCACGAAGCAGGAACTGCCCTGGTGCGACCAGAAGTCATGCCGCTCGCCCGGGCCGATCACCGCCATGCGGCCGGCCATCATGCGGGTGCCACGCCCCTCGATCTCCAGTTCCAGCGCGCCCTGCCAGCCCCACAGCAACTGGAAATGCTCATGAGTGTGGCTCCCCTTTGATTCGCCATAGCGGCGAAGGCTCAAGCTGGGGCGGTTTTCATGCAGTTCTCCATGGCGCCGGAGCTCTACCCTCGACGCATGCAATGCCAGTCGGAGCCGCGGATCCGGCTTCGCCGGTCCGCTGGCGGAGCCAGGGAGAGTCGGCTAGCGCCTGCGTCGGCTGACGCACGAGCGCGCCCTCTGCGGCGGCCGCCGAAGGCGCTACGGGGGTGTTCATCACCCCAGCCTCGTGCGCCTGCTGGTCGGCGTGATAGCTCGAACGCACCAGCGCGCCGACGGCGGCGTGGGTGAAGCCCATCTCGTAGGCCTTGTCCTCGTACATCTTGAAGGTGTCGGGGTGCACGTAGCGGCGCACCGGCAGGTGGTGCCCGCTGGGCGCGAGGTATTGGCCGATGGTGAGCATGTCGATGCCATGCTCGCGCATGTCGCGCATCACCTCGAGGATTTCCTCATCGGTCTCGCCCAGGCCCACCATGATGCCGCTCTTGGTCGGCACGCCGGGGGCGAATTCCTTGAAGCGCTTGAGCAGGTTGAGCGAATACTGGTAGTCGGAGCCCGGGCGCGCCTCCTTGTACAGGCGCGGCGCCGTCTCGAGGTTGTGGTTCATCACGTCCGGCGGGGCGGCCTTGAGGATCTCCAGCGCGCGGTCCATGCGGCCGCGGAAGTCGGGCGTGAGGATCTCGATGCGGGTCTCGGGCGAAAGCTCGCGCGTCTTGCTGATGCATTCGACGAAGTGCGCCGCGCCGCCATCACGCAGGTCGTCGCGATCGACGCTCGTGATCACCACGTACTTGAGCTTGAGCGCGGCGATGGTGCGCGCCAGGTTGAGCGGCTCGTCGGCATCGAGCGGGTCGGGCCGGCCGTGCCCCACGTCGCAGAAGGGGCAGCGGCGGGTGCACTTGTCACCCATGATCATGAAGGTGGCCGTGCCCTTGCCGAAGCACTCGCCGATGTTGGGGCAGGACGCCTCTTCGCAGACAGTGTGCAGCTTGTGCTCGCGCAGGATCTGCTTGATCTCGTAGAAGCGACTGGAGGGCGAGCCGGCCTTGACTCGGATCCAGTCGGGCTTCTTCAGTTGTTCGGCCGGTACCACCTTGATGGGGATGCGCGCCGTCTTGGCCTGGGCCTTCTGCTTGGCGCTGGGGTCATAGGCAGCGCCGCTCTGGGCCTCGTGGACAACGTTCAAGCTCGACATTCAGGGTTTCCTCATCTGCGGCGCGGTGTGCGCTCAGGGGCTCAGGTGAGTGGCCAGCCGCTCGGCCAGGCGGGACGAGGTCGTGGCCCAATCGGTGGAAACCCCCAGTGTAGCCAAGTCGACTGTTTTCAAGCCGGCATACCCACAGGGGTTGATCCCGTCGAAGGGACTCAGGTCCATGGCCACGTTGAGCGCCACGCCGTGATAGCTGCAGTGCTTGCTGATCTTGATGCCCAGCGCCGCGATCTTGCCCAGGCCCTCGAAGGGATCGGGCCTCGGGCCGGTGAGGGCGGCGTGGCCGCAGGGGTCGGCGAGGTCGACGTAGATGCCCGGCGCGCCAGCCACGCGATGGCCGGTGACGCCATGGCTCTCCAGCGTCTGGATGACGGCCTGCTCCAGTCGATGCACGTATTCCTTGACATACAGGCCAAGCCGCCGCAGGTCCACCAGGGGATAGGCGACGACTTGCCCGGGGCCGTGGTACGTGACCTGGCCGCCGCGGTTGCTCGCCACGACGGGGATGCCCCGAGGGTCGAGCACGTGCTCGGCCTTGGCCGCGAGGCCCAGGGTGTAGACGGGCGGGTGCTCGCACAGCCATAGTTCGTCGGGGGTGTCGGGCGTGCGGTCTTCGGTGAAGCGGCGCATCGCCTCGAAGGTGGGCGCGTACTCCACGCGGCCCAGGGTACGGATCTGCATGGGCCGACTCTACCCGCGGCGCAATGTCCGGGTGGCGTGACCGGCCGTGAACTTGGGCGCGCCGGCCTTGTCGAAGCACTCAAGGTTCGACCTGGAGGGTCGGCCTTTTACCAGGAGGTGGCGATGCGAGGCAGTGTGCGGAAGTGGGCTGCAGGCCTGGTCTTGAGCCTGGCGGGTGCCGCGTGGGCACAGGCGGTGCTGCCGCCGGGCGTGATGCTGACCCCCGAGGCGCTGCAGCGCTACCTTCAGGAGCGGCGCGCGATCGACGCGGCGCTCGCGGACTACGAGGCCGGCCGCCTCCCCGAGGCCGAGCGCGGCTTCCGGCAACTGGCCGGGCAGGGCAGCCCGATCGGGCGCTACAACCTGGCGATGATGCATGTGCGCGACGAGGTCGCGCGGCCCGACAAGTTCGAGGCCGTGCGGCTGCTCGAGGTGTCGGCCGACCAGGGCTTCATACGCTCGGAATACGCGCTGGGCCAGGTCTACGAGCTCGGCGTGGTCGGCCGGCCGGACCAGGCCCGTTCGGTCGAGTGGTACCGGCGCGCGGCCGAGCACGGCCATGTGGATGCCCAGGTGTCGCTGGCCACCGCGTACTACCTCGGCCGCGGCATCGCGAAGGACATGGCCGAGGCCGCCCAGTGGTACCGGCAGGCTGCCAGCGGCGGCGACATCGGCGCCCAGTACCTGATCGCCTCGATGTACGAGAAGGGCTTGGGCGTGGGCCAGGACTTGCGCCTGGCGCGCTACTGGTACGACGCGGCCGCGCAGAACGGCGACGAGGCGGCTCCGCTGAAGGTGAAGGAGATCGACGAGCGGCTCAAAGCACTACCTTGACCATCGGATGCGAGGACAGCGCCCGATACAGGTCGTCGAGCTGCTCACGGCTGGTGGCCGTGATGGTGATGGTCAGGCCCAGGAAGTTGGAGTTGCGGCTCGGGCGCATCTCGATCGTGGCTGAATCGAAGCCCGGGTCGAATTGACGCGCCAGCTCGGCGATCGTGTCCGCGAAACCGTCGACATTGGCGCCCATCACCTTGATGGGGAACTGGCTTGGGTACTCGATGAGCGACTGCTCGGGCGGGATCGGATTCATATCGACTGCTCTTTCTTGGCCCGTTGATAGGCCTCGTACAGACGAGCATAGATGGGGCCGGGCTTGCCTTTTCCAGCCCCGTGGCCGACAGGGTCTCCGTCCAGCCGGGTGACCGGCAGCACTTCCTTGGTGGCCGAGGACAGCAGGATCTCGTCGGCCGCGGTGACTTCCGTCTCGCCGATCGGGCGCAGGTTGAAGCCGATGCCCAGCTCCTCGCACAGCTCTCCGATCAGGTCGTAGCGAATGCCTTCGAGCACATGCTCGCTCTTGGGCGGCCCCAGCACCGCGCCTTCGTGCACCACCCACACGTTGCTGGAGGATGCCTCGGTGAGAAAGCCGTCGCGGAACATGATGGTCTCCGCCGCGCCATGGTCGGCCGACATCTGCCGCGCCAGCACGTTGCCCAGCAGCGAGGTGGCCTTGATGTCGGCGCGCTCCCAGCGGAAATCGCGCGCCGTGATGCAGGCCACGCCGCCGTGGCGCTGCTCGGCGGTAGCCGGCTTCATGGCGCTGGTCATCATGAACACCGTGGGTACGATCCCCGGCGGCATGACATGGTCGCGCATCGCGACACCGCGGGTGATCTGCAGGTAGAGCAGCTGGTCGGACACACCGAAGCGTTCGCTGTAGGACGCGACCAGCCTGCGCATGCGCTCCAGCCACTCGGTGCGGCTGTGCGGATCGGGGATGCGCAGCTTGGACAGCGAGCGGCCCAGCCGGGCGAGGTGCTCGTCGAGCCGGAACAGCCGCCCGCCATAGACCGGCACCACCTCGTAGACGCCGTCGCCGAAGATGAAGCCTCGGTCCATCACCGAGACCTTGGCGTCGCACAGCGCGAGGTACTCGCCGTTCAGATAGCACGGGCTGTCGGGCAGGGCATCCATTCGGCAGGCTCTCCTCTCGATACTGCGTTCAGATTACTTGATCCAGAGCCGAATGGCATCCCAGGCGCGCCCGAAGATGCCGGCCTGCTCGACGCCGTCGAGCACCACCAGCGGCGTCTCGGCGATGACGGTGCTGCCCGCCGTCACCTTGAGCTTGCCGACCGACTGGCCCTTGGCGAGCGGGGCGACCAGCGGATCGATGCGCTCGATCTGGGTCTTGACCTTGTCGGCATCGCCCTTGGGCACGGTCACGTACAGCGGCTGCGGGCTGCCGAGCTTGACCTGCCTGGACTCGCCCTTCCAGACCTCCGGCGTGACCACCGGCTGGCCGCCGTCGAACAGCTTGAGCGCGTCGAAGGCCTGGTAGCCCCAGTTGAGCAGGCGCTGGCTCTCGTTGGCGCGGGCCTCCATCGAGGTGGTGTTGAGCAGCACGCTGAGCAGTCGGCGCTTGCCGTTGGGGAAGTCGCGCTGCGCCGAGGTGATCAGGCAATAGCCGGCTGCTTCGGTGTGGCCCGTCTTCATCCCGTCGACGCTGACGTCGCGGCGCAGCAGCAGGTTGCGATTGGGCTGGGTGATGTTGTTGAAGCGGAATTCCTTGATGGAGTAGTACGGATAGAACTGCGGGAAGTCGCGGATGATGCGCGAGGCGATCACCGACATGTCGCGCGCCGTCGTGTAGTGGCCCGGCTCGGTGATGCCGGTGGTGTTCTTGAAGGCGGTGTTCTTCAGGCCCATGCGCTGGGCCTCGCGGTTCATCGTGTCGACGAAGCTCTCCACGCTGCCCGATACACCCTCGGCCAGCGCGACGGAGGCGTCGTTGCCCGACTGCACGATCATGCCCTTGAGCAGGTCGTCGACCTTCACGCTCATCTTGGTGTCGATGAACATGACCGAGGCGCCGCCCTTGCGCTCGTCCCAGGCGCGCTTGGAAATCGGCAGCACCTGGTCGAGCGCGAGCTTCTTGTCGCGGATCGCGCCGAACACCACATAGGCGGTCATCAGCTTGGTGAGCGAGGCCGGATCGATACGGGCATCGGGCTCGCGCGCGGCCAGGACCTGGTTGCTGGTCATGTCGAGCAGCAAGTAGGACTTGGCGGCGACGTCGGGAGGCTGGGGCGCCTGGGCGTGGGTGGGAAGGCTGGCGGTGAGTGTCAGCACCGAAGCGAACAGGGAGGCTAGAAGTCGTTTCATTCGAGTTGAGGTTGTGAAGTGACGCAGTCGCGGGCTCAAGTGTCCTGTCCCGCAAGTACGTGCACAAATGAAATCGATGCGTTTCGGGTCAGGGCAAGGCGCAAACCGCAGCGATACCGGGCGGTATCGCGAGGATTTGCAACGCCGCCATGGCTCGAAAGGCGCGATTTCATGTGCATGTATTTGCGGGACAGGACGCTATGCCAAGGCACGCGCCACCAGGTTCTTCAGCAAGGGCAGCTGTCCGTGGAAGAAGTGGCCCACACCCGGCACCACCACTACGGCCAAGCTTTGCGGCCGCGCCCAGTCGAGCGTGGCGGAGAGAGGCACCACGTCGTCTGCTTCGCCGTGGATCACGAGGGTGTGCGCCGGCACCGGCGCCACCTCGAAATTCGATGTCGCGGGGCCGACCAGGACCAGGTGCTCGATGTCTTCATGCCCGAGTTGCCTGGCCGCGTGCGAGGCCACATAGCCCCCGAAAGAGAATCCGCCGAGGGACAGGGGTTCCGCATCCCCACGGTAATGAGCCACCACTGCGAGCATGTCGTCGATCTCGCCCCGACCCTCGTCCCACTTGCCCTCCGAGGCGCCGATGCCACGGAAGTTGAATCGCACCGTGCGCCAGCCCCGCTGCAGGAAGGCGCGCGCGACGGTCTGCACGACCTTGTTGTCCATCGTGCCGCCGTGCTGCGGGTGGGGATGCGCGATCACGGCCAGTCCGCGTGGGGCCGGGGCCTCGCCGGCGGGCGTATCGATCGCGCATTCGAGCAAGCCGGCCGGGCCCGCGATGGTCTCGCGCTGCGTGTGGGAGTTCATTGGAAGGCGCGGAATCAGCGGCCGATGTCGGGCGGCAGCAGCAGGCGCTCGACCACCTTGCCGTTCTTCAGGTGCGACTCGACGATCTCGTCGATGTCTTCCTTGTCGACATAGGTGTACCAGGTGGCCTCGGGATAGACCACCGCCACCGGGCCGCCGGCGCAACGGTCGAGGCATCCCGACTTGTTGACGCGCACCTTGCCGGGGCCGGCCAACCCCTCCTTCTTCACGCGTGCCTTGCAATGGTCGAAGGCCTCGTGCGCCTGTTGGTCGGCGCAGCAGGCTTCGCCGTTGTCGCGCTTGTTGAGGCAGAAGAAGATGTGGCGCTGGAAGTAGCTCATCCGGCGATTTTAGGCCGCATGCCATGCCCGGCCTTGGCGCGCGGCGTCGGAATTCGCGTTCAGGCGGGGCTGCGACGGGCCTTGCCGGCGGTTTCGTCGCGCGTTGCCGCGCGCACCAGAAGGTACAGCAACGCAACATAGGGCCACAGCCATCCGACCCATTGAGAGAGACCGTGGAAGCGGATGAAGCGTCCCTGCTCCCAGCTCAGCAGGCTCTCGGCGTAGTACGGGTCGGCCGGTGCGTCGTTGACCAGCGCGACCATCGCGCCGATCACGAGCGCGCCCAGCGCGGCGGCGGCGCGCGGCGGCAGCATGATCAGGGCAAACGCGGCCAGCGTGCCGATCCCCCAGCCCAGCGGGGTGGCCGACGTCACCCAGGCGAAGGCGTGCTGCGGCCCGAAGCTCATCGCCGTGGAGAGCGTGGTGGCCAGCACGCCCAGCCACACCGCGCCCGCCACCATCACGCCACGCCGCCAGGTCGGTGTCGTGATCGCGTAGGCCAGCAGGCAGGGCACCAGGAGGCCGATGGCGATGGTGATGAGCTCGAGCCCCGGAGGCAGCGCCTCCTGGGGAAGCACGGCGCGGGGCTCGATCCAGCCCTCGAAGGGCGTGCCCGCCAAGCCCGCGGATGCCAGCTCGCGAATGCGATCGAACACTTGCCCCAGGCCCAGTGGCACGGGTGCGGGGAAGAACAGCGCGGTCGGCCAGAGCAGCAGCAGCGTCAGGCCGCCCGAACTGCTCGCAATGAACCAGCGTTCGCGTATCGCCTGCCAGCGGCCGATCCAGCCGAAGGCGTGGAGCGTCGTGGCGAGCAGCGCACCGGCCAGCGTGCCGAGCGTGTTGAGCGCCCAGTCCACGTTGGAGGGCACGCGCGAGGGCAGGAAGTTCTGCAGCACTTCCATCGCGGCAGAGAACGCCGCCCCGGCCGCCACCGTGAGCATCAGCGCAGGAACGCGCTCCTTGCCCAGGCGCAACAAGGCGCCGCACAGCAAGGCGCCGAGAGGAAGGTAGCCCAGCAGGTTGGCGACCAGGTCGAAGGGCGTCCACCATCGCGACCAGCCGAGGGTGACGAAGGCCCAGATCGACATGCCGGGATCGCGCCAGGCCGAGAAGGGATAGAGGCTGGCATAGGCGACCAGCGCCGCATACGTGGCCGCCAGGGGGATGAGTGAAGTGCGCTGTTGCCGGGGCATAACCTCAGAACGGCTTGACGACGACCAGGATGACCGCCGCCAGCAAGCCGATCACCGGCGCCTCGTTGAACCAGCGATACCAGACGTGCGAGCGCTGCACCGGCTGCATCTGCTCGAAGCGGTGCAGCAGCCTTCCGCAGTAGTGGTGATATCCCACCAGCGCGACCACGATGGCGAGCTTTGCATGCATCCATCCGCTGCCCGGACCTCGTCCGATGTCGTAGCCCAGCCACAGCCACAGGCCGAAGGCCAGCGCGGGCAGCATGAGGATGGTCATGAAGCGATAGAGCTTGTGCGCCATGAGCAGCAGCCGTTCGCGCTCGGCATGGCTGTCGGCTTGCACCATGGCCAGGTTGACGAAGATGCGGGGCAGGTAGAACAGTCCGGCGAACCAGCTCGCGACGAAGACGATGTGCAGCGCTTTGATCCAGAGCATCGAAGGATCATAAGCGGGTCATCTGGAGGGTCGGCCGAGCCTGGGCCGAAGGGTGCGAATGGCGCAAGGCCGCAAAGAAAAAGCCCCAGTACACGACTGGGGCGCAAAGCCTTATCGCTGTCATCACGGTAAGGCACCTGCTCAGGGAGGAAAAGCAGGGAATGACCGCCTTGCGACGTATCATTCGCGGTCGAGTCTAACAGACCAAGATGGAGGCGCGAGTACCACATCGGCCCCTTTTTGACGAAGAAAAACTCAACGATTCACACGCATATCCTGCTGTTACAGGATCGTCACATTGAGCTCCTTTTCATCCTTCTCAGCCCGTTTTCCAGCCGCTCGTCCGCGCCGTCTGCGGCGCGATGACTTCACTCGGCGCCTGGTGCGAGAGTCGGCCCTGTCGGCCAACGATCTGATCTATCCCGTCTTCGTGCTCGACGGCCACGACCAGGCCGAGGACGTGGCCTCGATGCCCGGCGTGCAGCGCCTGAGCCTCGATCGCCTGTATGCAGTGGCCGAGCAGTGCGTGCAGCTTGGCATCCCCGTGATGGCGCTGTTTCCCGTTCTCGATGCAAGCAAGAAGACCGAAGACGGCCACGAAGCACTCAACCCCGAGGGGCTCGTGCCCCGCGTCGTGCGCGAGCTGAAGGCGCGCTTTCCCGAGCTGGGGCTGCTCACCGACGTCGCGCTCGATCCCTTCACGACCCACGGGCAGGACGGCCTCATCGACGAGACCGGCTACATCCTGAACGACGAGACCGTCGAGGTGCTGAGGGGACAGGCGCTGGTGCAGGCCGAGGCCGGCGTCGATATCGTCGCGCCGAGCGACATGATGGATGGCCGCATCGGCGCGATCCGCGAGGCCCTCGAGCAGCACGGCCTGATCCACACGCGCATCATGGCCTACAGCGCCAAGTACGCGAGCGCCTTCTATGGTCCGTTCCGCGACGCGGTGGGCTCCAAGTCCAATCTCGGCAAGAGCAACAAGAAGGTCTACCAGATGGATCCGGGCAACAGCGACGAAGCCTTGCGCGAAGTGGCGCTCGACATCGCCGAAGGTGCGGACATGGTGATGGTCAAGCCCGGCATGCCGTACCTGGACATCGTGCGCCGCGTGAAGGACGAGTTCCGCATGCCGACCTTCGCCTACCAGGTGAGCGGCGAATACGCGATGCTCAAGGCGGCCGCAGCCAACGGCTGGCTCGACCACGACGCGGTGATGATGGAATCGCTGCTGGCCTTCAAGCGTGCGGGGGCCGACGGCGTGCTGACGTATTTCGCGCTGGACGCGGCTCGGGCGCTGAAGGCCTGATGCGCATCTTCCACGTCGGCGAGCACTTCACGGGAGCTGGACGAACTGCCGCCTGAGCTGCCCGCCGTCGGGTACTTCTGGATCGGCATCACCCGCGCCGATTTCGAGGCCAAGTCCGGCCTCGTCCAGGCCAGGCTGCAGCAGTGGACCGGCGGGCAGCTGGTGGACCTGCACATCTCCGACCTGCTCAACGTCCACCTGCCTTCGCACTTCGACTACACCTCCTGGTACGACATGCTGGTGTTCAGGCGACTGGCCGCAGGGAGCGGCTCGAGCGAGCTGTTCCTTGACGACACGAAGGTCACGCTCGACACGGCCAGGAAGGCGCTGGACGCGATCGACACCAGCCCGGTCGGCTTTGCGGTGTTCGATCGCGTGCTGGTGACCGTGCATCCCAACGAATGCCCGGTGCGCGAATACTTCGCCACCCGCCTGAGCCAGTCCGTGCCGATGGCCTCCGATGGCCGCAGCGCCGGGCGCGGCGCGACCTTGCGCCTGCCGACCAGCGCAGCCGACCAGATGCTGCGCATGGTCAACCACATGGTCGATGGCTATCTCGATCTGCGCCGGCTGCTCACGCGCCAGTTCGGCTACCTGCAGCGCTCGCTGCTCGATCCGCACGGACACTTCAGGGGCTGGCAGGTGCTGCTCGATTCGCGCAATGCCTTGCATCTGCTCGAAGACATCTGCGAAGACCAGCGCAGCGCCGTGGTCGAATGGATCGACGCGCTCGAAGAATCGCCCGTCGAAGCCGGCAAGCAGGCCGCCCGCGAACGCGAGCTGCTGCGGGTGCGCTCGCGCGACGTGCTCGAGCACATCGAGCGCGTGCTCGGCCATGTGCGCCGGCTGGAGGCTTCGGCCGAGACGGCGGTGCAGATGCACTTCTCGGCGCAGGGCAATCGCACCAACTCGATCATGCGCACGCTGACCGTGCTCACCGCGATCTTCCTGCCGCTCAATCTCATCACCGGCATCTTCGGGATGAACTTCGATGCGCTGCCGCTCATTCACCGGGAATCCGGCGTGTGGATCGCGCTCGGACTGATGGCGGTGCTGGGCCTCGGCTTCGGCGCCTTCTTCTGGCGCAAGCGCTACCTCAGCACTCATCACTGAGTGCAGCACACACTTCTTCTTCGATGAGCGAGTTCACGCCCCGCCATGCCTTCTTGCTGGTGCTCCTGACGCTGACTTGGGGCCTCAACTGGCCGATCATGAAATTCGGCGTTACCAGCTTTCCTCCGCTTACCTTCCGCACGATCTCGATGTGGCTGGGGCTGCCGCTGCTGGCCGCGGTGCTGGTCTGGGCCAGGCTGCCATGGCGCATTCCGCGCCGCCACTGGCGCGAGCTGCTGGTGCTGACGCTCACCAACATGCTGATCTGGCATGTGGTGGCCATCCTCGCAGTGCGCGTGCTGTCTTCGGGGCGGGCGGCCATCCTCGGCTACACCATGCCGATCTTCTCGGTGCTGTGGGGGCTGGCCTTCTTCGGCCAGCGTCTCGGGCCCCGGCATTGGATGGGTGTGGGCGCGGCGGCACTCGGCGTGGCGCTGCTCCTGTGGAACGAGTTCGGGCGCATGGCAGGCCAGCCGCTCGGAGCGATCGGCATGCTGGCCGCCGCTGCCTGCTGGGCGCTGGGCACGCAGCAGCTGCGCCGCACGCGCATCGAGGTGCCGACGCTCACCATCGCCTTCTGGATGACGGTGATCACCACCCTCGTCATGACGATCCTGAGCGGCACCTTCGAACGCGACCAGTGGCATGCGCCAACCCCGGCCGTCAGCCTGGCCATGGTCTACAACGCGGTGCTGATCTTCGGCTTTGCGCAGCCGGCCTGGTTCTTCCTCGCGCGCACCCTGCCACCGATCGCGTCGACGCTGAGCGTGATGATGATCCCCGTGCTCGGCACCTTCTCGGGCGCCTGGTGGCTGGGCGAAGTGCTGCAATGGCAGGACTGGGCGGCGATGGCCTTGATGATGGTGGCGATCGCGACGGTGCTGTGGCCGGCGCGGGCCGAGGTGCCCGCGCTGATGCAGGAGTGAGAAGGGGCGAATGAACCTGCTGCGCGACCCGATCTTGCGACTGCGGTGCTCGCCGTACGCCAGTACGGCTGCGCTCCTCGTCGCAACCTCGGGCCGCTCGCGACGGTTCCTTCGCCCCTTCTCAGCGCGTCAGGGCCAACTGTCGGGCACGACGAAGTAGCGTTGCGCTTCGTGCCAGGCAATGCCTGCGCCAGGCTCCATGCGCGCGACCAGTCGGGGCGTGTGCGGACGCGGACCGGCTTGAAGCCAGAGCCGGCGGATTTCGTCCGGCGAGCTCGTCCCGTGACAGGAAGCGTGTCTTCGGCGCCGGCTCGCACCGGAGACATCCAGCGGGCGCGGGGCGGCACGAGGAAACGCGCCTCGGGCAATCGAGCCAGCTCGCTCCAGCGCAGCCAGTGCCCGCTCAGGTGGTCCGGGGACAGCGCGTCGCAGTGCGCGGGCGGCTTGCTCGAATCGATAGAACATCCATCCGCGCGTGAAGGCGGCAGGCCGCCAGGCACGCTCGTCCCAGGGGGAGGGCGGCGTGCGGCGCAACTGTCGCTCGAACAGCGTCCGCAGCTTGCCGGCCAGGGTGTCGGTCGGGTCCGGGCCGATGAAGTCTTCCGGCTGTGCTTGCTGCCCCGGCGCGACGCACAGGAAGAACTTGACCGCCAGCTCCCAGTGCCACGGCCGGCCCGAGGCATCCTCGAGCAGGAAGTCGATCTCGCCCAGCGTGGTGGCCTGCTGGCCCTTGCTGCCCGACGCCTTGCGCAGGGGCAGGTTGGCAGCGACGAGGCGGTGCGTGGGCCCGCTGCGCAAGAAGAACTCCAGCAGGCGCTCGGCGTAGCGCCCGAGCCGCAAGGGCGCGGCTCGGTGGCGCTCCATCGCCTGTCTCAAGGGATCGGGGGCGGCCTGCAGGCTTTCGAGCCAGTCTTCGATGAGCTCTCGTTGCGCTGGGTCGAAGGCCTGCACCTCGGCGCTGAAGCGGCCCGAGGCAAGCGGCGGTGGCGACAGCAGCAGCCAGCGCAGATCGCGCAAGGCCTGCTCGCTCAGCTCTTGCGGATCGTGTCCAGCGCCAGGCACAGGTCTTCCCACGCCTTTGCCTTGTCGGTCAGGTTGCGCAGCAGATAGGCCGGGTGATAGGTCACGATCACCGGCACGCCCTGGTAGCGGTGGACTCTTCCGCGCAGGCGGCCGACGGGCTCGTCGGTCTGCAGCAGCGTCTGCAGCGCAAAGCGGCCCATCGCCAGGATGATCTTCGGCTGCACGAGCTCGACCTGCCGGCGCAGGAAGGGTTCGCACTTCGCCACTTCCTCCGGCTGCGGGTTGCGGTTGCTCGGCGGACGGCACTTGAGCACGTTGGCGATGAAGACCTGCTTGTCCGGCGTGGAGTTGTCGCGCGTGAGGCCGATGGCGTGCAGCATGTTGTCGAGCAGCTTGCCGGCCTGGCCGACGAAGGGCTCGCCTTGCCGGTCTTCGTTTTCGCCGGGCGCTTCGCCGACGATCATCCAGTCCGCCTGCTCGTTGCCCACGCCGAACACCGTGTTGCGGCGACCCTCGCAGAGCTTGCAGGCGGTGCAGGCGGCCACTGCCGCTCGCAGCTCGGGCCATTGCAATCCTGCGATGTCGGCCGAGCGGCCTTCGCGTGCGGCCGTCTGCGGCGCGCTCGGAGCGGAAGCTGGCATGGCCGCAGGCGGCGTGGATGGCTCGTCGAATGATGCTGGCGCTTGCACGACTTCGGCCGGCGCGGCTTCGGTTTCGGGCGCGAGCGGCGCCGGGTCGCCATCGCGGCGCTCCCACGCCGTGATGCCCATCTCGCGCAGCATGGCGACTTGTCGCGCGTCCCACTTCATAGCGCGAGGCTCATGACGAGTGCGTTCTCGCGGGTGCCGCCCGCAGCGGGGTAGTAGGCCTTGCGCACGCCCACGCTGCGAAAGCCGTAGCGCTCGTAGATCTCTCTCGCACGCGCATTGCTCATGCGCACCTCCAGCCACAGCTGCTGCGCGTCGATGCGGCGGGCCATGTCGCACAGCGCGTCGAGCATGAACCGGGCATGGCCGCGGCCCTGGTGGGCGGGGGCGACGGTGATGTTGAGCAGGTGCATCTCGTCGACGCCCTGCATCGCGATGAAGTAGCCCAGCATGAGGGCGGGCGGGGCCTGCAGGCGCCAGGCGACGTAGCCGGCATGCAGCGAGTCGATGAAATTGCCGCGCGTCCATGGGAATTCGTAGGCCAGCTGCTCGATGGCCAGCACCTGGTCCAGCGAAGCCACCGTCATCGGCAACAGCGTGCGCCGATCTTCGGCGGAGGTCTGGGCGAGGGCGCTCATGCTCTTGCCTTTGCCGCTTCTCGCTCGGCCGTGGTTTGCGCCACCTTGTCCCGGATGTACACCGGCAAGGCCAGTGCCGCATCGATGGCCTCGCCGCGCGCCCAGGCGGCCTGCGCCACGCGGACCAGTGCATCGGCCAGTGGCGCGGCCTCGGGCATGAGGCTTGCGCCGGTGGTATCGAGGTGCTCGGCGTGCACGCGAAGCGCATTGCCAGCGATGCAGCCGGCGCGTTCGCGGTCGGAGCCGTTCGGACAGGGTCGCGGCGTCGTACAAGGCCGGCGCGCTCAGCGTGCGCCAGTTCGCGCCGTGCCGTGAATCGTCCGCATCGGGGATGCAGCAGTAGCGCGCCGCATAGATCTCGTTCATGCGCGCGTCGAGCGTGGCCCACACATCGGTGTGTCCGCCCGCGGCGCGTGCCGCCTCGGCCATGACGAGCAAGGTGTCGATCGGCAACACGGGGATGCCCGCGCCGAACGCCAGTCCCTGCGCCACCGAGCATGCAGTGCGCAAGCCGGTGAAGGCGCCCGGCCCACGTCCGAAGGCGATCGCGTCGAGCTGCTGCGGCGAGGTGCCGGCCTGATCCAGCAGGCGCAGTGCCGCCGGCAGCAACGCCGCAGATGCCTTGGCACCGCCGTCTTCCTCGTGGACGAGGATGCGCCCGCCCACGCTGACCGCCAGACGCAGCGTCTCGGTGGCGGTTTCGATGGCGAGCAATGCGGGGGAGGAGGCCACGCCACTGTGCGAGGCGTCGGCCGGCAAGTCGCGTGGAGACGGGGAAGGCATGGAAGAAGTGTAGCCGTCGCCACACGACGGATCCCGGACGGGGAGCCGGGGATGGCTTCTAATTCGCCCATGCCAGTCGATCTCCTGTCGCGCGCGGCGTCGCGCCTTGGTCCGGGCCGCAGGCGCCTTGCTCCGGCCCTTTTTTGCCTGCTGATGATGGCCTTCGCGGCCCAGGGCGCCGAGGGCACGCAGGCGCTGCCTGCCACGGTGGAGGCAGCGCTCGCCCGTGAGCGCATCGGACGCGACGCCGTCGTCGTGCAAGTGGTGGAGGTCGGCGCCACCGAGCCGCGCCTGTCGCACCGCGCGCAGGCGCCCGTGAACCCGGCCTCGCTGATGAAGCTGGTCACTACCTATGCGGCCCTCGACCTGCTCGGCCCGGCTTTTACCTGGACCACGCCGGTCTATGCCGATGGCCCGGTCCGCGACGGCGTGCTCGAGGGCAATCTCTACCTCAAGGGCCAGGGCGATCCCAAGCTTGTGCTGGAGCGGCTGTGGCTCCTGCTGCGTCGGGTGCAGCAACTGGGCATACAGGAAGTGCGCGGCGACATCGTGCTGGACCGCTCGGTCTTCATGGTGCCCGAAGTCGATCCGGGCGAATTCGACGGCGAGCCTCTGCGGCCCTACAACGTGCAACCCGATGCGCTGCTTATCAACTTCAAGTCGATGATGCTCAGCTTCGTCCCCGACGTGTCGCGGGGCGTGGCCCGCGTGGCGATGGACCCGCCGCTGGCCCATGTGAGTGTCGATGCGGTCGTGCCCCTGGACCTCAAGGCTGTTTGCGGCGACTGGCGCGGCGCTCTCGCAGCCAACCTGAACGACCCGTTCCAGGTGCGCTTTGCCGGCAGCTTCCCCTCGAGCTGCGGAGAAAAGCTGTGGCCGATCGCCTATGCGGACGCGAGGAGCTACAACGCGCGTGCCGTCGAGGGCCTGTGGCAGCAGTTGGGCGGCAGGCTGGCCGGCAGCGTCCGCGAAGGCCTTGCGCCAACGGGACTCGCGCCCTTGGCGGTGAGCGCCTCGCCGGCGCTGGCCGAGCTGGTGCGCGACGTCAACAAGTTCAGCAACAACACGATGGCGCAGCAGTTGTTCCTCACGCTGGGCCTCGCACGCCGCGGCATCGGAACGCCTGCCGCGGCGCGCGACGTGATCCGTGAATGGCTGGGCGAGCGCCTCGGTTCGGTCGCGAGCGCCGTGGTGCTCGACAACGGCTCGGGCCTGTCGCGCGAGACGCGTGTCACGGCGCAGTTCCTGGAGCGCTTGCTGCAATCGGCATGGGCGAGTCCCGTGATGCCGGAGCTGATGAGTTCTCTTCCGCTGACGGGGCAGGACGGCACCCTGCGTCGAGCGAAGGTGGCCCACGGCGTCGCGCACCTCAAGACCGGCACGCTGCGCGACTCGAGCGGCATCGCGGGCTTCGTGCTGGGGGAAAGCGGCAGGCGCTACGTGCTGGTGGCCATCGTCAACCACCCGAACGCCGACGCGGCGCGGCCGGCGCTCGAGGCGCTGATCGACTGGGTCGCGCGCGACGCGGCGACCCTCGGCGTGAGGAGCCGCGCGCGCTGAATGCCCGGTGTTGGCCGGCTGGCCGGCTCGTTTGCCAGCGGAGCCCGCTTGGCGGGGGCTGGAGCGGGTGCAGGGTATCGTTCTAGGAGCTTGCGAGCAAGCTCTAGAACGGATGGTCGTGAGCGCGATCGCGTGCAAGGTTGCCGACCTGTCGGTTGGCCGTCGGCGTGAGGAAGCGGTCGTCCGCGAACACGTAGGAGAACGCGTCTTCCGAGGGATTCACGTCGGGCTTGAGAGTCCCGTTCGTGCAGTCGATGGCGGTCGGCGTGAGGCAGGCCGGGTCCGTCCAGTTCTGGAAGCGCAAGGCGCGGTTGGCGTCGGGATCGGTCATGCGACGCACCAGGTCGTTGGCCTGCGCATAGGTCGCCGTGCGGCTGTTGGCCGGGAAGGTGCTGTAGAAGCCCGAGTTGAACGAGTTGGTCAGGTCGTTGAGGGCCTGCGTGGCAGCGCCTCCGAGGGCGAGCGCCTTGGGCGTCGAGCCCTGGAAGATCACGTCGATGGCCAGCACGCGTGCGCCGAGCGCGGTGAGGCGGGCGATCTGGTTGCCAAGGGCCACGCCCTGGTCGCGCGCCTGGGCGATCGCGTCCGCGGTGGCAGCGTTGCCGTTGCTGGTGAAGATGTTCCAGATGTTGTTGGCACCGCCCTGGATCAGCACGATGTCCGTGGAGCCGAGGGTGCCCGTGGCGAGGTGGTTGGTGATCTGCTGGGCGATGTCGGCGACCGTGGCGCCCGGCTGGGCGTACAGCAGCGCCACATTGTTGCCGGTGCGTCCGCCGCGGTTGCACTGCGCGAACGAGAAGCCGTATTCCTCCTCGATCACGATCTGGTTCCAGACCCGCCAGGCGTCGCAATTGACGCCGGCACCTTCGGCAAGATTGATCGAATACTTCGAGCCGGTCGCACTGATGTAGCTGGTCTCGTCCCCGAAGGAGACGGCGCGCGCCGGCCTGAAGGGGTCGAACACATCGCCGCCGCAAGCCGCGAGAGCAGCCAGGGCGCCGACGCAAGCCGCCAATCTCAGACCAGACCACCAGTGGGAAGAACGCAAGATCATGAATACTCCAGTTAAGCGGGGCGGCGAAGCTGTGACTCAGCTCGCCGCGGCCCTCATCAGCCGGTCGCGCACGCCATCCCATTCGGGAGCGGGCGGCGGGCTTTCGACCCAGATGAGCTGCACGCCCAAGGCGTCCAGCTCGCGCAGCACGGCAAACAGCTCCTGTGCGGCCTGCGTGGCATCGCCCGGCATCGAGCGGTGAATGACACCACGCGGCGGGCGCACGGTTCGCGAATATAGCGCCAGCTTCACCGGCGCATCGCCGAGCACCTGCAAGGCGCTCCTGAGCATCTCGGCATCCATCAGGCGCAGCTTGGCGCGCGGCGCATAGTGCGCTTCGAGGGTGCCCGAGGCACGCGGCGCAGCGTCGTCGCGCTCCAGCAGCGGCTCGCCGATGGCCTCCTCGATCTGCGCAGGCGTCAGCACGCCGGGCCGCAGCAGCACCGGCCTGCCGCGCGAGCAGTCGACGATGGTCGACTCGATGCCGACGCGGCAGGGGCCGCCGTCGAGCACCCAGACCTCTTCGTCGAATTCATCGGCCACATGGCGCGCGGTGGTGGGGCTGATGCGGCCGAACAGGTTCGCGCTCGGGGCCGCCAGGCCGATGCAGGCCTTCGCGGGCGCAGGCTTCGCAGCAGCGCGTGCGCGACCGGGTGGGCCGGGCAGCGCAGGCCGATGGTGGCATGCCCTCCCGCCGCCGCGGTGGCGCACGCCTTCGCGGCGCGGCACGATCACCGTCAAGGGGCCGGGCCAGAAGGCATCCATCAGCCGGCGGGCCACTGGCGGAATGTCCGACGCCAGCGCCGCCGCGGCTTCGGCATGGGCCACGTGCACGATCAGCGGATGGTCGGCTGGCCGGCCCTTCGCGGAGAACACGGCGGCAACCGCGGCGTCGTCGCCGGCGTTGGCGCCCAGCCCGTACACCGTCTCGGTGGGGAAGGCCACCAGCCTGCCGTCGCGCAAGGCCAGCGCGGCTTCATGCAGGTGCTCGGGATTGCCGCCGTCGAGGATGCGTGCCACAGCGCTTTGCCGGTCGAATCAGAAGGGCGCGAGGCCGAGCAGCTCGGCCGCGCGGAGGGCCACGTCGTGCACCTGCTCGGGCGAGGCGCCGGTGAGCGTCAGGTGACCCATCTTGCGGCCGCGGCGCGCGCCGACCTTGCCGTAGAGATGCAGATGCACGCCGGGCAGGGCCAGCACCCGGTCCCAGGGCGGCTCGCGCTCGGCTGCCCGCGGCATCGAACCAGAGGTCGCCCAGCAGGTTGAGCATCACCGTGGGCGAATGCAGGCGCGGTGCCACCAGCGGCAGGCCGGTCATCGCCCGTACCTGCAGCTCGAACTGCGAGACGTCGCAGGCGTCGATCGTGTAGTGCCCGGAGTTGTGCGGGCGCGGAGCCATCTCGTTGGCCAGGAGCGAGCCGTCCTTCAGCACGAAGAATTCGACGCACAGCACGCCGACATAGCCCATCGAGGCCGCCACGGCTTCGGCAGCGGTCGATCGCGCGGGCCTGAAGCTCCGGCGTGAGGCCCGGCGCAGGCACGGTCGGTCACCGCCAGGATGCCGTCGCGATGCAGGTTCTGCTGCAGCGGGAAGTGCACGATCTCGCCGAGCGCATTGCGCGCCACGATCACGCTGACCTCGAAGGCCAGCTCGAGCCGCTTCTCCAGCACGCAGGGCACGCGCTTGAACTCGTCCCAGGCGGCGGCGAGCTCCTCGCGCGTGCGCACTCCCACCTGCCCCTTGCCGTCGTAGCCCAGGCTCGCGGTCTTGAGGATGCCGGGCAGCAAGCTCGCGTCCACGACGGCGAGCTGTTCGGGCGTGGCGATGAGTGCGTGGGGCGCGCAGTCGACGCCGCACTGCCTGAAGTGGGCCTTCTCGCGCGCCCGGTCCTGGCAGATCGCCACCGCTTCGGCCGAGGGGGCGACGGGCCGCAGGGCCGCGAGGCGGGCCAGCGCCGGCGCGGGGACGTTCTCGAATTCGGTGGTGATGGCTGCGCTGTCTTGCGCCAAGTTCGGCGAGGGCCTGTTCGTCGAGGTAGTCGGCACGGATGTGGCGATGGCTCACGAGCCCGGCAGGGCTGCGGCATCCGGGTCGAGCACGGCGGTGAAATATCCCATCTGCTGCGCGGCATGCACGAACATGCGGCCGAGCTGGCCGCCGCCCATCACGCCCAGCGTGGCGCCAGGAAGGATGACCTCGCTCATGACTGGCCGGGCAGTGGAGTAAGCGTCATGGCGCGTGCCGCCTCGGTCTGGCGTGCACGAAACGCCTCCAGCCGGGCGCGCAGGCCTGCGTCTTCATTGGCGAGCATCGCCACCGCGAACAGCGCTGCGTTGGCCGCACCGGCCGCGCCGATGGCGAACGTGGCCACCGGGATGCCCTTGGGCATCTGCACGATCGAATGCAGCGAATCCACGCCTTGCAGGTGCTTGCTCGGCACCGGCACGCCAAGCACGGGCACCGTCGTCTTTGCAGCCAGCATGCCGGGCAGGTGGGCGGCGCCGCCGGCGCCCGCGATGATGGCCTTGAGTCCGCGCCCGGCCGCGCTTTCGGCATAGCCGAACATGTCATCGGGCATCCGATGGGCCGAGACGACCTTGGCCTCGTAGGGCACTGCGAATTCGGCGAGAATCTGGGCGGCGTTTTGCATGACGTCCCAATCGCTGTTGGAACCCATGACCACACCGACGAGGGGCAAAGCGCTCGACAAAGACGCTCCAGGCTGGGATGAAACGCCGATTTTAGGCGGGGCTGGTGTTTCGCCCTTTCGCCCCCAGCTTGGCCTGGCCCTTTAGGACTGCCCATGATCGATATCACCCTCGAAAACTTCGAAACCGAGGTGCTCCAGGCATCGATGAAGCAGCCGGTGCTGCTGGACATCTGGGCGCCGTGGTGCGGCCCCTGCCGCACGCTCGGGCCCATGCTCGAGAAGCTCGAGACGCAGTACGCCGGCCGCTTCGTGCTCGGCAAGCTCGACTCCGACGACCAGCCCGAGATCGCGGGCCAGCTTTCGCAGATGTTCGGCGTGCGCAGCATCCCGTTCTGCGTGATGTTCAAGAACGGCCAGCCGGTCGATGGCTTCGTGGGCGCGCTTGCCGCAGGGCCAGATCCAGCAGTTTCTCGACAAGCATGTCCCGGCCGAGGGCGAGGTCGAGGCAGACGACGAAGCCGAGGCCGCCGACGTGCTGGCGGCCGAGGGCGATGCCGAAGGCGCGCTCGAGCGCCTGCAGCAGGCCGTCGCGATCGATCCGGCCAATGACGCGGCGCGCTTCGAGTACATCAAGCTGCTGATGCAGCAAGGCCGAGTGGCCGAGGCTCGCCAGGCCTACGAGCCGGTGGCCACCAAGGCGCTGCTCGACCAGCGCATCGCGGCGCTGCGGACACTGGATCGACGCAGCCGAGGCCGAGCCCAAGGCGCGTTCCGACGCGGAGCTCGACGCCGCTATCGCCGCCAACCGGCGCGACTTCGATGCCCGCTTCGACGCGCGCCCAGCGCCACTTTGCCGCCGCAGCGCTGGACGGCGGCGATGGACGAGCTGCTGGAGATCCTGATGCGCGACAAGGCCTGGAAGGACGAGCTCGCGCGCAAGACCTACGTGGCCATCCTCGAGCTGATGAGCAAGCCCGCAGCCGAAGCTGGCCGACGGCCAGAGCCGGCGGCGAGGCCAAGGGCGCGCTCGAGGTCACCGGCAAGCAGGCTGCCGCGGCGTCCGCCGATCCGGTGGTCGACCAGTACCGGCGCAAGCTCAGCATGGCGTCCTGTTGCTCGATCGCGGACGCCGAGGCCGCTACTTCAGCAGGCGCTCCAGCGCCTCGCGGTACTTGGCGGCGGTCTTCTCGACCACGTCCGCCGGCAAGCGCGGCGCGGGCGCGCGTCTTGTCCCAGGGCTTGCCGTCGATGCGCGCCTGCTCCAGCCAGTCGCGCACGAACTGCTTGTCGTAGCTGGGCGGGTTGGCGCCGGCGCGAATGCGGCCGTAGCCTTCGACCGGCCAGTAGCGCGAGGAATCCGGCGTCAGCACCTCGTCCATCAGCATCAGCGTGCCCTGCGTCGTCCAGGCCGAACTCGAACTTGGTGTCGGCGATGATCATGCCCTTGGCCAGCGCGAAGTCGGCCGCGGCTCCTTGTAGATGCGCGATGCTGATGTCGCGGATCTTCGCTCGGCCAGCTGCGCGCCCGATCATCTCGACCATCCGCTCGAAGCTGATGTTCTCGTCGTGCTCGCCCGATCTCGGCCTTGGCGGCGGGCGTGAAGATCGGCTCGGGCAGCTTGCTCGCGTTCTTCAGGCCGGCGCGGCAGCGCGACGCCGCAGACCGCGCCGCGACTCCTGGTATTCCTTCCAGCCGCTGCCGGCGAGGTAGCCGCGCACCACCGCTTCCACCGGCATCGGCGTCAGGCGCTTGACCAGCATCGAGCGGCCCTGCACCTGCGGCACCTCGTGCGGCGGCGACCACGCTTTCGGGCGCCTCGCCGGTCAGGTGGTTGCGGCACGATGCCCGAGCTTGTCGAACCAGAACAGCGCCATCTGCGTCAGCAGCTCGCCCTTGCCGGGGATGGGCTCGCCCATGATCACGTCGAAGGCCGAGAGCCGGTCGCTCGCCACCATCAGGATGCGGTCGTTGCCGACCGCGTAGTTGTCGCGCACCTTGCCGCGCGCCAGCAGCGGCAGCGAGCGTGATGTTGGACGAGTGTCGGCAGGGCCGGTTGCACACGTCAGTGCACGACTTGCGCCAGCTCGCCCTTGGCGTACCGCGCTTGGCCACGCACCTGCAGGGTCAGTCGCCCTTGATCTTGCCGGCCTGGCCTTCGCAGCCGAACTCGATGTAGCGCTGCTTGCAGATCGGCCTTGGCGGCTTCGCGCGCGGGCTTGAGCCACTCGCGCGGCGTCGAACTTGTCCGGGTTCTCGGCCAGGAACTTGCGCACCGCGCCGGTCATCGCCAGGCGGATGTCGGTGTCGATGTTGATCTTGCGCACGCCGTGCTTGATGGCTTCCTGGATCTCCTCGACCGGCACGCCGTAGGTTTCCTTCATGTTGCCGCCGTACTTGGCGGATCATCGGCCAGCAGGTCCTGCGGCACGCTGGAGGAGCCGTGCATCACCAGGTGCGTGTTGGGAATGCGGCGGTGGATTTCCTTGATGCGGTCGATCGCCAGGATGTCGCCGGTGGGCTTGCGGGTGAACTTGTAGGCGCCGTGGCTGGTGCCGATGGCGATGGCCAGCGCGTCGAGCTGGGTGCGCTTGACGAAGTCGGCGGCCTGCTCGGGGTCGGTCAGCAGCTGCTCGCGCGTCATGGTGGCGTCGGTGCCGTGGCCGTCTTCCTTGTCGCCCTTCATGGTCTCCAGCGAGCCCAGGCAGCCCAGCTCGCCTTCGACGGTGACGCCCAGCTTGTGGGCCATGTCGACCACCTTCCGGGTCACGTCGACGTTGTAGTCGTAGCTGGCGATGGTCTTGCCGTCGGCCTCCAGCGAGCCGTCCATCATCACCGAGGAGAAGCCCAGGTCGATGGCGCCCTTGCAGACGTCGGGGCTCTGGCCGTGGTCCTGGTGCATCACCAGCGGGATCGTGCGGATACGCCTCGATGGCGGCCTGGATCAGGTGCTTGATGAAGGACTCGCCCGCGTACTTGCGGGCGCCGGCGCTGGCCTGCAGGATCACCGGCGCGCCGATTTCCTTGGCCGCTTCCATCACGGCCTGCACCTGTTCGAGGTTGTTGACGTTGAAGGCCGGGATGCCATAGCCGTTGTCGGCGGCATGGTCCAGCAGTTCGCGCATGGAAACGAGTGGCATGGCAGTTCCTGGTAGGTACGACAGAACAGGCCGCCGCGGTCAGCTTGTAACCGCGCCGGTAACTGCGCGGAATTCTAGCTCGCTGAGCCGGCCGCTGCGGGCCGCCCACACGCCGGACGTCAGCTCGACCCGGCACGATCTTCAGCATGTTGGTGCCGCCCGGGGCGCCCATCGGCTCGCCGCAGGTGATGGCGTAGATGTCGCCGCGGCTCACGATGCCGCGCTTCTTCAGGTGCGCCTCGGCTTCGCGCCAGCGCCATGTCGCGCTCGGCGCTCTGGTCCATCAGCAGCGGCCGCACGTTGCGGTACAGCGCCATCTTGCGCTGCGTCACCAGCTTGGGCGTCAGCGCGTAGATCGGGATGTGGATGCGGTGCCGGCTCATCCACAGCGCGGTGGAGCCCGAGTCGGTCAGCGCCACGATCGCCTTGCAGCCCAGGTGGTAGGCGGTGAACAGCGCGCCCATGGCGATCGACTGGTCGATGCGGGCGAAGGCCATGCCGGTGAAGTCGGCGTCGAGCTTCACGTCCTCGGCCATCTCGGCCTCGGCGCAGATGTTGGCCATCTGCTGCGATGGTCTCCACCGGGTACTTGCCGGCCGCCGTCTCGGCGCTCAGCATCACCGCGTCGGTGCCGTCGAGCACGGCGTTGGCGACGTCGCTCACCTCGGCGCGCGTCGGCACCGGGTTGATGATCATCGACTCCATCATCTGGGTGGCGGTGATCACCACCTTGTCGATGCTCGCGCGCCATGCGGATCATGCGCTTCTGCAGCGCCGGCACGGCGGCGTTGCCGACCTCCACCGCCAGGTCGCCGCGCGCGACCATGATGCCGTCGCTGGCCTTGAGGATCGACTTCGAGGTTGGGGATCGCTTCGGCTGCGCTCGATCTTGGCGATCAGCGCCGGCTTGTGGCGGTACTCCTCGCCCGCCACGTTGCACAGCTGGCGCGCCATCTCCATGTCGGTGGCGTTCTTCGGGAAGCTCACCGCCACGTAGTCGGCCTGGAAGCTCATCGCGGTGCGGATGTCCTCCATGTCCTTGGCCGGTCAGCGCCGGCGCGGTGAGGCCGCCGCCCTGCTTGTTGATGCCCTTGTTGTTGGACAGCGTCGCCGCCGAGCTTGACGGTGGTGTGCACCTGCTCGCCCTCGACCGCGATCGACCGTCAGCACGATCAGGCCGTCGTTGAGCAGCAGCATGTCGCCGGCCTTCACGTCGCGCGGCAGCTCCTTGTAGTCGAGGCCGACGCCCTCGATGTCGCCCGGCTCGGTGCGGGAGGCGTCGAGCACGAACTTCGGGCCGGCCTCCGAGCGATGACCTTGCCCTCGGCGAACTTGCCGACGCGGATCTTCGGGCCCTGCAGGTCGGCCATGATCGCCACCTCGCGGCCGGCGCGCTGGGCCACTTCGCGCACCAGCGCGGCCCGGTCGATGTGGTCCTGGGCGGTGCCGTGGCTGAAAGTTCAGCCGCACCACGTTGACGCCGGCGCGGATCATCCGCTCGAGGATCTCGGGCTGGCTGGAGGCGGGGCCGAGGGTGGCGACGATCTTGGTGGCGCGACGGGCCATGCGAGGCGTCTCCGGTGGCTGTCGAATTCCGATTTGGCGCGATTCTCGCACGGTAAGCGGTTCACGGCGAGGTTACGTCAGCCGACAGGCGCCGCGCGCAAGCGCTCGGTACATCAGTGCCGTTCAGCCCGCCGCGCGCTTCTGCAGGATCTCGAAGGCCGGCAGCGTCTTGCCCTCCAGCACCTCGAGGAAGGCGCCGCCGCCGGTGGAGATGTAGCCCACGTCCTTCTCGATGCCGTACTTGGCGATGGCCGCCAGCGTGTCGCCGCCGCCGGCGATGCTGAAGGCGGTCGATGCGGCGATGGCGCGGGCGATGGTCTCGGTGCCCTGCGCGAAGGCGTCGAACTCGAACACGCCGACCGGGCCGTTCCAGACGATGGTGCCGGCCGACTTGAGCTGCGTCGGCCAGCTTGCGCGCGGTCTGCGGGCCGATGTCCAGGATCAGGTCGTCGGCCTCGACGTCGGTGGCGGCCTTCACGGTGGCCGGCGCGTCCGCCGCGAAGGTCTTGGCGACCACCACGTCGGTCGGGGATCGGCACCGCGGCGCCGCGCGCCTTCATGGCCTCGATCACGGCCCTGGCCTCGTCCACCAGGTCGGCCTCGGCCAGCGACTTGCCGATCGGCAGGCCGGCGGCCAGCATGAAGGTGTTGGCGATGCCGCCGCCCACGATCAGCTGGTCGACGTTCTTCGCCAGCGACTGCAGGATGGTCAGCTTGGTCGACACCTTGGAGCCCGCGACGATCGCCACCAGCGGCCGCTTGGGGTTGGCCAGCGCCTTGCTGATCGCGTCGATCTCGGCGGCCAGCAGCGGGCCGGCGCAGGCGATCTTGGCGAACTGGGCGATGCCGTAGGTGGAGGCTTCGGCGCGATGGGCGGTGCCGAAGGCGTCGTGCACGAAGATGTCGCACAGCGCGGCCATCTTGCTGCGCCAGCGCCGGGTCGTTCTTCTTCTCGCCCTTGTTGACGCGGCAGTTCTCCAGCAGCACCACCTCGCCCGGCTGCACGCTCGACGCCGTCGACCCAGTTGGCCACCAGCGGCACCTTGCGGCCCAGCAGCTCGCCCAGGCGCTCGGCCACGGGCGCCAGCGAGTCCTCGGGCTTGAACTCGCCCTCGGTCGGGCGGCCCAGGTGCGAGGTGACCATCACGGCGGCGCCGGCGCGCCAGCGCCATCTGGATGCAGGGAACGGAAGCGCGGATGCGGGTGTCCTCGGTGATGCGGCCGGCGTCGTCCTGCGGCACGTTGAGGTCGGCGCGGATGAAGACGCGCTGGCCGGCGACTTTGCCCTGGGCGATCAGGTCGGAAAAGCGCAGGACGTTCATGGTGCAGTGCTCGTTGGACTGAGACGGCAGGAACCCGCCATTCTTGGAGGCCGGCATGCGCCGGGCCGGCTACCAGCCCAGGCCGAGATGCAAGGGCAGGTAAACGGCCATGCCGACCAGGATGGTGCCGAGGATGCCGCGCCGCCAGAAGAACCAGGCGGTCGCGACGACGGCGGCGGGCCAGCGTGCGTCGAGCACGGTGGTGATCAGCTCGCCCTTGGTCATCAGGATCTCGGGCACGATCACGGCGGCGAGCGCGGCCAGGGGCGCGTACTTGAGGCCGCGCTTGATGCGGTCGGGCATCCGAAGCTCGCGATCGGAGATCAGGAAGAAGCTGCGGGTCACGATGCGTGATCACGGCAAGCCCGAGGATGGTGATGATCTCTTCCCAGGTACTCATGGGGCCCGGTCCCTGGCGCGTGAGCGCGCGGCACTTTCAGCGGACTCGATCACCAGCCCGGCCGCCACCGCCGCGACGATCGCCACGAGGATGTTGAGCTTCAATGGCAGGCCATAGGCAGCGATGGCCGCTGCGCCCGCCACGCCCGCCGCGCCCCAGGTGGCGCGATCGTGCAGCAGCGAGGCCGTGACGCCCAGCAGCGCCAGCACGCCGGCGAAGCCCAGGCCCCACTGCGTCGGTATCGCGTCGGCCAGCACCATGCCGACGATCGACGAGACCTGCCATGCCGTCCAGTTCAGCGCCACGCCGCCCCAGTAGTAGGGCACCTGTGCGGGCTCGGGCACGGGCTCGGGGAAGCGCTTCATGAAGACGACGTAGTTGACGTCCCCGCTGAAGTAGCCCATCAGCAGGCGCTGGGCGCGCGGATAGACCGCGAAGTAGGGCCGCCACACGGCGCTGAAGATCACGAAGCGCAGGTTGACGCAGGTGGCGGCGGCCCACACCACCCACAGCGGCGCGCCCGCGGTCATCAGCGGCAGGGCGGTCAGCTGTGCGCTGCCGGCAAACACGGTCAGCGACATGAAGATGGCCAGCGGCAGCGAGAGGCCGCCCTTGACCATGGCCACGCCCGTCACCAGGCCCCAGGCCGAGATGCCCAGGGCGATGTGGACGATGTCCTTCGCACCCCGGCGGAACTCGGGGTGGCGCACGATGGACGAAACCTGGTTCATGGGCCCCGGCGACAGCGGCAAGCGCTCTAAAGACCGAGTCGCTGGCAGATCTGCGTGGTCGCGTTGGCCTGGTTCATCGTGTAGAAGTGCAGCCCCGGCACGCCCGCCGCGCGCAGGCGCTCGCACAGGTCGCTCACGACATCGAGGCCGAAGGCCTGGATGGAGGCCCGGTCGTCGCCGAAGGCCTGCAGGCGATTGCGGATCCAGCGCGGGATCTCGGCGCCGCAGGCGTCGGAGAAGCGCATCAGCTGGGTGGAATTGGTGATCGGCATGATGCCCGGAATCACCGGGATCTCCAGCCCGAGCCGGCGCACTTCATCGACGAAGCGGAAGTAGCCGTCGGAGTTGAAGAAGTACTGCGTGATCGCCGCGTCGGCGCCGGCCTTCACCTTGGTGACGAAAGCCTGCAGGTCGCCTTCGGGGGAGCGTGCCTGGGGATGCATCTCCGGGTAGGCGCCGACTTCGATCCTGAAGTGCGCGCCGGTCTCCTCGCGGATGAAGGCCACCAGTTCGCTGGCATAGCGGAACTCGCCGAAGGCGCCATAGCCCGAAGGCAGGTCGCCGCGCAGCGCGACGAGCCGGCCGATGCCGAGCGACTTGAACAGCGCGAGCTGCGCCGCGCACGCTGTCGCGCGTCGCGCCGATGCAGGAGAAGTGCGGCGCGGCATCAACCCCCTCGCCGAGGATGGCGGAGACGGTCTGGATGGTGCCGTCCTGCGTCGAGCCGCCTGCCCCGTAGGTGACCGAGCAGTACTCGGGCCCGAGGGCATAGAGCTGCTGGCGCGCGGCGGCGAGCTTGAGCACGCCTTCCGGCGTCTTGGGGGGAAAGAACTCGAGGCTGACAGGCAGCCGGTGTTGCGTGGATTTCATCGGTTCTTGTTCAGTCTGTGGTCGCCGGGGTCGAGCCATGCCGGACCCAGGCGAAGAATTCGCGATTGCCGTCGCCGCCGGTGATGGCGCTCTCGAAATAGTCGCGCACGTTCCAGTCGAGGCCGGCGCAGACCTCGCGAATGTGCCGCTCGACAACGGCATATTGAGCCGCATCCCTGACGAGCCCGCCCTTGCCGACATGCTCGGGGCCCACCTCGAACTGCGGCTTGACCAGCAGCAGCGCCTGTCCGCCCGGCTTGAGCCAGGGCGCCAACGCCGGCAGCACGCGTGACATCGGAATGAACGACAGGTCGCCGACCAGCAGGTCGAACGAAGCCTTGGGCTGCTCCCGCCCGAAGTCGGTGTCGTCCGGCGCCTTCGCGTTGATGCCCTCGTAGGCCAGCACCCGTGCGTCGCCGCGCAGGCTGTCGTGCAACTGGCCATGGCCGACGTCGATGCCGACCACCTGGGTCGCACCGCGCTGCAGCAGCACGTCGGTGAAGCCGCCGGTGCTCTGGCCCGCATCGAGGCAACGCCAGCCGGCCACGTCGAGCCCGGTGCGCTCGAGGGCGCCTTCGAGCTTGAGCCCGCCGCGCGACACGTAGCGCAGCTCGGCGTCGTCGGTCACGCGCAAGCTGCTGCCTCGAGGCAGGTCGAGTCCCGCCTTGCCCACGACGGCCCAGCCATCCGAGGCCAAGGGGGCGCGCCACTGCACGGCGCCCCGGCCGATCAGCCGCTGCGCGGATGACCGGGTGGGGGCGAGGCCGAGATCGACGAGCAACTGGTCGGCACGCATGCCGTGACGCCTGGGGATCAGTAGCGGTAGGTGTCGGGCTTGTAGGGCCCGTTCTTGTCCACGCCGATGTAGGCGGCCTGCTCGTCCGTGAGCACCGTCAGCTGCGCGCCGAGCTTGCTCAGCTGCAGCCGGGCCACCTTCTCGTCGAGGTGCTTGGGCAGCACGTAGACCTGCCCGACCTGGTAGTCGTCCGGGCGGGTGAACAGCTCGATCTGCGCGATGGTCTGGTTGGCGAAGCTCGACGACATCACGTAGCTCGGGTGGCCGGTGGCGCAGCCCAGGTTCACGAGGCGGCCCTTGGCGAGCAGGATGATGCGCTTGCCGTCCGGGAAGATCACGTGGTCGACCTGCGGCTTGATCTCTTCCCAGGTGTACTTCTCGACCGAGGCGATGTCGATCTCGTTGTCGAAGTGGCCGATGTTGCAGACGATGGCCTGGTCCTTCATCTTGGCCATGTGGTCGTGCGTGATGACGTGCTTGTTGCCGGTGCAGGTCACGAAGATGTCGGCCTGGCTCGCGGCCTACTCCATCGTCACGACGCGATAGCCTTCCATCGCGGCCTGCAGCGCGTTGATGGGGTCGATCTCGGTGACCCACACCTGCGCGCTCAGGGCGCGCAGGGCCTGCGCCGAGCCCTTGCCCACGTCGCCGTAGCCGCACACCAGGGCGACCTTGCCGGCGATCATCACGTCGGTGGCGCGCTTGATGCCGTCGACCAGCGACTCGCGGCAGCCGTAGAGGTTGTCGAACTTGCTCTTGGTGACGCTGTCGTTGACGTTGATGGCGCGGAACAGCAGCGAGCCCTTGGCCGACATTTCCTTCAGGCGGTGCACGCCGGTGGTGGTCTCCTCGGTCACGCCGATGATGGCGGCGCCCTTGCGGGTGTACCAGGTCGGGTCCTGCGCCAGCTTGGCCTTGATCGCGGCGAAGAGTTCGCGTTCTTCCTCGCTGCCCGGGTTGGCGATGACGCTGGCATCCGTCTCGGCCTTGCGGCCGAGGTGCATCAGCAGCGTGGCATCGCCGCCGTCGTCGAGGATCATGTTCGGGCCCTCGGCGGCCGAGCCCTTGGGGCCGAATTCGAAGATGCGGTGGGTGTAGTCCCAGTAGTCCTTGAGCGACTCGCCCTTGTAGGCGAACACCGGGGTGGATGCGGCCACCAGGGCGGCGGCGGCGTGGTCCTGGGTCGAGAAGATGTTGCACGAGGCCCAGCGGACCTCGGCGCCCAGCGCTTGCAGGGTCTCGACCAGCACGGCGGTCTGGATGGTCATGTGCAGCGAGCCGGCGATGCGCGCGCCCTTCAGCGGCTGGCTCTTCGCGAACTCCTGGCGGATGGCCATGAGGCCGGGCATCTCGGTTTCGGCGATGCGGATTTCCTTGCGGCCCCAATCGGCGAGCGTTAGATCGGCAATGGCGCAGTCGATGCCGTTGTGGTCGGTCTGCAGGGACTTGAGGACAGCGTTCATGTGTTTCTCCAGTTGAGGAAAAACCGCTGTGCAGGAAGGGAACTCGAGGAAGTATTTCGAGGCTCACCCACGCTTGGACACATGCGGGTGAGCGCCGTTGCGGGGGAAGTCTCCGAGCCTGGGGTCTGGCGACCTTGCAACGCTCCTCGGAAGCCCGCAATTGTAGTGGCGCGGGCGGGCAGCTCCAAAGGGCTTCGCAACAGCCCTGCGGTCGGTGGGAGCAAACCCGGTACGATGGCGGCTTCGCGCGCGGCCACGCGCGCATGGCCCTTTGTCGACGGGCCTGCTGCCATCTCTCCTGGAGTCTTTTCTCGTGTCTTTCGCCCAAGAAACCCGGCGCCGCCGCACCTTCGCCATCATCTCCCACCCCGACGCGGGCAAGACCACGCTGACCGAAAAGCTGCTGCTGTTCTCCGGCGCGATCCAGATCGCCGGCTCGGTCAAGGCGCGCAAGGCATCGCCGCCACGCCACCTCCGACTGGATGGAGATCGAGAAGCAGCGCGGCATCTCGGTGGCCAGCTCGGTGATGCAGATGCTCTATCGCGACCACGTGATCAACCTGCTCGACACCCCGGGCCACAAGGACTTCTCCGAGGACACCTACCGCGTGCTCACGGCCGTCGACTCGGCGCTGATGGTGATCGACGCGGCCAACGGCGTGGAAGCGCAGACGCGCGCGGCTGATCGAGGTCTGCCGCCAGCGCGACACGCCCATCATCACCTTCGTCAACAAGATGGACCGCGAAGGTGCGCGAGCCGCTCGGACATCCTCGACGAGGTCGAGCGCGAGCTCGGCATGCCCTGCGTGCCGATGACCTGGCCGGTCGGGCAGGGCAAGGCCTTCGGCGGCATCGTGAACCTGCGCGACGCAAGCGATGACGGTGTTCGAGTCGGGCAGCGAGCGCGGCCGCAGGACTTCGAGACCGTGCCGCTGTCCGAGGCCGACGCGCTGCGCGCAGCGCTTCGGCCATGAATTCGACGCTGGCCGAGCAGAGCATGGAACTGGCCGACCGGCGCCTCGCCGGCCTGGGACCGCGAGGCCTTCCTGGCCGCCAAGCAGACGCCGGTGTTCTTCGGCTCCGGCGTCAACAACTTCGGCGTGATGGAAGTGCTGGATGCGCTGGTCGACCTGGCGCCGCCGCCGCAGCCGCGCAAGAGCACGCAGCGTCAACCGGCAGCCGGTCGAGCGACGTCGAGCCCGACGACGCAGCTTCTCCGGCGTGGTGTTCAAGGTGCAGGCCAACATGGACCCTTCGCACCGCGACCGCATCGCCTTCGTGCGCATGGCCTCGGGCAAGTACACGCCGGGCATGAAGCTCAAGGTGCAGCGCACCGCCAAGGAACTGCGGCCCGACCTCGCGTGGTCACCTTCCTGTCGCAGCGCCGCGAGGCGGTGGACGAGGCCTATCGCCGGCGACATCATCGGCTTCACCACCCACGGCGGCGTGCAGCTCGGCGACACCATCACCGACGGCGCGAACCTGCAGTACACCGGCCTGCCCTTCTTCGCGCCCGAGCTGTTCATGACGGTGATGCTGCGCAACCCGCTGCGCACCAAGCAGCTGCAGCAGGGCCTGGCGCAGCTCGGCGAGGAAGGCGCGATCCAGGTGTTCCGCCCGCAGATCGGCGGCGCCGATGCTGCTGGGCGCGGTGGGCCAGCTGCAGTTCGAGGTGGTGCAGCACCGGCTGAAGGCCGAGTACGACGCCGACGTGCGGCTGGAGGGCTGCCAGCTACACCGGCGCGCGCTGGATCACCGCCGACACGCCCGCGGAACTGCGCAAGCCTTCACCGACGCCTACCCGCAGCGCTGGCGCTGGACGCGGCCGACACGCTGGCCTTCCTGTGCACCTCGCCCTACGACGTGCGGCTGGCGCAGGAGCGCTTCCCGAAGATCCACTTCCACCCGCTTGCGCGAGCACGCGGGGCTGGCGCTGCAGAAGGCGGCTTGAAATGGACCACCCCGGAGGCGCTCCGCGCCACCCCCTCAAGGGGGGAGAGTGCCGCGGCTCCAAGCCGACCTGCGTCGGCTTGGACGGCACGAGCGCCAGCCGACTCTGGCGGCTGGCTCCGCCTGCGGACCGGCGGAGCCGGATCCGCGACTCCCGCTCGCTGGGTTGGGTTCATGCGACGAGGGTGTCGATATGTCGGCATGGAGCAACTGATATGTCGCGTCCCCTGAGCGCATGGCCGCTCGGGCAGCGGCGCAATGTGGTGGGCGTGCTCACCGACATCGACGACACGCTCACGACGGACGGAGTCATCACCGACGACGCGCTGCAGGCCCTGCAGGCCCTGCGCGATGCGGGCCTGCCCGTGATCGCCATCACCGGCAGGCCGATGGGCTGGAGCGAGCCGATTGCGCGCGACATGCCGCTCGATGCGGTGGTGGCCGAGAACGGAGCGGTCGCGCTGTTTCGAGAAGCGGGCCGACTGTGCATCGAATATGCGCAGGACGCGAATCTGCGCGCCGCCAATGCACTGCGGCTGCAGGCTGCTGCACGGCGCATCCTGGCCGAGCTGCCGGCCGCCAGGCTGGCACGAGACAGCGCGGGCCGCGTGACCGACATCGCGATCGACCACGGCGAGTTCGAGCATCTGCCGCACGAGGCCATCGAGCGAGTGGTCGCCCTCATGCGCGATGCCGGCATGAACGCGACGGTGAGTTCCATCCACATCAACGGCTGGTACGGCGAGCACGACAAGCTGAGCGGCGCCCGCTGGATCGTGCGGCGCCTGCTGGGCCGCGAGCTCGATGCAGAGACCGCACGCTGGGTCTACGTGGGCGATTCGACCAATGACCAGGGCATGTTCAGCCACTTCCCGCAGAGCGTGGGCGTCGCGAACCTTCGGCGCTTTGCCGAGCAACTGCAGGTCTGGCCGAGGTACATGGCCGAGCGCGAGCGCGGTGCAGGCTTTGCCGAGATCGCTCGAGCCCTGCTCGAGGTGCGGCGACCCTGACGCGACCAGAGGCTCATTCGAGCCTGGCCAGTTGGCGGTCGTGCCAGGAGCCGAGCAGCCATTGCGCGGCCATCGCTCCCAGCCAGGCGCAGAACATGTCCTTCTGCGTATCGAAGAGATCACCCTGCGAGCCGAGGAATTCGTCGGCTCCCTGGCCCAGTGCGGCCGCGGCGCCCCATTCGATCAGCTCGTACAAGGCACTGATGGCCAGGCACACCGCCGTCACCAGCGTGAACAGCCACTTGCCCTGGCGCAGCGGGGTCAGTCGCAGGAGGACTTCGCGCGTCGCGATGGCCGGCACGAAGCCCTGCATCAGGTGACCGATGCGATCGTAGTGATTGCGCTCGAAGCCGAACCAATCCTGCATCCAGGACCCCAGCGGCACGCGCGCATAGGTGTAGTGGCCGCCGACGATCAGCACGACGGCATGCAGCGGATCAAGCCATAGAGCAGGGGTGTGAGGGGAAAGCGCCGATGCGTCGCCAGCAGCAGCGGCAGCACGATGGCCACCGGCGCGACCTCCATGACCCAGGTGCCAAGCTCATAGGCGCCGACGCCCGATGCGACCAGCATCGCGAGCATGGCGGCGGCATAGATCCAAAGGGCGCGAGAGGTGAAGGTATGTGCACTCATGCGCCGGCATGGTGCCAGAAAGAAGCCCCGCAACGCGGGAGCGTGGCGGGGCTTCTGGGTCCGCGGCGCCTTGTGTCGCCACTCACATCGCTGCGCGATATGAGTGGCGCCCAAAGCGCAGGGGGCTGCGCCCCTCGGGCCTCAGGTGAGGCCCGCCGCTGCACGCAGCGCCTGCGCCTTGTCCGTCCGCTCCCAGCTGAACTCCGGCTCCTCGCGGCCGAAGTGGCCGTAGGCGGCGGTCTTGGCGTAGATCGGGCGCAGCAGGTCGAGCATCTGGATGATGCCCTTCGGGCGCAGGTCGAAGTGCTCGCTGACCAGCGCCGCGATCTTGTCGTCGGGGATCACGCCGGTGCCTTCGGTGTAGACGGTCACGTTCATCGGCCGCGCCACGCCGATGGCGTACGCCACCTGGATCTGGCACTGGCGCGCCAGGCCCGCGGCCACGATGTTCTTGGCCACGTAGCGCGCGGCGTAGGCGGCCGAGCGGTCCACCTTGGTCGGGTCCTTGCCCGAGAAGGCGCCGCCGCCGTGCGGGCAGGCGCCGCCGTAGGTGTCGACGATGATCTTGCGGCCGGTCAGGCCGCAGTCGCCCTGCGGGCCGCCGATGACGAAGCGGCCGGTCGGGTTGATCAGGTACTTCGTGTCCTTGAGCCATTCCTTGGGCAGCACCGGCTTGATGATCTCCTCGATCACCGCCTCGGTGAACTCCTTCTTCATGGTCTTGCCGTCGCTCTTCTCGGGCGAATGCTGGCTCGAGAGCACCACGGTGTCGATGCTGTGCGGCTTGCCGTTGACGTAGCGCATCGTCACCTGGCTCTTGGCATCGGGGCGCAGGAAGGGCAGGCGGCCGTCCTTGCGCAGCTGCGCCTGGCGCTCGACCAGGCGGTGCGCGTAGTAGATCGGCGCGGGCATCAGCTCGGGCGTCTCGTCGCAGGCATAGCCGAACATCAGGCCCTGGTCGCCGGCGCCGGTGTTCAGGTGGTCGTCGCTGACGCGTGGTCCACGCCCTGGGCGATGTCGTTGCTCTGCTTGTCGTAGGCCACCAGCACCGCGCAGCCCTTGTAGTCGATGCCGTACTCGGTGTTGTCGTAGCCGATGCGCTTGATGGTGTCGCGCGCGACCTGGATGTAGTCGACGTGGGCGTTGGTCGTGATCTCGCCGGCCAGCACCACGAGGCCGGTGTTGCACAAGGTTTCGGCGGCCACGCGGGAGCGGGGGTCCTGCTCGAAGATGGCATCGAGGATGGCGTCCGAGATCTGGTCGGCCACCTTGTCGGGGTGCCCTTCGGATACCGATTCGGACGTGAAGAGAAAATCGCTTTCGCCACTTGAAGACCTCCAGATGTTGATGTCACTCCCGGGGCGTTGGCCGGTCCGGGGTTGCTGGAGGAGCGGCGAACGCTTTAGCGGTATTTGTGGAGCCGAGGCCTGCAAGGCCTTCAGCCCGGCAGGGGCTCGCTATGCTTCGAGCCCTGCATCGCCCCGCAAGTTGTTCCTTAACTCGGCGATTGCGCAATTATAAGAAGCATGCTTGTTCTCTTTCGTCTGCTTTCCCGCTGTCCCCTGTGGCTATTGCACCCCTTGGGTGGGGGGCTCGGGTGGCTGACCTACTGGTTCTCGGCCACCTACCGCAGGCGCTTTCGGCAGAACGCGGCCCAGGCGGGCGTGGCATGGACCGAGGCGCGCCCGGCCGTTGCGGCGGCCGGCCACATGGCGAGCGAACTGCCGTGGCTGTGGATGCGGCCTGCCGATCGTCCCCTGGGGTCCAGGTTGCAGTGGGAGGGCGAGCACCTGATCGCCGCCGCCCATGCCCGCGGCCAGGGGATCGTGTTCCTCACGCCCCACCTGGGATCCTTCGAGGTGACGGCCCAGGCCTACGCCGAAAGCTACGCCGCGACGCGCGGCCCCATCACGGTGCTGTACCGGCCGCCGCGCAAGGCGATCCTGCGCCGCCTGGTGGATACGGCGCGCAACAGGCCGGGGCTCGCAACCGCGCCGGCCACCCTGGCCGGCGTGCGGCAGATGATGCGATCGCTCAAGGCCGGCGAGGCGGTAGGCCTGTTGCCGGACCAGGTGCCGCCCGAAGGCCTGGGCGTCTGGGTGCCCTTCTTCGGCAAGCCGGCCTACACGATGACGCTGGGCGCGCGGCTGGCGCAGCAGAGCGGAGCGGCCGTGCTGCTGGCGTGGGGCGAGCGCCTGTCGCGGGGGCGGGGCTACGTGGTGCACCTGGCTCAACTCGCCGAGCCGCTGCCGGATGAGGCAGAATCTGCCGCCGCTTGCATCAACCGCGCCATGGAACGCCTGATCCGCCAGTGCCCCGGACAGTACCTGTGGGGCTACCACCGCTACAAGAATCCCCGCCTGAAATGAACCACCCCCGTAGGCGCTTCGCGCGGAGCCAGCCGCCAGAGACGGCTGGCGCTCGTGCCGTCCAAGCCGACGCAGGTCGGCTTGGAGCCGCGGCACTCTCCCCCGCTCGAGGGGGCTCCGCCTGCGGACCGGCGAAGCCGGATCCGCGGCTCCCGCTCGGTGGGGTCGGGTTCGTGCGGCGCGGGTGCCGCTCTTGGGCGCCCACGCTGGAAGCCTGATGGCCGCCTATCTCCTCATCGCCATTCTCTGGCTCGTGCACTGGCTGCCGATGCCGGTGCAGGCTGCCATCGGTCGCGGGCTGGGCCGCGCGCTGTTCACACTGGCAGCCTCTCGGCGGCGCGTCGCGATGCGCAATCTCGAGCTGTGCTTCCCGGAGATGCCTCTGGAGCAGCGCAAGGCGCTGGCCCGCGAGCATTTCCAGTGGCTCGGCCGCAGCCTGCTGGAACGCGGCCTGCTGTGGTACGGAACGCGCGAACGCCTGCGCCGCCTGATCCACGTGGAGGGCGACATCGGCCTGGCCGATCGCATCGATCGCCCGGTGATGTGGCTGGCGCCGCATTTCATGGGACTCGATGTCGCCGGCGTGGCCATCCAGTTGCATGTGAAGAAGGTAGCCACATCGATCTACCAGGCGCAAAGCAACAAGGTCGTCGATGCCGCGATGCGCAAGGGGCGGCTGCGCTTCGGCAACGCGGAGATCTTCTCGCGCAAGGAATCGGCCCGGCCGCTTGATGCGCTGCATCAAGCGCGGCCAGCCCTTCTTCAACCTGCCCGACATGGATTTCGGCGAAAAGGACTCCGCCTTCGTGCCCTTCTTCGGCGTGCCGGCGGCCACCTTGCTCTCGCCCTCGCGGATGGCTCGCGCGCTCGACATGGTCGTGCAGCCGGTGGTCGCCGAGATGCTGCCGGGCGGTGAAGGCTACATCGTGCGCTTCGATCCGCCGTGGGAAGACTTTCCGACCGACGATGCGCTGGCCGACACGCTGCGGGTGAACAAGTGGATCGAACAGGAGATCCGCCGCGATCCGGCCCAGTACCTGTGGGTGCACAAGCGGTTCAAGACGCGGCCTGCGGGTGAACCCTCGCTCTATCAGGCGAAGGATCCCGATTGGGAATGACGCCCTCGGACGCGATAATCCCGCCATGAGATTGCGCTTCACCAAGATGCAGGGTGCCGGCAACGACTTCGTCGTGCTCGATGCCACCCGCGCTCCGCTCGAGCTCGATCCGGCGCAATACCGTGCCATCGCGGACCGGCGCTTCGGGGTGGGCGCAGACCAGATCCTCATCGTCGGCCCGCCACCCGAGGCGGATGTCGACTTCAGCTATCGCATCATCAATGCCGACGGCTCCGAGGTGGAGCAGTGCGGCAATGGTGCGCGCTGCTTCGCCAAGTTCGTGCGCGATCGCGGCTTGACCGACAAGGACACGATCCGCGTGCAGACGCTCAGCGGCATCATCGAGCCGCACCTGCAGGACGACGGCCGCGTGACTGTCGACATGGGCGTGCCCGTCTTCGAGCCCGGGCTGGTGCCGTTCGACACGGGAGGGCTCGTTCCGGAGAACGTGCGCGGCCACCAGCAGTGGCCGCTTGCCGTCGGGAACCAGACCGTGATGGTCGCGGTGGCCTCGATGGGCAATCCGCATGCGGTGCAGCGGGTCGACGACGTCGATGCCGCGCCCGTGGCCGAGCAGGGGCCGCTGATCGAATCGCACGCGCGCTTCCCGCGGCGCGTGAATGCGGGCTTCATGCAGGTGGTCTCGCGCAGCCGGATCCGGCTGCGCGTCTACGAACGCGGCGCGGGCGAGACGCTGGCCTGCGGAACCGGCGCCTGCGCTGCCGTGGCCACGGGGATTCGCCTCGGCTGGCTCGACGAGCGGGTCGATGTGGAGACGCGCGGCGGGGAACTCACGATCGAATGGGCAGGCATCGGCAAGCCGGTCTGCATGACCGGGCCTGCCGTCACCGTGTTCGAAGGCGAGATAGACCTGAAGGCCACCAACCGAGGAGCAGCATGAGCATAGAAGGCATCACCGAAGACGACATCGCCAATTACCTGGTCCAGACGCCCGGCTTCTTCGAGCGCAATGCCGAGCTGCTGGCCACCATCCAGCTCCTCAGCCCGCACGGCAATCGCGCTGTCTCGCTGCAAGAGCGACAGATGGAAATGCTGCGCGAGAAGATCCGCGGACTCGAACTCAAGATCGTCGAGATGATTCGCAATGGCCAGGAAAACATGGCCATCGCCGACAAGCTGCATCGCTGGACGCGGGCGTTGATGCTCACCAGCGATCCTGCCGACCTGCCCGGCACGCTGGTGCATGAGCTGAAGGCGCAATTCCTCATCCCGCAGGCCGGCATCCGCCTGTGGAGCGTGGTGGGCGCCTATGCGGACCTGCCCTTCGCGCAAGGCGTCAAGGAGGACACCAAGTCCTTCACCACCAGCCTGACGATGCCGTATTGCGGCATCAATTCCGGGTTCGAGCCGATCCAGTGGCTGGAGGAGCCGAGCTCGGTGATGTCGATCGCGCTCGTCCCGCTTCGCCATGGGGTGTCAGCGCCTGCCTTCGGCCTGCTGGTGCTGGGCTCGCCCGACCCGACGCGCTACAGCGCCGACATGGGCACCGAATTCCTCATGCGAGTGGGCGAGATCGCCAGCGCCGGGCTGGCACGCCTGCTGCCCGAAGGCTGAAGGCGGGGCTGCGCATCGTGGACGCTTCCTGGGTCGAGCGCTATCTGGAACACCTGCGTGTCGAGAAGCGCGCGGCTGTCCTGACGCTCGATACCTATGCCCACGACCTGCGCGTGCTCATCGAGCTTGCAAAGGATTCGCGCCTTGCGCTGGCCGAGGCGCAGAGCCATCACGTGCGCCGGTGGTCGGCGACATTGCATGGCCGTGGTTTGTCCGGGCGAACGCTCGCGCGCACCCTGAGCGTCGTGGCGCGGCTTCTATCGGTGGCTGGGCCTGCAGGGCCAAGTCAGCAGCAATCCCGTCGAAGGCGTGCGCGCGCCCAAGAGCGCCAAGCCCCTGCCAAAGGCGCTGTCGGTCGAGCAATCGATGGCGCTGGCCGAGCATCGGCAAGCCGATGCCGATCCCGTGCTGGAGGCGCGCGATCGCTGCATCGTCGAGCTGCTCTACGGCTGCGGCCTGCGCATCAGCGAACTGGTGGGGCTCGATGCCTCGCCCAGCGCCGCTTCGCTGGGCTGGATCGACGTGGCCGAGGCCGAGGCCCACGTGCTCGGCAAGGGCAGCAAGCGCCGCGGCGTGCCAGTGGGCGCGGCGGCACGCGCTGCCCTGCAGGAGTGGCTCACCGTGCGGCCCCGCCTGGTGAAGGCCGATGCCGCGCCGCTTTTCCTCAGTGAACGCGGGACGCGGCTCACCGCCAAGCAGATTCGCGTGCGCCTGAAGCAGCGCGCCTTGCGCGCCGGCGTGCCGACGCACGTCCACCCTCACATGCTGCGTCACTCGTTTGCCTCGCATGTGCTGCAATCGAGCGGCGACCTGCGGGCGGTCCAGGAACTGCTGGGCCACGCCAACATCACCACCACGCAGGTCTATACCAAGCTCGACTTCCAGCACCTCGCGAAGGTCTACGACGCGGCGCACCCGCGCGCCAAGCGCTGAATGAACCACCCCCTAGCGCTTTGCGCCACCCCGCCAAGGGCTCGCCTGCCGCAACCGGCAAGCCGGATCCGCGGCTCCCCCCCTGCGGCTGTCATGCGGACCGGGTGGTGCACGGAAACTGGTTCCCATGATCGGCGGGCCATGGCCTGCCCTGAATGCCATGAAAGTCATCACACTGCGTGAAGGCAAGGAGCGATCCCTGCTGCGCCGCCACCCTTGGGTGTTCCAGGGCAGCATCGCGAAGGGCGGTGCCGATTCCGGCGAAACCGTTCGCGTGGAGGCGCATGACGGTCGCTTCCTGGCCTGGGCGTCGTTCAGCCCCTCCTCGATGATCCGCGTGCGGGCCTGGAGCTTCGACGAAGCCGAGCGCATCGACGAAGCCTTCTTCCGGCGCCGCATCGAAGCAGCCGTGGCCGTGCGCCGGCGCATGCCCATTCAAAGCGATGCCTTGCGCCTCGTCCACGGCGAGGCTGACGGCCTGCCTGGGCTGATCGTCGACCGGTACGGCGACACGCTGAGCGCGCAATTCCTCTCCTCCGGCACCGAGCGGTGGAAATCCACCATCGCCGACCTGCTGCTCGAGGCGACCGGGCTCTCGCGCCTCTATGAGCGTTCCGATTCGGGAGTGCGCGGCCTCGAAGGACTGCCGCCGGCGACGGGCTGGTTGCGCGGCGAGGGCAAGACCGAACTCACCATCCGCGAACACGAATGGCAGCTCACGCTGGACGTCGCGCAAGGCCACAAGACCGGCTTCTACCTGGACCAGCGCGACAACCGCAAGCGCTTTGCAGACACGGTGCGCCACTTCGGCTTCCAGCGCGTGCTCAATTGCTATTGCTACACGGGCGGATTCAGCGTCGCCGCGCTTGCTGGTGGCGCAGGCGATGTGGTCAGCGTGGATTCCTCCGGCCCCGCGCTCGAGCGGGCGAAGGCGCATGTGGCGCTCAATGGGTTCGACCCCGCGCGGCACGAGGCGCTCGATGCCGACGTGAACGAGAGCCTGCGTCGCTTCCTGAAGGAGGGCGGGAGCTTCGATGCCATCGTGCTCGACCCGCCGAAGTTCGCGCCGACTGCTTCTCACGCCGAGCGCGCCGCGCGCGCCTACAAGGACATCAATCGCCTGGCCCTCAAGCTGCTGGCGCCCGGTGGCGTCCTGTTCACCTTTTCGTGCTCGGGTGGCATCGGCGCGGAGCTCTTCCACAAGATCGTGGCCGGCGCGGGACTCGATGCCGGCGTGGATGGCTTCATCGTCGACCGCCTCGGCGCCTCGCCCGATCACCCGATGACGATCACATTTCCGGAAGGGGAGTACCTCAAGGGGCTGGTGGTTCTCAAGCAGGGGGCATGAACGAGGGCCGGGCTGCCCTCTTGCCCCGCTCGTTCAACCCAGCAGCCGCTCGCCGCGAAACAGCTCCACCGCGGACTCGCGTTCGCGGATGAGGTGGGCCTCGTCGCCGACCACCATCACCTCGGCGGCGCGGCCGCGGGTGTTGTAGTTGCTCGCCATGCTCATGCCATACGCACCTGCCGAGAGCACGGCGATCCGGTCGCCCGGCTCGACGGCGAGCGAGCGGTCACGCCCCAGCCAGTCGCCCGATTCGCACACCGGGCCGACCACGTCGTAGATGCGCGGCGATGCATCGCGCACGATGCACGGCACCGTGCCTTGCCACGCCTCGTACATCGCAGGGCGCATCAGGTCGTTCATGGCGGCATCGACGATGCAGAAGCTCTTCGGCTCGCCGGGCTTGAGGTAGAGGGTCTCGGTCAGCAGTACGCCCGCATTGCCCACGAGCGAACGGCCCGGCTCGAACATCAGCTTGCGATGGCCATGGCCGCGCGCGTCGATGCGCTCCAGCAGCCGGGCAATCAGCACGTCGGCGGCCGGCGGCGTCTCGTTCGTGTAGGTGATGCCGAGGCCGCCGCCCAGGTCGAGGTGATGGATCTTCAGGCCCTCGGCCTCGATCGCTTCCACCAGGTCGAGCACCCGGTCGAGCGCGTCGAGGTAGGGCGCGATCTCGGTGATCTGCGAGCCGATGTGGCAATCGATGCCCACGACCTCCAGCCCGGGCAGCGAGGACGCACGCTGATACGCATGCAATGCCCGATCGTGCGCGATGCCGAACTTGTTGTCCTTGAGCCCGGTGGAGATGTAGGGATGCGTCCGGGCATCGACGTCGGGGTTCACGCGCAGGCTGATGCGGGCCGTCTTGCCAACCGAACGGGCGACTTGCGCAAGCACCTCGAGCTCGGCCTCGCTCTCGACGTTGAAACAAGACACGCCGACTTCCAGCGCGCGCCGCATCTCCGCGGATGTCTTGCCGACACCGGAGAACACCACCTTCTCGGCCTGGCCACCGGCCGCCAGCACGCGCTCGAGCTCACCACCCGAGACGATGTCGAAACCGCAGCCGGCCTCGGCGAAAGTCTGCAGGACAGCGAGGCTGGAATTGGCCTTTATTGCATAGCAGACGAGATGATCGCGCCCGTGCAATGCGCGCTGATAAGGCGCCAGCGCAGCCAGCATCGCGGCGCGCGAATACACGTAGAGGGGAGTGCCGAAGCGATCGGCCAGGCTGTCGAGCGAACAGTCTTCGAGGTAGAGCTCCTTGCCGCGATAGGCAAGGAAAGGAGAGCCGGGCAGCGTCATCGCGAAGCGGGAGTGGAGGAAGGAGAGGGCTCCGAGGCCGATGGGGCCGGAGCATTCGAGGCAGTCGGGGAAGCTTGCGCGGGCGCCGGCGGTGGGAGGTACAAGGGCCCTTTCTGGCCGCAAGCCGATAGGCCTACCGCCAGGAGAGCAAAGGTGCCGGCGGCTAGAATCATCGCCCGATTTGACATGCGCGGATTCTACTGGTCATGAGCTTCGAACCCACTCCCTTGAGCGACAGCGAGTACCACGCCAAATGCCGCGCCGTGCTCGATGCCGTCGAGGCCAAAGTGGATGCACTGCTGCAGGACGAGGATCTCGACATCGACGTCCAACGCACCGGCGGGCTGCTCGAGTTGGTCTTTCCCGGCGGCAGCAAGATCGTCATCAATACCCAGCCTCCGCTGCACGAGCTCTGGATGGCCGCGCGCTCCGGCGGCTATCACTACAAGTACCTCCAGGGACGCTGGCTCGACACGCGCACGGGAACGGAATTTTTCGAAGCCCTCTCGGGCTGCGCATCGGAGCACGCAGGCCGAAAGGTGAACTTCGAGGCGCAGTGATCCCGTCCTAGTTCTTGAACAGGTCGAGGATGCTGCGCTTTTCTTCCTCGGTCGAGACGGACGCCGATGGCGTGTCCAGGCCCAGGCTGGCGACGCCCATGCCGTGGGCGTATTCGTCGTAGAACCACTCGCCACCGACGTTGACCACGCCCTCCGGAGCAGGCAGTTCCTGCACGGGCACGCCCTTGAGGGCTTGGGACATGTAGTCCATCCAGATGGGCAGCGCGAGGCCGCCGCCGGTCTCGCGGTCGCCCAGCTTGCGCGGCGTGTCGTAGCCGATCCACACAACGGAAGTCAGAGTCGGCTGGAAGCCCGCGAACCAGGCGTCCATCGAGTCGTTCGTGGTGCCGGTCTTGCCGTACAGGTCCGGACGCTTCAAGGTGGCCTGGGCGCGCGCCGCCGTGCCGCTGCGAGTGACCTCCTGGAGCAGGCTGCCCATCACGAATGCGTTGCGGGGATCAATGACGCGCATGGCCTCGTCGAGTGAGCGGGGCTTGGCTTCGGTGAGCACCCGGCCCTTGCTGTCGGTCACCTTCGTGATCAGGACCGGATCGACCAGGTAGCCGCCATTGGCGAACACCGAATAGGCGGAGGCCATCTGCAAGGGCGTCACCGCGCCTGCCCCCAGCGCCATCGTGAGGAAGGCCGGATGCTTGTCGGCCTCGAAGCCGAAATGCGTGATCCAGTTCTGCCCATAGGCTGGTCCGATCGCCTGCAGCACCCGGATCGACACCATGTTCTTCGACTTGGCCAGGCCGCGGCGCAGCGACATCGGGCCGTCGAAATTGCCGTCGTAGTTCTTGGGCTCCCAAGGCTGGCTGCCCGTGGCGCCTGCATCGAAGAAGAGAGGCGCGTCGTTCACCACCGTGGCGGGCGTGAAGCCCTTTTCGAGGGCCGCCGAGTAGATGAAGGGCTTGAAGCTCGAACCGGGCTGGCGCCATGCCTGGGTGACGTGATTGAAGCGGTTCTTCGCGTAGTCGAATCCACCCACCATCGTTCGAATGGCTCCGCTGCGAGGGTCGAGCGACACCATCGCACCCTCGACCTCCGGCAACTGGGTGATCGACCACTCGCCCTTGGCATCGCTCACCACGCGAATCACCGCACCCGGTCGGATCTGCACCTTCGGGTTGGCGCGTTCGGCCAGGCCCGACTGGGCCGGCTTCAGGCCGTTGCCCGTGATGGTGACGGTTTCGCCGCTCTGCAGCACGGCAAGCACCTTCTTGGGGCCGGCCTCGAGCGCCACGGCGGCTCGCACCTCGTCGTTGTCCGGATGCTCCACGAGCGCCTCGGCAATGCGGACGTCCAGCTCCTTCGGATCCTTCGGCAGGTCGACATAGGCCTCGGGTCCGCGGTAGAACTGGCGCCGCTCGTAGTCCATGACGCCTTTTCGCAACGCCCGGTAGGCCGTCATCTGCTCATTCGTACGCACCGTCGTGTAGACGTTGAGGCCACGCGTATAAGAGTCTTCCCCGTATTGGTTGAAGATCAGCTGACGTACCGTCTCAGCAACGTATTCCGCATGTACCGGCAGTTCCACGTTATGTCGATAACGCAGCGTTTCGGCCTTGGCCTGGTCATGCTGCTCGGGCGTGATGAAGCCGTTCTCCAGCATCCGGTCGATGATGTATTGCTGGCGGATCTGGGCCCGGCGCGGGTTGGAAACCGGGTTGTAGGCCGACGGCGCCTTTGGCAGGCCGGCCAGCATGGCCGCTTCGGCCACCGTGATGTCCTGCAGAGGCTTGCCGAAGTAGGTTTCGCTGGCCGCCGCGAAGCCATAGGCACGCTGGCCAAGGAAGATCTGGTTCATGTAGAGCTCCAGGATCTGGTCCTTGCTCAGCAGGGTTTCGATCTTGAGCGCCAGCAGGATCTCGTAGATCTTGCGGGTGAAGGTCTTCTCGGTGGAAAGGTAGAAGTTGCGCGCGACCTGCATCGTGATGGTCGATGCCCCCTGGCTGCGGGCCTCGCCGAAGTTGGCCAGCCCCGCGCGGATCACGCCGAGATAGTCGACACCGCCGTGCTCATAGAAGCGCGAGTCCTCGATCGCAAGGACGGCCTCCTTCATGACCTTTGGGGTTTCCCTGATCGGAACGAACTTGCGGCGCTCCTCGCCAAACTCGCCGATCAGCGTCCCGTCGGCCGAATAGATCCGCATCGGCAGCTTGGGACGGTAGTCCATCAGGCCGCCGATTTCAGGCAGGTTGGGGTAGGCCACGGACAAGGCAATGGCCGCGAGGACCAGCACGGTGAGTATTCCTGCCACCGCCAGCCCCGCCGCACCCATCAATCCCTTCGCCACCCAGCCGATCCACGTGGGCGACGAGGTCCTCGCCTTGCCGCGGGAAGGCTTGCTATCGGTATCGGCCATGTGCCTCCTAGATTGGATCGGAGGATTATAGAAATGGGGATTGGGGCGCTCGCCTCAGGGAATTTGATTCGTAGCCGACACCGTTTGTTTCATTATTGGAGGGGCGGCTCAGGGTTCCCCCGGGAACTGTTTTTTCGTTCACTTTTGCAGGCGCAAACAAACGTCCAAAGCGTGAAAAAATCTTTGTTGCACAAGGGCTTTACTGCTAGCATTGAAGTAACTTATTAACAAATTTTGTCGCACATTCTTGCGCGTTTTGTGGGGGATCTGTGTGAGCTTTCTTGACGTCTTGTTAGGTCGCAAGCACCCGCCGCTGGTCGGGCTTGATATCAGTTCCTCCAGCGTGAAGCTGGTCGAATTGGGGCAATCGGCATCCGGCGACTATGTCGTCGAGCGATTTGCATCAGAAAGTTTCGAAAAAGGCTGGATCGCCGACGGTCAAATCGAAAAGTTCGATGAAGTGGCCGACGCAGTGCGCAGGGTGGTCGTCAAGAGCGGTACGCGCACCAAGCATGTGGCGATGGCGATGCCCCAGTCCGCGGTGATCACCAAGAAGATCATGCTGCCTGCGGGGCTCCGTGAAGAGGAGCTCGAGATGCAGGTGGAATCCGAAGCCAACCAATACATTCCCTTCTCCCTCGACGAGGTCAGCCTCGACTTCTGTGTCGTGGGCCCCAGCCCCACATCGGCTGGCGACGTCGAGGTGCTGATCGCGGCCTCCCGCAAGGACCGCGTGCAGGACCGCCAGGGTCTGGCGGAGGCTGCCGGCCTCAAGCCGCTGGTGCTTGACATCGAATCCCACGCCTCGCGGCTGGCGGTCGGTCGCATCGTCACCACCTTGCCGAACGAAGGGCGCGACTCTCTCGTGGCGCTGTTCGAGATCGGCGCCGAAACCACCAGCCTCAAGGTCCTGCGCGACGAAGAATTGCTCTACGACCGCGACCAGGCCTTCGGCGGCACCCAGCTCACGCAGCTCATTTCGCGCCAGTACGGCTTCTCGTTCGAGGAAGCCGAGCAGAAGAAGCTGGCCGGCGATCTCCCGGAAGACTACGAGCAGTCCATCCTCAATCCCTTCGTCGACAGCCTGTCGCAAGAGGTCGGGCGGGCGCTGCAGTACTTCTTCACCAGCACGCCTCATCACAAGGTGCACTACGTGATGCTGGCCGGCGGCAGCGCTGCCTTGCCGGGTCTCAAGGAGCGGGTGACCGAGCAGACCGGGTTTGCCTCGATGATCGTCAACCCATTCGACGGGATGAAGCTGGGTTCCAGCGTGCGCGAGAGCAAGCTGCGGCGCGAGGCTCCGTCGTACCTGACGGCCTGCGGCCTGGCGATGCGGAGGTTCCTGCAATGATCCTGATCAACCTTCTTCCCCACCGGGAAGAGAAGCGGCGTCGCCGCAAGCAGGCCTTCTTTGCGACCCTGGGTCTGTCCGCTGCGGTCGGTGCGCTGGTGGCCGTCGGCTGGTTCGCGGTCTTGCAGCAGATGATCTCGAGCCAGCAGGACCGCAACACCTTCCTGAAGGCCGAGATCGCCAAGCTCGACGAGCAGATCAAGGACATCGCCAATCTGCGCGCCGAGATCGACGCGCTGAAAGCGCGCCAAAAGGCGGTCGAAGACCTGCAGACGGACCGCAACATGCCGGTCCACCTGCTCAATGAGCTCGTCAAGCAGACTCCAGAAGGCGTCTATCTTTCCTTGATCAAGCAGGACGGCCAGACCGTGACGGTCGGGGGCGTGGCGCAGACCAACGAGCGCGTGTCCGAGCTGTTGCGCAACACCGCCTACAACTCTACCTGGCTCGAGCGTCCCGAACTGATCGAAATCAAGGCCGCCAATCTCAAGCCGGACGGTCGCGAGCAGAGGCGCCTGTACGAGTTCTCGATGCGCGTCGGCCTGAAGCGGCCCCAGGATGCCGATGCCAGCAAGGCCGCGCCGGCGCCCGGTGCGGCCAGCGCGCCCAAAGCAGTCGTGAGGAGCGAAGGCTGAACATGGCAAAAGCGTCTCGCAACGTCAATTTGAGCGAGCTTTCCGGCGAGCTCGCTTCCCAGTTCCGTGGGCTGAATCCGAACGAGCCGGGGCAGTGGCCGATCCTGCCGCGGCTTGCAACCTGGCTGTTTGCCGCGTTGGCCGTCGTGGTGCTTGGCTGGTTCCTGGTGCTTTCGGCCGAAGCGGACAACCTCGAAGCCGAGCGCCAGAAGGAGCCGGCTCTCAAGCAGGACTACCGCAGCAAGCTGTCGCAAGCCATCAACCTGGGCGAGTTGCGCAAGCAACGCCTGCAGGTTCAGGAATACGTGACCCAGCTTGAAAAGCAGTTGCCCGGGAAGGCGGAAATGGATGCCCTCCTGTCCGACATCAACCAGGCTGGACTGGGGCGTGGCCTGCAGTTCGAGCTCTTCCGCCCTGGCCAGGTCGTCGTGAAGGACTACTACGCGGAGCTTCCGATTTCCATCAAGGTGACTGGTCGCTATCACGACATCGGCGCCTTTGCGGCCGATGTCGCCAACCTGTCCCGGATCGTGACCTTGCACGGCCTCAACATCGCGACTTTGAAGGACAAGGACGCGGTGTCTGGGTTGGGTATGGAAGCGACTGCACGCACCTACCGCTACCTCGACCAGAGTGAAATCGACTCCCAGCGCAAGGCCGCTGCGGACAAGGCGAAGGCGGGGGGCAAGAAATGAACTGCGTATCGCGCAAACTGATGCAGGCCCTCGCAGGGTCACTGGGCGCCGCCATGCTGGCCGGTTGCGCCGGAGACCAGGACGAACTGCAGGGATGGATGGAGCAGCAGAAGCGAGAGGTGCGGCCCAGCGTCAAGCCTCTCGATCCGCCCAAGAAGTTCGATCCGCAGTCGTACGTCGTCGCCACCGGGGTCGAGCCGTTCAGCGTCCAGAAACTCACCGTGGCGCTCAAGCAGGAAGCCAAGCAGCCGAATTCCCTGATTGCCGGCGAACTCAATCGGCGTCGGGAGCCGCTCGAGGCCTATCCCTTGGACAACATGCACATGGTCGGCAGCGTGGCACGCGAGGGAAGGCAGTTTGCCCTGTTGAAGATCGATGCGTTGCTCTACCAGGTGAAGGTGGGCGACTACATCGGCCAGAACTATGGCCGCATCACCAAGATAAGCGAGACGGAGGTCGCTCTCCGGGAGATCGTTCAGGATGCTGCAGGCGAGTGGATTGAACGCAATGGCAGCCTCCAGCTTCAGGAGAAGGCGAAATGAAAATGGTGCATAAGAATTCGATCATGTCCAAATGGCGCGCAGGCATCCTGGGGCTCGTGGTCTCCTTGGCCCCGGCATTCGCGTGGTCCCAGAACCTGATCCAGTCGGTGAATTCGACTCAGCAGGCGGGCAGTGAAGTGGTTCGCATCGAGCTTTCGGAGCCGCTGGCCGCCGTGCCCGCCGGCTTCACCGTGCAGACGCCTCCCCGCATCGCCATCGACTTGCCCGGCGTCGGCAATGGCATGGGCCGCTCGAACGTCGAACTCAACCAGGGCAACTTGCGCTCTGTCAATGTCGCCCAATCGGGCGACCGTACCCGCCTGGTGCTGAACCTGAAGCAGCCGGCCAGCTATACCGCCCAGCTGCAAGGGAAGTCGCTGCTGCTGGTGCTCCAGTTGCCCGGCCAGGCCCCTGCGGCCACCGCCGCGCCGAGCGAACCCGTCCACTTTGCGCAAGCGCTGAATCGCGATCAGCTGGCGCTCAAGGACATCGACTTCCGCCGCGGCCAGGATGGTGCGGGACGCGTGGTGGTCGAGCTGCCCAACAACCAGGTCGGCGTCGATATCCGCCAGCAGGGCCAGAACCTCGTTATCGAATTCCTTCGTTCCAGCCTTCCCGAGACGCTGCGTCGCCGGCTCGACGTGACCGACTTCGGCACTCCCGTGCAAACCGTGTCCACCTTCCAGGCGGGCGACAGGGTGCGCATGGTGGTCGAGCCGAGAGGATCCTGGGAGCACAGCGCCTACCAGAGCGACAACCAGTTCGTCCTGGAAGTTCGCCCTCAGAAGCTGGATCCAAACAAGCTGGTGCAAGGGCCGGGCTACCAGGGCGAGAAGCTGTCGCTCAATTTCCAGAACATCGAAGTTCGAGCCCTCTTGCAGGTGATTGCCGACTTCACCAACTTCAACGTCGTGACCAGCGACACCGTCACCGGCAATGTGACGCTTCGCCTGAAGGACGTGCCTTGGGACCAGGCGCTCGACATCATTCTGCAGGCCAAGGGCCTGGGCATGCGCAAGTCGGGCAACGTGCTGTGGATCGCTCCGAAGGATGAACTTGCAGCCAAGGAGAAGCTCGACCTCGAAGCCAGGGCGCAGGTGGCTCAACTCGAGCCGCTGCGCACGCAATCCTTCCAGCTCAACTACACCAAGGCAGAAGAGGTCGCCAAGGGCCTGCTCGGGCAAACGAACGGCGCATCGTCGGGGCCCGGCGCCAAGCCGATCCTCACTCCGCGCGGCAGTGCCATCTTCGAAACGCGGACCAACCAGATCTTCGTGACTGACATACCGTCGAAGCTCGAAGAGATCCAGCAACTCATCGCCAAGATCGACATTCCGGTGCGCCAGGTCATGATCGAAGCGCGGATCGTCGAGGCCGATGACCGCTTCGGCCGGCAACTGGGCGTCAAGCTCGGCTACTCCGACCTGCGCGGGCTCCGCGGTGGGCAATTCGGCTCGCCGATCGGAGGCAAGCGTGGCCAATTCACGGGTAACTACCTCGGCATCGGTGAACAGACGGGCCAGGCTGAAATCACGGAAGAGAGCTTCATACCCAACACGCAATTCGTGAATCTGCCGGCGGCCATCATCAATGGCCAGAATCCGGCCTCCTTTGCGCTGTCTCTCTTCAATTCGTCGGCTACCCGCTTCCTGAACCTCGAGCTTTCGGCGCTCGAAGCAGACGGCCGGGGCAAGATCGTCTCCAGCCCGCGTGTGATCACGGCCGACCAGGTGAAGGCCCTGATCGAGCAGGGCACCGAACTGCCGTACCAGAACGCGACCTCCAGCGGCGCCACCGCGGTGCAATTCCGCAAGGCCAACCTCAAGCTCGAAGTCACGCCCCAGGTCACCCCGGAAGGCAACATCATCCTCGACGTGGACATCAACAAGGACAGCGTCGGCATCACCACGCCAGCCGGCTTCGCAATCGACACCAAGCACGTGAAGACGCAGGTCCTGATCGAAAACGGCGGCACGGTCGTGATCGGCGGCATCTTCACGCAGAACGAGCGTGATGAAGTCACCAAGGTGCCCTGGCTCGGTGACGTGCCCTTTCTGGGCTATCTCTTCAAGACCACGGGCCGGAGCGCCGAAAAGACCGAGTTGCTGGTTTTCCTGACCCCGCGCGTCATCTCCGACCGCACGGCGATTCGTTGATTCGCGAGAGGTCAGTGTCGTGAGATTGGCTTTGGTCGGCTTGCCCGGCTGCGGGAAGAGCACGCTGGGCCGCCAACTGGCGCGCCGATTGGGCCTTCCCTTCATCGATGCCGATGCCGAGATCGAATCTCGCATCGGCATGCCGATTCGCCAGTACTTCGAAATGGAAGGCGAAGCTGCCTTTCGGGAGATCGAGACGCAGGCGGTCGAGGAGTTGTGCCGGCGCGATGAATTCGTGTTGGCCACCGGCGGGGGGGCGGTGCTCAAGCCGCAGAACCGCGAGGTCTTGAGCCGTTGCTGCACCGTGGTCTACCTACGGGCCAGCCCCGAGGACCTGTGGCGGCGCCTCAGGCATGACACCAAGAGGCCGTTGCTCCAGGTCCAGGACGGACTCGCGCGCCTGCAGAAGCTGGCGCACGAACGCGAGCCGCTCTACAGCGAAGTCGCGGACTTCGTCATCGAGACCGGACATCCATCGCCGAAGACCATCCTGAACATGATCGCGATGCAGATCGAGCTCGCCCAAGTCGCAGGGACCGGTCAGTTTGCGCCCGCTGCTGCGGGCGGCGAATCGGCGCGCTGAGGCTATCCCTCGCCTTTCCCCGCCGTCCGGCGCGGGTTCTGCGCTGCCCGAGGGGCGCATTGGCTCTGAGATCGGCCAGAATCACGCGTTGAACCCGTACCCACCAAAGGACAACGTTGGAACGCGTGAAGGTAGACCTGGGTGATCGTGCCTACGAGATCACCATTGACGGCAAATTGCTTGGAGAACCCCTGACGTTCGGGGCGATCCCCGCCGGTGGTATCGCGGCGATCGTCACCAACACCACCGTCGATCCCCTCTATGGCGACCGACTCGCTGCCACGCTGGCCAGCCGACATCGAAAGCTCATTCGCGTCGTTCTTCCGGACGGTGAATCCCACAAGGACTGGGCCTCGCTCGACCAGATCTTCGATGCGCTGCTGACGAACGCCTGCGACCGCAAGACGGTGCTCTACGCCCTGGGCGGAGGAGTCGTCGGCGACATGACCGGATTTGCCGCCGCCTGCTACATGCGTGGCGTGTCCTTCGTGCAGGTGCCAACCACCTTGCTTGCCCAGGTCGACTCCTCGGTGGGAGGAAAGACTGCCATCAACCACCCGCGCGGCAAGAACATGATCGGCGCGTTCTACCAGCCCTTGCTGGTGGTGTGCGACCTCGATACCCTCGACACGCTGCCCGATCGCGAGCTGTCGGCCGGCCTGGCCGAGGTGATCAAGTACGGACCGATCGCCGACCCTGCGTTCCTGGACTGGATCGAGGCCAACCTCGACGCCCTGCGGGCGCGCGACAAGGTGGCCCTGGCGTACGCCGTCAAGCGATCATGCGAGATCAAGGCCTGGGTCGTCGGCCAGGATGAGCGCGAATCCGGCTTGCGAGCCATCCTCAACTTCGGACATACCTTCGGGCATGCCATCGAGGCCGGCCTCGGTTATGGGCAATGGCTGCATGGCGAAGCGGTGGGCTGCGGCATGGTGATGGCCAGCGACCTGTCGGCGAGGCTGGGGCTCATGCCGGCCAGCTTCGTCGAGCGCATGCGTCGCTTGGTGGAACGCGCGGGCTTGCCGGTGCAGGGGCCTGCGCTTGGCGTGGACCGGTACCTCGACCTGATGCGCGTCGACAAGAAGAACGAGGCAGGCGAAATCCGCTTTGTCGTCATCGAATCGCTGGGGCAGGCTGGCGTGCGCGGCGCGGCCGATGCGCTCGTGGCCCAGGCGCTCGAAGCCTACACATCGAACTGAGGGGCAGCGCGAGGCCCTCGCTCATGCTCGCCCCGTACGCCTGTCGTCCCGAGGATTCGCGAGGCCGGCGCCATCCCGAGCCGGCAGCGCCGACGCGCAATGCCTTCCAGCGCGACCGTGACCGCATCGTCCACAGCACGGCTTTTCGCAGGCTGGTCTACAAGACACAAGTCTTCCTCAACCACGAAGGCGACCTGTTCCGTACGCGGCTGACCCACTCGCTGGAGGTGGCGCAGCTCGGCCGCTCGATCGCCCGCGTGCTGGGCCTGCACGAAGACCTGGTCGAGGCGATCGCGCTCGCGCACGACCTGGGACACACCCCTTTCGGCCATGCCGGACAGGACGCCTTGCATGAATGCATGCGCGACGACGGCGGTTTCGAGCACAACCTGCAGAGCCTGAGGGTGATCGATGAACTCGAGGAACGCTATCCCGAATTCAATGGCCTGAACCTGAGCTTCGAGACACGCGAGGGCGTGCTCAAGCACTGCTCGATCCGCAATGCCCAGCAGCTCGGTGATGTCGGACGACGCTTCATCGAGAAGACCCAGCCCAGCCTGGAAGCCCAGTTGTGCAACCTGGCCGATGAGATCGCCTACAACGCGCACGATGTGGATGATGGAGTGCGCTCGGGACTGCTCGGCTTCGAGCAACTCGACGTGGTGCCGCTGGTCGCACGCTATCGGCATGCCGTCTTGCGCGAATATCCGCAGCTCGGTCGCAAGCGCGTGCTGTCGGAGGCGATTCGTCGCATGCTGTCCGACCAGGTGTACGACGTGATCAAGGCGACAGGAATCGCCTTGGCCGAGCACCAGCCGCAATCGGTGGACGAGGTGCGCAAGCTGCCGCCCCTCGTCGGCTTCAGCGAGTCCATGCGACAAGAAAGCCTGGTGCTCAAGCGCTTTCTGCGTGCAAATCTGTACCGGCATCCCCAGGTGGTCGAGACCACCGAACGCGGCAAGCAGGTCGTGCGAGAGCTCTTTGCTGCCTACCATGCCGATCCGAAGCAGATGCCGCCTGACCACGCCGGCTTTCCTCATCGCAGGCGAGCGATTGCCGACTACATCGCGGGAATGACTGATCGCTTTGCGATCCGTGAACACGAGCGACTGACCGGCCAAAGCGTGTTCTAGCCCGCTATCGGGCCGCTCGCGACCTCGGCGCCCAAAGGGTATTGGAGCCCCTTGTTCGCGCTGATTCGTCACTACACTTTACGTAAACGTCAATTGCAGTCCGCATAGGGACCCATGCCGGCATCTCCTGTCACCTCCGCTTCATCGTCATCGGCCGCAAGCACGACCTACACCATCAGCGACCTCGCCCGCGAGTTCGACCTGACCACCCGCGCCATCCGCTTCTACGAGGACTGCGGCCTGCTCAGCCCCGACCGCAGCGGGCCGGGCGGCCGCAACCGCGTCTACACGGCGCGCGACCGCACGCGCCTGCGACTCACCTTGCGCGCCAAGCGGCTGGGCCTGTCCTGGCCGAGATCAAGGAAATGATCGACATGTACGATCAGCCCGCGCGACACCGGTGCCGCAGCTCAAGAAGTTGCTCGCGATGCTGGCCTCCCATCGCGAGCAGCTGGAGGAGCAGATGGCGGAGCTGCAGGCCACCTGGACGAGGTGCGCACGCATGAAAGCGAAGCGCGCCGCATGCTGGCGCCGAGAGCAGACGAAGGGACCGCGCCGGAGGCAGAATTGACGTTTACGTCAACGTCAATGCGCGATTCCGCGCTGTTCAACGCCATGGACGCCATCCGACCTGAACCGCACCCCGCCGATCCGAAGCACGCCGAGCGCGTGCGGCTGTCCTTCGAGCGCCAGGCCGCCATGGCGACGATGGGCATACGCCTGGCAAGCGTCGAGGCCGGGCGCGTCGTGCTCGAACTGACGCATCGGCCAGACCTGACCCAGCAGCACGGCTTCCTGCATGCCGGCATGGTGGCCACGGCGCTCGACTCGGCCTGCGGCTACGCCGCCTTCACCCTGATGCCGGCGGAGGCGGCCGTGCTTGACCATCGAATTCAAGATCAACCTGCTGGCGCCCGCGCGCAGGGCCGCGCTTCCGCATGGAAGGCCTGGTCATCAAGCCGGGGCGCACCATCACGGTCGCCGAGGGCCGTGCCTAGCGATCGGCGACGGCATGGCGAGAAGCTCGTCGCGACGATGAACGCCACCCTCATGACCGTGACCGGCCGCGAAGGCATCCGGCACTAGTACCACTACCCCACGACGAGACCACCCATGCAACTCCCCGGCCTCAACTTCCAGCTCGGCGAAGACATCGACGCGCTGCGCGACGCGGTGCGCGCCTTTGCCGCAGGCCGAGATCGCGCCGCGCGCCGCCGAGATCGACCGCAGCGACCAGTTCCCGATGGACCTGTGGCGCAAGATGGGCGAGCTCGGCGTGCTCGGCATCACCGTGCCCGAGGAATACGGCGGCGCCGACATGGGCTACCTCGCGCACATGATCGCGATGGAGGAGATCTGCCGCGCCAGCGCCTCGGTCGGCCTGTCGTACGGCGCGCACAGCAACCTGTGCGTCAACCAGATCAAGCGCAACGGCACCGAGGCGCAGAAGCAGAAGTACCTGCCCAAGCTGATCTCGCGGCGAGCACGTCGGCGCCCTGGCGATGAGCGAGCCGGGCGCCGGCAGCGACGTGATCACGATGAAGCTCAAGGCCGAGGACAAGGGCGGCTACTACCTGCTCAACGGCAGCAAGATGTGGATCACCAACGGCCCCGACGCCGACACGCTGGTGGTCTACGCCAAGACCGAGCCCGAGCTCGGCGCGCGCGGCGTCACCGCCTTCCTGATCGAGAAGGGCATGAAGGGCTTCTCCATCGCGCAGAAGCTCGACAAGCTCGGCATGCGCGGCAGCCACACCGGCGAGCTGGTGTTCCACGAACGTCGAGGTGCCGGCCGAGAACGTGCTGGGCAAGCTCAACGGCGGCGCCAAGGTGCTGATGAGCGGCCTCGACTACGAGCGCGCGGTGCTCGCCGCCGGGCCCGATCGGCATCATGCAGGCGGTGATGGACAACGTCATTCCCTACATCCACGACCGCAAGCAGTTCGGCCAGAGCATCGGCGAGTTCCAGCTGATCCAGGGCAAGGTGGCCGACATGTACACCGTGCTGCAGGCCGGCCGCGCGTTCTGCTACACCGTGGGCAAGAACCTCGACCAGCTGGGCAGCGAGCACGTGCGCCAGGTGCGCAAGGACTGCGCGTCGCGTCATCCTGTGGTGCGCCGAGAAGGCGACCTGGATGGCGGGCGAGGGCATCCAGATCTTCGGCGGCAACGGCTACATCAACGACTACCCGCTCGGCCGCCTGTGGCGCGACGCCAAGCTGTACGAGATCGGCGCCGGCACCAGCGAGATCCGCCGCATGCTGATCGGCCGCGAGCTGTTCGCCGAGACGATGTGAGGCCGGCGGCCTCTTAAACTCGGGTGGATCGATCCAGGGAACCCCATGTCCACCGAACTCCAAGACCTCTTCGAACACAACCGCGCCTGGGCCGCCGAGATGGAGCACGCGGATCCCGGCTTCTTCACGCGCCTGCTGAAGCAGCAGACAGCCCAAGTACATGTGGATCGGCTGCTCCGACAGCCGCGTGCCCGCCAACCAGATCACCGGCCTGGAGCCGGGCGAGGTGTTCGTGCACCGCAACGTCGCCAACGTGGTGGTGCACTCCGACCTGAACTGCGCTGTCGGCGATCCAGTTCGCGGTCGACATGCTGCAAGGTCGAGCACATCATGGTGGTCGGCCACTACGGCTGCGGCGGCGTGCTGGCGGCGCTGCACGGCACCGCGCATCGGCCTGGCCGACAACTGGATCCGCCACATCCAGGACGTGCGCGACCGCCACCGCGCGCTGCTCGACAACGTGCCCGAGGACCGCGCGGCCGACGCCCTGGTGCGACCTGAACGTGATCGAGCAGGTGGTCAACGTCTGCGTCAGCACCGTGATGGTCAGGACGCCTGGGCGCAAGGGCCAGAAGGTCAGCGTCCACGGCTGGGCCTTCGGCGTGCACGACGGCCTGCTGCAGGACCTGCACGATGACGGTCGATCAGCCCGGACGACGTCGCGAGCGCCTATCCACGCGGCGCTGGACGCGGTGCACGCCCGCGTACGCGCCCCAGGAGGCAGCCTGATGCCGGAGCGCGGTGTTTCCGCAGCGCCTCGACTCGACCGCCGGCCTTCGACATCGCCAAGGCGATGCTCGACGGCTTCAACCGCCACTACCGGCTGTTCCGCACCGAGTCGCGCGCGCGCCAAGCAGCGCTTCGAGACGGCCGACTGGCACGGCCAGCAGCGCGCCCAGCGCGAGCGCATCGAGTTCTACGACCTGCGGGTCGAGGAAGCGGTCGAGCGGCTGGAGAAGGAGTTCCAGGCCGGCGAGCAGCCGATGGACGTGTGGCAGCAGGTCAAGCTGCACTACATCGGCCTGCTGATCGACCACCACCAGCCCGAGCTGGCCGAGACCTTCTTCAATTCGGTCACCACCAAGATCCTGCACCGCACGCTACTTCCACAACGACTTCATCTTCGTGCGGCCGGCGGTCAGCACCGAGTACATCGAGAACGACGAGCCGGCCGCGCATGCCGACCTACCGCGCCTACTACCCCACGCGCGACACGCTGCACGACACGCTGGTGCGCATCGTCGACAACTTCCAGCTGCAGCGGCCCTTCGAGGACCTGGAGCCGCGACGTCGACCTACGTGCTCGCAGGCGATGCAGCGCGCGCCTCGGCAACGTCAAGCTGCGCGCCAACTTCCAGATCCAGGTGCTGTCGTCGCTGTTCTATCCGCAACAAGGGCGCCTACGTCGTCGGCAAGATCATCAACGGCTTCAACGAGACTGCCGTTCGCGCTGCCGATCCTGCACAACAGGCGCGGCCAGCTGGTCATCGACGCCTGCCTGTTCGGCGAGGACGACCTGCAGATGCTGTTCTGCTTCGCGCGCGCCTACTTCATGGTCGACATGGAGATCCCGGCGGCCTATGTGCAGTTCCTGCGCTCGCTGATGCCGCGCAAGCCGCGCGCCGAGATCTACAACGCGCTGGGCCTGGCCAAGCAGGGCAAGACCCTGTTCTACCGCGACTTCCTCTACCACCTGCGCCACTCGAGCGACAAGTTCCGCATCGCGCCCGGCATCAAGGGCATGGTGATGCTGGTGTTCGACCTGCCGTCGTTTCCCTATGTGTTCAAGGTGATCAAGGACTTCTACCCGCCGCAGAAGGACACCACGCGCGAGCAGATCAAGGGCAAGTACCTGCTGGTGAAGCAGCACGACCGCGTGGGCCGCATGGCCGACACGCTGGAGTACAGCGAAGTGGCCTTCCCGCGCGACGCGCTTCGAGGACGAGCTGATCGCGGAGATCCAGCACGTTCTGCGCCCAGCCAGCTGGAGATCAGCGACCGCGACGGCGACGGCCACGAGGAGTGGTCATCAAGCACCTGTACATCGAGCGCCGCATGATCCCGCTCAACATCTACCTGCAGGAGGCGTTCGACGCCGGCGACGCAGCGCGCAGGTCGCGAGCAGATCGCGCGTGATCGAGTACGGCAACGCCATCAAGGACCTGGTGGCCGCCAACATCTTCCCCGGCGACATGCTGTGGAAGAACTTCGGCGTCACGCGCAACGGCAAGGTGGTGTTCTACGACTACGACGAGATCGAATACCTCACCGACTGCAACTTCCGCAAGGTGCCGCAGGCCCGCAACGAGGAAGAGGAGATGTCGGGCGAGGTCTGGTACACGGTCGGCCCGAAGGACGTGTTCCCCGAGACCTTCGGGCCCTTCCTGCTCGGCAACCCGGCGTGCGCGAGGTGTTCATGAAGCACCACGCCGACCTGCTGGATGCCGGCCTTCTGGCAAGGCCACAAGGAACGCATCCTGGCCGGCCACGTGCACGATGTGTTCCCGTACGAGCCGGACAAGCGCTTCATCCGCCAGCGGCAGGTCCGCAGCGCCCAAGCGCACGATCATTTGCAGGCCCATTCCGCCAACAGCGTGGCGCTTTCGAAGTAGCGCGCCACGTTCCAAGCCTTCCAACACTCAACCCAAGGAACTCGTCATGTCCGACCCCATCGTCATCGTCTCGGCCGCCCGCACGCCCATGGGCGGCTTGCAGGGCGATTTCTCCGCACTGCAGCCCGGGACCTGGGCGCCGTCGCCATCAAGGCCGCGGTCGAGCGCGCCGGCATCTCCGGCGACGCCGTCAACGAAGTGCTGTTCGGCAACTGCCTGATGGCCGGCCAGGGCCAGGCCCCCGCGCGCCAGGCCCTGCGACGGCCGGCCTGCCCGATCGCCGGCGCCGTCACCCTCTCCAAGATGTGCGGCTCGGGCATGAGCGCCACCATGTTCGCCCACGACATGCTGCTGGCCGGCAGCGCCGACGTGATGGTGGCCGGCGGCATGGAAAGCATGACCAACGCGCCGCACCTGCTTGCTCGAAGGGCCGCAGCAGTACGGCTGCCACGCATGTTCTACGACCACATGGTGCTCGACGGCCTGGAAGACGCCTACGAGCGCGGCCGGGCCATGGGCACGTTCGGCGAGGACTGCGTCGCCAAGTACAACTTCACGCGCGAGGCGCAGGACGCCTTCGCCATCGCCTCGACCGAGCGCGCCAACGCCGGCCAACGAGTCCGGCGGCTTCGACTGGGAGATCACGCCCGTCACGGTGGCAGGCAAGGGCGGCGACGTGAGTCAGCAACGACGACAGCCCGGGCAAGGCCAAGCTCGACAAGATCGCCACGCCTCAAGCCCGCCTTCAAGAAGGACGGCACCATCACCGCCGCCACCTCGTCGAGCATCAACGACGGCGCCGCGGCGCTGGTGATGATGCGCGAATCGACCGCGAAGAAGCTCGGCCTCACGCCGCTGGCGCGCATCGTCGCCCACGCCATGCATGCGCAGGCGCCCGACTGGTTCACCACCGCGCCCGTCGGCGCCATCGACAAGCTGCTGGCCAAGACCGGCTGGGCGGCCAAGGACGTCGACCTGTGGGAGGTCAACGAGGCCTTCGCCGCGGTGACCATGGCGCTGATGGCCGAGCTCAAGCTGCCGCACGACATCGTCAACGTCAACGGCGGCGCCTGCGCGCTGGGCCACCCGATCGGCGCGAGCGGCGCCCGCATCATGGTCACGCTGCTCGGTGCGACTGCGCAAGCACGGGCGGCAAGAAGGGCGTGGCCGCCCTGTGCATCGGCGGCGGCGAAGCCACGGCCGTGGCGCTCGAACTGGTCTGAGACGCCCCCACGTGCTTCGCTCCTGCGCCCCAAGGGAGCGCTCAGCCGCCTTGGGGCGGCCCGGAGGCGGCTGCCATGCTGCTCGATGAAGACCACCGCGCCGTGCAGGACGCGGTGCGCGCCTTTGTGCAGGAGCGCATCGCGCCGCATGCGGCGCGCTGGGACAAGGAGCACCACTTCCCGAAGGACGAGCAGCAGCGGCCTGGCCGAGCTGGGCTGCTACGGCGTTGCGGTGCCGACCGAATGGGACGGCGCCGGCCTCGACTACCTGGCGCTGGCGCTGATCCTCGAGGAGATCGCGGCCGGCGACGGCGGCACCACCACGGTCGTCAGCGTCAACAACTGCCCGGTCTGCTCGATCCTCATGGGCTGGGCCAACGACGCGCAGAAGGAGCAGTGGCTGAAGCCGCTGGCGAGCGGCGAGCATGCTGGGCGCGTTCTGCCTGACCGAGCCGCACGTGGGCTCCGAGGCGGCGGGCCTGCGCACGACGGCCGTGCGCGACGGCGACGCACTACGTGCTCAACGGCGTGAAGCAGTTCATCACCAGCGGCAAGCACGGCCGACGTGGCCATCGTGATGGCGGTCACCGACAAGGCCGCCGGCAAGAAGGGCATCAGCGCCTTCATCGTGCCCACCGAACGCCCGGCTACACCGTGGCGCGGCTCGAGGACAAGATCGGCCAGCATTCGAGCGACACGGCGCAGATCCTGTTCGAGAACTGCCGCGTGCCGGCAGCGAACCTTCTCGGCGAGGAAGGGCAGGGTCTGAAGATCGCGCTGTCGGGCCTCGAAGGCGGCCGCATCGGCATCGCGTCGCAAAGCGTCGGCATGGCGCGCGCGGCCTTCGAGGCGGCACTGCACTACAGCAAGGAGCGGGTGGCCTTCGGCAAGCCGATCTTCGAGCACCAGGCCGTGCAGTTCCGCCTGGCCGAGATGGCCACGCAGATCGAGGCGGCGCGCCAGCTGATCTGGCATGCGGCCAGCCTCAAGGATGCCGGCCAGCCCTGCCTGAAGGAAGCCGCGATGGCCAAGCTGTTCGCCAGCGAGATGGCCGAGCGGGTGTGCTGCGCAGCGATCCAGGTGCTCGGCGGCTACGGCTATGTGAGCGACTTCCCGGTCGAGCGCATCTACCGCGACGTGAGGGTGTGCCAGATCTACGAAGGCACGTCCGACGTGCAGAAGATCCTGATCGGGCGGGCGCTGGCTTGAAACCGAATGGCCGGCGAACATAATCCCCGGCCATGAACATCATCATCCTGGGCGCCGGCCGCGTGGGTGAGAGCGTGGCCGAGAACCTGGTGTCCGAGCGCAACGACATCACGGTGATCGACACCAACCCGCATCGGCTGCGCGAGCTGCAGGATCGGCTCGACCTGCGCGGGGTGGCGGGCAACGGCATCCAGCCCTCGGTGCTGAAAGAGGCCGGCGGCGAGGATGCCGACATGCTGATCGCCTGCGCGCCGCTCGACGAAACCAACCTCGTGGCCTGCAAGATCGCGCACGAGGTCTTCAACATTCCCTCCACCATCGCCCGCCTGCGCTCGCCCGAGTTCGAGGATGGAGATCGGCTGATGCAGCGCGACGGCTTCGCCGTCGATCACGTGATCTGCCCCGAGGCCTCGCTCACCGACTACATCCGGCAGCTGATCGAATACCCCGAGGCCCTCCAGGTCGTTCAATTCGCCGATCGCCTGGCCAGCCTGGTGGTGGTGCGCGCGGTAGCCGGAGCTCCGCTGGTCCAGCACAGCATCTCGGAACTCCCCAGGCTGGTGCCCGATGCGGAGATGCGCCTCGTGTCGATCTACCGCCGGGAAATGGACGGTCCGGATCGCCTCATCCTCTGCGACGGCTCGACCCGCATCGAGCCGGGTGACGAGGTGTTCGTGCTCGCAGCCACCAAGGACGTCCGCAAGGTGCTCGACGCGCTCAGGCGACGCGAGCGACCGGTCAAGCGCGTGATGATCGCCGGCGGCGGTCGCGTGGGCCTGCGCCTGGCGCGCGAGTTGCGCGGAGAGTGCCGCGTCAAGATCGTCGAGGCGAATGCCGCGCGCTGCGAATACCTCGCGCAGGAACTGCCGGCCGACATGCTGGTGCTCCAGGGCGACGCGACCGACGAGGACCTGCTCGGTGACGAGAACGTGCAGGACATCGACCTGTTCCTCGCCCTCACGCACGACGACGAGGACAACATCATGTCCTGCCTGCTGGCCAAGCGCATGGGCGCGCGCCGCGTGCTTGCACTGATCAACCGCAAGGCCTATGCCGACCTGGTGCAGGGCACGCAGATCGACATCGCGCTGTCGCCGGCGCAGGCCGTGATCGGCGAGCTGCTCGCGCATGTGCGCCGAGGCGACGTCGAGGCGGTGCACAGCCTGCGCGCCGGCGCGGCCGAGGCGCTCGAGGCGGTGGCGCGCGGCGATCGCAAGTCTTCCAAGGTGGTCGCCCGCCGCATCGAGGAGATCTCGCTGCCCAAGGGCGCGCAGATCGGCGCCCTGGTGCGCGGCTTGCCCGAGGACGACCTCCCTGGGGAAGAGCGCGAGATGCGCCACCGCGATGCCCGCGTCATCATCGCCCACCACGACACCGTCATCGAGGCCAACGACCACGTGATCGTCTTCCTGCCACGCAAGCGCGATGTGCGCGAAGTGGAAAAGCTGTTCCAGGTCGGCGCCACCTTCTTCTGACCAGGGCCTGCCCCCATGCAAGCGGTCCTGCCCGTCCTCGCCATCCTCGGGGTGATCGTGATGGTGTTCGCCGCCTCGATGCTGCTGCCGCTGGGCCTCGCCTGGTGGGGCGACGACGCGGCGCATGAGTCATACCAGGCGTCGATCGCCATCACTTTCGTGAGCGGGCTGCTCATGTGGCTGGTGGCGAGGCGCCATCGCCGCGAGCTCCAGCCGCGCGACGGCGTGCTGCTGGTGTCTTCGGTGTGGACGCTGCTGCCCTTGTTTGCCTGCATGCCGCTGCTGCACTGGTCGTACCAGGCGGGCAGGCCGATGTCCTTCACCGACGCGTATTTCGAGGCCATGTCGGGCCTGACCACCACCGGCGCCACCGTGCTCGCCGGCCTCGATGCGCTGCCGCCCTCGATCAACCTGTGGCGCTGCTTCATGCAGTGGATGGGCGGCATGGGCATCCTGGTGCTGGCGGTGGCCATCCTGCCGCTGCTGGGTGTCGGCGGCAGCCAGCTCTTCAAGGCCGAAGCCGCCGGGCCGATGAAGGACACCAAGCTCACGCCGCGCATCACCCAGACGGCCAAGGGCCTGTGGAGCGTGTACCTGGTCTTCTCGGTGGCCTGCATGCTGGCGTATCGGCTGGCCGGCATGGGCTGGCTCGATGCCCTGCTGCACATGTTCTCCACCGTCAGCCTGGGCGGCCTTTCCAACTACGACGCCAGCTTCGGACAATTCCAGTCGCCGCTGCTGGAATGGATCTGCGTGGTCTTCATGCTGGTGGCGAGCTGCAATTTCGCGGTGTACTTCGCGGCCATCCACAAGCGCTCGCCCGGGCGGCTGTGGGCCGATCCGGAAATGCGCGCCACGCTCGGCGTCATGATCGGAGCGAGCCTGTTGGTCGCCGTGGTGCTGTGGGCCAAGGACACCTATGCCGAGCCGCTCGTCGCGCTACGCATGGCCTTCTTCAACGTGGTCTCGGTGGCTTCGACGACCGGCTACGCCAACACCGACTACAGCCGCTGGCCGATCTTCGCGCCCGTGCTGATGCTGCTGCTGTCGGGCGTGGCCACCAGCGCCGGCTCCACCGGTGCGGGCATCAAGATGATCCGGGTGCTGATCCTGGTCAAGCAGGCCACGCGCGAACTCTCCCGCATCGTGCATCCGCGCGCGGTCAACCCGGTGATGCTGGGCGGCCGGACGATTCCGCCCGGCGCGATCTTCGCCGTGCTGGCCTACATGCTGGTCTACGGCGCGACGGTGATCGTGCTCGGCATGGTGCTGCTGCTGACTGATCTCGACGTCGTGACTGCCTTCACTGCCGTGCTCGCCAGCGTCAACAACATGGGGCCGGGCCTGAACCAGGTCGGGCCGGCGGGCAACTTCGCGTTGCTCACCGATTTCCAGACCTGGGTCTGCACCTTCGCGATGCTGCTGGGTCGGCTCGAGATGCTGTCGTTCATGGCACTCCTGGCGCCTTCGTTCTGGCGCAAGTGAACGGGCGCTCACGCGACGGCATTCAGCCCCGGTTCAGCAACAACGGTCAGCAGCGGCAGGGCTCGACGCGCGCTGAGCGCGCAAGCTGTCGACAGCAGGCCGCAAATCAGCCCAGTCGCGGGTTTTTGCTAGCCCTCCCCGAGTGCGCGCTCTCTACGATGGTTACATCCATTCCCTCGAAGACGGGAAGGAATCCCGTCAACTTGCACGACAGTAGGAGACAGACGTGAGCAAACCCACTCCCCAACGCCGCCGCTTCCTGAAGGGCGCCACCGCTGGCGCCGTGGGCGTCGGCGCAGCGGCCTTCCCGATGATCTCGACCGCGCAGACCACCGCGCTGCGCTTCCAGAGCACCTGGCCCGCCAAGGACATCTTCCACGAGTACGCGAACGACTTCGCCAAGAAGGTCAACGACATGGCCGGCGGCCGGCTCAAGATCGAGGTGCTGCCGGCCGGCGCCGTGGTGCCGGCCTTCCAGCTCCTCGAGGCCGTGGCCAAGGGCACGCTCGACGGCGGCCATGGCGTGGTGGCCTACCACTACGGCAAGAACTCCGCGCTGGCGCTGTGGGGCTCCGGCCCCGCCTTCGGCATGGACCCGAACATGGTGCTCGCCTGGCACAACTACGGCGGCGGCAAGGCCCTGCTCGAGGAGATCTACAAGAGCCTGAACTTCGACGTCGTCTCGTACCTCTACGGCCCGATGCCCACGCAGCCGCTGGGCTGGTTCAAGAAGCCGGTGGCCAAGGTCGAGGACATGAAGGGCCTGAAGTTCCGCACCGTGGGCCTGGCGGTGGACGTGTTCACCGAGATGGGCACCGCGGTCAACCCGCTGCCCGGCGGCGAGATCGTGCCGGCGCTCGACCGCGGCCTGATCGATGCGGCCGAGTTCAACAACGCCTCCAGCGACCGCGTGCTCGGCTTCCCCGACGTGGCCAAGAACTGCATGCTGCAGAGCTTCCACCAGCCCAGCGAGCAGTTCGAGATCCTGTTCAACAAGACCAAGTACAACGCGCTGTCCGGCGAGCTCAAGGCCATCATCGACTACGCGGTGCAGGCGGCCAGCGCCGACATGAGCTGGAAGGCCATCGAGCGCAACTCGGCTGACTACATCGAGCTCAAGAAGGCCGGCGTCAAGTTCTACAAGACGCCCGACGCCATCCTGCGCGCCCAGCTCGCCGCCTGGGACAAGACCATCGCCAAGAAGGCGGGCGAGAACCCGTCGTTCAAGAAGGTGCTCGACTCGCAGAAGGCCTTCGCCGAGCGCGCCGGCCAATGGCAGAACGACTACATGGTCGATTTCAAGATGGCCTACAACCACTACTTCGGCCGCCAGGCCAAGAAGGCCTGACGCGGGCACGGCCGTACAAGGGGCGCCATCGGGCGCCCTTTCTTTGCGAGGACGCGATGCAAAAGACGTTGTTGGCGGTGGACCGTTTCTCCACCTGGGTGGGCAAGGCCTTCGCCTGGACCATCGTGGTGCTCACGCTCGCTCATCACCTGGGAGGTGTTCTCGCGCTACGTGCTCAACAAGCCCGCACGGCTGGGTGCTCGATGCGCAGATCATGCTGTACGGCACCATGTTCATGACCGCCGGGCGCCTACACGCTCGCGCAAGAACGGCCACGTGCGCGGCGACGTGCTGTACGGCTTCTTCCGGCCGCGCACGCAGGCCACCATCGACCTGACGCTGTACATCCTGTTCTTCCTGCCCGGCATCGTCGCGCTCACCTGGGCCGGCTGGACCTACGCGCAGGAGTCGCTGGCGATCCGCGAGCAGACCTTCAACGCCGATCCCGCTGCCGCTCTATCCCTTCAAGTTCATCATCCCCATCGCCGGCGCGGTGCTGCTGCTGCAGGGCATCGTCGAGATCGTGCGCTGCGTGATCTGCCTGCGCGAAGGCGAGTGGCCCTCGCGCGAGCAAGACGTGGAGGAGGTCGACGTCGACAAGCTCAAGGAGATGGTGAACGTGAAGGACGAGGACATCGAGGCGCTCGACCGGCTGGTGGCCGGTGAAACGCGTCAGGAAGGCGGCACGCGATGAAGTTGCGCAAGGAACTGTGGTTCGGCTTTTCGCTGATGGGCCTGATCGTCGCCGCGGCGATCTGGATGCTGCTGTCGGTGCCGGTCATCAACAACGGCCACATCGGCATGCTGATGCTCTCGCTGGTGGTGGTGGCCATCATGCTGGGCTTTCCCACCGCCTTCACGCTGATGGGCATGGGCATGATGTTCACCTGGATGGCCTACGACCGCAACACCGCGCAGGACGCTCGACCTGATGGTGCAGGCGGCCTACAAGGTGATGGCCAACGACGTGCTCATCTCGATCCCGCTGTTCGTCTTCATGGGCTACCTGGTCGAGCGCGCCAACCTGATCGAGAAGCTGTTCAAGAGCCTGCACCTGGCGATGGCGCGCGTGCCGGGCTCGCTCGCGGTCGCCACGCTCGTGACCTGCGCGGTGTTCGCCACCGCCACCGGCATCGTGGGCGCGGTGGTCACGCTGATGGGCCTGCTGGCCTTCCCGCAGATGCTGCAAGGCCGGCTACAGCATGCCGCTGTCGGCCGGTGCCGTCACGGCAGGCGGCTGCCTGGGCATCCTGATCCCGCCCTCGGTGCTGCTGATCGTCTATGGCGCGACCGCGGGCGTGTCGGTGGTGCAGCTCTACGCCGGCGCCTTCTTCCCCGGCATCATGCTGGCGGGGCTCTACGTGGTCTACGTCATCATGCTGGCCAAGATCAAGCCGAGCCTGGCGCCGCCGCTTCGCCGAGGAGGCTCGTCGCGTCCAGCTGCCGCCCCTGACCCAGCGCATCGCGCAGGGCGCGACAGCGCGCGATCCCCGCGCTGGTCGGCGCGCTCAAGGGGCCAGCGCAACCACGACGTGCCCACGGGCTACCTGCTGCGCCAGCTCTTCATCGCGCTGCTGCCGGCGCTCGCTGTTCGTCGGCTGTCGTCGGCGTGCAGCTACGAGGGCGTGACCCGCGAGACGGTCGAGGCGAAGTACGACCTGCAGGCCGCTCGGCGGCGGTGATACCGGCGCCGACCGCGGCCGACCAGGGCGGCGAGCAGGACGAGCCGGCCGAGGGCAGCCTGCAGGAGCCTCCGTCCGAGCGGCGCTGCAGGAGCCGCCCGGCGGCGGCGGGCTGCAGGAGCCGCCGGGTGCTGCCGCAGGAACCGCCCGGTGCGGCAGCGACCGAGCCGCGCAAGCCTCCGCCGCAGGCGGCAACCGCCGGCGCACCCGCAGCCGGCAGCCGCCGACCCCAAGCCGAACGGCGCCCCGACCGGCTTCTGGATCACGCCTGCTCGTCGGCGCCATCGTGCTCGCGGTGTTCTATGCGCTGCTCAGCTTCGCGCGGCTCGAGATCTTCAAGATGCTGCTGGCGTCGTTCTTCCCGCTGCGTGATCCTGATCCTGGCGGTGCTGGGCTCCATCGTGTTCGGCCTGGCCACGCCCACCGAGGCGGCCGCGGTGGGCGCCTTCGGCGGCTTCGTGCTGGCCGGCGCTGTACAGGCGGCTCAACTTGAGCGTCGTCAAGGAATCGGTCTTCCTCACCGCCAAGACCTCGGCGATGGTGTGCTGGCTGTTCGTCGGCTCGGCGATCTTCTCGGCCGCCTTCGCGCTGCTCGGCGGGCAGGAGCTGGTGGAGCAATGGGTGCTCTCGCATGAACCTCAGCAAGACCCAGTTCCTGGTGCTCTCGCAGGTGATCATCTTCGTGCTGGGCTGGCCGCTGGAGTGGACCGAGATCATCGTGATCTTCATGCCGATCTTCATCCCGCTGCTCGACAACTTCGGCGTCGATCCGCTGTTCTTCGGCCTGCTCGTGGCGCTGAACCTGCAGACGGCCTTCCTGTCGCCGCCGGTGGCGATGTCGGCCTTCTACCTGAAGGGCGTGGCGCCCAGGCACGTGACGCTCAACCAGATCTTCGCGGGCATGATGCCCTTCATGGGCATCCAGGTCATTGCCATCGTGCTGCTGTACATCTTCCCCGGGATCGGGCTGTGGCTGCCGCAGCTGCTGTACAAGTAAGGCATGAACAAGCACGTCGACTTCTACTTCGACTTCTCCTCGCCCTACTCGTACATCGCGTCCGAGTGGGTCGAGGCGCTGGCTGCGCGTCATGGCCGCACGGTGCGCTGGCATGCCGTGCTGCTGGGCGTGACCTTCAAGGCGGCGGAGTTGAGGGCGCCGGTCGACCACCCCGTCAAGCGCGAGTACGTGCTGCGCGATTTCGAGCGCTCCGCGCGTTTCGAGGGCGTGCCGTACGTGCTGCCCGATCCCTTCCCGATCCCCACGCAGAACGCGGCGCGAGTGTTCTGGTGGCTGCACGAGACCGATCCCGCGCGAGCCGCGGCCTGGGCGCGCGCCGGATTGCGGGCCTACTTCGCCCGCGGGGTCAACCTTTCGCAGGCCGAGGCCCTCAAGGGCCTGGCGGCCGAATTCGGCCTCGATCCGGGGCAGGCCGAAGCCGTGTGGAGCGACCCGGCCTGGAAGGACCGCCTCAAGCGCGCCAACGAGGCCGCGGTGGCTGCGGGCATGTTCGGCGCGCCCTACTTCGTGATCGACGGCGAGGCCTTCTGGGGCAATGACCGCAAGGTCCAGATGGAGCGCTGGCTGAGCCAGGGCCCGTTCTGAAACGCCCAAAGTAGCAAGATCGGTTCGATACTTCCGCCAGGCTCTGATCCCTGGGCCCGTGGAGACCGCATGAGCGTCATCGAATCCCGTCTCAACCCGCGTTCCGAAGACTTCAAGGCCAACGCGCAGGCCATGCAGGCGCTGGTGGACGACCTGAATGCGAGGCTCGCCGAGATCGCCGAAGGCGGCGGCGAGGGGCCGCGCGCCAAGCACCTGGCCCGCGGCAAGCTGCTGCCGCGCGATCGAGTCGAGATGCTGCTCGACCCCGGGACGCCCTTCCTCGAGATCGCGCCGCTGGCCGCCCTCGAGATGTACGGCAACGACGCACCCTGCGCCGGGCTCATCACGGGCATCGGCCGCATCTCGGGCGTCGACTGCGTGATCGTCTGCAACGACGCCACGGTCAAGGGCGGCACCTACTACCCCATGACGGTGAAGAAGCACCTGCGCGCCCAGGAGATCGCGCAGCAGAACCGGCTGCCCTGCATCTACCTGGTCGACTCGGGCGGCGCCAACCTGCCCAACCAGGACGAGGTCTTTCCCGACCGCGAGCACTTCGGCCGCATCTTCTACAACCAGGCCAGGCTGAGCGCGCGAGGGCATTGCGCAGATCGCGGTGGTGATGGGCTCGTGCACCGCAGGCGGCGCCTACGTGCCGGCGATGAGCGACGAGACCATCATCGTGCAGAACCAGGGCACCATCTTCCTGGGCGGTCCGCCCCTGGTGAAGGCCGCCACCGGCGAGGTGGTGAGCGCCGAAGACCTCGGCGGCGGCGATGTGCACACCCGCCTGTCGGGCGTGGCCGATCACCTCGCCCAGAACGACCTGCACGCCCTGGCGCTGGCGCGATCCGTCGTCGCCAACCTCAACTGGCGCAAGGAGGCCATCCACAGGCTCGCCGAGCCGCGCGCGCCGAAGTACGCGCCGGAAGAACTGCACGGCGTGATCCCCACCGACACGCGCAAGCCCTTCGACGTGCGCGAGGTCATCGCCCGCATCGTCGATGCGAGCGAATTCGACGAATTCAAGGCGCGCTACGGCAGCACGCTGGTCACAGGCTTCGCCCACATCGAAGGCATGCCGGTGGGCATCGTCGCCAACAACGGCATCCTGTTCAGCGAAAGCGCCAACAAGGGCGCGCACTTCATCGAGCTGTGCTGCCAGCGCAAGGTGCCGCTCATCTTCCTGCAGAACATCACCGGCTTCATGGTCGGACGCAAGTACGAGAACGAAGGCATCGCGCGCGCCGGCGCCAAGATGGTGACCGCGGTGGCCTGTGCCCAGGTGCCGAAGTTCACGGTCATCATCGGCGGCAGCTTCGGCGCCGGCAACTACGGCATGTGCGGCCGCGCCTACAGCCCGCGCATGCTGTGGATGTGGCCCAACGCGCGCATCAGCGTGATGGGCGGCGAGCAGGCCGCGAGCGTGCTGGCCACCGTCCGGCGCGACGGCATCGAGTCGCGCGGAGGGCAGTGGAGCCCGCAGGAAGAAGAAGCCTTCAAGGCGCCGATCCGCGAGCAATACGAGCAACAGGGCCATCCGTACTACGCTTCGGCGCGCCTCTGGGACGACGGCGTGATCGATCCCGCCGACACCCGGCGCGTGCTCGCGCTGGGCTTGAGCGCGAGCGCGAACGCGCCGATCCCCGATGCGAAGTTCGGCGTGTTCCGCATGTGATATGGACCACCCCCGTAGCGCCTTCGGCGCACCCCCTCGAGGGGACTCCGCCAGCGGACCGGCAGAGCCGGATCCGCGGCTCCCGCTCGCTGGCGCTGGTTCATGCCTCGAGGGTGCCGCTTCGGTGCCAAGGAGAAACTGACATGTCCACGCTAGATATCCAGCGCGACGGCGCCGTCGCCCGGGTGTTCCTCAACCGCCCCGAGGTGCGCAACGCATTCAACGACGAAACCATCGCCGAGCTGACGCTGGCCTTCGCCGCGCTCGGAAAGGAGTCCGGCCTGCGCGCCGTGGTGCTCGGCGCTCACGGCAAGGCCTTCAGCGCCGGTGCCGACCTGAACTGGATGCGCGCGATGGCCGACTACACCTGGGAGCAGAACCACGCCGACGCCTCGCGCCTCGCGGACATGCTCTGGACCATCTACAGCTGCCCCTTGCCGGTGGTCGGCCGCATCCAGGGCGACTGCTATGCCGGCGGCGTGGGGCTGGCGGCGGTGTGCGACGTGCTGGTGGCGGCCGAGGGCGTGCACTTCTGCCTGTCCGAGGCGAAGCTCGGCCTGCTGCCGGGCACCATCAGTCCCTACGTGATCCGCGCGATGGGCGAGCAGGCCGCCAGGCGCTACTTCATCACCGCCGAGCGCTTCGATGCGGCCGAGGCCCATCGCATGGGCTTCGTCCACGAGGTCTGCCCGGCCGGCGAGCTCGATGCCAAGGTCGAGAGCATCGTGGCGACCCTGCGGGCCAACGGCCCCGAGGCGGTCAAGGCCTGCAAGCGCCTCGTGCAGGACATGGCCGGCCAGGACATTGGCGCCGGCTTGCGCGACGACACCGCGCGTCGCATCGCCGACATCCGCGCCAGCAAGGAGGGTCGCGAGGGCGTGCGCTCCTTCCTCGAGAAGCGCGCGGCCGCGTGGATAGCGACAATTGAGCCACCTCATGGATTCGCGCGGCGCATGAAGCATGGAATCGCTGGACACGACCCAACTCGTGGCGCTGGCAGCCGCGCTCGGCTGGGCCAGCGGCCTGCGCCTCTACGCCGTGCTGCTCATCACGGGCCTCGTGGGCCTGGCCGGGTGGGTCGAGCTGCCCGCCGGCCTGCACGTGCTGCAGCATCCCATGGTGCTGGGTGCGAGCGGCTTCATGTTCCTGGCCGAGTTCTTCGCCGACAAGATCCCCGGCCTCGATTCGCTGTGGGACCTGGTGCAGACCGTCGTGCGCATCCCCGCGGGTGCGGCCCTGGCGGCGGCGGTCTTCGGCGCCGACCACGGCACCATGGCCATGGTGGCGGCAGTGCTCGGCGGCGCGCTGGCTGCCACCAGCCACACCGGCAAGGCGACGACGCGCGCGGCCATCAACACCTCGCCCGAGCCGTTCTCCAACCTTGGGATGTCGCTGCTCGAAGATGGCCTCGTGGCCGGCGGCATGTGGCTGGCCTATGCATACCCCCTGGTCTTCCTGGCCGTGCTGGTGGTGATCCTGCTCATCACGATCGCACTCACCTGGTGGCTCTGGGGCTTTCTCAAGCTGGTGCTCGGTCGCCTCAGGCGGCTCTTGTCCGGCGCACCGACTTCCCCATGAGGTCGAGTCGACTCACAAACCGGAGATCCCGTTGCGTCCCACCCAAGACTTCACCGCCGAGACCAACGCCACATGGCAGCGCCGCAGCCTGCGGCATGTCTGGCACCCCTGCACGCAGATGCAGCGCGCGGCGAGCATGCCGCCCTTGCCGATCGCGCGAGGCAGCGGCCCCTGGCTGTTCGATCATGACGGCCGACGCTACTTCGATGCCACCAGCTCCTGGTGGGTGAACCTCTTCGGCCACGCCGACGCCGGCATCACCGCCGCGCTGACCGACCAGCTCTCCAAGCTCGAGCATGTGATGCTGGCCGGCTGCACCCATGCGCCGGCGGTCGAACTCGCCGAGCGCCTGTCGACGCTGACCGGGGGCACGCTGAGCCATTGCTTCTACGCCAGCGACGGTGCATCGGCCGTCGAGATCGCGCTCAAGATGAGCTTCCATGCCTGGCAGAACCTCGGCCAGCCGACCAAGCGCGAGTTCGTCTGCCTGAAGAACGGATACCACGGCGAAACGCTGGGCGCGCTGTCCGTGACCGATGTGGCCTTGTTCCGCGACGTCTACGACCCGCTCCTGATGCGGGCGCACATCGTCAGCTCCCCCGACCCGCGTCAATACCCGCCGGACATGAGCACGGAAGAGGTGGTGCGCCTCGCCGTCTCGCAGTTGCGCAAGATCCTCAAGGAGCGCCACACGCGCATCGCGGCCGTCATCATCGAGCCGCTGGTGCAGTGCGCGGCCGGCATGGCCATGCATGACGCGAGCTATCTCGGCAAGGTCCGGGCCTTGTGCGACCAGTACGAGGTGCACCTGATCGCCGACGAGATCGCAGTCGGCTGCGGTCGTACCGGCACCTTCTTCGCCTTCGAGCAGGCCAAGGACGACTGGACGGGCGGCGACTGCGGGCCGCCGGTGAACCGGCCGCGGATCTGGCCCGACTTCATCTGCCTCTCCAAGGGCATCAGCGGCGGCTACCTGCCCTTGTCGATGGTGCTCGCCGGCGACCGCATCTACGAGGCCTTCCTCGACGACGAGGTCTCGCGCGGCTTCCTGCATTCGCATTCGTACACCGGCAACCCGCTGGCCTGCCGCGCCGCGCTGGCCACGCTCGATCGCTTCGAAGAAGGCAAGGTGCTGGTGCGCAATCGCGACAGCGCCCACCATCTCACCGCGGCACTCGGCGTGCTGAAGGGCGACGCTCGCATCGAGCACCTGCGCCAGACCGGCATGATCTGGGCCTTCGACGTGCGCGAGCAATTCGCGGGCGAGCGCTTCGCCGAGCGCTTCCACCTGGCCGGACGCGAACGCGAGCTGCTGATCCGCCCGATCGGCCGCACCGTCTACCTGATGCCTCCCTACGTGCTGGATCCGCCGCTGTCGCGCTGGCTCGCGGCGCGTGTGTGCGAAACGCTGGACGTGGTGGTCCGCGAGGCAAGCGAGGCTCCATGCTGATCGAACGCCTGCAACGACAACTCCAGGAACGCGACGCGCAAGCCTTGCGGCGCCGACGCCGCATCGCCGAGAGTCCCTGCGCGCCACACCAGAGCGTGGCGGCCGGAGAAGGCCAGGCAGCTCGGCCGATGCTGGCCTTCTGCAGCAACGACTACCTCGGGCTCGCCGGCCATCCCGCGTTGGCGCAGGCCCTGGCCGAAGGCGCGGCGCGCCATGGCGCGGGCAGCGGCGCTTCGCACTTGATCAGCGGTCACTCGCGCGCCCATGCGGACCTCGAGGAGGAACTTGCGCGCTGGATGAGCCCTTTCCTGCCCGAGGCGCGAGCGCTCTTCTTCTGCACCGGCTACATGGCCAACCTCGCCGTGCTGACCGCCTTGGGCAGCGAGGATGCGACGATCTTTTCCGAGCAACTCAACCACGCCTCGCTGATCGACGGAGCACGCCTGGCCAAGGCCCGGGTCACCAGGTACGCGCATGGCGATGTGGAAGAGCTGATCACGCAGCTCCAGAGGTGCACCACGCCGGTCCGCCTGATCGTCACCGATGCAGTCTTCAGCATGGACGGCGACATCGCGCCGCTCGCCGAGCTGCTGGCGCTGGCCGAGCGCTTCGACGCCTGGCTCGTGGTCGACGACGCGCATGGCTTCGGCGTGCTGGGCGAGGGCGGTCGCGGGTCGCTCGCGCACTTCGGCCTGCGCAGCGAGCGGATCGTCTACATCGGCACGCTGGGCAAGGCCGCCGGCGTGTCAGGCGCCTTCGTGGCAGCGCATCGCGCCGTCATCGACTGGCTGGTGCAGACCGCACGCACCTACATCTACACCACCGCCGCGCCGCCCGCCATCGCGCATGCCGTGTCAGCCAGCCTCGCGCTGATGGGCGGGCCCGAGGGCGAGCGGCGCCGCAGCCATCTGCGACAGCTCATCGCGCACCTGCGCGCGCGCCTGCCGCAAGCCCTGGCCGCGACGGGCTGGTTCCTCGCCGAATCCGATACCGCCGTGCAGCCGCTCGTCGTGGGCGACAACCTGAGCACCCTGGCGCTCGCCGCCGCGCTCGACGAGCAGGGTCTGTGGGTGCCCGCCATTCGTCCGCCGACGGTGCCGGAAGGCTCGGCCCGGTTGCGCATCACCCTGAGCGCGGCGCATCGCATGGAAGACCTCGACCGCTTGGTCGATGCCATTTCGCTGGCCGCGCGCCGGCTTCGAAGCGGCGCCCAGGAGGCGGAGAGCCGCACGACGACCGAGGAGTCCGCATGAGCTCCATCAGGGGTTGCTTCGTCACCGGCACCGACACCGAGATCGGCAAGACCTGCGTGAGCGCCGGCCTGCTGCACCTGCTCGGCAAGTCAGGGCTGAAAGTGGCCGGCTTCAAACCTGTCGCCGCAGGGGCGCTGGAGCTCGACGGACAGTGGGTCAATGAAGACGTCGAAGCCTTGCGCGCAGCCGGCTCGGTGGCCCGCACCGCACGCCAGGTGTGCCCCTGCCTGCTGCGCACTGCGTGTGCCCCGCACATCGCGGCCCGGCTCGAAGCGAAGGCAATTTCCCGCCCGCACCTGCTCGCGGCGGCCCGCGATGCGGCCATCGGTGTCGACGCGCTGGTGGTCGAGGGCGTGGGCGGCTTCTGCGTGCCGCTGGGTGACGGCTGGGACAGTGCCGACCTGGCCCACGACTTGGCGCTGCCCGTGGTGCTGGTCGTCGGCTTGCGCCTGGGATGCATCAACCACGCCCTGCTCACGGCACAAGCCGTGCGCGCCCGAGGTCTCAAGCTGGCTGGCTGGGTTGCCAACAGCATCGACCCCGCGATGGCCCAGCTTGAAGCCAACCTCGAGACCCTGGCGCAGTGCCTGGGCGAACGCTTCGATGTGCAACGCCTTGGCATCGTGCCTCGGCTGCCACGACCCACGCCCGAGCGCGTGGCGGACCACCTGGACCGTCATGCCGTGCTCGCCGCCCTGAACCTGTACCCGAAGCCCGAAGGCGCTCGCCTGGCTTGAGTTTTCGCTGGAGCACTTTTCATGTTCGACAAGATCCTCACCGCGGAGAACCATCATGTTTAGAAGGTCCTGATCGCAACCGCGGTGAGATCGCCTGCCGCGTTGCCGCCACCGCGCGCCGGCTCGGCATCAAGACCGTCGCGGTGTATTCCGATGCCGACGCGAACGCCAAGCACGTGCGAGCCTGCGACGAGGCAGTGCACATCGGCGGCTCGGCGCCGCGCGAGAGCTACCTGCGCTACGAGCGCATCCTCGAGGCCGCCCGCGCCACCGGCGCGCAGGCGATCCACCCCGGCTACGGCTTCCTCAGCGAGAACGAGGACTTCGCGCGGGCCTGCGCCGAGCAGGGCCTGGCATTCATCGGCCCGCCCGCCTCGGCGATCGCCGCGATGGGCAGCAAGTCTGCTGCCAAGGCCCTGATGGAAAAGGCCGGCGTGCCGCTGGTGCCGGGCTACCACGGCGATCGGCAGGAGAGCGAGTTCCTGCGTGCCGAGTCCAAGCGCATCGGCTACCCGGTGCTGATCAAGGCCAGCGCGGGCGGCGGCGGCAAGGGCATGCGGGCCGTGTCATCGGCCGACGAGTTCGAGGCCGCGCTCGCCTCATGCAAGCGCGAGGCGCAGGCCAGCTTCGGCGACGACCATGTGCTGGTCGAGCGCTATGTCACGCGGCCGCGCCACATCGAGATCCAGGTGTTCTTCGACACGCACGGCAACGGCGTCTATCTATTCGAGCGCGACTGCTCGGTGCAGCGGCGCCACCAGAAGGTGCTCGAGGAAGCGCCTGCGCCCGGCATGACGCCCGAACGCCGGCGCGAGATGGGCGAGGCGGCCGTGGCCGCGGCACGCGCCGTCGGCTACGTGGGAGCCGGCACGGTCGAGTTCATTGCCGAGCAGGACGGCCGCTTCTATTTCATGGAAATGAACACGCGCCTGCAGGTCGAGCATCCCGTCACCGAGGCCATCACCGGCCACGACCTCGTCGAGTGGCAGCTTCGCGTGGCCGCGGGCGAGCGCCTGCCGGCCTCGCAGGCGGAACTGGTCATCAAGGGCCATGCCATCGAGGCGCGCATCTGCGCAGAGAACCCCGAAGCGCAGTTCCTGCCGGCCACCGGCAGGCTGCGCGTGTTCCGCCGGCCGCCGGCAGAAGAGTTCCGGGTGGCGCCGGTACGGCTCGATGCCGGCGTGCGCGAGGGCGACGAGATCTCGCCCTTCTACGACTCGATGATCGCCAAGCTCATCGTGCATGGCGACGACCGCCGGCAAGCGCTGGCGCGCCTCGATGCGGCGCTGGCGCAGACGCACATCGTGGGCCTGCACACCAACCTGGCTTTCCTGCGCCGCGTGCTCGCGACGCGCTCCTTCGCGCAGGCCGACCTGGACACCGCGCTCATCGAGCGCGAGCGCGAGGCGCTGTTCGACGCGCCGGGCCTGGACCTCGCGGTTGCATTGGCCGGCGTGGCCGCCTTGAGGCTCGCCGAGGAGGACAGGCTGGAGACTGCCGATCCCTGGAGCCGTCGCGACGGCTGGCGCCTGCACGGCGTGGCGCGCCGGCGCATGGAGATCGAGGCGCAAGGCCAGCGTCACGAAGCCTTCCTGGAGTACCTGCACGACGGCGGCCATGCCCTGCTGGTGGGGGGAGTGCGCTGGCCCTTGCTGACGCAGCCGCTCGGCGAGGATCGTTTCGACGTCGGGCTGGGGGATCGACGCTGGACCCTGTCGGTCTACCGCCATGGCGAGAGCTTCACCGTCTTCGCGCCGGAAGGCACGGCGACGCTGCTATGGATCGACGCGATCGCGCACGCCGGCGAGAGCGGGCACGACACCGGGCGGCTCACCGCGCCCATGCCGGGCAAGCTGGTTGCGATGCACGTGGCCGTCGGGCAGGCCGTCAAGCAGGGCCAGGCGCTGGCCGTGATGGAGGCGATGAAGATGGAGCACGCCATCGCCGCGCCGCGGGATGGGGTGGTGGAAGAGGTGCTCTACGGCGTGGGCGACCAGGTGGCCGAAGGCGCGGAACTGCTGCGGCTAAAGACAGAATGAAGCTGTGTTCAGCGCGGCGCAGCGGGCTTCTGGCCGGCGAGGAACGCCAGCGGCGACAGCCAGGAGATGAACCTGGACCTGATGCCGGCCGCGCCTGGCGGCGCTACGCCGAACTCGCTGTCCCGATGCAGGCTGCCCGGCAGCAGCGACTCGCCGAAGCCCGTGGTGTGCGTCCAGGCGAGTTCCGGCGAGCGGCTGGCCGCGATGAACTGGTCGGCCAGCCGGGAGAGCTCGTCGCTGTCGCTGGCGCGGCAGACATTGATGACGTCGAGGGCATACAGATCGCGCTTGAGCATCAGGTTGACGTCGATTCCGCTGCCCAATTCCCTGAGCAAGATGAAGTGGATCCGGGTGGCAAGGTGCAGGCGATAGGTGCTGTCCATGACAATCTCACTTTGTTGCCGCATTCTTTGGTCCGATGGCCCTTGCCGCCATCCCCAAAATGATGGGCGTCCCAAGATCTAGGGGGGCACCTCCGTATACGTACGAGGCATGTCGATGATTCCCACGCAAGTGAAACTGGTTGATGTCGGCCCGCGCGACGGACTCCAGAACGAGAAGCAGCCGGTTGCCGCCGCGCACAAGATCGAGCTGGTGCATCGCTTGCAGGAAGCGGGCCTGCGCGAGATCGAGGTCACGAGCTTCGTATCCCCCAAATGGGTGCCCCAGATGGCCGACAACGCCGAGGTGATGGAAGGCATCCGTCGCCGGCCCGGTGTGCGCTATTCGGTGCTCACCCCCAACATGAGGGGGTTGGAGGCTGCGCTCGCGACCAGGCCCGACGAGGTGGTCGTCTTCGGTGCAGCCAGCGAAGCCTTCAGTCAGCGCAACATCAATTGCTCGATCGAGGAATCGATCGAGCGCTTCCGGCCGGTGGCGGCTGCCGCGCACGAGCACGGCATCAAGGTGCGCGGCGCGATCTCCTGCACCGTCGGCTGCCCCTACCAGGGCGAGGTGAGCCCCGATGAAGTCGAGCGCGTCGTCAGGCTCATGAAGAACATCGGCGTCGATCATGTCGGCGTGGCCGACACCATCGGCGTGGGTACCCGCGGCGCGTGCAGGCCGCGATGGAGCGCGCGCTCAGGCATTACCCCCTCGCCGAGGTCAGCGGGCATTTCCATGACACCTACGGCCAGGCGATCGGCAACATCTACGTGCGGAGATGGGCATCCACACCTTCGACGCCAGCGTGGCCGGCCTGGGGTGCCCGTACGCCAAGGGCGCGACCGGCACTCGCGACGGAAGAGCGTGTTCCTGCTCGACGGCTGCATCGAGACCGGCATCGACCTGCAGAAGCTGGTCGATGCGGCAAGTTCATCTCCGACGTGCTCGGCCGCAAGCCGGTGTCGCGTGCGAGCAATGCGCTCCTGGCCAAGCGTGCGCGGAGGTGGCATGACGACGGTCGAGATCGAACGCCCCGAGGGTTTTCGACGTGTGGCGCAAACGCTGGCGGAACTCGGCCACTCGCGTGCGCCTGTCTTCCTGGAGGTCGCCGCCCGCACCGCGCAGGAGGCCGCCGATGCCCTGGACATCAGCGTCGGGCAGATCGCCAAGAGCATCATCTTTCGCCGCAAGAGCGACGACAGGGCGGTGCTCGTGATCACCTCGGGCGACAAGCGTGTCGACGAGAAGAAGGTGGCCGCGCTGGTGGGGCCGCTCGGGCGGGCCGATGCCGAGTTCGTCAAGGCACAGACGGGCTTCTCCATCGGCGGCGTTTCACCCGTGGCGCATGCGACGCCGTGCCTGAGCCTGATCGACCGCGAGCTGTTCCGCTTCGACGAGATCTGGGCGGCGGCCGGGCATCCGAACGGCGTGTTTCCCTTGTCGCCCGGCGAGCTGGCCACCCTGACCGGCGCGCCCGTCGAGGATGTCACCGCCGCCTGATGCCACTGAACCGACACCGTCCCCCATGCCAGCTCCCACGCCACCCAGCCTCATCCCCAGCCCCTGCGTCAGCGTCTGCCGCATGAATGCGCAGTCCGGCTGGTGCGAGGGCTGCTATCGCACGCTCGACGAAATCGCGGCCTGGGCGTCGATGAATGATCGCGACAAGCGCGCAGTCTGGAAGCTCCTGCCCGCGCGCCGCGCCCAGGCGGCATCCGAGGCGAAGTCATGAAGCACCTGAGCTTTTACTTCGACCTCGTCTCGCCTTACTCCTGCCTGGCCTTCCATCGCCTGCCCGAAGCCTTGCAGGGCAGCACATGCAGCGTGGGCTACAAGCCGGTGCTGTTCGCCGGCCTGCTCAAGCACTGGGGCCAGCTCGGACCGGCAGAGATCGGTCCCAAGCGCGAATGGACCTACCGGCAGATCGCATGGCTCGCGCATCGCCTGGGACTGGAGATGCGCATGCCGGCAGTGCATCCCTTCAACCCCTTGGCCTTGCTGCGCGTGCTGCTCGCGCATGGAAGCGCGACGGGCATGCCGGGCCAGGCCAATCGATGGGCTTGCGAGCTGGCCTTCGCGCAGGTCTGGCGCACGGGTGGCGACGCGCAGGAGGCAGGCGCCGCGCGAGCCCTGGCCGAAGCCCTCGAGGCCGACGACCCCGAAGCCCTGCTGGCGTCAGCCCAGACCGATGAAACGAAGGCGCTGCTGCGCGCCAATACAGAGGCCGCGATCGCGCAGGGCGTGTTCGGCGTGCCCACCATCGAGGTCGACGGCCGGCTGTTCTGGGGCGTCGATTCGCTGGACATGCTGGCGGCCTGCCTGCGAGGCGACAGCTGGTTCGAAGGGCCTGGCTGGACCCAGGCAGGCCAGGTACCGCGCGGCGCCTCGCGCCGCTAGTGTCTCACATCAGCCCACACGGATGGCAGCCATGAATCAAGCTCTCGATCCGATCAGCGCCGTCACGCATGCCGATCCCTATCCCTTCTATGCCGGCCTGCGCGCCGAAGGCGGTTTCCGCTTCGAGCCCGGCTTGCGGCTGTGGGTGGCAAGCAGCGCAGCCGCAGTGGCGGAGGTGTTCGCCAATCCGGCCTGTCGGGTCCGCCCGCTGGCCGAGCCTGTTCCTGCCGCGCTGGTCGGCACTGCGGTGGGCGAGTTGTTCGGCCGGCTGATGCGCATGAACGAGGGGCCGGCGCACGAGCTGCCGAAACGCGCGGCAGGGCCGGTGCTGTCGGGCCTGGATGACGAGGCGGTGCGCTCCGAGGCCGAGCGTTGCTCCCTCGAACTCCTGCCCGGGATGCCGACCTCCGAGTGGATGCACGAGTTGTCCGCCCGTGTGCTGGGCCGCTTGTTCGGCTGTCCGGCCGAAGACCTGGGACGGCTTGCGCGGGACACGGGCCGCTTCGTGGCCGCGCTGTCGCCGCTGGCCACGCCCGCGCAACGAGATGCTGGCAATGGCGCGGTGCTGGACTTGCTCGTGTTCATCCGGCGGCTGCAAGGCACCGGCCTGCTGGCGGAGCTGCGTCACTCCGCGCACGAGAGCCATTGGAACGACGATCTCGCCATCGTGTCGAACGCCGTGGGCCTGCTGTCGCAAGGCCATGAAGCCACGGCCGGATGGATCGGCAATGCGCTGGTCGCGCTCGGGCAGCAGCCCTTGGTGCTCGAGCGCCTGCGCCGGGAGCCGCAGGCGCTCGGTGCCTTCGTCGACGAGGTGAACCGGCACGATCCGTCCGTCCAGAACACCCGCCGCTTCGTGGCGACGCCGACGCTCGTGCAAGGTGCCGAACTCGAGCCGGGCGATGCGATCCTGCTCGTGCTGGCGGCCGCCAATCGCGACCCGGCGTTCAACCCTCAAGGCGAGGACTTCGACATCGACCGCCGCGAGCGGCGCTCGATGAGCTTCGGCGCAGCCGCCCATCGATGCCCGGGCGACAAGCTGGCTCGAGCCATCGTGCAAGGCGCGCTCGCGGCCTGGTTGGCGCGTGGGGTCGAGCCGCCGCAGGCCGTCGGCTACCGGCCGTCGGTCAACGTCCGCATCCCGCAGTTCTAGGCTACTACCTCACCCGCAGCGACTACGCCTGCACTGAACCTCCTCTCGGAATTGCAGGCCCGCAGCAGCGATGCAGCCAGCTTCTCCCGCGAGGGCGTTCTCGCGCTGACCGACTTCATCGCCTCGGCCATCGTTTGAATCCGTCGACGCCTCCGGATACAGCCCACATCCACCCCATGAAGGGGAGGTCGCGTCTCAACTGCATGCTTCGTTGCCAGAGTCCCCCGCTCCTTGTCCAAGGGGCGCGCGAAATGGGCTGGAGCAAGACATTGGTGAGGACCGGCAGGAATCGGCGCGCACGGCGCGCGCTGTCGAGGTTCATCGCCGCCGCATTCAGCGGCGCGACACTGGCGGGCTTGCTCGTCGCGGCGAACGCCCAGACCCAAGGCATCGTGGCCGATCGCAACGCCCCGGCCGGCCAGCGCCCGATCCTCGATGCCGCGCAAAACGGCGTGCCGCTCGTGCACATCGCCCCGCCCAGCCGCGCGGGTGTGAGCCGCAACCAATACCAGCAGTTCAACGTCGAACAGCGCGGCCTGATTCTCAACAACAGCCCGGGCGCCGTCCAGACGCAGCTCGGGCGGCTGGGTCGGCGGATTCTGCAGCTCGGGCCCACGCCGGCTCGCATCATCCTCAACGAGGTCACCTCGACCGACCCGTCCCACGCCAGCCAGCTGCGCGGCACGCTCGAGGTCGCGGGCAGCGGGCCGACATCGTCGTCTCCAATCCGAACGGCATCGCCTGCGACGGCTGCGGCTTCCTCAACACGACGCGCGCGACGCTCGCCACCGGCCGGCCCCAGTTCGGCTCCGACGGTGCGCTCAGCGGCTTCGACGTGTCGCAAGGGCAGCTTCTCGTCGGCCGAGGTGCCGAAGGCGTGGGCCTCAATGCAACCAACCTCGAGCAGCTCGACCTCATCGCCCGTGGGCTGGTCTTTGAAGGCGAGGTGTGGGCGCAGAACCTCAATGCCATCGCGGGCGCCAACCAGGTGCTGTACGGCACGCTGCAAGCCATTCCCCAAGCAGGCGCGGGCGCCTGCGCCGCGGCTGGCCATCGACATCAAGGCGCTGGGCGGCATGTATGCCAACCAGATCTCTCCTGATCGCGACCGAGCGCGGCCTGGGCGTGAACAGCAGCCGGCGCCTGATGGCGTTGCAGGGCAATCTCGAGCTCAGCGTCAACGGGGACCTGACCCTCAAGGACAGCTATGCCAAGCTGGGACCTGCGCCTCGCCTCCGCCGGCAATGCCACGCTGACCGGGCAGACGCGGGCCGAGGGCGGTGCACACATCTCTGCCGTCGGTACCCTCGCCAACCAGGGTGAGCTCGATGCATCGGGGCCCCTCGGCATCGACGCTGCCGCGCTGGCCAACACCGGCCAGATCGTGACCCGCGCGGCACAGCCGCTGCAGATCAGCGTGACAGGCGAGCTGAGCAATCGCGGCACCCTCCACGGCGCCGGCGCGGTGACGCTTTCCAGTGCACACCTCGACAACCGCGACGGCCGCATCGGCGCGGCGGGTTCCACGCGGATCACGAGCACCAGCCTCGTGAATGAAAGAGGGCAAATCCTGAGCGAGCAGGCGCTCGAGCTCACCACCGGCGTGCTCGACAACAACGGCGGACAGATCGCCTCGACACAAGGCGCTGTGCAGATCTCCGCTGCCGGGCTCCACAACCGCGCGGGCCTCATCACCGCCGCTACCGACGCCCACTTGCGCACTCGGGAAGCCGACAACACCGGCGGTGAACTCTCCGCAGGCGCGCAGCTCGACATCGCCACTGCAGGCGAAGCCTTCCGCAATGCAAGCGGCCGCCTGGTGGCGGGCAGCGACCTGCGGCTTGCCGCCGGCGCCATCCACAACCTTGGAGGCCTGGTGCGGGCTGATGGCCGGCTCGAACTGGGCGGCAGCGGCCTCGACAACACCCAGGCGCGTGATCACGGCCCAACGCAGCGCGATCGACCTCGGCACTCATGCGCTGATCAACACCGACGGACAACTGAGCGGGACGCAGCAGCTCGTCGCGACCACCGGCCGGATCGACAACACCCGCGGCACCTTGTGGAGCGGCAGCGCCCTGGCGCTCGACACCCAGGGCGAAGCCCTGGACAACAGTGCAGGCGTCGTGCATGCCGAAGGCGACCTGAGCCTCAAGAGCAGCATCTTCACCAACAACGGCGGCCGCGTTCACAGCGCAACGCAGACCACCATCGCGAGCCAGGCGCTCGACAACGACAGCGGCGAGCTGATCGCCAGGACACTCGAACTCACCACCGTGTCGCACGCAACGTCAAGGGGCGGGTCCAGGCGGGCGAGCTGCAGCTCACGAGCCAGAGCTGGGACAACAGCGATGGCGAGCTGCTGGCGCAGGCCGACCTTCGGCTGAACACCGGCGTGCTGATCAATCAAGGCAGCAAGCTGCCTGAAGCGGGATCCTCCGCTGCGCTGGGCGGCCAGGGTGCCGCCGCCCGCATTGCCGCAGGCCGAACGCTGACCATCGACGCGGCGGCCACGGACAACCGTGGCGGCGAGATCGCGGCGGGTGGCATGGCCACGCTGAACATGAACGCGCTCGACAACCGCAGCGGGCGCATCGTCGCCGAGACCGGGCTCGAGCTGCGCGCGAGCGAGCTGCAAAACGGCCGGGCCTTGCCCGAGTCCACCACTGCCGCCGGCACGATCGCCAGCAACGGTGCTGCGATCCTCGAGCTGGCCGCGCTCGACAACTCCGCGGGCGAGCTGCGCGCTCGCGGCGACTTGCGCGTCAACGTCGCAGGCTCGCTCGGCAATCGAGGCGGCACCATCGAGGCTGGGGCCGACCTCCACCTGAAGGCGTCGAACGTCGTCAACGATGCCGATGCGCTCGACGCGACCCGGCGCGGAGTCCTCACCGCGGGCCGCGACCTGTGGCTCGATGCAGGCGACGCGATCCACAACGCCGCGTTGATCGCGGCCGAGCGCGATGTCACGCTGGTTGGCACGGGCGCCGTGACCAATACCGCCACCGGCTCCGTCACTGCCAAGCGCGCCCTGTCGCTCGACGCCGCCGAGCTCGACAACGCCGGCCTGCTGCGTGCCGAGACGAGCCTCGCCGCGCGCACCGCTCGCCTGAACAACAGCGGCGAGATCAGCGCTACGAGCACGAGCATCGAGGCCCGTCAGAGCCTCACCAACAGCGGCTTCATCGACGGTAGCCTCACCCGCCTGGACGCCGGCACGCTGGCCAACACCGGCAGCATCTACGGCGACACCCTGGCCATTGCCGCCGGCCGGATCGACAACAGCGGCAACGGCACCCTTGCCGCGCGCGAGACGCTGCTGATCGGCGCGCGCGAGCTGCACAACACGGCGGGCGGGTTGATCTACAGCCTGGGCGATCTCGCAGTCGGGGGGCGACTCGAGACCGACGGCAGCGGGGCGCTCGTCCTCGACGGCCAGGCGGAGTCGCTGCTCAACGCCTCCGCCACCATCGAAGCGCGCCAGGACCTCGCCCTGCAAGTCAAGGAACTGACCAACCGCAACGACGGCCTGCAGACACGCCCGACGACCACCAACGAGCCGATCGACCAGATCCTGATCCAGCCCGACGGCCAGGTCGAGAAATACAAGCCGTCCGAACTGGGCTGGGATCCGAGTACCGGCTCGGCAGCTATGTGCTGCCCAGCAGCACCTATCCGTTGGACCAGTTTGGCGCGATCATGAGGCCTCGGCGATGGAAGATAACACCGACAACGACTACTGGAAGCCCGACCGTCTACCGGTATGGGCGCAACAATCCGACCTGGGCCCTGTTTGGCGTGACCCCGCCGGCCAGCGACCCGCCTGCGGAGGCGCCGCCGTTTTGCGGCGGCGAGCTTGGCCTGCCTGGCCCAGCAGGAGGCCTATGCGCCATTGGCTGGCCACCGAGGGGTCGCACTATAACGAGCTCAACGCGCGCATCGCGACCTTCAACGTCGACGTGCTGGCGCGGCGCTTCACGCGCTGGAACGAATACCAGCTCACGGGCCGCACCGTCACGCAAACCGAGCTGCTCGCAAGTACGCCTGCCTCCATCCTCGCCGGCGGCGACCTGCACATCGAGGGCGACGGAGCCAAGTTCAACGACAACAGCCACATCGTCGCCGGCGGCCGGCTCACCGTGATCGGCCAGGCGGTGGAAAACCGCGCGACCCAGGGCATCCGCAGCGTCTCAGAGCAAGGGCAGGTGCGCCAACGCACCGTCAGGGACAGGGGCGCCCTCGAGGGCGATGACGTCAAGTACACCGCGTGGCAGGACTTCAGCCCTGCACCGTTAGACCAGAGACCTTCGAGTTGACGCGCGCCCGCTATCAGGAACTCCAGGGCGATCCCACCAAGCCAAAGGGAGCATCGAGCCCAGCGGCAAATCGGCCACGACGCCTGGGACGGTGCAGGCCGTCACACTCGTCCCGGTGCAGCGAGTCGGCGTCTGCGGCGGCGTAGTTGCCAGCGGCAGCGGCTGCGGCGCCCCGGGCGGGGGCGATATCGTGCTCAGCACCTTGCCGCCGCTGGTGCCGGCCCGGCCAACCTGCAAGGCTTTGGCGAGCGGCTGGCGAACAACCCCGAGCTGCGCACGCAGGTGACCAAATCGGTGGAGACCACGCGTACATATCCCCAGACCGACCGGGAGCTGTGCATCCAGCGCGGCATGAGTGCTGCCGGCGGACCGCTGGTGATGCTCGGCGGAGCTGCTGCCACCGCCGCCGCGTCGGCCGCCGCTCCGGCGGCTGCGGCGGCGGTCCGTCAGACGGTGCAGGAGTGTTTGGCGAACCCGGCACTGTGCGCGAACCAGGCCGCCCTCACGATCGGCGAGCTGCTGGCCGGTGATGCGGTGGGCGGTGCGTCGGTGGCTGGCGGGGCGGTGGTTGTGGGCGAGGCCGCCAAGAAGGCGAGCAAAGCGGCCGCGAATGCGGCCGAGGCCAGGGCGGTCGGAGCGCCGAAGGTCGAGAACAACTTCCACAGGGATGGGACGGTGGTCCGAGCCTGCCGGTATCGGAGGCGGGCGAGGGGAGGCCGACAACGGGAACGGGTCTGGCGCCTGGCACGGCCGCCGAACAGCCGGGTGCGAAGGCAATCCCGGGGATAGACGTGCCGTTCAGAGCGGCAGACTCTCTCCATCCGCCGAACGTCAACGTAGTTGAGCGCATGAATAGCCTGCGGATCTGTAGCGGGACAGATTGCTCAGAGATCGCTAGCACACTACGGGCTACGGCAGGAGAGGGATGGGTCATTCGCGTGACGGGTAAGGACGGAGGTGATTTGCGACTGCTGGAGCATGGAAAGATTGACAGCGGGTTCAAGTACCACGAGGTCTTTACCGACGGCAGGTACGTCTACGATCCGCGCCTAAGCAACGCCGCAGTGCCGTTGGGTGACTTGGACGCGCATGATCCGAGGGCTGAACCCTGGAGCAGTGATCAAATGAGTACCACGGGCAGAGAGGTTATCGACGTCGTTGAGCAAGCGACTGACTGGACTGGTTTCGGTATCAAGGGCCAGTTCGGTTTCTGCTACGACCTACGTCCCAATTACTGTGTGGCGATTCAAGGTGAAGGACGCAAGCAGGGCCAATGAAGAGCGCGTCATGGGCGCCCTCCGTTCTGTAGTGAATCGATTTTCGGGAAACGTCTCTTGGTCGTTGAAGCTCGGGCGGAACTGGGTCCTCGTTCCGGTGCAGTTTCAAGAACTAGAGGATTCGGGGCGCTTTCAAACGGACGGTGAGATTCTTAGTCACCTCGCCAACATAGATCCTGAGCTTGCCTCCAAGGCTCACGAGGATCTTGTTGCCATAGCAAATGCCCTAGCACGCGCTCTATCCGCTCAGCGTTAACCGCTGGCGGCAACGCGCATCTGGAAGCGGGCGATGCGCTGCTCCTGCAAGGCACGAATCTTCGCGGCCAGCGGAAACGAGAACAATGGAAAACTTGCAGTGACCATACTTCGTAGAGAAAGTTCAATGACCAGTAGCCTCTCCAGACAGTTCGCTGCATAGAACTGCCTCCTCCCAGTTCTTGGCAGGCCAATGTGACGTGGTCGCTCTACAGGCCACCCTGTACCGATCCGAGCAGGAGATTGTGGCTCTCGAGGAGAAATGGCTGCGCTTGATACTGCTCGACGCAGAAAACAAGCTCGAGGAAATCACCTACACGGTTTCGAGACCAACAGCGTGAGGCGATGACGCGCGTGGTACGTCAGTTGCTGCGCGACGTTCATGGAGGCGGGCCGCCTTCTGCTCATCAGCCGTAACCTGGGCGACGGATACGCGCACTGGGGACAACCGGGCGGCGGTGGAGCTTGCCCCGTCGAGCCTTCAGCGGTAAGGCGGTGGACTCAGGATCGAAACCGATCCGCGCTTTGCAGTGAACTGCTACCTCATTCTTGGAGCACAAGATGAATACCAAGAGCTGATGTGGGCCCATCGGGACCCCTGTCCAAGCAAAGCCTGACCAATTCCACCGTGTACACGCGAACAAGTTCCGATCTTAGAAAAACCGAAAGCATCCCCATCCACACATGCCGATCCCTCGCGCCCTCATGCGCAAGGGCGCGACCGTCCTGTGCCTGCTCGCCCTCTACGGTCCCGCTTTTGCCCAAGCCCCGTCACCGCCCCAAACCCCTGCCGACCGCGCCGGCCAGGAACTGCTGCGCCGCCAAGAAGAACGCCAACGCGAGCAACCCAACCTGCCGAGCGGCCCCGACGCGCTGCGCCCCGCACCAGCACCGCTGCGCCCCGAGGACCTGCCCGAAGAGACTCCCTGCTTCGTCATCCACGAGGTCTCGCTCGTCGGCCCCGACGCGCGCCGCTTCAGCTGGCTGGTCGACGCCGCCAATCCCTACCTGCGTCACTGCGTCGGTGTGCGAGGCCTGGCGCGCATCGCGTCAGCCTTCGATGCCCAGCTGATCGAACTCGGGTATGTCACCTCCCGCGTCACGCTGCCGCCGCAGAACCTCCAGCACGGCGCCTGGAACTCCAGCTGCACACCGGCCGCATCGAAGACGTCCGCATGCTGCGCCCCGGCCCGCAAGGCACCGAGCCCGATGAGGCCTGGGGGACCTGGTGGAACGCCTTCCCGATCGAAGCTGGCGACGTGCTCAACGTGCGCGACCTCGAGCAGGGCGTCGAGCAGATGAAGCGCCTGCCCAGCCAGACGGTGACCACCACGCTCGAGCCCGGCGTCGCGCCCGACACCAGCGTGGTCCTCATCGAGCGACAGCCCGGCAGCCTGGGCGACCGCCTGCGCGGTGGCCTCACGCTGGACAACTCAGGCAGCGAGCTGCTCGGCCGCGGCCAGTTCACCGGCCAGCTCGCATTCGACAACCCGCTGGGCTTGAACGACCTCTTCAACCTCAGCGTCAACACCAACATCGAGAACCCCGACCCCGACCACCGCAGCCAGAGCCTGTCGGTCGGCTACAGCCTTCCCTGGGGCTACAACACCTTCACGCTCAGCCACTCCTACAACCGCTTTGCCCAGGTCGTGCAGGGCACCACCGTCCGATTCCTGTCGAGCGGCTACAGCGAGACCAACGAACTGCGCTGGCAACGCACCATGTGGCGCACGGCCTCGTGGAAAGCCGCCTTCTTCGCCGCGGTCGACACCCGACGCGCGCGCAGCTACCTCGACGATGTGGAGCTCGTGGTGCAGCGCCGGCGCACCACCAATTTCGAGACCGGGGCGAGCTTCAGGAAAGCATTCGCCTCCGGCACGCTGGAGGCGGAACTCGGCTACCGCCGCGGCATGCCCTGGCGCGACGCGCAAGAAGACCTCGCCGGTACGGACGAGGGCGGTCCGACCTTGCGCCCGCACATCTGGCAGCTGTCGCTCGGCGCACAGCGAGTCTTCGACGCTCTCGGACGACCCTGGCAGTACGGACTGAGCCTGCGTGCCCAGCACACGCGCGACACGCTGGTGTCCACCGACCAGTTCGTGATCGGCAACCGCTACAGCGTCCGCGGCTTCGACGGCGAGGCAGTGCTGCTCGCCGAAAGCGGCTATTTCGCTCGCAATGAATTCACGACGCCCTTCAAGCTCTTCGACGAGCCGCCCATGGCCGCTTTCCTCGCACTGGACTTCGGCCGGGTCTGGGGGCCGAGCGCGACTTACCTGATCGGCGACCGGCTCGTCGGCGCGGCGGCGGGCGTGCGCGGGCAATGGCGCGAACTGCTGTTCGACCTCACGCTAGGCACGCCGATCGACAAGCCAGAGGGCTTCGAGACTCGGCGCTGGAGCACCTACGCCTCGGCGACCTATGCGTTCTGAGCGGCGCGACGTGAGCGCACTCCAGGGCTGCGCAGCGCAACGCCGTCGACCGCGCGCGATCGGTGCAGCAGTTCGCCAAGGATCTCCGGCACCTCGAACAGCGCACGGTTGTCCCAGCGGCCGAGGTTGGCGCGCAACTCGTCGAAGCGGCCGAGCAGCTCGCGCACCGCAAGGCGGACCGTGCCAAAGCTCTTGTGCACGATGCCCAGGCCGTTTTCCCGGATCCAGTCGGTGTTGTAGCGCTCCTGCGGCATGGTCCAGGCATTGCGCGTCACGATGACGGGCAGGCCGAGGTGCAGCGCCTCGCTGAGGCTGCCCGGGCCCGGCTTGCCGATGAAGAAGTCGGCCAGCCGCATGTGCATCGCGACGTCTCGGCAGAAGCCGAGCACCAGGCGTGGTGCCGACGCAGGCAGGGCCAAGAGCCGCTTTTCGAGCGCATGGTTGTGGCCGCATACGAGGATGAGTTGCGTGTCGGCGAGTTGCCGGGCGATGCCCAGCATCGCCTTCGAGCCATGGCCGCCGAACATCACGATGCCCGTCGGTCGGCCGGGGTCGAGGCCGAGGCGGCGCCGCTCGGCGTCGCGGTCGATGTGGATCGGCCGGTAGAACTCGGGGCGCAGGATCATCCCGGAGGTTTCGTGGATGCAGTCTTGCGCATGCCCGAGCGAACGCGCCTGGGCAGCCGCCTTCGGCGTGCCGCAGATGAAATGCTGCGACTGGCCCGGCTCCATCCAGAAGCGCGGCGGATGATCCGCAAGGTCGGTGAGCACGGTGACGAATGGCACGCCGGGCAGCGTGGTGGAGAGGCTCTGGAACAGCGCTCGATTGAAGTTGGGGATCAGCGACACCACGAGGTCCGGCTCGGTGCGCAGCCAGTGCTGCTGCAGGCGCTTCACGAGGGTCGGGTTGCCCAGCCGGATGAGGCCCTGGAGCAGCTTCAACTCCTGCGCCAGCCCGAGCGTCCAGCCGCGCCTGAGGCGCTTGTTGTAGACGTCTTCGGGTGTGATGCCGGTGATGCGCCTGAAGCTGTCTTGCGGATCCAGCACCTTGACCAGGTGGACCAGTCGCACGTTCCAGTGGGGCTGCCGTTCTTGCAGGATGGCGCGGAGCGCCTCGGCAGAGGCGCGATGCCCGCCGCCGGCGTCGAAGTACACGAGATCGATGGTGGTCACGATGGGGCAATGGGTTTCGACCGCGCGAAGGATAGGGAGGGTTCGGTGACAGGGGCGTGACAGCGAGTGACATCGCACTCACTTGCCCCGCGTCACCATCGCCACCCCGGCACACGCGACCACCATCCCCAGCAGCATCAGCCCGGTCGGCGCCACGCCGAAGATCATCCATTCACACAGCGCCGCGACCGCCGGCGTCAGGTAGAGCAGGCTCGACACCCGCGTGGCCTGGCCGCGGCGCATCAGCAGGTGGAACACCGTGAAGGCGCCCATCGACGCCGGCACGATGTGATAGGCCAGCGTGGCAGCGATCTGCCAGTTCCATTGGATGTGGAAGCCCTCGAGCACCCAGGCGAGCGGCAGGATCACCAGCGCAGTGGCTGAAAAGTGGATCGCGATGCTCGAGCGCAGGTCCGCATCACCGGCATGGTGTCGTTGATAGAGCGTTCCGGCCGTCACGCACATCAGCGCCCATGCCACCGCGCCCAGGCTTGCGAGCGTGATGGCATCGAGATCGAACTTGTGCGCCACCACGAGCCCGACGCCTGCCAGGCCGACGACCACGCCGATGCCTTGCCTGCGCGTGAGCCGCTCGCCCATCCAGCGCGCCGCGATCAAGGCGGTGATGAGCGGCTGCAGCGCGAGGATCAGTGCCGTCACGCCGGCCGACAGGCCCCAGTACTGCGCGTAGTGGCTGCCCGCAAGATAGCCTCCGTGGGTCAGCAAGCCGGCCACCGCCACATGGCCCCATTGGATCCGCGTCTCGGGCCAGCGCGCACGCATGACCAGCGCAGCGACCAGCGCAAGGATTGCCGCGATCGCGTAACGCACGCCGATATAGGTGAACGGCGCCGAATACTGCAGCGCGACACGCGTCGCGACGAAGCCCGCGCCCCAGATGATGACGAAGTAGGCGCTGAGCAGTGCGAGCGTGCCGCGCCCGAGCGGAGTCTGGACCGTGGCGGCGCTGCGTGCCGCGGCCTGATGCTCGCTTGTCGAGCCCACGCTAGCGCCTGCCCCCGATGCGACTGAACGCGTAGTGCGCGACCACCAGCGTGAACACCACCACGAAGGCCAGCACCAGCCAGAAGCCATGCGGGTGATCGGCCAGCGGAATGCCCGCCACGTTCATGCCGAGCAGGCCGGCGGTCAGGTTGATGGGCAGGGCCAGCACCGTCACCATCGTCAGCATGAAGAGGGTGCGGTTGTTCTCCTGGGCGCCGCGCGCGGCCGCCTCTTCCTGCAGGAGCTTGATGCGCTCCTTCAGGTCGCCGATGTCTCCCAGCACCACCGCGAATTCCTCGCTCGCCTGGCGCATGTCCTCGATGTCGGCCGTCGATACCCACGACGGCGGGTTGCCCAGCAGTCGCAGCAGCGAGCCCGGCTCCGGCGCGAGCAGGCGCTGCAGCCTCACCATCAGCCGGCGCATGCGCGCCAGGTCGAGCTGGCGCGATCCGGCTCCTTGCCGGCGAGCAGGGCGTCTTCGGCATCGTCGACTCGCTCGATCGCGGTACGCACGATGCGCTGCAGCTCGTCGGCCTGGTCGCGCAGCAGGTGATCGAGCAGCGCCACCGGCGAGGTCGAAGGTCTCGCCGCTTCTCACGGCTGCGCGCAGGCCTATCCGCCGCGCGAGCGGATGCAGCCGGGCGGTGATGACCATGCGCCCGGTGAGGCTCACCCACAGGGTGGCCACGTCGCTGGCCTCGAACGAGAAGTCGAAGGTCACGTCGTTGACGACCGCCAGCAGGCTGTCGCCGTCGCGCTCGATGCGGGTGGAACGTGATCCCCGGTACACCACCTCGAAGTAGTCTTCGGGAAGGTGGGCATGTTCGCGCAGCCAGGACTTCGCCGCGGCATGCGCCAGGTTGAAATGCAGCCAGACGAAGGAGCCTTCGGGCAAGGCGTCGCATGTTCGTGCAAGCGGGCCCTCGGTGGCAGCACCCGCTTGCCACTGCAGGGCCTGCTCGCAGCGGATCTCCCGGCCCGGGCGGTCCGGCCCGAGGAGATAACCGCAGATCAGCCCATGCTCGTCTCCGCCGTAGCCTGTCCGGCCCAGTGCTGCTTCGTCAGCCATGCCGCCACCTTGCTTCTATCGAGAGCCAGGTGGCGATTCTCCTCTGCGAAGGTGACGAAGCCGGGCGTCAAGGAGCCTGGGCGGCAGAGAGCTGGCCGCGCCCTCAACCTACAAAGACGGCAACCATCGCCAGTGCCGCGATCGCGACGAAGGCAAGGCCGGCCCACTTTCGTTCCTCGGTTGTCGCCACCGGAACGGCGTACTCATGGTCTTGGTGGTCTTGCCCGCCATGGTGGTCGGTCCCACAACGGTGGTCGGGGCGGCAGATTGATGAGAGCGCTGGGGTGCATGTCGGTCTCCGGTCGATAGGGGTGCGACGACTAAGTCGCGATTCAAACCCCGCCGGTTCACGGTTTTCACGGCGCCCCCGTGGTTTCCCGAGGCATCCTTCACGAAGCAGGCACATCTCACATCGAGAAACCAAGCCTCAGGGTTCCCACCGAATTTGTCAGCCTCGCATAAGACTCGCGTCAGGCGCGGGTCAGAGCGCTCGCCGATAGTTGCCTTCACATGCCGGCATCGCCTCGCATGGACCACAACAGGAGACAACAATGGCAGCAACGCTTGCGGCGCAGAAGGCGCCCATGACGGGCGAGGAGAAGAAGGTCATCTTCGCTTCCTCGCTCGGTACCGTGTTCGAGTGGTACGACTTCTACCTCTACGGCTCGCTGGCGGGCATCATCGCCAAGCAGTTCTTCTCGGGCCTGGATCCGACCTCGGGCTTCATCTTCGCGCTGCTCGCCTTCGCGGCCGGCTTCATCGTGCGTCCGTTCGGCGCGCTGGTGTTCGGCCGGCTCGGCGACATGATCGGCCGCAAGTACACCTTCCTGGTGACCATCCTGATCATGGGCCTGTCGACCTTCGTCGTCGGCATCCTGCCCACCTACGCCTCGATCGGCGTGGCGGCTCCCGTGATCCTGATCGGGCTGCGCCTGCTGCAAGGCCTCGCGCTCGGCGGCGAGTACGGCGGCGCGGCCACCTACGTGGCCGAGCACGCACCGCACGGCAAGCGCGGCGCCTTCACCTCGTGGATCCAGACCACCGCGACGCTGGGCCTGTTCCTGTCGCTGCTGGTGATCCTCGGCACGCGTACCGCGATGGGCGAAGAAGCCTTCGCCGACTGGGGCTGGCGCATTCCCTTCCTGGTCTCGATCGCCCTGCTGGCCATCTCGGTGTGGATCCGCCTGAGCCTCAGCGAGTCGCCCGCCTTCCAGAAGATGAAGTCCGAAGGCAAGACCTCGAAGGCTCCGCTGACCGAGTCGTTCGGCCAGTGGCGCAACCTGAAGATCGTGATCCTCGCGCTGGTCGGCCTCACCGCCGGACAGGCCGTCGTGTGGTACACGGGCCAGTTCTACGCGCTGTTCTTCATGACGCAGACGCTCAAGGTCGATGGCGCCACCGCCAACATCCTGGTCGCGCTGTCGCTGCTGATCGGCACGCCCTTCTTCGTGGTGTTCGGCACGCTGTCCGACAAGATCGGCCGCAAGCCCATCATCATGGCCGGCTGCCTGGTCGCGGCGCTCACCTACTTCCCGCTCTTCAACGCGCTGACCGAAGCCGCCAACCCCGATCTCGCCAAGGCGCAAGCCTCGGCCCCGGTGACGGTGGTGGCCGACCCGAAGGAGTGCTCGTTCCAGTTCAACCCGACGGGCACGAGCAAGTTCACCAGCTCCTGCGACATCGCCAAGCAGGTGCTCGCGGCCTCTTCGGTGAACTACGTGAACGAAGCCGGCACGGGCGTGGCGAAGATCAAGGTGGGCAGCGACAAGGTCATCGAGTCGTACGACGCGAAGACCCTGACGGGCGACGCGCTCAAGGCACGCGATGCCGAGTTCAAGAAGGCGGTCGCCGGCGCCATCAAGGAGCATGGCTATCCGTCGAAGGCCGACCCGGCCAAGATGAACAAGCCGCTGGTGGTCGCGATCCTGACCTTGCTCGTGATCTACGTGACCATGGTCTACGGCCCGATCGCCGCGATGCTGGTCGAGCTGTTCCCGACCCGCATCCGCTACACCTCGATGTCGCTGCCGTATCACATCGGCAACGGATGGTTCGGCGGCCTGCTGCCCACCACCGCGTTCGCGATCGTGGCGCAGACCGGCAACATCTACAACGGCCTGTGGTACCCCATCATCATCGCGGTCGTGACCTTCGTGGTCGGCGCGCTGTTCGTGCGGGAAACCAAGGACCGCGACATCTTCGCCAACGACTGATCGCCACACACGAAAGGACCGCTTCCATGTGGAAACTGCTTGGCGCATTCGCCCTCTTTGCCGCCTTGGCCATGTACATGCTGATCAACGGTGGTGACATCGACATGGGCGGCGAGAAGCATGCAGCCGACGCCTCTCATGCCACACCGGTGGAGGCTGCGGCGAGCAAGTAGCCACGCGGTCCGCAATTCCCATGAACGGCACGGCTTCACCGTGCCGTTTTTTTTCGAGGCTAGCGCCCCAGGCCTTCGGGGCTCAGGACCGCCTCGCCCCGCAAGCGCTGAACGGCGAAGTCCACGAAGGCCCGCACTTTCGCGGCGGCCTTGCGCCCGGCGGGATACACGATGTGCACCGGAATGGGCGGCGCCTCGTAGTCGGCCAGCACGACCTGCAGCCGGCCGGCACGCACGTCCGCATCCACCTGGTACGACACCGCGCGGGTCACGCCGCGCCCGGCCATCGCCGCTGCGATCGTCAGCTCGCCCGTGTTGGCGATGAGCTGCATGTGCGGGTGGGCGATCTCGCGTGCACCACTCGAGCCGCCGACGCCGTGGCTGCGGGGCGAGTGGAAGGACCATGGTGCATTCGCGCTCGCCGTCTGCGAAAAGCCGATGCCATCGTGCCGGGCCAGGTCGGCCGGCGTGCGGGGCACGCCGTGCTCGGCGAGGTATCGAGGCGAGGCCACCGCCACGCGGCGCACCGAGCCGACCTGCACCGCGGTGAGGCTCGAGTCGGGCAGGTGGGCGATGCGCACGGCCACGTCGAAGCCCTCGTCCACGAGGTTGACGATGCGGTCGATGAAGAAGGTGCGCACGCTGACCCGGGGATGCTGCGCAAGGAAGTCCAGCACCACCTGCGCCACGTGCAGCCGCCCGAACATGGACGGAGCCGTGACCGCGAGCTGCCCCTGCGGCTCGGCGTAGGTTCCGCCGGCCGAGGTCTCGGCCTCTTCCAGCTCGGCCAGGATGCGCTTGCAATCGGCGAAGAAGCGCTCGCCCGCCTCGGTTGGCCGCACCCTGCGCGTGGTGCGCAACAGGAGCTGCGCGCCGATGCGCTGCTCCAGCGCCGCAATGGCGCGGGTGACGGCCGGTGGCGAGAAGCCCAGCTGCCGCGCGGCCGGCGCAAAGCCTTGCGCCTCGGCTACCGCGACGAAGACGCGCATGGAATCGAGCCTGTCCATGACCGACATTCCACTGCCCGGAATGCTGAAATGTCAACGACGGTGATTCCGCCTTCGGGTCGCAATGGGTAAGGTCGAATCCTCTCTTGCGCAAACCCGAAAGGCCCGACCATGAGCACCCGTCCCGCCCAGCCGATCCGCTTCTACCGCTTCGCGCTCTCGGGCCACGCACATCGCGTGGAGCTGTTTCTCTCGCTGCTGCGGCTGCCCTTCGAGATCATCGACGTGGACCTGCCGCGCGGTGCGCACAAGACCCCTGAATTCCTCGCCAAGAACCCCTTCGGCCAGGTGCCGGTGATCGAGGACGGCGAGGTGACGCTGCCCGACAGCAACGCCATCCTCGTCTACCTTGCGACGCGCTACGACGAAAGCGGTCGCTGGCTGCCGCGCGAGCCGGTGGCCGCGGCGCGCGTGCAGCGCTGGTTGAGCGTGGCCGCGGGACAGCTCGTCAATGGACCGTGCGACGCGCGCGTGGCAGTCCTGTTCGGCCGGCCGCAGGATCGCGCGCAGGCACGAGATCGCCGCGCGGCTCTTCGAGCTGATGGAGCGGCACCTCGGGACGCAGCCCTTCCTTGCGGGCACGGAGCCCACCATTGCCGACGTGGCGCTCTACACCTACAGCGCGCACGCGCCGGAAGGCGGCGTGTCGCTCGAGCCCTACCCACAGCTGCGCGCGTGGCTCGCGCGCATCGAGGCGCTGCCCGGCTTCGTCGGCATGGCGAAGTCGCCCATCAAGACGGCGGCCTGATGATGAGTGCGGAGCTGCAATCTCCCTTCCACGCCGGCGAGATCGCCATGCAGACTCGCGCCGGCGTGCGCGAGCGGATGCAGCAGGTCGAGCACAAGCTGATGCGCGACTTCATGCCGGAGCAGCATCGGGAGCTTTTCGAGAAGCTGCCGACGCTGCTGGTCGGCAGTCTCGATGCGTCACGCAGGCCGTGGGCCTCGATGCTGGTCGGCAAGCCGGGCTTCGTCCGCGCGCCTGGCGAGCGCACGCTGCGCATCGCGGCTTCGCCCAGGCATGGCGATCCGCTGGCCGAGAACCTCGCGGTGGGTGCGCCGCTCGGCCTGCTTGGGATCGAGCCGCAGACGCGACGGCGCAATCGCATGAATGGCACGGTGATGCAGGCCGACGCTGCCGGCTTCACGGTGCAGGTCGACCAGAGCTTCGGCAACTGCCCGCAGTACATCCAGGCGCGCGAGCCTCGATGGGCGGGCGAGCCGCAGGCCAGCGACTCGCCGCGCCAAGTGGTGCGCGAAAGCTCGCTGCTCACCCCGGCGGCCCAGGCGCTGGTGCGGCGCGCCGACACCTTCTTCATCGCCAGCGCCGCGCCGCAGGCCCGCGGGCATGCCGGTGCGCACGGCGTGGACGTATCGCACCGCGGCGGCAAGCCGGGCTTCGTGCTGGTCGCGGAGCAGGAGGGGCAGACGGTGCTGACCGCGCCCGACTTCCGGGGCAACTCCTTCTTCAACACCCTCGGCAACGTGGCTGCGCATCCGCATGCGGGGCTGCTTTTCGTCGACTACGGCAGCGGCGACCTGCTGCAGCTCGCCGTCGTGGCGGAGGTGATATGGGATGGCCCGGAGGTGGAGGCCTTCGCCGGGGCGCAAAGGCTGCTGCGCATGCGCGTGGAAGAGGGCTGGTGGGCGCCACACGCCTTGCCCTTGCGATGGTCGGATCCGCAATACGCACCGCAACTGGAGGCTACGACGCCTGAGCACCTGGCTGTCCAGCTGTAACGCTGCGGTTCGTCCGCGCACAAGCGCTTCTGGGTCGCTGCACTCAATCGCGGACGATCGCTTCCCTGACGGCCAGGTCCCGCGTCTGCAAGATCACGTCAGAAGGGTGGCGAGACGGCGGATGGCCACCAGACGGCGCGTCCTCCGTCTCGTAGACCAGCGCGTCGGGCAGCAACTCACGGCAGATGTCGCCAAGTACATTAGGGACCCAGGCAAGGACGTACCAGGGACTTGATCGCCGAGCGTGACCCAGGCTCGCAGGAGCAAGGACGGAAGCCACCCATGGTCAAGAAAGCCACGAGATCGTTCCGGTCACGAGATTGGTTCGCCGATCCGCAGCGGTCGGACATGACCGCCCTGTACCTCGAACGCTTCATGAACTACGGCCTCACGCCGGACGAGTTGCGCTCCGGGCGGCCCATCATCGGCATCGCGCAGACAGGCAGCGATCTCTCGCCCTGCAACCGCATTCACCTGGAGCTGGCGCAAACGCGTGCGCGACGGCATTCGGGACGCGGGCGGCATCCCGATGGAATTCCCGGTGCACCCCATCTTCGAGAACTGCCGCCGCCCGACGGCTGCGCTCGACCGCAACCTGGCCTACCTCGGGCCTGGTGGAGATCCTGTACGGCTATCCCATCGATGCCGTCGTGCTGACGACGGGATGCGACAAGACCACGCCCTCGGGGATCATGGCCGCGTGCACGGTGGACATCCCGGCCATCGTCCTCTCCGGCGGGCCGATGCTCGACGGCTGGCACGACGGGCGAGCTGGTCGGCTCGGGCACGGTGATCTGGCGCAGCCGCCGCAAGCTTGCCGCCGGCGAGATCGACGAGGAAGAGTTTCTTCAGCGCGCGTGCAGCAGCGCGCCCTCGGCCGGCCACTGCAACACCATGGGGACGGCGTCCACGATGAACGCCGTGGCCGAAGCCCTGGGGATGTCGCTGCCAGGCTGCGCGGCCATTCCGGCGCCGTACCGCGAGCGTGGCCAGATGGCCTACGACACCGGACGGCGCATCGTCGAGATGGCCTTCGAGGACTTGCGCCCGTCGAAGATCCTGACCCGCGACAGCTTCCTCAATGCCCTGGCGGTGGTGAGTTGCGCGGGCGGTTCGAGCAACGCGCAGGTGCACATCATGGCGATGGCCCGCCACGCCGGCGTGGAGTTGCTGCCCCGCGACTGGACGCAACACGCCTACGAGCTGCCCTTGCTCGTCAACATGCAGCCCGCCGGCAAGTACCTGGGCGAGCGCTTCTTCCGCGCCGGCGGCGTGCCCGCCGTGATGTGGGAGCTGCAGCGCGCCGGCAAGCTGAAGGGCCACTGCCTGAGCGTGACCGGCCGGACCATCGCCGAGATCGTGGAAGGACGCGAGACCACGGACCGGGAAGTGATCTTCCCCTTTGACGCGCCGCTCCTGGAAAAGGCCGGCTTCCTGGTGCTCAGCGGCAACCTGTTCGATTTCGGCATCCTCAAGACCTCGGTGATCTCCGAGCGTTTCCGCAGCCGCTACCTCAGCATGCCGGGGCGCGAGGGCGTCTTCGAGGCGCGCGCCATCGTGTTCGAAGGGGCCGACGACTACCACCATCGCATCAACGATCCGGCGCTGGGCATCGACGAGTCGTGCATCCTCGTGATGCGCGGCGCGGGGCCCATCGGCTGGCCGGGGTCGGCAGAGGTCGTGAACATGCAGCCGCCCGACGCGCTGATCCAGCGCGGCATCGAAGCCTTGCCGACCCTGGGCGACGGCAGGCAGTCCGGCACGTCCGACAGCCCGTCGATCCTGAACGTCTCGCCCGAGAGCGCCGTCGGCGGCGGGCTGTCATGGCTGCGCACGGGCGACCTCATCCGGGTCGACCTCAATGCCGGCACCTGCGACGCGCTGGTGGCACCCGAGGAGATCGAGCGCCGCCAGCGCGAAGAGCCCGCTCCGCCCATTGCCGCAGAGCCACTCGCCCTGGGAAGAGCTGTATCGGGAGAAGACCGGGCAACTGGTGGACGGAGCGACCCTGGACTTCGCGCTGAAGTACCGGCGCATCGCCGAGAAGACGCCGCGTCACAACCACTGAGCCCCGGGCGCTGGCGGCCGCATTCAAGAGTGCGTCCTGAAAGGAAATCAGAAATGACGAGCAATCGATGCGGCATCCATCCCGGCCGATCAGTGCCTGCCGGACGACGGCCTGGCCGGCACGCTGGTCGGCCGCGCCTGGTCGTCGACGGCGCGCCGGGGCCGGCCGTGGTGGCGCTGCGCGCCGATGGCGTCTCACGACCTGAGCGACGGCGTTCCCACCATGAGCACGCTGCTGGAGGCCGAGCAGCCCGCCGAGGCGCGTGCGGCAAGCCATCGGCAAGCGCCTGTGCAGCGTGGAAGAGCTGCTCGACAACAGCGCGCCCGGCGCACGCGACGCGACCCGGCCTTTCCTGCTCGCGCCCTGCGACCTGCAGGTCATCAAGGCCGCCGGCGTGACCTTCGCGTCCAGCCTCATCGAGCGTGTCATCGAGGAACAGGCCCGCGGCGACGCATCGCTCGCCCAGGCGCTGCGCAGCGCAGGTGCTGGACGCTGGTCGGCGCCAACCTCGCGCGACATCGTCCCGGGCTCGCCCAAGGCCATGGCGCTGAAGGCTCTGCTGCAGCGAAAAGGGCTTGTGGTCGCAATACCTGGAGGTTGGCATCGGGCCCGATGCGGAGGTGTTCACCAAGGCGCCGGTGCTGGCCGCCGTGGGCACAGGCCAGGACATCGGCATCCGCGCCGATTCGTCATGGAACAACCCCGAGCCCGAGGTGGTGCTGGCGGTCAACAGCCGCGGAGACATCGTCGGGGCGACGCTGGGCAACGACGTCAACCTGCGCGACATCGAAGGCCGCAGCGCGCTGCTGCTGGGCAAGGCCAAGGACAACAACGCCTCCTGCGCCATCGGCCCCTTCATCCGGCTCTTCGACGCCGGCTTCAGCCTCGACCACGTGCGCCGCGAGACGGTGCACCTGCGGGTCCCGGCGCAGGACGGCTTCGAGCTGCGGGGCATCAACACCATGGCCAGCATCAGCCGCGACCCGCACGACCTGGTCCGGCGCAGACGCTGGCCGCGCACCAGTATCCCGACGGCTTCATGCTGTTCCTGGGCACGCTTTTCGCGCCGATCGAGGACCGCGACCAGCCCGGCGGCGGGTTCACGCACAAGCTCGGCGACCTGGTCTCCATCCGCAGCGCCCGGCTGGGCGGCCTGCACAACCGCGTCACGCACAGCGAGACCGCGCCACCCTGGCGCTTCGGCCTGCGCGCCCTGATCGGCAACCTGTCAGCTCGCGGTTTGATGCGCAACCAGCTCTGACCGACCACGCACGATGGCTGGATTCAGGCCAGGCTCATGGCTTCGTGCCCGGGTGTTGGTTCCGGAACGCCGCCTCTCCGGCGTCCGACACCTCGACCCACTTCTTGTCGGGCGCCGCGTCTGCGCCGTAGTTGTCGTGCCAGTTCCACCACTTGTAGGTCGGAGTCTGAGGATAGCCCTCGGGCGAGTCTTCCCAGACCTCCTGCCGGCCCAGCGGCGTGATGTCGAGGTAGTTCCAGGTGCCTCCCATCTGCTCGTCGCCGCGGTTGTTGATGAAGTAGGTGCGGAACACGCGGTCGCCGTCGCGGAAGAACACGTTCGTGCCGTGCCACTCGTCCACGCCGAAATCGGCGTCGAAGCTGTCGGTGAGGGTGAACCACGGCATCTCCCAGCCCATCCGCGCCTTCAGCCGCGCGATGTCCGGCTGAGGCGCACGCGAGACGAAGACGAGGGTGGTGTCACGGGCGTTCAGGTGGGCGACGTGAGCGACCTGGTCGGCCACCATGGAGCAGCCCCGGCAGGCGTGGTCGGGCCAGCCGAACACTCCCGGCTCGAAGAAGGCGCGGTAGACGATCAACTGACGCCGACCGTCGAACAGGTCGAGCAGGCTGGCCTTGCCCGCAGGCCCCTCGAATGCATACGCCGTCTCCACGGCCATCCACGGCATTCGCCGGCGCTCGGCGGCCAGGGCGTCACGGGCGCGGGTCTGGGCCTTTTCCTTCACGAGCAGCTGCTCGCGGGCCGCCTCCCACGCCTGCGGCGACACGACCGGTGGTGTGTGCATGGCAGGCTGTCCGCCTTTCCGTCCGTTCTCGGTTGACGTAGTCATGGCTGAAATCTCCTATGGGCGAATTCCCGCGCCTCGTGGCTGAAGCGCGATTCCATTCGCTGCTCATCGCTCGTTGTTGGCCATGAGAAAGTTTGGCGCCGGAAATCGAACGCTGGGAGTAACAAGTGTGGCGGGATTCCGATGGCTCACCAGGGAAACACGCCGCTCGAATCGAGCAGGGCCTGGTTCCCACGCTCGCGTTCGGCACGCCGCATTTCGATCTGTTCGAGCGGGCAACCGGCAATGCCGAGGTCTTGCAGCGCGCGGTCATCCAGTCGCGTAAGTGCTTCGAGATCGGCGGCAAGTCGCCGGTGCTCGCCCCAGTACTTCCAGCCGGAGAGGAGCCAGGCGAACAGTCCGCGGGGGTTTTCTTGCGAATCTCGCGAGGACCCTGCCATGGTCGGCATGGTGTACGTGCACGTCGGCGTTTTCATCGTTCAGCCCCTCAAACATAAGAGCATCTAAACAAACTATCAAGCACCGCCATGGTTGGATGACCATCAATCGATTCAAGCCTATAAAGTTAGAAATACTTAATCGGTTAAATCGGAATGAACCTTCCTCCGCTGAACGCCGTGCGTGCCTTCGATGCGGTAGCTCTCGACTGGGCTCGGTGCGTGCGGCTGCCCGACGAGCTCTCCGTGACTCCGGCCGCGGTGAGCCAGCAATTGCGCGTGCTCGAATCCCACCTCGGTCTTGCCTTGACTCGCCGCGAAGGACGGGGCCTGGCGCTGACCGACTCGGGCCGGGACTGGCACGACGACGTTCTCCAGGCATCTGCAGGCCATTGCCCTGGCTGCCGAACGGCTGCGCCCCGGGCGCAAGATCGTCCAGGTGACGGCGTTGCAGTCGCTGGCGGTGTGCTGGCCGGCGCCGCGCCTGCCGGACTTCATCCGGCGGCATGGCGACATCGAAGTGCGCATCGACGCGAGCGACACCCTGGCGGACTTGTCTCGCGGCCCCTTCGACCTGGCGCTGCGCATGGGCGCGGGGCGCTATCGCGACACGGAAACGGCGCTCCTGTTCGATGGCCACCTCCACGCCCTTGCCAGCCCGACGTACCTGCGCTCGCTGACACGTTGGCGCGGACGCTCTCGACTGGGGCAATGCACGCCTGTTGCATGAAGTGGGCAACGACCATTGGCCGGACTGGTTTGCCGCTCTCAAACTGCCCGCGACCGAAGTGTCCAAGGTCTTTTCTTCAGCCATACGATGCTTGCGCTCGACGCGGCTGTCGAAGGACAGGGCGTGGCGCTCGACCCTTGTGCTTTGCCGATCGGGAGTTGCAGGAGGGGCGGCTGGCCGCGCTGCGCCCCAGGTGCTCGACATCGATGAAGCCGTATTTCTCGCCTGGCCAGCGCCCGGCGCGCGCTCCGGCTCTCCGCATTCCGGCCCTCGTGCTGCGCGATTGGCTGGTCTCGCACGCACGGAAGACGCAGACGCTGTTGCAGCGACTGACGCAGGAAGGATGATTCGCGGGCTCGGGGTCAAGCGATGCGGTTGGGAATTGCTTGAGCAGTCACAGAAGCTCTGGTCGATTGGTTTGCAGCCATGCACGGACATGGGCCAGCAAGTCCTGCTGCGCTCGCCAAGCACTCGGCGAGCAGTTGCGCCGACAAGCCCCTTGTCAGATCGAGCATGTGTTCAAGGCGTCAAGGCTGATGCCGAGCAAGTTCTTCAAGGTCATGGGCGTTTCCGATCAGGAACAGCTTGGGCTTGGCCAGCACGTCGAGGAGGAAAGGCTCGGTCGCGACCTTGGCAGCGAACTCGTCCGCGGCGAACACCTTGGGATTAACCTCACGGCCCAGCGCGGCTTGGGTGGGATGAAGCGCCTCCACCACCTGTCGGAAGCTGACGTCGCCGATCAACATGACGTCGATGTCGCTGCCGCTGGTTTCGCGCCCCTGCGCTACCGAGCCGAAGACAAAGGCCAGGCGCAGCTGGGGCGTCAGCGGCGCCAGGGCCTGCACCAGCACGTCGGCCAGGCCCGAGGTCTTGCGCAGGATGCTCGCCAGTTCGGCATAGATGGGCCCGGTGGTGTCGGCGCTGTAGACCTGCTGGTTGCCGCGCTTCTGGCGCTTGAGCAGGCCCACCTCGGCCAGCTTGCCGAGCTCGCGGGCGATGGTGCCCGCAGGCAACCCTGTGCGACGGGCGATCTCCCGCCCGTGCAATGCCTCGTCCGGCCGCAGCAGCAGCAGGCCCAGCACGCGGCGGCGGTACTCCGGGAACAGCAGAGCGGGGGAGAGATTGATGCATATTGGGCGTCGATTGTCGCTTTATTTGCAGCGATGTTCAAGACAAACGCGGGGACCACGTCCCACCTCAGCATGCAGTCGTAGTCGCCGCTGGCCTTGTCCCGCGCGAGTTCCTTCCTCACCTCTATCGGTCGGCGCTGTACGCGCGACACGGGCGCTGCGGCGTTGCAAATGCAGTGGACTAGAGTCCAGCAATGCTTGTCGCAACGATCGATACCGGAACCACCAACACACGAGCGTGCCTTTGGCGCGATGGCCAGGTTGTCGGCGAAGCGGCTGCCGCAACGGGCGTACGCGACACGGCGACGACAGGCAGCACCGCAAGGCTGAAGTCGGGCGTCGCCCGGGCGCTTGCCGATGCTGCGCACGCTGCCGGCGCCGAAGTGCGCGATGTGGCGCGCATCATCGCTTCCGGAATGATCACGTCGAACATCGGACTCTTCGAGATAACGCACGTGCTGGCGCCGGCAGGCGTCGCCGAATTTGCCGCGGCGATGCGCGAGGCAACGATTGCCGAGGTCGCCGCTCAGCCGATCTGGTTCGTGCCCGGCGTGAAGAACCCGCCGCCGGATGATCCGGTGCGCGACTTCGCTGCGATCGACTTCATGCGCGGCGAAGAAGTCGAGGCGCTTGCGCTCGCCGAGCGCCTGGCGCTGCGCGGCCCGGCAGTGATCGTGCTGCCGGGATCGCACAACAAGTTCGTCGCACTCGATTCGCAGCAGCGCATCGCGCGCTGCATCACGACGCTGTCGGGTGAACTCGTCGCCGCGCTCACCGGCCACACGGTGCTGGCCGCGACGCTCGAAGGCTCCTTTGCGAAAAGCATCGATCCCGACTGGCTGCTGCGCGGCGCGCGCCTTGCGCGCGAGCAGGGCCTGGCACGCGCCGCGTTCGCGGTGCGCGCGGTGGGCCTGTTTGCCGGGGCGAGCCGCGATCAATGCGCCAACGTGCTGCTCGGTGCGGTGCTCGCAGGGGACGTGCAGGCGCTCGCCGCGGGCTTGCTCACGAGCTGCCCGGCGATGCGCCGGTCCTCGTCGCCGGCGAGCCGCTGGCCTCGGCGTTCACTTGCGTCGCAGCCGACGACCCGCGCACCGCCACGCGCGTACGCGCGGTCGATGCTGCATATGCAGTCCACCTCGCCGGCTGGGGCGCGCTGCGCGTCGCAGCACAGCGCGGTCTCATCGAGCTTGCGCCTGCAGTCAAGTCGCGTGCATGAGGAAGCTGGTGCTCGAGGTCGAATCCGAACGAGGCTGAACATGCCGCACCAACGCCACGACATCGTCTCCCGCATCCTCGATGCCGGCATCGTCGCGGTGATCCGGGCCGACAGCGCCGATGTCGCCGAGAAAACGGCGCAAGCCTGCCTCGCCGGCGGCATCACCGTGATGGAGGTCGCGCTGACGACACCCGGGGGCCTGGCGCTGATCGAGAAACTGCAGCGCACGCATGCCGGTGACGGCGCGCTGATCGGCGCCGGCACGGTGCTCGACGCGCCGACCGCCCGCCTGGCGATCGACGCTGGCGCGCGCTACATCGTGACGCCGGCGCTCGACGAAGAAGCGGTGCGGCTCGCGAACCGCTACCAGATTCCCTCGCTGCCCGGCGCCATGACAGTTCGCGAAATCGTCGCCGCGCTCGAAGCCGGCGCCGACATCGTCAAGCTCTTTCCGGCGAGAGCCTGGGGCCGGCGTTCCTGCGTGCCGCGCTTGGGCGGCTTCCGCACGCTCCGCTCATGCCGACCGGCGGTGTCAGCGCCGACAACGCCGCGCAATGGATCGCCGCCGGCGCGGTCGCGCTCGGCGTCGGCGGAAGCCTCACCGCGCCGGCGTCGCAGGAGGACTTCGCTGCCGTCACGCAACGAGCGCGGTCGCTTGTTGCGGCGGTGCGCGCGGCACGCGCCGCTACCTAGATGCGCATCAAGCGAGCCGGCAAGTGGGTCAGCCGCGCTTGATAGCGATCAGTGGCTCGACCTTCGGCGCCTGCACGCGTGGTCGATCGGCCTCGACCTGGCTCAAGGGCGCCGTTTCGCGCATGGACGCCAGGCAGCGCCTCGTCAGGTCCTGGTAGGTGAGGGTGCCCTCGAGCTTCCAGGCCACCTCCTGGTCCTTCAGCTCTCGCAGCACCTTGGCGGGCACCCCGGCGGCGAGGATGCGCGGCGGGATCTTCATTCCGCCGGGCACGAAGGCGCTGGCCGCGACGATGGATTGCGGCCCCACTTCGGCTTCATCCATCACGACCGCGTTCATGCCGACAAGCGCATCGCGTCGCACGACGCAGCTGTGGAGGACGGCGCCGTGGCCGATGTGGCCGTTCTCTTCGACGACCGTGTCCCGATCGGGAAAGCCGTGCACGACGCAGGTGTCCTGGACGTTCGCACCCCCTTGAGGACGACGCGGCCGAAGTCGCCCCGCAGGCAGGCGCACGGGCCGACGTAGCAGTCCGGTCCGACGATCACGTCGCCGATCAGCACGGCGGTCGGATGCACATAGGCGCTCGGGTCGACGACCGGCACCACTCCTTCGATCGCATAGCAAGGCATCGATGACTCCTAGGGTCCGTTGGGTAGCGGGTTTGTACCTAGAAACTTTGACTTGCATCAAGTGCCGAGCTCATCCTAATATTTACCGACCGGTCGGTCAACAATACTTTGAGCGCATCAAGGCGACCGCGATTGATGCCCAGGAGGCCAGATGTCCGAATCACTGATCTTGTCGTCGCAGTCCGGTGGGGTACGGACACTGACGCTGAATCGCGCCGGCGCGCTGAACAGCTTCACGACCGCGATGCACGAGCAACTGCTGGCTGCGCTCGATGCCGCGGCCGACGAGCCGCCGTGCGCTGCGTGGTGCTCACCGGCGCCGGCCGCGGCTTCTGCGCCGGGCCAGGACCTGGCGGATCCCGCTGTCGCGCCGGACCTCACGCCCGGTGCGCCGCCCAAGGACCTGGGGCACATGATCGACCGGTATTACAAGCCGCTGGTCCAGCGCCTGCGCATCGATGCCCGTGCCGGTGATCGCGGCGGTCAACGGCGTGGCCGCCGGCGCCGGCGCCAACCTCGCGCTGAACTGCGACCTCGTGATCGCCGCGCCGGTCGCCAGCTTCATCCAGGCCTTCAGCAAGATCGGCCTGGTGCCCGACACCGGCGGCACCTGGCTCCTGCCGCGACTGGTGGGGCGCGGCGCGCGCCCTGGGCCTGGCCATGCTGGGCGACAAGCTCCGGCGCGGCCGAGGCCGAGGCATCGGCCTGATCTGGGACTGCGTCGACGACGGCAGCCCTGGCTGAAGAAGCGTCTGGCGCTGGCGCAGCGCCTCGCCGACATGCCGACCAAGGCGCTGGTCGCCACGCGCAGCGCCCTCGACGCGGCCGAGGCGCTCGACCTCGACAGGCGCTCGACGCAGGAGGCGCGACACTGCAGTCGCGAGCTGGGCCGCGCCCACGACTACCTGCGAAGGCGTCGCCGCGTTCCGCAGCAAGCGCCCGCCCAAGTTCACGGACCGCTGAGGTCATGCATGTCGCTCACCGCACGCTCAACCCGCAGCAGACCGCCGACCGGGTGCGCGAGGCCATGTTCGCCAACGACCGCGCCGAAATGCGATGGGCATGCAGGTGCTCGAATCGCACCCGGCCGCGCCGACGCGTGACGATGACGGTGCGCGAGGCCATGCTCAACGGCCACGACATCTGCCACGGCGGCCTCATCTTCACGCTGGCCGACTCCACCTTTGCCTTTGCCTGCAACGCCTACAACGAGGTGACCGTGGCCGCGGGCTGCAGCATCGACCTCATCGCGCCGGCCGCCTGGGCGACGTGCTCACGCTCGTGGCGCGAGGTGTCGAAGGCCGGGCGCACCGGCATCTACGACATGGAGGTGACGAACCAGCGCGGCGAGGGGATGGCGTGTTCCGCGGCAGCGCGTACAGATCAAGGGCAAGCCGGCTCGCGGCCGATAAGGAGACAGCGATGCCTGTGAAGCAACCGTCCCCGCGACTCGAGCCGATCGAAGGCCAGCCGCGACGAGCTGCGCGCGCTGCAGCTCAAGCGCCTGCAGCGCGACCCTGCAGCATGCCTACGCCAACTCGCCGCACTACCGCAGGCCTTCGAGCCACGGGCGTGCACCCGAGCGACTGCCGCACGCTCGGCGACCTGGCGAAGTTCCCCTTCACCACCAAGAAGGACCTGCGCGACAGCTACCCCTTCGGCATGTTCGCCGTGCCGCGCGAGCAGGTCGTGCGCATCCATGCCTCCAGCGGCACCACCGGCAAGCCGACGGTGGTGGGCTACACGCAGAACGACATCGACACCTGGGCCGACCTGGTGGCGCGCAGCATCCGCGCGGCCGGCGCGCGGCCGGGCGACATGGTGCATGTGAGCTACGGCTACGGCCTGTTCACCGGCGGCCTGGGCGCGCACTACGGCGCCGAGCGCGCTGGGCTGACCGTGGTCCCGATGTCCGGCGGCCAGACCGAGAGCCAGGTGCAGCTGATCAACGACTTCAAGCCCGACATCATCATGGTCACGCCCAGCTACATGCTGGCCATCGCCGACGAGTTCGAGCGCCAGGGGCTGGACCCGCGCGACCAGCTTCGCTGCTCGGCATCTTCGGCGCCGAGCCCTGGACCAACGACATGCGCCGCGCGATCGAGCGCCATGGGCATCGATGCGGTCGACATCTACGGCCTGTCGGAGGTGATGGGCCCGGGCGTGGCCAACGAGTGCATCGAGACCAAGGACGGCCCGACGATCTGGGAGGACCATTTCTACCCCGAGATCATCGACCCCGAGACCGGCGAGGTGCTGCCCGACGGCGAGCAGGGCGAACTGGTGTTCACCAGCCTCACCAAGGAAGCGCTGCCGATCATCCGCTACCGCACGCGCGACCTCACGCGCCTGCTGCCGCGCACCGCGCGCACCATGCGCCGCATGGAGAAGATCACCGGCCGCAGCGACGACATGATGATCCTGCGCGGCGTCAACGTGTTCCCGACCCAGATCGAGGAGCTCGTGCTGCAGCACGCCAGGCTCTCGGGCCAGTACCTGATCCTCGTCAGCCGCGAAGGCCATCTCGACCAGGTGGAGGTGCGCTGCGAACTGCACCAGGCCGACGCGGCCGCCAACGACGGCGAGCGCGCGAGATCGCCGGCTGGGTGGAGCACCGCATCAAGACGATGATCGGCATCTCGACCAGGTGCCGGTGCAGCCTCCCGATACGATCGAACGCACGCTGACCGGCAAGGCCCGGCGCGTGATCGACTGCGGCCGCGCCCGTAGCGCGACGCGGCTTCAGCACAAGGAAAGG
>CAWFRK010000034.1:0-20949 GCA_963818175.1 uncultured beta proteobacterium | reverse complement strand
AGAGTAGGACTCTCAGTGGTGAAGCTTCTTTCACCGGGTCGAGTCGTTGCAGGCGCGACAGGCCCAATTGCAGGGCCAGTGGGCCGAGTTCATAGCAGCCCGATGCGTCCTGCGTGACGAAGGCGGCAGCCGCCACCTGACGTCTAGTGATTCATGGCGCGAGAGATGTCTCGCAGGTGCACCTGGATGGCCTGCTTGACGCCTCTAGGAATTCCTCACCTGAAGGATCCGCAAATCACCGATGCCACCCGGCAACCGGCGGCGGTAGATTCGGCCCTTGTGGAACCGCGTCCCGCGCCGAGGAGCCGATGTTGGAACGAGAAGCTCAGCCCTCACGACAGCGAGCCGATGCCAGCCCGGCCGCCGACCGTGCGCCCTCCGAAATGTCCGGCCGGCGAGGCATGCTCGAAGCCAACCCGAGCTCCAATGCCTACGATGCATTGCTTGGCAGCCCGCGCATGGTGGCCCAGCGCCGTCAGCTCCAGAGCGCGTTCGGTTCGGCAGCCCAGCTGACGGCGGCCTTGCCCGGCGAACTCAAGTCCGGCATCGAGTCGCTGTCGGCGATGTCCATGGACGGCGTGAAGGTCCACTACAACTCGCCGACAACCCGCCCAGCTCGACGCGCTCGCCTTCACGCGCGGCAGCGACATCCACATCGCACCGCAGCAAGAACGCCATCTGCCGCACGAAGCCTGGCATGTGGTGCAGCAAGCTCAGGGCCGGGTGCGGCCGACGCTACAGACCGGGGGCGGCGTGCCGGTGAACGATGACCCGGACCTCGAGCGGGAAGCAGACACCATTGGCGCCCAGCTGATGTCGGCTGGCCGTCGCGAGCCTGCGGCCGATGACCTGCCGCCGGCCGACACGAACACCGGTGCCTCGCCGCCGCATGCGCCCGTGAACCAGTTCGCCCGCGGAGGCGGCACGGTGCAGCGGCGAATCCACGAGTGGCGCGAGGACGCGTGGCAGCCGGGCGAGGCCTACAAGGAAGGCAAGGCCCAGTTCCCGTCCGAGGCGAAGGGCGAGAACAGGTACTTCAACGACGTGACCGGCAAGCTCGCCAAGAGCCCGGCCGACGCGGCGGCCGGCCTGACCGACCTGTACATCACGAAGGGCTCCCTCAAGGACCTGAAGCTGCCGAGCACCACCGCGGGCCAACTCGTGGATGGCTCCGCGAGCCTGCAAGGCGTCGACCTGCAACTCTCGACCTCGTTCAAGGCGAAGCATGAAACCGGCGAGGAAGAGATCGTCGGGATGGGCTTTTACTCGTTCAGCCAGAACAGCGAGACCTGGACCTGGAACAAGGGCCAAGAAGAGGGAGAGGTCGACAGGGGGACGTGGACGGACACCGTCGGGAACTTCCTCAAGGCCTTCATGACCGCGAACGGTCAGCTCGACTACATCCGCACGCGGGACTGGTACATCAACAAGACCCACATGATCGAGGTCGACGTCAACTACTACATCAACAGGTCGTTCGGGAACGTCATCCCTTCCATCCACAAGGACACCGGCGGGGCCAACCTGTTCGTCAACCTCGTGTTCACCAACAAGGCGCCGACGATCGGCACGGAGGTGACGATCGACACCCGCACCATGGGCAAGGAAAAAACCGCGTCGCTGCTGCTGCACATGCCGGACAAGCAGGTGAAGGACATCGAGACCGCGCGCGCCGCGCTCAAGGACAACGAACTGGCCAAGAAGATCGATTCGAGCGAGCTTCCCGCCGCCGGCTACGTCTCCTGGGTGGACGAGCTGATATGGCATTCGAGCCCCTATATCGGGAACAGGCCGAAATGGACGAAGGCAGATGCGCTCAACGTGATGACTGGCTACTTCGTGACGGAGGAGCCCGGGGTGCTCCAACTGCACACTCACAGGACCCGGCCCTTGACTCATGAGGCGATGCTCATCATCGGCATGACCAAGGGCACCCAGCTCTACACGTGGCTGGAAAAACTGGGTGGTTTCAATGCGTTGACGTACAACAAGGCGTGGGAGTGGTGGCGGGGCGGCTACCACATCGGCGACGAGACCTACGACTATTGGGTGAAGCAGGACGTCGACATGGTCAACTGGGGCGACTACAAGGTCAGCGAAGTGGTCGGCGAAGACCAGGATGCCTCCGATCCGCGCGTTGAGCAGGCGTATGGCATCCGGAGCCACGCCGGGCTCATGGGCCGCCCCAGGACCTTGAGCAATGCCGACGAGCAGAGGAAGTGGAAGATGGCCGAGGGGGGCGGCAAGGAGCCCGCCAAGGAGCCCGTGAAGGAGCCCGTCGTGAAACTGATCGAGGAGGTCGTCAAGGAGGGCGGCAGTACCACCGAGCCGGCGAAGCCCAAGGTCGTGACGCCGACCGGCCGCAACTTCCTGCGCACCTGGGTGCGGATGAAGAAAACCAAGTGAGGCCGCCCAGAAGGGCCCCACGGCTGCGCTCGGCATCCAGATCAACAAGATCACGAAGATCAAGAAGTGAGGCACCAGGCCCCTCTATTCCAAGTTTGGCTGATGCTGCATCTGGCGTTGCATCATGCGCACCACCACAATTCGGCCCTCCCGTACTACCGACTCGCGCCGCATCCTGCCCCCTGTGCCAATATGACCTGCAGCACCTACCCCCGAGAGATCAGTGAGCAACGAGGTAGGTATGACGATCAACCATCAACCCAAGGCCGCGATGGACGCAGCGAAGAGTTTGCCCGATTCGGGCGCATCGCAAGGAGCCCGTAGGGCGACTGGAGATGCGGCCGAATCGGCGGCGCCGACGATGCCGCCCGGCAGCCGACATCGGAGGTCGTGCCGCGTGCACGGCGCCGGCACTTCACCAACGCCGACAAGCGCCGCATTCTGGAGGCGGCCGACCGCTGCACCAAGCCCGGTGAGATCGGCGCGCTGATGCGCCGCGAGGGTGTGTACTCATCCTCCTTGAGCACCTGGCGACGCCAGCGCGAGGCGGCCGACCTGGCCGCGCTGGCGCCGCAAAAGCGCGGCCCCAAGGCCGACCCCGACCGGGCCGAGGCGCTGCACATCGCGCAGCTCACGCGCGACAACGAAAGACTCAAGAGCCGGCTCGACAAGGCGCTGCTCGTGATCGAGGTCCAAAAAAAACTTGCCGCGCTGTTGGGCCACACGCTCGACGAGAACGGCGAGCCGACGTGATGGCCTGCGTGCAGGAACTCACCCCGGCGCTTGGAAGCGGCGCGGCGTGCCGGGCCATGGGCCTGTGCCGCAGCGCACCCGCGCGGCATCGGGCGCGCATGCACCGCGCGGCGCTGGTGGGGCCGCGTGCACCACGCGCGGCTCGGCCACGCCCGCCATTGGCCTTGGACGCGCACGAGAACCAGGTGCTGCTCGACACGCTCAACAGCGAGCGCTTCGTCGACACGGCGCCGGCGGCGGTGCATGCCACGCTGCTCGACGAGGGGCGCTACCTCGGCTCGGTGCGCACGATGTACCGGCTGCTGGCGATCCACGGCGGCTGTCGCGAGCGACGTCGACCAGCTCACCCATCCGGCCTACACCAAGCCCGAGCTGCTGGCGCTCGCGCCCAACCAGGTGTGGTCGTGGGACATCACCAAGCTCAAGGGGCCGGCCAAGTGGACCTGCTTCCACCTTTACGTGATCCTCGACATCTTCAGCCGCCATGTCGTGGGCTGGCTGATCGCCGAGCGCGAGAGCGCCGAGCTGGCCGAGCAACTCATCGCCGACACCGTGGCGCGGCACGACGTCGAACCCGGCATGCTCACGCTGCACGCCGATCGCGGCGCCAGCATGCGCTCCAAGCCGGTGGCCGCGCTGCTCGTCGATCTGGACATCGCCAAGAGCCACAGCCGGCCGCACGTCTCGGACGACAACCCGTACTCGGAGTCGCAGTTCAAGACGATGAAGTACCGGCCCGACTTCCCGGCGCGCTTCGGCTGCATCGAGGACGCGCGCGCGCACTGCCAAGCCTTCTTCGCCTGGTACAACACCGCGCACCGTCACTCGGGCATCGGCTACATGACGCCGCACAGCGTTCACTACGGGCACGCCGAGGCGCTGCACGGCAGCCGCCAAGCCACCCTCGATGCTGCATTCCTTGCACGCCCCAACGCGCTTCAAGGGCCGCCGTCCGCAACCCCATGCGCTGCCCACCGCAGCGTGGATCAACCCGCCATCGAAGGAGACAACGACCGTTCAAAAACCGCAGCCCTGCACAGTAAATTCATGACGCCGGGTGCCGCAAAGTCATTGACACGTTCCGCTGCGTCGCCCCGTCTTCCGGCCGGGTACGTGCTGCTGCTATTCGCCTCGTTCTTTCCACCACTGTGGCGCTGGCTGATGCTTCCGGCGCTCGAGAGCTGGATACGAGACCCGCATGCGCATGTTGAGCCGCTCCCATGGCGCCTCGTGTGCCTACCGGTCCACTACGAGGCGAAGACTGAGCTCTGATCGGTTGCGCGACCGAAGCGTCTTGTGAGATCGATCGCGGCGGCGGCGAGATGTTGGGGATCCAGCGCTGGCAGATCGATCGGTATATCGCGTTTGCTTTCGAATGGCGACCGTTGTCGTGAGCGCTGGTAGCTCGGGTCGTAGTGTGTGATCAGCACGCGCTCGAAGAGCTTGTCAACCTGGCCCGCCTGAGCCAGTGACTTCCACAGCGCCAGTTCGTTGCCGCCGACCAGTGGCTTGAGTGGGGCGAGCTTCTCCACCATCGCGTCCGGATGGCTGACAAAGTGTGGATAGTCTTCAAGCAGTAGCCGCACACGTTCGGTGACCGGTGCGGTGATGTGCAACGGTTGGCTGCTGTGCATGGCTTCGAACAGAGAGGTGGGTAGCTGGACATTGCCGACCTTCTTGCTCTCGGCCTCCACCCAGACAGGCCTGGCCACATCGAACCCTCGAAGCCTGTCAAGTAGAAGGGTGTCGAATGTCTTCTGTGTCGGCTGGGGTTCCCCGGGGACCGCGCCAAGGAGCGAACCGCGGTGCGACGCCAAGGCTTCAAGATCGAGGACCTGATTTCCCTCTTGCTCGAGAGCATGCAGGAGGCGCGTCTTGCCGCAACCAGTCAGGCCTGACAGCACGCGGTACTCAAAGCAAGAAGGCAGCGCATCGAGGCTTTGCATGACCCAGCGTCGGTACTCCTTCCAACCACCTTTGAGGACGTCAGTCTCGAAGCCGATATTGCGCAGGGTTTCGAGCCAGAGCCGGCTTCGCTTGCCGCCCCTGGCGCAGTACACGAGTAGTCGATCCTCGGGCCCGTACTTGGAGATGTGGTTGCGAATGTGGGTCGCCACGTTACTTGAGGCGTACGCGGCGCCGATGAGATAGGCGGTGTGTGGATCGCTCACGTGAACTGTTCCGACCTCCGCGAACTCGGCGTTATCGACGACAGGCAAGTTGATCGCGCCCGGGATGTGGTCGTCCTGGTACTCTTTAGGAGTTCTGGCATCGATGATCAAGGAGTAGCTCGGAAAGTCGTCGATGCCCATCTGTGTGGGATGGGCAACAGAACCGCCTGAGGGTGGTCCGCTTGTCTCGCCAGGAGGGGTAGGTTCGGCCATAGCGCAGAGGATGATACTCAGTCGCCCACGCAGCCGCGACGCGGTGCGCCATGCGCGGTTTGGGTCCGGCGCGGCGTCAAATGAAGATTGCAAACGCTTCCCCGTCGCCTCTCGATTCCATGGTGAATCTCACTATGGCATGTTGGGCACGTTGAAGCGGGGGACCGCCGCAATAATCCAGTCGGTCTTGGGGAACGACACCCCCCGAGCGCCCGACGAGGTCATCAGGAACACCTTGACCGAGTCGCGGGTCGCCGGCTCGATGAGCTTCTTGCGCTTGTAGCCCGGGACCGACGCGTCGAGAATTTGGACCATCTCGTCGTGAAGACCAGGTTCCGTCGCAAGCGTCTTGCGCAGGTCGCCGAGGAAGTTCTTGTCCTGGGCGAAGTAGATGACCTGCTGGGCACCCTTGGCCAGGGCTGCGAGGATTTCGCCCTTGGCGCCGGCGACAGCATCAGGATGTGCTGGTATCCGGCCTTCCGCAGGCGAGCAATTTCCTCGAGGATGAGGTGAGGTGTGCGGAAGTCCTTCCGGTTTTCCACCAGCCGCGAGAGCATCTGGTCAACACGTAGCTCGGTCTCGCCGTCCTTGCTGGCAGCAACATACGTCCGGCTCACGAACAGGTAGCCATCGGCGCAACGGTGGGCTTGGGCACCCCTACGGCTGATCTTTCACATGTTCCTCAGCAACCACCACCGGATCTCGTGCCCACTTGCCATCGTTCCAGAGGTACTGGGCGATGTCCTCGGCATCCTCCTGGCTCAGCGCCGGCAATAGCTCCCGCAGCCGCTTGGAGCAGCGTTCGATCCATAGTTCGGGCCTCGTGAGCACGGGGCTACGTTACACCCTGGAGAGGCGCGTGAGGCGGATTCCCGCGCCTTTGCAACCGCTGGGTCGCTAGCGGCTTACCTCTGGTGGGGGATGAGGATGAGGATAGGTAGGCGATCTCTCGCTAAGGCCTTGATTCTTCTGACGATTCTGTGGCTCCCCGACCTGGGCTCGAACCAGGGACCTACGGATTAACAGACCCACTCGGGACACCGCGGGCCACAACGTTACTCTGAAAAACACAGGGCGAAAAGAGCCCACCGGTGGACACCAAGACCCGGTTTCTGGGCGGAATCGGGTTCATGCCTTGAAGGCCTGCACCATGAGTTCCGGGAACTGCTTCGGGGCGCGCGTGGCTTCGTCCAGCTCTGCCAGCAATATCATTGCGACGCGGCGTGCCCCTGCGCTGGCGTTGCTCGCGCTGCTGTCGGTGCCTTGGCAGGCGTTCCTCCTCTGAAGGGAGTCCTCATGCGCAACACACTGGTCGCCTTGCTGACCTCGCTCATGCCATTGGCCTCGCTCGCCGCGGCGCTGGTGAAGGCCACGACTGAGGCAGGCTCGCCTTCGGCGGTGGGCAAGTGACGACGGCCACGCTGGAGTCGGTGCTGACCTGCCCGCAGTGCAGGTATGCCAAGCGCGAACGCATGCCCACCGATGCCTGCCAGTTCTTCTACGAGTGCGAGCAGTGCAAAACGGTGCTGCGCCCGAAGCCTGGGGACTGCTGCGTGTTCTGCTCCTACGGCTCGGTCAAGTGTCCTCCGTGCAGGTGGAGCGGGGCTGCTCGAGCTGCGGCACTTGATGGTCGCCAGCGATGAGCCAACAGTTCTTCGATGAGGCTGTTGAACTGCGTGAGGAGCCGGTCAGCAGGTCGCTGAGGCAGATCCACGGATCATGCCCGTGAAGCTTGGCCGACTGCACCAGTCAGCACGGGCGCGAAGCCCCTCGCGGCCGAAGGCGACAGTGGAATCCGGGCAGCCACGGCGCCACGATGCTGTCGCTCAGGGCGAAGGGGATGCTCCTGCGGGCGGCGCCGCGCAACCCGGCACGCGACGCCGAACGCCATGCGAGGCCTACTTCACCGACGTGACGATGTAATCCTGGCCTTCCTGCACGAACTCGAATTCCACTTTCTTGCCCTGCGCAAGCTTGTCGAACAGCATCTTGTCCTTGACCTTGAAGCCCATCGTCATGGACGGCCAGTTCATGCTCTTCACCGGTTCATGTGCGAGGGTGACGATGCCGGCCTTGGGATCGACCTGCTTCACGGTGCCCACACCCTTGTGCTTTTGTTCAGAGCTGGCCGCCGGCTTCTTGGTCATGTCCATGCCTTTCATGTCGCCCATGTTTTGCTGTGCCACTACGCCTGCGGGGGGAGGCGCCGCGTGCGTGCCACATGCAATAGCGAGCATGAAGGTCAATGCGGTGAGCGAAGCGAAGGTGTGAACGTTCATGACGAACTCCTTTCGTGGTCAGAGTGGCCTTGGGAGAAGCTCATTTGCATGGCTTTGGCGGATGCGGCGCGGGAACCTGCGGCTTGGCCGGGCGCCGCACCTGCGACTTCAGGCCGCCGCACGATGCCTCCTCCAGAACGAAGAAGCCTGCGACCTGCCGTTCACGCGGGCGCCGCATCAACAGATAGGCCGCCGGAATCACGAACATCGACAGCAACGGCGCGGTGATCATGCCGCCCACCATCGGCGCCGCGATGCGCTGCATCACCTCGCGAGCCGGTGCCGGTGCCCCACATGATCGGGAACGAGGCCGGCGAGGATCACGGCCACCGTCATGGCCTTCGGCCGCACGCGCAGCACCGCGCCTTCGCGGATCGCGTCGAGCAGGTCGGCCGTCGTCTGCCTGCCCTGGCGCGAGCCGATCGCTCCCACGCCTGCTTCAGGTAGAGCAGCATGATCACCCCGAACTCGGCGGCCACGCCGGCGAGCGCGATGAAGCCCACCGCCCCGGCGACCGACAGGTTGTAGCCGAGCAGCCAGAGCAGCCAGATGCCGCCGACCAGCGCGAACGGCAGCGTCGCCATGAAGAGCAGCGCCTCGTCGATCCGCCGGAAGGTCAGGTACAGCAGCACGAAGATGATCAGCAAGCGTGAACGGCACGACGAGCTTGAGCTTCGCGCGTCGCGCGCTCCAGGAACTCGAACTGCCCCGACCACGACACCGAATAGCCGGGCGGCATCTTCACCTTCGCGGCGACCGCGCGCTGCATGTCGAGCACGGCCGAGCGCAGGTCGCGGCCGCGAATATCGACGTAGACCAAGCCCGCCAGGCGCGCGTTCTCGCTGCGCAGCATCGGCGGGCCGTCGGTGATGCGAATGTCCGCGACATCGGACAGCACGCAGCCGCGGCCGCGCTCGGTCACGATCGGCAGGACGCGCAGCTTCGACAGCGAATCGCGCACCTCGCGCGGGTAGCGCACGTTGATCGGGAAGCGCTGCAGCCCCTCGACGGTCTCGCCGATGTTCTCGCCGCCGATCGCCGAGCGACACGACCGACTGCACGTCGGCGATGTTCAGGCCGTAGCGCGCCGCGGCGTCGCGGTCGATGTTCACGTCGACATAGCGCCCGCCGGTCAGCCGCTCGGCGAGCGCGCTCGTGACACGCCGGCACGTCCTTGAGCGCGCGCTCGATCTCGCCGGTGAGCCGGTCGATCGTCGCCAGGTCCGGTCCCGCGACCTTCACGCCCACCGGGCTCTTGATGCCGGTGGCCAGCATGTCGATGCGGTTGCGGATCGGCGGCACCCAGATGTTGGACAAGCCCGGGCACCCGCACGATGCGGTCGAGTTCCTCGACCAGCTGCGTCGGGCGTCATGCCGGCTCGCCACTGCTCGCGCGGCTTGAACTGGATCGTGGTCTCGAACATCTCCAGCGGCGCCGGGTCGGTGGCGGTTTCGGCGCGGCCGGCCTTGCCGTAGACGCTCTGCACTTCGGGGACGGTCTTGATCAGGCGGTCGGTTTGCTGCAGCAGCTCGGCCGCCTTGCCGGCGGACAGGCCCGGCAGCGCCGTGGGCATGTAGAGCAGGTCGCCCTCGTCGAGCGGCGGCATGAATTCGCCGCCGACACGCTGCAGCGGCCAGAGGCTCAGACAGCAGCACCGACGCCGCCACGACGAGCGTCAGCTTGGGCGCCTCGCAGCACGCCATCGAGCAGCGGCCGGTAGAGCGCGATCAGCAACGCGGTTGAGCGGGTTGCGCCTTCTCGTCCGGGATGCGGCCGCGGATCAGGTAGCCCATCAGCACCGGGATCAGCGTGACCGCGAGCCCCGCCGCGCCGCCATCGCGTAGGTCTTGGTGAAGGCCAGCGGCGAGAACAGCCGCCCTTCCTGCGCTTCGCAGCGTGAACACCGGGATGAAGCGACAGCGTGATGATCAGCAGCGAGAAGAACAGCGCCGGCCCCACCTCGACGGCCGCATCGCCGATCACCCGCCAGCGCGCCTCGCCCTCGAGCTTCTGGTCGGGGTGCTCGTGCGCCCATCGCTCCAGGTGCTTGTGCGCGTTCTCGATCATCACGACCGCCGCGTCCACCATCGCGCCGATCGCGATCGCGATCCCGCCGAGCGACATGATGTTGGCGTTGACGCCCTGGTAGTGCATCACGATGAAGGCCATCAGGATGCCCAGCGGCAGCGACACGATCGCGACGAAGGCCGAGCGCAGGTGGAACAGGAACACCGCGCACACCACCGCGACGACGAGGAACTCCTCGATCAGCTTTTGGCTCAGGTTCTCGACCGCGCGCTCGATCAGGCCGGAGCGGTCGTAGATCGGCACGATCTCCACGCCCGCGGGCAGGCTGGCCTGCAGCTCCTCGAGCTTGACCTTGACCGCCTCGATGGTCTGCAGCGCGTTCTTGCCGGAGCGCATCACGACCACGCCGCCGACCGACCTCGCCCTCGCCATCGAGTTCGCCGATGCCGCGCCGCATTTCCGGGCCCACCTGGATGCGCGCGACGTCGCCCAGCCGCACCGACACGCCCGCATCGGTCGTCATCAGCGGGATAGCGCGGAAGTCGTCGAGTGTCTGCAGGTAGCCCGAGGCGCGCACCATGTACTCGGCCTCGCCGAGCTCCAGCACCGAGCCGCCGGTTTCCTGGTTGGCTTTCTGGATCGCCTCGACGACCCTCATGTGGGTGATGCGGTAGGCCGCCAGCTTGTCGGGGTCGAGCACGACCTGGTACTGGCGCACCATGCCGCCGACCGAGGCCACCTCGGCCACGTCGGGCACGGTCTTCAGCTCGTACTTGAGGAACCAGTCCTGCAGCGCGCGGAGCTGGCCCACATCCTGCGTGCCGCCCTTGTCGATCAAGGCGTACTGGTAGATCCAGCCCACGCCGGTGGCGTCCGGGCCGAGCGAGGCCTTCGCGGTGGGCTGGCAGCCGGGACTGCACTTGGTTCAGGTACTCCAGCACGCGCGAGCGCGCCCAGTACAGGTCGGTGCCGTCGTCGAACAGCACGTAGACGAAGCTGTCGCCGAAGAAGGAGAAACCGCGCACCGCCTTGGCTCCCGGCACCGAGAGCATCGTGGTGGTCAGCGGATAGGTCACCTGGTTCTCGACGATGCGCGGGCCTGGCCCGGATAGGTGGTGCGGATGATGACCTGCACGTCGGAGAGGTCGGGCAGCGCATCCAGCGGCGTGCGCAGCGCGGAAACCACGCCCCAGGCGGTGATCATCAAGGTCGCCAGCAGCACCAGGAAGCGGTTGGCGATCGACCAGCGGATGAGTTGCGGCGATCATGGCCGGCCTCCTGATGCACGGTCGACAGGCGACGCCACTCTCTGGATGGCAGTGATCTGCGGCAGGTCGCCTTCCTGCATGCGGAACTCGATCTCCACGTTCTCGCCCGCGGCCAGATCGCGTGGCCGCTGCTGCCGAGGCGGCAGCCGAAAGTCCATCGTCATCTGCGGCCATTTCAGGCTCGGGATCGGCGGGTGCGACAAGGTGACGATCTCGCCCTTGATCGCTTCGACCCTCGCCGGCGTGCGGTGCTCTCGGTGGAAGCCGAGGTGGCGGTCGCGCCCTGCGGCGTCTCGCCGGGCGGCGCAACGTTCAGCCGCGCCTCGAGCCCTTGAGGCTCGCCTCCGAGTCGATCAGGAACTGGCCGGACAGCACGACGCGCTGGCCGGCTTGCAGCCCGCGCCTGATCTCGGTCTGGCCGCCCGACTCGACGCCCAGTTCCACCTCGACGGGGCGAAACCGCCGCCTTCCTCGGCCAACATGACGACGCGCGCGCTTGCCGGTCTGGATGACGGCCTCGGAGGGCACGAGCAGGACCTTGCCTTCGCGAGCGTCCGTGAAGTTCATCTGCACGAACATGCCGGGCACCAACCGCGCGCCAGGATTGGCGAGCTCCATCCGTGCCTTGAGCGTGCGCGTCTCGGGACTGACCTCGGGCAGCAGGGCCTGCACCCGACCCTCGAAGCTCGCGCCTGGCGCAGCCGGGCTGCGGGCGAGCACCCGCGCGCCGGGGCGCAGCAGAGCGGCCTGGCTCTCCGGGATCTCGGCATTCGCCCAGACCGTGGACAAGCCGTTGATCCGCGCCAGCGTCATGCCGGGCATCACCGTCATGCCGTCGCGGATCATCAGCTCGGTGACCACGCCGCCGATCGGCGCCGGGATGGTCGTGCGGGGCTGGATGCGCCCGGAGGACTCGACGAGCCGCGATCAGGTCTTCGCTCATGCCGGCCTGGCGCATGCGCTGGCGAGCGGCGTCCACCAGCGGCGCAAGCTCGGTGCCCTGCATGCGCCGCACCGACAGGAACTCCTCCTGCGCGGCGACCCAGTCGGGCACGTAGACCTCCACCAGCGGCTGGCCCTTGGCCACCCGGTCCAGCGTGGCGCGCACATGAAGCTTCTCGACATAGCCCATCGCGCGCGCCTGCACGATCGCCTGGTCGCGTTCGTTGAAGGCGATGGAGCCGACCGCCGAGAGCTGCGGCGCAATGCTGCCTTCGACCACCGGCGCGGTGCGCAAGCCGAGGTTCTGCTGGATGCGCGGAGCTGACGGTGATGCTGCCGGTGTCCGCCCCTTCAGCGCCGGCATAGGCAGGCACCAGCATCATGTCCATGAAGGGCGACTTGCCCGGCGCGTCGAATTTCTTCCCCGGCACCATGGGGTCGTGGTAGTAGAGGATCTTGCGGCCGGTCATCGGATCGGTATCGCCGGCCTTGAGCTGGTCCTTGACATGCCGGCGAGTTGCTTCCTCGCCCTGGGGAATGGTCCATGTCGATGGGTCGGCAAGGGTCGCGGCGGACTGGGCGCTCGCGCGGGTCATCGGCGAGGCGGGAGCAGCGCTGGTCATACTCGCGCCGCGCTGCAGGCCCACGGCATAGAGGCCGTAGCCGGCGCCGGCGAGAACGCCTGCCGACACGAAGGCGAGTAGGAGAGTCTTGATCTTCATGCTCATTGCCCCGGCTGGTGGCCGGGTGCCGTTATCGTGCGCCTGCTCGGCGGGGATCAGGTACTCGAGCTGCGCCCAGAGGCCTGCGGTCTCCATCTCCAGGCGCAGCGCTTCAATGCGGGTGTCGATCTCCATGCGGCGTGCTTCCAGCACCGCGCTCAAGGGTCCACTCGACTTACTTTCCGCGGGTCGCTGAAGGCATTTGCGCGCAATTTCCCGGCGATCGGGGAAACTCAGCGCAGGGCCGAGGTGTAGGCCGTCGGCGGGACCCCAAGCAGCGCGAGCACCTGGCGCTGCAAGTCGGTGAGCGAGGGGTGGAAGACCTGCACGGTGCGCTCGCGCTGCATCAGCCGGTGTCGCTCGGCTAGGCTGAACAGCCGCAGCACCTGCTCGGTGGTGGGGTGCGCACACTGGCGCTGCTCGGGATAGATGGGCAGCTGCGGGATGCCCTCGCGGGCCATGGCGCGGCGCAGCTCGCGCTCGATGAGGGCTTGGACCAGCAGCGCGATCGCGTACAGGGTGAACAACGCCTCGATGCGACCCTCGTCTTTCAGGAACACCGGGGCGATCTCGTGCACGGTCTTGATCTGCTCGAAGCGCTTCTCGATCATCGGCTGGCCCTTGTGGGCCTCGAGCACTTGAGCGTCGGTGAGCTGACGGTCGTTGGTCATCAGGGGGTACATGCCGTCGCTCTTGCGGTCGTAGGCGATGGCCTCCTGGTCGGTGCTCCACTGCACGTCAAAGCGCCGCTTGGTGATCTTGCGGTAGGCGGTGTCGGGGCCGGGGCGGCCGCGGTGGGTTTGCTTGAACTCGTGCTCTTCGCGCACGACGCGGCGCACCTTCAGGTAACGCGCAACGTGGTACTTCTCCAGGATGAGCTTGAGCTGCATGTCGATCTCGGCGGCGCCGCGCAGCCGCGTCTTGGCTGAGGCCAGGCGCTGGCGCAGCTGCTGCAGTTGCTCCTCGGCGGCGGCCAGGTTGCGCACGCGCCGCGCGTGCTGGCGCAGCGTGAGCACCATGCTCCAGACCCACACGATGGACCAGCCTTCCATCGACGGCAGCGACGCGCGGTGCACGTACCAGCAGTCGCGCGGCCCGTCGGCGTAGCGCGGGTTGGGTCGGTCCCACACCAGGGTCCACTCGGGCGTGCGGGTCTGAATCGCCTGGCGGAACTGAGAGTCCTCCAGCCGGCTGCGCGGCATCACGGTGACGAAGCGCCCGCCGGCGCGGTCGATGTGATCCGTGTTCTCGCGGGAACACAGCTTTGAATCCGCGACATACAGGAAGTCCGCGCGTCCGGCCACCGCCCGCAGCGTGTTCCAGGTCTCGATGTGGGTACGCGAATCGCTGGCATTGCCGTCGGCGCAGCGAAACGCCACCGGCACGTTGCCGTCGGCGCTCATCGTGAGGATGAACAGCAGTTGCTTGAGGTCCGGGCGGTGCTGCTTGCTGTGCCCGTAGGTCACGACCGGCGCGGTGCGGCCGCGGATCTTGCGCCCGGTGGCTGCGCGGTAGCTGCCGCACAAGCTGATCGTCGTGGAGTCGTTGTGGAACTCCTCGAAACGCACCTCGAAGCGCTGCCCGACGGCCAGCACGAGCTCGGTCAGCAGCGCCGTGCGGTCCGCATCGTACAGGCGGTCCAGCGCGCGACCGAGCCGGTCGTCGCTCAGGTGCTGCATGTGCTGCACGCTCACGCCGAACATGCCGCTGGCGAAACCGTGCACGGTCTCCTGCTGGCGGTAGATCGGTTCGCGCTCGACGATGATCGAGCGCAATAGCACGCCCAGCGCGCTGGCATGCGAGATCGCGCAGCGCGCGTCCGAGGCGACGTAGCGCGCCAGCGTGGCGGTTGCGCTGCTCACCCCGTGGCTGTTTGGGCTGGACCTGGCTGCAGGCGCTCTACAAGGCGCTGGTGCTGCTGGTGATCGCCTGCCCCTGCGCGCTGGTGATCTCCACGCCGGTGACGGTCGTCAGCGGGCTGGCGGCGCCGCGCGCGCGCGGCATCCTCATCAAGGGCGGCGGCTATCTCGAAGAGGCGCGCCAGCTGAAGGCCGATCGCGCTCGACAAGACCGGCACGCATCACCGAAGGCAAGCCGAAGCTCGTCGCATTGGCAGCCGCTGCGCCGCCGGCGCCGGATCGCGCACGCCGTCGCCGCGCTGGCGGCGAGCCTCGCCGGCCGCTCGGACCACCCGGTGTCGCGGGCCATCGCGCAGGGCCTGCCAGCGCAGCCGCCCGCGCGGTCGACGACTTCAAGGCCCTCGCCGGCCGCGGCGTGCAGGCCACGATCGACGGCAAGACGTTACGTGCTCGGCAACCACCGCCTGATCGAGGAGCGCGGCCAGTGCACGCCGCGCTCGAGGCGCAGCTGCGCAGCGCACGAGGAGGCGGGCCGCACGGTCACGCTGCTGGCCTCGGCGACGCGGCGTGCTCGGCGCTGTTCGCGGTGGCCGACACGATCAAGCCATCGTCGCGCGCAGGCGGTGGCGCGAGCTGAACGCGCTGGGCATCACGCCCGTGATGCTGACCGGCGACAACCAGCCACCGCGCACGACCATCGCCGCAGCAGGCCGGCATCGACGACGCGCGCGGCAACCTGCTGCCCGAGGACAAGCTCGACGCCATCAAGGCGCTTGCAGCAGCAGCTACGGCGCCGACGGCGATGACCGGCGACGGCATCAACGACGCGCCGGCGCTGGCGCAGGCCGACATCGGCATCGCCATGGGCGCGGCCGGCACCGACATCGCGATGGAGGCGGCCGACGTCGTCATCATGAACGACGACCTGCGCCGCATCGCCGAGACGGTGCGGCTGTCGCGCGCGACGCACGCGGTGCTGTGGCAGAACATCACCCTGGCGCTCGGCATCAAGGCGGTGTTCTTGGTGCTGGCGGTGTTCGGCACCGCGACGATGTGGATGGCGGTGTTCGCCGACATGGGCGCGAGCCTGCTGGTGGTCGGCAACGGCCTGCGGCTGCTCAAGGCCTCGATCGGGGGCCGGACTTGAGCATCGCCATGACTGATCGGGTCGATATACTCTGCGCCCAATGCGACGCTGGCTGACCATCTTCTTGCTGGTATTGCTGCCCCTGCAGTTTTCCTGGGCGGTGGCGGCGACCTATTGCCAGCACGAATCGCGCACCAGCGGTCATATCGGCCACCATGAACATCGTCATCAGGCGGATGCCTCAGGAGGCGCGGAGACGGCAAGCGGCGGCGATTCCTCCACCGACGACGAAGGCGCCAACAAGCGCAAGGCCGCACTCGCCGGCATCGATGGCGACTGTGACTACTGTCACTTCAGTCTCGCCAAGCCAATCGCGGAAGCGGAGCAGGTGCCACACCTGCAATCGGCGTCTCATGCAAGCCAGCCAGCGCCCCTGGAGCCTGCGTCCTACATCCCGCCGGGCTCGAACGCCCCAAATGGTGCGCACTCACCTGATTCGGTGAGTCTGCGCACGACTTCTCTCCTTTGCTGACCGCTGCAGGCTATTGCGCCTGATATCGCGCCCTGAGCGCGGCTCACCGAATCTCCGTTTCGCCGTTGTTTGTCGCAACCCGGAGATCTACATGCGCAGGCCTTTTTTGCCGCCCGCTCCATTGCTTGTCTTGGCGGCCCTGACACCACTGACCAGCTTTCAAGTGCAAGCCCAAGGCGGGCAGCCCACGCCGCCGGCCGCATCGCCCGCATCGCCCGCATCGCCCGTGCAGACTATCGAGCCTGCCACGCCCTTGAGCTTGCAAACCGCCATCACCCTGGCCTTGCAGCACAACCCCGAACTGAGGGCCTCGGCGCGCGAACTCGAGGCCACCCGCGCGGCAGTAGGCCAGGCCGGCGCCTTGCCCAACCCCGAACTCTCGATGCTGATCGAGGACACGCGCCGTGAGACCCGCACCACCACGGTGGTCGTCAACCAGCCCCTCGAACTCGGAGGAAAACGGGCAGCCCGCGTCAGCGTGGCCGAACGTGCACAAGAAAGCGCCGAGATCGATACGCGAGCACGGCGCGCGCAGTTGCGCTCCGACGTCGCGGCCGCGTTCTTCGACGTGCTGGCCGCCCAGGAGCGTGCCCGCCTGTCGCAGGGCTCCGTCGACCTGGCGGGCAACGCCAGCCGCGCAGCCGGCAAGCGCGTGACGGCGGGCAAGATTTCTCCGGTCGAGGAAACCAAGGCCAAGGTCGCCGAATCGAGCGCACGCGTGGAAGCGGCCCAGGCGCTCGGTGAGTTGCGTACTGCTCGCCAGCGGCTCTCGAGCCTGTGGGGCAACCCGATCCCTCGTTTCCAACAAGCCGATGGCCAGTTGGACATGCTGCCGCCGGTGCCGAACGATGAGGGACTGGAGACTGGCCTGGCCGACTCCCCCGCGCTGCGCCAGGCCCGCAACGAACTGGCCCGGCGGCAGGCGCTCACCGAGGTCGAGCGCGCCCGGCGCATTCCCGATCTGACGCTCACCCTCGGTGCCAAGCGAGACAACGAATTGGGCCGCAACCAGGCCGTCATCGGGGTGGCAGTCCCCCTTCCCCTGTTCGATACCAACCGCGGCAATCTGGCCGAGGCCTTGCGGCGCCAGGACAAGGCGCAGGACGAACTTGCTGCGGCTCGGCTGCGTGTGAGTGCCGAACTGGGCGAAGCGGCCCAGCGGTTGCGCTCCATGCATGCCGAAGCCACGCTGCTGCAACGCGAGGTCTTGCCCGGCGCCCAAAGCGCCTACGACGCGGCCGTCCAGGGCTTCGAGCTGGGCAAGTTCAGCTTTCTCGAGGTGCTGGACGCCCAGCGCACCCTGTTCCAGGCGAAGGCGCAATACCTGAGCGCCCTGGCCGGTGCACATCGTGCCGCCTCCGACATCGATCGACTCCTGGGCACGGACGAAGACACCGCGCCCGTGTTCGCCCAGCCTTGAGGACTTCCTGACATGCGACTCGAACACTCGGGCGCAAGCAGGAGCACGATCACCATCGGTCGCCCGCAGTGGCGGCATACGAAGGTGGGCGGTTTCGGATCGGACTCGTCGTTCGCTGCGGCTTCGCCCACGATGACTGGCGTGGCCTCGGCGTGCACCTGGAGCAACTGCCGCGCCGCAGCGAGGCTGGCCTGCGGCTGCCGTTGGCCAGCAGCCCGTAGTGCCGGATGCGATGGAAGCCGCCAGGCAGCACGTGCAGCAGGAAGCGGCGCATGAACTCGCTCGGGCTCCAGCGTCATGGCCTTGTAGCGAGTCTTGCCCTTGGCTCGGTAGTCCTTCCAGCGGAAGGTCACGCCGCGCTCGTCCAAGGCGATGCAGTCGGCTGTTGGAGATCGCCACGCGGTGCGTGTAGCGCGACAGGTAGGCCAGCACGGCCTGCGGCCCGGCGAACGGTCGCTTGGCATAGACCACCCACTCGCATTGGCGCATCGGCGCCAGCCATCGTTGAACGCCTTCGGCTCGGCCAGCGGCGCATGCTCGCCGAAGAACTGCAGCCGTCCGGCCCGATGTGCCTGTTGGATTTCTTCGAGGAAGCGCCGGCGGAACAATCGCGACAGCACCCGCACGGGCAGGAAGAACCCGGGCCGGCAGGCGACCCAGCCCTTGCCGTCGGGCGCGAGCCCACCGCCGGGCACGATGCCGTGCACGTGCGGGTGGTGCGTCAGCGCCGAGCCCCAGGTGTGCAGCACCAGCGTCGCGCCGATGCGCGCCCCGAGGTGCTTGGGATCGGCGGCGATGGTCAGCAGCGTCTCGGCGGCCACGTCGAACAGCAGGCCGTAGACCACGGCCTTGTTCTGGTACGCGACGTCGGCGATCGGCGCCGGCAGCGTGAAGACCACGTGGTAGTACTCGACCGGCAGCAGATCGGCCTGCCGCGCCTCGAGCCAGCGCTTGGCCGCGCTGCTCTGGCACTTCGGGCAATGCCGGTTGCGGCACGAAATGGAGTGCGGCCCATTCCGTGCCGCTGAATCGACACTGCCCGAAGTGCCAGTCATTGACGCGCGCGCAGTGGCTGGAGGACCGGCAGGCCGAACTGTTGCCCGTCGAATACTTCCACGTCGTCTTCACCGTGCCGCAGGAGATCGCGGCCATCGCGTACCAGAACAAGGCCGTGGTCTACGACATCCTGTTCCATGCCACAGCCGAGACCCTGCGCACCATCGCCGCTGACCCCAAGCACCTGGGTGCCGAGATCGGCTTCATCGCCATCCTGCACACCTGGGGCCAGAACCTGTTGCATCACCCGCATCTGCACTGCGTCGTTCCAGGCGGTGGCGTCTCCCCGGATGGCGAGCGCTGGATCTCTTGCCGCCCCGGCTTCTTCCTGCCCGTGCGGGTGCTGTCGCGGCTGTTTCGGCGCCTGTTCCTCGCGCAGTTGCAGCGGGCTTTCGACGACGATGAGTTGCAGTTCTTCACCAGCCTCGCTGCGCTGCAGGATCGTGCAGCGTTCGCCAAGTATCTGGCGCCGGCAAGGCAAGCCGAGTGGGTCGCCTACGCCAAGGCGCCCTTCGGCGGGCCGCAGCAGGTCCTGCAGTACCTGGGCCGTTACACGCATCGCGTGGCCATCTCCAACAACCGACTGATCGACTTCGCCGATGGCCAGGTGACCTTCGCGTGGAAGGACCACCGCCACGACTCGCGCCACAAGCTCATGCGCCTGGATGCGCAGGAGTTCGTCCGCCGCTTCCTGCTGCACGTGCTGCCACCGGGCTTCCAGCGGATACGCCACTACGGACTGCTCGCCAACCGCCATCGCGAGGTCAAGCTCGAGCACTGTCGTCAACTGCTGCAGCCGCACCCGCTCCGGTCGCCCAGCTGACCGAAGAACCGCTGGACTATCGCGACCGCTATCAGCGCCTCACCGGCGTGTCGTTGCGCGATTGCCCGCAGTGCAAGCACGGCCAGATGGTGTGCATCGAGATCCTTCCTGCCGGGGGCCCATGCCGCGCGCCCCGCCGCGCACGCCCTCATGAACGCGAACCTGCTCGTCATCCCCTACGCTTCTCGATCCGCTGCACGACGCGTCGGGCAAGCTTGGCTGCGAAGTGCAAGGCTCCACGGCAACACCATCGCGCTACTCCGCACCGGCCCAACGGACCGCATCGTGGCGCTCCGAACATCGGCAGCGGACTATCGACATCACGCCTCGGGTCTCACCTGCACCCGGCTTGGCTGCGTCATGCCCAGCCTTTGACGATGCAGCCTCGATTCAATCCCCATAGCCGCCACCGCCATACGGGCGGTTCAGTGCAACGGGATCTTTAGCCTACCGGCCGCGGCGGTCATACCCGCGCCGTCAGCGGAGACAGGTGCACCGCGTCCGCCAGGCTAAAGACTCTCTGCATTATGGCGAGCCCTGCATAACGGCCAGAAGCGGGCATCCACCAGTCGCGGCTGGTTTCTGCCAACCGAAGGCGGCGCTCCGGTGACGCAACGGCTTGCCCGGGGTTCACTGTGGGCGCGGAGCGCTGACGAACCGTTCCCGCCCATCGCCGCTGAGATTCACCCACCCTGTGGCCAGGACCATTTCACTCCTCTTCGTAAAGCCGCCCGCGAGCGCTGAATAGTCCCAGCGCTCGACGACGCAACTACCCGCCGGTAGCGCATCGCCCCAGCGGATCAGGTTCCACCGAATTGGGGGCACCGGGGCGAACACGGCACGACACGGCTGTGCCAGCCTGCACCGCCCAGATGCGCCGCGCGAGTCCCGTCATGCGTTCGTGCAACGCTGCCACATAGGGCAGGTGGATGTGGCCACCCAGCAGCAGGTCGGCGCCGGCACCGGACCAGCGCGTGATCGCTTCGGCGTGGCCGCGCAGCAGGTTCCGATGGTCCTCCTTGCGTATCACCGCGACGGGCTGGTCGACAACTCTGGGCGAAGTAGAACTGCTCGTGCGTTGCCTGCTTCAGGCGATCGGCGACTCGCTCCACCTGCTCCGCCGACACTTCTCCGTTCTTGTGCCGCCAGGCGCGCGTCGTGTTCAGCGCGATCACCAGCCAGTGCGGCGACTCGGCCACGGGTTCGAGCTCGGCGCCGAACGCATCCATGAAGCCTGCATACGGCGCGAACACGCGCGCCGCCAGGTTGAACAGCGGAATGTCGTGATTGCCCGGGATCACCAGCGTCCGCACGGTGCTCAGGCGCTCGACGAAGCGGCGCGCCGCGCTGAACTGCACGCGCCGAGCCCGCTGCGTGACGTCGCCGGAC
>CAWFRK010000033.1:0-167055 GCA_963818175.1 uncultured beta proteobacterium | reverse complement strand
CTTTTCCTTTGGCTTTTTGCCCTGCCTCTATGCATTCGCGCAATCGGCTATTTGCAATTACGCGCTGCATCGATCAGCGAAGGGCGCGACTATAGCACCGTTTTCGGCGCCAGCGCAAGCACGGTGTCAGGCGGCCAAGAAATCGCGGTGGGTGTCCGCTCTCAGAAGGAGGTGGCTGGCGCTTTGGGGATCCTCGCTAGCGAGCACCGCTTGGAGATGCTGGCCAAGCTTGGCGGTGTCCGAACGCAGGATACGCTGCTTGATAGATGCCACCTGAGAAGGATGCATCGAGAAGCTGCGCAAGCCCATGGCCAGCAACAGGGAGGTGAAGGCGGGATCCCCGGCCATCTCGCCGCAAACGCTTGCGTCCTTACCGGCTGCACGTGCCGCCCGGATGCTGTCGGCGACGAGGCGAAGGACGGCGGGGTGCCACGGATCGTACAGATGGGCAACGCTCTCGTCAGCTCTATCGATGGCAAGCGTGTATTGGATGAGATCGTTCGTGCCCAGCGAGACGAAGTCGAAGTGCCTCAGGAACACAGGCATTAAAAGCGCCGCAGCCGGGACTTCGATCATTGCCCCCACTTCAATGTCCGCAAAGTGCAGTCCTGCGTCCGTCAGTTGCTGTTTCGCCCGCGCTAGGGCATCGAAGGTCTGCCGGATTTCGCTCAGGTGCGCGACCATGGGAACAAGCAGCCGCACCTTTCCGTGGGCGCTCGCACGCAGGATGGCCCGCAGTTGCATCCGAAACATGCTGGGTTCAGACAGGCTCCAGCGGATCGCCCGCAGGCCCAAGGCCGGATTCAGGGTGTGCTCGTGACGAAGTTCGTTGACGGACAACCGCTCAAGCGGCTTGTCCGCACCGATATCTACCGTACGAATCGTTACCGGCAGCCCTTTCATGGCCTCTACCGCGGACCGATAAGCCTCGAACTGCTCGTCTTCTCCAGGCAGTTCGCCCTCCCTGTTCATGAACAGGAATTCGGTGCGAAACAAGCCGACCCCTACGGCGCCGGCTGCCAATGCCGCGGCTGCATCCTGAGGCAGCTCGATGTTGGCCAGCAATTCCACACGCTCGCCATCGAGGGTAACTGCCGGCGTGTGCCGCAATCGCCCCAGACGCTCGCGCTCGAGTTCGCTCTGCCGCTGCCGGAACCGGTATTCCTCCAGCACGATGGGCGAAGGATCGACGATGACGACACCGCAATCGCCATCGATGATGATCCAGTCGTCCTGGCGGATGAGATGGCTGGCTTCACGCGCCCCGACCACTGCAGGAATATCCATGCTGCGGGCCACGATCGCCGTGTGTGAGGTCTTGCCGCCGACGTCGGTGACGAACCCCTTGAACACGCTCTGCTTGAACTGCAACATGTCCGCCGGGGCGATGTCGTTGGCGATAAGGATCAGCGGATCCTCCCCGCCCCAGTCGCGCGCCGCACCGCCGCCCGGCACGGGCGCCAGCGCCGACGCGCCCCGCGCGAGCGCACGCAACAGGCGCTCCACAACCTGCTCGATGTCGGCCTTCCGCTCGCGCAGGTACTCGTCTTCCATCTCGTCGAATTGCCGGGCGAGAACCTCGAGCTGGGCCGATAGCGCCCATTCGGCGTTGTAGTGGCGCTCGATGATCCACTGTCGCGTCGCACCGGTCAGGGCTTCGTCGTGCAGCAGCATCAGATGCACGTCCAGCAGGGCGGGCAACTCGCCGGGCGCGTCGTGCGGCATGTCTCGCTTGAGCGCATCGAGTTCACGGGCTACGACGTCCCGAGCGTCGCGCAGCCGGGCAATCTCGGCCTCCACCTGGTCCGCCGTGATGAAGTAATGGGCCACATCGACTCGGCTGGATGCGACCAGCACGGCTTTGCCGATGGCCACTCCCCGAGCAACGGGCAATCCGAAGACCTGCAACGTCATGTGTCGATGCTAGCAGCGCCCCGCAATTCAGAGCATGCGGGTTTGTGTCGGGCAAGCTTCTTGCTGCCTAGTCGCCCGAGCGGCACAAGAATGCACTCAATGGCGTTGGATTTGGCAATAGCGCTAATCTGCGGCTCTTCCGATCCTCTTTGCTCGTGTTCGCAACCTTGGAGGGACGACCATGCAGGGTTTGTCTGGGCTTATCGAACAACGCCTCTCGGAGTTGCCGCTGAAGGTGGCCTTGGAATGGCCGGGCGGTCGGGCGGGTCCGCCCTCAGAAGCGCAGGTCCGGCTGAAGCTCCATCAGCCGCGCTGGCTGCAGGCCCTCGCGCGCGGGCAGATCGGGAACCTGGCCGATGCCTATGTTCGGGGGCAGGTCGACATTGCCGGCGGCATGCGCGACCTGATGGCAGTGGCAGCCACCCTCGTCGGTGATCCGGTCGGGCAAGCGTCTGCGTCGGGCGCTGAAGCGTTGGCAAGACCGATGGCACTCGCGCCGAAGGCACCAGCGGGCGCGGGACGCGAGCCACGTCCAGTTCCACTACGACGTCTCGGACGACTTCTATGCCCTCTGGCTGGATCCGAGGAGGGTCTATTCCTGCGCCTATTACCGTGATGCCGGCATGAGCCTGACCCAAGCGCAGGAAGCGAAGCTCGATCACATCTGTCGCAAGCTGCAGCTTCGCCGGGGCAGCGATTCCTCGACATCGGCGCCGGATGGGGCGGCCTGTTGCTGTGGGCCGCCGAAAACTACGGCGTGCAAGCCACGGGTGTCACACTGTCAAGGAACCAGCACGCCTATGTGAACCGGCTGATCGACGACCGCGGCCTCCGGGGACGCGTCGAGATGCATCTCCTCGACTATCGCGATGTCCCCGAGGACCATCCGTTCGATCGCATTGCATCGATCGGAATGTTCGAGCACGTTGGCCGGGCGAACCTGGCGTCCTACTTTCGCAAGATCCATTGCTTGCTCAAGCCGGGCGGGCTCGTGATGAACCATGGCATCACGGCCGGCGGCGTGATATCAACGACCAACTGGGCGGCGGGATGGGCGACTTCATCGAGAAGTACATCTTCCCCGGCGGCGAACTGGCACACGTCTCGGACGTGGCGCGCACCTTGTCCGAAAGCGGACTGGAACTGCTGGATGCCGAGAATCTTCGCCCCCACTATGCGCGAACGCTGTGGGCGTGGTCCGATGGACTCGAAAGCCGCCTCGAGCGCGCACGGCAGCTGACCAAGGAACAGACGGTCAGGGCCTATCGCCTCTATCTCGCCGGCTGCGCCATGTGCTTCGAACGTGGCTGGATTTCCCTGTTTCAATTGCTCGCCGCACGGCCCAGCGGCGATATTCGCTCGGGCTCCATGCCCGGCGCACAATCCGACTTTCCGTTCAACCGCGGCTACATGTACAGATGATCTACAAGTTCAAGTCCAAGGCGGCTGGCGACGTCATCATGACGGGGCCCAACGGCGACCACATCCTGCGGCTCATTGGAAAGGAGCCGGCCCCCAAGGGCATCGTGGTGCCAGCGGACATGCCGGCAGCCATCGCCGCGCTCGAGCGCGCGGTGCTGGAGGAAGAGGCCGCTCGCAAGCACGCCGAGGAACAAGCGGCAGCCGAGGGCGCGACCCTTCCACCGCGAGAGGGCGTCACGCTGCGCCAGCGAGCCTGGCCGCTCATCGAGATGATGCGGCGCTCGCACGCTGCCGACAAGGAAATCGTGTGGGGCGTGTAAGCCCCTTTGGCCCAGTACGCTCGAAAAGCAAGGAGAACTCAATGAAGCTTTGGACCAAGAACTGGACCGATGGCGGCCCGATTCCGCAACGTCACGCCGCGGGAAGGCCTGACGAGCAGAGCACCGTGACCTTCTCCGACAACGTGAGCCCCCACCTGGCATGGAGCGACGTTCCCGCCGCCACGCGCTCCTTCGTGCTGATCTGTCACGATCCCGATGTGCCCAGCCGCGGCGACGACGTCAACAAGCCCGACCGCGAGGTCCCGGCCGACCTGCCGCGGGTGGACTTCTTCCATTGGGTGATGGTCGATCTGCCGCCTGCGCTTCGAGAAATCGCCGAGGGCGCCTACAGCCAGGGCTTCACGACGAGGGGCAAGAGCGGCCCGGACACCCTGCGCGGCGCCCGACACGGCCTCAACGATTACACCGGCTGGTTTGCCGGCGATCCCCAGATGAGCGGCCAGTACTTCGGCTACGACGGCCCCTTTCCGCCTTTCAACGACGCGCTGCTCCACCGCTACATCTTCACGATTCATGCGCTCGACATCGAGCGCTGCCCCGTGCAGGGCGCCTTCACCGGCACGCAGGTTCGGCAAGCCATTGAAGGCCATGTGCTCGGCCAAGCCAGCCTGACCGGCACTTACACGCTCAACAAGCGTCTGCGCCAGGGCTGACAGCGCTCTCCGGCCATGCAAGCCACTCGCGTCATCGCCATACGCCACGGAGAAACCGCCTGGAACGTCGACACGCGCATCCAGGGACACCTCGACATTCCTCTGAACGATCTCGGCCGGTGGCAGGCGCGTCGCTTGGCCGAGGTGCTTGCAGACGACAGCATCGACTCGATCTACGCAAGCGATCTCGGTCGTGCGTTCGAAACCGCGCAAGCCCTCGCCGATGCGACTGGGTTGCAGGTATTCGCGGAAGACGGATTGCGCGAGCGCGGCTTCGGTGAATTCCAGGGTCTCACCTTCAAGGAAATCGAGGCCCGCTGGCCGGAAGCGGCCCTGCGCTGGCGCAAGCGCGATCCGGATTTCGGTCCCGGCGGAGGTGAAACGCTGCGCAACTTCTATGACCGCGTGGTCAGGACGGCGTCCCGGCTGGCCGACGCTCATGAAGGCGAAACCATTGCGCTGGTGGCACATGGTGGCGTGCTCGACTGCCTGTACCGGGCGGCCTCGCGCGTCGGCCTCGAGGCCCCTCGCACCTGGGAACTCGGCAACGCCAGCATCAATCGCCTGCTCTACACCGGCGAGGGGTTCACGCTGGTGGGCTGGGCCGATACCTTTCACCTGACAGGCGCTGCCCTGGATGAATCCAGCGACGGCGACCGTGTCGGGCATGCCGCATGAGCACTGCCTGAGCCTGTGCGCCCTGCAGGCATGAAACCGCCGGCCCAGCCGGGCGATACCCCAGAGGCGATCGATACCCCTGCCCTCGTGATCGATCTCGACGCCATGGAGCGCAACCTGGCCCGGATGGCCTCGTTCGCCCGTGCCCACGGGGTTCGGCTGCGCCCGCACGCCAAGATGCACAAGTGCGGCGCCATTGCCCGGCGACAGATCGAGGCTGGCGCGATGGGAGTGTGCGTGCAGAAGCTCGCCGAGGCCGAGGCGCTCGCCTCGGCCGGGATAGCGGACATCTTCATCAGCAACGAAGTCATTGCGCCGTCGAAGCTCGACCGTGTCGCGTCCCTCGCCCAAGCGGTGCGCCTCGGCCTGGCCGTCGATTCCGAACTCGGGATCGAGAGACTGGCTCGGGCGATGATGGCTCGCGCCGCATCCATCGACGTATTCGTCGAGGTGGATGTCGGGCAAGGCCGTTGCGGCGTAGCGCCCGGAGAGGCCGGAAGGCTGGCGGCGCTGCTCGCCCGGCATCAAGTGGCCGGATTGCGCTTCGCTGGCTTGCAGGCCTACCACGGCGGTGCGCAGCACTTGCGCACCCCTGCCGAGCGCGAAGCGGCTGCCCGGCACGCCATTGCGCTGGCCCGCGACGCCATGGCATCCGTCGCGGCGGCCGGCGTAGCTTGCCCGCTGGTCACCGGCGCGGGCACCGGCACCTTCATGCATGAGGCAGCCAGCGGCGTCTACGGCGAGATTCAGCCGGGCTCGTATCTGTTCATGGATCGCGACTACGCCGACAACCAGGCCGACCCGCGCGAGCCGCGCTTCGAGCACGCACTCTTCGTGAAGAGCCAGATCATCAGCCGAAGCCCCAACCATGCCGTGGTGGACGCGGGCCACAAGGCTCATGCCATCGACTCCGGCATGCCGCGCGTGTTCGGACGCGAACTCGACTTTTCCAATGCCGGCGACGAGCATGGCGTGCTTCGGGCCAGGGCCGGTGCATCATTGCCCGCGCTTGGCGAGATCGTGTGGCTCATTCCCGGGCATTGCGACCCTACCGTGAATCTGCATGAGCACCTGGTGGCCTTGCGCGGCGGGCTCGACGCCGGCCTCGTGGAAGCGGTCTGGACGGTGGATGCACGAGGCGCCCTCAGTTGATGAAATACATGCAAGACGCCCAGATCATGACGCCTTGCCGCCACGCCTTTTTCCTGCCTGCTGATCGCAATCCTGGCCATGCTGGGAGCGACGTCCGCCTTGCTCTGGAATGCGCATCTCATGGGGCTGGCCGTCGAGCTCTTGGGGACGCTTGGCATCGTGGCGGGCTTGTGGGTGGTGGCCAGGCTGTGCGGCGGCACGTGATATTCTCGCGGCGCCCTGCGCCGTCAGAACACACAGTGCTGCCCCACGACAGGGCACCCCGACATGAGCGTGCCTATTCCTGCGCAACAAGCTACCGCGACCGACGAGCGTCTTCGAGTCCTGCATTTCGTGACAGGTGGTTTTTCCGGAGCCACCCAAGTTGCGCTCGACCTGGTGCAGGCCGCCCTTCACAGCACTCGCATTCAGCCCTTGCTGGCTCTGCGCCGCAAGCGGCAGACCGATCCCGCTCGCATCACCGCGCTCGAACGTAACGGAGTCCCTGTCACCACGGTGGCCGGTTGGTCGCATGCCGCAACTGTCTGGGACCTGATGCAGGTCTGCCGGCGATTCCAGCCGCAGGTGCTGGTCGCTCACGGCTTCAGCGAGCACCTGTGGGGACGGTATGCCGGCCTGCTGGCCAAGGTGCCCATCCTCGTCCATGTGGAGCACAACTCCCGCGAGCGCTACACCCGCTGGAGGCTGGGGCAGGCGCACTGGCTCGCACGGCGCACGGCTCGCATCGTCGGCTGCTCCGAGGGAGTGCGGCAGCGCCTGCTCGAACTGGGATTTCCGGCAGACCGGACGATCGCCATACCCAATGGCATCAGGGTCGAACCTTATGCGAAGGCCGATGCCGCGCCGTTCCACGACCGCGCGCCGGGCGTGGTGATGTCGGCTCGCTTCGCGCGACAAAAAGACCACGCGACGCTCTTGCGCGCGGCCGCCCTGCTGCGGCAAAAGGGGCTGCGGCCTCCCATCCTGCTGGCGGGCGGCGGCAAGGCCAGCTACCGCCGGCAGGCCGAAGAGCTGTGCCGCAAGCTCGGCCTGGAGGATCAGGTGCGCTTCCTCGGCTTCTGCGACAACGTGCCCGGCCTGCTGATGAGCAATCAGATCTGCGTGCTGTCCACCCACTACGAGGGCATGCCGCTTTCGCTCGTGGAGGGCATGGCGGCCGGCTGCGCCGTCGTGGGCAGCGAAGTGACTGGCGTCAAGGAGATCCTCGAAGATGGCGTCGACGGCCGCTTGGTGGCCCACTCGGATCCCGCGGCGCTGGCCGGCGCGCTGGAAGAGCTCTTGCGAGATCCGGCCCTCGCCGCCCGTCTTGGTGCCGCAGCCCGTGGCACCGCCCTGGAACGACACGGTCTCGAACTGATGACCAAACGCTACGAAGATCTCTTCGTGGCCCTCGCGACAGCCCCGACCCGTTGCTGACACCACGCTCGCGATTCTTCCCCCGCATTCATGACCAACGCACCCTGGCTGAGCTCTCCTGCTACCTGTCTACAACGTCGAACCCTATCTGCGCGAATGCGTGGAGTCGATCGCCTCTCAAGCGGACGAAGGTGTCGAGATCATTCTTGTCGAGGACGTTTCCACCGACGGATCCAAGGCCCTGCTCCTGGCCTTGCAGGACGAACTGAAGGGCCGCCTGCGGCTGCTCCAGCATGGATCGAACAGCGGCCTGAGCGCCGCGCGCAACACCATGCTGGAAGCGGCCACGGGCGACTACGTCTGGTTCTTCGACTCGGATGACGTGCTCGCGCCCGGTGCCCTCGCCGACCTGAAGTCCGTGATCGCGCGGGATCGCCCCGACCTCGTGATGTGCGACTTCATGGTGCTGCGCGAGCGCATCCAGCTCAAGCACCGATTGCGCGGGGAATTGCATCGCCGGACCTTCCAGGGCCCTTCGGACGCCACGCTCACGGACCGCTCGGGGCTCATCCACGGACTGCTCGAGGCCGGCCAGTTGCACGCCTGGTCGAAGATCTCGAGGCGCAGCCTCTGGGGCGAAGACTTGCGCTTCCCGGCCGGCAAGTATTTCGAAGACCAGGTCGTGATGCCGCGCCTGGCCCTTCGGGCGGACTCGTATCGATACGTGCCTCGGGTGTGGGTCGCCTACAGGCAACGCGCTGGAAGCATCCTGGCTTCGGCCTCGCTCAAGAAGGCCGAGGACATGTCGCGGGCGATGGTGGGCTTCGCTCGGGAATTCATGGCGCGCGAGCCGCACGCAAGCATGGAAGCGCGATTCGCGATTGCCTACTTCTGCGCCAAGAATTTCATCGGAGTGGCGCGCCTGCTGGGCCAGGGCAAGGTACCCGACACCGGGCTGATGCAGGAAAACCGGCGCAACTTCCTCGACTCGATTCCCTTGTCGATCGCCGAGTTGCGCGGCCAGTACCTCAAGCGCGGATGGTGGTGGCGCTGGCTGAGGTTGTCCTATTGGCTGGAGCGTTCCGCGCGCTCGTCCTAGGTGAACAACTCCCCCGGCGTGTCGTCGCCAGTGCGCCGTGGCGCTGCCAGCCCGAGGTGGCGATACGCCGCCATCGTGGCGATCCGGCCACGCGGCGTTCGTTGCAGATAGCCTTGCTGGATGAGATAGGGCTCGATCACGTCTTCGATCGTGTCCCGTTCTTCTCCAATGGCTGCAGCGAGGTTGTCCAGCCCGACCGGGCCGCCATCGAACTTGTGTATCACCGCGTCGAGCAGCTTGCGGTCCATCAGATCGAAGCCCTGCGGATCCACGTCGAGCATGGCCAGTGCCTTGTCGGCGAGTTGCCTGTTGATGCGGCCATCGCCTCGCACGTCCGCGTAGTCGCGCACACGGCGCAGCAAGCGGTTGGCGATGCGAGGCGTGCCCCGCGATCGGCGCGCGATCTCGAGCGCGCCTTCGGCATCGATCGGCGCGTCGAGCAGGCCGGCCGAGCGCCGCACGATGCGCGACAGTTCCTCGGCGGTGTAGAACTCCAGCCGCGCCACGATGCCGAAGCGGTCACGCAAGGGGTTGGTCAGCATGCCCGCGCGGGTAGTCGCTCCCACCAGCGTGAAAGGCTGGAGATCGAGCTTGATCGACCGCGCCGCCGGGCCCTCGCCGATCATGATGTCTATCTGGTAGTCCTCGAGCGCCGGATACAGGATTTCCTCGACCACCGGGCTCAGCCGGTGGATCTCGTCGATGAAGAGCACGTCGTGGCGCTCGAGGTTGGTCAGCAGCGCCGCAAGGTCCTTCGGCTTTTCCAGCACGGGGCCGGAGGTCTGGCGCAGGTTCACGCCGAGTTCGTGGGCGATGATGTGCGACAGCGTGGTCTTGCCGAGGCCGGGCGGGCCGAACAGCAGCACATGGTCGAGGGCCTCGCCGCGCTTTCTTGCCGCACCGATGAAGATCTCGAGCTGCTCGCGCGCCTTGGTCTGGCCGATGTATTCCTCGAGGCCCTTCGGACGCAGCGCGCGCTCGATCGCTTCCTCGTTGGGGGAGGCCGGTGCCGCCGAGACCATGCGCTGCCGCGGGGGCGGCGCGAAATCGTCAGTCTGGATGCTCATGCTGCCTCTCGCCGGGCCGCCCCAAGAGAGGCAGAGCCCCCTCGGAGGGGTGAGGGCCGCGGCTCCAAGCCGACCTGCGTCGGCTTGGACGGCACGAACGCCAGCCGACTCTGGCCGCTGGCAGCGAACGAAGTGAGCGTGGGGGTTCTCATGTCTCGCGTCACCGCGCCAGCGACCTGAGCGCCAGCTTGATGCCGTCGCTCACGCCCACGTCGGCGGGCAAGGCCTTGATGGCCGCTGCCGCTTCCTTGTCGCTGTAGCCGAGGGCGACCAGGGCCTGGAGCACATCGCCATGGGCCTCGATGGCAACGCCCGCCGCAGGCGCCAGGTCGGCGCCCAGCTTGCCCTTGAGCTCGAGCAGCAGTCGCTCGGCTGTCTTCTTGCCGATGCCGGGGATCTTGGTCAGGCGCCCGGCCTCCTGAAGGCTGACCGCCTGCGCCAGTTCCGAAACGCTCATGCCCGAAAGCAGAGCCAGAGCGATCCGCGGACCGACACCTGAAATCTTGATGAGCTGGCGAAAGGTCTCGCGCTCCTGGGCGGTGCCGAAGCCGAACAGGATCTGTGCGTCCTCGCGCACCACGAAATGCGTCAGCAAGGTGGTGCGCTCGCCCAGGTTGGGCAGGTTGTAGAACGTGCTCATGGGCACGTCGACCTCGTAGCCGACACCTGCCACATCGACCAGCACCTGCGGAGGGGCCTTGTCCGCGATCACGCCCGTCAAACGACCGATCATCGGGCGATTATCGGGGTGATCAGGTCATTCTCGTCTCGGAGAACGCCTGAACAGGCCCAGGCGTTGTGCTTCCAATGCAGCCTCTGCGCGCGAGGAGACATTGAGCTTGCGATAGATCTGCTTGACGTAGTCCGCAATGGTGTGGCGCGACAGATTGAGCTGCACGCCGATCTCCGGCAACGTGAACCCCTTGGCCACGCGCAGCAGGACCTCGTTCTCGCGGTCGGTGAGCGACACCGCGGGCAGCAGGGGCTCGGCCTCCTGCGGCTCCTGGCGAGCGTGCGACGCGAAATACTTGATCACGCGCCGCGCGATGGAAGGCGACAGCGGTGGCTCACCCTGGGTGATGCGCTGCAGCTGCTCGCCCAGCAACTCGCGCGACTGCTCCTTCAGGAGGTAGCCGAACGCGCCGGCCTGCAAGGCAGGGAACAGATGATCGTCATCGTCGTGGATCGTGACCACCACCGACTGCGCCTCGGGCTGGGACTCGCGCAGGGCCTCGACCACTTCGACGCCCGAGCCATCGGGCAGGCCCAGGTCGATGAGCGCGAGATCGAAGCGCATCGCGGTGATCTGCTGAAGCGCGTCGTGCACGCGCGCGCTCTCTGAGATCTGAGACGCGGGGAATATCTGGCCGACCAGGGCCTTGAGCCATTGACGGATCTCGGGCAGATCTTCGAGCAGGAGGATGCGCATATGAGGTCCCGGACAGCCGCGCAGTGAGCGCGAACCATCGTCAGCAGGTGATGGGCCATATTACCAGCGGCAAGGCGGCGATGTCACCCACGCAGCCGCGGGTATCTCACAAGGGCAGCGTCAGGCGAATGACGGTGCCATAGCCCGGGCCGGACTCGACCAGGCACTGCCCGGCGAGCTGCTTCGCGCGCCGCTTCATGCTCGCCATGCCGTGCCCGCGGTCGAGCTTGCCGTCGAGTTCCATCGGGATGCCGCGCCCGTTGTCCTGGATCACGAGGTTGAAGTCGGTGTCGTCGATCACGCAGCGTATCGAGCAGGCGTTGGCTCCGCTGTGCTTGATGATGTTGCTGGTGGCCTCGCGCAGGATGCGCGTCGTCTGGACGAAGGCCCGTGCCGACAGATGGCGTTCGTCGTTCTCGTGCGTGCTGGTCCAGTCCACCTGGACGGCCGATTGCGACAGTCGCGAGACCGTCTCGGCGCGCCAATCCGCCAGCGCGTCGGCGATCTTCACCGGCTTGCCGGTGAGGCCGCGAACCGACAGGCGCATTTCCTCCAGTGCCTCGCGCGCCAGCGTGGCGATGCGGTCGTCGTTGCTGGTGTGCACGATGGTCAGCAGCTTGGCGCCGAGGTCGTCATGCAGGTCGCCGGCGATGCGTTTGCGCTCCGCCTCGGCCACTTGCTCGATGCGCAGCTCGGCCAGGTGCGCGTAGCTGCGCTCGATCTCCGTAGCCCGCTCGAGCACGCGCTGCTCGAGATGTGCGCGTGCCGCCTCGGCCGCCTGCACCGCCTCGACGAATTGCTGCACCAGGCGCAGGCCCAGGGCGAAGAAGAGCACCGGCATCGCAAACTGCATCAGGTGCAGGCGAGGCAGGCCCAGCACGTCGTGCTGAACCATCACTTCCACCCCCGCGACCATGAGAATGACGGCCAAAGCCGCAGCCATCGCCCAGAACTCGCGCCGGCGCGACACCCAGGCCACGCGCAGGAAATGCGCCGCCGCCCAGGCCACTTCGAGCACGTAGAGGGTCGACCAGCTCGTGACGACCTGGAAAAAGCGCCCTGGGCCACCCAGCAGGATCGTCGCCGGCACCAGGAAGCACTGAAGCACCATGGCGGCTTCGATGCCGCGATGCCGGCGCCCGCCGTAGCGCTGCAGGAACAGCACCGCGCAGGCCACCACCGGTGGATACAGGCAGCTGATCATCGCCTCGAACACCCAGTGGTCGACGGGCAGGTCACGGACCCAGACGCGGGTCCCGATCAGCGTCCAGCCGATCAGCATCACGCCGAAATAGAGGTAGGCCGGCTCGCTGCGCCGTACCCAGGCGACGGCCAGCATGAAGACGCCCAGCACGGCGATGGTCGCCCCCGTCACCAGGGACAGCGTCACGTTCCAGAACAAGTCTTCGTCGTGACGCATGCGCAGTTCGGATTGCGGCCCGACCACCAGCTCCGACAATCCGCCGCTGCGCTGTCGCGCAGCCACCTCTTCGAGGGGATCGCCTGCCACGTGGATCTCCAGGCGGTTGCGGCCGGATGGATCAAGCAAGCTGGTCGGCAGCGTCGTCAGCTGGGGGTAGTAGCAGTTGCGGCTGACCGGGGGCATCATCGGCCCGCCCCGCCCGATCAGGTTGCCGTTGAGAAGGACCTCGGCGTTCGAACACGCACGCTTGATGTACAAGGCCATCAACTGATCGGGACGCGCGGGATCGAGAACGAAGTCCACCTTGTACGTCATCGTCCCCCCGAAACCAGGACGCCTCGCCGACCAGTCGTCTGGCAGCGTGGCCGGTCGGGCGACTTCGTATTGAGCGCCGCCGGTGGGCGTTTCTTGAGTGACGAGAGCCGTCTTGAGCGTGATGGTCTGGGCGCCCGCCAGGCCGGCCAGTGCCCAGGTGCAGGCGGCAAGCAGCCAACCCAGCCAGCGGCCAACCTGCCCGCGGGCAGGCCCATTGCCTCGACAGACCCCGATACTCGTCATGCAGGCAATTCTGCGCGAAAGCGCACCGGAAGACGGTTCGGACTCGCCCGAGGGACAATCCCGGCTCGCTCTCCAACGCCCGACCTGTCACCGTGATCCTCCGCCACGCCTTCATTCCCCTGGACAACATCCGGCTCGCCCATCTGTGCGGCACGCTCGATGAGCACCTGCGCAGCATCGAATCGGCTTTCGACGTGAGCATCTCCCGCCGCAACGAGTCCTTCCGCATCGAGGGCGCCAAGAAGCCGGCCGAGCGGGCGGTGGCGCTGATGCAGTCGCTCTACGACCGCGCACGCAAGCCCATCCCGGCCGACGAGTTCCAGCTCGCGCTGATGGAGGCGACCCAGCCCGAGGAGACGCGCGAACTGAAGCCCGCAGAAGACCAGGAGCTCGTGCTGCGCACGCGCCGCGCCGATCTGCAGGGCCGCACGCCGAACCAGGACCTGTACCTGCGCAACATCCTGAGCCACGACATCACCTTCGGCATCGGCCCGGCAGGCACGGGCAAGACCTTCCTGGCCGTGGCCTGTGGCATCGACGCGCTCGAGCGTGCCGCCGTGCAGCGCATCATCCTGACCCGTCCGGCGGTCGAGGCCGGAGAGCGGCTGGGCTTCCTGCCCGGCGACCTGGCGCAGAAGGTGGACCCCTACCTGCGCCCGCTGTATGACGCCCTCTACGACTTGATGGGCTTCGATCGCGTGACCAAGGCCTTCGAGAAGGGCACGCTTGAGATCGCCCCGCTCGCCTTCATGCGTGGCCGCACGCTCAACCATGCCTTCGTGATCCTCGACGAAGCGCAGAACACCACCCACGAGCAGATGAAGATGTTCCTCACCCGCATGGGCTTCGGCAGCAAGTGCGTGGTGACCGGCGACGTGAGCCAGATCGACCTGCCGCGCGGCACCCGCAGCGGCCTGGTCGAGGCCGAGCGCGTGCTCAGGCGCGTTCGCGGCATCGCGATGACGCGCTTCACCTCGGCCGATGTCGTCCGCCATCCGCTGGTGGCTCGCATCGTCGAGGCTTATGACGGGGCCGACCGGTCGTCGAAGGAATGAACTTGGCACGTCCCGTGCTGGCTCTTTCGCTCCAGTTCGCCGACAAGGCGCATCGCGAGGCACTGCCTCGCCACAAGGTGACGCGCTGGATCCGCGCCGCACTGGAGCTGCCGGCGGAGATCACGGTTCGCATCGTCGATGCCGAGGAAGGGCAGGCGCTGAACCGCGATTTCCGCCGCAAGGACTACGCCACCAACGTGCTGACCTTCGACTACGCCCACGAACCGGTGGTGGTCGCCGACCTGATCCTTTGCGCGCCGGTCGTCGAGCGCGAGGCGCGCGAGATGGGCAAGACGCTCGATGCTCACTACGCCCACCTGCTGGTGCACGGCACCTTGCACGCGCAGGGCTATGACCATGAGGACGAGCAGGAAGCCGAAGTGATGGAGACACGCGAAACCGAGGTGATGCTGGGCCTGGGCTATCCCGCTCCTTACCTGCGCTAAGCCGCTAGATGCGGCCCTCCTCCACTGCATGACAGGCCACCTTGACGCCATGGAGCTCCTTGAGCACCGGGCGCTCCTGTGAACACCGCGCATTGGCATGCGGGCAGCGCGGATGGAAGGCGCAGCCCGCGGCGGGTTGAGCGGATTGGGCACTTCGCCCTTCACCGGCGTGCGGTTGCGGCCCGTCATGCGAATGTCGGGAATCGCATCGAGCAGCATGCGGGTGTACGGATGCCTCGGCTGGGCGAAGAGCACGTCCTTGGCGCGCGACTTCGACCAGGCGGCCGAGGTACATCACGCCCACGTCGTCCGATACATGGCGCACCACCGCCAGGTTGTGCGAGATGAACAGGTAGGTCAGGCCCTGCTGGCGCTGCAGGTCCTTCATGATGTTGAGCACCTGGGCCTGCACCGACACATCGAGGGCCGACGTGGGTTCATCGCAGACCAGGAATTCCGGATGCGTCGCCAGCGCTCGCGCGATCGAGATGCGCTGGCGCTGGCCACCGGAGAACTGGTGCGGGAACTTCTCCATGTCCGCGGGAGCCAGCCCCACCGAAAGCAGCAGTTCGCCCACTCGCCCTGCGATGGCCGACCTCTCGAGCAGCCCGTGCTCATGCAGCGGCTCGGCAACGATGTCGGCCACCTTCCAGCGCGGGTTCAGGCTCGCATAGGGGTCCTGGAAGATCATCTGCATGCGCCGGCGCAAGGCCCGGTTCCCGGCCGTCGTCAGTGCCGCCGATGCGATGATTCCATCGAAGCGCACTTCACCGCGGGTGGGCTGCGTACAGGCCCACCAGCAGCCGCGCCACCGTGCTCTTGCCGCAGCCGGACTCGCCCACCAGCGCCAGGGTCCTGCCCCTCCGGATCTCGAAGCTCACGCCGTCCACGGCATGCACGAACTGGCGGGGCTTGCGCTCGATCACGCGGTTGAGCCAGGGCGCGGAGACGTCGAAGGTCTTCGAGAGGTCCGTGACCTGCACGAGGGTGTCCGCCGATGCGCCCTCACCCTTCACGACGGCCGCTGCCGTGGCTGCATCCGGGGCAAGCGTGCGCGGAACGCTCATGCTGGTCTCGTCCTCTGCAGCACGGGCTCGTGCAACCAACAGGCGGCCCGGGTGCGGCCGGAGGTCATGAGGTCGGGACGCTCGACGCGACAGCGATCGAAGGCCCGCGGACAGCGCGGGTTGAACGCGCAGCCTGGCGGAATGGCCGTCAGGCGCGGCATCGACCCATCGATCTGGGCAAGCCGCGGCCGCTGTCGTCGTCTATCGGGGATCGACCCCATCAAGCCCATCGTGTAGGGATGCCCCGGCGCGTGGATCACGTCCTGCACCGGGCCGATCTCGACGATGCGCCCGGCATACATCACCGCGACGCGGTCGCAGGTCTCGGCGATGACGCCCATGTCGTGCGTCACCAGCATCACCGCGGCGCCTTTTTCGCGGCACAGGCGCTTGAGCAGCGCGATGATCTGCGCCTGGATGGAGACGTCGAGCGCGGTGGTCGGCTCGTCGGCGACGATGAGCTTGGGTTCGGCCGCCAGGGCCAGCGCGATCACCACCCGCTGGCGCATGCCGCCGGAGAACTGGTGCGGATAGTGATCGATGCGCGCCTCCGGCGCCGGGATGCCGGTGTCCTTGAGCAGCTGGATCGCTCGTGCGCGGGCCGCCGAGTGGCTCATCGGCAGGTGGGTCTGGATGGTCTCCACCAATTGCCGGCCCACCGTGTAGAGCGGATTGAGCGAGGTGAGCGGATCCTGGAAGATCGCGCCGATCTGGCGGCCCCGCACGCGGCGCATGGCTTCGTGGTCGAGGTTGTCGATCCGATGCCCCTCGAGCAGGATCTGGCCGCGCGTGATGCGCCCTGGCGGCTCCAGCAGCCCGATGATCGACGCACCCGTGAGCGACTTGCCGGCCCCCGATTCGCCGACGACGCCGAGGATCTCGCCGGCGGAGATGTCGAAGGAAATGTCGTCGAGCGCCAACAGCGTCCCTCGCCGCGTGGGGAACTCGACCCTCAGGTTCTTGACTTGAAGCAGTGGCGTCATTGGCATGGGTCACCGCAAGCGCGGATTGAGCGCGTCGCGCAGCCAGTCGCCCAGCAGGTTCACGCTCAGCGCGATCAGCACCAGCATCGCACCGGGGAAGATGGTGATCCACCATTCGCCGCTGAACAGGAAGTCGTTGCCGATGCGGATCAGCGTGCCCAGCGAAGGCGAGGTCGGCGGCACGCCCACGCCCAGGAACGACAGCGTGGCTTCGATGATGATGGCCTGCGCCACCTGGATGGTCGAGAGCACCAGCACCGGGCTCAGCACATTGGGCAGCACGTGCTTGCGCATGATGCGCCATGAACTCACGCCGATGACGCGGGCGGCCTGCACGTAGTCCTTGTTGCGCTCGACCAGCGTCGAGCCGCGCACCGTGCGGGCGTAGTTGACCCACTGGGTCAGCGCGATCGAGATGATCAGCACCGAGAACGCGAGCGTGTCGTGCGCATTGGGAAACATCGCGCGCCCGACGCCGTCGATCAGCAGGGCGACCAGGATGGTCGGGAAACGACAGCATCACGTCGCACACGCGCATGATGAAGGCGTCGGTCTTGCCGCCGACGAAACCCGAGAACAGCCCGAGGCTCACGCCGACCAGCATCGAGATCAGCACCGAGGCCACGCCTACCAGCAGGGAGATGCGCGCGCCGTACATCAGGGCGGAGAGGATGTCGCGGCCCTGGTCGTCGGTGCCCAGCAGGTATTTCGGCGTGCCGCCTTCCATCCAGCTCGGCGGCAGGCGCGAATCGGCCAGCTCGAGTGTCGCGAGGTCGAAGGGATGATGGGGCGCGATCCAGTCCGCGAACAGCGCGCAGAAGATGCACACGAAGGCGACGCCTGCCGCCAGCATCGCCACCGGGGAGGTGCGAAAGCTGTACCAGACGTCGCCGTCGAAGAAGCGCTGCAGGGCTGCGGAGGTCATGACCACATCACTTCACGATGATCCATTTGTAGGGCATGAAGTTGTCCGGCAGCTGCACCAGCTCGACGTTCTTCCTCATCGCCCAGGCCAGCGCCTGCTGATGCAGCGGAATATGGCCGACATCGTTCGAATGGATCTCGAAGGCCTCGCGGATCATCGCGGTGCGCTTGGCCTGGTCGATCTCGGACTGGATCTTCAGCGTGAGTTCGTCCAGCTTCGGGTTGCTGTACGAACCGAGGTTGAACTGCCCCTGCCCCTTGTCGTTGGGCGTGGCCATGAGCGCGGTGAGCACGTTGTGGGAATCGACCGTGGTGGGTGTCCAGCCCAGCATGTAGAAGCTGGTGTTGCGGCTCAGGATCTTCGGGAAGTAGCTCACCTTGGTTTCCGCGGCGAGGTTGATCTTCACGCCTACCCGCGCCAGGTTGGCCGCGACCGCCTGGCAGATCTCGCTGTCGTTGACGTAGCGGTCGTTCGGGCAGTTCATGGTCACTTCGAAGCCATTGGGATAGCCCGCCTCGGTCAGCAGCTTCTTCGCAGCCTCGGGGTCGTAGGGATAGCGCTTGTTGAGGTCCGCCACGAAGCCCTTGACGGCCGGAGCCACCATCTCCCCGGTCGGCGTCGCGGCATTGCGCATCACGCGGCTCTTGATGGTCTCGACGTCGATGGCCTGGTAGAAGGCCTTGCGGACGCGCACGTCCTTGAATGGGTTCTTGCCCTTGACGCTGGAGAACAGCAGCTCATCGCGCTTCTGGTCCATGCCCAGGAAGATGGTGCGCAGCTCGGGCCCCTGCATCACCTTGAGGTTGGCGTTGGACTTGAGCCGGTCGATGTCCTGCAACGGCACCGGCTCGACGACGTCGACCTCGCCCGAGACCAGCGCCGCCACGCGCGTGGCATCGTTGCCGATCGGGGTGAAGACCACTTCGTCGACATTGGACTCGACCTTGCCCCAGTAGTTGAAGTTGCGGACCAGCACCGTGCGGATGTTGGGCTGGCGCTCCTTCGTGCGGAAGGGGCCCGTGCCGTTGGACTTGAAGCTGGCGGTGTTCTCGATGCCCTTGCGCCGATCGACCGGTGTCACGGCCTTGTTTTCCTCGCACCACTTCTTGCTCATGATGTAGAGCTGCGAGATGACCTCGGGCAGGATCGGGAAGGGCAAGGTGGTCTCGATCTCGACGACGTGGTCGCCCGCCTTGCGCACCTCCTTGATCTGCGAGATGTTGCTCTTTACGTCGGAGCCCTCGCCGGCAGCCCGCTTGAAGGTGAAGAGCACGTCATCGGCGGTGAACGGCGTGCCGTCATGGAAAGTGACGCCCTTGCGCAATTCGAAACGCCAGACGGTGGGCGAGGTCTGCGTCCACGACGTGGCAAGCACCGGGTCGAGGCCCATCTTCTTGTCGCGACCCACCAGCGGCTCGTAGATGTTGTTGGTGAAGGTCAGCTGCAGCGACTCGTTGAGCGAGTGCGGATCCAGCGACATCGCATCGCCCTGGTTCGCTATGCGCAAGGTGGTCGCCGAAGCGATTCCGCAGGCTGCCATCAGTGCGAGCGCCAGCATTGTCTTGTTGAAGCTCATGGTTTCTCTCTCCTCGTGTGAAGGGCATCAATGCGCCGCGGCGCCGGGCCGCTCGATGCGCAGGCGCGGATCGACGGCGAAATAGAGCAAGTCCACTGTCAGGTTGATCGCCACGAAGATCAGGGCGATCAGGCAAAGATAGGCCGCCATCACCGGGATGTCCGCGAAAGTCACCGCCTGGATGAAGAGCAGGCCCATCCCGGGCCACTGGAACACCGTCTCGGTGATGATCGCAAACGCGATCAGGCCACCGAGCTGCAGGCCGGTGATGGTCATCACCGGCACCAGCGTGTTCTTGAGCGCGTGGCCGAAATTCACCGCTCGGTCGGAGAGACCTCGGGCCCGCGCGAACTTGATGTAGTCGGTGCGCAGCACCTCCATCATCTCGGCGCGGACGAGCCGCATGATGAGCGTGAGCTGGAAGATCGCCAGCGTCGTCGCCGGTAGCACGAGGTGCTTCCAGCCATCGACCGTCAGGAAGCCCGTGGTCCAGGGCCCGAAGCCCACCACCTCGCCACGGCCGAAGCTCGGCAGCACCTTGAAGGTGACCGCGAAGACCAGGATCAGCAGGATGCCGATGAGAAACGTCGGCAGCGAAACGCCGAGCAGCGAGAAGGTGAGCATCACCTGCGACAGAAAGCTGCCGCGCCTGAGTGCCACGTAGACCCCCATGGGAATGCCCACCGCCAGGGCCAATATGGCCGCCACGAAAGCCAGCTCGATGGTCGCCGGAAAGCGCTCCACGATGAGCGAGGACACCCTGCGCCCCTGTCGCAGGCTGAGGCCGAATTCACCTTGCGCGGCATTGACGACGAATCGCCCGAACTGCACCGGAAAGGGCTGGTCGAGTCCCGAGGTCGGCGCGCATGCGGTCGCGCTGCTCGGGGGTCGCATCCTGCCCCAGGAGATTGGTGACCGGATCGCCCACGTACTGGAACAGCATGAAGGCGATGAAGGCCACCGACAGCATCACGATGACCGCCTGCAGCAGCCGACGAAGAATGAAGGCGAGCATCTAGGGTCCGCGGTGGGTTGGCAGGCAGCGGCTTACCCGACGCTGCCCGCGCATTTCAGTTGACCTTGACCGCCCGCATGTCGATCCGGTTGTCGGCACGGTGATACATGTCGATGTTCTTCTTCATCGCCCACGGGATCACCTGGTTGTGCAGAGGGATGTGGGAGACATCCTTGTGCTCCAGCAGCAGCGCCTGCTCGATCAGGTCGTTGCGATTCTTCTGGTCGACTTCCTTCTTGATCCGCTCGACCAGCGCATCCATCTGCGGGTTGCTGTAGCGGCCGACGTTGTAGTTGCCGTCACCCTGCGCGCCCACCGTGCGCACGAGGGACTGCAGCGAGTACAAGGCGTCGAAGGTCGGCACGCCCCATCCCAGCATGTAGATGCTCGCCTCGTAGCGCTGGATCATCGGGAAGTAGGTCACCAGGGGCAGGGTGCGCAGCTTGGCCCTCACGCCGACCTTGGCCCACATCGCCGTGACGGCCTGGCAGATTTCCTCGTCGTTGATGTAGCGGTTGTTGGGGCAGGCGAAATCGACCTCGAACCCGCTCGGGTAGCCAGCCTCGCCGAGCAGCTTCTTCGCTGCCTCGATGTCATATGGATAGCGCAGGTCGGCCTTCTTGGTCCAGCCGTTGACCTGCGGCGCGATGATCGCGCCCGTGGGGCCGCTCATGCCCCGCATGATGTTCTTGTTGATCGTGTTGATGTCGATGGCCTGGTAGAGGGCCTTTCGCACCCGCTCGTCCTTCAGCGGGTTCTTGCCCTTGACGTTCGATCCCGGCAGCTCGTCGCGGAACTGGTCCATGCCGAAGAAGATGGTGCGGTTCTCGAGCCCGTCGATCACCTTGAGCTGCGGGTTCGACCGCAGCCGCGCCAGGTCGGCCGGCGAGGGGTCGAGGATCATGTCGACCTCGCCCGACAGCAGCGCCGCGACGCGAGTCGCTTCCGACTTGATGGGCGAGTACACGATCTCGGTGACGTTGCCCGGCATCTTGCCCCACCAGTTGGGGTTCTTTACCAGCACCATCCTCACGTCCTGGTCCCAGCTCTTGAGCATGAAGGGGCCGGTGCCATTGGCGTTGCGATGCGCGAAGTTCTCGTCCTTGGTCTTGATGTCCATGGGCACGAGGGCCTTGTTCTTCTCGGCCCAGCCCTTGTCCATCATCCGCAGCTCGGTGAGCTGGCGCTGCAGCACCGGGTTGGGACCCTTGGTGAAGATGTCCACGGTGTGGTCGTCGACCTTGACCACCTTGTCGATGCCCTGGGTGTAGACCCCGTAGTTGGAGGTCTTCTCCATCGCCCTGGTGAGCGAGAACACCACGTCTTCGGCATTGAAGCCTGACCCGTCGTGGAACTTCACGCCCTGCCGCAAGGTGATGCGCACCTGGGTGGGGCTCACTTGCTTGTAGCCCGTGGCGAGCACCGGCTCGACCTCGAACTTCTCGTTGTAGTAGAAGAGCGACTCGTAGACCGCCGCGTGAACACCGTTGCCGAGCGCGTTGTTCTGGGCATGAATGTCCCAGGTCGGAATGTCGCTGGCGCTTGCCCACTTGAAGGTCTTGGCCGAAGCCTGGGGCGTCGCCACCAATGTCAGTGCGACCGCAGCCAATGTGGTCGATACCGCCGCCGCCAAGTCTTTGCGTTGGAGCATGGAGGCCTCTCCTGAATCTTGAAAACTCAATCTTCCGCAAATTGCGTGCCGCTCGTCAAAGGGGTATGCCCGAGGGATCTCTCGCTCGCGCAAGGCGCGCGGCAGCGGGGAAGTTTCAGTCGAGGTGGACCTCGCCGTACCAGGCTTCTGCCTCGGCCTGGGTGTTGTCGCTGTCGGTCATGTAGGCCACGGCCAAGGAGCGGCCCAGCGTCCTCTCCGAATGCGAGCCGGTAGTCGTCGGCGATGTTGCGCCGGTAGTCGCGCCACTGCCTCAGCTTGGCAGGGCCGGACTCGACCACGATCTTGCGGATGCGGTCGGTACGGGGATTGACGATGACGCTTCCCTCTGCTGCGCGCGGCTCCCAGACGTACATGAGCGTGGCATAGGGTGGGCGTTCGCCGCTCAGGGTCTCGGCCAGGTCGAACAGCAGCTTGTTGCGTGCCGACAGGGCGCCATGGTCGCCGTCGAAGGCCAGCACGAGGCGCACCGGGGCGTCATCGCCGTTGCGGTCCGCTCAGGTTGGCACGCTCGAGGAGCGCAGGCACCCACCACCTTCTAGGGGCAAGGCTGCCGCGTGCAGCCAGTAGCAGAGGCCCTGCGCACGCCCATCGCTCTGTGCGGGCAATGCGCCAGCCCATCAGGATCTTTATCAAATTGAACATCCAAGAAAAAGCCGCCCGAAGGCGGCTTCTGGATTCATCCGAAAAGCGCGCGAAGGCGCGCTTCCCATCAGAAGGCGTGACGGATACCCATTTCGAAGCCGGTCGACGTTTCGCCGAAGCCTTGCGGCGACTTGCTCGGGCGTGTGCGTGATGGCCGAGTTGTCGTCGTTGTCGATATAAGAACGGTCGTGTACAGGGCCGTGCGCTTCGACAGGTTGTGGATGTAGCCCAGGCGAACATCTGCGCGTCGTCGCAGTTGGTTGCCGCGTGGCGGTCGCTCCAACGATGGTCGCGGACAGGCCGGACCATCGTTGCTGAAGTCGCTGAAGGTGTACGCAGCGCGGATGATGCCGGCGCCGACCGGGCACGTCGACGCCGATGAGGTAGTTGGTACGCGTCAGGTCTTAACTCTCACTCCAATGCGAGCGCGGCTCTGGCCCATCAGCTGCATGAAGCCGAAATCCCACGAACACGCCCACATCTCATAGCCGTGAGGTGGTCAGGCCGTACTGGTCCAGGTCTGGCCATAGGACGACAGCGGCATTGAACGGGCCGGCCTTCTAACCGATACGGCCATGCGCGGACTGGTTGTTCGGTTCGCGCGGCTCGCCTTCGGCCATGGCGTATTGGGCCTGGCCATAGATGCCACCGAGGTCGGCCGGCAGGAAATAGCCGATCACGTTGTCGGCACGCAGTCATGCGTGTCCACCGCCTGAACGCCGACTTCGCCCGGGAAACATGATGGTGCTGTCGCCCACGCCGTTGGTGCCGAACGGGTCGAACTCAGTCAGGTTCCAGAATGTCGCGGTGTAGTCACGGCCGAGGCGGAGTTCACCGAGGGCGTCGCTGATCATGCTGACCGTGGCACGACGATTCCAGAACTTGGCGCGGTGTTGAGTTCGCCGTCGTCCGGGTCCGAGGCCGTGCTCGAGCCAGAAGCCGGCCTTCAGAGCCGCCGCCGAGATCTTCGATGCCGCGGAAACCCAGTCGGCTGGTCGACAAGCCGTCAGGGGCTCACCGACCAGAAATCGCCGCCTCGTTGTCGACCCAGCGAACGTTCGCGTCGACGACACCGAACAGCGTGACCGAAGATTGCGCCGAAGCGACACCGGTAAACGCGCCCAGAACGGCGAGAGCGAGAAGAGATTTTTTCATTGCGCTATCTCCTAGGTTGAACAAGAGGTCCCGGAGATCGGTCTAGTGCCGACCTGCCAGGCCAACCTCCTCATCGGAAGTTGGGGTAATTCCACCAGAGCGACTTGCCCGAAGCCAGCAATTCACCGGGGAATCCGCCGCGCCTGTTGCCTGGACACAACGACTTTTTGGGCCTCGCCAAATCGCGGTTTCGGCCCATCACGAAAGGAGGTTTGGCGGTCTAGTGGCTTACCCTGAACGAGCCACAGCGCTATGCTCAACAACACTCTTCTCACTGCCCATAGACGTCCATGCCTGCCCGCTCACTGACCTTCATCGACAAGCTCCTGAGCACCACCGACAGCGCACTGCGTACTGTGTTCGGCGCTCACCAGGCAGCGCGGCCGCGTCCCATGGCCGCTTCTGGCGAAACCCCGGAGCTCGACGGGCCCGAGCGGCGACTGGCCGCCGCACTGATGCGCGTGAACCATGTGGGCGAGGTATGCGCCCAGGCGCTCTATACAGGGCAGGCCTTGGCATCACGCAATGAAGAACTGAAGGCCCATTTCGAAGCCGCGGCGCGGGATGAAAACGACCATCTCGCGTGGACCCAGCAGCGGTTGCAGGAACTGGGTGACCGACCGAGCCTGCTCAATCCGCTTTGGTATGCCGGGGCATTCGGCATCGGGCTGGTTGCCGGACGCCTTGGCGGTGATCGTGTCAGCCTGGGCTTCGTGGTCGAGACGGAGCGCCAGGTTGAGCAGCACCTCGAAAGCCACCTGGACCGACTGCCGGCGCAGGATGCGGCTTCACGAGCAATCGTCCAGCAGATGAAGTACGACGAAGCCCGCCATGCGCTCGACGCCGAAGCCGCCGGCGGGCGGCCGATGCCCGCACCCGTCAGGTGGGCGATGCGGGCGGGCGCCAAGGTGATGACGACTACCGCCCACTACATCTGACGCCGGCGAGCCGGGATTCAGCCTTCGACAATCTCGAAGCTGGTGGTGATCTCGGCCGTCTTGGCCAGCATGATGCTGGCCGAGCAGTACTTCTCGTGCGACATCTGGATGGCACGCGCGACGGCAGCTTCGGGCAGGCTCTTTCCCGTCACGAGGAAGTGCATGTGGATCTTGGTGAACACCTTGGGGTCCGACTCGGCCCGATCGGCCTGGACACGCACCTGGCAACCGCGCACATCGTGGCGCCCGCGCTTCAGGATCAGCACGACGTCGTAGGCCGTGCAGCCGCCAGTGCCGGCCAGCACCGTCTCCATCGGGCGCGGCGCCAGGTTGCTCCCGCCTCCGTCGGGTGCTCCATCCATCGTGAGCAGATGACCGCTCCCCGTTTCGGCTGAGAAAGGCCATGCCCGAAGCGGGCATCCAATTGATCGTGCATTCCATGGCAGTCGTGCTTTTGCAAGGCTTGTGTGGGGCGGGCGCCATTGTGCGATGCAGCGTCGGAACTCATGGCGCATTGGAGTTGCGCCCCTAGCGCGGGCTGCGAATTTGTATTGCAGCGCATCATTTTGAGGGTTATGATTACGGGTATTCGATGACAGCGTTTCTACCAACCTGCGTCGTACCGATTGTCTCCTCCACCTCCTCCTTTGGTGGATTTGGCCCGAAGCCCCAGGCTTCGGGCCTTTTTCTTTATGGTCCAGCCTTTTCGTGCCGGATCGGTCCTGATCGGCGCCAGCCCGGCTCGGACGCTGGCGTATCATGCGGCGCCTTGCTGGAGGAGCCGATGGCACGCGCCACATCCCGTTCGACCACCCCGCGCGCCGCCGTCGCGCGACCTGCCGCCAAGCGTCCCCTCGGACCGGCGGACTATCTTCAGAAGATCCTCAACGCCAAGGTCTACGACGTCGCCATCGAGTCCGAGCTCGAGTTAGCGCAAAACCTTTCGCGTCGGGTCGACAACCGGGTGCTGCTCAAGCGCGAGGACAACCAGCCGGTGTTCAGCTTCAAGCTGCGCGGCGCCTACAACAAGATGGCCCACCTGAGCGCCGCACAACTCAAGCGCGGCGTCATCTGCGCGTCGGCCGGCAACCATGCCCAGGGCGTGGCGCTTTCCGCCAGCAAGCTGGGCTGCAAGGCCGTCATCGTCATGCCGGTCACCACACCCGCGGTCAAGGTCGATGCCGTCCAGGCGCTCGGCGGCCATGTGGTCCTGCACGGCGAGAGCTACTCGGACGCCTACCTGCACGCGCTGGAGCTCGAAAGGAAGCAGGGACTGACCTTCGTGCACCCGTTCGATGATCCCGACGTGATCGCAGGCCAGGGCACGATCGCGATGGAGGTGCTGCGCCAGCACCAGGGCCCTATCGACGCGATCTTTGTTGCGATCGGCGGCGGTGGCCTGATCTCCGGCATCGCGAACTACATCAAGGCCGTTCGCCCCGAGATCAAGGTCATCGGCGTGCAGATGGAAGACTCCGACGCCATGGTGCGTTCGGTGCGCCAGGGCAAGCGGGTGCAGTTGGGAGACGTGGGGCTTTTCTCCGACGGCACGGCCGTCAAGCTGGTCGGCGAAGAAACCTTCCGCATCACCCGCAAGCTGGTGGATGACTTCGTCGTGGTCGATACCGACGCGGTCTGCGCCGCCATCAAGGATGTATTCCAGGACACTCGCAGCATCCTCGAGCCGGCGGGCGCGATGGGCGTGGCGGCGATCAAGCAGTATGTCGAGCAGCACCGCTGCAAGGGCAAGACCTTCGTCGCCATCACCTGCGGCGCCAACATGAACTTCGACCGGCTGCGCTTCGTGGCCGAGCGCGCCGAGGTCGGCGAGGAGCGCGAGGCGCTCTTCGCCGTCACGATCCCCGAAGAGCGAGGCAGCTTCAAGCGCTTTTGCGAGCTGGTGCGAGACCGCAGCGTCACCGAGTTCAACTACCGGATCTCGGATGAAAAGGTCGCCCACATCTTCGTGGGCCTGACCACTTCCAATCGCGGCGAGTCGGCCAAGGTCGCCGCGATGTTCAAGAAGCACGGCTTTCCCAACGTGGACCTGACCCACGACGAACTCGCCAAGCAGCACATCCGCCATCTGGTGGGCGGCCATTCGGAGCTGGCGCGGGACGAGCGCCTGTATCGGTTCATCTTCCCCGAGCGGCCCGGTGCGCTGATGCGCTTCCTCTCCTGCATGCACCCGAGCTGGAACATCAGCCTGTTCCACTACCGCAACCAGGGCGCGGACTATGGCCGCATCCTGGTCGGCATCCAGGTGCCCAAGAGCGACAAGAAGTCCTTCCGCCAGTTCCTGGACACGCTGGCCTATCCCTGCGTCGAAGAAACCGACAACCCGGTCTACAAGCTCTTCCTGCGCTGACGCACGGGTTTCCCTCAGGGGAACTGCGGGCCGCCGGCGGTTGCGCAGGATCGAGTCGACTGAAACAATGACCTGCCGCGGCCGATGTCCATTGCCGCCAGCTCATTACTCATCAGCGCCCGGCCCCATGTCGCTCAACCGTTCATTGATCGCACCGACCTTCCATCCGCCGCTCGAACAGGCGCTGCGGCAAAAGCTCTCCCGACGCAATGCGGCCGCAGGCAAGCTCGGCGAGCTCGAGCCCCTGGCCATTCGCCTGGGCCTGATGCAGAACACGCTCAAGCCGAAGCTCCATTCGCCTCAGCTGGTGGTGTTCGCGGCGGACCATGGCCTGGTCGTCGATGGCATCGCGCCGCCCGAGACGCCACCCACGTCTGAACAGGTGCAGGCCCTGATCACGGCTCGCACTCCCTTGTCGGTATTCGCACACATCCAGGGCATGGGCCTGACCGTGGTCGACTGCGGTCTCGCCGATCCCATGCCGCACCACCCCTTGCTGCTGTCGCGCAAGATCGCCCACGGCACGCGCAATTCGCGCGTCGGCGCGGCGATGTCGATCGACCAGGCGCAGGCGGCCATCCGGGCCGGCATGGAGATATCCGACGTGCTGCCAGGCAATGTGCTCGCCTGCGCCGGGCTGGGCGTGGGCAGCGAGGCAGGCGCGGCCATGCTGCTCTCGTGCCTTGCCAACCTCTCGCTGCAGGACATGATCCACGCGCCGCACACGCCGCTCGAGCTGCTCCAGCATCAGTACAAGGTGCTGCACAGCGTCATGGAGCGGCACAAGCAGGTCAGCGAGCCGGTCGAGGCGCTGGCCTGCGTGGGTGGCTTCGAGATTGCCATGATGGTGGGCGCGATGCTGGTTGCCGCCGGCAAGCGCCACCTGATCATCGTCGACGGGCTGCCTGCATGCGCCGCCTTGCTGGTGGCGTCGCGCATTGCCACGCCGGTCACCGACTATTGCGTGTTTGCCCGCAGCCACGACCGCAACGGCTTGAACATGGCGCTGTCGATGTTCAAGCAGGGTCCGATCATCGAGCTGGGCCTCGACAGCACCGACGGCACCGGCGCCTCGCTGGCCTGGCCTCTGTTGCACAGCGCCGCTGCCTTGCTGACAGAGGTGGCGGAAGGTGAGTCACCCGGACCGACGCTGCCCGGTGACCTTTGATGGCCCGGCGCCGCGCTGCGCCTCAGTCGGTCGAATGCGTCGCGGCCGGCGGCCGCGCTCCGGGTGCGGCGGCCGGTGGCACCCAGCCTGGCTGGACTCCAGGAGGCGTACCCCCGATGGGACGACCCTGCTGGGGATACACAGCTGCTGCGGCCGGTGGGTGCCGGCACGTGGCCTGCGGCTGTGCAGCGGCAGGGGGCTGGACGACGGCAGGCGGTGGCGCCACCGGCGCGGGCGGTGCAGCGGGCCGTGGTGCGATGGCCGGTGGAGGGACGACCCCGGGCGGCGGTGCGCTTGGCCGGGGCGGGATCGCGGACCCTTGTGACATGGCTGGCTCGTCCGCATCGTCGTCGTCGGCGTTTGCGGCCGCCGCCAGTACACCGGTCTGGGGCGGCGGCAGGCGGGGCACTTCGAGCGTGAACGCCGGTTGGCCACCTGCAGGTCCGAGCGCGACCTGGCGCTGCCGCGCGGCCTGGAGCATCAGATCACCCTCGACCCGGGCACCGATCGCATAGGCTCGCGCCGGCTTTCCATCCACCGAGATCAAGGCCACGCCCGGACCGGCTCCTTCCCTGACGGGTGCCAATACACCGACGAGCCTGAAGCGGCTGCTGGCCGGAGGGGGTGCCGGGGCAGCCGCCACCGAAGGTGCGGTGCTGCCAAGCATGCGCGAAACGGCGGAGGCGCTGCCGACCTGCACCGAAGCCGGCACGGCTTGCGCGGGTACCGGCAAGGGCTGGGCTGCGAGCCGCAATCCCCAGAAAACCGCACTGCCCGCGGCGAGCGCCCACAACAGGAAGGCTGCGACTCTTGCGATCATCGGGCGATTATGATTCAGCCCCACCGCTTGCGACCCTCAGGAGCGCAGTTGCCCATGATGTTTTTTGGAGCTGCCTCGAGGACGTGGTAGCGTGATTCCCCTCTTCAACTGACGACAAAACCGACGATGTCGAAACGCCCTGCCTCGCTCCGCCGATCGGTCCGCCTGCTGCAACGCGGCTTCACCTTGATCGAGTTGATGGTGGTGCTGGTCATCATCGGGATCCTGGCGGCGCTGATCGTGCCCAATGTGCTCGACCGCGCCGACGAGGCCCGCGTGACCGCGGCCCGCACCGACGTGAACAACCTGATGCAGGCGCTCAAGCTGTACAAGCTCGACAACCAGCGCTTCCCCACCGGCGAGCAGGGCCTGCAGGCGCTCATGGCCAAGCCCACGGCGGGGCCGATCCCTCCCAACTGGAAGCGCTATCTCGACAAGCTGCCCAACGATCCCTGGGGCAGACCCTATCAGTACATGAATCCAGGCGTGAAGGGCGAGGTCGATGTGTTCAGCTACGGCGCCGATGGGCAAGCCGGTGGCGAAGCCACCAACGCCGACGTCGGATCCTGGCAGTAGGCCCAGGCCGCTTGGCCTCCAGCGCGGGTTCACCCTGCTGGAGCTGCTGATCGTGCTGGCGCTGCTGGCCGTGGCGGTGGCGACCGTGAGCCTCAGCGTGCGCGACCCCGAGGCCACCCAGCTCGAGCGCGAGGCCGAGCGCCTTTGCGCATTGCTCGAAGCGGCACGGGCCGAAGCGCGCGCGTCGGCCGTGCCGGCACGTTGGCAACCGCTCCCGAAAACGGCTGAGGGTGGCAGCGATTTCCGCTTCGTCGGCTTGCCCAGCGCGGTCAAGCTTGCCAACGCGCTGGCTCAACCCGGAGGTGCGAGTCGAAATCTACGGTGCCGGGGCTCTGACTCTCGGCCCGGAGCCCATGATCGGCCCTCAGCGCGCGACCCTGATGCTCGGCGAGCGGCACATCACGCTGTCCACCGATGGTCTGCGTCCCTTTGCAATTGAAGGCGAGGCGACCGGTGCGCTCTGACCCGACAACGGCCAGCGCCGCAAAGCGGCGACGCGGCTTTACCCTGATCGAGGTCCTGGTGGCGCTGGCCATCCTGGCGCTCGCCCTTTCCACCGGGATCAAGGCCGCAGGGGCCTTGACGAACAACGCCGAGCGCTTGACCGACACCATGGCCGCCCAGTGGTGCGCCGAGAACCAGCTGGCTGCCCTGGTGCTGGCGCGCCAATTCCCGGCGGTGGGTGAAGCCAGCTTCAATTGCGAGCAGGGAGGACGCGCCTATTTCGGCCAGGTGGTCGTGCGCGCGACTCCCAATCCCAACTTCCGCCGGGTCGATGCCCGCGTGACGAGCGAGGCGGGCGACCCGCTCCTGACCTTGTCAACGATCCTGCCCCGATATTGACATGGACCACCCCCGTAGCGCCTTCGGCGCTCCCCCTCGAGGGGGTCCGCCAGCGGACCGGCAGAGCCGGATCCGCGGCTCCCACACTCTGGTACCGGCTCATGTGCTACCAGCGGACGGGCAGAGCCGGGGCCCGGGCTCCCGCTTGCCGGGACCGGCTCATGCGCCGGCTTCACGCTGATCGAGGTGCTGGTCACCATCGCGATCCTGGCGCTCATCGCAGCCATGGCCTGGAGCGGGGTGGATGCCATCGTGCGTTCCAAGAACGGCGCCGAGGAACGGCTGGATTCCGCGCTTCGCCTGAGCAGCGTGCTGGACCAATGGGAACTGGATCTCGCCAATTGCCACGATGCACAGGTTGTCCCGGCCATTCAGTTCGACGGCGCTTCGCTGCGCCTGACGCGACGCACCGAGCTGGGCGTGCAGATGGTCGTCTGGAGCCTGCGCGGCGGCGTCTGGCGCCGCTGGGCGGCTCCTGCGGTGACACGCAGCGGAGAGCTGCAGGAGATGTGGATGCGTTCCCAGCAATTGAGGGGTGACGAGCCCGGCACGGTCGCGGCACTGCCCGGCATATCGCAGTGGCAGGTCTATTTCTGGCGCAACAACGCCTGGACCAACCCGCAATCCACGGGCGACGTCGTGACCACCCCACCCGTCGTGGGCACACCCCCCGCCCCCGGGGGCGGCGTCACGCCGGGAGCGCGGCAGGCACTCCCCCAAGGCGTGCGGCTGATGCTCGTCACCGCGCCGGGCTTCGGCTCGGGCGGCAGCATCACGCGCGACATCGTCCTGCGCACCGGAGCGAACTGACAGCCATGCGGGTCGCCCCATTCCAACGCCCGGCACGTCCTGCGACCCAGCGCGGACGCAGGCGCGGCGTGGCCTTGCTGACCGCGATGATCGTGGTGGCGCTCATCGCCACGCTGGCGAGCGCCATGCTGTGGCGCCAATGGCGCTCGGTCGAGGTCGAAGCGGCGGAGCGCAGTCGCGCCCAGGCCTCCTGGATCCTCGCCGGCGCGCTCGACTGGGCCCGGCTGATCCTGCGCGAAGACCGGCGCGCAGGCGGGCCGGACCACCTGGCCGAGCCCTGGGCCACCCCCCTGGCCGAAGCGCGGCTGTCGACCTTCCTCGCGGCCGACCGCGAGCACACCGACGACGCGACCGAAGCCTTCCTCTCCGGCCGGATCAGCGACGCCCAGGCCCGTTTCAACCTCAACAACATTGCGCTCGCGCCGCCGCCGGCCGTGCAACAGCGGCAAGCCCTTCAGAGCCTGTGCGAGAGCCTCAACGTCGAACCCGCCGTGTGCACGCAGCTCGGTGCGGCCCTGCTGCGGCAAGCGCCCCGCCGCGGGCGCATCGGCTGCCAGCGCCGCACAGGCCGAGGTGCCGGACACCGGTGACAAGCCGCTGATGCCGCCGAGCAGCGCCCATCTGCGCTGGCTGGGCCTCGACGAGGCCAGCAGCGCCGCGCTGGCACCCTATGTCACGATCCTGCCGCGCGCCACTGCGGTCAACGTCAATACCGCCTCGCGCGAGGTGCTCGCGGCGGCCATGCAGGTCGATGTCGCCACCGCGGAACGCCTGGTCCAGACCCGCCAGCGCACGCCGTTCAAGAGCCTGAACGACGTCCAGGCCCTGCTGCCGGGCGGCACCACGCTGCCCTCCGGACAGGTGGGCGTGGAATCCGACTTCTTCGAAGTGGTCGGTCAATTGCGCATCGAGCATCGCGTGGTCGAGGAGCACTCGCTCGTCGAGCGCCGCGGGCTGCAGGTGGTGACGCTGTCGCGGGAACGCACCGGCCTCACGCTGCCCACGCAGGCCCGCTGAAGGAGCGTCGCGCCTCAAGCGCTGGTGCTCTGCCACTCATGCAACATGTGCGCATAATCGATTGATTTCTAAATGATTACTGCATGAGCGTCCTCGTCATCATCCTCGGTGGCCGACCGCATCTGAGCGCAAGGTCCAATGGAGGGCCCGCAAGCCTGCGAGGCCCCATGCGTCCGCCAGGCGAATTCGGCTACGTCCTCAGCAAGGACGGCATGTCCTTGCTCACTCATGGCCGCGCGGCGCCTGCCTTGCTGCCCAAGGCCGACACGGTCGTGGGCGTGGTCCCCGCTGTCGATCTGGCATGGCACAGGCTCACGCTGCCCAAGGCGCCCGCAGCCAAGCTCCGCGCCGCCCTTGCGGGCGTGCTCGAAGACGCCCTGCTCGAAGACCCCGAAGACACCCATTTCGCACTCGCACCGGGGGCCTCCCCAGGCCACGAGGCCTGGCTCGCCGCGACCAACCGGGCCTGGCTGCAGGTGCAGCTCGGCGCACTCGATGCGGCCGGGGTGGTGGTCGATCGCCTGGTGCCGCAGGCCGAGCCGGGGGCTCGCAGCCATGGCCACTTCGAGCAAGAGGACAACGCGACCGGCCATGGCCTTCGGCTCGTATGGTCGCGTCCGGATGGCGTGCTGGTGCTGCGTCCGGCGGGTGGCCTTTCGCACCACTGGCTCGCGGGTACCGAGCCCGCAGACGGGACCTCATGGAGCGCGGCGCCGGCAGCGGTGGCGGCCGCCGAGCAGGCCCTCGGGCAACGTGTCGAAGTCCTCGCCCCGCCCGAGGCGGCCCTGCGATCGGCCAGGTCGGCCTGGAATCTCCGCCAATTCGAATTCGCCGCCCGTCCGCGTGGCGTGCGGGCGCTGCGCAAGATCTGGCACGAGCTGGCAAGCCCCGCATGGCGGCCGATGCGCGTGGGGCTGGTCTGCCTGCTGGTGATCAACCTGATCGGCCTGAACGCCTGGGCCTGGCTGCAGCGCAACGCGCTGGCCGAGCGGCAGAAGGCCCAGGTCGCGTTGCTGCAATCGACCTTTCCACATGTCCGCGCGGTACTCGATGCGCCGGTGCAGATGGAGCGCGAAACCGAGCAGCTGCGCAGCCGGGCCGGCAAGCCCGGCGACACGGATATCGAGTCGATGCTGCAGGCCGTCGCCAGTGCCTGGCCCGATGGCCGCAGGCTCGAAGCGCTGCGCTTCGAGCCCGGTCAGCTCACCGTCTCGGTCGAAGGTTGGCCCGATACGCAGATCGATGGCTTGCGCGACCGCCTGCAGCCGGCCGGCTGGCAGGTGGTGCGCGATGGCGACCAGCTCGCCGTGAGGCGTGCCGCAAGCGCCACTGGGGGCCGCACATGAACCTCGACCAGTTCCCCGAAGGGCACTCACACCGCAGCGCGCAGCGCGGAGGCTGCCCGATGAAAGCCACCAATCCCCTGGCCCCGCTGCGTGCCCAGTGGCGGGCGCGCTGGTCCGCCCTCGACGAACGTGAACGTCGTCGCGTGGGGGTGGCAGCCGCCGTGGTCGTGCTGGCCCTCGTGTGGTGGATCGGCATGGCGCCCGCATTGCGCACGCTGCGCGAAGCACCGCCGCGACTCACCGAGCTCGACATGCAGCTGCAGGAGATGCGCCGCCTTGCGGGCGAATCGCAGGCGCTCAAGAGCACACCAGCCATAGGTGCATCGCAAGCCCGGCGCGCGCTCGAGAGCGTGACCGAGCGGCTCGGCTCGAGCGGGCGGCTGAGCGTGCAGGGCGAGCGCGCGACGCTCACCTTGCAATCCGCCAAGGGCGATGCCCTGTGGACCTGGCTTTCGGAGGCGCGCAGCGCCGCGCGTGCGCGGCCGATCGAGGCGCAGCTCACGCGCAGCGGTGACGGCTACTCGGGCACCATCGTCGTGGTGTTGCCGGGGGGCGGCGCATGAAGTGGCTGTCTGTTCGAACGGGCAGCATTGCCGGGGCGCTGGTCGGAGCCCTCGTGGCGCTGGTGGCCTTCGCACCCGCCAGCTGGCTGGCGACCGCCGTCTCGCGTGCCACCGGCGCCCGGGTGGTGCTGGCCGAAACGCAGGGAACCCTCTGGGGCGGCAGCGCCATGTTGGTGCTCACCGGCGGGCCGGGCAGCCTCGATGCCGTCAGCCTGCCGGGTCGGCTCGAATGGAGGCTGCGCCTGGCCGATGGCGGCCTGCGCATCGACATGAGGCAGGACTGCTGCCTCAACGAGGTCGTCAGCCTGCGCGTGCGTCCGGGGCTGGCCCGCAGCACCATCGAGCTGCTGCCCCGGCCGGGCTGGACCGCGTCCTGGCCCAGCTCCCTCTTGCGCGGCATGGGCACGCCCTGGAACACGCTGCAGCTCGGCGGGGCCATCCGCTTCAACTCGCCCGGACTCACGCTCGAGCAAGCCGCCGGTCGCTGGACCATGCGAGGCCGCGCGGACATCGAAGTGCTCGACGCCTCCTCGCCGCTGACCACTGTCGAGCCCTTGGGCAGCTACCGTCTCGGCCTCGTGGGCGACGAGCAGGGCCAGGTGCGGGTGCAGCTGTCCACCACCGAAGGCTCGCTGCAGCTCAGCGGCGACGGCGATTGGGGGCCGGGGGGCGTGCGCTTCCGGGGAGAGGCACGCGCGAGCCAGGGCAGCGAGGCGGCCCTGAACAACTTGTTGAACATCATCGGGCGGCGCGAAGGCGCACGCTCGATCATCTCGATCGGATGATCATGAAATCAAAACCGCGGGGCTGCCTCCTGAGCAAGACCCTCTGCACCGCGCTCACCGTCGCGATGCTGTCGTTGGGGACTCCTCCGATCGTCTGGGCACAGGCTGCCGACTCGTCGTCGAGCCAGGTGACGCTGAATTTCGTCAATGCCGAGGTCGACGCGGTGGCTCGCGCGATGGGGGTCATCCTCAAGCGCCAGTTCATCGTCGACCCGCGCGTGCGCGGCAACATCACGCTCTACAGCGAAGAACCGATGAGCCGCGACGACGCCTACCGCAGCTTCCAGGCAGCCCTGCGCGGGCTGGGCTTCGCGGTGGTGCAGGTGGATGACTTCTACAAGATCGTGCCCGAGGCCGACGCAAAGCTGCAGACCGGCGTCGTCTCGGCGGGCGCAGTGTCCACACGCGGCGACACCATCATCACGCAGATCTTCCGGCTGCAGTACGAGAACGCCAACAACCTCGTCACGATCCTGCGGCCGCTGATCAGCCCGAACAACACGATCAACGTGAACCCGGGCAACAACTCGCTCGTGATTACCGACTACGCCGACAACCTGCGGCGTCTGGCACGCATCATCACCGCGCTCGACCTGCCCAACGCCACCGACCTGGAAGTGATCCCGCTCAAGCACGCGGTCGCCTCCGACCTGGCGGTGCTGGTGCAGCGACTGGTCGAGCAGGGTCCGACCGGCTTGCCCGGGCAGCCGCAGGTGCCGCAGGCGCCCGGCGCGCCCGGCGCCGCCGGTTCCGGCAACATCCTGGCCGACGTGCGCACCAACTCGCTGCTGATACGTGCCGCCAACCCGGCGCGGCTGTCGATGGTGCGCTCGCTGGTGCAGAAGCTCGACCTGCCCGGCCAGGGCGGTGCCGGCGGCAGCAACATCAACGTCGTCTACCTGAAGAACGCCGACGCCACCCGCCTGGCCCAGGTGCTGCGTGCCGCCTACGCGGCCGAGGCGCGCCCGGGCGGCCAGGGCGGACGGTGGTGGCTCGGCGGACTGCAGGCCGGAGGGCAGCAAGGCGGCGCCCCCGGCTTCCAGCAGCCGCGGCGCATCGCTGCAGCAAGCCGGCCTGGGCGGGATCTCCGGCACCAGCAGCGGCATGGGCGGCGGCCTGGCTTCGCAGCAGGCCGCGGCACCGCTCACCGGCGCCGCACCGCCGTCGACCGGTGGCTTCATCCAGGCCGACCCGGCCACCAATTCGCTCATCATCACCGCGCCCGAGCCGCTCTACCGGCAGCTGCGGGCCGTGATCGACCAGCTCGATTCGCGCCGCGCCCAGGTCTATGTGGAGACGATGATCATCGAGGTCAACGCCAACAAGGCGGCCGACATCGGCTTCCAGTGGCAGGGAGTGATCGGCAAGGAAGGCGACAAGTACGGCCTGATCGGCGGCACCAACTTCGGCACCGGCGGCAACAACATCATCAACCTCACGGTCGCCAGGGCTACCGGCGATACCACCGTGCTGCCCGGCGCGGGCCTCAACATCGGCCTGTTGAGAGATTTCTTCGGCACCGTTTCGCTCGCCGCATTGGCCCGCTTCCTCGAGACCAACGCCGACGGCAACATCCTCTCGACGCCCAACCTGGTGACGCTCGACAACGAAGAGGCCCGCATCACCATCGGCCAGAACGTGCCCTTCGTGACAGGCTCCTTCACCAGCGCCGCCCAAGGGGCCACCAACCCCTTCCAGACCATCGAGCGGCAGGACGTCGGCATCACGCTGCGCGTGCGGCCGCAGATCGGCGAGCGGGGCACGGTGCGCATGCAGGTCTACCAGGAGGTCTCCAGCGTCGTGAACCAGGCGGTCTCGCAGGGCGTGGCCGACGCCACCGCCGGCCTGGTGACCAACAAGCGTGCCGTCGAATCGAACGTGGTGGTCGACGACGGCCAGGTCATCGTGCTCGGCGGCCTGATGCAAGACCAGTTCTCGAACAACCGCGACAAGATCCCGCTGCTCGGCGACGCCCCCCTGATCGGTCCGTTCTTCCGCAGCGAGAACCGCTCGCGCGTCAAGACCAACCTGATGGTGTTCCTGCGCCCGGTGGTGATGCGCGACCAGGAAGCGGCCGGCCGGCTTTCGCTCGATCGCTACGACCTGATCCGCGCCCAGCAGCAAGCCATCCAGCCGGAGCAGCGCTTCGTGATGCCTATCAATGACGGGCCGATGCTTCCGCCGCTGCGCGCGCCGCAAATTCCGGACAGCGCGACACCGCCCACGCCGCCGGCGCCCGTGCCCGTGCCGGTCAGCCCGACCGCGCCGCCGCCGAACCTGCCTGCCGCCCCGCCCACGGCCGCGCCGCAGGCGCCCGCAAACTGAGACTGGAGGCACTGCCATGGGTGCACGCCATCCCCTTCCCTACGCCTACGCCAAGGCGAACAACATCCTGCTCGAGGACGATGGCGAACGCATGACCCTGTGGGCCGACGACGCCGTGTCGCCGCAGACGCTCTCCGAAGTGCTGCGCCATTTCGAGGTCGACTCCTTCGAGCGCGAGCCGGCCGCAACGCTCGCTCCGCGCATCGCGGCGGTTTATGCCGGCGGAGAGTCCAGTGCTGCCGCCGTCGTTGGCGAGGTGGAGAGCGCGGTCGACCTGTCGCGCATGATGCAGGACCTGCCCGCCGTCGAAGACCTGCTCGAGGCTGCCAACGACGCGCCCATCATCCGCATGCTCAACGCCCTGCTCACGCAGGCCGCCAAGGACGGCGCCTCCGACATCCACATCGAGCCGTATGAGCGCAGCTCCTCGGTGCGCTTCCGTGTGGACGGGGCCCTGCGTGAAGTGGTGCAACCCAACCGCGCGCTGCACGCGGCGCTGATCTCGCGCCTGAAGATCATGGCCGAGCTCGACATCGCCGAAAGGCGCATGCCGCAGGATGGTCGCATCAGCCTGCGCATCGGCGGCCGCGGCGTGGATGTGCGCGTCTCCACCTTGCCTTCGGCGCATGGCGAGCGCGCCGTGCTGCGCCTGCTCGACAAGGGCGAGACGCGCTTCACGCTCGAAAGCCTGGGCATGGGCGGCGACACGCTGGCGAAGTTGGGCAAGCTGATCGGGCAGCCGCATGGCATCGTGCTGGTGACCGGCCCCACCGGCTCCGGCAAGACCACCACGCTGTATGCCGCGCTCGGTCGCATGGACACGGCCTCGACCAACCTGCTCACGGTGGAGGACCCGGTCGAATACGAGCTTCCGGGCATCGGCCAGACGCAGGTCAACCCGAAGATCGACCTGACCTTCGCCAAGGCCCTGCGCGCCATCCTGCGGCAGGACCCGGACGTCATCATGATCGGCGAGATACGCGACTTCGAGACGGCGCAGATCGCGATCCAGGCCTCGCTCACCGGCCACCTCGTGCTCGCGACGCTGCACACCAACGACGCGGCGAGCGCGGTGACGCGCCTGACCGACATGGGTGTCGAGCCCTTCCTGCTGTCGTCGTCGCTGCTGGGCGTGCTGGCGCAGCGCCTCGTGCGCAAGCTGTGTCCGCATTGCAAGCGCGCCGACGACCAGGGCCGCTACCGCCCGGTCGGATGCAAGGAATGCGGCATGTCCGGCTACAAGGGTCGCACCGGCGTGTACGAGCTGATGGTGGCCGACGACGAGGTGCGAGGGCTGATCCACAGCCGCGCGGCGGAGGCGGAGCTGTTCAGGGCAGCCGAGGCAGGCGGGCTGCGGACCATGCGCGAAGACGGCGAGCGCCTCGTGCAGGCCGGCATCACCTCGCTAGAGGAAGTGATGCGCGTGACGCGCGACTGACCAAGCACCCATGCCCGCCTACCGATTCGAAGCGCTCGACGCCAGCGGCCGCAGCAGCACCGGCCTCATCGAGGCCGACAACGCCAGGGCCGCGCGAGCCCAGCTGCGCGCGCAGAAGCTCGTTCCCATCGAGGTCAACACCGTCTCCACCGCGCAGGCCGATACGAGCACGATGCGCTTGCGCGGCCGCGTGTTCAGCTCGACCGGGCTCGCCATCTGGACGCGCCAGCTGGCCGGGCTGGTGAGTTCCGGCCTGCCGCTCGAGCGTGCCCTCACCGCGCTCAGCGACGAGGCCGAGAACGAGCGCCAGCGCGAGCTCGTGGCGCATCTGCGCAGCGAGGTCAATGCGGGCTCCTCGTTCGCCAAGGCGCTGAGCACGGTGCCGCGCGAGTTCGACGACATCTACCGCGCGGTGGTGGGCGCCGGCGAGCAGAGCGGCAGCCTCGGGCTCGTGCTCGAGCGCCTGGCCGACGACCTCGAAGAGCGCCAGGCCCTCAAGGTCAAGCTGATCTCCGCGGCGCTCTATCCCGCCATCGTCTCGCTGGTGGCGGTGGTGATCGTGATCTTCCTCGTCACCTACGTGGTGCCGCAGGTGGCCTCGGTGTTCACGGGGAGCAAGCGGGCGCTGCCCTTCCTCACCGTGGCCATGCTCGGCATCAGCGACTTCGTTCGCCAATGGGGCTGGCTGGTAGCCGTGGGGCTCGCCGTCGCAGCTGGCATGCTGGCCCTGAGCCTGCGCAACGAGGCCTTCCGCGAACGCTACGATGCCGCATGGCTTGGCCTGCCGCTGGTCGGCCGGCTCTCGCGCGGCTACAACGCGGCGCGCTTCGCAGGCACCCTGGCCATGCTGGCTGGTGCGGGCGTGCCGATCCTCAAGGCGCTGCAGGCTGCTGCAGAGACGCTCTCCAATCGCGCCATGCGCGCCGATGCCATGGACGCGCTGGTCCAGGTGCGCGAAGGCGCTCCGCTCGCTTCGGCGCTGGCCGCCAAGAAGCGCTTCCCCGGCCTGCTGTCGATGTTCTCCCGGCTCGGCGAGCAGACCGGCACGCTGCCCGCGATGCTGCAGCGCGCCGCCAACCAGCTCGGCCAGGAGGTGCAGCGCCGCGCCCTCCAGATGGCCACCATCCTCGAGCCCCTGCTCATCGTGACGATGGGCGTGGTGGTGCTCTTGATCGTGCTGGCCGTGCTGCTGCCGATCATCCAGCTCAACACCTGGGTGAAGTAGCTCGCCGCCGGGCCGCCAACCAGGAGCGCCCGCCCCTCGGGGGCAGGAGCGCAGCGACTGGGGGGCACAAGTCAGCACTCGCGTTGCCTGGCTGCCAGCCCGGGCTCGAGCCCCCGTTCGAGCATTAGGCACGCACCTTGCTGTTGTTCTTGCGGGAAATTGCCAGTTCGATTGAACGGACGGCAACGCCAAGCTCACTAACCAGAGTCAAGCAGCGAGACGTTTCAAGAGGAGGCCCACGATGAGTTCCACGACACGCCTGTCACTGCCGCTGGCCGAGCAGCGCAACCTCTATCGGATCTCCGACGTCGAACGCGCCCTGGCCGGCCTGGAAGACAACCCCTCCCCCCTGCTCAAGAAGACCTACCTGAAGATGTGCGAGGCCGGCGAGAGCCGCCTGCTGGTCAAGCCCTCGAACGAATTCGCTCTGGCCAACCTGTACGAGGAATGTCCCAACTTCTCCGACATCCTCGATGACCTGCGCAAGTACCTCGAGCTGGCGCTGTACGGCGGCGAAGCGCTGATGGTGCTGCCCATCCTGCTGCTCGGCGACCCCGGCGTGGGCAAGACCCACTTCGCCAAGTCGCTGGCCAATGCGCTGCAGACGGAAATCGAGTTCTGCAGCATGTCGACACTGAGCGCGTCGTGGCTGATCTGCGGCGCCGCCTCCTCATGGAAGGACGCGCGCCCCGGCAAGGTGGCCATGCGCCTCATCGAGGGGCATTACGCCAATCCGGTCATCGTGCTCGACGAGCTCGACAAGGTCGTCAACAGCAACTTCGATCCGGTCGGCCCGCTCTATCAACTGTTCGAACGCGAGACCGCCACCCACTTCAAGGACGAGTTCATCGACATCCCGCTCGATGCCTCGCACATCGTGTGGGTCTGCACCGCCAACGACCTGGCCTCCATTCCGGATCCGATCGTTTCACGGATGATGGTCTACGAGGTACGTCGCCCCACGCGCGATGAAGCCAGGCGCATCGGGCAGCGCATGTACCAGGCACTGCTGCGCGAGCATGCGTGGTCCTTCGCTCCGCAACTCGGCGATGACGCGCTCGATGCGCTCGCAGCGGTGCCACCGCGCGAGATGAAGAAGCGCATCCTCGATGCCCTGGGCCAGGCCCGGCTGCATCGGCGCGACCATGTGGAGCCCGGTGACTTCGGCCGCGCGCCAAGCCGCGAAAGGCGCATCGGCTTCACCAACTAGCGAAGCGGCCGCGCTTCATGCCGTCTCAGGCATCCTGCTGACGCATCCTCGGCTACTTCGCCATGCTGCTCGCGGTCCAAGTCGGCAGCCTGAAGGGCACAAGCCGAGCGGCGGCTCACGGTTTCCGTGACCGCCGCTTGGCGCTTCAGCGGACGAAGCGAGCGCGGGGCCCGCCTTGCTCCGAAGCCAGGACCTGGGGCCCCTTTCAGTGGGGGACGAAGGTCCAGCCTTCCGCGGTGGCATTGGGCACGCCGCTGGTGTTGCCCGCCACGTAGAACTCATAGCCGAAGCGGTCGCCGCGTGCGACGATCTTCAAGTAGTCGCCCTGGGCATCGCTCACCCGCAGGACGCCGCTGGCGGGATACCCCGTGCTCACGTCGAGGACGAAGGGCTGCTCCTGATTCAGCAGGTAGTAGCCATTGCTGCCGAGCAGGAAGCCGCCGTACGAAAGCACCGCGCCCCCGCCGAGGGTGTTCTCGATCGTCACCGAATGGAACCAACGGCTTTGCGCGGAGCCTCGGGTCGCGGTCATGCCCAGAAATTGAACGGTGACCTTTTCGCGTTGCGAATTCGCATCGAACTGCAAGCTCGCAGCGCCATTGACGTGTGCCGTTGACGTGCCGAAGTCGTTGAAGGTCACACCGAATCGAGCGCTGGTGCCGGTGCTGGCATCCGTGAACTGGTCCACCGTCATGAGGATGCTGCCACTGATCGCCCCGCCCGAGATGACGCATCCGGCCGATGTGATCGTGAGCTTGTCGCCGCGCGTGGGAGCGTCTTCGTTGGCATAGGTGAAGGTCACGACGAGGTTCCCGGTGTCGCAGGGCACGTTCTCCGTCGCGACCGCCTGCGCCTGTTCGCGCCCGTGTTGCCGGATGAACCGCCGCACGGCGTACGCCTGGATGTCGAGCAGCGAGCCTGCGGACGGGTTGCCCGCGGAGGAGGTGGCCGAAAGCGGCTGCAGGTTGCCCAGTTCTTGCGTGCTGTCGGCACTGTCCAGCAGCGTTCGGGCCGCCGCGTCGGCAGCGGTGGCATAGGTGCTGGCCGAAAAGTCGCCGGTGGTGGCCGTAGGCATCTCGTTGCCGGAGCCGCCGTTGTCACCGGCCCCGCCCCCGCCGCCGCCACAGGCCGCGAGTGCTGCACAAAGGGCCGTCAGGCCCAGCCACCGGGTCACAGTCATCCTCATTCGAATCGTCCTTGCTGTTGGTTTGAAGAGATGGAACTCACGCGCATCCCTCGGTCGCGCGGGGCGATTTCATCACAGCCATGTATCGGCTGGACCTCACCCGGCGCCTATCATCGCGCTCCATGAGCATCACCCTCGCTGGCCAGCTGGTCGTGGCCATATCGTCGCGCGCCCTGTTCGACTTCGAAGAAGAAAACGAACTCTTCGAAGCCCAGGACGACCACGCCTACATGCAGCTGCAATTGCTGCGCCTGGAGCAGCCCGCCAAGCCCGGCGTGGCGTTCTCGCTGGTCAACAAGCTGATGGCCTTCAACGCCCATGGAATGCAGGGCCAGCCCCAGGTCGAGGTGGTGATCCTCTCGCGCAACGATCCGGTCTCGGGCATGCGGGTGTTCCGCTCGGCCCAGCATTACGGGCTGCCGATCCAGCGCGGCGTGTTCACCCGCGGCCGTTCGCCCTATCGCTACCTGCGGCCGCTCAATGCGCACCTCTTCCTCTCGGCCAACGATGCGGATGTGCGCTCGGCCCTGGACGCAGGCTTCCCGGCCGCTCGAGTCAATACCTTGTCGGCGCGCGCCTCGGATGCTCATCCGAACGAAGTGCGCATCGCCTTCGACGGCGATGCCGTGCTCTTCTCGGACGAGGCAGAGCAGGTGTTCCAGGCTTCGGGCCTCGACGCCTTCCAGCAGCACGAGCTCAACCAGGCCGCCAAGCCCTTGCCCGCGGGCCCCTTCAAGCCGCTGCTCGAAGCGCTTCACCGCCTGCAGCAGAAGGCCAACCCCAGCATGCGCGTGCGCACCGCGCTGGTCACCGCGCGCAGCGCGCCAGCGCACGAGCGCGCGATCCGCACGCTGATCAACTGGAACATCGAGGTCGACGAGGCGCTCTTTCTCGGCGGCCTGCCCAAGGGCGAGTTCCTGCGCGAGTTCGAGCCGGACTTCTTCTTCGACGACCAGATGCGGCATGTCGAGAATGCCGCGCCGCATGTGCCGGCCGGGCATGTGGCGGCGGGCATTGCCAACCTGGCCACGGGTCTTGTCGTGCCCCCGCAGGAGCCTTGAAGGCGTTCAGCCCGCCTGCACTTGTCGCTGCAGCCCGGCCAGGTCCAGCACGCGCACGCCTCCGTATTCGATGCGGATCAGCTCTCGCGCCTGCAGCGCATGCAGCGCCTCGTTGACCCGCTGCCGTGACAGCCCCACCAAGGCCCCCAGCTCCTGCTGCGTGATGCGCAGCATGCTGCCCACGCCCGGGTAGAGGACCGGATGGAACAGCGCCGCGAGGCTGCGCGCCACGCGGGCATCCGGATCGTTCATGCGGTCGATCTCGCGCGCCGCGATGAACTGCCCGAGCCTTTCGTTGAGCTGTTGCATCACGACGCGGTTGAAGGGAATGCTGTTGTCGAGCAGCCAGTGGAAGGTCTCGATCGGCAGCCCCGCGACCAGGCTCTTGCGCAGGGCCTGGATGTTGTAGCGATAGGGCTCGCGCTTGAGCAGCGTGCCCTCCCCGAACCAGCCGCCCGGGGGCACGCCGGTGAAGGTGATGGGGGCGCCCACCGTGGAGTCGTTGCTCATCTTGAGCAGGCCGTCGATCACGCCGAACCAGTAGGTCGGCGCGCGACCGATGCGGCACACCAGGTCGCCCTGGTCGGCCTCGGCCACCTGGATCGCGCCGGCCGCGCGTTCGCGATCCTTCTCGTCGAGCACCTTGAGCCAGGGCACATCGGCCAGCTCGCTGCTGGTGGCCGCGCGGGCACGTCGGCGCAACGTGGGCAATGAACTGGCGTGTCCGGAGTCGAGCATGAGGGAAGGCCCGGCGTGCGGGTTTGTCCTGGGGGGATGGACCCTAGGATTGTCGTCACAACGACAACATGGCGTCAAACTAGTTCCTAGCATCTGCCCCATAAGGACGACTCGTGCGCACCGGCACGAGCCCGTCGGACTCTGACCCAAGGAGTCCCCATGGTGCAAACCACGTTTCCTCGCCTGCTGCTGGAGCACGCGGCCCGCCGCCCCGACGCACCGGCCTTGCGCGAGAAGGAATACGGCATCTGGCAGACGCTGAGCTGGGGTGCCTTGGCGACCATGGTGCGTCATCTCGCGTGCGGTCTGCCCAGGCCGGGCTCAAGCGCGGCCAGCACCTCGTGGTGGTGGGCGAGAACCGGCCCCGGCTCTACGCCACGATGCTCGCGGCCCAGTCGCTCGGGGCCATTCCCGTGCCGCTCTACCAGGACGCGGTGGCGGCCGAGTTCGTCTTTCCCATCAACAACGCCGAGGTCGCCTTCGCGGTGGTCGAGGACCAGGAGCAGGTCGACAAGCTGCTCGAGGTGCGCGAGCAATGCCCGCAGCTCGGCCACATCTGGTACGACGACCCGCGCGGGCTGCGCAACTACCGCGAGCGCGGGCCTTGCCTCGCTCGACGAACTGATCGAGGCCGGCCGCAGCTTCGATGCCGCGCACCCGGGCTTCTTCGAGGCCGAAGTGGAGCAGGCCCGACCCGAGGACGTGGCCGCGATGTTCTTCACCTCCGGCACCACCGGCCAGCCGAAGGGCGTGGTGCACACCCACTTCACGCTGATCGATCGCGCCCAGGCGGGCGCCGTCTTCGACAAGCTGACCGAGCGCGAAGAGGTGCTGGCCTACCTGCCGCCGGCCTGGATCGGCCAGAACATCTTCAGCTACGCGCAGTGGCTGGCGTGCGGCTATGTGGTCAACTGCCCCGAGTCGGCCGGCCACGGTGACGATCGACCTGAAGGAGATCGGCCCGACCTACTACTTCGCGCCGCCGCGCATCTTCGAGGGCCTGCTGACCAGCGTGATGATCCGCATGGAAGACGCCGGCCGCCTGAAGCGCTGGCTGTTCCACACCTTCATGGGCGTGGCGCGTCGCGCGGGGCCCGCCCGCATGGACGGCAAGCGCCTCGGCGCCGGGGATGCGCTGCTCTACGCCCTGGGCAACCTCTTCATCTACGGCCCGCTGCGCAACACGCTCGGCATGTCCCGCGTGCGCGTGGCCTACACGGCCGGCGAGGCGATCGGGCCGGACCTCTTCACCTTCTACCGCTCCATCGGCATCAACCTCAAGCAGCTCTACGGCTCGACCGAGACCGCGGTGTTCGTCTGCCTGCAGCCCGACGACGAGGCTCGCTCCGACACCGTGGGCGTGCCGATCGCGGGCGTGGAGATCGAGGTGGATGCGAACGGCGAGATCCTGATCCGCTCGCCGGGCCTGCTCAAGGAGTACTACAAGAACCCGGCGGCCACCGCCGAGGTCAAGACCGCCGAGGGCTGGTACCACACCGGCGACGCGGGCTTCCTCGATGCCATCGGGCCACCTGAAGATCATCGACCGCGCCAAGGACGTCGGGCGCATCAAGGGCGGCGCCAACGACGGCGCGATGTTCGCGCCCAAGTACGTGGAGAACAAGCTCAAGTTCTTCCCGTACATCAAGGAGGCGGTGGCCTTCGGCGACGGGCGCGAGAAGGTCTGCGCCTTCATCAACATCGACTTCGAGGCGGTGGGCAACTGGGCCGAGAGGCGCAACCTGCCCTATGCCGGCTACACCGACCTGGCGCAGAAGCCCGAGGTCTACGAGCTGATCCGCGAGTGCGTGGAGAAGGTCAACGCCGACCTGGCGCAGCGACGAGAAGCTGGCCGGCAGCCAGATCAGCCGCTTCCTGATCCTGCACAAGGAACTCGACGCCGACGACGGCGAGCTCACCCGCACCCGCAAGGTCCGCCGCGGCTTCATCGGCGAGAAGTACGGCGTGCTGGTCGATGCGCTGTACGCGGGCAAGCACCGAGCAGTTCATCGAGACGCAGGTCAAGTTCGAGGACGGCCGCACCGGCAGCGTCGCGCGCCGAGCTGCGCATCGTCGACGCCAAGACCTTCCCACGATGAGGAGGCGCCGCATGAGCGCAGCTGCACCGCAGCCGTCCCCATGTCCGCCTCGCTGGCCCTGGAAGCCGCCGAGCGTGCCAGCGAGCAGCCCGTCGCCGGCCGCAAGGTCGGCGAGGTGATCCTCGACGTGCAGAACATCTCGCTGGCCTTCGGCGGCGTGAAGGCGCTCACCGACATCACCTTCGACGTGCGCGAGCACGAGATCCGCGCCATCATCGGCCCCAACGGCGCCGGCAAGAGCTCGATGCTCAACTGCATCAACGGCGTCTACCAGCCGCAGCAGGGCTCGATCACCTTCCGCGGCAAGACCTTCAAGCACATGAACAGCCGCCAGGTGGCGGAGATGGGCGTCGCGCGCACCTTCCAGAACCTGGCGCTGTTCAAGGGCATGAGCGTGCTCGACAACATCATGACCGGGCGCAACCTGCGCATGAAGAGCAACCTCTTCCTGCAGGCGCTGCGCATCGGCCCGGCCGAGCGCGAGGAGATCGGCGCAGCGCGAGGCGGTCGAGCGCATCATCGACTTCCTCGAGATCCAGCCCTATCGCAAGACGCCGGTCGGGCGGCTGCCCTACGGCCTGCAGAAGCGCGTCGACCTGGGCCGCGCGCTGGCGATGGAGCCGCAGGTGCTGCTGCTCGACGAGCCGATGGCCGGCATGAACGTCGAGGAAAAGCAGGACATGTGCCGCTTCATCCTCGACGTCAACGACGAGTTCGGCACCACCATCGTGCTGATCGAGCACGACATGGGCGTGGTGATGGACATCTCCGACCGCGTGGTGGTGCTCGACTACGGCAAGAAGATCGGCGACGGCACGCCGCGACGAAGTGCGCGCCAACCCGGACGTGATCCGCGCCTACCTCGGCACCCACTGACGCACAGGACGCCGCACCATGGGTTTCTTCCTCGAAACCATCCTCGGCGGCCTGATGGCCGGCATGCTGTATTCGCTGGTCGCGCTCGGCTTCGTGCTGATCTTCAAGGCCTCGGGCGTGTTCAACTTCGCGCAGGGCGCGATGGTGCTGTTCGCGGCGCTGGCGATGGCGCGCTTCGCGGAATGGATCCCGCGCTGGACCGGCATCGAGAGCCGCGCGCTCGCCAACGTCGCCGCCTTCGTCGCTGGCGATGGCGGTGATGGTCGCGGTGGCCTGGCTGATCGAGAAGCTGGTGCTGCGGCAAGCTGGTCAACCAGGAAGGCGTCACGCTGCTGATGGCCACGCTCGGCATCGCCTACTTCCTCGACGGCTTCGGCCAGACGCTGTTCGGCAGCGACATCTACAAGATCGACGTCGGCATGCCGAAGGACCCGGTGATCGTGGTCGAGAACGTGTTCCAGGGCGGCATCCTGATCAACAAGGAAGACTCTGATCGCCGCGCTGATCGCGGCGGCGCTGGTGGCTCGTGCTGGCGCTGTTCTTCCAGAAGACCGTCGACCGGCCGCGCGCTGCGCGCGGTGGCCGACGACCACCAGGCGGCGCAGTCGATCGGCATCCCGCTCAAGCGCATCTGGGTGATCGTCTGGAGCGTGGCCGGCTTCGTGGCGCTGGTGGCCGGCATGATCTGGGGCAGCAAGCTCGGCGTGCAGTTCTCGCTGTCGCTGGTGGCGCTGAAGGCGCTGCCGGTGGTGATCCTCGGCGGGCTCACCTCGGTGCCGGGCGCCATCATCGGCGGGCTGATCATCGGCGTGGGCGAGAAGCTCTCCGAGGTCTACCTCGGGCCCGATGTTGGGCGGCGGCATCGAGATCTGGTTCGCCTACGTGCTGGCGCTGGTGTTCCTGCTGGTCCGGCCGCAAGGGCTGTTCGGCGAAAAGATCATCGACCGCGTGTGAGCGCATGGAGAACACGACATGCTCTACCGCGAAAACGGCCAGTTCAAGACCAGCTACCGCGCCGACCAGCAGATCTTCCCGATCCTGCAGGACCGCATCGCCATCGCCCTGCTGCTGCTGGTCGGCCTTCGTCGGCGTGCCGCTGCTCGGCGAGCGACTACCTGTTCCGCGCCATCCTGATCCCCTTCCTGATCCTGTCGCTGGCCGCGCTCGGCCTGAACATCCTGGTGGGCTACTGCGGCCAGATCTCGCTGGGCACCGGCGCCTTCATGGCGGTGGGCGCCTACGCGCGCCTACAACTTCTTCGTCCGCATCGCCGGGCATGCCGCTGATCGCCTGCGCTGCTCCTGGGCGGCGCTGTGCGCCACGGCCGTCGGCATCCTGTTCGGCATCCCGAGCCTGCGCGTCAAGGGCCTGTACCTGGCGGTGGCGACGCTGGCGGCGCAGTTCTTCGTCGACTGGATGTTCCTGCGCATCAAGTGGTTCACCAACGACTCGCCCTCGGGCTCGGTCAGCGTGTCCAACCTGCAGGTGTTCGGCCTGCCGATCGACAGCGCCGGTGGCGAAGTACCTGTTCTGCCTGGCGTTCGTCGCGGTGTTCGCGCTGCTGGCCAAGAACCTGGTGCGCGGCGCGATCGGCCGCGAGTGGATGGCCATCCGCGACATGGACGTGGCCGCCGCGGTGATCGGCATCCGGCCCGATGTACGCCAAGCTCACCGCCTTCGCCGTCAGCTCCTTCATCGTCGGCGTGGCCGGCGCGCTGTGGGCCTTCGTCTACCTGGGCGCCTGGGAGCCGGCGGCCTTCTCGGTCGACCGCTCGTTCCGGCTGCTGTTCATGGTGATCATCGGCGGGCTGGGCTCGATCATGGGCAGCTTCTTCGGCGCGGCCTTCATCGTGGTGCTGCCGATCTTGCTGAACCAGTTCCTGCCGGCGCTGGGTCGCTGGTCGGCATCCACATCGTCCACCGCCGGCGTCTCGCACGCCGAGCTGATGATCTTCGGCGCGCTGATCGTGTTGTTCCTGATCGTCGAGCCGCACGGCCTGGCGCAGGCTGTGGTCCATCGGCAAGCAGAAGCTGCGGCTCTGGCCCTTCCCGCATTGAATCACTCGATATCACACGCACCACGAGTGCATTCCCAAGGAGACAAGCATGAAACGCAAATTCGCCTCGCCGGGCGCTGGCCCTGGCCGCTGCCGTCGTTGCGGCCGTCGCCGGCCTGACGCGCCGGCGCCTCGGCGCAGGCCAAGGAGCAGTTCATCCCGGTGCTGTCGTACCGCACCGGCCCCTACGCGCCCAACGGCGTGCCCTGGGCCAACGGCTATGTCGACTACCTCAAGCTGGTCAACGCGCAAGGCGGCATCAACGGCGTGAAGCTCGCGTTCGAGGAATGCGAGACCGGCTACGACACCGCCCGCAGCGTGGAGTGCTACGAGCGCCTGAAGGGCAAGAACGGCGGCGCCTCGCTGGTCCAGCCGCTGTCCACCGGCGCCACCTTCGCGCTCACCGAGAAGGCGCCGGCCGACAAGATCCCGCTCGTCACCACCGGCTACGGCCGCAGCGAGATCGCAGGACGGCAGCGTGTTCAAGTGGAACTTCCCGCTCGCTCGGCACCTACTGGGTGGCCGGCCGACGCGCTCGTGCAGCACATCGGCAAGAAGGAAGGCGGGCTCGACAAGCTCAAGGGCAAGAAGATCGCGCTGGTCTACCACGACAGCCCGTACGGCAAGGAGCCGATCCCGCTGCTGCAGGAGCGCGCGCAAGCATGCACGGCTTCGAGCTGCAGCTGCTGCCGGTGACGCGCGCCCGGCGTCGAGCAGAAGTCGACCTGGCTGCAGATGCGCCAGAACCGGCCCGACTACGTGCTGCTGTGGGGCTGGGGCGTGATGAACTCCACCGCCATCAAGGAAGCGCAGGCCACCGGCTATCCGCGCGAGAAGATGTACGGCGTGTGGTGGGCCGGCGCCGAGCCCGACGTCAAGGACGTGGGCGACGGCGCCAAGGGCTACAACGCCGTGACCATGCAGCACGGCGCCGAGCCGAACTCCAAGGTCGTCAAGGACATCCTGGCCATGGTGCACGGCAAGGGCCAGGGCACGGGCCCGAAGGAAGAGGTCGGCCAGGTGCTGTACATGCGCGGCGCGATGAGCGCGATGCTCGGCGTCGAAGGCGTCCGCGCGCGCGCAGGAGCGCTACGGCAAGGGCAAGGTCATGACGGGCGAGCAGGTGCGCTGGGGCCTGGAGAACCTGAACCTGACGCAGACCAAGCTCGACGCGCTGGGCTTCGCCGGCGTGATGCGGCCGATCAGCACCTCCTGCGTCGACCACATGGGCGCCACCTGGGCCCGCATCCACACCTGGGACGGCAAGAAGTGGAACTTCACCTCCGACTGGCTGCAGGCCGACGAGCAGATCATCAAGCCGCTGGTGAAGGCCACCGCCGACAAGTACGCGGCCGAGAAGAAGATCGACGCCGCGCACGCCGGCGGACTGCCAGTCCTGACGCTGACTCGCGGCTCCCCGCGGGAGCGCTGCGATCGCAGCGTCGCGCGCGACGCTGCGATGACGTCCGCCAGACCCAGGGATCACGACATGAGCGCAGTCGCACCAGCCACTCGTCCTCAACGTCAACGGCATCGAGGTCATCTACAACCACGTGATCCTGGTGCTCAAGGGCGTGTCGCTGCAGGTGCCCGAAGGGCAGCATCGTGGCCCTGCTCGGCGGCAACGGCGCGGGCAAGACCACGACGCTGCGCGCCGTGTCCAACCTGCTCGCGGGCGAGCGCGGCGAGGTCACCAAGGGCAGCGATCGAGCTGCGCGGCGAGCGCATCGAGAAGCCTCACGCCCGGCCGACCTGGTGAGCGCGGCGTGGTGCAGGTGATGGAGGGCCGCCACTGCTTCGCCCACCTCACCATCGAGGAGAACCTGCTGACCGGCGCCTACACGCGCAAGGACGGCAAGGCCGCGATCGCAGGCAACGCTGGAGAAGGTCTACGCCTACTTCCCGCGCCTGAAGACGCGCCGCAGCTCGCAGGCGGCCTACACCTCGGGCGGCGAGCAGCAGATGTGCGCGATCGGCCGCGCGCTGATGGCCAACCCGAAGATGGTGCTGCTCGACGAGCCTTCGATGGGCCTGGCGCCGCAGATCGTCGAGGAGGTGTTCGACATCGTGAAGGACCTCAACGCACGGAGCGCGTCACCTTCCTGCTGGCCGAGCAGAACACCAACATGGCGCTGCGGTATGCCGACTACGGCTACATCCTGGAGAACGGCCGCATCGTGATGGACGGCGAGTCGCGCGAGCTGGCCGCCAACGAGGACGTCAAGGAGTTCTACCTCGGCGTCGGCGGCAGGGCGCGGCCGCAAGAGCTTCCGCGACGTCAAGAGCTACAAGCGCCGCAAGCGCTGGCTGGCATGAATGGACCACCCCCGTAGCGCTTCGGCGCCACCCCTCAAGGGGAGGTGCCGCGGCTCCAAGCCGACCTGCGTCGGCTTGGACGGCACGAGCGCCAGCCGACTCTGGCGGCTGGCTCCGCCAGCGGACCGGCGAAGCCGGATCCGCGGCTCCCGCTCGCTGGGGCTGGTGTCATGCATCAGGGTGCCGCTTCGGCGTCATGGAGACCAAAGATGAGTGACGACTTCTTTGCGCCGCCCCCGTTTTCGCCGGACAGCGCGCTGCAGCAGCTCAGGCGCACGCTGCGCGACTTGCGGCCGCTCGTGGAACGTGGCCAAGGCTTCGAGCTGCAGGGCCAGCAGGTACTGCGCTTGAGCGTGGACGGGCCGGCGCTCAAGGTGGAGATCGCCAAGCGCCCGGCCCGAAGCCCGGAGTGGAACACGCGCCTGCTGAAGAACTCCGCCGAGGTGCGCCAGTTCGGCGAGGAGGTGAAGCGTCGCCTCGACAAATGGAGCGATGAATGAATCCGGACCGCTTCTACGACGGCCTCGAAACACTCGACCCCGCCGCGCGCGAAGCGGCCCTGATGGCGGAGCTGCCCACGCAGGTGGCGCATGCGCAGGCCAACGCCGCGGCCTTTGCCGACATCCTGCGCGGCGTGGATGCCCGCTCGGTCAACGACCGCAAGGCGCTGGCCGCCTTGCCGGTGACTCGCAAGCACCAATTGCTGGAGCGCCAGAAGGCCGCGCGCGACACGGACGCGTTCGGCGGCTTCGCAACGATCGGCTGGCACGGCGCCATGGTCGGGCGCGGCGCAGCGAGAGTGTTCCAGTCTCCCGGGACGATCTACGAGCCGGAGGGCCGGTCGAGCGACTACTGGCGCACGGCACGCGCGCTTTTCGCCGCAGGCTTTCGCGGTGGCGACCTGGTCCACAACAGCTTCAGCTACCACCTCACGCCCGCCGGCTCGATGATGGAAAGCGGGGCGCATGCGCTGGGCTGCACGGTGTTTCCCGGCGGTGTCGGCAACACCGAGCTGCAGCTGCAGGCCATGGCCGAGCTGCGGCCCCAGGGCTACATGGGCACGCCGAGCTTCCTGAAGATCCTGCTCGACAAGGCGGGCGAGACCGGCGTGCTCCTGCCCAGCCTGCGCAAGGCCCTGCTGTCGGCCGAAGCGCTTCCGCCCTCCTTGCGCGAGGCGTTCAGGACACAGGGCGTCGATGCCTACCAGTGCTATGCCACCGCCGACCTCGGGCTGATCGCCTATGAGACCGAGGCCCGCGAAGGCCTGGTGCTCGACGAGCGGATCATCCTCGAGATCGTCCGGCCGGGCACCGGTGACCCGGTGGCCGATGGTGAAGTCGGCGAAGTGGTGGTGACCACGCTCAACCCGGACTACCCGCTGATCCGCTTCGGCACGGGCGATCTCTCGGCCGTTCTGCCGGGCCCTTGCCCCACCGGCCGCACGGGGGTGCGGATCAAGGGCTGGATGGGCCGCGCGGACCAGACGACCAAGATCCGAGGCATGTTCGTGCATCCCGCCCAGGTGGCCGAGATCGCGCGCCGCTACCCCGAGGTGCTGAAGGCGCGGCTGGTGGTCGAAGGCGAGATGGCCCAGGACCGCATGACCCTGAGCGTCGAAGTGGCCTCGCGCCCGCAGGGCCTGGCGGAGCGCCTCGCGGAGAGCGTGCGCGACGTGACCAAGCTGCGAGGCGAGATCCGGCTGCTGGCTCCGGGCGAGCTGCCCAATGACGGCAAGGTGATCGAGGACGCGCGCAAGTACGACTAGCCTGCCCCAGTGGTATCGCGAGGATTTGCAACGACGCCACGGGGCCAAAGACGCGGTTCATGTGCCGAATAGCGTGGAACACTGCACTAGGCCGGGAGCCAGTCCATGTCGATGCGCCCGTCGACCAGCCCGATGCGGCGGTCGGCGGCCGAGGCGAAGCTGCCGTCGTGGGTGACGGCGACCACCGTCTTGCCGAACTCATGCGAGAGCGTGCGCAGGATGTCGCGCACGTTGGCGCTGGCGACCGAATCGAGATTGCCGGTCGGCTCGTCGGCCAGGATCACCAGCGGATCGTTGGCCAGCGAGCGGGCGATGGCCACGCGCTGGCGCTGCCCGCCCGAGAGCTGGCTCGGCCTCTTGGCGTGCTGGCCCTCCAGGCCGAGGCGGTCGAGCAGTTGTGCGGCCGCGCTCGCGTGCCGCCGCGTCCGAAAGCCGGCCGAGCTTGCGCATCGGCAGCGCCACGTTGTCGAGCGCGCTGAACTCGGCCAGCAGGAAGTGAAACTGGAACACGTAGCCCAGCCGGGCCAGGCGGAAGCCGGTGAGCTGGTCGTCGTCGAAGCCGGTCGTGTCTTCCCCGTCGATCCAGACGCGCCCGCGCGTGGGCAGGTCCAGCAAGCCCAGCAGGTACAGCAGCGAGGACTTGCCCGAGCCCGAGGGCCCCATGATGCAGACGAATTCGCCGCGCCCGATCTCGAGGCTGACGTCGTCGACCAGCGTGACCGGGACCTCGCCTTCGAGCCTGCGGGTGACGTGCTCGACGCGGATCAGCGGCTCAGCCGTGCGGCTCATGCCGCCCCCCGGCAGGATGTCCACCGGATGCAAGCGCCCGGCACGGCGTGCCGGCAACCATGAAGCCGCCACGCACGCCAGCATCGCAAAGCCCGCCGCCATCGCGTACTGCTCCACACCCCACCACACCGGCAGGTGCACGACCTCGGACACGCCCGGCGGGCGGATCTCCACCCGCGCCAGCAGCTTCATCAGGCCGATGCCCAGCAGCACCCCGGCCGCGCTGCCGATCACGCCGACGATCACGCCTTCGAGCAGGAAGATGCGCCGCAAGTCGCGCGGATGGAAGCCCATCGACTTCATGATCGCGATGTCGCGTGTCTTCTCGATCACGATGGTCGAGATGGTGTTGTAGATGCCGAAGGCCGCCACCAGCAGGATGGCCGAGACCACGCTGTACATGATGATGTTGCGCACCAGCACCAGGCTCAGCAGGTCCTCCGAGGCCTCGATCCAGGACACCGACTTGTAGCCCGTGGTCGCCTCGATGGTCTGCGCCACGCCCCGCGCCCGATAGGGATCGTCGAGCTGGATGATCATGCGATTGACGCGGTCCTCGCGACCGAGCAACGCCTGCGCGCGCTTGAGCAGCACGAAGGCCTGGCCCTCGTCGTAGGCGGCGTTGCCGGTGCGAAAGATGCCCACCACGCGCAGCGGGCGGCTGCTGCCGTCGGCGGCGATCACGTTGAGCGAGCTGCCCGCGTGCAGGCTGAACTTGTCGACCAGCCCCTGGCCCACGATGATGCCGTTCGGGTTGGCGGCCAGCGCATCGAGCGAGCCGACCAGCATCTTCTCCTCGATGGTGGTGACCTGCTTCATCTTCTCGGGCACGGCGCCCGAGAGCGTCACGCCTTGCTGGCGACCGGCGAAGGTCAGCACCGCCGCGCCGCTGAGCACGGGCGCGACGCGCAGGTCCGGCAGCGCCTCGATGGCGGCGAGGCGCTGCGGCCAGCCGCGGATGCCGCGCGTCTCGGGCAGCGGCTTGACGTTGGACACCTCCACGGCGGCCTCCGGCCAGCGCATCGCGGCCGGCTGCACGCGCCCCTGGCGCACCTCGTCGTAGACCGTGATGTGCGGGCTGTTGTCGACCAGGCGCTTGATGAAGTCCTTCTCGGAGCCGCGCATCAGCGCCGATACCGCCAGGAAGAACGCCACGCCCAGCACCACCCCGGAGAGCGAGACCAGCGTCTGGCGCCTGCGGCTCGTCAGGTGGGCCAGCGCGACGTCGAGGGTGATGGCCATGCTAGGGCCTGTCACGCGTCCGGAAGGGGCAGGCGTCGAGGCAGACGCCGAGGCGGGAGCCGGCGCGGTGGCCGCGACGGCGCGCGCGCGCCGCCCCGCTCGCAGGTCCGCGGGCGGAGACAGCACCACGTTCTCGCCGTCGCGCAGGCCCTCGACGATCTCGGTGCGCTCGGTGCCGCTCGCGCCCTTGCGCACGTGGCGCCGCTCGAGCCGTCCTTCGTCGACGACCCAGAGCTCGCTGCCCTTGAGCGCGCGGTTGGGCACCAGCAATGCGCCCTCGCGGCGCGAGACGATCAGGTTGGTGTCCATCGTCATGCCGGTGCGCAGCGGCCCTTCATTCACCGGCACCGGTTCCTTGAAGCGGATGCGCACGCGGTAGCTGCGCGAGACCGGGTCGCCCTTGGGAGTGATGTCGGTCACTTCGCCGTCGAAGACCCGCTCCGGCAGCGCATCGGTATGCATCAGGACGCCTTGCCCCACCGAGACGCGCGGGATGTCCTCCTCGTCGACATCGGCGGTCACGCGCAGCGGTGCGCAGCAGGCCAGCGTGAACACGGCCTGGCCGGCCGGGATGTACTGGCCGAGCTCGCCGTCGCGGCGCAGCACGGTGCCATCGGCGGGAGCCACGAGCTGGTTGTAGTTGCGCTGCGCCTGCGAGCGTCGCAGCGCTGCGCGGGCGGCCTCGAGCTCGGTGCGTGTGCGGTCGAGCTCGGCCGCCGACACGAAGTTCTGCGCGACCAGTTCGCGCGTGCGGTCGTACTGGATGCGCGCGAGTCGCTCGCGGGCCAGCATCTCCTGCACGGTCTGGTCCAGGTCGGCCGATTCGATGCGCGCCAGCACCTGCCCTTGCCGCACCGCGCTGTCCCTCGTCGACCTCGAGCGCGACCAGGCGGCCGCCGCTGCGGGGCGCCACAGGCACCATCACGGCGGGCTCGACCACACCGGTGGCGTAGACCGCCTCGACGGCCGGGCCGCGCGCAGGACGCGCGATCTCGACGCGCACCGGCCATTGCCACCACGCCAGGCCGCTCGCGGCGGCCGCGGCTGCGACGACAAGCAAAACGGCGATCCTGGCTTTTCGCTGCAAGCGACACCCCCGGCGAAGCGTGCGACCCGGCTGTCACTATGGCACGCCTTCCGGCACGGCAGCGCCGCAGGGATTCCTTACGTAGTTTCCGCCATGATCGGGGGCCAAGCCGGCTCTAGCATGTCGTACCGGCGCTATCCCATCGCCCCCTGTATCCCAACCAAGGAGACTCCGCCATGAAACGTTTGCTGCTGGCCACTACCGCGGCCCTGACACTGACGGGCGCCTTCGCTCAGAACTATCCGACCAAGCCCGTCACCTTCGTCGTGCCCTTTGCGGCGGGCGGCCCCACCGACAAGGTGGCGCGCGACCTCGCCGAGGCGATGCGCAAGCCCCTGGGCGGCAACATCATCGTCGAGAACGTGGCGGGCGCCGGAGGCACGCTGGGGCAGACCAAGGGTCGCCAAGGCAGCGCCCGACGGCTACACCATCCTGCTCGCCCACGTGGCGATGGCCACCTCGCCCGCCCTGTACCGCAGCCTCCAGTACAAGACCCTGGAGGACTTCGAGTACCTCGGCTTGATCAACGAAGTACCGATGACCCTGATCGCGCGGCCCACGCTGCAGGCCAGCAACTTCGCAGAGCTGCAGAAGTGGATCGGCGAGAACAAGGGCAAGGTGAACCTCGCCAACGCCGGACTGGGTTCGGCCTCGCACCTGTGCGGCCTGCTGTTCCAATCGACCGTCAAGGTCGACATGGTCACGGTGCCGTACAAGGGAACGGCGCCGGCGATGACCGACCTGATCGGCGGGCAGGTGGACATCATGTGCGACCAGACGACGAACACCACCGTCGCAGATCGAAAGCAAGAAGGTCAAGGCCTATGCCGTCACCACCCCGAAGCGCCTGAGCACCCCGGCGCTGAAGGACCTGCCGACGCTCGACGAGGCCGGCCTCAAGGGCTTCAACGTCTCGATCTGGCACGGCATCTATGCGCCCAAGGGCACGCCCAAGCCGATCCTCGACAAGGTCAATGCCGCATTGAAGACGGCGCTGAAGGACCCTGACTTCATCAAGCGCGAGGAGGCGCTGGGAGCCGTCGTCGTGACCGACGCTCGCGTGAATCCGGCCGAGCACAAGAGGTTCGTCGAGGCCGAGATCAACAAGTGGGGGCCGGTGATCAAGGCGGCGGGGCAGTACGCAGACTAGGAGCCTGGGCGTGTCAACGCTCTGAGAGCTTGTTCACAGAAGGCCCCGATATTCGCCCCGAACTCACTCTTAAGGGTGAGTTCGCCACGTCGGCTATCGCCAGCTACGAGCACTACAGTCGCTCCCTGGCCGCGTCGAGTCCGATCCGACTCGACGCGGCCTGATCGAGATCAAGGGCAAACCCGGCGTAAGCCGGGGACGCAAAGCCTCCGGTCCAAACCCGCAACACCGCGGGCGGAAAGCGGGGTTGCCGGGAGTGCGCCACGCACCCTCGTCAGTGTCTTTGTCGTCGCCCTTGGCCCTCCCAGTGACCGCAGTCAAGGAGCCAGCGACGATGCCATCCCGTACCCTCCCGGCGCAAGCCAAGCGACGCTCGCTCGAGCCCTCTCAACGAGGCCAGGGCATGACCGAGTACATCATCATCGTCGCGCTCATCGCGGTGGCGGCCATCGCCGTCTACCAATTCTTCGGGCAGACCATTCGCAGCCAGACCGCGGGTATCGCGAAGGAAGTCGCCGGCCAGTCCGCGACAACCGCGATCCAGGGGGCCCAGACCGCGGCCACCAGCGCCGAGGCCGAGGGCAGCAAGAAGAAGGGCCTGGGGGCCTATGAGAACGACAACGCCCGCTGATCCGAGGCTCGCCGTGTTGCGTCTGACACCGACACCAGCGAGCTGAGGCGATGCAAGCCACCCGCTGCACGCGCAGTGGGTCGGTCGCGAATGGGAAGGAGGGGCGCCGCGATCCCGCCAACGGGGCCAGGCGCTCATCTATGGACTGTTCGTCCTGGTGGGCGGACTGGCTGCGCTTTTCTTCCTCTTCAACACCGGCCAACTCACGCGCGAGAAGACCAAGCTCGTCATCACCTCCGACGCCGTCGCCTACAGCGCGGGCGTGATGAACGCGCGGGCGCTGAACTACACGGCCTACACCAACCGCGCGCTGATCGCCAACGAGTTGAGCATCGCGCAGATGGTCAGCCTGTCGTCGTGGGCGCAGTACCTGCAGACGCACGCGGTGAGCACGGCCCGGCTGGGCTGCCAGAGCCAGTACTCCGAACCGGTGGGCAAGGGCATGCTCCTGTATGCCCCGGTGTGCTACGCCCTCTTCTACGGCGACGCGTACGGGGTCATCGAGGAGGTCGGCAACGCGGTGGAGGAGATCGCCGAGGGGGCGACCGTCCCGGCCGAGGCCGCCAAGCTGGCGCTGCAGGCATCGCAGGCCGCGATGAGCATCGCGCTGCCCCTCGTTCGCAAGGACGTGATGAACGACGTCGCGCGCGCCAACTACGCCGACGACGGGGAGGTGCACGTGGACGACGTGCCACTCGGGGATGGCTATCCCTCGTTCATCCGGCGCTACAGCGGCGACGAGCGGGAGCGCTTCAAGGAAGCCACCCTGGGCGCCACCCAACTCGACGGGTTCACCTCCTTGCGCAGCTGGCGTAGCACGGCCACCGTCCCCACCTGCTTCGACCCCATGCCGCACCGCGACTATGTGCAGCGTGGGGGCGGCACGACGCTGGTCGGGTACGACGAGTGGCGCGCGCTGGACACGGCGTCGATGTGGCGCTATCGCCTGCGCGGCAGGCTGCGCCCGCGCTGCCGCAGCAGCGAGGATGCGCTGGGCTACGGAGCACAGGCGGCTGCAGAAGAGTCCTCCGACAGCAACGACGAGGCGCCAGGAGCTCGCACCAACCCCCGAGCCACCTCCATGGCCTCGAGCGACGACTGGCACTACAGCGGGCTGCCGAGCTTTTTCGAGCTCACGCCCGACCTGCTGGACTACAGCCCCGACCACCCGGACCCGGCCAAGCGCCACCCCACGCTCGATTTCGCGGTGCGCGTCACGCGCTCGGCCACGCAGACCCGCACGTCCGACGCTCGCTCGCAGGTGCCGCCATCGCAGCGCCTGAACAACTACCACGGACAGCCTGCGGGGGACGTCCTTGCCAGCGTTTCGGCTTCGCAGGCCTACTTCGAGCGCCCGGCGCCGCGCAGCGGTGGCCGTACCGAACTGGCCAGCCTCTTCAACCCCTACTGGCAGGTCCGCCTGATCGACACAGGCCCCTACCTCCCTGCCGCCCTGGCCCTGCAGGGAGCATCCACGCCATGAACGCTCGGCCCCCGATGAGCCCGCGAAAGCGTCAGCGCGGCCAGGCATTCACCGAGTTCCTCGTCGTCGCGCTGGCGCTCGTGCCCCTGTTCCTGCTCATGCCGATGATCGCCAAGTACCAGTCCATCGCGCACAGCACCCAGATGGCTGCGCGCTACGCCGCCTTCGATGCGACGACCCGCAACGATGCCGCGGGCAGCTGGAAGCCCGAGGAGCAGCTCGCCAACGAGGTGCGCCGGCGCTTCTTCGGCAACAGCGATGCGCCGATCAAGACCGGGGACGTCGCCGACGACACCGATGCCCACCGGAACCTGTTCTGGCGACGCCCGGACGGGGCCGCGCTGATCCCCTCCTACAAGGGCGACGTGCATGTGAGCTACGGCGCCGGAAGAGCCGCCACGCACGGCGAAGGCTTTCAGGGCGCTCGGGACGGCGATGCCTTCACGCTGCACAAGTCCTTGTCGCTGCCGGCGCGCGGCATCTACACCGCCAATGTCTCCGTCACGTTGGCCGACCTGCCGGCGGGCCTGAAGGCCTACGAGCCCTTCGATCGTATCGGGCTCGTGATGACGCGCAGCACCAGCCTCGCCATCGACCCGTGGGCCGGCAAGAACCCATCAGACGTGCAGCGCAAGTTGAACGACCCGCTCGTCTTCCCCACCCAAGTGCTGTCCGAGCTGCTCCATCGGGTGAAGCCGCTGGACGAAATCGTCCAAGCCATCGAACTGCCCGGCCGCATCCATGGGCCCCGGCTCGGTGAGCTCGACTACTGGCACGACGTGGTTCCCCCCGATCGCCTGCGCGAGCCATGAGCAGGAGGCCTCCCATGCGCACCCCTCACCGCCTTCCCGCACTCGTGCTGCCAGTCGCCGCCGTGTGCGCGAGCTTGCTCATGGCACCGGCCCTGGCGCAGCGAGCCTGGCCCACACTCCCCATGCCCGACGATGCCCAAACCTTCACGGCCGGCGACGAGCTGGGCGTCAACGGCATCCCCATGCGCATCCGCGGCTTCCTGTCCGCGCGCCCCGCGCACGAACTAGCCCAATGGTTCCGCTCCAGTCTCTCGGGCACGGTGGTCGAGAGCCGCATCGGCGACAAGCTCATCCTCGGCCAGGCGAAGGGCGCCTTCTACGTGACCGTGCAACTCGAGCAGGTCGCAGGCGGCACCCGCGGCCTGGTCTCGACGACCGATTTCAAGAGCGCCGCCGAACGGCGCGAGCAGACGCAAGAGCACAAGCAGCGCTGGCTGCAGCGGCTGCCCGCGGGCTCCCGCATCCTCAGCCATGTCGGAACGCAGGACGACCGTCGACTTTCGAGCCAGCTCGTGTACAGCAACGGCACGAGCGAGGCCTTCAACGTCGAAGCCCTCAAGGCCTTGATGCGCGAAGACGGGCTGCGGCTGCAGCACGAAGCCGGCGGCGACTCGGGCCGCTACTCCAACGGCGACAGTGCGCTCGCTGCAAGCCGCGTGCTGTTCTTCCAGGGCGACGGCAAGGAAGCCACTGCCGTGATCGTCCGCCTGCCGGACGGCCGCGCGAGCGTCGTCCTCAACACCGTGACGACGATGGAGACCATGCGATGAGGCCCTTCGCTTCCAGCCGAGCGCACCAACGCGGACAAGCCATCTTCGAGTACGTGATCGTCTGCCTCGCGTTGGCGCTGGCACTGGGCATCGGCATGTGGAACGACGACAGCGTGCTGAAGCAACTGCTTGACGCATTCCGCACGGCCTACCAGAAGTTCGCCTATGCGCTGTCCCTGCCGATCTGACCCCACCGCAAACCTGCCATGAAACTTCTCGCAGCACTCACCTCGCTCAGGCCAGGCAAGACCTGGATCGTGTTCGGCGTCGCCCTGGCCGTCGGCCTGTTGGCCGCGCTTGCGGCGCGCAGCTACTTGTCCAGACAGATGGCCGAGATCGAGGCGCGCGGCCTGGGCCCCACGGTCGCGGTAGTGGTGGCCAAGGGCAACCTGAAGAAGAGCGAGCGCCTTTCCAGCGACAACCTGGCGGTGCGCCCCATTCCCGCCGACTTCGCGCACAGCCTGGCCGTCAGGCCGGAACAGTTCGAAAGCATCGACGGCAAAGTGCTGACCCAGAACGTCAAGAGCGGAGAGGCGATCCTGCAGGGCATGTGGGACGCACCGAAGGCACCCACCTTCTCGGCTCGCGTCGCATCGGGCCATCGGGCGATGACCGTGCCGGTGGACGAGATCAACTCGATCTCCGGGATGCTGGAGCCGGGGGACCTGATCGACCTCATCGTGACCATCGACCAGAAGGGCCGCAAGAACACCTTCCCCCTGCTGCAAGGCGTCACGGTGATGGCCACCGGCCAGCGCTCGGTGGACGACCCGAGGAGTGGCGAGCGGCGCATGTATTCCACCGTCACGATCGACACCGATGTGCAGCAGGCGCAGAACATCATCGTCGCGCGCGAAGCCGGCAAGCTGACGGCCCTGCTGCGCAACCCGCAGGACAAGGCGCCGATCAAGGGCGGCGCAGTCGACCTCGCGGCGCTGCTGGGTGGCAAGGGCAGGCCCGGCGGAGATGCCGAGGTGCCGGTGCTCTATGGCGGCACCGGCGGCAGGTTTCCGCCGGAGGGCCTGCGACTGGGCAGGTATGTCTCGCCGGCCAAGGCCGCCACGCCGCCGATGCACGGGCTCGCCGAGGCGGGGGACACGGCGGGCTCCGGTGCAAGCGTGCTCAGCGGCGGCAAGCCTGGCACGCAGGCGCAGAGGGCGCAACCATGAAGTCAGGCGCAACCATCGTGCTGCTCCGGGCTGTTCTCGCCGCCAGCCTGCTCGGCCTGGCTACCCCAGACGCCCTCGCGGCCTGCGACCCGAGCCAGCAATGCTGCGCCAGCAGCGACAGCCCCGCCGGCTCCACCACCTGCGGCGGCGACGGTGTCGCCAGCCAGGGCAACGGCTCGCTCGTCGACCTCGGCGCCGGCAACCCGATCAACCTGCTCAACGGCAACAAGTTCCAGCGCGAAGTCGATCTCGCCCCGCTGCCCGGCGTGTTGGGCCTGGAGCTCGTGCGCTACTACAACAGCGCCGAGACCCGTACCGGCTGGCTCGGCCGCGGCTGGCGCCTGAGCTACGAGAGCGAGCTGCACCTGCGTCCCGGCGGGCTGGAGATCGTGCAGCCCGACGGCAGGCGCATCGCCTTCACGCAGGGCCCGCAGCAGCTCGACAGCTACCACCCGGGCTCGCCCACGCAGGGTGGGGTGCGCGCCGAGCGCAAGCAAGAGGGCACCGAATACACCTGGACCTGGGCCGACGGCCGCGAGCTGCGGTTCAACACCCGGGGCAAGCTTGCGAGCATCAGCCTGCCCACGGGCGAGTCCGTCAGCCTGCGCTACGACGACAAGGGCCGGCTCACCGAGGTGGTCGACCCGGCGGGGCGGCGCCTGAGCTTGTACTACCTCGACCAGGTCGACCAGGCCAGCGCCCGGCGTGGCGAGCGCTTCCGTGGTGTGCAACACATCGACACCCCGGTGGGGCGCTTCGCCTACGAGTACGGCAGCGCGCTGCCCGAAGGCTCCAGCGCGCCGCCGAGGCGGCTCCTGGCCAATCTCGTCAAGGTGCACTCCCCCACGGGCGAGGAGCCGACGCAGCGCAAGCCGACGCTCCACGGGCTGGCGCCCTACGAGCCGCAGCGCCCGGCCGCCGCCGAGAGCGGCACCGCGGCCACACGCACCGCTGCCACCACCGCTGCCGACAGCACCGCGACCACCCGTACCACCACCTCCGCCCCGGGCATCAGCCGCAGCTACCACTACGAAGACCCGCGCTTCCCCACGCTGCTCACCGGCATCAGCGTCGAAGGCAAGGGCAGCGATGGGCAACGCAGCCAGCAGCGGCTGAGCACCTGGGCCTACGATGCGCAGCGGCGCGCCATTCTGAGCGTGCGGGGCGAGCGGCCTGCGCAAGGCAGCGGGACCGAGGGCAACGGCACCCGGGACAACGGCGCCCGGGGCAGCGGCACCAGCGGCAGCGGCCTGGAACAAGTCACGCTGCAGTGGCTGCCGCCGCAAGCAGGGACTGGCCCAGACGCTGCTGACCAACAGCCTCGGCCAGCAGACCACCTACACCCATACCCGCATCGCCGGCCAGGCGCGGCTGGTGCAAGTGCGCGGCGCCGGCTGCGCAAGCTGCGGGCCGAGCAACATGCGCTACGGCTACGACCGGCTCGGGCGGCTGACCGAAACAAGCACCCTCGATGCGGCGGGCCGTCCGATCCAGACCAGGCGCACCGAGCTCGACCGCCATGGGCGGCCCGGTGCTCGTCAGCACCATCGCCTGGCGCGAGGGCCGCCCACAAGCGCCGCAGTGGCAGCGGCGCTACGAGTACGCGCCGTTCGACGAGGGCACCACCCTGCCCAGCCCGCAACCCGTGCTCATCGCACGCCCCAGCGTCATCGCCGGGCAGGAGCACCGCCTGCACCTCACCTACAACAGCCGGGGCCAGCCCACCGAAGTCACCGAAACCGGCTTCAGCCCGGTCGACGACGAGGACCACCCCGCGCCCGAAGGGCACGCGATCCGCCGCACCACCCGCTACACCTACGCCGAGATCAACGGCCGCAGCCTGCTGGCGAGCGTCGATGGGCCGCTGGCCAACGGCCCCCTGGCCGACCCTTCGGACTCCGATATCACGCGCTATGAATGGGACCGCGAGGGCAATCAGCCCAGCCGCATCACTCGGCCCGCCGGCCTCACAAGTACCTTCGAGGTGGAGCCCTACACCGGACGCCTTCTCAAGACCACCGACCCGGCGGGCTTGGCCACCACTTACCGATACGGCATCGCCCACCTGTCCCGCCCCAGCGAAGTCGAGCGCGCCGGCCGGCTCACGCGCTATGCGTTCGACGTGCAAGGGCGCGTGAGCCGAATCCATGACGCCACCGGCCGCGGCATCACGCTGGCCTACGACGCCGCCGGCCACCTGCTGAGCGTCACCGACGCCCAAGGCTACAAGGCGCAAGTCACGCTCGACACCGAGGGCCTGCCGCGCGTGGCGGGGCTGTACGAGCCGAACCAGGCGCAGCCGCTGCGCGCCACCTACCGCTGGTTCGACGAGCAGCGCCGGCTGGTGCGGCAACTGCGGCCCGACGGGCGGCTGGACTCCTGGCGCCACGACGAGCCGGCGGAACAACACCTCGACGGCGACGAGGTGCTGCACCTCACCCGGCGCAATGCGGCCGGCTGGCAGGCCGAGCTGCAGCTCGCGCCCGACGGGCTGATCCGCGCCAGCCTCGCCGCGCCGGTCCGAGCAGGCAGTGAGCCCGGCGACGGACGTACGCTGCGCGACGACTTCGGCCGCAGCGTGCTCGTCTGGCGGCCCGAGCAGGGCGTGTCGATCACCCGTCACGACGTGGCCGATCGCGCCGTGCGGGTGCAGTTGCTGGGCAGCGACGCGCAGCCCGCCGGCCGCATCGACACCACCTACGACCCTGCGGGCCGGCTGCTTCAACGCATCACCCGAGATGCCCAAGGCGCAGCCACACAGACCTTGCAGCGCCGCTACGAGCGTCGCCCGGCTCGTGGAGGAAACCGACGACACGCAAACACGGCGCTTCGGCTACGACACCCAAGGCCGCGTGAACGAGACCGAGGTCACGCTCAAGGACGAGCAGGGCCAGGCGGCCTACACCACCACGCTGGCCACGAGCTACGACCCGGCCACCGGCGAGCCGCTCACGCACACGCTGGCCGATGCACGCGTGATGCGCATCGAACGCGATGCGGCCACCGGCGTCGCACGCCGCATCGCGCTGCAAGGCAGCAGCTGGGCGAAGCTGCGCGAGCACCTGCCCGCCTTCATGCGGGAGTGGCTGCCGCAGACTTCGCTGATCCAGGACCTCGGCTTCCACCCCTACAACGGCATCACGGGCTACACCCACGGCAACGGGATCGGCACCACGCGCGGCTTCGACATCGCCGGACGGCTCACGGCGCTGAAGGTCGGGCGGCTGACCGAGCAGGCCTTGAGCTACGAGGTGGGGCCTCGCATCCGTCGCATCGAGGACCGGGCGGCTGCCTTGCAGGCTCCCTGGCAGGCCAGCTACGACTACGCGCGGCTTCGGGGCCTTGAAGACAGGAGGCGCGGCAACCGCCCGAGTCGCTCAAGCAGGACGCAGCGCTGAAGGGTGACGCGGTGCCCGTCGCGCAGGTCACGGGTTCGCCTCTCGCCAGCGTCGAACGCGATGCTCGCGGCCGCACCGCCGGGGACGGCCGCTATCGCTACACCTACACCCCCGCCGGCCAGATCGAAACCGTCCGCGATCCGCAGGGCCGGCTCATCGCCCGCTACCGCTACAACGCCGCCGGCCAGCGCGTCAGCAAGACGGTGCACGTGCCACAAGGCCACAGCGCCCGGGACCAAATGCCGCACGGCGCTCGCACTGACTCCTCAAGCACCATCCACACGACGTACTTCCTCTGGCACGACGGCCGGCTGGTGGCGGAGATCGAGGGTTCGGGCGAGCACCAGGGCGAGGTGAGCGCGCAGTACCTGTACCTGACGCAAGGCGGCCAGCTCATCCCCGTGGCCAAGCTCGAGAGCGCACACGCATCCGGCAACCCGACGGGCGAGGCCCGCGTGCTCTACATCCACGCCGGCCACCGCGGCGAGCCGCTGGCGATGACCGACGAGCAGCAGCGCCTCGTGTGGCATGCACGCAGCGACACGTGGGGCCACATTGCCGCGCCACAGCTTCAAGGCGCGCAGGCCGAACTGAACCTGCGCCTGCCGGGGCAGTACTTCGACGCCGAGACCGGGCTGCACGACAACTGGCACCGCAGCTACGACCCCCGGCCCGACTCGCCGCAACGCGGACGCTACCTGCAACCCGACCCGCTGGGCTACCCGGATGGGCCGGATACCTACCTCTACGTCGGCGGTGACCCGATCAACCGCATCGATCCGCTTGGGCTGTACCAGATCGACATGCACTACTACATGACCTATTTCCTGGCCGTGATGGCAGGGCTGCCGCAGCAAGCAGCCCTCACGATGGCGCTCGCCGCGCAGTACGTGGATGACAACCCCCACACGTGGCCGGTCGATCCGAACAACAGGTCGACAACGTGGCCGATTTCGGAGCCATGCGACGCCTGTCGTACTACCACTTCACGCAGGATGGATACGACCCGCCGCGTACCGCCGCCGAACTGGTCGTCAACGGCCTGACAGGCAGGGACCTGGACAGCTACATCAATCGGAGAGTGATGTCTCCGACGCAACCCCCAGCTGAGCCGCTTGCTTGGCGTCGCCAACTTCAACTTGCGTACCGCCCAGAACCCCAACGGCGAGCGGCCTTGCACGAGGGTGCAGTTGTTCGGCGAATACCTGCACGCGCTCGAGGACACGTTCGGGCACCGCAACGCTTCCAACGAACCCATCGGCGTCAAGCTGGGCTTGGGTCATGGCCTCGATGGTCATGAGCCGGACAGGACCTTCGATTCATTCTTCTGGCCGGTGCGCGAGCGCCGCACGCTCGAGGCCGAGCGGGAAGTGTTCCGGCAGATCAAGGCGAACTTCGGGACCGAGGCGCGGGATCGGGAGGGGTTTCCGATTCGGTTTGAGGATTTGGAGGCGGCGTTGCGTGAGTTCAACGAGAAGCACGAAGACGAGGATGTCAACAAAGGGGCGTTCACGGAAAAGAAGAAGGTGCTCAACAACACCTTGCAACGGTACGGGTTCGCCCCGATCCCCGACTACAACGTTTTCAATGCCTGCCAACGGCGGCAGGAGAACCTGCGCGATGCGCTTCGAACGATGGGCGACTTCACAGGGGTCATCCTGCAGACGCCGCGACAGTGCCCGACCGTTCGCGGTCAAAAAACGGAGTGAACGATATGAAGATGAAGAACAAGTTCGTGCCGATCATCGCGCTGGTCGCTGCGTCGGCCTCCTTTTCCTGCAGTGCCCAGTTCTGCCGACCCATCACGCAACCCGAGGACAACGAAAGCCGTGTGCAGGATCAGAGGCTGGACGAGTCCGGGCACTACTGCCTGAAGGAGGACCTGTTCGTCAAGGGCCACCGCTCGTTGGCGGAAGGCGGGCGCATCTTCAATGTGTCGAAGATCATCCTCAACATCAGTGCCAACGATGTGCTGATCGACTTCGGTGGACATACCGCCTGGAGCGATGGCCGGCTGGAAGCCGGCATCGAGACCACCTTGGCGGAGCAAGGGAAAGCCGCTGACGAATCCCCCCAAGAAGATCACGCTCCGCAACGGGACACTGAGGCTGGAACGCAGCGGGATCGGGATCCGCTTCTCCGGGCTGGGCGGATTGGATGGCGACAAATGGCCAACCTTGGTCGGCTCAGATATGGGTGAAGTGAGGACTCGCTTACAGAAAAAGGGCGAGGAGTTGCGTCAGTACATCGAAGACAGCAGGAAGCTCAGGCAAGAGATCGCCGATGACTCTGGGCGCAATTGCCGTCAAGCCGCTGCGACTTACCCGGTCCGCAATCTCCACCTCGAAAACCTCCGCATTCGCGCGCGACTACACCGCCGCCGTGCTGCAAGGCGCCGGCACCGTCATCCGCAACTGCATCATCGAGGTCGACTCCGGCACCGCGCTTGTGGATCTACGGCCCCGGTGCCGTGATCGAGAACAACACCATCATCGTCAACGGCGACCACGACCGGGACAAGAACCCCGTCGTCGAAGCCGACGCCCCCATCCGCCTGGTCCACGGCGATGGCGCACTCATCCGCAACAACCGGATCGTCGTCAAGGGCGACACCCCCCGGCGCATCGTCTCCACCTTCGGCACCGGCCCCTTCACGCTCGAAGGCAACCGCTTCTACGGCGTCTCCGACAAGGACGAGATCGCCAAGGCGTTTCGCGGCAGCCTGCAGATGACCGCCCGCAACAACACCTTCGAGCCCATCTGGAAAACATGGCTGGAGCAAGTATCCCCAAGCACTTTGACGCGACCGAGAAAGGACGATTGAGATGAAGACTACGTGGCTGATTGGAGCAGGGATGGTTGTCGCCTCGATGACGGCGCTGGCCCAAGTTCCCTACGTGTTTCCCTACAACCCCGGACCGACGCGCGGCACGAAATGGATGATGAAGTCGTCCGGCGGTGATGCCGAGTCGTCCCTTGCGGTGGTGAGCTCGGCGCCCCGCCCTGTGTGGGCCCGCATCTGCTACAGCATCGGGCCGTCCGACAGCACCGTGACGATTCACGCGCAGAGCCGCCACGAGGACGTGCGCTCGTCCGAAGTGTCCTGGGGCGGCTGTGCCGACGTGTTCGGCACCAGCATCTGGATCGTCAACCCCTACCTGCAAGTGGTCGGTGGCTACTACGGCATTGCACCGGCCACGCCAGCGGACTGAGTGTCCATCCCGGCCTGGCTGGACGTGCCAGCAGGTCGATCTCTCTCATCAAGCCAACACCTCTGGAGGAATCCATGGCTACTACTACTAGCTCCTGCCCGAATCGCCCGCACGGCGCTGAAGTCCGCCCTGTCGCTCTCGCCGCTGCTGCTGGCGGGCTGTATGGCGACGACGCCCACGCTGGGCGAGAACAAGGGCACGGTGTCCGGCGCCGCGGGCGGCACGCAGGCCGAAGGCCGGAACGACAAGCTGGAAAAGTGCGAAGAGAGCCTGGGCACGATGGCGCTCTACGAAGACCAGAACGCGCCGTGGTGGTATCAGCTGCGTGAGCGGCAACTGGGCTCGACCATCCCGGTGCTACGCCTGATGATCCAGCAGAGCAATTGCTTCGTCATCGTCGAGCGCGGCAAGGCCTTCGCCAACATGGAGCGCGAGCGCGCCCTGATGCAGTCCGGCGAAACTCGCGGCGGCAGCAACTTCGGGCAGGGTCAGGTGGTCGCCGCCGACTACACGATGAGCCCCGAGATCCAGTTCTCCGCCAAGACCGGCGGTGGTAGTGGCGGTTTCGCCACGGGCGCCATCGGCCTGCTGACGGCCGTCGCGGCGAGCGTCGGCCGCAACGAAGCCTCCACCACGCTGCTCCTGGTGGACAACCGCTCTGGCGTGCAGATCGCGGCAGCGGAGGGCACAGCCCAGAACTTCGACTTCGGCTTGCGCGCCTTGAGCTTCTTCGACAACAGCGCGGTGAGCGGCAGCGCGTACGCGAAGACGCCGCAGGGCAAGGTCATCGTCTCGGCGTTCGCGGACTCCTTCAACCAGATGGTGAAAGCGCTGCGCAACTACAAGGCGCAGACAGTCAAGGGTGGCCTGGGTACCGGTGGCCGCCTCGGCGTGCAAGGCGGGTCCACGGCCGCTTCGGCGGAAGTGGACCAGCAGGCGGCGAAGACGGCCGCCCAGCCCGCAGCGAAGCAGGCGACCAAGCCGGCCACCAAGGCCACGACGACGGCGCCCACCACGAAGTAATCGTGCATGACGATGACTCGCCAAGACACATGGGCACCGCCCCACGCCTCCATCTCGGGAGGCCGCTTGCTGCGGTCCCTGGCAGCCCTGTTCGGCGCCGCCTTCATATCGCCCGCGCATGCCGCGACTGAATCGCCGAGCACTGAAGCAGCAGAGAGTGCCCCGGCGCCCGTCAACGGCTTCGCCCCCGTGCTCAAGGCCAAGCCGCAGCCCAGGCGCAGCGCCGCGCTGCAAAAGCGCCCCTACACCCCGATCCGCCCGACCGAAGGCGACCTCGCCGAAGTCCCGGAGATCGAGATGTTCACCGGCGAGTCGCGCGTCTTCCCGACACCCGGCGTGGCGCGCATCGCGGTCGGCAACGGCTCCATCCTCACGGCCGCCGCGCTCGACGACAAGGAGGTGATCCTGTTCGCCAACGGCGTGGGCACCTCGTCGCTGTTCGTCTGGAACGCCGATGGCCGCTATCAGCGCATCAAGGTCAACATCGTCGCCGGCGACACCGGCCGCGTGGCGCGCGAGGTCGCTGCGTTCCTGGCCGCCATGCCGAAGGCGCGCGCCTCCGTCATCGGCGACAAGGTCATCGTCGAGGGAGAGCAGCTTTCCGACTTCGACCTCGCCAAGATCGAAGTGCTCGCCAAGACCTACCCGCAGATCGTCAACTTCACCAACCGGCTCGGCTGGGAGCAGATGGTGCTGATGAACGTGAAGGTGGTCGAATTCCCCACCAGCGAGCTGCGCGAGCTGGGCCTCAAGTGGAGCGCCGCCGGCGGTGCGGCCGTCGGCGCCATCTGGTCACCGGGCCACAGGGGCAATGTGGCCCCGTATCAGATCACCGTGCCGGCAGGACCGAACGGGCTGCCGATCACCAACGCGGACGGCTCGAGCACCGGCATCCCGGTGCCCAACAGCCTCACGGTGCTCAGCGCCATCAACGCAGGGCTCGGCGCGCAGTTGAACCTGCTCGCCCAGGAAGGCCGCACCACGGTGCTGGCCGAGCCGCAGCTCTCCGCGCGCAACGGGGCCAAGGCGAGCTTCCTGGCCGGGGGCGAGTTTCCCTACACCGTCTCTTCGGTCAACGGTCAGACGGTGATCTTCAAGCCCTACGGCGTGCGGTTGGAGATCCAGCCCAAGGTGGACCCCAGCGGCGTGATCCGCGCCCTCATCGAGACCGAGTTCAGCCAGATCGACCCGTCGGTCTCCACGCCCTCGGGCCCGGCCCTGCTGTCGCGCAAGACCACCACCGAGTTCAACGTGCGCAGCGGCGAGACCATCGTGCTCAGCGGCCTGATCCAGCGCGAGAACTCCACCAGCATCGACAAGGTGCCGCTGCTCGGCGACATCCCGGTGCTGGGCGCGCTATTCCGCTCCAAGCGCTTCCAGAACAAGGAGACCGAGCTGGTCGTGTTCGTGACGCCGACCGTGGTGGACACGCACTCGCCCGGCCTGGTCGATCGCGTCGGCAAGACCACCGAGCGGCTGCAGGAGAACCTGGGCCGGCCGCCGCACCTGACCGATCCACTGCAGCCCGGTCGCGATCCGGCCCGGCCGGCCGATGCGGACATCGCACCGTCGGCAGCTCGCACTGAGGAGCCGCCATGCTGCAGATCGAGATCGAATCCGCCGACGGCAGCAGGACGCTGCTGCAGGCCCCCGACGAATGCGTGATCGGCAAGGGCGCCCAGAGCGAGGTGCGCCTGGAGGGTTGGCGCGTCGCCAAGGAACATGCGCGGCTGTTCACCACGCCGGCGCGGCGTGCTGCTGGAGGACATGGGCGCCTTTGGCGGCGTGCTGGTCAATGGCCAGCGCATCGACGAGCAATATGGGCCGCTCCAGTCCTCCGACGTGATCGGCATCGCCTCCTACAAGCTGCGCGTCTCGGTGTCGGAGGCGGCGTCGATCTCCGTGAGGCCGGGAGCGCCGGGCCGTTCCGGGACAGCGCGCAGGGAGAGCGCAAGCCCGTTGGCGACCCGAAGAACTCGCGGCATCGAGCCGCCGGGCCGAGGCGGCGCAGGTCGAGATGCTCGCGCAGCGCGACGCGAGGGCACGGCGCCGACCCGACGGCTTCGCGCTCTGCCGGCGCGCGACCCGGCCGCCAGGCAACGCGAGTTCGAGTGGCGCCGCGCATCCACGAGAAGCTCATCGAGACCATGGACCTGCGTCGCCACGATGTATCGGCCATGAGCGACGAGCGCCTGCGCCAGGAGACCGAGGGCCTGGTGCGCCAGATCCTCGCCGAGCAGGAAGCGGAGATTCCATCCGAGATCGATCGCAAGCTCCTGTGCAAGCAGGTGCTCGACGAGGCCATCGGCCTGGGGCCGCTGGAGGAACTGCTGGCCGACGAGTCCGTGACCGAGATCATGGTCAACCGCTACGACGAGATCTACATCGAGCGCAGCGGCCGGCTGGCAGGTACCCGCTGGCCTTCACCGGCGACCGGGCGGTGATGGGCGTGATCGAGCGCATCGTCGCTCCGCTCGGGCGTCGCATCGACGAGTCCTCGCCGATGGTGGATGCGCGCCTGAAGGACGGCTCGCGGGTCAACGCCATCATCCCGCCGCTTGCGCTCAAGGGCCCGTGCCTCACCATCCGCAAGTTCGCCAAGCGCAAGCTCGGCGCGGACGACCTGGTGAGGTTCGGCGCCATCAGCCCGGCGATGGCGCGCTTTCTCGAGGTGTGCGTCGCCGCGCGCAAGAACATGGTGGTCGCAGGCGGCACCGGCTCGGGCAAGACGACGCTGCTGAACATCCTCTCCAACTTCATCCCGGCCGGCGAGCGCATCATCACGGTCGAGGACGCGGCCGAACTGAAGCTGCACCACGAGCACCTGGTCAGCCTGGAGTCGCGGCCGCCAACGTGGAGGGCAAGGGCGCGGTGCCGATCCGCGATCTGGTGCGCAATACGCTGCGCATGCGGCCCGACCGCATCGTCGTCGGCGAATGCCGCGGCGGCGAGACGCTCGACATGCTGCAGGCGATGAACACCGGCCACGACGGCTCGCTCACCACGCTGCACGCCAACACCCCGCGCGACGCGCTGGCCCGGCTGGAGACGATGGTGCTGATGGCGGGGATGGACCTGCCGTTGGCAGCCATCCGCGAGCAGATCGTCCTCGGCGGTGCACCTGCTCGTGCAGCAGACGCGCTTTGCCTGCGGCACGCGCAAGGTCACCAGCATCACCGAGGTGTCCGGCATGGAAAGCGGCAAGGTCCAGCTGCAAGAGCTGTTCCGCTTCCAGCCGCAGGGCTACGGCGGTGCGGACGGAAAGATCCAGGGTTACTTCACGGGCTGCGACATGGTGCCGACGTTCTACGAGGAGCTGAGCGCAATGGGGCATGCGCTGGACCTGGGGGTGTTCAAGCCGACGAAGCATGCTGGCCACGAAATGCAGGGGTCCGACGCATGAGGCCGCCCATACCGCTCGCCATTGCTGCCTTGCTCTGGCTGACCGCCTGCTCCGGCGGATCCGTATCGTCCACCTCGGGCCCTGTCGAGGTGGGCCCAACAGTGCGAGCTCTCCTTCCTCTACAAGTCCATGAAAGGCATCCATGACGAGCACCCTCGTCCTCATCATTGCCGTGGTCGCCGCGTCGGCCATGCTGCTCACCTGGTTCATCATCGACCTTGGCACGGTATCAATGGCCCGCTACCGCGCGACCTTCACCGAGCGCACCAGGTTCCAGGCGCAGGAGTTCTTCCTTTTCATCGCGCCGCAGAAGCTCTTCGCGGCCAACCTGGCGGTGATGGCGCTGGGCGCGCTGTCGGCGTGGCTGGTCAGCGGCAGCGCGTTGATCGCCATCCCGGTGTTCTTCGCGCTCGCCTTGCTGCCAGGCTGGCTGTACGCGTCGATGCGCAAACGGCGGCTGCGCAAGTTCGAGGAGCAATTGCCCGATGCACTGATGATGCTCAGCGGCGGCATGCGCGCCGGTGTCGGCCTGGCCTCGGGCATCCAGCAGCTCGTCACCGAAGGCGCGCCGCCGCTGGCGCAGGAATTCGCGCTGCTGCTGCGCGAGCAGCGCCTGGGCGTCACGCTGGAGCAGAGCCTGGCCAACCTGGGGCGCCGCGTGCCTACGCAAAGCACCACGCTCGTGGTCTCGGCCATGCGCATCGCCAGCGAAACCGGCGGTGGCCTGGCCGAGACGCTGGAGCGCAGCGCGCACACCATCCGTGCGCGATTACAGATGGAGGGCAAGATCGGCGCGCTCACCGCCCAAGGCAAGCTTCAGGCCTGGGTCGTCGGGCTCCTGCCGGTGCTGCTGATGCTGGTGCTCGACAAGATGGAGCCGGAGGCGATGGCGATGCTGTGGCACACGCCGCTCGGCTGGGGCACCCTGGGGGTCATCGCCTTCCTGGAAGTCATGGGCATCGTGGTGATCCGCAAGATCATCGCGATCGATGTGTGAGAGGGTCGGCATGAACAGTTCTCTCCTCGCCCAGGACCAGACGCTCGTGTTCACCCTGATCGCGCTGGGCATCGCCGCGCCGGTCACGCTCGTCGCCTGGCTGCTCGGCCGCGCGGTCGCAGCCGTTCCCGACGAGGACCGGCAGTACAGGGACGCGCCGCCGCTCGGCTTTCGCGTCGCCTGGTGGCCGATCCAGTGGATCGGCCACTACCTGGAGCCACTGATTCCAGGCAGGACGCACCACGCCCTGATGGCCAAGCTGCGCAAAGCCGGGCTCGACTACGCAATCAAGCCCGCGCAGTTCATCGGGGCGCGCCTCGTCTGCGCGGCCTTCGTGATGCTGCTGGCAGCCTGGGGCATCGCGTCCCTCATGCCGGCGCAGACCGGGGCGCTCCTCCAGGCACTGCCCCTGGCCGGGCTGCTCGGCTGGGGCTACCCGTCACTGTGGCTGGGCGACCGGCTGAAGGCGCGCAAGAAGGAACTGCTGAAGTCGCTGCCCTTCTTCCTCGACATCATCACGCTGTGCGTGGAGGCAGGGCTGAACCTGCAGGGCGCGATGACGCAGGCCGTCGCCAAGGGCCCCAAGGGCGTCCTGCGCGACGAGTTCCAGCGCGTGCTTCGCGACATTCGCGCCGGAAAGGCTCGCGCCGAATCCTTGCGGGCGATGGCGCAGCGCATGGACGAGCCGGCTGTTGCCAACTTCACCACCGCCGTCATCCAGGCCGAGAGCATGGGCATGAACCTCGGGCCGGTGCTGCGCGCGCAGGCCGACCAGCGGCGCAGCGAACGCTTCCTGCGCGCCGAGAAGCTCGCGATGGAGGCGCCGGTGAAGCTGCTCTTCCCGCTGCTGGCCTTCATCTTTCCCTGCACCTTCATCGTGCTGTTCTTTCCCATCGCGATGAAGTTCATGCACTCCGGGCTGTGAGCATGCGGCAACCCGGCATCCTGCATACGGCCTGCGGCCCGCATCCGCTGCTCCTTCGCATCGCAGCCGGATTCATGTCGCGCTTCAGGGGCCTGATGTTCCAGGGCTCGCTGTCGACGCAGCAGGGTTTGCTGATCACTCGATGCGCCAGCGTGCACACCGCCTTCATGCGGTTCCCGATCGATGTGGTCTACCTCGATGCACACGGCACCGTGACCCTGTGCGTACCGCATATGAACGCCTGGCGCGCGAGCCTGGCGGGCTTGCGCACGCGGCCGCGCACGCGGCACACGCTGGAACTGCCCGCCGGAAGCGTCCGGCATTGGGGCATCCGGGCGGGCGACCGCCTGGAGGCGGAGTTGCTTCAAGCTGTCCGATGAGAAGGCCATGAGCAGATTGATCCGCTTGCTTCCCCGCCAACGCGGGTCCGCCATGATCGAGTTCGCGTGGGCCGCCCCGGTGCTCACCGTGCTGGGCCTGGCGGTGCTTCAATACGCGATGCTGTTCTTCGCGAAGAACGGCATCGACCACGCATCCTTCATGGCCGCCCGGGCGGGAGCCACCGGCAATGCGAGCCTCGCCAGCGTGCAGAGCGCCTACGTGCGCGCGCTCGTTCCCGTCTACGGGGGCGGACGCAATGCCGAGGAGCTCGCCCAGTCCCACGCCAGGGCCGCGGCCGACCTCGCGGGCAACCTGCGGATCGAGCTGCTCAACCCCACCCGGGAGAGTTTCGGCGACTGGAACGACCCCGCCCTGCAGCAATCGGTCGGGCAGGGCCGCCGAGTCATACCCAACGGCAACCTCGCGTTCAAGAACGCCGCCGACATCAAGAGCCGGTCGGGCCAGAACATCCAGGACGCCAATCTCATCAAGCTGCGCATCACGCAGGGCTACCAGCCGAAGGTGCCGCTGCTGGGGAAGATCTACACCGAGTACCTGCGGAAATGGGACCCGCACACCGACGCCTTCCACACGCAACTGGTCGCTGCGGGCCGCATCCCGGTGGTCACGCACGTCACGATGCAGATGCAGTCTGATGCGATCGAGTCCGAACAAGCCGCATCGATGCCCGGGCCCGGCAACGACAGCACGCCCAGCCCACCGGGTGACACGCCGGTAGCCGACGGTCCACCGGCCGAATGCGTGAGCTCCGGATGCATCGCGGGCAGCGCGCCGGAAGATTCGGAAGTCGACTCGGACGTGGATTCGGAGGCCGATCCGGGAGGCAGCGATCCGCCGATGTGCGCAAGCGCTGCGACACCGAAAGACCTGCCGATCGTGGCGATGCGGCGCCAGGTATCCGAACCGGCCCTTCAAGACACGATGCGGATCGGGATCGTGACCGGTCCCTCGTTGATCAGGTGCACTTTCATCATCGCGCCGAACTCGCCCGTCGAAACGACGGGATGCAGTGCGCGCGCGCGCTCCACCACCCTCTCGTAGAGCCGCCGTCCGAGTTCGGGCGGCGCCGCGCCGGTGAAGCTCGGCCGATTGCCCCCGGAGGTGTCGGCCGCCAGCGTGAACTGCGAGACGATCAGCAAGCCGCCGCCGATGTCCTGCACGCTGCGATTCATCTTGCCGGCATCGTCGCCGAAGATGCGGAGCTTCAGCAGCTTGTCGACCAGCTTGTCCGCCTGGGCCTCGCCATCGGCAGGCTCGGCGCAGACCAGCACCAGGAGACCTGCCGCGATCTCACCGACCGTGCGGCCCGCGACGTCCACATGCGCCTCGCTCACTCTTTGCACGAGTGCCAGCATCAATCGTTTCCTGTGGTCAATGGTGGTGAGCACCGCGGCATGGACAGCTTCAGATAGGAGGTAACGCCCTTCATGGCCTGCAAGCCATCTGCGGCCGCTCATTGGCCGTAGTAGCTGCGATACCAGTCGACGAAGCGGCGCACGCCTTCGGCCACCGGCGTGCTGGGACGCCAGCCGATGGCGCGTTCGAGTTCGCTCACGTCGGCATGGGTGTCGGGCACGTCGCCAGGCTGCGCGGGCAACAGGTCGAGCGTGGCTTTCATGCCCAGTGCTTCTTCGAGCGCGCGGATGTATTCGATCAGCTGCACCGGCTGGCTGTTGCCGATGTTGAACACGCGCCAGGGTGCCTTGCTCGTGGCGGCTTGTGGCTCGTCGCCTCGCCACTTCCCGTCGGCCTGGGCGATCTGGTCGCTCGTGCGCACCACCCCTTCGACGATGTCGTCCACATAGGTGAAGTCGCGCGTGTGATGCCCATGGTTGAACACCGGCAGCGGCTTGCCTTCGAGGATGTTGCGAGTGAACAGGAACAGCGCCATGTCGGGCCGGCCCCAGGGCCCATAGACCGTGAAGAAGCGCAGGCCCGTGGCAGGCAGGCCGAACAGATGGCTGTAGGAGTGGGCCATCAGCTCGTTCGCGCGCTTGGTGGCTGCATAGAACTGCAGCGGGTGATCAGCAGCCTGATGCTCGCTGAAGGGCAAGGCGGTGTTGGCGCCATAGACAGAGCTGGTCGAGGCGTACGTCAGGTGCGGCACGCCCTGCTGCCTGCAGCCCTCGAGGATGTGCAGGAAGCCGGTGACGTTGCTGTCGACGTAGGCGCGGGGATTCTCCAGCGAGTAGCGCACGCCCGCCTGGGCGGCGAGGTGGATCACGCGGTCGAAGCGGTGTTGCCGCGAAGCACCGCTCGACCGCGGCGGCATCAGCGAGGTCGGCGCGAACGCTGTGGTAGCCCGACCCCGTCTGGGCAGCCACCGCATCCAGCTCGCTCAGGCGCGACTCCTTGAGCGTGGGGTCGTAGTACGCGTTGACCACGTCCAACCCGATCACGGAGTCACCGCGCTCGAGCAGCCTGCGGGCCGTGTGAAAGCCGATGAAGCCGGCATGGCCGGTGACGAGAACGTTCATGAGAGCTGGCTGCCGATGGTGGCGCGCGAAAAAGACCGGCCCTCACGATAGCCCGAGCCGGCGCAAGGCGTCCAGCCCGTCGCTCGATGGAATCGCGCCTAGGAGAGCGTCACGCGAGCGAACTTGCGCTTGCCGACCTGCACCACGTAGCTGCCCGGCCCGAGCTTGAGGCCCTTGTCGCCGACGTTGCCGCCGTCGATCTTGACGCCGCCCTGCTCCACCATCCGCATCGCCTCGCTGCTCGAAGGCACGAGGCCGGCCTGCTTGAGCAAGGCGCCGATGCCCAGCGGTGCTCCACCGAGCGAGACTTCCGGGATGTCGTCGGGCACGCCGCCCTTGGAGCGGTTGATGAAATCCTGCTCGGCGGCATCGGCGGCCTGCGCGCCGTGGAAGCGCGTGGTGATTTCCTTGGCCAGCAGCACCTTGGCTTCCTTGGGGTTGCGGCCCGCCTCGACTTCGCGGCGCAGTTGCGCGATCTCGGCTTCGCTTCGCATGCTCAGCAAGGTGAAGTACTTCCACATCAACATGTCGCTGATCGACAGCAGCTTGGCGAACATGTCGTTGGGGGCTTCGGAGATGCCGATGTAGTTGCCCTTGGACTTGGACATCTTCTCTATACCGTCCAGACCCTCGAGCAGCGGCATGGTCAGGATGCACTGCGGCTCCTGGCCGTATTCCTGCTGCAGGTGGCGTCCCATCAGCAGGTTGAACTTCTGGTCGGTGCCGCCGAGTTCCAGGTCGGCCTTCAGCGCGACCGAGTCGTAGCCCTGCATCAGCGGGTAGAGGAATTCGTGCACCGAAATGGGGGTGCCGGCCTTGAAACGCTTTGTGAAATCGTCGCGCTCCATCATGCGTGCCACGGTGTAACGAGCCGCGAGCTGGATCAGCCCGCGCGCGCCCAACGGGTCGGACCATTCGGAGTTGTAGCGAATCTCGGTCTTGTCCGGGTCGAGCACCAGGCTCGCCTGCCGGTAGTAGGTCTCGGCATTGGCCTTGATCTGCTCTTGCGTCAGCGGCGGGCGAGTGGTGTTGCGGCCTGACGGGTCGCCGATGGTCGAGGTGAAGTCGCCGATCAGGAAGATGACCGTGTGGCCCAGGTCCTGCAGCTGGCGCATCTTGTTGAGCACCACCGTATGGCCGAGGTGGATGTCCGGCGCGGTAGGGTCCAACCCCAGCTTGATGCGAAGTGGCACACCTGTTGCTTCCGACCTGGCCAGCTTCTGAATCCAGTCTTTCTGCGGCAAAAGTTCGTCACAACCGCGCAATGAGACGCCCATGGCCTCGCGAACTTTCTCCGTCACCGGATACTCGGATGAAGGTTCTTGAGCTTGCGTGCTGTCAGCCGCAGATGACTGAGCGCTGGGAGTGGACATACGGGTTATTTCAGATATTAGGGATCAGGGTCGCGTTGCTAAAATGGCACGCACTCTGACGCCCCTCTTGGGCGCCCTGGATTCTAGTGGACCGGCACTTGCGGCCACGCTCGAGGACCAGGGAATCGATCAACACCAAGTGGCGCGCTGAACGGTCTGTCCGGCCGGTTCAAGCCGCCTCGAAATTCAAAGAAGCCAGTGAAGTCCTTGGAATCTTTGCAGCGCGGACTTGATCGCGCTGCCCGGTGGTCGCACCGCCACCACCGGGCCATCGCCGCCGCCATCGTCACCGTCTTGCTCGGGACCGGCGTCACTGCCTTCGGCGTGGCGCCCGTGGCCCACGACGCCGCCGACCTGCCCAAGCGCCTCATCGCGCAGGAGATCACTCCCGCCGCGTGGGACAACCAACTCGCGGCGCTGGAGGGCTTCTCGTTCGAGCTGACCCGCAACGACCTGACCCGTGCGAGCGACACGCCCGATTCCTTGCTGAGCCGGCTCAATGTCAGCGATGCCGCCGCAGCGGCTTTCCTTCGCACTGACCCGCTTGCCCGCCGCATCCTGCAGGGCCGTCCGGGCAAGATGATGAAGGCGACGATCGGCGAACTCGGCGACTTGCGCGAGCTCGTCGCCCGCTTTCCCTCGGAAGACCCGGCGCAAGGCCGCGAGCCACTTCAACCGGCTGGTCGTCAAGCGAACCGAGAAGGGCTTTCAGTCCAGCGTCGAGCTCGCACGGCTGACGAGCCGGGTCAGCATGGGTGGCGGCACGGTCGAGTCGACCCTGTTTGCAGCGATCGAAGACGCGCGCCTGCCGGATGCCGTCGGCAACCAGCTCGCCGAGATCTTCTCCAGCGAAATCGACTTCCGGCGCGACCTTCGTCGCGGCGACCGCTTCACCGTGCTCTACGAGGCACTCGAGGCCGACGGCGAACCCATTGCGTGGGGCGAAGCTGCGGGGCGCGTGCTGGTGGCGCAATTCACCAATGATGGCAAGACCCACGAGGCCGCCTGGTTCCAGGAACCGGGTGCCAAGGGCGCGTACTTCGGCCTGGATGGCCGCAGCATGCGGCGTGCCTTCCTCGCCTCGCCGGTGGAGTTCTCGCGCGTGAGCTCGGGCTTCGCAATGCGCATGCACCCGATCATGAAGACATGGCGCCGCCATCTTGGCGTCGATCTCGCCGCGCCTTCGGGCACGCCGGTGCGCACGGTGGGTGAAGGCGTCGTCGAGTTCGCCGGCGTGCAGAACGGCTATGGAAACGTGGTGTTCATCAAGCACGGTGGCGATCGAGTCACCGTCTATGCGCACCTGAGCCGGCTCGGCGTTCGCCAGGGCCAGCGCGTGAACCAGGGCGACCTGATTGGTGCGGTCGGTTCCACCGGCTGGGCCACCGGCCCGCATCTGCACTTCGAATTCCGCCAGGGCGGCGAGCAGGTCGATCCCTTGCGGATCGCACGCACTTCCGAGGGACAGACCCTGTCGGCAGCGGCCCGCACCCAGTTCCAGGCCCAAGCCCTGGTGTGGCGCGCGCAGTTGGCCGCGGCCGCGGGCAGCCAGCAATTCGCAAGCGCCGAGTAAAGCGCCACGGCATACCTCTCAGAAGCCCGCGTCTCGCGGGCTTTTTTCATCGGCACAATGCCCGCATGAAGAACTGCTACATCGGTTTGATGTCCGGCACCTCGCTCGATGGTGTCGACGGCGTGCTGGCCGACCTGACCCCGGCCTCCGGGCAACCGATAGAAGTGCTGTCGCATGCGAGCATCGAATTCGATGACGAGCTTCGGGCAGAGCTGCTCGCGCTCAACACGCCCGGCCACAACGAGCTGCATCGTGCCGCGCTGGCGGCCAATCGCCTGTCGGAGGCGTACGCGCAGGTGGTGTCTGACCTGCTGCGTTCGGGTGGCGCGACGGCATCGACGGTCAGGGCCATCGGGGCCCATGGGCAGACGGTGCGTCACCGGCCCGGCGAGTTCGATGGCAGCGGCTACACCATTCAGATCCTCAACCCTTCGCTACTGGCGGAGCGCACGGGCGTGGCGGTCATCGCAGATTTCCGTAGCCGCGACGTCGCCGCCGGCGGCCAAGGCGCGCCGCTCGTGCCGGCATTTCACCGAGCCTTGTTCGCTCGCCGGGGGTCGGATCTCGCAGTGCTCAACCTCGGGGGCATCAGCAACCTGAGCCTGTTGCCGGCCGATGGGGCCGACCCACTGGGATTCGATTGCGGACCGGGCAACGCCTTGATGGATCTGTGGTGCCAACGGCATCTCGGCCAGGCCTATGACGCTCAGGGGCGTTGGGCCGCGAGCGGCCGGGTGCTTCCGGACCTGCTGGATGCCCTGTGGTCCGAGGCCTGGCTGCGTCTTGCGCCGCCCAAGAGCACCGGGCGAGACCTGTTCAACGCAAGCTGGCTGCAATCGCGGCTGGACCTCTTCGGTGAGCTGCCTGCCGCCGATGTGCAGGCCACCCTATGCGAATTCACGGCCTCGGCCTGCGCGACTCACCTGCAGCGCCACGCACCGGCATGCCGCGAACTCATCGTTTGCGGCGGCGGCGCGCGCAACGACCATTTGATGCGTCGCCTTCAGGCACTGCTGCCCGGTATCGTGGTGGTGGACTCTGCGCAGCGCGGCCTGCCACCCCAACAGGTCGAGGCCGCGGCGTTCGCCTGGCTGGCCCGGCAGCGCGTGGAAGGGCTAGCGGGCAATCTGGCGTCGGTGACAGGGGCGCGAGGGCCGCGTGTCCTTGGCGGGATCTACGCGGCTTGAAGCACGGTGATCTTGAACCCCCTCGCAGCGCTCAAAACAACAAGGCCGCCCGAAGGCGGCCTTGTTGTTTGAAGTGTCGAGCGCTCAGACCGAGAAGCTCGAGCCGCAACCGCAAGTAGTGGTCGCGTTCGGATTCTTGATCACGAACTGGGCGCCTTCGAGGTCTTCCTTGTAGTCGATCTCCGCGCCGGCCAGGTATTGCAGGCTCATGGCGTCGATCAGCAGGGTGACGCCGTTCTTCTGCATTTGCGTGTCGTCGTCGTTGACGATCTCGTCGAAGGTGAATCCGTACTGGAAGCCGGAGCATCCGCCGCCCTGCACGAAGACACGCAGCTTGAGCTCGGGATTCCCTTCTTCATCGACCAATTGCCGGACCTTGTCAGCGGCGCTATCGGTGAAGACGATCGGGGCGGGCATTTCGCTCGAAATGTTTTCGGCTACGGCGCTCATGAGGATTCCTTGGGTCGTGGCGTTTTAATGCTCAAATTATCCGCGCATTGCTTAACCATTGCTGGTTGCGAGCTTCAAGGAGGAGTTCATCGACTCATATGAGTCCTCCTCGGCCGCCCTCAAGGGGCGCAGCTCGCCGTGGATCGTTGCACCCTGATGCATTTCGAGGGACTGGTACCTGACGTCGCCGGAAATGCGTGCCTTGGGCTGCAATTCGAGCAGTTCACTCGACTCCACAGGGCCTTCGACGGCACCGTTGACGATGACGTGGCCTCCCTTGACCTTGCCGACCACCCGGGCTTTTTCGCTGATCACCAGGATGCTGCGCGCATCGCCTTCGGCCACCACGTCGCCGATGACTTCACCATCGATGCGCAAGCCATCGGCGAACACCAGCCGCCCTTCCACGCGTGTGCCTTCGCCCACCAAGGTGCATATGGGAGGCTGCTTCTTTCTGCCGAACATGAGGGTCTCCCGCGACTTCGTCTTTTAGAGTTTGAGGGACTGCTGGGCCCGCACGGCCCCGCTCGCGTCGGTCACTCGGACCTGAACCGCTTTTATCACGGCCTGCGGAGGCACGTCGATGACGCCTTCCACACGCCGATAGTGTTTGAGCGACAAATTGCGCGCACCACCGGGCATGGCCTGGGTCCATGGCCGTCCGTCCATCGAGCCTGAAAGGATCAGTTCGTACCGGCCCTTGAACTCGGGCACGCTGCGGCCGCCCTGCATCAGGATCAGTTGGAAACGCATCTGGCCCGGAGCCGACATCTCCGCCTGGAGGCCGCGAACGGAAAGGGAATCCCCGGCGCCGGCGGGAAGCAGGTGCTGGAAGAAGCCGAGGTCATCCTTGAGCGCCAGGTTCTCGACTTCGAGCGCCTTGATCTGCGCTGCCAGCCGCTCCAGGGTCACGCGCTCGCTCTTGAGCAGGCTCTCTGCGGTGTCGCCGATTCCCTGGGCCTTGTCGCGCTCGCTTCGCAGCAGCGCGACTTCGTCGCGCAAGCGCGCCACTTCCTGCGGATCGTTCCCTCGCGACAGGCCAGAGATGGTCTTGCCGAACTCGAAGGCCCACAGCGCGAGGGCTGCGGAAAAGCCGAACATCAACGCGGCCACCGCCCAGCGCAGCGGCCATGGCAGCTGCCGACGCACGATCATGCGCGGCGCGCTGATGGACAGGCGACGACGCAACAACTTCCAGCGCACTCGGGAACTCGCTCTTCCGCGCTCAGGGCAGGACAGGAACGTGCATCAAGCCTTCGGTCTCGGGCAGGCCGCACATCAGGTTCATGCATTGCACGGCTTGACCCGACGCACCCTTGGTGAGGTTGTCTTCGACGACGAGGATCATCGCCAGGTCAGCCGTCGGCTTGTGCACGGCGATGCGCACGAAATTGGAGGCGCGCACCGAACGCGTCTCCGGCGTGGAGCCAGCGGGCATCACATCCACGAAGGGCTCGCTGCGATAGAAGTCCTCGAACAGCTTCTGCAGGTCGGCGGCCTGGCCAGCCGGAGTCAGGCGCGCATACAGCGTCGAGTGAATGCCCCGCACCGCCGGAATGAGGTGAGGCACGAACAGGCAGTGCACTTCGGGCGAACCGGACGACACACCGGCAATCGCGCGCAATTGCTGGTTGATCTCGGCACCGTGGCGGTGGCCTTTCACGCCGTAAGCCTTGAAGTTGTCGCTGGCCTCCGAGAAGAGGGTATGGACCTCGGCCTTGCGGCCGGCGCCCGACACGCCTGAGGCGCAATTGGCGATCAAGTGGGAAGCATCAGTCAGGCCGGGCGTCTTCAAGAGCGGTGCGAAACCAAGCTGAACACTGGTGGGATAGCACCCGGGATTACCGATGACGCGCGCCTTCTTGACTGCGTCGCGGTTGAGTTCAGGGAGTCCATACACCGCCTCGGCCAGGATCTCCGGACAGGTGTGGGTCATGCCGTACCACTGCTCGAAGTCTGCGGTGTCCTTGAGGCGAAAGTCTGCCGCGAGGTCGATGATCTTCACGCCAGCCGCCAACAGTTCGCGTGCCTGGGCCATCGCGACGCCGTGCGGCGTGGCGAAGAAGACCACATGGCATTGGTCGAGCTTGGCCTCCTCGGGCGTGACGAAGGCAAGGTTCACGCGGCCACGCAGGGAGGGATACATCTCCGCAACCGGCATGCCGGCTTCCTTGCGCGATGTGATCGCCGCGATCTCGACGTGCGGATGCTGCGACAGCAAGCGCAGCAGTTCCACTCCGGTGTAGCCGGTACCCCCGACGATGGCGACCCTGATCATGCAAATCTCCAAGACCTCGGGATGCGGCCGATGCCGCCCCCTTGGTGTACCAACGAAAAAAAGATTGTAGAAGTACGAAGGCCGCCCATCGGGCGGCCTTCGGGGCTGGGTTGCAACCAGTGGAATCAGCGCTTGCTGAACTGCTTGCGACGGCGAGCGCCGTGCAGACCCACCTTCTTGCGCTCCACTTCACGAGCGTCGCGGGTCACGAACCCGGCTTGGCTCAGCGGAGGCTTGAGAGCAGCGTCATAGTCGATCAGCGCGCGGGTGATGCCGTGGCGCACCGCACCGGCCTGGCCGGATTCGCCACCACCGTGGACGTTGACCTTGATGTCGAAGGCAGCGTCGTTGCTGGTGAGCACCAGGGGCTGCCTGGCGATCATGATCGAGGTCTGGCGGCCGAAGTACTGGTCAATCGGCTTGCCGTTGACGAGGATCTGGCCGGAGCCCTTCTTGATGAACACGCGAGCCACCGAAGACTTGCGGCGGCCGGTGCCATAGTTCCAATTTCCGATCATCGCCGCTCCTTAGATCTCGAGCACTTTGGGTTGCTGAGCGCTGTGCGGGTGCGTGTCACCGGCATAGACCTTCAGCTTCTTGATCATCGCGTAGCCCAGCGGACCCTTGGGGAGCATGCCCTTGACGGCCTTTTCCAGGGCGCGACCGGGATGCTTGGCTTGCATGTCCTTGAACTTGGTGCCGTAGATGCCGCCCGGGAAGCCCGAGTGGCGGTAGTACACCTTTTGTTCTGCCTTGTTGCCCGTCACGCGGATCTTGTCTGCGTTGACGATCACGATGAAATCACCGGTATCGACGTGAGGCGTATAGATGGCTTTGTGTTTGCCGCGCAAACGGAGAGCGACTTCGCTGGCCACTCGTCCGAGCACCTTATCGGTGGCGTCAATCACAAACCAGTCGTGCTTCACCTCGGCCGGCTTGGCGCTGAAGGTTTTCATGAGCTTGAACTTTGGTTTGTTTTCAACCCATCTTCGGCCCTGCAGATGCGCGGTCGGCGCTGCTTCTTTTTGGGGCAGCCTCTTAGGCGACCTGGGGGCACCGAGCGCCGCTGAGGCTTTGCCTCGACGACGCACTTCTCCCGGGGTTGAGGACGGGAAAGCCAAAGAGTATATCGAGAAATCAAGCACTTAGGCAAGCGAAGGCCCGCGCGTGCGCCTACGATCGGGCCCCGAGGAGGCGATTGCGCGGCCCGCATGGTTCGGATATTGCTGGATGTAACTCAGGAAAGATGAGTTTTGCGGTAACCTAGGGTTTTCACCTAGGCCAGGAGAGCGTCATGAGCCATCCAGGAGATGCACCGAGTCAGCCGAGTGCCGGCCCGCAAAGACCTGCTCGCTCCGGCGGCTCGACTCGGACGGCGAGTTCGATCTTTTCCTGGGTTCCGATCCGGTCGCTGGCCAAGCGCCATCGGCACCGCATCCTGTCCCACCTGCTGGAACTCGAGCCTTCCGACCGCTACCTGCGCTTCGGCCACCCTGCGACCGACGAGCAGATCCGCAAGTACGTCATGTCGCTGGACTTCCAGCGCGACGAAGTGTTCGGCATCTTCAACCGTCGGCTGCAGCTGATTGCCGTGGCCCATCTGGCCTACGAGGCGCCGCAGTTCGCCGGCACAAGCCCGCCATGGCGGAATTCGGCGTGTCGGTCGCGAAGAAGGCACGGGGCCGCGGCTATGGCGCCCGACTGTTCGACCGGGCCGTGATGCATGCGCGCAATCGTCGCATCGACACCCTCTACATCCACGCCCTGACGGAGAACACCGCCATGCTCAAGATCGCGCGCAAGGCCGGGGCCACGGTAGTGCGCGACGGCAGCGAATCGCAGGCCCACCTGAAGCTTCCACCAGACACGCTGGCCACCCATGTGGAGCAGATGCTCGAGGGCCGTGCCGCAGAGGTGGACTACCGGCTCAAGCTCAATGCCTTGCGCTTCGATCGTTTCCTGGGCGCGATTGCGGAGGTCAAGGCAGGCCTCGGGCGGCAGCGCACAACTCGCCAGTAGGGCGGCAACCCCGCGTAATCCCCGGGTTCGGGCGATGTGCCGAGGGGCGGCGGACGGTTAACATCCTCACACATCTTGACTTCACGATTTTCAAGACCCCCGCCGCAAGGCAAGAACGAGTCCGCTTGTCGATGAGGCCATGCAAGCCCTGACCCTCACCACCGCCTTCGTGGCCGCCATTCTCCTGGTCGTGGCCCTCCAAGTGGTCCTGACGAGACGCCGCCGCCCCGAACCCTTGCCCCGGGAATGGCAGCTGATGCTCCGCCCAGTCTTCTCCGCCAACGAGCAACGGATGTACCAGCAGTTGCGCGAGGCGTTTCCCGAACACATCATCCTCTGCAAGCTGGCCCTGGCGCGTTTCACCCACGCCAGCGAGCCTGCTCGCGTCAATTACTGGCATGGCCTGATCGGTCCGCTGCATGTCACGTTCGCAATCTCGAATGCGAAGGGCCGGGTGCTCGCCGCGATCGATGTCGAAGGACCACGGGGCGGTTCTCGGCGCGCGACCCGGATCAAGATCGGCGTGCTCAGTGCCTGCCGGGTTCGCTACCTGTGCTTCATGGTCGATGACCTGCCCTCGACGGACGAGTTGCGGCGCGCGGTGCTGCATGACGACGCTGCGCCCGACACCAGGCCTCAAGCCATCGAGTCGATGCCATCCCACAAGCTCGACGAGGCGCGCAGCAGCTTGCACAGCGCCATCCGCAAGCAGCGCGAGCATCGCGACTCCCTGCAATCGGCGGACTCGCGCCTTTCGCATGACGACTCGCGGCTCGCACCCGATTCCTTCTTCGCCCCCGACAGCCGGCAGGACGGCTCGTTCGACAGCAGCGGCTTCGCGCCGCTGCGCGCCAAGGCGTTCGACCACCAGATTGCCGGCGTGGTGATCGAAGACAGCACCCCGCCCGAGCGTCGCGCCTAGGCGCGAGCGAGCAGGCAAGCGAGGGCCGGCTACGATGCCGGGATGAGCCCCCCGCACGACGACCACCCTTACTCCCGCCTCACCCCCGACGTGATGCTCGACGCACTCGACAGCGTCGGCCTTCGAGGCGATGGACGGCTGATCCAGCTCAACTCCTACGAGAACCGCGTGGTCCAGGTCTTCCTTGAGGACGGCTCGATCGTGGTGGCCAAGTTCTATCGGCCCGCGAGGTGGACCGATGCGCAGATCCAGGAAGAACACGACTACGCACTCGAATTGGCCGCGGCCGAGATTCCGGTCGTTGCGCCCCTGATCCTTGCTCCGCCTTCCGGCGGCGAAGCCACGCTCGCCGAGCACGCCGGATTCCGTTTTGCGGTCGCGCCGCGCCGTGGCGGACGCTCGCCCGAACTCGAGGACCCACTCACGCTGGAGTGGATCGGCCGCTTCCTCGGCCGCATTCATGCGGTCGGCGCCAAGCGCCCTTTCGGGTCCCGGACCAGCCTGGACATCGCAAGCCTCGGCGAAGAACCGCGCAACTGGCTGCTCGAGCACGACATCGTGCCGCCCGAGGTCCTGCCGGCTTGGCGCTCGACTGTCGAGCAGGCACTGTCCGCCGTCCGGCGCTGCTTCGATGCTGCAGGAGACGTCCAATCCCTGCGCCTGCATGGCGACTGCCACGTGGGCAACATCCTGTGGACCGATGCAGGTCCCCACTTCGTCGATCTGGACGACGCCCGCAACGGCCCGGCGATGCAGGACCTCTGGATGCTGCTGTCGGGCGACCGCGCCGCGCAGACACGCCAGCTGAGCGAAGTACTCGCCGGCTACGAGGATTTCATGGACTTCCGCCGACGCGAACTCCATCTCGTCGAAGCGCTGCGCACGCTGCGCCAGATCCACTACAGCGGCTGGCTGGCGCGACGCTGGGACGATCCGGCGTTCCCCGCCGCCTTTCCGTGGTTCGGCAGCTCGTCGTACTGGGCAGGCCAGGTCACGCAGCTGCGCGAGCAGGTCGAGGCGATGCAGGAGCCGCCGTTGACGGTTTAGCAGAGCTAAACCGTCAACGGCGGCGAGGCCGCTGAACGTCACTGCTCCCCGCGGCCCCCTCCGCGAGGGGGCTCCAGCATGAATGACAACCGGCCGCAGGCCGGCGCATGCCGGCGGCACGCCGGCTCGTGACTCAAGGCAGAACCCCCGCGTGGCGGGGGCAGGGGGTGCGGTGACGATTCACCCCGCAGGGGCCTAAGCGCAGGCCGCAGGCCCCTTACCCTGCAAGGAGTGCGTTGACGCGCCGGACGTACGCAGCAGGATCGTCGAGCTGCCCACCCTCGGCCAGCAGCGCCTGGTCGAACAGGATGTTGGCCAGGTCGTCGAAGCGATCGCTTTCGCCCAGGCGCTTGACCAGCGCATGCTCGACGTTGATCTCCAGCACCGGCTTGCTCTCGGGCGCCTTCTGTCCCGCCTGCTTGAGCAGGCGCGCGAGATGGCCGCTCATCTCGCCTTCCCCGGTGACCAGGCAGGCCGGCGAATCCACCAGGCGGGTCGTCACGCGCACGTCGCTGGCCTTGTCCTTGAGAGCGTCCTTCAGGCGCTCCAGCAGCGGCTTGAAAGTGCTGGCGGCTTCCTCGGCCTTCTTCTTTTCTTCCTCGTCCTGGAGCTTGCCAAGGTCAACCTCGCCCTTGGCGACGCTTTGCAGCGGCTTGCCCTCGAACTCGTAGAAGTGGCTGAGCATCCACTCGTCGACCCGGTCGGTGAGCAGCAGCACCTCCAGGCCCTTCTTGCGGAAGATCTCGAGCTGCGGGCTGTTGCGGGCAGCTGCAAGCGTCTCGGCGGTGATGTAGTAGATCGCCTCCTGGCCTTCCTTCATCCGGGCCAGGTAGTCAGGCAGCGACACCCCCTCATCGGCGTGCGTCGACGAGAAGCGCAGCAGCTTGGCCAGGCGCTCCTGGTTGGCGTGGTCTTCGCCGACGCCTTCCTTGAGCACCGAGCCGAATTCCTTCCAGAAGCCGGCGTACTTCTCCTTCTGGTTCTCGGCCAGGTCTTCAAGCATCGACAGCACCCGCTTGGTCGAGCCCTCGCGGATGGCCTTCACGTCGCGGCTTTCCTGCAGCAGCTCGCGCGAGACGTTGAGCGGCAGGTCGGCGCTGTCGATCACCCCCTTGACGAAGCGCAGATAGGAAGGCATCAAGGACTGCGCCTCGTCCATGATGAAGACGCGCTTCACGTAGAGCTTCACGCCCGCATGCTTGTCGCGGTTCCACAGGTCGTACGGCGCCTTGGCCGGGATGTAGAGCAGCTGCGTGTATTCGCTGCGCCCTTCCACGCGGTTGTGCGTATACGCCAGCGGCGGCTCGGTGTCGTAGCTGATCTGCTTGTAGAACTCGTGGTACTGCTCTTCGGTGATGTCGCTCTTGCTGCGGGTCCACAGGGCAGCGGCGCGGTTGACGGTCTCCCATTCGTCCTTCAGCACCGACTCGCCCTTGTCCTTGTCCCACTCCTCCTTGTGCATCAGGATGGGCAGCGAGATGTGGTCCGAATACTTGGCCGTAATGGACTTCAGCCGCCAGGTGCCGAGGAACTCCTCTTCGCCTTCACGCAGGTGCAGGGTCACGTCGGTGCCGCGCTTCTCGCGAGTGATGGCCTCGACCTCGAAGTCGCCCGTCCCTTCGCTGGTCCAGCGCACGCCTTCCTCGGCCTTCAGGCCCGCACGGCGCGACTCGACGGTGATGCGGTCGGCCACGATGAAGCCGCTGTAGAAGCCCACGCCGAACTGGCCGATCAGCGCGCCTTGCTGCTGCGCGTCCTGCTTCTGGTCGGCCGACAGGGTTGCCATGAATTCACGCGTGCCGCTCTTGGCGATGGTGCCCAGGTTGGCGACCGCCTCCTCGGACGACAGGCCGATGCCGGTGTCGCTGATGGTGAGGGTGCGGGCGTCCTTGTCGTAGCTCACCCGCACTTCGAGCGCCGGCTGGCCTTCGTACAGGTCTTCGTGGTTGAGCGCCTCGAAGCGCAGCTTGTCGCAGGCGTCCGAAGCGTTGGAGATCAGCTCGCGCAGGAAGATCTCCTTGTTCGAATACAGCGAGTGCGTCACCAGGTACAGCAGCTGCTTGACTTCGGCTTGGAATGAGAGTGTTTGCTTGTCCATAGCGATATGAAAACAGTGGATAGGGATGCGGCAGGAAGAATGGGGGGCAAGCCCGCCAGTTTCAAGTCGCGGCGGCCGAGCGGCCGACCGGCCATCAGGCCGGTTCGTGCATCGAGCTAGAGACCCCTCGCGGAGGGGGCGGGGGGAGCAGTGACGTCCACCCGAAGGGAGGTAGGGCCGCAGGCCCTACCTCCCTCGTTGGTGAGCCGGAGCCTCCAGGCGCTTGGCCAGAAGGGAAAGAATCAGCGTCATCACGAGGTACATCGCCGATATCGCGAGGTACGGCTCCCAGTAGCGCGAATAGGCTCCCGCCACGGTACGCGCCGCCAGCGCCAGCTCGGCCAGGCCGATCGCCGAGACCAGCGAGGAGTCCTTCACCAGCATGACCGCCTCGTTCACCAGCGGCGGCACCATGCGCCGGAAGGCCTGCGGCAGGATCACGTAGCGCATGCTCTGGCCGTGCGTGAGGCCGAGGCTGTAGGCCGCCTGCGTCTGCCCGGTGTGGATCGACAGGATGCCGGCGCGGAAGATCTCCGAGATGTAGGCGCCCGCGTTGAGCGTGAGGGCCAGCGCCCCGGAGAAGAAGGCGCCGTAGTTCTGCCTGAACTGCGTGGCCGCCTCTCCGGAGAGGAGCAGCCCATGCTCCGGGTGGATCAGCGTGGGCATCAGCGCGAAGTGCACCAGCAGGATCTGCACGAACAGCGGCGTGCCGCGGAAGAAGGTGACATACGCCACCCCCAGCCACTGCGCCGGCTTGAGCAGCAGGCGCCCCCCGGCCGACGTCGGCTGCGGCCCCTGTCGGCGAGCTGGTCAGCATGCCCAGCACCAGGCCCAGGGCGAGGCCGCAGACGATGGCCACGATCGTGAGCTGGATGGTCATCCACAAGCCGGCGATGAACAACGGCACGTAGCCGGACAGGATGCCCCAGCGCAGGTCCACGGCGTTTCCTTGCTTGGCGCCCGGCGGCTTACTTGGAGGCCGCGGCGCGCGGTGGCCGCCGGCTTGGCGCCGAAGTACTTGGCGTAGATCTGGTCGTAGGTGCCGTCGGCCTTGATCTCGCCCAGGCCCTTGTTCAGCTTCTCGAGCAGCTCGCTGTTGCCCTTGCGCACGGCCAGGCCGTACTGCTCGGGGGTGAAGGCTGGCGTCCTTGACGGTCTTGAACTTGAAGCTGGTGTTGTTGGCGACGTAGTTCTCGATCACGCCGTTGTCGGCCACCACCGCATCGACGCCGCCGGCTTCCAGCTCCTTGAGCGCCAGCGGCGTGGACTCGAAGCGCTTGACGTTCGTGCTGTTCTTGCCCTGCAGCTTGCTCACCACCTCGTCGCCGGTGGTGCCGGTCTGCACGCCGACCTTGAGGGGCTTCAGGTCGTTGAACTTCGCGACCTTGGAAGACTCGCGCACCGCGATCAGCTGGTTGGCGTCGAAGTAGGGGTTGGAGAAGTCCATCGTCTGCTTGCGCTCGTCGGTGATGGTGATGGCCGAGACGAGGAAGTCGCGGTCACCCTGCTGCAGCGTGTTGAAGATGCCTTCCCACGGCGTGTTGACGAACTTCACTTCGAAGCCGGCCTTCTTGGCGACGGCATTCACCACGTCGATGTCGAAGCCGACGATCTCGCCCTTGTCGTTCTGCGATTCGAAGGGAGCGTAGGCGGCGTCGGTGCCCACCACGAGCACCTTGGCCACGGCCGGGCGCGGGAGCGGCGGCCTCGGAGGCGGGCGCGGCGGTGGTGGCGGCCGGAGCGGCCGGGGCTTCGGCCTGCTTGCCGCAGGCGGCCAGCACGAGGCCGGCCAGGGTCATGGCAGCGCGCTGCCACAAGGTCGTGGAAGAAAGGGTCATGGTCGTCATGAAAGGATTCCTTGGTTCCGGAGAAATTCGATGAAACCATGATTTTCCCCGCAAGTTCGCTCAAAGTTGCCGCGGCGCATGGAGCCGCCGATCCAACCAGGGTGCGGCAAAACAACGACCCCTGGGGGAAACCCGGAGCCTTTCAGACGATCAGCTCCCCGCTCCAGCGCAGGCATTGCTGGCGCACCACCTCCGGAAGCATGTGTTCGTGCTCGAGCACCTGGCGGGCCCAGGTGGCGTCGTTGCCATGCCGATGCAGTTCGCTGCGCAGGTAGCGCAGCGCGTCGTCGGCCCGCAGCTCGACCGCATGCTGCTCGATGCGCCCGAAGGTGACCAGGATGTCCTCGCGCAGCGAGCGGTGCTCGCCGGTCTTCGGGTCGACGAAGGTGCCCTCCGGGCCGAAGCGGCAGGCCTGGAAGCGGTTGAAGGTGTAGACGAGGTAGTCGTCCTCGGCCAGCTCGTAGGGCTTTTCCAGCGTGAGCCAGCGCGACACGACCTGGATGTAGGCCGCCAGCGCCGCGGCCTTCTCGACCGTCAGCGGCGTGTCGAGCACCCGGACCTCGATGGTGCCGAACTCGGGCTTGGGGCGGATGTCCCAGTAGAAGTCCTTCATGCTCTGGACCACGCCGGTGCGCGTCATCTTCTGGAAGAACTGGCCGAAGTCGTCCCAGGTGGTGACGAAGGGCGCGCGGCCCGACAGCGGGAAGGCGAACACCGAGTTCAGGCGCGCCGAATGAAAGCCCGTGTCGATGCCCTGCACGTAAGGGCTCGAGGCCGACAGCGCGATGAAGTGCGGAATGAAGCGCGACAGGCCGTGCAGCAGCACCAGCGCCTCGTCGGCGCTCGGGCATCCCACGTGCACGTGCTGCCCGAAGATGGTGAACTGCTTCGACAGGTAGCCGTACAGCTCCGAGAGCATGTGAAAGCGCGGCGTGTTGAAGATGCGGCGCTCGCTCCAGTCCTGGAACGGATGGGTGCCACCGCCGGTGAGGCCGACATTGAGCTTGCGGGCGCAGTCGACCAGCGCATCGCGGATCTCCTGCAACTGGGCCAGCGCGTCGTCGTGGTTGCGGCAGATGCCGGTGGACAGCTCGATCATGCTGTCGGTCATCTCCGGCTTCACGTCGCCGGGGATCTTGCGCTTGCTCATCAGGCGCAGCAGGTCGGCGGAGCTCGGCGACAGGTCGTAGTCGTGGCGATTGACGATCCCCAGTTCCAGCTCGACGCCGAGGCTCAGCGGCTTCGAGTCGGCAAAGGCTTCAAGGCTCATGTGATGGCTCTTTCAAAGGCGGCCAGGGTTCAATCCGCGCGGCCCGATCTCATGGGCGCCGCGCAAGGCCGCGAGCACGGCCAGCGCGCCCAGCAGGTCCATGATGGCGATCGAGCTGAGCGCGATGGGCGCCAACTGCGCCGCGAAGCCCGCGTGCGAGGACTGCAGGTCCGAATACATCACCAGCGCCGTGGCCGAGAGCGGCGTGAGCGCCAGGCTCAGGCCCACGCCCTGGCGGATCGATTGCCCGCTGAACCAGCCCAGGGTCAGCACCGCGCCCGCCTTGGCCAGGGCACGCACGCCCATCGCCGCCAGCGCCAGCGCACCGCCGGCAGCCAGCGCCTCGAAGGACCACGAGGTGCCGACGATCACGAACAGCATCAGCACCAGCGCACCGCCTGCGGTGCCGAAGTGGCGCGGCCACACCCACGGGCGCTCGGTCGTATTGCGCAGCCACAGGCCCGCCATCAGCGGCACCATCAGCGTCGAAAGGCCGAACATCTTGGTGATGGCCAGGGCCAGCGTGATGAGGCCCAGCAGCAGCAGCGTGGAGTTCTCGTTGCGCAGGTCGAGCCCGCGCGCCACCCGCGCCACGGCGTAGCCCAGCAGCCCCGCCACCAGCACCGAGCCGGCGAACACGTAGATCGGCTCCACGATCGCCCGCACGGGCGCCTGGCCTTGATCGAGATCGAGCCAGGCCAGCAGCAGCTTGCTGGCGAACACGCCATAGAGGGTGTTGAGCGCCGACATCATCGAGACCCGCTCGGTGACCTGCCCCGCGGCCCCGAACTCGGAGGCCACGCGCGTGATCACCGCGGGCGACGCCGGCACGGCGAGCACGCCGACGGCGGCAGCCGAGGGCCCGTCGAGCCCCAGCCAGCGCATCGTCAGGTAGACCGCGATGAAGGTGAGGATCGCTTCGGCCAGGCTCGTCGCCAAGCAGGAAGGGATTGGTCCGCAGCCATCGCAGGTAGACCCGCGACCCCAGCTCGAAGAGCAGCAGCGCCAGCGCCAGGTCGACCACCAGGCGCAGCGTCGGCGACAGCTCGCCGGCCGACACGCCGTAGCCCGCCATGCCCACGGCCATGCCCGCCAGCGCATAGCCGACGATGCGCGGCAGGCCCAGCAGCCTGAACACGAATTCGCCGACCAGTGCGCCGCCGATGACGACCAGGGACAGCCACAGCAAGGCATCGGGCTTCGGAGGCCAGCTTGCGAAATTGCCCATGAAGGACAGGGACTGCAGCAGTTCGTCGAGCATGGCGCTCTCGTTCCCCTTGTTCTGTCGAGCCGCAGGCCAGGCATCGGTGCGATGCCGAGGGCGGCTTCCTTGTTGGAGGTTATGGCGGCAGCGCCGTCTCGAATCCGAGGCCGGCTTCGGGCCAGCGCCATGCTAGCTGCGACCGTCCGATCGCGTAAGTCGTCTAGTGTCCTACACGCGGATACACGTGCGTGACGTCGGCAAGCCTCGAAGGGGCTCGCGAGAACAGACGGGCCCGAATGCTAGCGACAAGTCCGCGCCACCTTGTAATCAAGCGCAACCGCAGCGGGCATTGGGTGCGCTCACGAATCCGGCAACAAGAGGCGGCGGCGGGTCGGGAACAGGCTCCAGCCCCAGCGCTGCTGCGCATGGCCCCACAGGCCCTGCTTGAAGAACACCGTCACCAGGATCGCGAGCAGGCCCAGGCCGATCAGGTACCAGCTGCCGTAGTCGCTCAGGTAGCGATTGAGGGCCCAGAAGATCACCGCGCCGACGATCGGACCTTCGATGGTGCCGATGCCGCCGATCACCACCATGAAGATCGCGAAGGCGGTCCAGTTGACGCTGAAGGCCGCATCGGGGGAGATGCGCAGGTTGCCGACGAAGTACAGCGCGCCCGCGAGGCCGGCGCCAGCGGCTGCCACGATGTAGACCCACAGCTTGGTCGTTCGCACATCGATGCCTTGCGACTCGCTCGCCACTTCGGAATCGCGGATCGCCATCAGCGCCAGCCCCTGCCGCGAGCGCAGGAAGCCATACACGAGCGCCACCGAGGCCACCACCGCCACGAGCGCAATCCAGAAGGTCAGCGCCTCCCGGGTACCCGCGCGCGATGCCGGCCAGTGCCGTGAGGCTCGTGCCCGAGCCGCCGCCCACGGCCGAGATGTTGGCGACGGTCAGGCGCAGCACCTCGGCGATCACCCAGGTGCCGATCGCGAAGTAGCCGCCTTGCAGCCGGAACGCGATCTTCGAGATCGGCCAGGCCAGCAGCCCGGACGCCACGGCGGCGACGGGAATCGCGACGAAAGGGTTGAAGCCGGCAAAGTTGCTGAAGCCCAGCATCACGTAGCCGCCCGCGCCGAAGTAGGCCTGCTGGCCGATCGAGACCATGCCGCCGTAGCCGGCCAGCAGGTTCCACATCGCCGCGAAGATGAAGTAGCAGCCGATCTCGACGAACTCGCGCATCCAGGCCGGCTCGGCCCAGAAGGGCATCGACGCGGCCACGGCCACCAGCGCGAGCGCGACCACCGCGGCCACGCGGCTGGCGTGCGTCTGGCGCTCCACTTGCCAGGCGGCGAGCGGTGAAGGGCTCGGTCCATCAACCTACCGTCTTGGGAAACAGCCCTTGCGGCCGCCACACCAGCACCGCGAGGAACACCAGATGGCCGAACCAGATGCCCCAGCCCGGATCGAAGCGGAAGCCGATCGCCTGCGTGACGCCGAGGATCAGCGCGCCCGCGAAGCTGCCCCAGAAGGAGCCCATGCCGCCGATGATCACCGCCTCGAAGGCGAACAGCAGCAGGGCCGGCCCGTCGCTCGGCGCGACCGTCGTGCGCATGGCCTGCAGCGTGCCCGCGAGTGCGATGAGCACGAAGGCGATCGCGGTGGCGAGCGCGTAGACGTGGCTGGCGCGCAGGCCCATCAGCTGCGCGACCTCGCGGTCGTCGGACACCGCGCGAAACGCGCGGCCGATCGCGGTGCGCTGCGACATCCACTGCAGTCCGGCCGCGCTCGCCATCGCGACGAGCAAGATCACCAGCGGCAGCACGCCGACGCTCAACTGCTCGTTGATCGCGAGGCTCTGGATGTTGAGGCCCTTCGAGTCGATCGAACGCGGGTCGGCAGTGAACACTTCCTGCAAGGCGTTCTGGATCACGATGGCGAGGCCGAAGGTCACCACGACGGAAGGCAGCGGATCGCGTCCCAGCGTGCCGTTGAGCGGAAAGCGTTGCAGCGCGTAGCCGAAGCCGAAGGCCAGCGGCAGCAGGATCGCGCCGGCCACGAAGGGATCGATCCCAAGCCCGCTGCTCAGCGCGAAGGCCATGAAGGCGCCGAGCACGATGAAGTCGCCGTGCGCGGTGTTGGTGAGCCGCATCACGCCGAAGATCAGCGCCTGGCCCAGCGCGAAGAGCGCGTAGAGCCCGCCGAGCAGCATGCCTTGCACGAGGGTGTCGATCCAGGACCACATGGGCACTACATGCCGAAATAGGCAGTGGAAATCTCGTCGCGCCCGACCTCGCCCGAGCGCGCGACAAGCGATACCCGCCCTTCCTGGAAGCAGTACAGACGCTGCGAGGCGCGCTGGGCGGTGCTGACGTCCTGCTCCACGATCACGGCGGTGAGCCCTTCGGCGCAGATGCGTGGCAGCGCCGCATAGATCTCGCGGATCACGATCGGCGCCAGGCCCAGCGACAGTTCGTCGCACAGCAGCAGCCTGGGGTTGCTCATCAACGCGCGGCCGATCGCCACCATCTGCTGCTGTCCGCCGGAAAGCGCCGTGGCGCCCTGGCGGCGGCGCTCCTTCAGGATGGGGAAGAGCCGATACACCCGATCGAGCGACCAGGGCCCCGTGCGACGCGTGCTGGCGCCCATCAGCAGGTTCTCCTCGACGGAAAGGCTCGGGAACAACCGGCGCCCCTCGGGCACCAGCGCGAGCCCCAGGCGCGCGATCTCGCCGGGTGGCAGGCCGCCGATGGAATGGCCTGCGAAGCGGATGGCCTCGGCGGGCGCCTTCAGCAAGCCAGTGAGCGTCTTCAGGAAGGTGGACTTGCCCGCGCCGTTGGCGCCGATGATGGCGACCGTCTCGCCCTCGTCGACTTCGAAGTCGATGCCGAACAGCGCCTGGAAGTCGCCATAGAAGCTCTCGAGGCCGTGGGTGGCAAGAAGGCTCACGCGGCCACCTCCGCTTCGATGCCCATGTACACCCGGCGCACCTCGGGATCGTTCATCACGTCGCGAGGCGAGCCCTCGGCGAGCCGCTTGCCGAAGTTGATGACCAGCAGCCGGTCGGCGATGGACAGCAGCGCATGCACCACGTGCTCGATCCACACCATCGTCACGCCCTTGGCCTTGATCGCGCGCAGCTCCTCCACCAGCTCGCGTGCCTCGTGCTCGGTCAGCCCACCGGCGATCTCGTCGAGCAGCAGCAGCCTCGGCCTGGTGCACAGCGCGCGCGCCAATTCGAGCCGCTTGCGATCGAGCAGGGTGAGCCCTCCCGACACCTTGTTGGCTTGTGCGATGAGGCCGGTATGCCGCAGCACTTCGACCGCCACCTCGTACGCCTCGGACTCCTCGAGCCCACCGCCGAAGGTCGCCGCCGTCACGCAGTTCTCGAACACCGTCATCGCGCCGAAGGGCTGCGGCACCTGGTAGGAGCGGCCAACGCCGAGCCGGCAGCGCTGGTGTGGCGCGAGGTGCGTCACGTCGCTTCCGTCGAACTCGATGCGGCCGCCGTCGGGCCGCACGTCGCCGGTGATCAGGTTGAACAGTGTCGTCTTGCCTGCGCCATTGGGCCCGAGGATGCCCAGCGTCTCGCCCTCGGCCACCGACAGGCTGATGTCGTCGGTGACCTTCAGAGCCCCGAAGGACTTGCTGACGCCATGCAGGACAAGCAGCCCTCCGCTCACGCCATCGCCTTCAGCTTGCCACCCACCGGGATGTCCTTGGCGGTGTCGTTGTTGACGACCACCAATTCATAGGGCCGCTTCGAGCCCTTCACCCACTGCCCGCCCACGAGCGGTGTCTTCGAGATGTTCTTGAACGGCCCCTGCCCGCCGAACTTCACTGGCCCGACGATGGTGTTCGCGTTGGTCGCGGCGAGCGCGTCGCGGATCGATTCGCGCTTGCCGGGGTCCTTGGTGCGCTTGAGCACGTCGGCCGCCATCTCGAACAGCGCATGCGCGAAGCCGATCGGCTGCGTCCACTGCTTCTTCGTATCGGCCTCGTACTTGTCGGCGAGCTGTTTCGCGGTCATGCCAGTGAGAGAGGACTTGTACGGATGCGATGGCGTCCACCACACCTCCGTGGACAGGCCGTCGCCCAGCTCGCCGAGCGCTTCCACCGCGCCGGGAAAGAGCAGCGCCTTGCCCACCGAGACGACCTTCGGCCGCAAGCCCTGCTGGCGCGCCTGGGTGAGGAAGGTCTTCATGTCGGGCGGGATCACCACGCCGGTGATGATCTCGGTGCCGTCGCGCTTGAAGGCCGCGATGTGCGAGGCGAAGGTCTGCGTGAGGTTCTGGTATCGACCGGGGTCGACCAGCGTGTAGCCCTTTTGCGTGAGCACCGGCGGGAAGCCCAGCTTGGGGTCGCCCCAGGCATTGCCGTCACCGTCGTTCGGGAACAGGCCGCCCACCTTCTTGTTGGTCGGCACCGCGCCCCACAGGTTGGTGAAGACCGCGATCACGTCTTCCAGGCCCCAGAAGAAGTGATAGGTCCAGTTGAAGCCCTTGGCCGGATCGCCCTTGCGGCCGAAGAACCACGGCTGCCACGGCGCCATGGTGGAAATGCAGGGCACCTCGTTGAGCTCGCAGGCGTCGTTCACCGGGTTGGTGGTCTCGGGCGTGGAGGAGACCAGCATCAGGTCGACCTTGTCCTTGAGGATCAGGTCATTGGCCACCTCGCCAGCCCGGTTGGGGCTGGACTGGCTGTCCTTCACGATCACCTGCACAGAGGCCTTCCCGCCCGCGAGATCGATGCCGCCCTTGAAGGCCTCGTTGATGCCGGCGATGACCCACTTGTCGGCCTCGCCGAAGGGCGCAAGCGGCCCGGTCTGCGGCGACACGAAACCCAGCTTGATGGTGCGACCCTGGGCCAGCGCCGGCCAAGAGATCGCCGCCGCGCCTGCCGTTGCAGCGTGCACGAAGTGACGTCGCGTGATGCTCATCCTTGGTCTCCTCGATTCCTTGTGTGATTGAGTCGAGGGTCAATGCGATGGACGGGCTCCCTCGTAGGCCCGCTGCAGCAGATCGCGAATGGCCGCGCGCTCGATCGGGCGCGGGTTCCAGTAGGGGTTGGACGCAGCAAGGTCGGCGGCGCGGTCGAGGTCTTCGGCCTTCATGCCGATGTCCTTGAGCGCCACCGGCGCGCCGTGCTTCTTCGCCAGGTCGAACACCGCCGCGGGCGCAGGCGTCGCGCCCAGGGCACGCTCGATGCGTCGCATTGCCTGCGGCGCCGCTTCAGCGTTGTAGGCCAGCGCCTGCGGCAGCACCACGGTATGCACCTCGGCATGCGGCAGGTTGAAGCTGCCGCCGAGCGTGTGGCAAAGCTTGTGATGCAGCGCCATGCCCACGCTGCCGAGCACCGTGCCGCACAGCCAGGCGCCGTAGAGCGCATCGCTGCGGGCCTGCAAGTCGCGCGGGTCGGCATGCAGGCCGGCGATGGCCGCGCCCAGCGCGCGGATGCCCTCCTCGGCCATCAGGTCCATGACCGGGTTGCCGTCCTGCGAGTACAGGCCCTCGGCCGCATGCGCGATCGCATTCATCGCGCTGGTGATGGACAGGCCCAGCGGCAGCGTCAGCGTCAGCTCGGGGTCGTAGATCACGGTGCGCGGAAGCACCCGCGGGTCCTTGCCGGTCTTCTTCACGCCGGCCTCGGTGAGGCCGTAGATCGGCGTCATCTCGCTGCCGGCGTAGGTGGTGGGGATCGCAAGGATGGGCAGGCCCGAGTCGAGCGCGATGGCCTTGCCGAGGCCGGTGGTCGAGCCGCCGCCGATGGCCACCGCGCAGTCGGCTTCGAGCGAGCGGGCCAGTTCGCGGGCCTCGCGCGCAGTTTCGATCGGCACGTGCATCACGGCCTTGTCGAACACGCCGGCCGAGCGATCGCCCAGTCGCTCGGCAATCATCTCGGCTTGCGCGCGCTGCTCCGGCGTGGAGAGCACCAGCGCCCGGCGCGCACCAAGCAGATCGATCTCGCGCTCGAGGTGCTGGAGCGAGCCTGCGCCGAACACGACGCGCGCGGGCTGACCGATGTAGATGAAGTCGCGCACGTGCATCCTCGCTCTATCTCGCATACCAAGGGGGAATCTTCGCGTCCACATTCACCCACACCGACTTCACCTGGGTGTACTCGCGCATCGCGTCGAAGCCCATCTCGCGACCATACCCGGACTGGCCGACCCCGCCGAAGGGAGAACCCGGATTCACGCGCTTGTAGCAGTTGATCCAGACCATGCCGCTCTTCATCTCGCGGGCGAAGCGGTGGGCGCGCTGCAGGTCGGTCGTCCACAGGCCGCCGCCCAGGCCGTACTCGGTGCTATTGGCGATGGCCAGCGCTTCATCGTCGGTCCTGAAGGTGAGCACCGTCACGAACGGGCCGAAGACTTCTTCCTGCGCGATGCGGTCCTGCGCGCTTTTCGCACGCACGATGGTCGGCTCGACGTAGCAGCCCTTGGCGAGGCTTTCGGCCGCAGGCGCGCGACCACCGGCAAGCACCTCGCCGCCCTGCTCGCGTGCCACGTCCACATAGCCGAGCACGCGATCGCGGTGCAGGGCGCTGGTCAGCGGCCCCATCTCGGTGGTGGCGTCGAGCGGATTGCCGAGGCGGATGCTCCGGGCCAGCGCGATGAACTTCTCGAGGAACTCGTCGGCGATCTTCTCGTGCAGCACCAGCCGGCTGCCGGCAATGCAGGCCTGGCCCTGGTTGTGGAAGATCGCCCAGGCCGAGCCATTGACGGCCGCAGCGAGATTCGCGTCCGCGAAAACGATGTTGGCGCCCTTGCCGCCGAGCTCGAGCTGCACCTTCTTCAAGTTGCCGGCGCTGGCCTGCACGATGCGCCGACCCGTAGCGGTGCTGCCGGTAAAGGCCACCTTGGCGATCTCCGGATGCTCGGCGATGTACTGGCCGGCCACCGCGCCCAGGCCGGGCACGATGTTGACCACGCCCTCGGGCATGCCGCACTCGGCCATCAGCTCGGCGATCTTCAGCGAGGACAGCGGCGTGATCTCGGCAGGCTTCATCACCACGCAGTTGCCCGCCGCGAGCGCGGGCGCCATCTTCCAGCTCGTGAACATGAGCGGGAAGTTCCATGGCACCACCTGGCCCACCACGCCGAGCGGCTCGCGCAGCAGGTAGTTCAGGAAGCCCTCCTCCACCGGCACCACCGAGCCCTCGAACTTGTCGGCCATGCCGCCGAAGTAGCGGTAGGTCGCGGCGGTGCGCGGCACGTCGAGGCCGAGCGAGTCGCGCAAGGGGTGCCCCGTGTCGAGCGATTCCAGGCGCGCGAGATCCTGGGCCTCCTGCTCGATGCGGTCGGCGAGCTTGAGCAGGATGCGGCCGCGATCCATCGCCGCCATCCGGCTCCATTTCGGGAAGGCCTTCTGCGCGGCGGCCACCGCGCGGTCGATGTCGGCCTTCGACGCCATCGCGACCTCGGCGATGGTGGAGTTGTCGTGCGGGTTGAGCGTGGCCAGCGTCTCGCCCGAGAGCGCATCGACGAACCTGCCGTCGATGAAGAGCTGGTGGCGGATGGGCGAGTTCAGCCCCGCCGCAGACAGCCCTTCGTCAATGAGTACGTTTGCCGTCCCCGTCGGGAGGAGTGGGGTGAGCGGCCTGGCGGTGGACGCCACGAGGGGGGAGGGCCCGGCGCTCGGCCCGCTGAAGATCAGTTGACATGGGATGCCTCATGCTAGAACTTCACCGGCACTTCCGGCGACTCGCCCTTCTGGATCTCGTACACCAGCGTCGGCGATCCGTTCTCCCACACCAGCAGCATCGAGCGCTTGGGGCTGTAGCCCTGGTGCCGGCAATAGGCCGGCATCGCGGCCATGTCGCCCGCCTTCATGATCACGCGCGCCAGTGGCCGGCCGGTGTCCTTGTCGGCGCAGTTCCAGTGGATCTCGTCGGTCATCTGGAAGAACCACTCCACCCGGTCGTTGGCATGCAGGATCGGCAGGATGTGCTCCTCGGTGGTCGGGCACATGTAGCTGTACTTCACGACCGAGGTGAACGACGGGTTCCATGTCACCTGCGAGCGGCTCAGGAAGGCGTGCAGGTTGAAGGCATGCACCTCGTTCTCGAAGCCGGGCTCGGGGTGCAGCTCGGGCTGGTCCTGCGGCACGTCGGCGAAGGCGCGGTTGACCGGCGCGCCGCGTGCGTCGGTGCGCATCGGCAGGTCGTCCTTCAGGCCCACGCAGCGCTTGGCGAGCTCGCGTGCGCGGGTGATCTTCTCGCGGTTGTTGCCGCGCTTGCGGCCGTGGGGCGAGCCGGTCTCCTGCGGCGCGGCGAAGGGGTCGAAGCCCTCGTTGGTCCAGTCGTCGAGCATCTGCTCGAAGGTGGCCTTGATCTGCGGCGTCGGGAAGTTCTCCAGCAGGTCGACACCGGCCTGCTTCATGCTGCCGTTGTAGGCGCCGGCGTAGAGATCGACCGACTCGTACTTGTTGGTGGTGCCGAACACCTCGTCGAAATTGACCCCGCCGTAGAAGAAGCCCCAGGCGACGTCGCGCATCAGGGCGCGCAGGAAGTTGCCGGCGTCCATCGTGTGGCTCATCGGCCGGCCGTCGCGGGTCTTCCAGGTGATGTGCGCGAAGTATTCGTCGCGGCGGAAATTGAACGACCCGAGCGAAAAGCTGCGATAGCCCATCACGGCATCGGGCTCGGAGGCGATGACCTTGGCGGTCTCGGTGGCTGCGTTCATGGTGCTGCTCCTTGTGTTCCGATGGAGGTCATTGGGTCTGGCAGATCTCTGTCCACTTCTCGACGCTGAGCTCGCCCTTGCAGGTCTGCAGGATGATCACGCCGGGCGTGGCGGAGCGGAACTGGTAGGCGGTGCCCTTGGGCAGCAAGCCCTGGTGGCCGCGCCTGAGCTTCATCCAGCCCATCTTCTTGCCCTGCGGCTCGCCCTCGACCAGCACGGCGCCGTTCTTGTTCTCGTCGGGCACCGTCTGCGGGCGTCGAGCTTGACGAGGTGGACCTCCACCTCGCCGTCCATGCACAGGGCGAACTCGTCGTGGGCGCAGGTGTACCAGGGCGAGGTGCCCTCGGCGCGCAGCGTCTCCAGCACGTAGATCTGGTTCTGGCCGAACACGACCTTCTCGTAGGGCTTGCTCTTGTTGGCGATCTCGAAACAGTTCGAGAAGGCGTAGTTCCTGGCCTCGTCGGTGATGGGCTCGACGCGGCCTTTCTCGTAGCTCGCTAGCGAGCCGAAGCGGGTCTGGTAGCTGACGCTCATGAGGGTCTCCTCTGCGATGTCGCGCTCCGCTGTTGCAGCGCTTGGGGACAGTATAGGAAGAGGTGGGTGAAGCGGTAGCGACGAGAAACGGCCAGACTGTTCGGGAGGGGCGAACAATTGCGCGGGTTAGTCCGTAACTCGCACAGGGGACAAACGACGGCGCGCTGCCGCATTTTCCTTACGATTGCGAGGATTTTTGTATCGATGGAGTCTTGAGCCACATAATCCACATGCTCATGCGGATTCTTGCGCTTTGACCCTCATTCCAGCATCATTCCTCATGATCGAAAGGATTTCGTCATGAGCGAGCGTGTCATTCACACTCCGCAGGACCTGGGACCGATCGTCCGCGCCGTGCGCAAGGCCCAGGGCCTGCGCCAGGACGATGCGGCAGGCAGCATCGGTGTCAGCGAGAACTTCCTTGCCAAGCTCGAACGCGGCGGCGCGCGCGTGCAATTCGACAAGCTGCTGCTGGTCCTCGAAGAGTTGGGCATCGAACTCGTCGCGCACTATCCCTCGGAAGCCGAAGCAGTCCTGAATGCGCCGAAACGCGGGCAGCTCGGCACGCGCGAGCGGGGCAAGACGAGACAACGGCAAGACGGCATCGTGAACCGCCAACTGACCGTCTTCATCGACTCGCGCGAGATCGGCCTGCTCGACGAGGCCGACGGCTCCTGGCGCTTCACCTATGCGCCGTCCTGGCTGAGCGCAGACCATCGCTTCCCCCTCGCACCGGCCTTGCCCCTGCAGGCCGAGCCGCTGGCCGATGCCGGCAGCCTCCGCCCGGTGCAGTGGTACTTCGACAACCTGTTGCCCGAGGAAGCCCAGCGAACCCTGCTGGCCAAGCCGGCCGGCACCGATCCGGGCGATGCCTTCGGGCTGCTGGCCTACTACGGTGGCGAATCGGCAGGCTCCGTGAGCCTGCTGCCCACTCCGGCCACGGCGCCTGCGCCCGGGGGCCTCAAGCCGCTGGGGAAGGCGGAACTGTCGCAACGCATCCGCAAGCTGCCTCGCGTGCCGCTTACCGCCGATGCGCCGAAGAAGATGTCGCTCGCCGGCGCCCAGCACAAGCTCGCAGTGAACCTCGTCGACGGGCAGCTGCATGAGCCGATGGGCGCCACCGCCTCGACCCACATCCTCAAGCCGGACCATCCTTCGACTGACTATCCGCATTCGGTCGCCAACGAATGGTTCACCATGAGTCTCGCCAGGGCACTGGGGCTCAAGGTTCCTGCCGTGCGGCGCTTCTATGTGCCCGAGCCTGTGTATGTCGTGGACCGCTTCGATCGCCTGGTTCGAGCCGGCTCCGCGGCCGGTACCGCCGAGCGCCTGCACGCCATCGATGCCTGCCAGGCGCTCGGGCTGGCAGGCCAGTTCAAGTACCAGCAGGCGCGGCTGCCCCGCCTCCTGGAGGTGGCCAACCTGTGCCGCAATCGTCCCGCCGCACGATTGGCGCTCTTCTCCTGGCTGGTCTTCAACGTGCTGGTCGGCAATGCCGACAACCATCTGAAGAACATCTCGCTGATGGCAGGCGCCGAGGGCCTGTCTGTCGCGCCGGCCTATGACCTGCTGTGCACCGCCGTCTACGAGACCCGGGCGTTCGACCAGGACATGTGGCCCCGCACCACGTTGATCTGGTCCTTGCCCGGCGCCGAGCGCTACGAGCATGTGAATCGGGATTCGCTGCTGCAAGCCGGCGAGGGCCTGAGGCTCGGGCGAGAGACCTGCCTGCGCGTGGTCCAGTCGATGATCGACAAGGTCGATGGCGCCTGCGGGGCGCTGTACCAGCAAGCCGAGCAGGACAACATGCATCTCCTGGCGCAGTCGGACGCGGCGACACGCCCGACCTTGCAAGCCACCTTCGCAGGCGAACTCCGATGCCTGCGCGCGATCCACAAGGTGGTCATCGCCGAGATGTCGGGCCGCATTTCATGAGCGAAGCGGCAGTCCACTATTCGATGATCTCGCTGCCCAGCAAGCCCGTGTTGATCAGCACCTGGTCCCAGGGCGCAACGCCTGCGAAGCGCTCCACCAGGCTGTCGATGAACAGCCGCAGCTTGACCCCGCTGCGGTGGCTCTGCGGATAGACCACCGAGAACTGGAAGGACGACAGCTGCCATTGCGGCAGCACGATCTTCAGGTGCCCGTCCTGCAGCGGCTGCGAGGCCACCAGCGTGGGAATGCAGACGATGCCCGCGTGCTCCTCGGCATAGTCGGCCAGCAGGTGCACGCTGTTGCTCAGCAGGGCCGCCTTCAGGTCGAGCACCACCTTTTCGCCGCCCTGGTGGAACACCCAGCGGTCTCGCGTCGGGTATCCGGAATAGAGCCCGAGCCGATGATCGAGCAGGTCGCTCGGCTGCGCCGGCGCGCCGTGCTCGCGCAGGTAGGCGGGCGACGCGCAGAACACCCGCCGCACCGGGAACACCGGCCGCGAGACCAGCTCGTCGGACACCGCCCTGAAGATCTGCAGCGCGCAATCGAATCCCTCGCGCACCGGATCGACGATGGCGTCGTTGACCACCAGCTCGAGCGCGATGCCGGGGTATTCCTCCTGGAAGCGCCGCAGGTGCGCCGCCAGGTGCCCGAGCACGAAGCCCGGCAAGGCATGCACGCGCAGCCGGCCGGTGGGCTTGCTCTTCTGGCCGCGCATCTGGTCGAGCAGCTCGTCGGCCCGCCCCACGAGGTGGGTGCACTCGGCCAGGTAGGCCTCGCCCACTTCCGACAGGCGTACGTTGCGCGTGTTGCGATGGAACAGCGGCGCGCCCACCATCTCCTCGAGCTGCTGCACGCGCGTGGTGACCACCGACTTCGAGACGCGCATGTGGCGGGCCGCCTTCGCAAAGCTCTGCGACTCGGCGACACGCACGAAGGCTTCGATGGCAAGCAGGCGGTCCATGGGGCGGCGAATCCTGATCGGGCGATCGCGTTGCATGCTAAGCCGGCCGCTCGGCCTGCATCCTCGTGGTCTTCCCCGCCCAGGTCCTGGGTGCTTCGCTGCCACAGCGTGCGCCCTGCGCACCCCCGCGCCATGACTCGACCACCGATTTGCCGCCACAATCGCCCCACATGCAACGGGTCGCCTCCTTTCGGCAATTGCTGTGGTCCTTGTTCCCGGCGCGCGCAGTCGCCTTCTTCGGCCATGTGCTGATGTCCGGCGCCGCCGGCCTGCGGGGCCGCTGGCGCTTTCGGATGACGGACTTCGCCCGCATCACCACCGACTGCAGCGCGCGTGCCGTGCCCATCGTGACAGTGGTCAACGTGCTGGTGGGCGCGATCCTGGCCTTCGTGGGGGCGGTGCAGCTCATCAAGTTCGGCGCCGGCATCTTCGTGGCCGACCTGGTGGGCATCGCCGTGGCGCGCGAGATGGCGGCGGTGATCACCGCCGTCGTGATCGCCGGCCGCACCGGCGCGGCGTTTGCCGCCGAGCTGGCCACCATGCAGACCAACGAGGAGATCGACGCGTACGAGGTGCTGGGGCTGCACGCGATGGACTACCTGGTGGTGCCGCGCGTGCTGGCGCTCTCGCTGATGATGCCGCTCCTGTTCGTCTACGGCTGCGTGACGGGGCTCGCCGGCGGGCTGGTGGTGGCCACGCTCATGCTCAACCTTTCGCCCGCGGCCTATATCGATCGCAGCATCGTGGCGCTCAGCCTGGCGCACCTGGGACTGGGCTTTTGCAAGTCGGTCGTCTTCGGCGGCGCTGGTGGCCATCACCGGCTGCTACTTCGGCCTGCATGCGCAGCGCAATGCGGCCGGCGTGGGCGTGGCCACCACGCTGGCGGTGGTGGCGAGCATCGTCGGGATCATCGTCGTGGACGCGATCTTCGCGATCTGCGCGAACGCGCTGGGGATATGACATGACCTTGCTGGCGGTCCACGACCTCGAGATGCGCTTCGGCACCAAGCTGATCCAGCGCCACGTCTCGTTCACCGTGGAGCCCGGCACCATCTTCGCGATCATCGGCGGCAGCGGCTGCGGCAAGAGCACGCTGCTGCGCCACCTGGTCGGCCTGCTGCGGCCCGCAGCCGGGCGGGTCGAATACGAAGGCGTGGACTACTGGGCCTCCGACCAGGACACACGCGAACGCCTGCGCCGCCGGCTCGGCATGCTGTTCCAGAGCGCGGCGCTGTGGTCGGGCATGACGCTGCTCGAGAACGTCTCCCTCCCGCTCGAGCTGCACACCGAGCTCGATGCCCCGGCCCGCCGGGCCAAGGCGCAGGAAGTGCTGGCCTGGGTGGGGCTGGAGAAGTTCGGCAAGTACTACCCGGCCGACCTGAGCGGCGGCATGAAGAAGCGCGCCGGGCTGGCCCGCGCCATCGTGGCCGAGCCGCCGCTCCTGATGCTCGACGAGCCCACCTCGGGGCTCGACCCGATCAGCAGCAAGCGCCTCGACGACCTGATCCTCGAGGTGCGCGAGCGCACCGGCGCCGCCGTGCTGGTGGTCAGCCACGAGCTGCCCAGCCTGCTGGCCATCGCCGACGACGGCATCTTCCTCGACGCCGACAGCAAGGCAGCCGATCGCGCACGGCAGCCCGCGCGAGTTGCGCGAGACCGCGGAGCACCCGGTCGTGCGCGCCTTCCTGCGCCGCGAGGTGCCCGCCGAATCCCCAACGCCCGCCGAGGCCGCCTCAACATGAAAAGACAAGCCCTGCTGCTCGGCAGCTTCGTCCTCGGCGCGCTGGCGCTCGTCGTCGCGGCCATCGTCTGGCTGAGCGGCGCCAACCCCTTCGAGACGCAATTGCGCGCGGTGATCTACTTCCAGGGCAGCGTCAGCGGCCTGTACGTCGGCGCGCCCGTCACCTTCCGCGGCGTGCCGGTCGGCCAGGTGGACGGCATCGGCATCGAGGTCGACTCCCGCACGCTGGACGCCCGCATCCCGGTTCGAATACGCCTGCGGCCAGACGTGGTGCAGTTCAACGGCGAGCCCGACACCGCGGACATTCCCACGCTCGTCAAGCGCGGCCTGCGTGCGCGGCTGGCCGCGCAGAGCTTCGTCACCGGCCAGAAGTTCATCGACCTCGACTTCCTCCCCGACAGCCCGGCCCGCTTCACGCGCGACGGCAAGCAGGCCGAGGCGGAGATCCCGCCCATGAGCGACCGCTTCGGCGCGCTGATCGACCAGGTGGCCGACCTGCCCCTGGCCGATACCGTGCAAGAGTTGCGGGCGACGCTCAAGGAGCTGCAGGTCACCTTGAAGAACACCCAGTCCACGCTCGACTTGGCGGAGAAGGAGATTGCCGACACCGCCGTGGAGGCGCGCAAGACCCTGGCCGTGGCCAACACCTCGCTGCAGCAGGTGCAGGGCAGCGCCTCGGCGACGATGGCCTCGGTGCGCCGCCTGACCGACACCACCCGCGAGACGGTGGAGGCGGCCCAGCCCGAACTGCAGCGCACGCTCAGGGCGCGCGCGAGGCGGCCGACTCGGCGCGCCGGGCCGCCGATGCGGCGCGCGTCGCGATGGAGCGCGTCGGCGACATCAGCGCGCCGGGAGCGCCGCTGCGTTCCGACCTCGACGCCGCGGTGCGCGACCTCTCCCAGGCGGCACGCGGGCTGCGCGACTGGGCCGAGCTGCTCGAGGAACAACCGAACGCCGTGATCTTCGGCAGGGAGCGTCGATGAAATCTTGTCGCGTGCAATTGCCTGGCCCTGGGCCTGAGCCTCGGCCTTGCCGTGCTCGCCGGCTGCGCCAGCTCGTCGCCGCCGCCCACCTTGCTGGCCTTGCCCTCGATGGCGCCCGTCCCATCGGCCGGCGCGCCCGCCGGCGCGGCTGCAGCGCCGGGCTACGCCGGCCGCCACGCCGGTGCTCGTCGTGCGCCGGCTCGACCTTCCTGAATACCTCGTGGCGCGCCGCGTGCGCTACCGCGCCGACGCCAGCACGATCGGCGAATTCCCGCACACCTTCTGGGCCGAGCGTTTCGAGATCGGCATGACGCGCGAGTTCGCCGATGCCGTGCGCCAGGCGCTGCCCGGCTGGGTGGTGTGCGAGGCCACCTGCGGCGAGCGCGCGCCGGCGCTCAACCTGCAGGTCGAGCTGGTGCCGCTGGACTTCTGGCGCTCCGAATTGCGGCTGCGGGCGCGCGCACGGATGAGCGTGAGCGCCGTTGCGGGCGAGCCGCTGCCGCCCAAGGTCGGCGAGCAGGCCTACGAGCTGGTCGTGGCGAACGATTCGCCGCAGGCCTATGCGCAGGCCCTGGCCGAGCTGCTGCGCGCGGTTGCCCGGCCCGCGGCCGGCATGGTCAAGGATGTTCAGCGGCGCTGATCGCGGCCCGCGGCGCGGTGCCGATCTCGGCTCGTTGGCTGCGTATGGTGAATTTAGTGGAATTATGTAATTTATCGATTCCGCATAATCTTCCTAAATTCGCTTTAAACTTCCCCGCATGGACCCGGTACTTAATCCTTTTGCGCCCGGAGCGGGCACTCCGCCACCTGAACTTGCCGGACGTGACGAGTTGCGCGAGGCCATTCGGGTGGCCGTCGCCCGCGTGCAGCGTGGCCTTCCCGCCAAGAGCGTCCTGATGGTCGGTCTGCGCGGTGTGGGAAAGACCGTGCTGCTGGATCGCATGCGCGATGACGCGGAGCACGCCGGCATTCACACGGTGCGCATCGAAGCGCCGGAAAGCAGATCGCTACCGGCGCTGCTCGCGCCGCAACTTCGCCAAGCCCTGCTGCGCTTGAGCCGCAGCGAGCAAGTCAAGACGGCGGCGGTCAGGGCCTTGCGTGCGCTCGCCGGATTCGCGCGCTCCCTCAAGCTCAAGTACCAGGACATCGAGGTCGGGCTGGACTATGAGCCGGAGCCCGGCCTGGCCGACAACGGCGACCTGGAGCACGACCTGCAGGCCTTGCTGGAAGAAGTCGGCCATGCAGCTCAACAGGCGGGCACGGCGCTTGTGATCTTCATCGACGAGCTGCAGTACGTCGAGGAACCGGAACTGGCGGCACTCATCACGGCCATGCATCGCTGCGCGCAACGACGCGTACCGGTGATGCTCGTCGGCGCGGGGCTGCCACAGTTGCGCGGACGCATGGGCAATGCAAAGTCGTACGCCGAGCGCCTTTTTGATTTCCCTGAGATCGGTCCGCTTCCCAGGCCCGCGGCCAGACGGGCGATCGCCAAGCCCGTGAAGGATCAGGGGGCTGAAATACTGGATCCGGCAGTCGACAAGATCGTCACGGAGACGAGGGGCTACCCCTATTTCTTGCAGGAGTGGGGCAAGCACGCCTGGGATGCCGCCGATGCCTCCCCGATCGAGCTCGAAGATGTATCGACAGCGACGACAACGGCGATAGCGGCACTCGATGAAAGCTTCTTTCGGGTGCGCTTCGATCGGCTCACCCCCGCGGAAAAGAAATACCTTCGGGCCATGGCTGAACTCGGGCCTGGCCCTCATCGCTCAGGCGACATTGCCGACTGCCTCAAGCGAAAGGTCACGTCGCTCGGCCCGACCCGCAATCAGCTGATTGCAAAAGGGATGATCTGGAGTCCAAACCACGGCGACACGGCCTTCACCGTGCCGCTGTTCGACGAATTCATGCACCGAATCATGCCCGGCGACGACTGGCGCTGACCGCGGCCGGCATGGTCAGGGATGCCCGGCGGCCCTGACGGCCGGCACGCCGCGCGGCGGACATCTGTCCGGCGCGCCGAGCGCATCACCCGCCAGAACACTCTAGGCGCCTCGCCAACACCGCAAAGCGCCACGTTTCCGCAGCCTTCGTGCGGACTCAAGTGCGACAAATCCCTGGTCGCGTGCATTGTTGGCACGCACTGGCGAACTCGCTGCCGCCTTGCGTTACCTAGCTCACGGATCGGACGTGAAGGGATCACATGAGTTCGCAGAGTTTCCAGTATTGCTTGGCACAGGCCTGCAGCGACCTGGGGGTCGATATCGACAGCCTCGGGGAGCGGGGTGCGTTCAACGTGGGGGGCACGCAGGTCCACATCGACTATGCCGAGCCCGCCGACATGTGTCGCCTCGTGGTCGACCTCGGCCCCGTGCCGCAGGACCGTGCGGAGCATGTCTTCCAAATGATGCTCGAGGCCAATTGCGTCGATGCGGCAGACATCCACCCCGTGTTCAGCCTGCATCCGTCCACGGCGCGCGCAGCGCTGACCTTGTTCGTGCCGATGGCCGGCCTCGACGAGCAGCGGCATGACCTCGGCGTGCTGCTCAGCGAGCGGGTGCCCGACCTCATCGACGGCTGGGCCGACATGGTGGCGAACGAACCTCTCGAAGCCGCTGCGGACGCCGAGCCCGGGCAGGCTTCGCACCCCGACCTGGCCGAGCGCATCGCGCTGCTCACGCGTCACGCCTGACGTACTCCGGACGCTCGTATGGACTCCCTCTCAGATTTGCATTCACTGACCGACTCGATGACGTTCCTCGGGGATGAGCTTGCCGTCGGCGGAGGTCACGCGGACGCGATGTCGCTCGCCACCTCGCTGTCGGACGGGCATCCGTTGTTGGCCTCGGATCCGCACCCCATCGTCAAAGGCCTCATCGCCCCCCCGCCGGAACGCACCACCCAGGACGACGCCATCAGCCAGTACGTGGCGCAAAAGAAAGACAAGATCGCCGAGGGCAAGAGCCGCGTGAAAGCGATCAAGTCGCCTGATGGCGACGTGGTGGGGTACGAGCGGGATGAGAAGAAGATAGGCAATCTCGAGCGCGCCGCGGTCGCCCTCTCCAAGAAGGCCAGTGCTTTCAGCGGCAAGCTCGCCCAAGCCATCTACGGCGTGCTTGGCGCGACCAACCTGGTTCGCGCGGCGGCTCCCGTCGTCGGCGCCGTCGTGCCGGGTACCAGCGGCATTGCCACCATGGTTGGCAATGCCGCCGGACTGGCGTCGCAGCCCGCGCTGGCTGCCGACGGCTCGAAGACGGCACGCCTGGCGGACATCCTGGCGCGCAAGGCCAACATGGAGGTGCAACTCCTCAATAACCACGCAGGCTATGTCGCATGGCAGGAGTCCTGCGAGCCGGATGCGGTGGTCGGCACAGCGGAGCAAGCAAACCAGTATCTGCTGGCGCTCGAGGCCACAAAGCACCTGCCGGCGATCAAGCAGCGGGCATCAGGCCCACCCACGAACGTCTTCGAGCGCGCCCGCGCCGAGATTTCCGCTGCACGCAGCTGGATCGTGCAGGGCCTCACCTCTGCGAACGCGGTGGTCGGCGTCGCCGGCTCCATGGCGCACGTGGCCGCAGTCGGCACGGTCACCAATCCCGTCGGCATGGGGCTGACGGCCCTGATGGGACCGCTCGACGTCGGCCAAGGGGTGATGGAGTGGAGGGACCACGGTACGACGAAGGAGTTCGCCGAGCGCCTGCGTAATAAAGGCGATGAGCTGAAGGGCAACCCGGACCGCGCTGTCCGACTCTTCGGCGAAAGCTTGAGCACATACGGTACGCAGCGCGCCGAACTGGCCAGCAAAGACATGGTCCAAGGTGCCCTAAAAGTCCGTCAAGGGCGGTGCGCTGACCACGTTAGGGACCACGGGGCTGGTCGTCGGTGGCCTTGCCGCTCGGCGGCGTGGCAGTGGCGGCCGCGCCGGTGGCCGCCGTCGCGGTGGGGGCTGCCACGGCCGGCGTTCTTGGCCTCTATGCCACCAACATGGTCTACAAGGAGCACTACGCTTCCCGTTACAAGGAGGATCAGCAGGCGCAGCAGGCGGGCGACCTGGCACTCCTCGGCAAGGATAGAGGTGAGCTGTTCAATGCCATCCAGGAAGGGAGGCTCGACGACATCCAGATCCCCGAGGACATGAGCATCCGGGGCATGCTCAACGTGGCCGCCATGTTCATCTATTCCATGCGCGATGGATTTCCGCAGTCCCTGGAAGCCAAGCCCGGCGGCCAAATTTGCAAAGAGATGCTGCTCGCGCTCGGGCTCGATCCCGGCTCCCCGAATTGCCGCGCCATCGTGCGCGCGAGCGAGCGCACGGAATTGAGTCCGGATGAGCAGCTTGCCTTCATCGAGGGGCATCTTGCGAAGACCATCTCGCTGGACCTGTATGGCAGGTCACCGTCGATCGCCCCTCCCCCCGGTGAGCCCTACAGTGAAGACTCCAGTGAAGTCTCCAATGAAGAAGTCGTCCAGATCGAGGATTCCATTCGGCTCGATCCGCCCTCCTTGCCGGTCCCAGACGCCGCGCCGATCCGGTCAGACACGCAGGCGTAGGTCGCGCTGCGGCCTTGATCCAGGCACGCCACCAAACGGGTTCTGCCGCAGACGCTTCAGTGCAGCTTCACCCGCGGCTCCGTGCCCCGCGCGAGGAATCGCGCCGCCGAGCCGAGCGCCGTCTTCCAGTAGCCGTGCAGCGCGAGTTCATGCATCTTGTAGAGCGACATGTACATCCAGCGCGCGAACACGCCCTCGATCCACAGGTTGCCGCCCACCAGCGCGCCCATCAGGTTGCCCACCGTCGTGTACTCGCCCAGCGACACCAGCGAGCCGAAGTCGCGATAGCGCCAGGGCTGCAGCGGCTCGCCCCGCAGCTTGCGCCGGATCTGCTTGACCAGGTGCGAGGCCTGCTGGTGCGCGGCCTGCGCGCGCGGCGGCACGGTCTGGCCCTCGCGGCCGACCCAGGGCGCGGCGGCGCAGTCGCCGATCACGAAGATGTCGTCGTCGCGCGTGGTCTGCAGCGTCGGCTTCACGACCAGCTGGTTGATGCGATTGGTCTCCAGCCCGCCGAGGTCCTTGAGGAAGTCCGCCGCCTTCACGCCCGCCGCCCACACCACCAGCTCGGCCGGGATGACCTGGCCGCTGGCGAGCTGCACGCCGCCGGGCGTGACCGCCGTGACGCGAGCGTCGGTGTGCACGCGCACGTTCAGGCCGCGCAGCAGCTTCATCGCCGAGGCCGAGATGCGCTCGGGCAGCGCCGGCAGGATGCGCGGGCCCGCCTCGATGAGATTGAGGTGGATGTCGCGCTCGGGGTCGATGCGGTCGAGCCCGTAGGACACCAGCGTGCGCGTCGCCTTGTGCAGCTCGGCGGCCAGCTCCACCCCGGTGGCGCCGGCGCCGATGATGGCCACCTGCAGCTGCTCGGGCCGCAGCGGCTCGCTCTGGGTCTGCGCGCGGATGCAGGCATTGACCAGGCGGCGATGGAAGCGATCGGCCTGCGCCGGCGTCTCCAGCGAGATCGCATGCTCCTTCACGCCGGCCGTGCCGAAGTCGTTGTTCTGGCTGCCCACTGCCATGACCAGGGTGTCGTAGGGCAACACGTGGGCGGCGCTGACGTGGTCCTGCTCTGCCTCGTCGATGTAGGGCTCCACGTGGATCTCGCGCCGCGCGCGGTCGAGCCCGGTCATCGCGCCCATGCGATAGCGGAAGCAATGCCAGTGCGACTGGGCGAGGTAGTCCACCGCGTGGGTGTGCAGGTCCACCGAGCCGGCTGCGATCTCGTGCAGGTGGGGCTTCCAGAAATGGGTGCGCGCCTTCTCGACGAGGGTGACCTCGGCCAGGCCCTTCTTGCCGAGCTTGTCGCCCAGCCCGGTGGCCAGCTCGAGACCGCCGGCGCCTCCTCCCACGATGACGATTCGATGCGGCGGCTGGACTGTTGTCATTCTTGTCCTCGGTAAAAACCCTTCTTATAACTCACTGACAATGAGCTGAACCTCTTCCGACCATCCGAGAACAGCGGAGCTTCGAGATGAAGGACCATCATCGCTACAGTGGCAAGCTCGAGCGCGCCGAGCGTCGGGAGTTCCTGCCCTTCCTGAACGAGCTCGCGGCAGTGAGCGCCGCGGTGATCCGGCCCTTCTTCATGCAGGGCACGGCGGTGGAAACCAAGAGCGACGACTCGCCGGTGACCGCGGCAGATCGGCGCGCCGAAGAAGTGATGCGCCTGCTCATCACGCAGCGCTACGCCGACCACGGCATCCTGGGCGAGGAGTTCGGCGAGCATCAGCCCCAAGCCCGCTACCGCTGGGTGCTCGACCCGATCGACGGCACCAAGGCCTTCATTTCCAACTGCTTCATCTTCGGCACGCTGATCGCGCTGCAGCGCGACGGCCTGCCCATCCTCGGCGCCATCGCCAGCCCCTTGACCGGGCTCGTGCTGGCGGGGCTGGGCGGCGAGGAAACACTGCTTGGCGAGCGGGCAATGCGGGTGCGCGACTGCCATCGCATCGAGGACGCCACCGTGCTCACCACCGGCCACTGGGAGATGCTGGACTCGCCCCGAAGGCCGCGCCTTCGAGGCCCTGTCGCGGCGAGCGCGGATGTACCGGAGCTGGGGCGACTGCCACGGCTACTTCCAGGTCGCCACCGGCGGCGCCGACCTGATGATCGACCCGGTGCTCAAGCCCTGGGACACCATGGCGCTGGTGCCGGTGATCGAAGGCGCCGGAGGGCGGGTCACCGGCATCGATGGGGGTGATCCGCTGAAGGCGCAGGACCTGCTGGCCACTGGGGGTGGGCTGCACGACGAGGTGCTGGCCCTGCTAGGCTGACCGAAGGCAGGATGCATAGGCGTGCTCCCGAAGCCCGTGGAGCCAGTCTCCGAGAGGAAAAGGATGACTCTGGACCAGTTCATGGCCTGGGAGAACGAGCAACCAGAGCGCCACGAGTTCTATCGTGGTGAGTGGTTCAACATGGTCGGTGGCACACGCGGCCACAACCGCGTGATCGCCAACCTGACTCGACACCTGGGTAATCACCTCGACGACAGCCCCTGTCAGGTCTTCAGCGAGGCGATGAAGGTGCAGGTGGGCAACGACGCCATCCTCTACCCGGACGTGCTGGTGACATGCGACAAGCAGTTCCAGGCCGACGAGCTGGTGGTGACGGCACCCACGCTGATCATGGAGGTGCTATCGCCGAGCACCCAGCGCTACGACCGCAGCGAGAAGTTCGCCATCTACCGCAAGCTGGCGTCGTTGCGAGAGTACGTCCTGATCGACCCCGATACCCGCCGTGCCGAGGTGTTCCGGCCGGCGCCGGACGGCACCTGCGCGTATTTGGACATGACCGAGGGCGGCGTGTTGAAGCTCGCCAGCATCGACTGCGAGCTGCCGCTCGAGTGGGTCTTCAAAGGCATGGAGAGCGAGAACTCACGCGGATGAGCCCACCTCCGCAAAGCGCACCAGCACCGGCAGCCTAGGGTGACGCTCCAGCAGGCCGCGCAATTCAAGGTACGCCAAGGCACGTTGCAGGCGATCGTGGATCGAGGCCGGGCGCGGGGCAGTACTGCCGGTCAGCCACCACTCGGTGCCGTCGACCCTCATGCAGAGGCAGAAGACCCGGACGTCGCTGCCCGCGGCTTCGTCGGCGATAGAGCGAGCCAGGGCGGCCAGCTTGGTCGAACGTTTGGCATGTTTCTTGGAGTGAGTAGAAGGCATCTTATGTTCTCCATTTTGTTCCTTATATGGATCATAACTTACCTTCTACGGTGTGGCTCCGGGTCCGCGGGACAGCGATGCTCTTCGCCATGGCCAAGGCTCTCAAGACACTCCCCGCTCGCGAGGTTTTCGCCCGGAACCTGCGAAGGGCACGGCGGCTAAAAGACCTGTCGCAGGAAGAACTCGCCAATCGCGCAGGAGTCGGTCGCGCCTGGCTCAGCGGCGTGGAGAGCGGCGGCCGCAACATCACGATCGACAACATGGGCCTGCTCGCGCAGGCTTTGGGCGTGCCGCTGCGAGACCTCGTGGACCCGGAACAGTTCAAGGGCCTGGACTAGGGCCTGGACGCTTGTATTAGCGCGCACCATCGCCCGGGAAACCGGGGGCTTCAGTAGCCTTGGAGCGGCTCCGAAGACGTGACAATCCTCGGCTCGCGGCGAACACAGTTCGTCAACCGGAAGAAAAACGAAAATCACTTGGAGGGCGCGCGGAATGACCGACATCGCCATTTACACCTCGACCTCGGGCACTGTCGAGGTACGCGTCGAGGGTGAGGATGTCTGGCTGCGGCAGGATCAGTTGGCTGCGCTTTTCGGGCGAGACCGCACCGTCATCGGGCGGCACGTGCGCAATGTGTTTGCCGAGAAGGAACTGGCGCGCGATTCAGCATGTGCAAATTTTGCACATACTGCCGCCGACACGAAAACCTACCAGGTCGAGCACTACAACCTCGACGTCATCATCTCCGTCGGCTATCGCGTCAAGTCGGCCGAGGGCGTGCGCTTCCGCCAATGGGCGACCCGCCTGCTGCGCGAACACCTCACACGCGGCTATACGGTGAACCGCCAGCGGCTGGAAGCCAACGCGCGCGAACTGGACGCCGCCCTCAGCCTGATCCGCAAGACGGCCCGACTGCCCGACCTGAGCTCCGACCAGGGCCAAGGATTGGTGGACATCGTCAGCCGCTACGCGCAGACCTTCTCCCTTCTGCAGCGCTACGACGAAGGGCTATTGAGCGAGCCTGCCACCCAGCCGGGCGGCCATCTCCCGAACGCGGCCGAGGCTCGCGGCGCCCTGGCCCGGCTCAAAGCCGACCTGCTGGCCCGCGGCGAAGCCAGTGACCTCTTTGCGCGCGAGCGCGGCGATGGCTTGGCCGCGCTGCTCGGCAACCTGGACCAGACCGCTTTCGGCGAGCCCGTTTACCCCAGCGTCGAGGCCAAGGGGGCGCACCTGCTGTACTTCGTGATCAAGAACCATCCCTTTGCCGACGGCAACAAGCGCAGCGCCGCCTACCTGTTCGTGGACTTCCTCCATCGCAACGGTCGGCTGCTCGATGCGCGCGGCGAGCTGGTGATCAATGACATCGGCTTGGCGGCCCTGTGCCTGCTGGTGGCCGAGTCCGCCCCTGCCCAGAAGGAAACCTTGATCCATCTGGTCATGAACATGCTGGCGCCGGTGGGCGACGCGTGATGAGCTTGAGTCAACCGACCCCGCGAGTTTCAGCGTCCTGGTCTGGCAGTTCGATCAACAACTCAGGCCGATACGCATCGCGCTCGCCCTTGCCCGCATACCCGAGCGGATTGGCGATGACGCGACACCGATAGTCCGCATCACCCAACCGCCCCTCCACCACGTAATCAACCCGGCAATGCAGGTGGCCGTGCAGCCAGTACTGCGCAAGCGGCAGCAGCTCGTCGAGCGCATTGCAGAAGCCCGCCGTTCCCGGCGCGAGCCCGTAGCGCGGATCCGCGCTGCGCAAGCTGGGCGCGAAATGAGTCACCACGACCGTGATGCCGTCGAACGGCGTTGCCAGCGCCTCGCGCAGCCAGGCCTGGCACTCGAGACCCAGCTCGCGCAGGCTTTCGGCCAGCATCGGAACGCCTGCCTTCAGGCAGGTGTTCTTGCTCAGGTAGAAATTGGCCGCGCGGAAGGCCTTGGCGCGCAACTGCTGCTCGCGAGCAGAGCCAGGCTCGGCCTCGCCGGCCAGCGCGTCGAAGTCGGTCCACAGCGTGGTGCCGACGAAGCGCACCCCGTCGATGACGAGCACCTCCTTCTCCAGCCACAAGATGCCCAGCCGCTCGCAGGTGGCCTTGAGCAGCGCATGCGTCTCGTCGAACTCCAGCGCGTCGTACTCATGGTTGCCCGGCACGTAGATGACCGTGCGCCAGGGCGAATCGGGCTTGAGCGGTGAAAAGCGTTCCAGGCCGAAGCCCGGCTCCTTGAGCTGCGAGCCGGCCTGGTAGGAGCCGACATCGCCGGCGAGGACCAGCACGTCGGCCCCCGGCACGGGTTGCAGGAAGAAGCCGGGATCGTTCTCGAGGTGCAGGTCGGACACGAGTTGAATGCGCATGGCCGGGCAGTCTAGACCCGGCACCGACCCCCGTTGCTCATGGGCCCATCGCGCTCGCATCGTTCATAGCCTGAGCCTTCGCGAAACGCGAAAGCTCGACCGCAGAGACCGTGCCAACCCATGTCGGTTTTGTGACATGAGGTATCCAAAGTGGGGCCTTCCGAAGTCGCATTTCGAGCCTACGTGGGAGCCGATTCCACGAACGGCGCGCGATACGGGAAGGCCGGCGAGCACATCACGTACCCGGAGAACCGTTTCATGCGGTTCCAGAAGTCGCATTCGAAGTCGTTACCGGGGTGTTAATTCGCATCCCGCTTTCTACAGTGCCCCGAAAGGAGTCGCTGTTGGGGAGGCTCCGCTGCAACCATGGAGGAGGGTCCGCACATGGAATGGAAACGCTCGTCCCTGCTTTCCATCGCGATAGGCGCGATGGTCTGCCAATCCGCACTCGCGCAAACCGTCAACGCACGCTTTCCGCGCGAGCCCAGTGAACAGGAGAACGTGTTCACCCGCATGTTCCCCGACCTGCCGCCCTTCGCGGCGCAATCGAGCGAGATGCGCAACGCCGCCTCGAACCTTGGGAGGAAGGACGGCCTGCTCGACGCGAAGGACATCCTCACCGATCCGATCCAGTCCATCCTCGACCCGGCGAAGTTCAGCCCGAACAACCCGGACAACGAGAAGATGACCGCGGGAATGACCTTCCTCGGCCAGTTCCTCGATCACGACATCACCTTGGACCTGCGCTCGAGCGCTGCAAGCAGCGAGCCGACCCGGGCCGCACCGTCAACTTCCGCACCGCGGCCTTCGACCTCGACTCGGTCTATGGCGAAGGCCCGCAGCGATCGCCCGAGCTCTACGACAAGGGACAGCCGGCCCCCCACATCAGGCTCAAGGTGGACGCCGATCCCCGGCTCGGAGAGGGTCTCGCGCAAGGCGCGCCATGCGCTACGACCTGCCGCGCGGGACGGACGGCGAGGCGATCGTCGGCGACAGCCGCAACGACGAGAACGTCGTCATCTCGCAGTTCCATGTGGCGATGCTGCGCTTCCACAATGCTGTCACCGACCACCTGCTGAAGCGCAGCCGGCAGAACCAGGGCCTGACGTCGCAGCAGCTGTTCGACCGCGCCCGGCGCATCGTGACCTGGCACTACCAGTGGTGCATCCTGCACGAGTTCCTGCCGAAGACGATCGGCCAGGAGCGCCTCGATCGCATCCTGCGATTCGGCAACCGGTTCTACGACGCCGGCAGCGTGCGCCGCACGCCCAGCAGGCAGGCCGCTGATCCCGATCGAGTTCTCGGTCGCGGCCTATCGCTTCGGCCATTCGCAGATCCGTCCCAGCTATCGGATCAACTTCGGCCCGACTGGCGGGCAGTCCGGTGTTCGTCTTCATCTTCGACGACTCGCAAGATCCCAATCACCCGACCCGAACGACATGCGCGGCGGCATGCGGGCGGCGCGCCGGTTCATCGACTGGCAGACCTTCTTCGACTTCGGCGACGGCAACGTCCGCCCCAACAAGCGCATCGACACGCACATCTCGACCCCGATGATGCTCATGCCGGGCACGAAGGCGCCGTCGCCCGGCCTGCCTACCGACGGCGTGCAGTCGCTGCCCTCGCGCAACCTGATGCGCCACGTCAACTTCGGGCTGCCCTCGGGCCAGGCCGTCGCGCGACGCATGGGCGTGCCGGTGCTGACGGCCGCAGCAGCTCGCCGAGCTGGCGCCCTACCGCATGAGCGAGAGCACGCCGCTGTGGTTCTACATCCTCAAGGAAGCAGAGGTGATGGAGGAAGGGCTGCGCCTCGGGCCGGTCGGCGGGCGCATCGTGGGCGAGGTGTTCGTCGGCTTGCTGAAGGCCGACCGTTCCTCCTACCTGGCGGCGAACCCGCAGTGGAAGCCCACCCTGCCTACGGCGGGTGGACAGGGCACGTACACGATCACCGACCTGCTCAAGTTCGCGGGGGTGGTGCCACCTTTGCAATGAGTCAGTTGGGGAGGGAGGAGGGGCCCGGCCGACGCGCCGGGCCCTTGTTGTTTGCGCGTGCGTGTGGGAACTCTCCTACGGCGCCGGGCATGGGCCTTGCCGATTTCAGGGACCGCCCGAAAGGGGCTCACTATCGAGGGGATCCTCATGAAGTTGAAGTTGCAATTGACGACCGTTGCAGCCGTGCTGGCCTGCGCCTGTGCAGGTGTCTCGATGGCCCAGACCACCACCCCCGGCACCGGAGGTGCAGGCGGCACCATGACGCCGTCGTCGCCGAGCACGCCGCCGACCCACCCGACCGAACGCACCACCCCGAGCAACCGCATGCCTTCCGAGCAGGGTCAGGGTGCGACGACCACCGCGCCGAGCCCGAGCGGCGACGCGAAGTCCGGCTCGCAGGCCGAGGCGATGCAGGCCTGCAAGAACATGAGCGGCGAGAAGGAGCGCAAGGAGTGCATGGACAAGGCGAAGGCCATGAAGCCGAGCGGCGACGTGGCACCGGCCGGCGGCGGCATGCCGACCCGCACCGAGCAGGCTCCGAGCACGGGTGGCACGAAGCCGAACCCGAGCGGCACGTCGAGCGGGACCGGATCGCCGCAGAAGTAATCGATCCAGCACTGAAACGGCCGCCGCTAGCGGCCGTTTTTTATTCGCCCCCCGAGGATGCCGCCGGACGCGACCGCGCCTGCGGCTCGAGAAGCAGCCGCCCGGCGGCCGCCCTCACGACAGTCGCCAGCACGACTATGCCCGCGGCCCACAACAGCAGCTCGAGCAGGTTGCCCATGCCGGGCCTCGGCCAAGGCACCTGGCTCAGCGCTTCCCACCGGTCCTCGACCCAGCGTGCACCGACGTGCGCGAGCACCGCGGAAAGAATGATCTGGCCCACGTGCCCCGTGAAGACGAAGCGCGTCACCAGCATCAGCGCAGGCAACATGACAGCGAGCGCCATCAGCTGGCCGATCTCGATGCCGATGTTGAAGGCCAGCAGCGACACGAGCAGGTGCGAGCCCGCGAACTGCAGCTGCTGCTGGAGTCCGTAGGCGAAGCCGAAGCCGTGCACCAGGCCGAACAGCACGCTGAGCAGCACCCGCCGCGTGAGCTTGACGCCCATGATGTTCTCGAGCGCCGTATAGACGATGGACAGCGCAATGCACATCTCGACCAGCGGCGAGAACCATGCGCCTTGGGGGACCAGCCCCAGCGCCGAGCCGATCAAGGTCATCGAGTGCCCCAGCGTGAAGCCGGTGACGATCACCAGGACCGGCCGCCAGCCGCGCACCGGAACGATCAGGCAGAGCAGGAACAGCAGGTGGTCGAAGCCCGTCACGATGTGCTCGATGCCCATCTTGATGAAGCTTGCGGCCGCTTGCGCACGGCTCGGGTTGAGGTGCACCGTGCCCTGGCTGCGGCGCATCACCAGCGATGCGGTGTCGCCGTCGAGCGCGATGAAACGCACGCTCAGCTTGAGATAGTCGCCCAGCTCCGGCGCGATCGCGCTGCGCAAGCCGTACACGGCGCTCGCCGCCGATGTCGCCGGATAGACGAGGTGGGCATCCACGTAGCCCTGGTCGACGACGATGCGCGTGTCGGGCTCGACGGGCGAGGCCACGTGCGCAACCGCCTGCTCATAGCTCTCGAAGGAGCGATCCGAGGGCAGCGCAAGCCGTCCGGCCGCGCTCGTTGCCTTCAGCAGCCGACCGTCCTCGACCACGCCGAGGCCGTTCTGCAACGAGAGCAGCGCGCGCTCCATCGCGGCGGCCGAGTTCGCGGCATCGACCTCCACGCCCTTGATGGGGAAGCGCACATCCTTGAACAGGTAGAGCGGCGCGCGCACCACCAGGTGCACCTCCGTCGACTCGACCTTGACGAAGGCATTGACCACCGCCTCGAGCGTGAACTCGTGGGCCAAGGCCCTCGGCGCCCACAGCAGCATCAGCAGCAGCAGGGCGGAGCCGAGAGCCTTGAGACGAGTCAGGATCATCCGTCGTCAGTCGCAGTCGTCACCGCGCTTGCGATCCCACCAACGATCGCGATCGCGCTTCTTGTCGTCATCGCACTTGACGGGGACGAACTTCTGGATGCGACGCCCATTGACCGTCTCGCCGGTGTACATGTTGCCCCGCGAGTCGATCGAGACGGTGTGCAGGAACGTGAACTGGCCTTGCTGCCGCCCCGGCTGCCCGAAGAAGGACAGGATGGTGCCGCGATGCTTGTCCATGATCAGCATCTGCTCGTTGCCGCCGTCCACCTCGTACATGATCCTCTGGCCCGGGTCGGTCGAGAAGTCGAGGTCCCATGCGGAGCCTGCGGTTCCCAGCGGAGGGCGCCCCGTTCGGGAAGGGTGTAGCCCCGACCCCCGGCCGGATGGCGATTACGCGCACCAGGTCGCCGGTGCGGGTGAAGACCTGGACCCGGTCGTTCTGGCGGTCGCAGACATACACGCAGCCGGTCGGAGCCGAGCACGACGCAATGCGGATGCCCGCCGTCTCCCGCTCCGAACAGGGCCGGCGAATCGGTCACCACGTTGTTGACCGTGCCGGCCACGCCGCCCCATTGCCGCAGGTACTGGCCCGCCGCGCTGAAGACGACGACGCGGTGGTTGCCATAGCCGTCGGCGATGTACACGCTGCCACGCTCGCCCGTCACCGGGTCGGGGTTCGGGTCCACGTACATGTCGGCCGGCTGGTTGAGCAAGGTGCTGCTCTGGTTGGCCGCCGCATTGGCGCCGGAGTTGCCGCAGGTGTTGGCCGGCGGGTTGTCGCAGATACCGCGCGTGCCGATCTGCAGCAGCAGCGTGCCGCTGTGCGAATACTTCTGCACGATGCCGTCGCCATTGCCGGCGATCCACACGTTGTCCTGGTAGTCGACGAAGCAGCCGTGCACGCCGTTGGGCAGCACGTTGCGGTCGCCCCAGGAAGCAACGACGTTGCCTTCGCGGTCGAACTCGATGACCGGCGGGGCCACCACGCCCTTCACGTCTTCCGGAGGTATCAGGTTGCCGCGATTGACGATGAAGACGTGATCGCGGGAGTCGATGCAGGTCCCGGCCACCTCGCCGGGGATCCACACCTTGTCCCGGCCGTTCACCGGGTCGCGTTCGGTCGGGAAGGGTTTCGGCCAAGTGGCGTCGACTTCGAACTTTTGTGCCTTGGCGGGTCTGTGCCGGGAATCGGCCTGTGTCTGGTCGGTCCACAGCCCGAGGCCGATGGCACCTGCAAACACGGCAGCACCCGCACACCACGAAGCTATACGAAGCATTCGCATGGTTGTCTCCTGCGGAGAGGATCAGACTGGCGGCGGGCGGAGCGAGCTTGATGTTAGGCGGCGCACCAGTCGTTTTCAATCGCGCGCGCGGTTTGCATAAAGCCTTTCGGATGCTTACAGCTTTCAGCCGATCACCGCTTCGCGCTCCCGCCGCCAAGCCGCGGGCGGCTTTCCCACCAGGCGCTTGAAGGCGCGGGCGAAGGCCGCCTCGGAGTCGTAGCCGACGTCGAGCGCGATCGCCGCCACCGTGGCGCGGGTCTCGAGCAGCATGCGTGCGGCCGCCTGCATGCGCCACTGCGCCAGGTATTGCATCGGCGGCACGCCGATCAGCTGCACGAAGCGCTCGTGCAAGGCCGAGCGCGAGAGCCCGACCCGGCGGCCGAGCTCGTCGATGGTCCAGTCCTGCGCAGGCTGCTCGTGCAGCAAGGCGAGCGCCCGGCCGACGAAGCGATCGCGCAGGCCCGCCAGCCAGCCGGCGCTTTGCTCGGGCAGGCGGTCGGCATAGCGCCGCACCGCATCGACGAACATCATCTCGCTCATGCGCGCCAGCATCGCCTCGCCACCCGGGCGTCGGGCGTGCGACTCGGCCACCGCCTGCTCGGTGAACTTGGCGATCCACGCGTCGCCGTCGGTGGCCCGCAGGTGCAGCAGGCGCGGCAGCGAGGCGAGCAGGGGATTGAAAGGCTGCACGTCGCAGCCGAGGAAGCCGCAGACGATGGTCGCATCGGCATCGGGCGTGGGCAAGCCTCCATATGCGACGTTCGTGCCGTTGTAGGTGACCTGCAGCGGCAGCTGATCGAACGTCGCGTTCGACAGCTGGCCCATCTCCGACTTGCCGCGCAGCCCCGGCGCGCTCGACACGACGTGCGCATCGCCGTGCGGGAACATCACCACGTCGCCCGCCGAGAGCTGCACCGCCGGACCGCCCGGGATGCCAGCCCAGCAGGTTCCCGCAGCCACCGCGTGGTACTCGACCACGTGCTCGACGCCGGGCATCAGCAGCGGCGCGATGTCGCGCGCAGGCGGCGCCTCGGCAGCCCACTCGCCGTCGCAGCTGATGCTGAAGAACACCGCCCCGCGCAGGCGCACGCCGCGCAGCACGTCGGAAAGGTGTCGATGCTCATGTCGCCTGTCGGCGGACCTGGACCAGGAGCGCGGGCGAGCAAGCGCCGGCGCTACGGCCCCGATGCAACGCGGACGCGCGAGGGAGTTCGAACGACGCCGAGCAAGGCCGAATCGAGCGCGAGAACCGCGAAATCACACCTCACCGCCTTGCGGCGGAGCCTTTTTCAACCTGTCCACTTCCGGAGCATCACATGCAGTCACTGCCTTACCTCACATTGGATAAGGACGTCCGGCCCTTGCGCCAGACGGAGGTCGAAGCATTCGCAGCACAGCTGCAAGGCCGTCTTCTCGGCAAGGCCGACGAGGGCTACGACGAAGCCCGCAAGATCTGGAACGGAAGCATCGATCGGCATCCCGCGCTGATCGCGCGCTGCGAGACCGCGAGCGATGTGCAGGCCGCCGTGCGCTTCGCGAAGACGCATCACATGCTGCTGAGCGTGCGGGGTGGCGGCCATCATATCGCCGGCAATGCAGTCGCGGAGGGCGGCCTGATGCTCGACATGTCGGGCATGCGCGAGATCAGCATCGACCCGGCGCAGCGCACTGCGCGGGTCGAGCCGGGCGCGCTGCTGGCCGACTTCGATCGCGAAGCGCAGGCGCATGGCCTCGCCACACCGCTGGGAATCAATTCCACCACCGGCGTCGCCGGCCTCACGCTCGGCGGCGGCTTCGGCTGGCTGACGCGCAAGCACGGCCTCACCGTCGACAACCTGCTGCGCGTGAGCCTGGTGACGGCCGACGGCGCGCTGCGCGAGGTCTCGGCCACTTCGGAGCCCGAGCTGTTCTGGGCCTTGCGCGGCGGCGGCGGCAACTTCGGCGTGGCGACCTCGTTCGAGTTCCGGCTGCATCCTGTCGGCCCGGAGGTCTACGCCGGGCTGGTCGTCTACCCCTTCGCGCAGGCCCGCCAGGTGCTGCGTGCATGGCGCGACTTCACCGCCGGCACGCCGGACGAGCTGAGCGTGTGGACGGTGCTGCGCAAGGCGCCGCCGCTGCCCTTCCTGCCCGAATCGGTACATGGCAGCGAGGTGGTGATCTTCCCGCTGGTCTACAGCGGCAAGGTCGAGGACGGCGAGCGCGCGGTGGCGCCGGTGCTGCAGTTCGGCGAGCCGGTCGGGACGCACCTCGGGCCCGATGCCCTACGCGGCCTTCCAGCAGGCCTTCGACCCGCTGCTGGCGCCGGGTGCGCGCAACTACTGGAAGTCGAACAACTTCAGCGAGCTGAGCGATGCGGCGCTCGACCTCATCATCGAATCGGCCGGTCGGCTGCCTGGGCCGCAGTGCGAGATCTTCGTCGCCCAGCTCGGCGGCGCGATGGGGCGCGTCGATGCCGCGGCCACGGCCTTCGTCGGCCGCGATGCGCGCTACATCATGAACGTGCACGGGCGCTGGTCCGATGCCGCCGAGGACGAGCAGGTGCGCGACTGGGCGCGCCGGGTCTTCCAGGACGCCGCGCCGCACGCCACCGGCAGCGGCTACGTCAACTTCCTGACCGAGGACGAAGCCGAGCGCGTGGCCGCGGCCTACGGGGCGAACTACGCGCGCCTGCAGGCGGTGAAGCGGCGCTTCGATCCGGACAACCTGTTCCGCATGAACCTGAACATCGAACCGGGGCCGAAGATGCCTGAAGCGTGAAGAACGCCCGCCTGCGGCCACTGCGTGCGGCCGGACTCCGTAGACCTGGGAACCCCTGGAGGGCAATCCGTTACCTAGCGACCTCAGCCAGGAACCCGGGCTCACGGAGGCCGCATGCTTCAAGTCGAACGTATCCAGCAACTCATGAAGGAAGTCGGCCCGACGGGCGACTTCCTCGCCGTCGATGCCTATCCCGGCGAAGGGGTGTGGCACATCGCTCTCGATGAGCTGACCGAGGTCTTCGTCGAGATGGCGCCTGCGCGCGGTGTGCTCGTCGTGACGGGCCAGATCGGCAAGCCGGCCGGCGGCGATATCAAGGCGCTCTACGAGCTCTTCCTGCGCTATGCCCATGCGTGGGATGCGAACGAAGGCCTGCGCATGAGCCTCGATGCGCCTGACGGCAGGCTCTGGCTGCTTTTCGACTGCACTGCCCACGACATCACCCCCGTGGACTTCGTCCACCTGCTGACGCGCTTCACCTCCAAGCTGCAGGCCTGGCGCGAGATCGTCGCAGCGCATGCCCAACCGCACGCTGCAGAGCCAGAGCGGCTGGAAGGCCTGCTCGACTCGGTATCCCTGCGCGGCTGACGCGCCCTCACGCACCGCTCCTTCCCAGCATTTCATTCATTCCGAATCGGCATCATGAACAATTCAATTGGGCTCCCACAGAAAAGATTCACGCTCACGGATGCCATCAAAAGGTTCACTAAAGCTGAGGCGGCAGACCACGAAGTACTTCATCGCAGGCGTGACCAAGGCCAAGGGCCAGAGACCGTCCACGTTGCCAGGGAATTCAAGGAGCAAATGCCGCACGCCCTGGCAACGGAAGAAGTTCGCAGCTCCAGGCGCGAGGGCAGGCCCACGCTTTACGAGCTGATCAGGAATGAATACGACGAAGCGATGCCTGATCGGGTATTCGACTCGATGAACCGAAGCCACGACTGGTACGGCAAGGAGGGGGCGCGTGTCGGGGACCTCAAGACGGCGAAGAACAAGGCCGATGCGTTTCAAGTGTGGGATGAGTGGCTGAAAGAGAACGGATCTGCTTACTTCAACGACTGTCTGAACGCGACCTGCCAATCTAAAGGCATGACGGACGAGAACGCCATCAAGATTCTCGAGGAACTGGCCAGGCAAGAAATCGAGAACGCACAGCGGTCCTTGCCCGTCAACGCGACAAAGGACGCGTGGAAAGAAAAGGTGCGGCACGCGATTCGCAAAGTCGTCCGAACGCCGGATATCGATCAACTGATAGCGTCACGGTTCAATAGCGCCGGAGAACACCGGCACCTGCACTACTCGGAGGAAAAGACATCTGTTCACACGCGATCCAGCCAAAGCCCGCAAGGAGGACTCCAAGCCCAATGTCCTGGGCTCCTTCCTCCGGACCGCGTCATGGAAGGCCTTTCTACGCTCGAAGGACATGGCGGTCGAGAGGGTCTGCATCTCCATCGACCGGAAATACGGCGCCGGCATGAGCGAACGGGTGCTCGATGCCATGCGGCAACAGCACGGATGGAAGCGCCATCACGGCGTGGAGGTGTCCGACCTCCACAAGATGGACGACATTGGGCAAGCCCTGAGCAGGTTTGACGAGTCGAAGAAGGATCACGACCAGTGGATCGCCCAGGCCTGCATTGCCTGCGGCGTCGACGTAGCGGACTTTCGCAAAGGTGGGCAAGAGCGCGTGCTTCAGGACCAGATCAGGCGAATATTGAATCGCCTGCCGACCGACGCGGACAGCGGATAACGTCCAACGGGCCGTCCAAGTCGCCGTCTTGCACATGATCGCCTTGCCCAGGGAATATGGATCGACGGGTATTCGCTGTTCCTGCAGGGCGGAGCGTTTCGGAACGTCGAGATCGGGGACGCGTACCGGGCGCTCGTGGCGATATCAGAAAGGGCTCCGCGCGTGAATGGCACAAGCCACCTCAAGATGAGGGTGGAGGCCTTCGCACGAGCGGTATGGATGGAAGAGGTGTGCAGGTCATGCGGAATCGATCGCAAAAGCCTCGACTGGGACCAGGTCAGGGATGCCATCGATGCGGCCGTGCGCTCCCTGCCGGACGACGCACCCCCCGAGCGGAAGAAGCGCGCGGCCCACGGAGCGATCCTCCGCATGGCCTGCAAGTCGATCTCGCCGAAGCTCAGGATCGACGACGACAGGGAGGGATACAAGGCCTTGATGCGCTCCCTGTTCCGGGACGAAGCGGGATCCCATTACCGGGATGACATCCGCTCCGTCTACGCAACATTCAAGCTGCTTGCCGGCCAGCCGGTGAATGAGGCGAGCTACCGGAAAGCCTGGGACGTCCAAGCCTGGATGCAGTCGAACTACGAGCCGAACGCGCAGCAAGGTCGCCCTGCAATGCGGAATCCCCGCTGATTCCCTCGAAGGGGAAAAGGTGTGGCAGTCCGTCGGCATTCTTGTTGCAGCGAAAGCAGATCTCAGGCTTGCGGATGAGTTCATGGCTCAACGCGCACCCTTGCTTGGCAAAAAGCGCGAGGAGGAAACCGATGAGGAATATTCCAAACGTCAGGAAGACGCAGATGCGCTTCGGGACAAGGCAACTGCCAACCGCGCAGCACAGTTCGAACGTGCCGCCGAGATCGCACTCCTCCATCAGGCAGAAAGCAGCCCGTTGTGGACACCGCTGGTCAATTGGGACGGTGAGCACCGAGAGCTTCCGGTTGGTGTGATTCACAGGGCCCTTGGGAAAGTCGTGGGCGAATTGAATGCCGTGTCATTCGCCGCCGCCACGGAAGATGTCGTGGCTGAGCAGGACGCGTGGGAGGACACGTGGCTGGACGACAACCTGACGCGGTGATCAACAGGGTTATCAAGCAATGTGACATCGACGTCGAGAACGTCTCGGGCGGTGCAGGCCGGGCAGCAGTCAAGCATGCCCTGGGCTGGCTGCCACCCGGTGCGAGCCCGGACCAAGTCGCCGAGGGCGCACTCATCGCACAGGATCTGCTGGCACGGGTACTAAAGGCCAGGCAGAGGAACGTGCCTCCGACAGAAGGATATTCCCCCCAGAGCAACTGCAATTCGAGCAGGTGGTGCAGTCACTGATCCTTCCGGACGGCTCCAACTAGGCGCAATCTCGCGCTGGCTCACAAGGTACTCCGACCGAAAGCCGAGCAAGGCACGGGAGTGACGCTCGCGACGTTCGACCGTGCCTTGCAGGAGCACGAGGTGACCCTGATGCCGCTGGCGGACCGCCTCAAGGCGGTTCGGATATGGATCAGGCACGAAGGCGCTGCAGACGTAAAGAGAGACTCTCCAAACCAGCACTATTTTCGGAAGAAACAACTCGACAACTACATCCGGAACGAGGGGGATCACGCATGGCCCGCTTTAGCTGCGATTCACGGTGTCAGCGAGCCGTTTTTCGCGCGGCCCTTCGCCAAGACCGTTCGCATCCTGACCGACGCCCACGAGGCCAATGAGCAGGCTCTTCCCGGCACCTCAGCGGGGTTCGACCCCAGGCCGAACGCAAGCGAGGCAAGCACTGCAAGACGATCGCGATCTTCGATCGGGTCATGAACCTCTTCATCGGCAATCCGGACGCGGTGCCGGATGAACTCTGCGCTTTCTTTGCTACGGCGTACGCTGAGGTCGATGGCGCCAGGATCGACCCGGGTCTGAAGCCCGACGAAGCCCTTGCAATCCAGCAGAAGATGCGCGACGACGTCGACACGGCCGTCGCCCTGCGGACCATCGCCCCCCTGTTCCTCAGGGCCGTTGCCGCTGACAAAGCTGGTTCCACCGAATTGGGCATTCCCCAGCTTGCGGAGATGATCCAGAAGGTCGCCAACACCAAGGCGGACCTCCCCGACGCCAAATTCCATAAGGACGTTCAGACCGCGATCAACGCTTGGAGGGACGAGCACAAGCGCTTTGCCCGGCAAGTGCGCGAAAAGGGCAGCCCTATCTCGAACCCGGCAACGCGCCACCTGGCGATATTCGAGACGATGGTTCGGATGATGAGAGCGGGCAGCGGATCGAGTTTTCGCCTCCACACAGCCGACGGTCGAGCGTCCGGCTTCTCGACCCCGACAGTGAAGGCGAGCGCCCGAATGATGAAAGTGTCACGGCCGACAACTCGCCCACTGCTGTATCGCCATTCGCCCGCGGCCGGAATGCCTGGGTTAAGGACAACCTCTCGGCCGTGCTCAAAGAGGCGCGCCAGGTCTGCGGGGACGCCGCTTTCCCAACTGAAGCCATGCCCGGGGGAGTGGTCTACTTGACCATTGGTGGGCTACCCATACGACGACGCAAAAGCAGGCGATGCGCGCAGCCGTAGGGGCACTCATCGAGCAGGACCTGCTTGACCGATGGCGCGGGCCGAAAAGCAGGGCGGGAGCAGGCGAGACAGGACAAGCGCACCGACCTCAGAAATGCGATCGAGTCAGTATTCCACCCCGACAAGCCCCACAACGGGCTTTCGGTCGGGGCAGCGTACAAGGCCCTCGCCTTCCCGGCCACTCGCCTGGACGAGCCATTCAACCTCGATGAGTTTCGGCGCAAGGCCGCGGAGTTTCATCGAACAGGGCGTTCTGATGACGCGCCTCCCTTCGGTTTGGTGCCCGACGACCGGCATTCCCTTTGGGTTGTCGACTATGCCGAGGACGCGGTGAAGCAGGTCGAACAGGACTGCGAGATTCGCCTGATCCCGAAGTCGCCTCCCTGACGATCCTCGAGGAGTTCCCGCATCAGCTCGAAGGCGTGAACGAGTATCAGATGAAGCGCGCCGCGGTAGGAGCCCTCATCAAGCAGCATCTGGTCGAGAGCTTCCCCGGCCAATCGGACACCGGGGGTTTCGAGGCGGTGACGCGTTCGTTGTTCTACCCTGACCAACCCCCCAACACGACTTCGCTCGCGACAGCCTACAAGGCCCTCTTCCATCTTCTCGAAGAGAAAATTCTGACAGACACCGACACCTTCCAGGAGGCCGTCGCGCAGGTTCATGGGCGACAAGTCGTGATCGCGCGTGGAGAGCCGAGGGTAAAAGACAGCGGGGTGCCTATCGAAGGTGATGTCGGGTTGGCGAAGCGCATCGACGCTTGGCTATCCGAGAACTACGAGCAGGCCATCATCGACTTCAACTCCAGGTGCCAGATTGTTCCAATGGACTTCGATCTGGCTACCAAGGATTCTGATCGCACGCTTCCTCGCGGACTTCGCCCTGCCGACGGACGAGCATTTCAAGCGGGCGGCTCAGATCGCGCTCACCGTGCTCGATGTCGCGCGGATCACCCCCAATGACGGTAATGCGCCCATCCATGCCACGGAGGAGCGCGAGCAGGCGGGCGACGACGTGCTCGAGTCTTTGGAGTTATTCAAGTCCTTGGTAAGCGGCGAGCACAAGGCAGTCGACGAGAGAGTGGCTTACTTGGCATTGACGTCGCTTCAGGCCGTTGGCGAGGGTACTCCAGTGGATGATCGTTCACCCGGGCCAAGGAACCCTACGAAAAAATGCTGGCCGACGAAGGCCAGTGGGTGAACACCAATCCGGTGTCCACGGTGGTCGAAGCCTCCCGCATCTGTCGCGTTCGATTCGAGACAGATACGGCCAGGCCGTTGATCCAGAAGGCATTGAACGGCTTGCCGCTCACCAGCTCGCCTGTCATCAGGAGGCGCGCCGCGGTCGGAGCGCTCATCGGCGACCATTTCACGAGGACGCTGCAAACTGCTCGAGGGCTGCCGGCCGACCATGACCATGAAAGTGCGCTGGAAAGGAAGGACCGTGATCGCGTGCTGCATGCACTCTTCCACCCCAAGGGGCACTCTGGACCAGTGTTCCAACCGCGGTGCATGCCTACAAGCTGCTCCAGAACTGGTTCAGCGGCCAGGCGAAATGGCCAGTCCGCTGAACTCACCGCGGCCGAGGGCTGAGTCGCCGCGCACGGGCGCCTTCAGGCGGTGAAGCGGCGCTTCGATGCCGCCAATCTGTTTCGGATGAATCTCCATATCGAGCCGGGGGCGAAGATGCCCGAAGCGTGAAGAACGCCCGCCTTCTGCCGCTGCGTGCGGCCGGACTCCGTAAACCTGGGAACCCCTGGAGGGCAATCCGTTACCTAGCGACCTCAGCCAGGAACCCGGGCTCACGGAGGCCGCATGCTTCAAATCGAACGTATCCAGCAACTCATGCAGGAGGTCGGCCCGGCGGGCGACTTCCTCGCCGTCGATGCCTACCCCAGCGAAGGGGTGTGGCACATCGCTCTCGATGAGCTGACCGAGGTCTTCGTCGAGATGGCGCCCGCGCGCGGTGTGCTCGTCGTGACGGGCCAGATCGGCAAGCCGGCCGGCGGCGATATCAAGGCGCTCTACGAACTCTTCCTGCGCTATGCCCATGTGTGGGATGCGAGCGAAGGCCTGCGCATGAGCCTCGATGCGCCTGACGGCAGGCTCTGGCTGCTTTTCGACTGCACTGCCCACGACATCACCCCTGTGGACTTCGTCCACCTGCTGACGCGCTTCACCTCCAAGCTGCAGGCCTGGCGCGAGATCGTCGCAGCGCATGCCCAACCGCACGCGGCAACGCTGGAGCGGGTCGAAGGCCTGCTCGACCCAGCATCGCTGCGCGCCTGACGCGCGCCCCCGCACGACTCCTTCCCGGCATTTCATTCATCCCGCATCGGCATCATGGAAACACCACCCACCATCGTCAGCAGGGACCTGATGCGCAATCCCCACCATCACCAGCAGGGCGCTGACGGGGTAACGGGCTCACGGTCATGCCATCCACAGTCGGCAGGCGACAAGGCGACAGCAGTCCTTCATCGTTCCAGGGAGGATGGCGGGGCCATGCTCATCGCGCAGATCAAGAGCGACTACCCCGACAAAAAGATGGCTGATCGGCTCATCGACTCGATGAACCGTCGCGACGACTGGTACAGCAAGGACGGCGCGCGTGTCGGTGACCTCAAGACGGCGAAGGCCAGGGGCGATGCGCTCAAGAAGTGGGATGGGTGGCTGAAAGAGAACGGGTCTGCTTTCTTCAACCACTGGCTGAAGGTGAACCGCGAATCTGCAGACATCACGGACAAGCGCACCATCAAGCTTCTCAAGGAACTGGCCAGGCAAGAAATCGAGAACGAACAGCGGTCCTTGGACGTCGACACGAAAAAGCCCGAGTGGGAACAAATGGTTCGGGAGACGGTTGCGAAGGTCTTCGGAACGCCGGACATCGACGACTGATAGGCCAGTTCAATGGCGCTCCCGGGCACCGGCACCTCCACTACTGGAGAAAAGGCCGCCGAAGAACAACCTGTTCATACGCGATCCAGCCAAAGCCCAGCAAGCAGAACATCAAGCCCCATCCCCTGGCCTTCTTCTTCCGGACCGCGTCCTGGAAGGCCTTTCAGAATTCGAAGGACACGGCGGTCGAGGAGGTGGTCCGCCCCTCCATCGACCGGAAATACGGCCCCGGCATGGGCGAACGGGTGTTCGATGCCATGCGGCAACAGCACGGATGGAAGCGCCATCACGGCGTGGAGGAGGCCGAGCTGGCAAGATGGACGAAATCGCCATAGCCCTGAGCGGGTTTGACGAGTCGAAGAAGAATCACAAGCAGTGGATCGCCCAGGCCTGCACCGCCTGCGGCGTCGACGTAGCGTCCCTTCACGAAGGTGGGCAATGGGGCGTGCTTCAGGCCGAGATCAATCGCGTATTGAATCGCCTGCCGCCGCCCGACGCGGATGCGGATGCGGATGACGTCCAACGGGCCGTCAAACGGGCCGTCCAGGTCGCTGTCCTGCACACGATCGCCTTGCCCAAGCGAATATGGATCGACGGGTATTCGCTGTTCCTGCAGCACGGAGCGTTTCGGAACGTCGAGATCGGGGACGCGTACCGGGCGCTCGTGGCGATATCAGGAAGAGAGTGCGCGAAGGCCACAAGCCCCCGCAAGGTGAAGGTGGAGGCCTTCGCACGAGCGGTATGGATGGAAGAGGTGTGCAGGTCATGCGGGATCGATCGCACAGACCTCGACTGGGACCAGGTCAGGGATGCCATCGATGCGGCCGTGCGCTCCCTGCCGGACGACGCACCCCCCGAGCGGAAGCAGCGCGCGGCCTACGGAGCGATCCTCCGCGTGGCCTGCAAGTCGATCTCGCCGAAGCTCAGGATCAACGACGACAGGGAGGGATACAAGGCCTTGATGCGCTCCCTGTTCCGGGACGATGGGGGGCCGGGATCCCGCTACCGGGATGACATCGGCTCCGTCTACGCAAGCTTCAAGATGCTTTTCGGCCAGCCGGTGAATGAGGAGACGTACAAGCAGGGCCTGGGACGTCCGGCACTGGATGGACGTCGAACTACGAGCGAGCCCGCACCAAGATCGTCCTGCAATGCGGAATCTCCCCTGTCAACCTCGCAGGGGAAAAGGAGTGAGGCAGTCCGTCGGGCTCTTGTCGCAGCGAATGCAGATCGCACGCCGCTTGCGGATGGGCTCACAGCTCAACGCGAGGCCTTGCTCGGCAACCAGCGCGAGGAGGAATCCGATGAAGACTTTTCCAAGCGCATAAAGCAAGCAGACGCGCTTCTGGACAAGGCTCGCTCCCACCTCGCAACACAGTTCGAACGTGCTGCCGAGATCGCACTCCTCCAACAGGCTTTTCCTCAGCTTGCAGAGAGCAGCGAGATAAGGGCATCGCTGGTCAATAGTGACGGCGAGCACAGAAAGCTCCCCCTTGGTGTGATTCGTGGGGTCCTTGGAGCCGTGAGCGAATTGAATGCCGCGTCATTCGCTGCCGCCGCGCAAGAGCTCGAGGAGAGCCAGGACAGCGTGGCAGAACAAGTGGCTGGACGTCAAACTGGACAAGACGATCGACACGGTTGTCAACAAATGCGGCGGCGTCGACCGCCGCAGAACCTCTTGGGAGATGAAGCCCGGGCAGCAGTCAAGGATGCCCTGGGCCTGCTGCCAATGCGACCGCCACACGATCCGATGCCCGACGACCTTGAAGATCAAATACAACGAGTCGCCGAGGGGGCTCTCATCGCAGAGGATCTGCTGGCGCGGGTACGAAGGTCCAGGCAGCAGAACGATCCTCCGAGCGAAGGATATTCCGGCCAAGAGCAACTGCAATTCGAGGAAGTGATGCAGTCGCTGATCCTCCCGGACGGCTCCAACTATGGATGCGACCTTGCGCTGGCTCACAAGGTACTCCGACCGAAAGCCGACCAAGGCGGGAAAGTGACGCTCGCGACCTTCAAGCGGGCCCTGCAGGAGCACGAGGTGACCCTCAAGCCGCGGGCAGAGATCGGCGACGCCGGTGGCGACGATGGTTCGGATGATGAGAGCCAGGAGCAGATCGAGTTTTCGCCTCCACCCAGCCCAGGTCGGGGGACGCCCCCCCGAATGATGAAGGTGTCCCGGTCGACCACGACAGCTCGCTCACGCTTGTATCGCCATTCGCCAACGGCCACGACACCTGGATTGCCAACAACATCTCGGTCGTGCTCGCAAATGCACGCCAGGTCTGCGGGAAGGACACTTTCGCAAATGAGGACCTGGCCCGGGGAGCGGTCTAAAGCACCATAGAGGAGGTCAATGCAACGACGCAAAAGCAGGCGATACGCGCAGCCGAAGGGGCACTTATCGAGCAGCACCTGCTTCACGTGATGGGGGGGCCGAGAAATCGGCCGGGCGCGGCAAGGACTAGGACAAACGCCAACAGCTCAAGGCGGTGATCGCCTCGGTATTCCACCCCAACCGGTCCCGACAACGGCCTTTTGGTCAGCGCAGCGTACAACGCCCTCTTCTACTGTGTCCAAGACGTGGACCGGCCACTGTCACCGGAAGACAACGACTTCAAGAGCATGGCCTTGCAGTTTGATCGGGAAGAGCGCTCTCGCTCTGATAACGCGACTCCCGTCGCTTCGGCTTCTATCAGCAAGAGCAGCACGAACGCCGCTTCGGCGCACCTGAAGGCAGCCTTGCAAAGGGTGTCCCGCCAAACCGGACTCCGCGCCAATTCGGTCGACACGGATAAGGCCCTCGAATTGATCGCGCTCGCAAAAAGTCGCTCCTGCCGGCCAACGCGGAGGATGTCGATCTGAGGCGCGCAGCCGAAGTGGGGATCATTGCGTCCAGCGTTTTCAGGGCCGGTGGACTGGAACACAGAGGACGCCGCGAAATTGCTCGCGGAACTGGTCAAGTCGAAGGGCGAATTCCGTAGCGACAGCCTCGCGACCATCCGCCGGACACTCGCGTGGATGCTCGCCGAAGGCAAGCCCATGAACCTCGATGACTTCAGGGCTGCAAAGACGAGCGTCGGCATCCGGCTCGGGGAGGAGCGGCGTGATGCGAGCAATGGCTGAGCCAGCATCCCGAGATGAGCCAGATGGCCGTGCAGCGCGTCAGGGCCTTGCCGCTGGGTGTGCCGGATGCGGCGATGGAGCGCGTCGCGCGTGGAGCGCACATGGAGAGCCGTCTGCAGGAGCACCATCCGACCGAATATGCCTTGTTGTCCGAGAAGGACAGGAAGAAGTTCGACAACTTGATGCTTTCACTGTTCGACCTTGATGGCGATCGCTACGAGGACGACATCGACACCGCTATCGTGGCGCTCGAATCGTTTGTCGGAATGCACGTGGGAGGCTGGGATCTGGACAAGGCACTGGGTGACGTGCCCCGCCAGCGCTGGGCCAAAGGGCACTTCGGGGAAGCGATCGCCACGGTTGAAAGCCAATGCGCTGCTCCCCGGCCGCTGTCTCCGGACGGGGCACAGAAGGCGATCAATCTCGGCTTGAGCTGGCTGAGGGAGGCTGGCGCGCCTGCGGACGAAATGAAGCGCGCAGTCCAGATCGGCCTCATCGAGCAAGCTATCGGGTTCCCGTCCAATAAGTCGAAGGCTCATGTCGACGTAATGCGTTCGCTGGTGAATCGGGACAAGGACAACAAGTTCTTCGACCTCGACCTTGCAACCGTTGACGAAGCCTTGCGACTTCTCCACCTGAGCAATACCGAGGTGAAAAAGACGAGCTTCGACAGAGCCGTCGAAAAAATCCGGATGCGCGACCGCATCGTCAAAGATGCTGCAAGGAGATGCGGCATCAAGCTCGACGGGCGCGACATGAAGCAGCTCAACCGGGAGCTTGTGCCGGCCATGACAAGGCCCGGTGTCTTGCAGAAGGGTTTGGAACGCTACATCCGAGGGATGCGTCATCGGGTACGACGTGCTGGCCCGGATGGAAGACGCCGGACTCCCGACTGGTAATGATTTCAACGACTTGATGAAGTCGCTTTTCGACCCCGACGGGACTTTGCGCAAGGACGTCGGCTTCGTGAGGGCGCACGAGATCCTGTGCGAGCTCGTCAAGTCGACGAAGAAAAGCCCCCACGATCACAAGCTTCAGCAATGAGCTTGCCGTGAGGAAGGCGCCCATGCTGAAGCCGGCTCAAAAGGTCGAGGCTGCCAGGGTGTGGATGGAGTACGAAGTCAAGGCGCTCCGTGGAGAGGGCGCAGGCGCCACGGTCCAACCCGAATTGGCGTCAACTCCTTCCTGAGCCGAATCGGAAGAGGCCTTGGCCAGGCGGTCATGCTTCCTGAGCATCGGAAAGATGGGGATGCAAGCGCGAATTGGTCGCGCGGCCTTCCACGAGGCCTGCGTAGTTCATTTCCGCGAACCCGTTCAGAAGGCTTTGAGCATCGTGGCGCAGCCTCCGCTGACGGAGGAGACGTTCCCGGAGAAGTCGCACCAGGCCCTGAAGGAATTGCTTGACCCCGCCAAGGTTCCGCAAGAGGTCGCCAATCTCTTGCGCGCGGCCCGCGGCGAGATCGACGCCACACACCTGAGGGACAAGTTCGACTGGAAGCTCGTGCAGCAGGCCGTGTACTTGTCCGAGGCCTATGCGAAGAGGCTTGAGCTTACTGAGGACCAGCATGAATGCATCGGCAGGTTCCTGCAGATCCTTCGGATCGCCGCCGACCGGCCGGACGAAGAAGAAGATGAAGAAGGCCAACACCCCGATATAGCCCTGGCCGCCTACCGGCCGGACGAAGAAGAAGGGCAATACCCCGATATAGACCTGATCACCGCGGCGAGGGCCGCCTACAAGACGTTTCCGGGCACGGTGGTCGCGCGCGGAGTGCCCGAAGTCGAAGCAACGCGAGCAATGGCTGAGCGACAACAGCAAACGGATCATCGACAAAGGATTCGAAGATAGTCCCAACCTTCGTACCAGCTTGTCCCGGCGCAGGCCGAGGAGGCCGTAGCAAAAGCCGTCACGGCACTTGTCGCCGTGGCTCCGACGCGGAGGACCTGGAACGCACCGCACGTGGAGCGCTCATCGAACTCGACGTGTTGGACCGGGTCCGGAGGGTGCGGCTGAAGCGGAAGCAGGGAGCGAAGACATTACAACGACAAGGAGATGTTGAGCCTCACGAAAGTGACGCATGAGCTGTTCGACCCGAAAGGCAAGCACTGCGACCGTTGACCTCGCGACAGCCCAGAGAGTATTGCGCTCGTTCGCGGACCTGGGCCAGGAAATAAGCATGAAGGATTTCATCGAAGCCATGGCGGCAGACAAGGCTTCGAGATCGCCGCGACTCGAGAAGGCCGAAGCGGTCCGGGCGTGGATGAGGCATCACGTCAAGGCGGATACCAAAAAAGGTGGCGCCTCGCAAAGCGGTGTACCGGCCGACATACCCGGCCGGGCAGCACTTCGCAGCGTTGGTGAAGCGCACTTCGGGCAGATCGTCCAGCGAGGCCTTGCAAATCCTGGAAAGTCCCCCAAAGTTCGACCCCACGTCGACTACCCAGGACGACATCACGAAAACAGTCGACAAGTTCAGTGCCATCATGACCCTGCTGCTGGGCGGTCCCGACCCTCGAGACATCGATGTTGCGGTGGCCAAGCTGCCGAAGGACTTTCGCGAGCTCTACGGGGTGGCCCGCCGCGAGTTGGACAACGCGCACCTCGACCCCGGCAGCGACCCGGACAGGCAGAAGGCGGTGCTGCTGAGCGAGTTCGACGCGGAATTCTTCGTGATGTTCATCAGTCGCCTGTTCGAGGAAGCGATCGCGAAGGACACCTTCAAGCTCAAGAATTCAGGAGTCGACAACTTCGTGCGGTTGCTTGAGCAAGTCTCCGGCGATGAAACTGACCCGTATCCTCCTGAGATCACGGAAGCGCTCGATACGTGGAGGGCGGCGTTGAGGACCTTCACCGGCAAGCTGGCTGGGCTCGCCATCGGAGACCGCCCGTCTACCAACGACTGGAGCCGCGCGATCCTCGGCAGGTTCCAAGGAATGCGGGATAGAGCACGAAGTGTTTGCTCTCCCAATCTACGATGCAACGGAAACCTCGTCCACTCGAATGCCAAGCCACTGGTCGACCAGGCGATGAACGCCTGGCGTCCAGCGACGGCGGATGAGCGCAAGCGCGCCGCCCAAGGAGCGCTCATCAAGCATGATTTGCTGGTCCGGGTCCGGCAGGCCAGGACGAGACGGAACGAACCCTTCATTCCCAGGTACTCCGACAAGGAGCAGAAAGACTTCGACAGCGTGATGGCCTCCCTCTTCGCGCCACGGGGCGAGCACTGCGACATCGACATCAAGACCGCCCACGCAGTGCTGTGCTTCTTTGCCGACGATGGCCTCCCGGTGAGCCGCGACCAGTTCATCGAGGCCATGGCGGAGGACAACGCGGACACCTTCCTGTCCCTGGCCGCTTTCAGGAAGGCGACAGCCGGGCTCAAGAATGCGCCAGCGAATGCCGAAGTCCGCTATTCCGATACGGAGCATCTGCACATCAAGACCGGCATTGGTCACTTGCTTGCGAAGAAACTTGGGACTTCATCTGCGGCAGACCACAAACAGACCCGGCTAGTGATCAAGAGAATCCTCAACACCCACGACACCACACTCGGGCAACGAGTAATCAAAGAGATGAAGGAGCAACTGGGGCTGGACTGACGAAAGCCCTGTGACCGTGGCAGACATCGCAACGATCGAGGATGTGGCGATAGAGCTGAAGCGACCTGCCCGGTTGCCGCAGGGCTTCTGGGAGGAAACCGTCAAGGAGTTCTGCGAACAGTACGGCGACATCAGCCCCGAGATATTCAGAGAGGAGCATCGGGATGGGCTCGCGAAAGATCTCAAGGTCCTTCCGAAGGACGCGCCTGACAAGGAGGTCAAACGCTTCGCCCTCGGATATCTCTTCCAGATAGCCGATTTTCCAAACCGTCCCAAGGAGGAGGTCGCATTCCCACAGTACGCCGCTGTGATTGAGTTCGTTGTTCCACAAGAATGGCAAGCAGTACGGCAAGCACTACGACGTCGACATCGGCGCGGCTCGCAGGGCGTTGCAGTTGCTTCGTACCCGAAAGCTGGAAGTCAACGCGGCGTTGTTCGACCACGCCCTCTGGATCGCCAAGAATGCCGACAAGGCGATCAGCAATACTCTTGCGGCATGCGGCATCAATCCTGGGAAGGTCGTCGACGTCGACGGCGGGGCAAAGCGGAACATGTGGCAGCTCATGAAGATGAAGGAGGGTGGCGGAAGGACAGTCTGAACGCATTGCCGGGATCGCGGTTGTCGCCACAGTCGTTTCCGTTGACGATGAAAACCAGCACGACCGACGAACGGAAAAGGGAAACTCAAAGCCGACTACGCCAATGTGGCGGCCTCGCTCTTCAAAGAGAAAGGCGCTCACAAAGACCTCGACATCAAGCTCGCTTATGCGGCCTATAAATGGCTGGCGGACCAGTCGTCTCGACGTGGATATCAAGACATTCGCCAGGGCCAGGGCTGCTGTCGAAAGGCAATCGTGGTTAGACAGGAACTACGAGAAGACTCTCACCCGCGTGTGCCTGCGGTGCGGAATCAAGCGTGAAGACTTCAGCGAGGAAATGATCAGTCAGGTCATCCGCCATCGTGTCGTTGATGCGTGATGGCGCGACGGAGCGCGAGTTGGAACGCGCAACGCAGGGTACGCTGATTCGGGCCGCGCTCCGGAAGAACCATCCACCGAAGACTGTCACGGAAGACAAGCGTATGACAAGCTGATGCGTTCACTGTTCGAAGCGAAAGGAACGCGCATCCAAGTCGACTTCGGGCTTGCGTATGCGGCCCTGAGCCATGCCTTCCAAGATGGGAACGTCGACGAAACATCCTTCGACAAGGCCAAGGTGCGACTTGAAAAGGAGACGGAAGGTGAACGGCGCATTTGGGCACAGGAATACTGCCAGGCAGCTATCAAGAACGGTTGGCTCGATCTCAAGCGTTTCCCTCGCTCGCAGGCGCTGGAGTCATCACGGCGGAAGTGCTCGCCTTGCCGTTTGGCGTGACGGATGCACGAGCTGCAGCGTGCCGCCCACGGAGTCGTCATCGAGCATGAATTGCTCGAGCGGGTCAAGGAGATCAGGCAGAAGTGGGCGCAGCCCGTTGACGGATACAACAGTGGCGAACTGACGAGCTTCAAGGACGTGATGCGTTCAGTGTTCCACCCGGACGGTGAGCATCACGGGATGGATATCGAAACGGCCTACCGGGCCCTGCGCTCCTTTGCCGATCTGGGTGAGCAGATGGCTCCGGACACGTTCATTGAGCGGAAGCAAGTCGTCGAAGTGGACGGGTTGCCGCTGAAGGACAAGGCCGCCATTGTCCAGCAGTGGATCCGCCAGGAAATCAAGGTACCCGATCCGGACGACCAGGCAGAGGCGTCCCCTCCGACGTACCTGGCAGACAGCGACGTCGACGGCTTCCTTCGCGGAAACCAATCAGCGTCAAAGAAGGAGGACAGCCGCAGCGTCAAGGCCCGAGCGGCGCTTCGCAGTGCTTGCCGAGCCTTTCTTCGAGGATCGCGTCAACAGCGCCGTGAAGGTCCTGCAACACAGCCCGAAGCCCTTTGACTTCCAGGCGACCGACGAGGAGACGGTCGCGTCGACGCTTGAGACGTTCCACGCAGCCATGCAGTGCCTGCTGGGGGGAGGGATCGACGAGCCCGTCCAGAAGGTCGTCCATGACCTGCCGCCGGAGCTGTGCGATCTCGTCCGCACCGGAAGCACTGCTCTCGATGAAGCTCGATTCGACCCAGCACTGCCGCCGCAACGCAACAGGAGCAGTTGAAGAAGCTGCATGAACGCTTCAACACGGTGCTTGCCCTGCGAATTCTCAATCCCATGCTGACGGATGCGAGAGTCGAAGAACAGTGGCGAACTCACGAGCACAGGGCCTCCTCAAATTCACGGCCCTGCTCGAGAAAGTCGCCAACGGGCCGACGTCTGCCGAAAGCCAGTACCACCCAGCTATCCAGGATGCACTCGCAGCGTGGCGGGGAACCTACAGCGCATTCGTGACCAGCATGATTGAGCGGGGGCAACCCATCGAAACCTGACGACGCCCGTCACGCCAGTAGCCCGGCCAGCCCTCAGACCGATCGCACGCCGCGCCGCCTCTTTCCGTTGACCGCACCGCCCTGCGCCTCGCGCAGGGCGGCATCGATCAGCGCATCGGCCATCCACAAGGCGGTGCGCTCGATCTCCCGATCCGACAGGCCCCAGATGTCCTTCAGCACCATGTAGGACTCGATGCCGTAGACCACCGAGAGCGCGTGATGGAGACGCTCGCGCAGCTTGGGTGCCAGCTGCCCGGCCAGCGGCTCCAGCGCATGGGCCAGGATGCGCACCCGGTGGCCACGCCGGTAGGGCTCTTCCTCCAGCAGGCCGGCACGCTCCAGCGCCCACTGCTCCAGCGTGAGCTGCGCCGCCGCGCGCAGCTGCGGCTCGAACTCCTTGAAGCGCGGGAAGGTCGACTTGAACAGCTCGTGCAGCCGCGCGCGTCCGTCGGGCAGGCCCGAGCTGAAGCTGCGCACCGGCCCGAGCGAGGTGTCGACCACCGCGGTGACCAGCGCGCTGCGGCTGGGGAAGTAGCGATACGCGGTGGCGCGCGAGACATTGCAGCGCGCCGCCACCTCGGCCACCGAGGGGATGTGGCCGTTCTCCTTGATCAGCCGCATGCCGGTCTCCAGCAGCAGGTTCCAGGTCGCGGCCTTGACACCGCGGCTCGGGGGCTTGGGAGGCTCGGAGACGACAGGCTTGCGAGGCGGCATGCGGGAAATCCCTGGCCCGCGGCCCACGGGCGGCTGGTTGCGGTATTTCGTTTGCCGCACGTATGATGCTCCGATCCACTTTTGAGACGCAAGTCTCAAATTGAGGACCACCCCCGTAGGCGCTTCGCGCCACCCCCTCGAGGGGGCTCCGCCTGCGGACCGGCAAGCCGGCTCCGCGGCTCCCGCTCGGTGGGATGGGTTCATGCTGCGAGGGTGCCGCCTTGCCATGGAGACAGGCCAGATGCGCATCGCGAGCTGGAGCTGGGGCGGCCGACTGCATGTCGGCCTCGTGTCGGACGACGGTCGCGAAGCGACCCCGCTCGCGCTGCCCGATGCCTCGCGCGGCGCCTTGCCACTCATACAGGCGATGGTCGGCGGCCAGGGGCTGCCCCGGCCGAGCGGCCCGCGCCTGCCGCTGTCGGCCATCACCCTCGCCGCACCGCTGCCGCGCCCGCTGCGCAACATCTTCTGCATCGGCCGCAACTACCGTTCGCATGCGGCCGAACTCTCGAACACGATGTTCCGCGAGGTCGTGGCCGGCGAGGAACCCTGGCCGATCGTCTTCACCAAGCTGCCCGAATGCGTGGTCGGCCCGCACGACCGGGTGCGCCTGCCGGGCGCCAGGGTCAGCTCGCAGATCGACTACGAGTCCGAGCTTGCGGTGGTGATCGGCCGCGGCGGCCGCGACATCCCCGCCTCGCGCGCGATGGACCACGTGTTCGGCTACACCGTGGTCAACGACGTCAGTGCGCGAGACGTGCAGGCACGGCACAAGCAGTGGGAGCTGGGCAAGAGCTTCGACACCTTCTGCCCGATGGGCCCGTGGATCACCACCGCCGACGTGCTCGACGGCCGCGACACGCGCGTGCGCGGCTGGGTCACGCCCAACGGCGGCAGCCCCGAGCTGCGCCAGGACGGGCAGACCAAGGACATGATCTTCGGCATCGCGACGCTGGTCGAGACCTGCTCGCGCGGCATCACGCTCTACCCCGGCGACGTGATCGCCACCGGCACGCCGGCGGGCGTGGGCATGGGCTTCGATCCGCCCCGCTATCTCGGCCACGGCGACGTGGTGCGCATCGAGATCGACGGCATCGGCGTGATCGAAAACCGCTTCGAGCTCGATTGAATGCCATGGGCTTCCAGCTGATCGACAAGCTTGCCGTGGAGGATGAAGGCGAAGGCGACGCCGTCGTCTGCGTGCACGGCCTGGGCGGCAGCTCCAACACCTGGACGCCGCTGATGGCTGCGCTCTCGCGCCATCGCGTGGTGCGCATCGACCTGCCCGGCAGTGGCCGCTCGCATGCGGCGATGCCGGGTGCCCTGTCGATCGAGCGCATGGTCGATGCGCTGCAAGCCGTGTGCGCCCGGCTCGACATCACGCGCGCCCACTGGCTCGGCCACTCGATGGGCACCATCGCCTGCCAGCACCTCGCCCTCGCCGCGCCGTCGCTGGTGCGCAGCCTCGCCCTGTTCGGCCCGCTGATGGCGCCGCCCGACGCCGCGCGGGTCGCAATCCGCGAGCGGGCCATGAAGGCGCGCGACCAAGGCATGGCCGGCATGCACGAGATCGCGCTGGCGCTGCTGCAGTCGGCCACTTCGGCCGACACCCGCCAGCGCCTGCCGCTCGCGGTGGCCTTCGTGCGCGAGAGCCTCATGCGGCAAGACCCGCAAGGCTATGCGCGAAGCTGCGAGGCACTGGCCGACGCGCAGCCCGCCGCGGTCGATCGCATCGAAGCGCCGGCCTTGCTGGTCACCGGCGACGAGGACGGCGTGGCGCCCCCGCAAGCCGTGCGCGCCATGGCCGAAAGAATGAAGCGCGCCCGCGTGGTCGTGCTCAACCGCTGCGGCCACTGGACGCCGATCGAGCGCCCCGACGAATGCATGCGCGAGCTGCGCGACTTCCTCGGATCGCAGCGCTGAAACCCCGGAGGGTCCACCCATGCCCGACACCCTGTTCACCAACGCCCGCATCTTCGACGGCTCGGGCGAGCTGCCCTACACCGGCGACGTGCTGGTGCAGGGCAATCGCATCTCGCGCGTCACCCGCACCGGCTACGGCGCGCGCAGCCTGCCGGTCGCCGGCGCCACGGTGATCGATGCGGCCGGCGCCTTCCTGATGCCGGGCATGGTCGAGGCCCACACGCATTTCTCGTGGAACGACCAGCCCAGCCTCGAATCGATCCAGCGCATGCCGCCGGAGGAGCACATCCTGTGGTGTGCGCAGGTGGCCGAGCGCTATCTGGACATGGGGTGGACTTCTTGCGTCGGCGCGGCGGCCGCCAAGCCGCGGCTCGACGTGGTGATACGCAACGCGATCAACGACGGCACCATCGTCGGCCCGCGCTACCTCGCGGCGAGCCAAGAGATAACTGTGCCCGGCGGCCTGGGCGACACCACGCAGCCGCACCTGCCGCAGCACGAATTCGCCTTCGGCGCGATCGTGAGCGGCTGCGACGAGATGCGCCGCTGCGTGCGCATGTTCTGCAAGTACGGGGTGGACTCGCTGAAGATCAATCTCTCGGGCGAATCGATCACCGGCATGCCCAGCGAGATGAGCCAGTTCACTGAAGGAGAGATCGCCACCTGCGTGGAGGAGGCCAAGGCCTGGGGCAAGCGGGTGTCGGCGCATGCGCGCTCGTGCTGGTCGATCAAGCAATGCGTGAAGCAGGGCATCGAGGTGATCTACCACGCCAGCTTCACCGACGAGGAGGCGCTCGACCTGCTGGAGGCGCACAAGCGCGAGCACTTCATCGCGCCGGGCCTGGCCTGGCTGATCAACACCTGCCACCACGCGAGCGAATGGGGCCTCACGCCGGAGGTCACGCGCAAGATGGGCTACCACCGCGAGCTCGAGGCCGCCATCGAGTCGATGCGCGCGATGCATCGAAGAGGCATCCGCATCCTGCCCGGCGGCGACTACGGCTTCGCCTGGACGCCGCACGGCACCAATGCGAAGGACCTGGAGTACTTCGTCAAGTACGTCGGCATGAGCACGATGGAAGCGCTGCTTTCGGCTACTGCCTGGGGCGGCCCGATGATGCGCATGGGCGACACGCTGGGCCAGCTGCGCGAGGGCTGGTTCGCCGACCTGCTGCTGGTCGATGGCGACCCGCTGGCCGACATCACCGTGTTGCAGGACAAGGCACGCATCCTGGCCGTGATGAAGGATGGTGTCTTCCACCGCGCGCCGGCCATGCGCAGCGCGCGCACCACGACCCGCTGGGCCGCATGAGGAGTCCGCGATGGCTGCTCCAGTCCTGTTCACCAACGTCCGCATCCTCGACGGCACCGGGCAACTCCCGTACAGCGGCAGCGTGCTGGTGCAAGGCCAGCGCATCGCGGCGGTCGGCCGGTCAACGTCCGCGATGCCGACGGCAGGCGCCACCGTGATCGACGGCGCCGGCGCCACGCTGATGCCCGGCATGTGCGAGGCGCACACGCATTTCTCGTGGAACGACGCGGCGACGCTCTCGGCCATCCAGACCATGCCGCTGGAAGAGCATGTGCTGTGGTGCGCCAAGGTGGCGCGGCGCTACCTGGAGGCGGGCTTCACCTCCTGCGTGGGCGCGGCCTGCGCCAAGCCGCGGCTCGATGTCGTGATCCGCAACGCGATCAACGCAGGCCAGATCCCCGGCCCGCGCTATCTCGCCGCGAGCCAGGAGATCACCGTGCCCGGCGGCCTGGGCGACGAGACGCTGCCGCACCTGCCCTTCCCCGAGTTCAGCTTCGGCGTCAACGTCAACGGCGCGGAGGACATGCGCCGCGTGGTGCGCATGTTCCTCAAGTACGGCGTCGATTCGATCAAGCTCAATCTCTCCGGCGACAACTTCACGCCCGACGCGCCGGCCGACACCAGCTGGATGACCGACGCGGAGGTCGCCGTCGGCGATGGAGGAGGTGCGCATGCGCGGCAAGCGCGGCACGGCGCATGCGCGCTCTGCCGCATCGGTGAAGCAGGCGCTGCGCCATGGCATCGACGTGATCTACCACGCCAGCTTCACCGACGAGGAGACGCTCGACATGCTCGAGGCGGCGCGCGACCGCGTGTTCGTCGCGCCCGGCATCGCGATCCTCTACGCCATGCTCAACGAGGCCGAGGCCTGGGGCATCACGCGCGCCAAGGCGGATGCGATGGGCTACCAGATCGAGTGGGACGCGGCGCTCGAATCGCTCAAGGCGATGCACAAGCGAGGGGTGCGAGTGCTGCCGGGCGGCGACTATGGCTTCGCGTTCACGCCGCATTGCCAGAACGCGCGCGACCTGGAGTTCTTCGTCAAGTACCTCGGCTTCACGCCTGCCGAGGCGATCAGGAGCGCCACGCGTCTACGGCGGCCAGATCATGATGCGCGGCCACGAGCTCGGCGAGGTGAAGGAAGGCTATCTCGCCGACCTGCTGCTCGTCGATGGCGACCCGCTGGCCAACCTGTCGATCCTGCGCGATCCGAAGCGGCTGCTCGCGGTGATGAAGGACGGCAAGTTCGCGAAGACGCCGGAGATCGCGTCGGAGCGGGCGTGGGGAAGGGCGGCATGAACCGGCGCCGGGCCGCCCCAAGCCGGTTCGCTCCCCCTGGGGGACGGGGCGGAACGCCCCTTGGGGGCACCATGAGCCGCAACCAGCGCATCGCCCTCTGGATCCTCGTGGGAGGTCCGATCGCGGCTTTCTCCATCTGGGCGATGGTGGACAACACGCGCCTGTACTTCGTCACGCTGCTCAACGGCCTGACGCTTGCGTCGCTCTACTTCATCGTCGCCAGCGGCTTCACGCTCGTCTTCGGGTTGATGCGCAACGTCAATCTCGCGCATGGTTCGCTCTACCTGCTGGGCGGCTATGTCGCCTTCATCGTGTCGGAGCGCACCGGCTGGTGGCTGCTGGCGGTGGCGGCCGGGCTTCGCCACGGCGGCCGTCGCCGGGCTCCTGATCCAGCTGCTGATCCTGCGCCACATGCAGGGCCAGGACTTGCGCCAGACCATGGTCACCATCGGCTTGTCGATCGTGATCGCCGACGTGCTGCTGTGGATCTTCACCGGCCAGGTGCACCAGATGGAAGCGCCCGCGTGGCTGCAGGGCCCCATCCGCGGGCTGCCGCTGATCAACGCCTATTCGGCCTACCGGCTGAGCCTGCTCGGCTTCGGCATCGCGATCGGCGTGGGGCTGTGGTTGCTGCTCAACCGCACGCGCGTGGGCATGATGATCCGCGCCGGGGTCGATGATCGCGGCATGCTCTCGGCCTCGGGGGTCAACGTGAACCTGGTGTTCGCGATCACCTTCATGCTCGGCGCGGGCCTGGCCGGCCTGGGTGGCGTGATCGGCGCGGTCGAGCTCTCGATGGTGCCGGGCGAGGACACGCGGCTGCTGCTGGCCTCGCTGGTCGTCGTCATCGTGGGCGGCATGGGCAGCGTGGTGGGCGCGGCGATCGGTGCGGTGATCCTCGGGCTCGCGGAGACCTACGGGCTGGCGTATGCGCCGACCTACAGCGTGGTGTTCACGTTCGTGATCCTGATCCTTGTGCTGGCGTTCCGGCCGCGGGGGATCATGGGGAGGGCCGCGTGACATGAGCGCAGCGCAATGGCGGCGGGCGATGAACTCCGGGGCTTCCGGCTCGGTGCGACCGATGCCCGGGGCGCCAGCGCGAGCGACAAGACAGTCGCAGCCGCAGGCACCCCAAGCAGCGCAACGCCTCGGGATGGTGGCAAGCCACACGCGAGTCCATCGCCCCGCGCCACCTGATCGTGCTGCTCTTCCTGCTGCGTCTTCCCCTTCGTCGCCACGCCCTTCATCACCTTCCAGGTCGCCGCGCAGTCCCTCGTGCTCGGCCTGATCGCGCTCTCGCTCACCTTCCTCGGCGGCTACGGCGGCATGGTCTCGCTCGCGCAGATGACGGTGGCCGGCATCGCCGGCTATGCAGTGGCGCTGCTCGGCACCAGCAGCGCCACCGACATCAGCCTCGGCTGGCCCTGGTGGACGGCGGTGCCGGTGGCGCTGCTCGTCTGCGCACTCGCCGCCACGCTGATCGGCTGGCTCTCGGTGCGCACCGAGGGCATCTACACCATCATGATCACGCTGGCCGTCGGCGTCGCGTTCTACTACCTGGTGCTGCAGAACTACAGCATCTTCAACGGCTTCCAGGGCCTGCGGCAGGTCTACCCGCCCAAGGTGCTCGGCATCGCGTGGCGCGATCCGATGCCGTTCTACTTCCTGTCGCTCGGCTGCGCACTGGCCGGCTACTTCCTCGTGCGCTGGGTGGTGCGCGCGCCCTTCGGCATCGCGCTGCAGGGCATCCGCGACAACCCCCGGCGCATGCGCGCGCTCGGCTACAACGTGATCGCGCACCGCGTCGCGGCCTACACGCTGGCCGGGCTGATCGCGGCGGTCGGCGGCGTGCTGCTGGTCTGGTACAACGGCCTCATCACCCCGGGCTCGGTGCACACGTACTGGCTCATCAACATCCTGGTCATCGCCGTGCTCGGCGGCATGGGCCATCCGATCGGCGCCTTCCTCGGCGCGATCGTGTTCGTGCTGCTGCAGACCTTCGCCATCGACCTGATCGACCGCGAGCGCTTCAACCTCGTGATCGGCGGCGTGTTCCTCGCCATCGTGCTGTTTTCCCCCGACGGCCTGCTCGGACTTTGGGCGAAGCTTCGCTCGCGTTTCAAGCCGAACCAAGCCTTGACTCACCACCAACGGAGACAACCATGAGAGCAACCACAAAGCGAATCTGGATGCAGTCGATCCTGGGTGCGGCGGCCGCGGCCGCCTGCTTCTCCACCGCATGGGCGCAGCAGGGACAGCCGGTGAAGATCGGCCTGCTGGCCACGCTGGAAGGGCCGTTCGCGGCCGGCGGCGCCGACGGCATGCGCGGCGCGGAGCTGGCCGTGAAGCAGCGCGGCGGCACGGTGGCCGGTCGCAAGATCGAGATCATCAAGGCCTCGTCCGACGCCAAGCCCGACGTCGCCGTCAACGCCACCCGCAAGCTGGTCGAGCAGGACAAGGTGGACATCATGGTCGGGCCGCTGTCGGGCGGCGAAGGCATCGCGGTGAAGGACTACGCGAAGACGCAGCCCAACATCACCTTCATCAACGGCTCGTCCGGCGCGCAGGCCGCCACGCTCGACAACCCCGCGCCCAACTTCTTCCGCTTCAACACCGAGGGCGCGCAGTGGATGGTGGGCCTGGGCAAGGCCGCGATCGACAAGGGCTACAAGCGCGTGATGGTGATCGCCGAGGACTATGCCTTCCCCTACTCGCAGGTGCAGGGCTTCATGTCCGAATACTGCCGGCTCGGCGGCAAGGTGCCGACCAAGGCCTGGGTGCCGCTCGGCGGCAAGGACTACTCCTCGGTGATCGCCAAGATCCCGAAGGACGTGGACGCGCTGCTGGTCGTGCTCGGCGGCGCCGATGCGGTGAACTTCCTCACGCAGTACGAGAACTCCGGCGGCGACAAGCCGATGCTCGGCGGCTCCATCACCGTCAGCCAGGACGTGCTGAACTATCGCGGCAAGCGGCGTGACTCATTGGTCGGCACGCTCTCCGCCGGCCCCGTGGCCGACGCCTACGAAGGCGCCGAGTGGAAGGCCTTCGTCGCCGACTACCAGAAGACCTACCCGGTCTCCGCCGGCGGCTTCCCCAGCCCCTCGCTGTTCGCCTACGTGTACTACCAGAACATGAAGGCGGCGCTCGACGGGCTCGATGCCGTGAAGGGCGACCTCTCGGGCGGCCAGGCCAAGTATCGCGAGGCGCTGTCGAAGATGGTGCTCAAGACGCCCACCGGCGACGTGCGGCTCGACGGCAACCGCCAGGCCATCGGCACGACCTTCGTCACCGAGGTGGTCAAGGACTCGCAAGGCAACCTCTTCAACAAGGTGCATCGCAAGGTCGACAACATCGACCAGATGCTGGGCATGAAGAAGGACGAGTTCCAGATGGGCTCGCGCGACGTGCCCAACTGCCCATGATGGCCCACCCCCGTAGGCGCTTCGCGCCACCCCCTCAAGGGGGCTCCGCCAGCGGACCGGCAGAGCCGGATCCGCGGCTCCCGCTCGCTGGCGGCTGGTTCATGCTCGAGGGTGGCGCATGCAAGGAACGTTGAGGAATCGCACGTGGCTTCCGTCGCAACGGCCAGACCACCGCGCCGAGGCAGGGCGCGGTGGCTGCGCGCACCTCGCCGCTGGCCTCCAACGATGCGCTGGTGCTCACCAACGTGACGCGCGCCTTCGGCGCGCTGCGCGCGGTGGACGATGTGTCGCTGACCGTCGCGGCCGGGCAGAAGTACGCGATCCTCGGCTCCAACGGCGCCGGCAAGACGACGCTCTTCAACACCATCACGGGTGACTTCCCGCCGACCGCCGGCCGCATCCACTTCTTCGGCGAGGACATCACCGAGCTGCCACCCCACGAGCGCATCCGCAAGGGCCTGCGGCGCACCTACCAATCGTCGCTGCTGTTTCGTGAGCTCACGGTGCGCGACAACCTGTTCCTCGCGGTGCGCGGCGTCGCCAACGGGCGCTTCAGCTTCATGCGTCCGCGCGCCGGCCACCCCTCGCGCATCGCGACGCAGGACCTGCTGGAGCGCGCCCGCCTCTCGCACATCGCGGACGAGCGCGTCGCCAACCTGGCGCACGGCCAGCAGCGCCAGCTCGAGATCGGCATGGCGCTGGCCGGCGCGCCGCGCCTGATCCTCTTCGACGAACCGGCCGCGGGGCTCTCGCCGGCCGAGCGGCGCGAGCTGGTGGCGCTGCTGCGCTCGCTGCCGGCGCACATGAGCTTCGTGCTGATCGAGCACGACCTCGACATCGCGCTGCGCGTGGCCGAGCGCGTGACGGTGATGCACAACGCCCGCGTGCTCAAGCACGGCACGCCGGCCGAGATCGAGGGCGATGCGCAGGTGCAGGAGATCTACATGGGAGGGCGGCATGGTAGCCCGAGCGGACGGCCGCCCGAAGCCGGGCTCGATCCCCCGGGGGATCGACCGCGGTACCCGCGGGCGAGGGGCCGATGCTCGCCATCGAGGGCCTCGACGTCCACTACGGCCGCGCGCATGCGCTGCAGGGCGTGAGCCTCACGCTGGAGCGGGGCGTGCTGGCCATCGTCGGGCGCAACGGCATGGGCAAGACCACGCTGTGCAACGCGATCACCGGCCTCGTGAAGGCATCGGGCAGCATCAGGCTCGCGGGCGAGGAGATCCTCGGCCTCGCGCCGCACCAGATCACGCGCGCCGGCGTCGCCTACGTCCCGCAGGGACGGCGCGTGTGGCCCTCGCTCACGGTGGACGAGACGCTGCGCCTCGTGGCCCCGCGGCGGCGCGACGTGGAGCGCGTCTATGCCATGTTCCCGCGGCTGGCCGAGCGCAAGGGCCACGGCGGCGCGCAGCTTTCCGGCGGCGAGCAGCAGATGCTGGCGATCGGCCGCGCCCTGCTGCTCAAGCCGCGCCTGCTGGTGATGGACGAGCCCACCGAAGGGCTCGCGCCGATCATCGTCGAGCAGGTGGTGACCTCGCTGCGCGGGCTGGCCGCCGAGGGCGAGATCGCGGTGCTGCTGATCGAGCAGAACCTCGGCGTCGCGATCGACGTGGCCGATCGCATCGGCGTGATGGTCAACGGCCGCATCGCGCAGCAGATGCCGGCCAGCCAGCTGGCGCGCGATCAAGTTTTGCAGGAGCGGCTGCTCGGGCTGCGCATGGGCGAAGAGGTGCAGGCCGAGGAAGCGCAGTTGCCGGGCGAGGAGGACGGCGCAGTGCGCGTGTTCACCGTGCGGCGCGCGCATGGCGAAGGCGCGCCTTCGCTCGACGACATCGCGCCGGGCAGCGTGCGCGGCTTCAACCGATGGAATGCCGGCGGCACCGCCGCGCCGGTGGCAGATATCGCGCGCGGCGTCACCAACGGCAAGGCCCAGGCGACGGCATCTTCCGAGCCGCTCGACGACACGCTGCGCGCCCCCGCGGCTCTCGAGCCCGCAGCCACGACGAGCACCGGCCCGGCAACGCTGTTCGACTTGCCCCTGTCCGCCAGCAGCACGCGCGCGGCCTACGTGGCCGGCACCTTCGACACCAAGGGACGCGAGCTCTCCTACCTGCGCCAATGCCTCGAGAAGCTCGGCCTGCGCGTCGTCACCGTCGATCTCTCCACCTCGGGCAAGACCTCGACCGCCAACGTGCATCCGCGCGAGGTGGCGCGTCATCATCCGCAGGGCGAGTCAGCCGTCTTCAGCGGCGACCGGGGCAGCGCCGTCACCGCGATGGCGATCGCCTTCGAGAACTTCATGCGCCAGCGTCGCGACGTCGGCGGGCTGATCTCCGCCGGCGGCTCAGGCGGCACCACGCTCGCCACGCAGGCGATGCGCGCGCTGCCCGTCGGCTGCCCGAAGGTGATGGTCTCGACCATGGCCTCGGGCGACACGCGGCCCTACGTGGGCCCGAGCGACATCTGCATGATGTATTCGATCACCGACGTCTGCGGCATCAACCGCATCAGCGAGAAGGTGCTCGCCAACGCGGCGCATGCGCTGGCCGGCATGATCGCGCACCCGCCGCCCGCGCAGGCTGCGGGCAAGCCCGCCATCGGCCTCACGATGTTCGGCGTGACCACGCCCTGCGTGCAGGCGGTGACCCGGCGCCTGGCCGACGACTACGACTGCCTGGTCTTCCACGCCACCGGCGTCGGCGGACAGTCGATGGAGAAGCTCGCCGACTCGGGGCTGCTCGCCGGCGTGATCGACGTGTCGACCACCGAGGTCGCCGACGAGATCGGCGGCGGCGTGCTCTCGGCCGGGCCGACGCGGCTCGACGTCTTCGCCCGCCACGCCCTGCCCTACGTCGGCTCCTGCGGTGCGCTGGACATGATCAACTTCGGCGCCTGGGGCAGCGTGCCCGAGCGCTTTCGCGGACGGCGCCTGTACCGCCACAACCCGAGCGTGACGCTGATGCGCACCACGGCCGACGAATGCCGCGCCATCGGCGAATTCATCGCCGCCAAGCTCAACGCGATGCAGGGCCCGGTGCGCTTCCTCATTCCCGAAGGCGGCGTCTCGCAGATCGACCGGCCGGGCCAGCCGTTTCACGATCCGCAGGCCGACCAGGCGCTGTTTACCGCCATCGAGCAGCACTTCCGTCCGGGCGCGGACCGGCGCCTGTTGCGACTGCCCCTTCACATCAACGACGAAGCCTTCGCCGACGCACTCGTGGCCGCATGGCGCGAGGTGTCGCGACGACGCGCCGATCCCATGGGGAGGGCTCATGCCACGCATCGCTAGACAGACGCTGCTGGAACGCTTCCGCGCCAAGATCGCCGCCGGCTTGCCGCTGGTCGGCGGCGGCGCGGGCACCGGCCTGTCGGCCAAGTGCGAAGAAGCCGGCGGCATCGACCTGATCGTGATCTACAACTCCGGCCGCTACCGCATGGCCGGGCGCGGCTCGCTCGCCGGGCTGCTGGCCTACGGCAATGCGAACGAGATCGTCGTGGAGATGGCGCGCGAGGTGCTGCCGGTGGTGCAGCGCACGCCGGTGCTTGCGGGCGTGAACGGCACCGATCCGTTCTTGCTGCCCGAGACCTTCTTGCGACAACTCATCGAGCTGGGCTTCTCCGGCGTGCAGAACTTCCCGACCGTCGGGCTGATCGACGGGACCTTCCGCGCGCAGCTCGAGGAGACCGGCATGGGCTACGGCGTGGAGGTCGAGCTGATCGCGCGTGCCCATGCGATGGACCTGCTGACGAGCCCATACGTCTTCAATGAAAGCGACGCGGCCGAGATGGCGAAGGCCGGCGCCGACATCGTGGTCTGCCACCTCGGCCTGACCACCGGCGGGACGATCGGCGCCGAGACGTCGCTGACGCTCGACGAGTGCGTCGAGCGCATCGATGCCTGGGGCGCGGCGGCCAAGGCGGTCAATCCGCAGGTCATCGTGCTGTGCCATGGCGGCCCCATCGCCACGCCTGGCGACGCACAGCACATCCTCCAGCAGTGCCCCGGCTGCGACGGCTTCTACGGCGCGAGCTCGATGGAGCGCCTGCCAGTGGAGACCGCGCTCACCGAGACCACCCGGCAGTTCACGCGAATCACCCGGCACAAGGAGACACCACCATGACAGGCGCCCAATTCGGCAGCTTCATCCTCGGGCTGATCGTCGTCGCGATCGTCGTTGCGATCGCCGTCTGGCTGCTGCACTGGCTCTACCTGCGCAGCTCGAAGGAGCGCGCCTTCGTGCGCACCGGCCTCGGCGGCCAGAAGGTGGTGCTCGACGGCGGCGCCTTCGTGCTGCCCATCCTGCACGACGTGATCCCGGTCAACATGAACACGCTGCGGCTCGAGGTGAGCCGCGGGCGCGACAAGGCGCTCATCACCAAGGACCGCATGCGGGTGGACGTGATCGCCGAGTTCTACGTGCGGGTCGCGGCCGAGCCGCAGGCGGTGGCCGCCGCCGCGCAGACCCTCGGCCTGCGCACGATGGAGCCCGAGCAGCTCAAGGAACTGGTGGAAGGCAAGTTCGTCGATGCGCTGCGCACGGCAGCCGCGGAGATGACGATGGAAGAGCTGCACGAGAAGCGCGGCAGCTACGTCAAGCGCGTGCGCGAGGCGGTGGCCGGCGACCTGACCAAGAACGGCCTGGAGCTGGAGGCGGCCTCGCTCACCCAGCTCGACCAGACCAGCATGGAGTTCTTCAACCCCAGCAATGCCTTCGACGCCGAGGGCCTGACGCGGCTCACCGAGCAGATCGAGCATCGCAAGAAGCAGCGCAACGACGTCGAGCAGGACACGCTGATCGCGATCCGCAACAAGAACCTCGAGGCCGAGAAGCTCTCGCTCGATATCGATCGCGAGAGCGAATACGCGCGGCTCTCGCAGCAGCGCGAGGTGGAGGTGGCCCGCGCCCGCCAGCGTGCCGAGCTGACCATCGAGCGGGCGCAGCGCGACCAGGAGGGCGAAGGCGCGCAGATCACGGCGCGCCAGACCATCGAGGCGGCGCGCATCCGGTCGGAGCAGAGTGTCGAGGCGGAGCGCATCGGCAAGGAGCGCGCGATCCAGGCCGCCGAGATCGAGCGGCGGCAGGCGCTCGAATTGGCCGAGCAGCAGCGCGCCATCGCGGTGGCGCGCGAGAGCGCCCTGCAGAGCCAGGCCCAGGCGACGGCCGACAAGGCGCGTGCCGAGGCCGTGTCGGCAGAAGAGAAGGTATTCACCGCGCGTGAAGTGGAGGCAGCCGAGCGCAAGAAGGCCATCGAGCTGATCGGGGCGCGTCAAGCTGCCGAGCGCGAGGCGCTGCGGCTGACCTCGGCCGCCCAGGCGGAGAAGGAGGCCAGCGCCGACCGCGGCGCGGCGATCCGCGCGCAGGCCGAGGCCGATGCCGATGCCGACAAGATCCGCGCGCTCGCGGCCAAGGTGCGCGCCGAGATCGAGGCCGAGGCGACGCGCCTGATGAACGAGGCGCAGAACGTGCTGTCGCCTGACGCACGCGCCTCGGTCTTGCGGCTGAAGCTGGTCGAGAAGGCCGAGGCCATCATCCGCGAGGCGGTAAAGCCGATGGAGCGTATCGAGGGCATCAAGATCCTGCAGGTCGATGGGCTCGGAGGCGGAGGAGGCGGTGGTGGTGGTGGCGAGGGCTCGCATGCGGGCTTCGCGGACAGCGTGGTGAACTCGGCGCTGCGCTTTCGCGCGCAGGCGCCGATCGTCGACCAGCTGCTGCGCGAGATCGGCCTGGAGTCGGGCGATGTGCAGCGGCTCGTGAGCGGCGCGTCCGGCGGCCCCGCCGCACTGCCGCCGACAGGCAAGAAGACCACCAGCGAGTGAGCGCGCTGTGATCCGTGTCTATGTCTCCAGCGTCATCGAGGCCGCCGCCGACAGCGTGTGGTCGCGCATCCGCGACTTCAACGGCCTGCCTCAATGGCACCCCGGCATTGCCGACAGCCGCATCGAGAACAGCGAGCCGGCCGACCGCGTCGGCTGCATCCGCCACTTCCACACGCGCGACGGCGGCATGATCCGCGAGCGGCTGCTTGCGCTCTCGGACTACGACTACAGCTGCACCTACGAGATCCTGGAAAGCCCGATGGGCGTGAGCAACTACGTGGCCACGCTCAAGCTCACGCCGGTGACCGATGGCAATCGCTGTTTTGCGGAATGGAGTGCGGAGTTCGACTGTGCGGAGGAGCGTGAGCGGGAGCTGGCGGAGAGCATCGGGCAGGGGGTGTTCCAGGGCGGGTTCGATGCCTTGAAGCGGCAATTCGGGGCGCGTTGAATGTTTTGGTCCGACGGCAAAGAACAGGTTCATGCCTCACGGGACGCGCGAAGCGCGGCGGAGCAGATGAAATGAGAGAGCGAGTGACCTGATGCTCCAGCACGTCGTCCGCTCCACCGTGATCGACGCACCGATCGAGCGCGTGTGGGCAGTGCTGCGCGACTTCAACAGCCACGACCAATGGCACGAGGTGGTCGAGGCCAGCCGCATCGAGGGCGGCGAGCGCAGCGACCAGGTGGGCTGCGTGCGCAGCTTCACGCTGAAGGACGGCAACCGCATCCGCGAGCAGCTCATCGGCCTGTCCGATCGCGAATATCGCAGCACCTATTGCATCGTCGAGGCCACCGTGCCGCTGCAGCGCTACGTGGCCACGGTGACGCTCAAGCCCGTCACCGATGGCAACCGCACCTTCTGGCATTGGGAGTCGAGCTTCGCGACGCCGCCGGGGCGCGAACGGGAGCTGCGCGAGATGGTCGCGACCAGCGTCTACGAGGCGGGCTTCGAGAACCTGCGCCGCCACTTGCGGCAGGGTGGCGACCTGCGCGGCGGCGCTGCGGGCCGCGCATCGGTGTCGGCCGCCTCCGGCGTGCCAGCGGCCCTGCCGCTACCCACGCGCCAAGCCGTCGTGCGCGCTTACGGCGGCCCCGAAGCCATGCGCATGGAAGACGCCGAAGCGCCGGCGCCGCAAGCAGGCGAGGTGCGCATCCGCCAGCGCGCGATCGGCGTCAACTTCATCGACATCTATCTGCGCCGCGGCTGGATCCCGCCGCTGATGCCGCTGCCCGGCGTGCCGGGGATGGAGGCGGCCGGCACGGTGATCGACGCGGGCGAAGGCGCGCATGGCTTGCTGCCCGGCGACCGGGTGGCCTATCTCGGTCCGCGCCCCGGCGCCTATTGCAGCGTGCGCACCGTGCCGGCCGACTGGGTGGTGCGGCTGCCGGCAGAGATCGAGGACGAGACCGCCGCCGCCTTGCTGCTCAAAGGTGTCAGCGCCGACTACCTGCTGCGCGACCTCGGCCGCGTGCGTGCCGGCACGCGTCTGCTGGTGCATGCGGCGGCCGGCGGCCTCGGCCTGCTGCTGTGCTCCTGGGCGCGACGCCTGGGCGCCACGGTGATCGGCACGGTCTCCAGCGACGAGAAGGCGCGGGTCGCGCGCGAACATGGCTGCGAGCATGTGATCGTCACGCGCGAATACCGCTTCGCCGATGCCGTGCAGCGCGGCTTCGGCGGTGCCGAGGTGCGTCATCGACGGGCTGGGCGATGCGGCGCGCGAAGAGAACTTCGCCGCGCTGGCACGCTGCGGCCACTGGATCAGCATCGGCCAGGCCAGCGGCGCGCTGCAGCCGATCTCGCCCGACTGGCTGGTGCAGAAGTCCTTGAGCTTCTCCGCGCCCTGCCGTGTTCGACTACGTAGCGACGCACGCTGCGCTGGCAGAACGTGCCCAGCGCGTGTGGAGCGCGCTTGCCGACGGCACGCTGAAGCTGCCGCCCATCGAGCGTCATTCGCTGGAAGCCGCGGAGCGCGCTCATGCGCGGCTCGAGTCGCGCGGCAGCATCGGCGCGCTGGTATTGATCGCCTGACAGTCCAGGGAAACAACACCCGAGGAGAGGATTCGATGATCACCGCCCTGAACCACTTCACCGTCATCGCGGAAGACGCGCAGCAGACGCTCGACTTCTACGTCGGCGTGCTGGGCCTGCGCGAGGGCCACCGGCCGGACCTCGGCTTTCCCGGTGCATGGCTCTATGCGGACGGGCCGCAGGCGCTCTTGCATGTCTACTTCGGCCGACCCGTCCCCGCGCAGCGTGCCGGCGTGATCGATCACATGGCCTTCAGCGCCACCGGGCTCAAGGACGTGAAGGCACGCTTCGATCAGCTCGGGTTGAAGTACGAGCTGCGCCGGCAGGCGCAGGCCGGCACCTGGCAGCTCTTCTGCCACGACCCGAATGGGGCGAAAGTGGAGCTGGACTTCGATGCGGGGGAGAGTCTGGATCAGGCAGGGCGTTGAAAAAGGCGATTCGTCGGGTGTTGGCCATGAAGGAGCGGTTGAGCGTGTCCCGATGAAGGTCGGTGAGCTGGCGCTGACCGGACGTTCATGGAAGCGAACCGGCGGGCAGCACGCGACCCGCTCCCGACATTCATGGGTGAAATCTTGGCGCCGGAAAGCGGACTTTGATCGTGGCGCTTGGGCTAGAAGGGTGCACGCCCTTGCCCATAGCCGTTCAATTCAAGAGCTCGCACCTTCCAGGGCTAGGCGCCTATATTCGACGAACGCGCCCTGCGCCGCTTTTCATGGGAGATCGCCATGAAGCATCACCTGCATCTGCTGCTTGCCGCCGGCTTCGGCGCCATCTCAATCGGCGCTGCAGCCGCGGTTCATGACTGGACCGCCACGCGCATCGGCACTGTCGACTCGGCCTTTGTCCACATCGTTGGACATGAACAACGCCGGCCAGGTGACGGGGTGATCGGGTCCAAGTCGGATGCGACTCCAGCGCTCCTTCCTTTACACCCCGGGCAGCTCGGGCGAGCTTGTCGATCTCGGCTCCTTGGGGGGCACAAGGACGGAGCCCACGGCGCTCAACGCGAGCGGCCAGCTCACGGGGTATTCGTACGACCGCCGACAACACTTAACAGGCCTTCGTTTACCGGAACGGCCGCATGCAGCGCCTGGTCCTGCCCGGCGAGCTCGGGGGGGCGGGTGGCGACATCAACGATCGTGGCCAGGTCCTCATGACCTCCGATAGGCGCGGACTACGCCTCACGGCGCCATTTTCAATCCAGCCGGCCCCCCTACCGTTCTGAACGCCCCCGGGCGCAAGCTATCCCGGAGGGCATCAACAATCGCGGCCAGGTCTTCGGCGATGGCCAACCCCCGAGCACTTGGACCGCGGCTTCCTCTACGACAACGGGCAGATAACCGACTTCGGCACCCTTGGGTGGTTCCTTACGCAAGCGAGCGACATGAACGAATCGGGCCAGATCGTGGGTTCTCGGATGGCGCCGACTTCTCAGCGTCCCTTTCTCTACAGCGATGGCCGGATGACCGAGATCGCCGTCACGATTCGGATGAGCGCGGGACATCAACGACCGTGGGCAAGTGGTGGGCGCACCTGGCGAGTCCGTTCGACGGCAACGAAGGCTTTCTCTACAGTGACGGCCAGATTCGCGAATCATCGATCTTGGTGGCGACTCACGCTCCCTCGGCCCTCAACGAACTTGGGCAGGTGGTCGGCTTCTCCGTGACCGACGGGAACGATGCACGCCTTTTCTACAGCGACGACGACGGCCGGACGACTGACTTGACGCGCTGGCTCAGGACTCCCTTCAACGATGTGGCGTTCGCGGACCCCGCCCAAACAATAGGCTGAACGATCTTGGCCAGATCGCCATCCTCGCGACCTTGACCATGGCCAGCAGCGCTCTTTGTGCTCACGCCGATCCCCGAGCCCTCGACCTACGCGTTGATGCTCGCCGGCTTGGGCATGCTCGCCTGGATCGCACGGCGGCAGCGCGGCCGATCAATTGGAAATCGAGTCGATCAAACGCATCAGAGCGAACTGGTAGCGTGATTTCGGTCCTGGGGCCTCACCGCACTCTCCCGCATCAGAGGGACAGCCTTCGATTGCCGAAGCCCTCCACCAACAAATCACTATCCGACGCGGCGCAATGACATTGCTGAAATAGGCATGCCAAAGACCGAGCCGCATCCGTGTTGAGATCTGGCGAACGGTTTCGTCCAGGAAGCGGTCGGTCATGGATGGCAGGAAGTGGCCGTCGGCGAGCATCGCGAGGCTCATGGCGGATGGCCGGTCCCACTGGCATTGCAGGTATTGCGACGTGCGGATCTCGACAACTTACACAGCCGCACGCCCAAAGCCCACTACCAGCGCCGTCCCCCACGCCCACCTTGCCGACGGTGGACATCTTCCAGACACCGCTGAATACCTTTCATGCGCTCAGCAAGGTGCTGAAGGGTTCCCATGAAATCGTCGATGTCCAGCTCGAGCTGATCGAACGCATGCTCGCGCGTCGTGTCGGCGATGAGTCGCATCAGGCCGGCTGACTGCATCGCGCTGCATGAGCACTTCTCGATTTCACCGCTGGCTTGCCTGTCGATGAGGAAAGGCATGTCGTCGAGCTGATCTTCCGCTCGAGTCGCGCGGCTAAGGAGAGGATTCGATGATCACCGCCCTGAACCACTTCACCGTCATCGCCGAGGATCCGAAGCAGACACTCGACTTCTACGTGGGCGTGCTCGGCATGCGCGAGGGCCCCCGGCCCGATCTCGGCTTTCCCGGTGCATCGCTATACACGGACGGGCCGCAGGCGCTCTTGCATGTCTACTCGGCCGACCCGTTCCCGCCAGCGGGCCGGGGTGATCGATCACATGGCCTTCAGCGCCACCGGGCTCAAGGACGTGAAGGCACGCTACGACCAGCTGGGGCTCAGCTACGAGCTGCGCCGCCAGGCGCAGGCCGGCACCTGGCAGCTCTTCTGCCACGATCCGAACGGGGCGAGGGTGGAGCTGGACTTCCATGCGGGGGAGAGCCTGGATCAGGCAGGCCGTTGAACAAGGCGATTCGTCGGGTGCCCAGTGGCGTTCGGTTGGTGACTAGCTGCGAGGCAAGTTCCCCAAGCCCAGTGCGCTGATGGACGAGGCTGAAGCATCGCCGCAGCGCTTGGCTGCCGCGCGGACTCCCAGCCGGCGCAAGGTCCACAGCGACATCAGCCCGGCCAGCATCAGTACCACGGTGTCCGGCTCGGGCACCGTTGTCAGCACCACCGGCACGACGCCAAAGCCGGCCGTGTAGACGTTGAGCGTGATCTGGCCGAGTTCGTTGAGCATGGGCGAGTCGTTGAAAAACGCCCTGCTGTATCGGTCATCCAATGACTGCAGCAGCAACTTGATGTCGATGACCTTGCCGTTGTCCCACAGGTAAAAGCGGCGATCGAAGAACTCGATATCCAGTAGGGGTGTCGATCAGCGCCTGGCCGAGTTCGTTGATGTCGTATGCACCGTTCAAGACCGCCCTGCGGCCGTTGAACAAAAAGCCGTCGGTTTGTTCGTACAAGTCCAGTGTGGCCCCGTCGCTGTAGATAAATGAATGCTGCAAGGGGTACTTGTTCGAGGCCGGACCGTAGGTGGCAGTGCCGACCGCCTGGCCGCGGTCATTGATGTCGATCGCAGTGCTCTCGCGTCCTCCGAGCCGGCCCAACTCGGTCACTCGGCCCTGTGCGTCGAAGATGGCCGCCATGTTGCCGTTGTAAGTTCCGGCGGACTGTCCAAGATTATTCACGGCCCAGGCTTCGCTGCTCGACCCGGCCGGGCCCAGCCGTACCGCAGCGTTGCCGGAGTCGAGCACTCCGAAGCTCTCGTTGTTCTGAAAGGCCGAACCGAGGACCTGCCCCCGGTCGTTGATGGCCCTTCCGTCATCGGCATCACGAACTGGCGCGTGCCCCCCGAGGCGGTATGGACATGGGTTTCGGTCAGCACGTCACCGCCATTGTTGATAGCCACCGCGCGTGGCGGACCGCCGGCTGACCCGACGCGTGGCAGCAAGGCGGTCTGGCCGTTGCCATAGACGAAGCCCTGGCCCAGCAGGTTGCCGATCACCTGGCCGGCGTCGTTCATTCCCGCCATCTCGAGGTACGCCAAGTCTCCCGGCGGCGGTCGTATCGGCGAGAACTGACCGCCGGAGTAGAAGAAAGCGCCCGACAAGTCGCCGCCGAACGGGTTGCGCGTGATACCCATGCCCTGGCCGTGATTGTTGAACCCGCGCAGGTGCGTGTCCTCGCCATTGAACTGACCGAGCCCAGTCAGGCTCCAGGCCCTTGGGCCTGCGCCCTTGCATCGGGCGCTGCGCTGACCAGCAGGCAGCCGAATGACATCAGGGCCAAGGAAAGCAACCGTAGGCGGAACACGCCGTCCGACGGGTGCGCGCGCTCGATCGACATGGCGACGCTCCTCAGTGCTGAGGTTTTCCGTTCCGCTCCCGGCACGGCCTCGAACGTTAAATATAAGAAGTGCAAAGCGACCGGGGGCAGCCAGCAAGACTTGCTTACACCTGAGGATGCCGACAAACGGGACAGACTCATTTGAGTGGGAGAGTTGAGCCCATTCAGCAGGATGATCTTGTTCGTAGAGGTGAAGACGGGCAAGAGCGCGTAGACCAAGTGTCCGTTGCTCGGCCCCTCACCGGCACACCGGCTAACCTGGCCTTGCGTGTGACGAAATTGAGGCGGTCAATGGTGCCTTGGCAATCGTAAGTTCGCCATTCGCCATTCACCAGTCATCGTGGCCGGCACAGGCGTTCGCACTCGCGATGCGGGATGAGAGTCAAGTCTATGTCCCGCCTACCGTCGCCCCCCTCGAGTGCGGTTGGCATCGGGCCAACGCGCTGCCTATGTTCGACAAGCCGGACCGGCGCGCTCGAAAGGAGACAGCCTTGCAGTATTCGAAGCCTGTGTTGCTTGCGGCCGCCCTGGGCGTCTCGGCATCTCACGCGTATGTCTTCGCGCATGAGTGGACCGTCAAGCCGTCGGTGTCAACGCCACCCATCGACAACGTCGGCCAAGTGCTTGGCTGGTTGAGCGTCGTGGCTTGTTCAAACTCGCACGTCGTTTCTATTTTCCTCCTTATGTGACCGGGTTCTTGGCTGGCGAGGCCAGCCTTCGCCCGAGAGTCCCCAGACGATCCATGTCTGGCCGGGCGCCGACGTTGAGCTGGCGATCGCCGGGCTCATGCCGGGCGACGAACTCATCGTCCACGGTGGCACCTATGAGCTGACGTCGCGCTTCAGCGTTAGCTTGGTCGGCACCGAGGCGATGCCGATCGTGATCCGCGCGGCCGACGGCGAGACTCCGCACTTCTCGCGCAAGTCCCCGGAAGCAACATCCGCGACTTCGACCGTGCCGAGCACGTCGTGCTGCGCGGATCGAGTTCTCCGGCGGCTCGGCAGGGCTGGGATCTTCACCGCGCGCTACCTCACGATCGAAGGCTGCAACGTCCACGACACCGGTGACGTAGCTATCCGCGCCAATGACATCGGCCCCTACGAGGGGTCCGCATCCTTGCAACCACGTCCACCACACCAACGGCACCGGCGAGGGCATGTACCTCGGCTGCAACAACAACGCCTGTCAGTTCGCCAACGGCCTCATCGCGAACAACTACGTCCACCACACCAACGATCGGAAGGTGGAGCAAGGCGACGGCATCGAGCTCAAGGAGGGCAGCTACGGCAACGTCATCCGCGACAACGTCATCCACGACACGGGCTATCCCTGCATCCTGACCTACTCGACGGTCGGCAACGGCGCCGCGAACGTCATCGAACGCAACGTGATGTGGGGCTGCGGCGACCATGCGATCCAGTCGGCGGCCGACGCCATCATCCGCAACAACCTGATCCTCGGCTCCGCCGCCCGACGGCATCGCGATG
>CAWFRK010000032.1:0-133587 GCA_963818175.1 uncultured beta proteobacterium | reverse complement strand
TGCGGCCGGCATCCTGCCTCCGCCGCCTTAGCTTGGCAGTTACCATCCCAGCCCATGAATCTGGCTCCCGCCACCGGCTTGCTGCTCGCCTTCGTCGCCCGCCTCATCACCGGCACCCAGGGCCACTGGTACGGCAGCATCCCCAAGGCCGAGCAACGCATCTACTTCGCCAACCACCAGAGCCATCTCGACTGGGTGATGATCTGGTGCGCCCTGCCGCGCGACCTGCGCTCGCAGACCCGCCCCATCGCCGCGAAGGACTACTGGACCGCCAGCCGCTTCAAGCACTGGCTGACCAGTGAAGTATTCAATGCGGTCTACGTCAACCGCCAGCGCACGGAGGAGCAGGACCCGCTGCAGCCGCTGGTCGAGGCGCTCTCCCACGGCGACTCGCTGGTGATCTTCCCCGAGGGCACGCGCAGCAACCTCGACGAGCCGCAGGCCTTCAAGTCCGGCCTCTATCACCTGGCCGAGCAGTTCCCCGAGGTGCAACTGATACCAGCGTGGATCGACAACGTGCAGCGTGTGATGCCCAAGGGCGAGGTCCTGCCCGTGCCCATGCTGTGCTCGGTCACCTTCGGCGCATCGATGCAATTGCAAGCCGGTGAGGAAAAGCGCCAGTTCCTCGAACGAGCCCGCGCCGCCGTGATGGCCCTGCGCCGGCCCGGGGGGCCTGCCTGATGCCGATCTTGCGCACCCTGCGCGGCTGGAGCGCCGGCGAGCAGATCGGCCTGCTGTTCCTCATCGTCTTTGGCGCGCTGGCAATCGCTTCGGCCATCTCCACGTCGATGAGCCTCAGACAGACCGAAGAACAGGAAGCCCGCGTCACCTACGTGAAGAAGTTGCTGCGCGATTCGTGGGCGATGGTCTCGGTGTTCTGGGTGGCGTGGATCGCCGGCACCTTCGTCTCCGTGCTGCTGTTCGGCGTCGTCTCCTTCGTCGCGCTGCGGGAGTTCATCACCCTGAGCCATACGCGACGCGGCGACCATCGCAGCCTGCTGCTGGCCTTCTTCGTGGTGCTGCCGCTGCAATACGTCCTGGTGGGAACGCGCCGCTTCGACCGTTCTCGGTCTTCATTCCGGTGTCGTGTTCTTCGCCCTGCCGGTGGTGAGCGCGCTGGCCAACGACCCGGTGCGATTCCTGGAGCGCAATGCCGAGATCCAGTGGGGCATCATGGTCTGCGTCTATGGCCTCAGCCATGCGCCTGCCCTGCTGCTGCTCGAGTTTCCGAGGTACGAGGACCGCGGCGCATTCCTGGTTTTCTTCCTCGTCTTCGTGGTGCAGTCCTGCATGGTGTTCCAGTCGCTATGTGGCCCGGCATCGCCGCTACACACGGTGGCGCCGATGATCAGCACCTCGTTCACCTGGCGGACCTTCCTCGCCGGCATGCTGGCCGGAAGCCTCGTCGGCACGCTCTTCTACTGGATCACGCCTTTCAAGGCGGGGCAGGCCTTCGCGGTGGCTGCCATCGCAAGCTCCGCAGGCATGTTCGGGCAGTTCGTGATGAAGGCGCTCAAGCGCGACGCCGGCGTCCAGTCGAAATGGCGTGACGAAGGCCATCCCGTCACCGGCGCGGTCGGCCTGCTCGACCGCGTGGGTGCATTGAGCTTCGCAGCACCGGTGTTCTTCCATTCGGTGCGCTGGTATTTTTCCTTGTGAGCATGAGCATGCGCGTACTCGGCATCGACCCCGGCCTGCAGACCACGGGCTTCGGCATCGTGGACGTCGAGGGCGCCCTGCTGCACTACGTGGCCAGCGGCACCATCAAGACCAGCAGCGCGGCCCAGGGGGACCTGCCGGCACGCCTGAAGATCATCTTCGACGGTGTGCAGGAGGTCGTGCGGCGCTACGAGCCGACGGTGGCCTCGGTCGAGATCGTGTTCGTCAACGTCAATCCGCAGTCGACCCTGCTGTTCGGGCAGGCCCGCGGCGCTGCGCTCGCGGGGCTGGTGACTGCGGGCTGGCGGTCAACGAATACACGGCACTGCAGATGAAGAAGGCCATTGCGGGCCATGGCCTGGCCCGCAAGGAGCAGGTGCAGGAGATGGTGCGGCGGCTGCTCAAGCTGCCGGCTGCGCCGGGCAAGGATGCAGCCGATGCGCTGGGCATCGCGATCTGCCATGCACATGCGGGGAGTTCGTTCGCGGCGATGGCCAAGGCGGGTGCGCTGACCTCCGCAAGACGCACGCGCAGTTCAAGGGCGGGCGGACTTACTAGGCTTCTTTCCGCCCGAGCACGAGCGCATCGATCCCCCAACGGGCCACGGCTGTTGAGGCACTTCTGCTACATGACCACGCAGTTCTCGCCACTGGTCGGCTCTACTTCCTTCAAGCCTGAACAGAGCCCTTGAATTTCGGCTTCCGAAAAATGCATGAGCAGAATGGCTTCGAGGAAACGGGCCCTTTCCTTTTGATTGTTCTGATCGATAAGTTTCAAAATTTCTTCCGCGACGCCTAGGCTCCCAAAGAATTTGAAGTCTTCAAGTGGCCCGGCGTCATCGTTTTCACCGCCGCCAGCAGCAATGACGCCAGCTTGGATCCCTTCAGGATGCCCGCGATTTCTCGCGACACTTTTTTGTCGGCACTTTTATTCATTACCTCAAGTAATAACTAAGGCAGGCTGGCCGAGCAATAGCGAATTTCTTGCAAAAATATTTGCATCATTATCACCAACAAGATGGGGCAAATATACACTGTTCGAGAAGGTTGAAGCGTCAACAGGCATACCTGTCGGCATCTTGAGAAACGCCTCCTTTTTCAATGCCCTCACCGCGCTAGACGCCCCCAATTTTCTTTCTGGCTCAAAGACATGCTCAAACCTTTCCACAAACTCATGCCTGATAGCGTTATCGGGGATGGGGCGACCTCAGGCTTACTCAACTGTTCAGACGACAGCACTTTGGCTTTGGCATCATGGGGTACGTCTTTTGCTTCTGTGGCAGGGCTTTTGACAGGCTCCGTCAAATATGGCGCCTGATCGGGGAACGCACAGGGCAAGTATCTTTTCGTTTAGCTGGGGGTGGTAACTCTCCAAAGTTGCCGAAACTCACTGCTCACCATTCCGGCCAGGAATTGCCGGGAGGGGGGGGAAAGCGGAAATTCTTCGTTGTTGTTTTGAGCATCTACAATCGACTCACACAGCCTCCTTAAAAAATGGTTCTTGTCATCTGCAGTCTGAGGTTCTTTCAGGTCCGAGAACCACGGCTGCATCACCAAATGCTTTTTGGCGGCGAGCGGGCATGCCAAAAATAATATGCAAGCGGGCTCCGGCTGATGCCCCTCGAAGCGCATGGCTGTCATTAGCGTGGCGAATCCTTCGGTTCTCCGTGCAAGGTGCCTTGTTCATCAATGTGAATCGCCAACTCCTTCACACTGTCATCAGCCCGGATGAATGCTGTTGATTTCCGGCATGGTGAGGCCAATGCCTAGAAGCGAATTAACAACGGGAGGGACTTCGACTTGCCCGACAGGCGGGCGGAAAAAGATTGGCGTCGGTTGGAAACGGGTTGTTGACTCCATATAACATCCTCAAGATAAGAATTGAAGGGAAGGGAAATTGCGCCACCTCCAAAGGGAGCGCAATACGTCACGGCCGCGCGCCAGCGTGAGGCCTGAAACTCCAGGCAACACCTGAATGTGCTTGGTGCAACGCCACCCTTGGTAACGGTTCCTTCATTTCGCGTTCCGGCGGATGTCGAGTCGGATGCCAGCCCGCTGACTCCTGGCGCAGCTTCCTCACTGGCCGGGTCGCCGTCAGCCTGGCGTCAGCCGAGCAGCTTTCGGTACTGCACGAACCCGGAGCGGTCGGCGATCCGGTCATAGAGCAGCATCGCATCGGTGTTGGTCTCGTGGGTCAGCCACCAGACACGCGAGCACCCGGCTTCCTTGGCCTGGGCGTAGACGTGCTCGATCAGCTTGCGGCCAGCGCCGTGCCCGCGCACGGCCGGATCCACGAAGAGGTCTTGCAGGTAGCAGTAGTCGCCCACCGTCCAGCAGGACCGATGCATGATCCAGTGGACCATCCCCACGGCACGATCGTCGACGATCGCCAGCGCACCGAACACAGGCTCGGCCGGGTCGAGGAAGCGTGCCCAGGTGGCACGCGTCGTCTCGATGGGTATGTCGGTCTTGTAGAAGGCCTGATAGCCGCGCCAGAGCGGCAACCACGCGTCGAAGTCCGAGGCTTCCAGTGGCCTGATGCTTGTCTGTGCCATGACTCGTCTGTCCCGAAAGGAAGCCCCGGAGCTTACGCCTGGCGTGCGGGCCATCCCCAGCTAGGGTCCTCCGCAGTTGGGATGCGCCCCGACTTCCGCCAGTGGCAGTTGTCCTTGACTATCCGCCGCATCCATTTTCTTGCGGAGATTCCCGAAATGACCCAGATCTCGCCCACCCTCCCGGGGGCCACCGACCTGCCAGCAGCGGGGGCGGACGAAGCCATCCAGACCGGCAACCTGCCTTCCGGCTCGTCCGAGGCCGACACGGCCGTGCTCGACCATCCGAGCGATGGCACGGACCCGATGGCCAGGTTCTCGAAGTACGACCTGCACCCTGCCGTGCAGCAGTTCGCCTATCCGACGACACCGAACGCCGGCAACGATGCCCACATGCTCCTCGCGCACAACAACCCGCAGCCCGCTGCCGGCTCGCCCACTCAGCTCTTCGGTGGCCAGCAAGTCCCGGGCGGCTCGCAGGTCCAGCTGGTCGCCTCTCCACCGCCCGCAGATCCCGCCCGTCCGATCGATCTGCAGCGCATGGAGAAGTTGAACCAGGCCGTGCAGCGCTACGTCAACAACCCCAAGTCCAAGCTCACCGATGAGGAAGTTCGCAATACGAAGGAAGCCTTCAAGAATGCCACCGACGCACTGCGGGCCCGCGACTACAAGGCCGCCAGCGAGGCGTTCGCGGAGCTGGGCTTCCCGCTGGCCACGCACGGTGACGACGCAGACGCGGCCTTCGTGACGTCGCGCATTCTCGGCACGCCGCTCGACAAGAAGGGGGAAGTTCAGCTCCTGCTTGGCTCGCGCGCCGTCAGGGCCGTCAGCGACCTGGACGGCTTCGCCGCCAATGCCCGCATGATCGATCGCATGCAGTCGGTCGATGCCACGTTGACGCCACCGGTCGGCGTGTCCAATCCGCCGACGGAAGCGCAGACCATGAAGTTCATGCGCGACTTCGCCAGGCCCTCGACAGGCAAGCCCCCGAGCGCGGAAGACGTGATGCAAGCCGCCAGTGACGTCACCAACGGCACGATCGTCCACTACAGCTCGGCCGGAGCCAAGGATCCCGTCTACGACTTGAACCCCGACCTGCACTCCTACTATCGAGATAGCAGTGGCGAGGTGCACGAGTTCGACTCCCTCGCAGACGGGCTGGCAGCCAAGAAGGCCGGCGATCCGCCGATCGCACGGGGCGAGAAGGTCACGGAGATGCGCACGCGCATACCTGACGAGTGGAGCGACATCATGTCGAAGGGCACGCGCTCCGGCCGCCACATCGGCGACTGCGAGAGCAAGCTCTACCTGCAGACCCGCTTGTTGACGGAGGCCGGGTTCACCTCGATCGGCAGCGTGGATGCCCGCCCGGACGACGGCAGCATCGGCCACATGTTCGGCGTCTTCAAGGCGCCGGACGGCAGCATCTGGGTCACGTCGAACGAAAACTTCGAGGAGGTGCAAGGCACCGGGCCGAAGGGCGCGGTCACGCAAGCCGATCTCGATTCCAAGATCCGCGACCTGACGACCGAGGTCTGGCACGGGCGCGACGCCAGCCGCTTCACCTTCCATTCGGCCGCGACGCAGAACCAGTCGGGCGCCCACGCCGCCACCGACTCGATCCGCCGGGCTTCGGAGATGAGCATGATGAAGCGCAGCGACAGCTTGATCCCGCCGCCGAAGACCAACCCGTAGACCCCAGGAGCCGCTGCTTCGCCGTATCCAGGCACGCAGCGCCGATTCAATGCTCCGATGGCGAGCCCATCGCGATCAAGAGGCGCTGCACATGCCTGGGCTCGGGCCCGTTCTCGCCGCTTGCCCAGTCGACCACGCGATTTCGCAGCGTCGGCCAGGCGCTGGCCTTCGCAAGCACACTGATCACGAAGCGCCCGCGCTCATGCTCCACGATGTCGATCGTCGCTTTCGGATGTTCGATGAGCGCGACACACGCCAGGTCAAGCAGCTTGCGAACCACCTCGTCGCACCTCTCGTCGAAGGTGGAAATTTCCCGGAAAGAGCAAATGCGAATGAGGAACCCGGGCGAGCGCAGGTGCTCCGGCGGCTCATGCATGAGCTCGCACAGCACGATGTAGCGGATCTCTTCCGAGCCCGTATCCACTGCATTGAACAGCGAGGCTGCGCCATTGCGCTTGCGCTCGCATTCCGCCACGACGGCCCAGGCCTCCAGGCTGCACAGCGGCACGGCAAACATCTCGTCGAGCACGCTCAGGTTCGACAGGCTCCAGTGCTGCGCTTGCGCGACGATCTTGGCCGACAAGAACTGCCCAAGCTCCTGCAGCACGCTCTCCGGCAAGGACAGCGATGGAGACGCAAGCTGCTTGAGACACAAGACCACCGCGCCCCCATCAGTCAAACGGCCCAGCACCTTCGCCGCGAGTTCCTCGAAGTCTTTCGGGAAGCTGCCGTGACGCTGCAGCGCCAGCATGCCCAGGCGGAAGATGCCCCGGCACATCGCGGGCGCCGAAAGCAACTCCGGCCGCGACTGCCGATTCAGCTCGCCGAGCAGGATGACGGCCACCTGCCCCGACTTCGTCATGTCGGCCATGTGGGTCAGCCACAGGTCGTCGTGGCCACACTCGTGCACGACCTCGGCAAGCAGCCCCCAGGCCGGATGCTGCTCATGCGTGCCGAACGTGCGCTCGAAACCTTCCAGGAACCTGGCCATGCCGATGGCGTCGATCAGTGTCGGCAGCCTGGGCGGCCGCATCGGCAGCGAGAAGATGGCCTGCAACAAGGCGCTCTCGCTGTCCGCATTGCAGAAGCGGCACTTGCGCAGATGCCCTTGCATCGCCGCCCAGGCACGTGGGCAGGTGACGCCGGCTCCGGCCAGCTCGCCGGTCATGGTCGCGAATTGCTCCAGGCTCGCCTGGGACAAGGGCATCGCCCTGCGCACCAGCGTGTTCGACGATGCCTGGTCGTCGACGCCGGCACCCTCCATCGCCTTCGCGAGCCGCGCGCAGGCACCGGCTCGCAAGTCCGGCGCGATGTCGTCGGGGATGGCCTCGAGCAGCTTGCGCCACAAGAGCGGATCGGTCACATGCTGCCCGGCCATGTAGCGGCTGCAGGCGTGCAGCAAGCCGAGCACCTCTTCCGAGGACAGCCGCTTGTCCGTCCTTGCGATCTCGAGCAAGACTGCGCAGTGCGCGGGCGTGTGCGCGGCTTTTGCCTCGGTCAGCGCTTCTGCCAAGGCGATGCACAGCTTGGCGAAATCCACCTGCAGCCTCACGCGCTCGAGCAGCGGCCCGAGCGCATCGGGCAGGTTGCTGCAGGCAAATTGCCATGCGACCTCGGCGCATGTATCGCTCGTGAGCTTGTCGAACCGCTTCTCCAGGTCTTCCATGGCGAGCCGGGCCGCCGGGCCGGCGCCCGGTCCGAGCGTGGGCCGCTGCTCCGTGCCAGAACCATTGACGTTCATGCTTCCTCCTTGTGTTGTGATGAGAAAAACAGGCCATGCCCAGTAACGGCATGGGGCGCCAGGTTCCCTCGAGATGGGAGGAATGAGCCGATCCCGGAATGTTCCGCGAGGCAGCTCCACCGTGAAATATCACAGCATGTGTTGCTCGGCGAGAGGAACGGTGTCGGCTCATGTGTCACTGAGTGCAGGGAGCACCAAACGTCTGCGTGGTCGCCCAGCCCGGCCTTGCAGGCGATCGATGTCGGCACATGCATGCCGGCGCGCAATCGTTGGGAAGCCACTGCAATGGAAACCGTGTCTTCATCCGCGCCTCGGATGTACTTTGCCAAAGCCGCGGCGAGCGGCGCCGGCCCGGGGTCGCTGTCCTTCTCCGAAGCGTTCACCGAGGACGATTGCGAGCGCGCCGCGAGGAGGTTTGTGCAAGCCGTAGGCGCCGGGCACTGCCCGCCTGCCAGGCTGGAGCAGTTGCTCAGGGACTTGCCGGCAGAGGTGAATCTCTCGGAGCTGTTCGCCTCGCTAGCCCGGCAAATGGCCGGAGCGCAGGTGGATCCATCGCACTGGATCGCAGTGCTCGAGGCCACGGCGCGTGAGCACGATCTCGCCCTTCCTCGATTGAGCGCCGATGACGCGCTCGAAGTGGTTCGCCAATGCGCGAAGCACCTGCAGCGGCCGGACACCGACTGTCCTCCTCTCCTGTCGACGCGGCTCGTCGAGGCCGTGCCTGACGGCGCCGAGCTGGAGGAAAGGCTCGATGCCTTCGCCGGCATCGCCGAGGCCATGAGTGCACGCGTGACCGAGCCTGCGGCATGGCAGACGCTGATAGGCAAGGCGGCCGGCCCGCAGGACGCGCCTCTTCACGACGCCTTCGCGCGCAAGTTGGTGGAATGCAATGTCTTCTGCAGGCCTGCGTGGAACTGCCTGCTGGATGACCTCCTGCTGAGGAACCTCGACACCGGCGAGAAGGACGTCGCCCGGCTCCTGGCCCGGCTTGCGCTCGAGATCAAACCCCATGCCCTGTCGCAGCTGGTCCAGGCACTCACGGCGGAGCAGTTCGTCAGGGACCTGGCACGCAGCACCGACCCCTCGCCACAGGCGTGGTTAGCGGTCTGCGAAGCCGTCGACGATCCGGCGGGCCTGCGCGAGGTGATCGGCGCCGCTCCAGACACGCTCGAGCTCTGGCATCTCGTGCTGACGAAGCTCAACCGCCTTCCTGCTGCACCGGCTGATGAGCTGAGGCAGCTCCGCTGGAGCATGTACGTGAGATCGACCAGCAGCGCCTTCCTCCAGGACAACCCGCGCTGCCTCAGCCTCCTCGACGCCTTCGCCGACCGCGTTTGCAGCGCCGTCGGCGCCGAAGGGGCGGCCAGCCTCGTGTCGTTCGCCCGCAAGCTGTACGGATCGGACCACGTGCTCGCGCGACAAGTGCTTGCCTTGGCCTGTGAACGAGCGCGCGAGCTGCCTGACGACCAACTGGAAGGCTCGCCACCCTGTTGACCAAGCCTCGGCGCTCCGGCAAGCGAGTGGCAGGGCGTGATCGAGCGCATCGAAGGTCGGCCGGGCGCCTTCGCCGCGATGTTCAAAGGCGCGATCGGTTCGCAGCTCAAGGACACCGACGTCTGGAACTTGCTGCGTGCCCATCTGGACGGGCTCGATGGCCCCTCTACGCTCGAGCTGGTCGAGGCGACTTTCGGCAACGAGGGAAGAACCGACAATCCAGCACGCGAAGCCTTTCTGGACGCCCTGGAGCAAGGCGCCATTGCGGCCCTGGCGCAACCAGGGATGGAGCCCGAGCACCTGCAGCGCCTTGCAGAGGCCATCGTGCCAGGCGATGGAGGCCGCACCGAACTGCTGGCCCGTGTGCTGGCCATCCTGGTGGGCCAGGTTCCGGTCGAGAGCGCCGACAAGGCCCTGGAATTTCTCTGCAATTTCAAGCCTGCACTCGGCCGGCCCGAGCTGGCGGACTGGCTGCAGCTGTTTGCAGGGCATGCCGCCAATTCGCCGAGGGCGAGAAGCGCTTGAGGCTGCTGATCGACATCCAGAAAGCGGTCGATCGGCCGGGCTGCCTCGGGCCAGACGTCTGGCCATCCCTCACGGCTGGCCTGGACCGGCTGTCTCCGGACTCCTTGCTGGCAGCTCGCTCTCGAGGTCGTCCCCAAGCACGGCAAGTCCAGGGACGCCGCGTTCGAGAACTTCCTCGACGTCCTGGAGCAGCGCGCCATCACGCACCTGGAGGTGACGCCAATAGAGACGTCCGAGCTGCACGAGCTGGCAAGCCAGGCCGAGCCGATCGAGGGCGGACGAAACCAGCTCGTGGCTCACCTGATCAAGCCCATCATCGACGAGGCGGTTCTAGGCAAGGACCTCGGAGAGGTGGCTGCAACTTCTGCTGTTCGCACAAGCACGCGCTCAGCGAGCCCCACCTGAGGGACTCGTTGCTGAAGCTTGCCGAGCTCGCGTCGCCAGACACCACGGAGGATCTCGAGAGCCTCGTTCTCATCCTGAAGGCGCTCAAGCGGGAGGATCTCTTCGTCGCCTTTTCCGAGCGCCTCCTGGCCCGGCTCGAGGAGAATCCAAGCGACGAGGCCGCGGTGGACCTGGCTAGCGCGATGGTCGACTTCGATCTTCCCGCGAGCTCCCCGCTCTGGTCGCGCCTGCTGCATCGACCAGGGCCTCACCGCGGCGGGGCTCGCCGTCCTGCTCCCGATCGTCCTGAATGGCCCTGCCGGACATTCCTTCGATGTGGTCATGCAAGTGCTCGATCGTGCCGGCGATGCCGACAGAGAGGTGCTCAACTCCATCGCAGAACTACTTCAAGCAGCCGCTGGGGCCGCAGCGGTCCCACGCAGGTGTTCAGCGATCGACGTGTCGGCGAGCTGGTCGAACGAGTGGTGCATCTTGTCCTGGGTGAGCAGCCACGCGTGCATGAGGCATTCAGGGCGCTGGGCCCCCAGCTGGCGTGCCAGGTTGCCCTCAATCTCGAACAGTACGAAGAGCACGAAGAGCCGATGCGGTCCACCTACCGGGCCATGCTGGTGTCCGCCGTGACACGCGGCACCCTCGACCTCGACGGCATCCAGGCCATCCGCGAACATCGCGCCCGCGTGGTCGCCTCGTGTCCCACCATCCACTGGGACAAGGTGTTCGCCCCAGGGGCGGACGCGCCCACGCTGAGGTTCTACGGCGGGTCGCCGAGGCTGCGCCAGACCGCGGCGGCGTTCGTGAGTTCCCTGAAGGAGCTGTCCCTCGAGCTGGCCTGGCATGCCAGGGACCTGCACCTGGCCCAGGTCGATGGGAAGGCGAGTGCGCGCGAGCCGTTGTCGATGCTGATGGCGCAGGACGGGCCGCTCAGCCGGCTGTTGCGCGAGATCGGAGGCTGGCAGCACAGGTACTTCAACCAGCTCGCCGGAGAAGTGCGGGAGCACTGGGACCAGCCCGAGCCTGAGAGCGTCATCGACCAGGAGCTGATGAGTCGCCTGATCACGCGGACAGGCAAGGGCGAGGCCGAAAAGGCCGTCATCGCTGCAGGCGTCAGCTCGGCCATGGCGGAGCTGCTCGAGAGCCTTGAAGGCATCCAGGCGCCCGAAGGGCTGAGGCAGTCGATGCTGGCCCTGAAGGACAGCTGGGCAGGGCTTGCGGAGCTGGTCGAGCAGCCGGGCTTCACCCGGGAGTACAAGCTCTGCGGCGACTTCGAGCTCAGCATGGTGAAGCCCGACGACGTGCGCAACCTGCGCATCCCGCACGAGGTGAGCTGCTGCCTCGCGCCGGATGGCGACGCACCATGAGCAGATGCTGGCTCGCCTGGCCGGCGGCTGGGTGCTGTGGACGGTCAGGAACCTGCGGGAAGACACCATCGCGATCGCATGGGGCGCGCCGAACAAGCAGGGAGATCTCGTGATCGACTTCCCCGACGAGCGGGTCAACTTCCGCGATCCTCCGCGCGGCAACGACCTCATCGAGCACCTGTTCCGCTTCGCGGTGCCGGTGGCCGACCACATCAACGCGCGCAGGGTCTGGCTCGCCCTCCACCACTACGGCCGATTGGAGAACTTCGAGGCCTTCGAGCGCGCCCGGATGGCGCGCACGCGCAAGTTCGAGAAGGGCACACCGTACTTCGGCGGCGACAGCGACGACGAATACGTCGACTCGTTCGGAAAGCCCTTGCAGTACGCCGACCTTCGCCGGGCGTAGCCGAGATTGAACCTAGCGAGCCATGTACTCCAGGATCAGCACCGCAAAGAAGCCCAGGCCCGCGATGACCGTCCACTTGACGATCACCACGCCGAAGCGCAGGTAGCGCCTGTCGTTCGTGCCGATGTAGACGCGCGAAGCTGACGATCGCCGCCAGCAGGAGCAGCAGGACGAGCCAGCGGAAGATCAGCATGGCCGCCGGGCGGCTCTCACCAGGCCGGAGCGAGCTGTGCGAAGCCCTTCGGGGCCTTGGACTCGTCTTCGAAAGTGACGATCTCGTACGAGCTGGCATCCTCCAGCACCGCCCGCAGCAGCTTGTTGTTCAAGGCATGGCCGGACTTGAAGGCGGTGTAGGAGGCCAGCAGGGGCTTGCCGATCACGTAGAGATCGCCGATGGCATCGAGGATCTTGTGCTTGACGAACTCGTCGTCGTAGCGCAGGCCTTCGGCATTGAGCACGCGGTAGTCGTCCACCACGATCGCGTTGTCCATGCTGCCGCCGAGGCTCAGGCCCCGCGAGCGCATGACCTCCACGTCCTTGGTGAAGCCGAAGGTGCGGGCGCGTGCGATGTCCCTGCTGTATCGGCCGGAGGCGAAGTCGAACTCGACGCGCTGGCCGGTCTGGTTGACTGCCGGATGGTTGAATTCGATCTCGAAGGACAGCTTGTAGCCGTGGAACGGCTCGAGGCGCGCCCACTTGAGGCTTCGGCCCTCGCCTTCACGCACTTCCACGGGCTTGACGATGCGGATGAAGCGCTTGGGCGCGCGCTGCAGCTCGATCCCCGCGCTTTGCAGGAGGTAGACGAAGGAGGCCGCGGAGCCGTCGAGGATCGGCACTTCCTCTGCCGTGATGTCGACATACAGGTTGTCGATGCCCAGGCCCGAGCAGGCCGACATCAGGTGCTCCACCGTGTTCACCCTGGGCGCGCCGGGATCTCCACCGGCCGACAGCGTCGAGGCCAGCCGCGTGTCGGTGACCGCAGACGCGTTGACGGGGATGTCCACCGGCTGGGGCAGGTCGATGCGCCTGAACACGATGCCGGTGTCGGGCGAGGCCGGTCGCAGCGTGAGTTCTACGCGCTGGCCGCCGTGCAGGCCGACGCCGACGGCTCGCGTCAGCGACTTGAGGGTGCGTTGTTGAAGCATGCGCCGCATTTTAAGGATCCGAGTTAGACAGTGCGCCCAACCAGGAGCAAAGACATTGAGCCGGGTGAGGAGCGTAGCGAGCGGCCCGAGGTGCCTGGAGGCCGCAGCCGTACACGGTACGGCGAGGACCGCAGCAGGCAGTCGGGTCGCGCAGCTCAGCACCTGGCTCAATCCGCCTGCTTGCGCAGGAATGCCGGGATCTCGAACTCCTCCATGCCGTTGCTCGCCAGCGCATCGACCTTGGCAGCCGCCTGGGTCCGACCGGAGCGCCATACGCTCGGGGTCCTCAGGCTGCTGTAGTCGTGCGAGGCGCCGTGCGCGGGTGCATTGACCGGGCTGTCGAGCACCGGGAGGTTGTCCGTGCCGGTGCGCAGCACGGTCCCCATCTGGCTGGTGCTGTGCACCACGCTGATCGGCGCCTGCTGGCGACGAGACTGCGGCGACAGGCCGGTGGCGATGACCGTGACGCGCAGCGCGTCGCCCAGGCTGTCGTCGTAGGCGGTGCCGTAGATCACGTGGGCATCCTCGGCCGCATAGCGACGGATGGTGTTCATCGCGTTGCGGCTCTCGCTCAGCTTGAAGCTGCTCTTGGCGGCAGCGATCAGCACCAGCACGCCACGCGCCCCGGAGAGGTCGATGCCTTCGAGCAGCGGGCAGGCCACCGCCAGGTCCGCCGCCTTGTGGGCGCGGTCGGGGCCGGAGGCCACCGCGGTGCCCATCATGGCCTTGCCGGGCTCGCTCATCACCGTCTTCACGTCCTCGAAGTCGACGTTCACGAGGCCGGGGACGTGGATGATGTCGCTGATGCCGCCGACTGCGTTGCGCAGCACGTCATTGGCATGCGCGAAGGCCTCTTCCTGGGTGACGTCGTCGCCCAGCACCTCGAGCAGCTTCTCGTTGAGCACCACGATCAGCGAATCGACGTTGGCCTCGAGCTCCGAGAGCCCGGCCTCGGCCTGCTTCATGCGGCGCGTGCCCTCGAACTCGAAGGGCTTGGTCACCACGCCGACCGTGAGGATGCCCATGTCCTTGGCCACGCGCGCGATCACCGGAGCCGCGCCCGTCCCGGTGCCGCCGCCGAGGCCCGCGGTGATGAACAGCATGTGGGCGCCATCGACCGCCTCGCGGATGCGATCCACCGCCTCCTCGGCAGCGGCCTTGCCCGCATCGGGCTTGGAGCCGGCGCCCAGGCCCGTGGTGCCGAGCTGGATCAGCTTGTGCGCCGCCGAGCGGTTGAGGGACTGGGCATCCGTGTTCGCGCACACGAACTCCACCCCCTGGACACCCTGGGCCATCATGTGCTCGACGGCGTTTCCGCCCCCGCCACCGACGCCGATCACCTTGATCTGCGTACCCAGGTTGAATTCCTCGATCATCTCGATAGCCATGTCGAACCTCCGTCTTTTCTAGCAGTTGCCATACACACAAGAAAACCGTTTCGGTTCATCGTCAGAAGTTGCCGATGAACCAGTCCTTGACGCGCCCGAGCATGGACTGCACGGAGCTCGCCTGCTGGGACGCGCGTTGTCCGCGCATTCGCGCCAGCCGCGCTTCTTCTAGTAAACCCATCACGGTCGCCGAGCGAGGGTTGGCCACCATGTCGTGGAGCGCCCCGGCATAGGTCGGCAGGCCCCTTCGAACCGGCTTGAGGAAGATGTCCTCGCCGAGCTCGACCATGCCCGGCATGACGGCCGAGCCGCCGGCCAGCACGACGCCCGAGGACAGCAGCTCCTCGTAGCCGCTCTCGCGGATGACCTGGTGCACGAGCGAGAAGATCTCTTCCACGCGCGGCTCGATCACGCCGGCCAGCGCCTGGCGGCTGAGCATGCGCGGGGCGCGATCGCCCAGGCCCGGCACCTCCACCTGCTCGTCGGGGCCGGCCAGCAGTTGCTTGGCCACGCCGTGCTCGACCTTGATCTCCTCGGCATCCTTGGTCGGCGTGCGCAGCGCCATCGCGATGTCGCTGGTGATGAGGTCGCCGGCGATCGGGATCACCGCGGTGTGGCGGATCGCCCCGTCGGTGAAGATCGCCACGTCGGTCGTGCCCGCGCCGATGTCCACCAGCGCGACGCCGAGGTCCTTCTCGTCCTCGGTCAGCACGGCGAGGCTCGAGGCGCTGGGGTTGAGCACCAGCTGGTCCACCTCCAGCCCGCAGCGGCGCACGCACTTGACGATGTTCTCGGCCGCGCTCTGCGCGCCGGTCACGATGTGCACCTTCACCTCGAGGCGCCCGCCGCTCATGCCGACCGGCTCCTTCACCTCGTGGCCGTCGATCACGAACTCCTGCGGCTCCACGAGCAGCAGCTTCTGGTCGTTGGGGATGTTGATCGCCTTGGCGGTCTCGACCACGCGGGCGACGTCGATCGGCGTGACCTCCTTGTCGCGCACGATCACCATGCCGGTGGAGTTCTGTCCGCGGATGTGGCTGCCGGTGATGCCGGTGTAGACGCGCGTGATCTTGCAGTCGGCCATCATCTCGGCCTCTTTCAGCGCCTGCTGGATCGACTGCACCGTCGCGTCGATGTTGACCACCACGCCGCGCTTGAGCCCGTGCGAGGCCGCCACCCCCAGCCCCGCCACGCGCAGCTCGCCGCTGGGCTGCACCTCGGCGACGACCGCCATCACCTTGGCGGTGCCGATGTCCAGGCCGACGACGAGATCCTTGTATTCCTTGGCCATCTTTTCCTCAGTTCCTTTGTGGCTTGCGAGCGCCACGAGCGCCGGTGGCAGGTACGTTCGTGGTGATGCCCCGAATGCGCACGGCATAGCCATCGGTATGTCGCAAGTCGGCGTATTCGAGCGGTCCCCCGTAGCGCGAGGTGACCTGGGTGATCGTGGCGACGAAGCGCTCGGCACGTGCGGTGAGCTCGTCGGCAGAGCCGCGGCCGAGCTCGATCTCGGCGCCGCGGTCGAGCTCGGCATGCCAGTGGCCGCGCTCGGACAGCGTGAGCCTCTCGAGCCGCGCATCGAGCCGCGCGAACACCGGCGCCAGCGAGCGATACAGCGCGAGCACCTGCTGCGACGAGCCCTCGGGTCCGGCCAGCTCGGGCAAGGCGTCTTCCTCGACGTCGCCCAGGTTCGCCTCGAACACCTCGCCTTGCGAATTGACCAGCTTGTCCTCGCCCTTGTCGACCAGCCACAGGGCGGCAGGATGGTGCTCCTCGAGCCGCACCGCGAGGCGGTCGGGCCAGACCCGCTGCACCACCGCCTGGCGAACCCAGGGCACCGACTGGAAGGCGCGCTGCGCATCGGCGAGGTCGAGCGTGAAGAGATTGCCCGCCAGCTTGGGCGCCGCATTCGCGCGTATGGTCGCGACGCTGTTGCGCGCGACTTCGCCCTCGATGCGGATCGAGCGGATCGAGAACACCGGCGCGCGCACCGCCCAGCTCGCCGCCAGCCACACGAAGGCCAGCGCCGCGAGCGTGTACAGCACGGCGGCGGTGGCGTTCATGAGCCGGATGTCGAGCGGGTTGGGCGCTTGCATGGCCTTGCGTCGGTTCTTCTTCAGAGGTTCAGCCCCGCCTGGGCGACCAGCCACAGGCACAGCCGCTCATAGGAGATGCCTGCGGCCTTGGCCGACATCGGCACCAGCGAATGCCCGGTCATGCCGGGCGAGGTGTTGATCTCCAGCAGGAAGGGCTTGCGATCGGTGGCGCGGATCATCACGTCGGCGCGGCCCCAGCCGCTGCAGCCGAGCGTGCGATAGGCCTGCACGACGATGCGCTGGATCTCGCGCTCTTCTTCGGCGGGCAGCCCGCTCGGGCAGTGGTACTGGGTGGTGTCGGTGAAGTACTTGTTCTGGTAGTCGTAGTTGCCTTCGGGCGCGACGATGCGGATGAGCGGCAGCGCCAGGGCCTCGGCACCTTCGCCGACGATCGGGCAGGTGGTCTCGTCGCCGGCGATGAATTCCTCGCACAGCACGATCGGGTCGAACTGCGCGGCCAGCTCGTAGGCCGCGTCGCACTGCTCGACGCTGGTGACCTTGGTGAGGCCGATGGTCGAGCCCTCGCGCGCGGGCTTGACGATCATCGGCGCGCCGAGCGCCTGCAAGGCCGCGCGGGTCTCGTCGGCGCTGGCCACGAGACGCCAGTCGGGCGTCGGCAGGCCTTCGAAGCGCCAGATGCGCTTGGTCATGATCTTGTCCATCGCGATGGCGGAGGCCATCACGCCGGAGCCGGTGTAGGGCACGCGCAGCAGCTCGAGCGCGCCTTGCACCGTGCCGTCTTCGCCGTAGCGGCCGTGCAGGGCGATGAAGCAGCGCGCGTAGCCTTCGCGCTTGAGCTGGTCGAGGTCGCGATCGGCCGGATCGAACGCATGGGCATCGACGCCCCTGGACTGGAGCGCTTCCAGCACGCCGCCGCCGGACAGCAGCGAGACTTCGCGTTCGGCGGAGTGCCCGCCCATCAGCACGGCAACCTTGCCGAGCGCCTTGACGTCGATGGCGTCGATCGACGCTGCATCGAAATTCATCTGTTGACCTTTCAAGAGTTCTGACACTTGGCCGGGCACGCTTCCGATCGAGCCCGCGCCCATGGTGATGACCACGTCGCCGTCGCGCGCGTGGTCGATGATGGTGTTCGGCATCTCGGCGATCTCGTCGACGAAGACCGGGTCGACGCGGCCCGCCACGCGCAGCGCGCGCATCAGCGACCGGCCGTCGGCCGCCACCAGCGGCGCCTCGCCCGCGGCATAGACCTCGGCCGAGCAGCACTTGGTCGGCCGTGCCGATGACCTTGACGAAGTCCTCGAAGCAATCGCGCGTGCGCGTGTAGCGATGCGGCTGGAAAGCCAGCACCAGGCGCCTGCCCGGAAATGCGCCGCGCGCGGCAGCGATCGTTGCCGCCATCTCCACCGGGTGGTGGCCGTAGTCGTCGACCAGCGTGAAGTGGCCGCCTTCCTTCGCGGGCAGTTCGCCATAGCGCTGGAAGCGCCGCCCCACGCCCTTGAACTCGGCCAGCGCCTTGACCACCGGCGCATCGGGCATCTCCAGCTCGGTGGTCACCGCGATCACCGCCAGCGCGTTGAGCACGTTGTGCTCGCCCGGCAGGTTGAGCATGACTTCGATATCCGGCATCGCGACGCCGTTGCGGCGCTGGCAGGTGAAGCGCATCTGCCCTTCATGGGCCTGCAGGTTCACCGCGCGCACCTGCGACTCGGGCCCGAGGCCGTAGGTGATCACGGGCCGCGAGATCATCGGGATGATGGAGCGCACGCCGGGATCGTCGCCGCACAGGATCGCCGCGCCGTAGAAGGGCATGCGGTGCAGGAAGTCCACGAAGGCCGCCTTCAGCCGCGCGTAGTCGTGGCCGTAGGTGTCCATGTGGTCGGCGTCGATGTTGGTGACGACCGAGAGCACCGGCATGAGGTTGAGGAAGGAGGCGTCCGACTCGTCGGCCTCGACCACGATGAACTCGCCCGCGCCGAGGCGCGAATTGGCGCCGACGCTGTTGAGGCGTCCGCCGATCACGAAGGTCGGGTCCACGCCCACTTCGGCGAGCGCGCTCGCGACGAGGCTGGTGGTGGTGGTCTTGCCGTGCGTGCCGGCGATGGCGATGCCCTGCTTCAGGCGCATCAGCTCGGCCAGCATCACCGCGCGCGGCACCACCGGCACGCGCTTGGCGCGTGCGGCGAGGACCTCGGGGTTGTCGGAGCGCACGGCGGTCGAGGTGACGATGGCGTCTGCGCCGAGGATGTGGCTGGCCTCGTGGCCGTGCATCACCTTGAGCCCGAGGCCCGCGAGGCGGCGCGTGGTGGCGCTGTCGCTCTGGTCGGAGCCGGAGACGGTGTAGCCGAGGTTGAACAGGACTTCGGCGATGCCGCTCATGCCGGCACCGCCGACGCCCACGAAATGAATGTGCTTGACCGCGTGCTTCATGCGATCACCTCTGAATACTGCTGCGAGGCACAACTCATCGCGCGCCTCCTGGTGTCTTGATCACGAGCTTCTCGATCTCGTCGGCCACGCGCGCCGCCGAGCGCGGGCGCGCGAGCGACCGGGCCTTCGTCGCCATGCCCAGCAGGGCGTCGCGGTCGAGGCCGCGCAGGGTCTCGGCCAGGCGCTCGGGGCTCAGCTCGGGCTGCGGCAGGTGGATGGCCGCGCCGAACTGGGCCATGTATTGCGCGTTGTCGCGCTGGTGCGAAGTGGTGCTGACCACCAGCGGCACCAGCACGCTGGCGACGCCTGCGGCGCAGAGCTCGCTCACCGTGACGGCGCCGGCACGGCACACGATCACGTCGCAATCGGCGAGGCGCCCGGCCATGTTGTCGATGAAGGGCAGCACCTCGACATCGGCGTCGGGGTCGATGCCCTGCTCGCGGTACAGGGCCTTGACGGCATCGCGGTTGAGCTGGCCGGTCTGGTGCGTGATGCGAGGGCGCTGGGCGGGGTCGATCAGGGCGAGCGCCTTGGGCAGCGTGTCGTTGAGCACCTTGGCGCCGAGGCTTCCGCCGACGACGAGCACGCGCAGCGGGCCTACGCGTCCGGCGAAGCGCTCGGCCGGCTCGGGCAGCGCTTCGATCTCGTCGCGCACCGGGTTGCCGGTGACCACTGCGTGCTTCGTGGTGGTGGCGGCGGCGCCATCGAAGCCGAAGGCGATGCTGTCGGCCACGGGCAGCAGGGCGCGATTGCTCATCAGCAGCGAGGCATCGGCGTTGACCAGCATCAGGGGCTTCAGGCGCGCGGCCGCCATCACGCCGCCGGGGAAGCACACGTAGCCGCCCATGCCGAGCACCGCGTCGGCCTTGCGCTCGCCGAAGATGCGCCAGCAGGCGATGAAGGCGGCCGAGCATGCGGATGCCGCCCGTCAGGGTATGCAGCAGGCCCTTGCCGCGCAGGCCGGTGAAGCCGATGGTGTCCATGCGGGATGCCGGCTGATGGCACCAGTCTGTTCTCCATGCCTTGGGTGGTGCCTAGCCAGCTCACTGTCCAGCCTCTGCGCAGCATTTCTGTGGCTACGGCGAGGCCGGGGATGATGTGGCCTCCTGTGCCGGCGGCCATGATCACCAGGTGGTGGGTCATTCTTTTGCCTCCGGCGGGGGGGTGCTCACTGGGTGAGAGCCCGCCGGGAGCCGCCCGCGGCCCGGCGGGCTCCCCCGCATGGCCAGAAGCGATGAAGAGAAGACAGGACTCATGCCCTCCCCCCTCTCATCATCTGCCGATTCTCAGCATCAACCCGCAGCACGATCGCAAGCGCAACGCAGTTGACCAAGATCGCCGATCCCCCATAGCTCATCAGAGGCAAGGTGAGACCCTTGGTGGGCAGCACCCCAAGATTCACGCCCATGTTGATGAAGGCCTGGCCTCCCATCCAGATCCCAATCCCCTGAGCAACAAGCCCCGAGAACACCCGATCGAGCGCAATCGCCTGCCGCCCGATATGAAACACCCGCCGCGTCAGCCAGAAGAACGCAAAGATCACCGCCGCCACACCCGCAAAGCCAAGCTCCTCGCCGATCACCGCAAGCAGGAAATCGGTATGCGCCTCCGGCAGGTAGTGCAGCTTCTCGACGCTCGACCCCAGCCCCTGCCCGAAGATCTCGCCTCTGCCGAAGGCGATCAGCGAATGCGTGAGCTGGTAGGCCTTGCCCAGCGTGTACTTCTCGTTCCACGGGTCCAGGTACGCGAAGATGCGCTCGCGCCGCCACTCGCTGAAGGTGATCATCAGCACGAAGGCGCCCGCAAGCACCGCCGTGATCAGGAAGAACATCCGACCGTTCACGCCGCCCAGGAAAAGAATGCCCATCGCGATCGCGGCGATCACCATGAAGGCGCCCATGTCGGGCTCGGCCAGCAAGAGCATGCCCACCACCGCCACCGAGGCAGCCATCGGCCATACGGCCTGCACGAAGCGCTCCTTCACCTCCATCTTGCGCACCATGTAGCCGGCCGCATACAGCGCGATCGCCAGCTTGGCAAGCTCCGAAGGCTGGAAGTTCAGGATGCCGAGCGGAATCCAACGGCGCGCGCCGTTGACGCCCTTGCCGATGAAGGGCACCAGCACCGCGATCAAGAGACCCAGGGCCGCCACGAAGATCCACGGCGCGTACTTCTCCCAGAACTGCATCGGGATCTGCAGGGTGACGAGCGCGGCCACGAAGGCCAGCGCCAGCGCGAGCACGTGGCGGGTCAGGAAATGGGTCGCCGCGTAGCGCGCGAAACGCGGGTTGTCGGGCAGCGCCACCGAGGCCGAATACACCATCACCAGCCCGAGGGCCAGCAAGGCGATGCTCACCCACAAGAGCGCCTGGTCGATGCCCTGCGTACGCCCGGGCTGGCCGGTGGAGACCCAGTCGCGCACCGGCAGGTCCTTGTCGCCTTCAGGCGAGAAGCGCCCGGCGACGCCAGCCCAGGCCGCGGCGACGCGAGCCTTCATGCCATCGAATCCAAGTCGGGCGGCAAGCGTCACTGGAAGCACGCTCCCCATGCTCGGCCGCCATCGCCTGCACCTCGGCCACGAAGACCTCGGCGCGGTGGGCGTAGTTGCGGAACATGTCGAGGCTGGCGCAGGCCGGGCTCATCAGCACCGCGTCCCCGAGACGGGCCCGCGCTGCGCAGGCGCGCGTGGCCGATTCGAGCGTCTCGAAGGACTGCATCGCCACGCCGGTGGAGGCCAGCGCGGCTTCAATGGCGGGGGCGTCGCGTCCAATCAGCGCAGTGAAGCGGACGAATCGCGACAGCGGCTCGACCAGGGGCGCGAAGTCCTGGCCTTTGCCGTCACCCCCAAGGATCACCAGCAGGCGCGATTCGCCACGGTCGGGTCCGAGGCCGTTGATGGCCGCCACCGTGGCACCCACGTTCGTGCCCTTGCTGTCGTCGAAGAAATCCACGCCCTGCACCGTCGCGACGTACTCGACGCGGTGGGGCTCGCCGTGGTATTCACGCAGGCCGTGCAGCATCGGCGCCAGCGGGCAGCCGATGGCCGTGGCCAGCGCCAGCGCGGCCAGGGCATTGGCCGCGTTGTGGCGGCCGCGCACGTGCAAGGCATCAGCGGGCATCAGGCGCTGGATGTGCAGCTCCTCATGCTCTTCTTCCTTGCGCCGGCGGCCGACGCGCAGTGTCTCGTCGGCCGGCATCGCGCGCACCAGCCAGGCCATGCCGTTCTCGGTGACGAGGCCGAAGTCGCCCGGCCGCTTGGGAGCTCCGAGCCCGAAGCGCATCACGCGACGCTCCGATGGCTTGGCATTGCGTGCCCTTCTGCGGGATGGGCGCGGGCACCAGCGCTTCGACCAGGGCGTCGTCGCGGTTGATGACCATCACCGCGTCCTTGCCGAAGATGCGCGCCTTGGCCCGGGCGTACGAATCCATCGTGCCGTGCCAGTCGAGATGGTCCTGGGTGATGTTGAGCACGGTGGCCGCGCCGGGCTCGAAGGCCGAGACGGCATCGAGCTGGAAGCTCGAGAGCTCCAGCACCCACACTTCGGGCAGGTGCTCGAACACCGGCTCTGCAGGCGGCGGCGGCACGATCGGGACCAGCGCAGCCTCGTCGCCCTCTGCGGGCGGTGTCGCACTCTTCCATGTCCGCTGCCGGAGGATCGGCGTCTTCTTCGTCGTCGGTGGAAAGGATCCTCATCGGCCAGCACTTCCACCGGCTCGTCGAGATCCGCCGGCCCGGAATCCGGCAACGAATATTCGATCGCCGCGGCCACGGATGATGTTTGCTCGTCGCCTTCCCCTGTTCGGCCTGACCCTCGACATCGGCCTGGCCCTCGACCTCGGCCTGCGCCTCCGGCTCCCGCTCCAGCGCCTCGGCCAGCGTCTGCAGCATGGTCGGGCCGATGTTGCCGGCCACCGCCACGCGCTTGCCCGCCCGCTCGACCAGCAAGGCGGTCATCGCCGTGGTGGTGGTCTTGCCGTTGGTGCCGGTGATCGCGAGCACCTTCGGTGCGTAGCGGCGCTCGGCCTTCAGCTCGGCGAGCGCCTCGGCGAACAGGTCGAGCTCGCCTTGCACCGGCACGCCGAGCTCGCGCGCGTGCGCCAGCAGCGCGGCGAGGCGCGCATCTTGCGGCGAGAGGCCCGGGCTCTTGAGCACGCGCTGCACGCCATCGAGCGCCTCGGGCCCCAGCTCGCCGCTCGCGAGGCGCGCCTCCGGCACATGCTCGGCCAGCGCCCTGGCCTGCGGCGGATGCTCGCGCGAATCCCACACGCGCACCGAGGCACCGTGGCGCGCACACCAGCGCGCCATGGCCAGGCCAGAGTCGCCGAGCCCCAGCACGAGAACGGTGATGCCTTGCAAGTCCTTCATCGGTTCACACTGTTTCAGTGCTCCATGGCGCCGAAGCGGCACCCTCGGCGCGCGAACCAGCGCCAGCGAGCGGGAGCCGCGGATCCGGCTTTGCCGGTCCGCTGGCGGAGCCCCCTTGAGGGGGAGCGACGAAGGAGCTCGGGGGTGGTTCATATCCTTAGCGCAGCTTCAGGGACGACAGGCCGATCAGGCACAGCAGCATGGTGATGATCCAGAAGCGCACCACGACCTGCGTCTCCTTCCAGCCGGACTTCTCGAAGTGGTGGTGCAGCGGGGCCATCTTGAGGATGCGGCGCCCCTCGCCGTACTTGTGCTTCGTGTACTTGAAGTAGGTGACCTGGGCCATCACCGAGAGCGCCTCGACGACGAAGATGCCGCCCATCACCGCCAGCAGGATCTCCTGCCGCGTGATGACGGCGATCGTGCCGAGCGCGCCGCCGAGCGAGAGCGCGCCCACGTCGCCCATGAAGACCTGCGCCGGATGGGTGTTGAACCACAGGAAGGCCAGGCCCGCGCCCGCCAGCGCCGAGCAGAAGATCAGCAGCTCGCCGGCACCGGGGATGTAGGGAAAGATCAGGTACTTGGCATAGACCGAATTGCCCACCACGTAGGCGAACACGCCCAGCGCCGAGCCCACCATCACCACCGGCATGATGGCCAGGCCGTCGAGGCCGTCGGTGAGGTTCACCGCATTGCTCGCGCCCACGATCACCAGGTAGGTCAGGATGATGAAGCCCACCACGCCGAGCGGATAGCTGATGGCCTTGAAGAAAGGCACGAACAGGTCGGCGTTCGGCGGCAGCGGGTTGGAGAAGCCCGACTGCACCCAGCGCACGAACAGCTCCAGCACGCGCAGGTTGGAAGACTCCGAGACGCTGAAGGCCAGCGAGATCGCGGCCATCAGCCCGATCAGCGACTGCCAGAAATACTTCTCGCGCGAGCGCATGCCCTCGGGGTTCTTCTGCACCACCTTGCGCCAGTCGTCGACCCAGCCGACCGCGCCGAAGCCGAGGGTGACGAGCATCACGATCCACACGAAGCGGTTGGTCCAGTCGAACCACAGCAGCGTGGCGATCGCGATGCTCACCAGGATCATCACCCCGCCCATCGTCGGCGTGCCGCTCTTGGAGAGATGCGTCTGCATGCCGTACTCGCGGATCGGCTGGCCGATCTTGAGCTCGGCGAGCTTGCGGATCAGCCAGGGGCCGGAGACCAGGCCGATGAGCATTGCCGTCACCGCGGCCATCACGGCCCGGAAGGTGAGGTACTGGAAGACACGCAGGAAGCTCAGCTCGGGCGAGAAGGTCTGCAGCCATTGAGCGAGGCCGACTAGCATCGCGGCTCCTTTGCGCCGGCTGCCTGCGGGCGACTGTTGTTGTTATGTGCCCTTTGGCTCGAGGCGCCCATCAGCGCCTCGACGACCTGTTCCATCTTCATGAATCGCGATCCCTTGACCAGCACGCTGGCCGCATGAGGAGCCTCGGCCAGGGCTGCCACCAGCTCGGCCGTGCTCGAGAAGTGCCGCGCCGAGCCGTGCGCCGATGCGGCATGGGCGGCGAGCGTGCCGGCCGTCCACAGATGTTCGATGCCGCGCGCCCTGGCGTAGGCGCCCGCTTCCTCGTGGAAGGCCGGCCCCTGGTCGCCCACCTCGCCCATGTCGCCGAGCACCAGCCATGCCGGCTGGGGCAGGTCGGCCAGCACGTCGATCGCGGCGCGGACCGAGTCGGGATTGGCGTTGTAGGTGTCGTCGACCAGGGTGACGTGCTGCCCCGCGCGCTCGTAGCCCTTGACCTGCGAGCGGCCCTTGACCGGCTCGAAGGCTTCGAGGCCGCGGACGATGGCCTCCAGCGGCACGCCTGCGGCCAGCGCGCAGGCCGTCGCCGCCAGGGCGTTCTTGACGTTGTGCTCGCCCGCGATGCGCAAGGCCACGGTCGCGCTGCCCGCAGGGGTGTGGATCATCGTCGACCAGTAGTCGCCGGCCCAGGCGGCCTCGCCCATCACGTCGGCCTGGCCGCGCTCGGCGAAGGTCAGCACCGGGCGAGCGTCGGCCAGCAGGTGCCACAGCGGCGTGAAGGGGTCGTCGCTCGGGAACACGGCCACGCCGGTGGGGCCCAAGCGATCGAACACCGAGCCGTTCTCCCGCGCGACGGCCTCCACGCTGACCATGAACTCCTGGTGCTCGCGCTGCGCGTTGTTGACCAGCGCGACGGTGGGCGCGGCCAGGCGCGCCAGCAAGGCGATCTCGCCCGGATGGTTCATGCCCAGCTCGACCACGCCGGCGCGGTGCCAGGCCTGGTCGTCCTGGCGCAGGCGCAGCAGCGTCAGCGGCACGCCGATGTCGTTGTTGAGGTTGCCTTGCGTGGAGAAGGCCGAATCGGCCAGCCAGGCGCGCAGGATCGAGGCGATCATCTGCGTGACGGTGGTCTTGCCGTTGCTGCCGGTCACCGCGATCAGCGGGAGCTGGAAGCACCGTCGCCAATTGGCGGCGAGCTCGCCCAGCGCGACGCGCGTGTCGGCCACCAGCAGGCCGTCGAGACCGGCCTCGGCAAGGCCCTGCTGCGCGATGGCGGCCACGGCGCCGCTGGCCCTGGCCTGCGGCAGGAAATCATGTGCGTCGAAGCGCTCGCCCTTCAGCGCGACGAACAGGTCGCCGGCTTGCAGCGTGCGGGTGTCGCTGTGCACGCGCAGGATGCGGGCATGGCCGTCGCCCACCAGCGTCGAGCCGGGCAGCAGCGCGTGGGCCTGGGCAAGGGTCATCATGCGCGGGCCCTCCGCGAGCGCAAGGCGGAGCCGGCTTCCTCCACATCGGAGAAATGGCGCTTCTCGCCTCGCACTTCCTGGTAGTCCTCGTGGCCCTTGCCTGCGATCAGCACGACATCGGCCGCCTCGGCTTGCGTGAGCGCATGGACGATCGCGGCGCGACGGTCCTCGATCAGCTCGACGCCCTCCTCGCCATCCAGGCCCGAGGCGATCTGCGCCAGGATGGAGGCCGGATCCTCGTCGCGCGGGTTGTCGCTGGTCACCACCGTGCGGTCGGCCAGGCGCGCCGCGATGCCGCCCATCAGCGGTCGCTTGCTCGCATCGCGGTTTCCGCCGCAGCCGAACACGCACCACAGGCGCCCGCGCGCGCGCACGCACCACCGGCTGCAAGGCGAGCAAGGCCTTTTCGAGCGCATCGGGCGTGTGGGCGTAGTCGACCACGGCCAGGGGCAGGTCCGTCCGTGCGTCCTCGGAGCCGACGAGCTGCATGCGGCCGGGCACCGGACCGAGGCTCGCGCACACCGCGGCCGCATCGGCCAGCGACACGCCGAGCGCCCTCAGCCCGCCGATGACCGCCAGCAGGTTGGAGACGTTGTAGCCACCGATCAGCGTCGTCTCCACTTGCGCCACCTGCTCGCCTTGGTGGACCTCGAAGCGCAGCCCGCCCGCGGCATGGCCCACCGCGCGTGCGGTCAGCGTCGCCGGGCGCTCGATCGCATAAGTGATGACGTCCACCGACCCGCCTTGCAGCTGCGCCGCCAGCTCCTCGCCTTTCGGGTCGTCGAGATTGAGCACCGCGGCCCGCAGCCTCGGCCATGCGAACAGCTCGGCCTTGGCGGCCCAGTACGCGGCCATGTCGCCGTGGTAGTCGAGATGGTCGCGCGTGAAATTGGTGAACAGGGCCACCGCGATGCGCACGCCGTCGAGCCGATGCTCGACCACGCCGATCGAGGAGGCCTCGATCGCGCAGGCCGCGAAGCCCCGGTCGACGAATTCGCGCAGCGAGGCATGCAGCGTGACGGGGTCGGGCGTGGTGAGGCCGGTGGGAACCACCTTGGCATCGGGATCCTGCTGCGAAGGCGGCTCGCCCACGCCGAGCGTGCCGATGACGCCGCAGCGGCGGCCGAGCAGCGACAGCGCCTGCGCCATCCACCAGGCGGTCGAGGTCTTGCCGTTGGTGCCGGTGGTGGCGACCACCTCCAGCGCCTGCGAGGGCGCGTCGAACCAGATGTCGGCGATCGAGCCCGTGGCCGACTTGAGGCCGGCAAGCGCTGCGACGCGCGCATCGTCGAAGCTGAAGGCCTCGACGTCCTCGGCCTCCACGATGCAGGCGGAGGCGCCGTCGTGGAGAGCCGAAGCGACGAAGCGCCGCCCATCGGTCGCATATCCGGGCCACGCGACGAAGGCATCGCCCGTGCGCAGCCGCCGGCTGTCCGTCGTCAGCCGGGCGCCGGGGCCCAGGCGCGAACGCAGCCAATCGGCCGCGGCCCGGGGCGAGTCCAGTTGAACGGCATTCCGAGCCATCAGAAGCTCTCCTCCACCGGCTCGGCGCCCTGCTTCGCCATGATCTGCGGCTGCACCTCGAGGTCGGGCTGCACGCCCATCATGCGCAGCGTCTGCTGCACCACTTCCGAAAAGACCGGGGCGGCAACCACGCCGCCGAAATACTTGCCGTTGCTGGGTTCGTCAACCATCACTGCCACCACGATGCGCGGCTGGTCGATCGGCGCGAGGCCGACAAACCAGGAGCGGTACTTCTTGTCCGCGTAGCCCTTGCCTTCCTGCTTGTGCGCCGTGCCGGATTTTCCCCCCACCGAGTAACCCACCGTCTGCGCGAGGGGCCCCGTGCCGCCCGGGCCTGCCGCCATCTGCAGCATCTTGCGCACCGACTTTGCCGTGCCTGGAGAGAACACCCGGATGCCTCCGGTCGGCTCGGGGTTCTTCACCAGCGAGACCGGGACCAGCTCGCCGTCGCGGGCGAACACGGTGTACGCGCGCGCGAGCTGGAACAGCGAGGCCGACAGGCCGTAGCCGTAGCTCATCGTGGCCTGCTCGATCGGGCGCCAGCTCTTGTAGGGACGCAGCCGGCCGGAGACGACACCCGGGAACGGCAGCGGCGGCTTCTGCCCCAGGCCGATGCTGGCGAACATCTCCCACATCTCGCGGGCCGTCATCTGCTGCGAGATCTTGACCGTGCCGACGTTGCTCGACTTCTGGATGACCTCGGCCACCGTCAGCATGCCGTGCGGATGCGCGTCGCGAATCACCGATCCGGTCACGTTGATCCAGCCCGGGGCGGTCTGGATCGGCGTGGCGGGCGTGACGCGGCCGGTCTCCAGCGCCTGGCCGATCACGAAGGGCTTCATCGTCGAGCCGGGCTCGAAGGTGTCGGTCAGCGCGCGGTTGCGCAATTGCGCGCCGCTCAGGTTGCTGCGATCGCCCGGCGTGAAGCTCGGGTAGTTGGCCAGCGCCAGCACCTCGCCGGTCTGCACGTCGAGCACCACCACCGACCCGGCCTTGGCCTTGTGCTCGGCCACCGCGTCGCGGATGCGCTGGTAGGCGAAGAACTGCACCTTGGAGTCGATGGAAAGCTCGATGTCGCGACCGTCCACCGGGTTGACGCTCTCGCCGATGTCTTCCACCACGCGGCCGAGCCGGTCCTTGATGACGCGGCGCTGTCCGTCGCGGCCGGCGAGGTCGCGCTGGAAGGCCAGCTCGACGCCTTCCTGCCCGCGGTCCTCGACGTTGGTGAAGCCGACCAGGTGGGCGGTGGCCTCGCCTTCGGGATACTTGCGCTTGTATTCCTTGACCTGGTGCACGCCCTTCAGGGCCAGCTTCTTCACCTGCGTGGCGGTGCCCTCGTCCACCTGGCGGCGCAGCCAGACGAAATTGGGGTTGTCGGCCATGCGCTTGTCGAGCTCGGCGAGGCTCATGCCGAGCAGCACGGCCAGCTCGCGGCGCTGCTGCTTGCTGGCCTCGAAATCCTTGGGGATGGCCCAGACCGAAGGCGCCGGCACGCTGGAGGCCAGGATCAGGCCATTGCGGTCGATGATGCGGCCCCGGTTGGCCGGCAGCTCGAGCGTGCGGGCGTAGCGGCTCTCGCCCTGGCGCTGGTAGAAGTCGGTGCCGATGATCTGGATGTAGACCGCGCGGCCGAGCAGCACGCAGAAGGACGCGCCGATGCACGCCACCAGGAACTTGGAGCGCCACGGCGGCGTCTTCGAGGCGAGCAGCGGGCTGGTCGCGTAGCTGACGCGGCGCATGCGGCCGTGAGACTGCTTGCGCTCACCCATCCAGCGCGACAGCCAGCCCTTGATGCGGCCTTTCGAGACGCTCATCGCCCGGCCTCCTGCCTTGCACCGCCCGGCGCGGAGGCGGGCGCTGACGAGTAGGTGACGTAGTGGGTGACGGCGGCGCTGGCCGTGCGCATGTTGAGCTTCTCGCGGGCCACCTTCTCCACACGCAAGGGCGTGGCCTGGGCGCGCTTGTCGATCTGCAGCTGCTCGTACTGGGTCTCGAGCGCATGCTCCTCGGCCTGCGCCTTCTCGAGCTCGACGAACAGGTGCCGGGCGCGCGAGGACACATGCACGAGGTACAGGCCGCTCAGCAGCACGGCCACGAAGAGCAGGACGTTCAGCCGGGCATTCATGCGCCGGCCTCCGCCACGCGGGCCTGCGTTCGCTCGGCCACCCTGAGGATCGCCGACCGCGCGCGCGGATTGGCCGTCACCTCGGCCTCGCCCGGCTTGATGCGCGCCACCGCCTTGAGCAGCGGCTCGGGCACCGGCGCGAAAGGCGCACGACGATCGACCTCGCTGCGGCTGTGGCGCGCGATGAATTGCTTGACGATGCGGTCTTCGAGCGAATGGAAGCTGATCACCACCAGTCGCCCGCCGGGCGCGAGCAATTCGAGCGCCTCGATCAGCCCCTGCTCGAGTTCCTCGAGCTCAGCGTTGACGAGAATCCGAAGAGCCTGAAATGTGCGCGTTGCAGGGTCCTGGCCCGCCTCGCGGGTCTTGACCGCGCGAGCCACGACCTGGGAAAGCTCGGCAGTGGTTCGAACAGGACTCCCGCTTTCGCGGCGAGCAACAAGCGCCTTTGCAATCGGTAGAGCAAACCGTTCTTCCCCATAGTTTCGTATCACCTCAGCGATTTGTTTTTGGTCGGCACGGGCAAGGAAATCGGCCGCACTTTCCCCGCGGGTGGGGTCCATGCGCATGTCGAGCGGGCCGTCGAAACGGAAGCTGAATCCGCGCTCGGGGTTGTCGATCTGGGGGGAAGACACGCCCAGGTCGAGCAGGATGCCGGAGACGGCGTCGATGTCGCGCTCGTCGCAGGCCTCGAGCATCGTCGCGAAGCTGGCGTGCACGATGGAAAAACGCGGGTCCTGGACCCGCGTGCTTTCTTGGATGGCTTCGGGATCCTTGTCGAAGGCCAGCAATCGCCCTCGCTTGGACAGCCGCGCGAGCAGCAGGCGGGCATGGCCGCCACGGCCGAAGGTGCCATCTATGTAGATGCCGTCGGGCGTGGTCAGGACGGCATCCACCGCCTCGTCCAGCAGGACGGTGCGGTGCTCGAAAGGTGTGCTGCCGGGGGTGCTCATGATCGCGCTCAGAAGGAGAGGTCCTTGAGCACATCCGGCATCTCTTGCTGCATGGCCTCGGCCTCCTTGGCAGCGTAGCGCTCCGCATCCCAGAGCTCGAAGTAGCTGCCCATGCCAAGCAACATGACATCCTTGGCCAGGCCCGCGGCAGCGCGCAGCTCAGGGGAGATGAGCACGCGGGAAGAGGCGTCGATCTCGACGTCCATCGCGCTGCCGAGAAAGATGCGCTTGGCCCAGGCGCCGGACATCGGCAGGGCGGCGATCTTGTCGCGAAAGCTCTCCCAGGCCGGCCGGGGGAAGACCCACAGGCATCCATCGCGGGTGTTTCGTCAGGGTGAGCGCCCCGGCGGCGGTGGCCACCAGCACGTCACGGTGCCGCGCCGGAACAGACAGCCGCCCCTTCGCATCCAGCGTCAACGCCGAAGCACCTTGAAACACAAAATTGGACACATTCCCCCACTAATCTGCACTTTCTCCCACTTTAGCGGTGGGTTTTGGTCGGGTCAATACCGGAAGGTGAGAAATCTTCAATGAAATCAAGCACTTATAAAGGGATTTGGACACACGAATTCACATGAAAAGTGCTTATGAACCAAGGACTTGCGGGGGGCAGTGAAAGTGAAAACTGAGAAGTGGGAGAGGGAAAACGCCAATCTTCTCTTCTGGGAACGACATTCGGCCGACGCTGACTTGTGCTTGGTGTGTCAAGTAAAGTGTAAAGTGTCAAGTCAGATGTCAAGTACGAAGCCGAGGGCACCATGAGGAAGAAGCTAAACAACGCGCCCGTCTACTACACCGTTGCCCAAGTCCAGTTCAACCCCATCCTGAATCTGGACGGCTACCTCCCTGCTATTCAGGCCAAGATGCGCGAGGCGCACTTCCCGGACTTCAAGCACGAGCTCTTCCAGCGCCTTGTCCTACCCTTCGGCGGAATGGAGCAGGGCCAGATGGCAGCGCCTACCGTGACTCCTCAATCCCGCTACCTGTTCGGCGACATCGCAGGTCGCTCCCTGTTCCTGCTGGAGACGAATGTTCTGTCGTTCCAGACCACCGACTACGACACGTTCGAGACCTTTTCTGCGATTCTGCTGAAGGGATTGGGAATCTTGCACGAGGTTATGCGTCTCGACTTCGTCGAGCGTATCGGTCTTCGGTACTTGGATGCCGTTCAACCCTCCAAGGAGAGCGAGTCGCTCCGTGATTTCCTGGTCCCGGAGGTGCTAGGGCTGGCGCTACGAGGCGAAGGAGAGCTCCAGCACGCGATCAGCGAAACGATCATTGCGACCCCAGCAGGTCAGCTCGTCTCTCGCGTCCTTATTCGTCGCGGGAATGTCGGACTCCCGATGGAACTCAGCGGATTAGCCCCGACCATTGACCCTCGTTTCACTCAACGGGAAGGGCTGCATGCCATTGTCGATACGGATGCATACATTGCCCATCGAGAGGTCTTCGAGTTACCCAAGGTAGGGTCGCGGTTGACTGCCCTCCATGAAGAAATCAACAAGTCCTTCAATGCAACCGTCACCGACCATGCTTTGGCCACGTGGGCTTGAAGGGAGAACATCATGAGCGCTGCACTGACCTATGGCGGATGGGTTACCGATCACCCGATCGCGACTGGTGGGACCCCTGGTTTTGTTCGATTGGTGGGGTGGATGGCTGTGGCCGGCGGTGCACTGTCCGGCATCGGCACCGGTGGTGAGCTTTCGCTTGGGCACCTGCAGCGAAGCGCCCGGCACGCACAGCATGCGGCACCTGCAGTCGAGGTCGCCGAGGTTGAGCACATCCGAACCCCCAGTGAGGACCTGACGCGCATTCGTGAGGTGCTGAACCCTGCCGTGTCGGACCTCGCGACCACGTTCGGCGTGTCACGTCAGTCGGTCTACAACTGGCTCAATAGCGAGCCTGTGGCAGAGGAAAACGCAGCCAAGCTGCAGGACCTGGCCCAAGCCGCCGATGTGCTGGCGCATGAAGGGGTCGCGGTCAAAGCCACGCTGCTGAAGCGAAAGTTTGCGAACGGGAAAACGCTGCTGCAAGTGGCCCAGGCGGGTGAGTCCGCACGCGATGCAGCATTGCTGTTGGTCCAGATTCACAAACATGAAGCGGCTCAGCGCGAGCGCATGAACGCCCGGTCTGCGAACCGAGCGAAAACCCCTGCGACGGCCGACTTCGATCTGCCCGCATCCAACGACCACGCCTGAAGGTGAGAGATGGCGGAGTGGACACGGGACACACCATGGCGGCAGGGGCATCTGCTAGGCGCCGATGCCATCTCGGCGTTGGGTCTCAGCCACCCTTTTGTGCCGGAGAACACGGCTGTGGTCGTTGCGACGCACGACTGCGATCTCGCACAGGTGCCCAAGGGGGAACCGTGCGTTGAAGTGATCCTGGGCCGAGCCATTTCTGCGAGTCGGTTCTGACGTATCAGGCGTTCAAGCAACTCAAGCGGTGGCGATTGGAGCACATCAGCCTCGCCGCCGACCCACAGCAGCCCGTGTTGGCCGACTCGACCCAGGCCAATGGCATCAACAGTTCGGTGACTTCATTGTTCTGCTCAGTCCCCCGTCAATGGGCATGGGGTTCGAGCTCATGCGGCGTGCCCGGCTGGTCGAGGCCGCCTTGCGCCAGCCAGAGCCTGGTCGACTCCGCCGCCCGCTGGATGAGCGTCGCGGCCGACGAGTAGTCATAGGGTGAGCAGTCGAGCGGGCACAGGGTGGGCACGATGCGCAACTCCACCGACGATGCGAAGCGCTCGGCGTCGTGCACCAGTTGCCGCGCGACGAGAAGGCTCAGCGCGTGCATGGCGCGTCCGATGGCACTCGGGGGCACCGCCTTGAGGGCGCAGGCAAAGCCTGTCGGCAAGACGATGATGCGGGTCGCGCCAAGGCGCATCGCGGTGGAGATGGGCGTGTTGTTCGACACGCCGCCATCCACCAGCAGGCGCCCGTCGAGAGACACCGGCGGGTAGACACCCGGGATCGCGGCGCTGGCCAATATCGCATCCACCGCCGGACCGCGCGAAAGCACGACCTCCTCACCGGTCACCATGTCCGACGCGACGATGTGAATCGGGATTGCCGCCTCCTGGAGCTGCGCATACGGGAGGTGTCGCTCGAGCACTTGCCTCAGGCCGCGGGAGTCGACCAGATGGGAGCGCCGCGCCAGCAGGCCCAGGACACTCCCCAGGTTGAAGGGAAACAGGTCCTGCCGCTTCAGGCCGAGCCAGATGGCTTCCAGCTTCGAGACCCCCGCCGGTGTCGGAGCGGCGGCAAGGTAGGCCCCGTTGATCGCGCCAGCCGACGCACCGACCACGAAAGACGGCGTTTCTCCCCAGGCCAGCAGCTCGCGCATCATGCCGACCTCGATGGCGCCGAGGCTTCCGCCTCCTGCCAGGACGAATGCGGTGGTGTGCGGACTGGCCACGGTCATGTTCCTCGCAGATGGCCGCGCTAGATCGGCATGCTCCATCGCAACTGGACGAAGTTCTCGCCCGGGTTCGGACGCTTGATGTTCGCGTTCGAAAAGTGCTGGCCGCGCAGGCTGATCTCCGCGCCTTGGACGCCCCAGGGGCGCAGGCCGATGCCGACGTGCTCGACGAAATTGAACACGGTGCTGAACTGCTTGTCGTTCGGATGGTAGAGGGGCTTCACGAAGCTCACTCCCGCACCCACCTCGCCGAAGAAGCCCAGCGACTGCTCCAAGGTGAAGCGCAGCGCGGCACTCGATGCCAGCTCCGTGTTGCTCGCGTTGGACGCACCGGTGCTGTCCCTCGTACGCCAACGCCCCAGGGTGACTTCGGCATGGACGCTCGCCTGGGCGTCGCGCAAGACCTGCCAATCCAGATCCGCTTCCCAGGCCAGGCCCGCGTTGAGGGTGTCGGCATCGCCGCTGGTGCCGATCTGCACGAACCATCGGGCCGGTGGAGAGAGGCCTTCGGCCCTTGACGCACACAAGGCAAGGAGCACCGCCGCCAGCTGGACAGCTCTCATCAGTACCGTTCGCTGATGAACCTGAACGGATAGTCCGGCTCGCTGTACTTGCCCTGCTTCTGCCGCTTGGGCAGCACGATCTTCTCGCGCGGCACTTCCTTGTACGGGATGCGGCCGAGCAGGTCGGAGATGATGTTGAGCCGGGCCCGCCGCTTGTCGTTCGAGTCGGCCACCAGCCAGGGCGCGTACTCCGTGTCGGTGGCCTTGAACATGTCGTCGCGCGCGCGGGAATAGTCGTACCAGCGGTTGTAGGACTTGAGGTCCATCGGCGAGAGCTTCCAGATCTTGCGCCCGTCGTTGGCGCGGTCCTGCAGGCGCCGGGTCTGCTCCTCCTGGCTCACCTCCAGCCAGTACTTGAGCAGGATCACGCCCGAATGGATGATCGCCCGCTCGATGAGCGGCACCCCATGCAGGAACTCGGCGACCTGCTCTTCGGTGCAGAAGCCCATCACGCGCTCGACGCCGGCGCGGTTGTACCAGCTGCGATCGAAGATCACCACTTCGCCGGCCGCCGGCAGGTGCGGCAGGTAGCGCTGCATGTACATCTGGCTCTTCTCGCGATCGGTGGGGGCAGGCAGCGCCACCACGCGGAAGACCCGCGGGCTCACTCGTTCCGTGATCGCCTTGATCGTGCCGCCCTTGCCGGCGCCGTCGCGGCCCTCGAACACGATGCAGATCTTGATGCCCTCGCGCTGCACCCACTGCTGCAGCTTGACCAGCTCGACGTGCAGGCGCTCGAGTTCGGCAAGATACTCCTTCCCACCGAGCTTGGGACTGGCCTCGGGAGTGTCCTTGCGGGCGCGCTTCTTTTCGGTTGCCATGACCTGGGCTCCTTCCTGGATGATCGACGGACCACTTTCTGCCAATGCCACGCGGAGGTCAAGACATGCGAATCGCCATCGGCTGGTCCAGGCCTCGCGGCAGCGCGGATCCCCACCTGGTCCGGGCGCGACATGGCCGCCATCAGCTTGCTCGGGTCGGTCGAGCAGCTCGAGGTGCTCCACTCGCTGGCCAACGTGGAGAAGGCGATAGTGGATGCTCGCAAGGAGATCGGCGGCGAGCCGGGTCAAGGGCTCGACGAAGTCGCGCTGCAAGGCTTCGCCCTCGGATTGAGGAGGGTGGACCATGCGCTGACTGCGTTGCGCCTTTGATCCCTAGATAAAGACGCCGCTCCGCAGGCGTGGGCGGCACCCACTGGTAGAGCCACGTCTCCGTGAGCGGATCCTTGCCCTTGCGCAGGTACATGCGGATGGTGACCGGCCGCGTGCTGTCGTCCTCGGGCCGCAGGTCGAACATCGCCCGCCAGCCGTTGATGGATTCGAGCGGCCGCGCCGAGGTGATCTCCAGCTTGCCGCGGCTGGCGTCGATCACGGCCTCGACCCCGGACTCGGTGCTGAGCTTGGCGAGCTCTCCACCCGCGAAGTCGACCGCGAAGCGCCACGAGAAATACTTGCGCGGCTGGCCGACGATGCCGCCGATGCCGGTGCGCGTGGCCACGCAACGGCCGAGCGGTGGCTGCATCGGCGGCTGCGCGCCCCAGTAGAGCCGGTAGCCGATCAGCAACTCCTCGCCCGGCTGGGGCTTCTTCTCGGGGTTCCAGAACGCGACGATGTTGTCGAAGGTCTCGTCCTTGGTCGGAATCTCGACCAGCTGCACCGAGCCCGCGCCCCAGTCGGCCTTCGGCTCGACCCACAGCGAGGGCCGGCGGTCGTAGAACACGCCGTCGTCCTGGTAGTGGTCGAAGTTGCGGTCGCGCTGCACCAGGCCGAAGCCGCGCGGGTTCTGGTCGCCGAAGGCGTTGAACTGCAGGTTCAGCGGGTTGGTGAGCGGGCGCCACACCCACTCGCCGTTGCCGCGCCACATCGCGAGGCCGTCGGAGTCGTGGATCTCGGTGCGCCAGTCGTTGGCCATGCGGTGGTCGTTCTCGCCATGCTGGAACATGCTGGTGCATGGCGCGATGCCGATGCGGTCCATCACCTTGCGGGGGTAGAGCGCGGCATCGATGTCCATCACCTGGCTGTCGCCGGGCGTGATCGCGAAGCGATAGGCGCCCGCGACGCTGGGCGAGTCGAGCAGCCCGAGCACCACCACGGTGTTCGATCCCGGCGCCGGCCGCTCCAGCTAGTACGCCACGAAGTCCGGGAACTCCTCGGGCCGATCCCGCCGGTGTTGATGGCAAGGCCCCGCGCCGACTGGCCGTATTGCCACTCGCCGCCCACCGCGCGGAAATAGCTGGCGCCGAGGAAGGCGGCCACGTCGCGCTTCGGATCGGTGTGGAAGTTGAGGCGAAAGCCGGCGAAGCCCAGGTCGGCGGGCAGCGAGGCGGCCTTCAGGCCGCTCTTGCCGTAGTCGAACATCTCGGGGTCGTAGGCCAGTTCCTGCGCCTGGCCGTCGGCCAGCTCGTACATGCGCACCGGCCGCTTGAAGAAGAGGCCGAGATGGAAGAACTTGGCCTGGAAGCGCAGCTTCTGGTCGCCCCACAGGGCATGGTCGGGTCGGAACTGGATCGACTGGTACTGGTCCCAGTCGAGCCCGTCGAGCGAGGTTGGAAGCTTGCCCGTGTGCGACACATACGGCCCCGCCGCGAGCGCGCGGGCCTGGCCCTTGAGGCCGGCGTAGTCGAAAGGGCTTGGGGCACCGAGCGGCTTGAGGGCGGCTCGCACCTCGGTCCAGTTCAGGGCGAGTGAGCCGGCGGTTGCGAAGGCGGCGCTGCGCGCAAGCGAGCGCAGGAATTGGCGTCTTTTTCTCTGCATGGGCGGGAGTGTGCCGAAGGTGGGCGTGACAGTCTGTTAGCGGCGAATAGGCCCCAGATCACTGCTCGGTCCAAGGCGAAAGCGGCTCGCGCAGGACATGAATTTGGCATGGTCCACATGGACTCCACGCTCGAGTTTCACCCGATACAATCCGGCCCGCATCGCAAAGCGATGAAACAGGCGAGGGAAGAAGAACATGACTTCAACACGTCGGAAAAGTCAAAGCCAGGGTATGAACTGGCCTCAGGCAGTGAGGGACATCTTTGTGACGTCCATCAACCGCGGAGACTGCCTGTTCTCGGCCTCATCGTCACTGCGCTGCTGGTGCTTTCTCGAATACCGGCCGAGGAACTCGCCAAGCTAATGAACGAAGTGATCTTTTCCCTCAAGAGGGGGGAGTTATGGGCGTATGTCGTCTGCATGGTGCTTGCGATTGCGTGGTATTTTCACGCCAGGGCGATGCGAAGGGCCTTCAGCGATGAAGCTCAGCGCATCGGTCAAGAGAAGTCACGGATCCAGAGCAAGGCTGCCGGAGTGCCGTTCAAATCCAGCACACGAGCCGCTGGCCGAGTCAAACAGGGAGGCATATGAGCACGATTCTGATCGCCATTTTTTGGCTGGCTCTATTCCATTTTGTTTACGAGAGCATCATCGCGCCCTGGGTCCGAATTGACCTGAGGAATCGCCTATTCGTGGTGCGTGATCAGATCCGAGCGGTCATGATCGCTGGCGTCGGCGAGGAGGACAAAGAGGCGTTTTGGCTCGTGCACAACGGGATCAATTCCTATCTCACTCGGCTCCCCTATCTGACAGTGTCGAGTCAGATTGCGGCGATTGAGGCCTACCGTCGAGACAAGCACTTGCGCGACGTCGTGGAGGCACACCTCTCCGCCATAGAGAGATGCGATGACATCCGAATCAGGCATGCTTTCGATCGAGCCGTGCTCATCGTGGGCGAGGCACTCGTGGTCAACTCTGGTGGCTGGCTGGCTTACCTGCTGCCGGCTGCTTTGGTTGCGGCCACATTCACCAAGCTAAAACGGCTGGCTCGCAATCTGGTGTTGTTGCCCGATCGGGCGGCTGACCGATTGCTACCGCACCCCTGCTAGCAACCTGACTCTGATCGCACGGGAGCTCGAGCGGCAACCGTCGTTGGGGGCCAAATTTTCCGGGGCAGGTTGGCAGGCTCCATACGCCTTATTCCTCGCCCTCGATCGGCCCGTGCACCTCCGCCCGCGCCGCCTCGATCAGCCGATCGAGCAGGCGGTCCAACTGCCGGCGTTCCTCCGCATCGAGGCAGGCCAGGATCTCGTGTTGCGGCGCTCGATCACTCCCATCACGCGCTGCCACACCCGCTCGCCCTTGGCTGTCAGCGTCAGGACGACGCCGCGCCCGTCGGTGGCGCTGGCCTCCTTGCGCACCAGGCCCTGGTCCACCAGCGCCTGCGCGGCGCGGCTGGCCTGGCCCTTGTTCGAGGTTGGCGCGCTGCGCAAGGTCGTTGACCGACAGCGGCGCGAAAGCGCCGATCGCCGCCAGGCAGCGCCCCTCGCTGAGCGGCATGCCCGCATCGGACCAGTAGGCCGCCTGGCTGACGCGGTCGGTCAGCTTCTGCAGCGTGTGCAGCCGGTGCGTCATCGTTCGGTCGAGCGCTCGGCGCTCGCGGCTTCTTGCCAGCGTCGGCCATGATCAATCGAGCTGGATGTTGCCGGCGCGGATCACCTGGCCCCACTTGTCGCGCTCGCTCTTCGCGTAGGCGGCCATCTGCGCCGGCGTGCTGGGGATGGCCTCGAGGCCCAGGGTCTGGAAGCGCGCCTTCACCGCCGTGGTCTCCAGCGCCGCGAGCAGGGCCTTGTTCAGCGCCGCCACCACCTCCGGCGGCGTCGCCGCGGGCACCACCAGGCCCTGCCACGCATAGGCCTCGAAGCCCTTCAGCCCCTGCTCGGCCAGGGTCGGCACGGTGTCGAAGCCGGCCACCCGCTTGGGGCTGGCGACGCCGATCGCCCGCAGCTTGCCCGACAGGATGTGCGGGTAGCCGCTGGCGCGTGTCGACGAACATGAACGGCACCTGGCCGCCGATGACGTCCTGCACCGCCGGCGCGGCGCCGCGATAGGGCACGTGCACCAGCTTCAGGCCGCTGCGCTCGCGGAACAACTCGGTCGCCAGGTGGTGCGGGCTGCCCGCGCCCGGAGTCGCGTAGTTCACGCCGCCCGGCTGCTTCTTGGCCCAGGCCGTGAACTCGGCGAGGTTCTTCACCGGCACGCCGGCGTTGACCACCAGCAGCATCGGGAAGCGCGCCATCAGCCCGACCGGCGCGAAGTCCTTCTCGACGTTGTAGGTGCAGCTTCGCGTACAGCGACGGGTTGGCCGCCAGCGTCGCCGTGTCGGCGGTGAGCATGACGTGGCCGTCCGCCTTGGCCTTGGCGGCGTAGTCGGCGCCGATGTTGGTGGCCGCGCCCGGCTTGTTGTTGACGATGATCGTCTGCCCCAGCGACTTGCCCATCGGCTCGGCCAGCGTGCGCGCCACCACGTCGGAGCCGCCGCCGGCCGGATAGGGAACGACCCATTCGATCGGCTTGTCGGGGAACGCCGCGGCAGCGAGCGGCAGCGCGAGCGCGGCGATGGCGAGCGAGGACGGCGCAGGGGGTGGGCATGGAGGACATGGCGGTCCTGGTCAGTGGGGTTGGAGGAATGGGCGGCGGGCGATGCTCGGACTCGTGACCTGCGGCAGACTTAGGCGCAATTGGTTGCGTGCGCAACTAAGTAAATTCACCTATCGAAACGCGGCATCATCGACGATACTTGTTGCGTCCGCAACTATTTCGAAGCGTCCTGCACGCCGCAGGCTGCCGCCAACCACCCGAAGGAGTCTCCGATGAGCCACGAATTCGCGCCCTACCCGTTCACGGCCGAGCGCCACCCGGACGCCCGCTGCCGCCGCTGCGCGACGGGAGTCGAGCGCTCGTCGCCCGGTAGTGGTGGTCGGCGGCGGCCCGGTGGGCTACTGCACCGCGCTCGGCCTGGCCCACCACGGCGTGCCCGTCGTGCTGATCGAGGCCGACGACTCGGTGTGCTTCGGCAGCCGCGCGATCTGCATCTCGCGGCGCAGCCTGGAGATCGTCGAGCGCCTCGGCGCGCTGCGCGGCTTCCTGGAGATCGGCCTGCCGTGGACGGGCGGGCGCAGCTACTACCGCGACACCGAGGTGCTGCATTTCACGATGCCGCACCGACGAGAACCAGAAGCTGCCGCCGATGGTCAACCTGGCGCAGTACAGCATCGAGCAGATCCTGCTCGATCGCGCCGAGCAGCATGCCCGACCTGATCGACATCCGCTGGCAGACCCGGCTCACCGGCGATCGAGCGCGCGACGACGGCGCGCGGCTGACGCTGGCGACGCCGCAGCGGCGACTACCGCACTCGACGCCGACTGGGTGGTCGCCGCCGATGGCGGACGCAGCTTCCTGCGCGAGGCGCTCGGCCTGCAGCTGCAAGGGCACCAGCTACGAGGGCCGCTACGTCATCGTCGACATCCTGCTCGACAGCCAGCGCCCCACCGAGCGGCTGGCCTACTTCGACCCGCCCTGCAACCCCGGCTCGACCGTGCTGGTGCACAAGCAGCCCAACAACGTCTGGCGCATCGACTACCAGCTGCGCGACGGCGAGGACCCGGACGAGGCGATCAAGCCCGAGAACGTGATGCCGCGCGTCGAAAGCCTGCTCGAGATGATGGGCGAGACGCGGCGAGTGGAAGCCGATCTGGATGGGCATCTACAAGGCCAACGCGCTGACGCTGGAGAGCTACCGCCACGGCCGCGTGCTGTTCGCCGGCGACGCCGCGCACCTGGTGCCGATCTTCGGCGTGCGCGGCGCCAACTCGGGCATCGACGACGCCGACAACCTGGCCTGGAAGCTGGCCTTCGTGGTCAAGGGCCTGGCCTCCGACAGCCTGCTCGACAGCTACTCGACGGAGCGCGTCGCCGCCACGCACGAGAACCTGAGCTACGGCACCAAGAGCACCGAGTTCATGGCGCCGCCCTCGTTCGCCTTCGAGCTGATGCGCACCGCGGTGCTCGGCCTCGCGGTCAAGCATCCGGCGCTGAGCTCGCTGATCAATCCGCGCCAGACCTCGGCGATCACCTACACCTCCTCGCCGCTGAACGCGGCCCGACGCAGCTCGGCGCTTCGCCGCCGGCCCGGTGCCGGGCGCGGTGCTGCCGGAATGCCCGCTCACGATCGCGGGCCCGGGCCATCCGCGCGAGGGCCACGTCACCGACCTGCTGGCCTGGCCGACGCCGGCTTCACCGCGCTCGCCTTCGGCGATGACGGCGCAGGTCCCGGCCGCGCTGGACGACCTGCGAGCGCACGCTTGCCGCGCGGCGGCGTGCCCTTCAAGGTGGTGCCCGCTCACCCGCCACCTCGGCGGCGCGCGTTCCACCCTCCACGCGCTGGGACCACACCGGCCGCCTGTTCCCCATGTACGACGCCGCGCCGGGCACGCTCTACCTCGTGCGGCCGGACGGCCACGTGCTCGGCCGCTGGCGCAAAGCCGAGCCGCCGAAGCGCTGGCGCCGCCATCGACCGCGCGCTGGGCACGTGAGCGCCCGAGGCAGACACGCGCAGACCACGATGACCGACATCGAGCTCGACACCGTCTACACCACGCTGTGCAAGACCATGACCCGGCTCGGCGAAGCCGAACGCGCCGCTGTTCCTGGCCCGCTTCGCGCTGCTGGCGATCGAGCGCATCGGCGACGCCGAGGTCGCGCAGGGGCTGATCGATGCTGCGGCCGAAGACCTCGCTCCGAGTGGCCTGAGAGTGCGCGGGAATGCCGGACGGGCGTCCCAGCCGGCGACTGCAGGTCACTGCTTCGAGCGCTTGCCGTCGGTTCCCCCTCGCCTTCGCCCCGACCTGCGTCCCTGCCGGGCTTTTTCGGTGGCACCAGTTCGTGGCCCTTCTTCCCAAACGTCGAGGACGGTCATTTCCTGAACCTCGTTGGCCTCCTCCGCCGGCGCTTCACGGCGCGGTTCCGGCACGACGAACTCAGTGAAAGCCGCGCCTGAGCGGTGGGATGCCCCTGCGGCAGCGCGATTCGGCCGACACCCGTATTCGTCCCCGCTTGACAGGATCGGGCTGGACGACAGCAGCCCACAAACTGCATCCAGCCTACCAGGCTGCGTTCCGGCCACGCCATCAAGTCGTAATGCTAGCGCTTCGGTGGAGCCGCTCTTCTCGCGAAGGCCTTGTCAAGAGACTCTGCGGCTTCTGTCTGGATCTGCAGAAACTCCTTGATGTCGGGCCCGCCCTTGCCGCTGTTCCATTCCTCGCTCAAGAATGCATGCATGAGCTGGAGTGCGGCCAGCTTTGAACTCGAGGCGCAGCGTGCCCCCGTGACGGCGAAGATCGCTCGGCTTCCGCAAACTCCACCTGGAGGCTCAGTGTTTCCAAGCGGTCAGCATAGGAGCGCCGCGCCCTGACCAGGTTCTCCGAAGGTACCGGCTTCAGCGACTGGATCAGGTCCTTGAACTTCGTCGCCAGCTCGGGCGGAGCGCCGTCCCACAGATTGAGAGCCGGCGGCAAGCTTGTGCCCACCGAGCGCTCGAGTGCGTCCGCTGCGGCCCACAGGGCTTCATTCAGGTACCGCTGGCTGTACATGCAATGGAGCATGAAGCCGGTATCGTCTCCTGCATTCAGAAGGTCCCGCATGACGCGGAAAGCCTCGGCTTTGAACGTCTGCGCCTGCGTAGCCAGTTCCCCTTCCAACTCATCGCTCGGGTTGGCGAGCAGGTTCCTCGATGCCACGAGCATGGTCTCGCAAGCGTCCTCGTAGCCGTGATCGACCGCCGTGCCCGCAGCCGTCGCCGAACCAGGGGCATGCTCCTTGACCGCCTTGGCCAAACCGGCGATGTCATCGGGCATCTTCTCGGCCATGGAGAACACGCTCCAGGTGTCCTCGTCGTAGCCCTCGAGTTGACTGGACACCCAGATCAGGCTTTGCTGGGCGCCTTCCCAGACCGCATTGAAATCCTTCACGCTGGTGTCATTGATGCCGTCGGCCACCGTCTGGCGCAGGAGCGCGATAGGCAGCACGCTTGAACAATTCCGCGGAGTTGACCACATCCGGCCCATCATCCTCCGAGCCGCTGTCATCTGCCTCAGGCTCCTTGGGAAGAAGGTCAACAAGCATCTCGTGCTTCCGCACCTTGTAGTCGAACCTTGCCGTCAGCTTCTTCGCCGGGTCTGCAAGCGACCCGTGCGGCTCTCCCTGGGGCCGAAGCGGTGAGCTCACATCGCTTCCGGGAGGCAGCAGTGGGGATGCATCGATGCGATCCGCTCAAGTCGCAGCTCGAATGCTTCGTGGTCCTGCAACCTCGCCTGGCTGGCGAGTTGCTTCAGCAGGGCCGCAGCACTGTTCACGAACTCCTTCAACGTTGTCCCCGCGTTCACGGCGCTCGTCAATGCTCGTCAAGGAGCGAAAGGGCTGCTCTGCTTGAAAATCTCCCCAAGCTTGACCAAGTAGTGCGGGTTCGCGTCGTCGTTGCCGTTCGCGACACAGGCGCTCGGTCAGGAGCGCGAAGTAGTCCTTTCTCTGCTTGGCTCTCCCCCGTTTGAGTGGCAATCAGCCAGGGCACGCAACGCAATGCGTCGGGCAGGGAATCCGATCGCAGGATGTAGGTGGAGTCGCCGCGAGGGGCGCCGGCCATTCTGCGGATCCACGTTGAGTTCTTCCTGCGCACGCACCGCGAATTCAAGACATTGGCTCAGGTGCTCCCCCGGACCATGGTCTCGGCAGATCCTGATCAGGTGTCCCGTGCTCGTCACGACCTCATCTGCCGCGAGCTTCAAATTGTGCGTTTGCTGGACGGCGTGGCCCCAATCGGCGCTCATGAGCGAGCGCAACCCTTCCATTGCATCTCCGGTGTTTGACTCAGAGCGTCGCCGAGCGGGTGCTGAGGGTCGTCCAGATGATTCGGTACTGTGTCGGGCAGAGTCGCACGGGGTCGGGTTGGTCAAGGGAGTAGGGACGGCAATGTTGCCAGGGGGAACGGAATTGATTGTCATGAGGCCAATCTGTGGTGGATGTCAGGAAGTTCCGGCGCTGGCAAGCCAGCCGCCGCACCGGCTTCCTCAGTAACCGCGACACCATTTCCGTTGGCCGGGTTGGCATTCTGTTACGTGGATTTGTACCGGTTCCGCGCCAGGGTTCGTGTGGCTTCAGTCCGGCCGCAGGCACCGTCGCGCGGCGCCAGGCCGCAGGGCGCCCTACTGGTAGTGGCCGTGCCGCTCCAGCAGCTCGATCTTGTAGCCGTCGGGATCCTGGATGAAGAAGAAGCGCGCCAGCAATTCGTCGTCGCGCTTGAATTCCTTGACTGGCGCCGGCTCGTAGCCCTTGGCCACCAGCGCGGCATGCGCCGCCGCGGCATCGGGCACGACCACGCCGATGTGGCCGTAGCCGGTGCCGTGGGTGTAGGGCTCGGCGCGACCCTTGTTGAGCGTCAGCTCGACTTCCATGTCGTTCTCGGCATTGCGCAGGTAGACCAGCGCGAACTCCGGGAAGTCGAGGCGATGCGCTTCGCGCAGGTCGAGCACGTCGGCGTAGAACGCCAGCGACTTGTCCAGGTCGAGGACGCGGATCATCACGTGGATCACCTTGGCCACAAGCATCTCCTCGCTGAAACCGCTCAGGTCCTCGTCCGCGCGAGACGGACACGAGCTGCGGCCGCGCGTCCGGGCGCGCGGCCGGGATGTCCTTCGTCGCGCCGGCGCGCTCCATCGCCATCAGCCTGCGTCGCAGGTAGCGCATGCAGGTCACGCGCAGGAACGAGGCGAAGTTCGGCACCTCGCCGCGGTGCGCGAGGATCTCGTCGTGGAACTGCGCGATCAGGCTGTTGGTGGTGCAGCCCTCGGCCTCGGCCATCTCGGCAAGGATGTCCCACACCATGTTCTCCAGCCGGATGCTCGTGAGCACGCCGTGGATGCGCATCGTGCGCGAGCGCTGCTCGTACTGGATCGGGTCGGCCTTGACGAAGTATTCGCACATGCGCGGCCTCCTCGCTGCGGCCGCTCAGATGCTACGCGCTGCTCATCTGGCTGCGCGATGTAGTCGGCCTGGCGGATCGCCAGCGTCACGATGGTCAGCGTCGGGTTCTCGGCGCCGCCGGTGGTGAACTGGCTGCCGTCGGAGATGAACAGGTTGGCGATGTCGTGCGCCTGCCCGTTCGAATTGCACACGCTCGTCTTCGCGTCGCTGCCCATGCGGCAGGTGCCGAGGTTGTGGGTCGACGGGTACGGCGGCGTGCGGAAGGTCTTGTCGCGCCGGCGGCCTGGTAGACGCGCTGGCCCTGCTGGAACGCATGGTTGCGCATCGCGAGGTCGTTCTCGTGGTCGTCGAAGTGGACGTTGGGCACCGCGTTGCCCCACTTGTCCTTCACGTCGCTGTTGAGCGTCACGCGGTTGCTCTCGCGCGGCATGTCCTCGCCGACCAGCCACATGCCGGCCGTGTGGGTGTAGTTGTCGATGAACCAGGCGAAATCCTCGCCCCAGGCGCCCGGGTCGAGGAAGGCGCCATGAAGGGCAGGCCGAGCGCCAGCGTCTCCATCTCGTAGCCGCCGACGAAGCCGCGCTTGGGGTCGTTCTTCGCCTCGTCGGAGATGATGCCGGCCATGGTCGTGCCACGGTACATGTGCACCGGCTCCTTGAACACCGCATAGACCGAGCCGGTCATGTGCCGCATGTAGTTGCGCCCGACCTGGCCCGACGAGTTGGCCAGCCCGTCCGGGATACTTGCTCGATGCCGACAGCAGCAGCAGGCGCGGCGTCTCGATGGAGTTGCCGGCCACGGCAGACGACGCGCGCCTTCTGGCGCTGCTCCTTGCCGTCCTTGTCCATAGTAGACCACGCCGGTCACCTTGCCCGCGTCGTTGTGCTCGATGCGCACGACATGCGACTCGGGCCGCAGGTCGAGCTTGCCGGTCGCCTCGGCCTTGGGGATCTCGGTGTAGAGCGTGGACCACTTCGCCCCGCTCTTGCAGCCCTGGAAGCAGAAGCCCAGCTGCATGCAGCGCCCGCGGCCGTCACGCGGCTGGCTGTTGATCGCCATGCGGCCGGTGTGGCACTCCTTGTAGCCCAGCTTCTGCGCGCCGGCATACATGACCTTGAAGTTGTTGTTGCCCGGCAGGCCCGCGATGCCGTTGGTGCGCGTCACGCCCATCTTGTCCTCGGCCCGGGCGTACCAGGGCTCCAGCTCCTTGAGCGTCAGCGGCCAGTCCATCAGGGTCGCGCCCTTGATGTCGCCGTAGGTGGTCCTGGCCTTGAACTCATGCTCGTGGAAGCGCAAGGAGGCGCCCGCCCAGTGCGTGGTCGATCCGCCGACGGTCTTGCAGATCCAGGCCGGCAGGCCGGGGAAGTCCTTCGCGACCCGCCAGCTGCCGGAGGTGGTGCGCGGGTCGAGCCAGGCGAGCTGGCTGAACGACTTCCATTCGTCGTTGATGAAGCTGTCACTGGACTGCTGCGCGCCCGCTTCGAGCAGGACGACGCTGACGCCCTTCTGGCACAGCTCGTTGGCCAGCGTTCCGCCGCCGGCACCCGACCCGATGACGACGACGACCGACTCGTCGCCCATGTCGAACTTGGCCATTGATGTCCCCTTTGTCTCGTGGGCGCGCCAGCAAGGGCGCGCTGAAGGGATGCGTGTGGCTGCGCTTCAGCCGAAGTACGGCTTCGGGCTCGCCTCGAGCGGCGGCGCCGGCAGCCACTTCAGGTCCTGGAAGCCGCGCGTGATGTAGCCGCCCTTCTCCCAGGCCGAGCCGGGGTAGCCGAAGGTGGCGAAGGCCATGTCGTTGTTGTAGAGCGAGGTGATGGCCTGGCCGCGCACGGTGGCGAAGAAGGGCTGGCCCTCGATCGACTTGACGATCTCTTTCTTCTTCTTCTCGGGGGCCTTGGCGAAGCTGCCTCCGGCCGCCTTGTCCAGGCCGGCGATGCCCTCGCGCAATTGCGTGGCCACGGCCGGATCGGCGCTCGCCTTCGCATCGAGGTCCTTGGCCAGCAGCGCATAGACCGCGTCGGAAAGCTTCTTGTGCGGGTAGAGCACGCGGCCCATCTTCATCAGCGTCTCGCCCTCGGCCTTGCTGAGCGTCTGCAGCTCGACGGCCCAGACCGGCGAGGGCGCGAGCGCCGCGAGCACGCTGCCGGCGGCGATGGTCCCCATCAGCACGCCCGAGCCCTTGAGAAACTCGCGCCGCGCCAGCGGCAGGTCGAGCTACGGTGCCTCGTGGATCTCTTCATCGCAGCCGGCGGCTGCGGCCGTGGTCGCAATCGGAATCACGCGCATGGCGGTCTCCTGCGGAGTCAAGCGACGGTGCTCCTGTGTAGCCAAGGAGTGTGCACCCGGCATCGGCTGCAAGGTGATAGCTGGCTACCTACAGGCATGCGCGGCCGATGGCGGCGCGCTCGCTTCACAGGGACTTCAGGTACTCCGCCAGGTCGGCGATCTGCTGGTCCGTGAGACCCAGCCCTTGCCTCGCGTTGTAGACGTTGACCACATCGACCAGCGTGGCGGCGGACCCGTCATGGAAGTACGGCGCGTGCTGCCACACGCCCTTGAGCGGCGAGGTCCGGTACAGCTTGCTCGCCGAGCGCGAGGCGTAGCTTGGGTTCTCCGGCTCGGCCATCGAGTCGCCGACCGGATGCAGCGTCGAGTTGCCATCGGTGAACAGGTTGCCGCTGTGGCAAGTCACGCAGCGGCCCGCGCCGTTGAAGATCGCCCGGCCCCGATTCGCGGCGGCGGCATCGAAGCTGCCGGCCGGTGGCGGCGGCGCCTGCAGCGAGAGCTGGTAGGCCTGCAGCGCAGGCAGCTTGCTCGAGACCAGGTCCTGCCTGCCGTTGGTGATGTTGAGGTTCAGCCGCGGCTCCGAGAACGAACCCTGCCCGCCCATCTGCGTGACCGCCACGTAGCGGTTCCAGTAGGCGATCTCCCGGCCGTCGCCGGTGAAGGTCACGCTGTGGATGCCGTCGAGCCCGTAGGCCGGCGGGATGACCACCGGCTTGCTGAGCCCGTCGATGTTGGCCCTGGGATCGAACATGCCCTTGCCCCAGGAGTTGAAGACCGCCTTCATGGCGGCATCCACCGCGGGCGAGAGCGCGATGATCGCGCCCGGGTTCAGGTCGCGGTTGGGCCAGCCGTCGAGCCGCTTGCCGATGCCCGGCGCGAAGGAGTTGTCGACCGTCGAATGGCAGAGCGCGCAGGTGATGCCCACCCGCGTGAGCGTGTCCTTGCCGGCGACCGTCTCGACGGTGCCCTTCAGGCCGACCACGGCATCGAGCTTCAGCAAGGCGATGGTGGTCGCGGGGCTCTCGAGATCGATGCTGCCGTTCTGGATGCCCTGCACCACTGACGCGGGCAGCGCGTCCGAATCCACCTTCAGGCCGACCGAGAGCGCCGTCACCGGATCGACGGCCGCGCTGATGACCTCGTGCAGGCGCAGCGTGTCGGTCCATTTCGCCTCGTCACCGAAGGTGTCGAAGCGAAAGATCTGCTTGCCCTGTTCCACCAGGGCGGGGTCCTGCGCATCGTTGTCGTCATCGTCATCGTCGGAGCCGCCGCAGGCCGCCACCGTGGCAACCGCGGCGGCGATCGTGGCGAGGATCAGGAGGGGAAGCCGGGACGCGGGCGCTATGCATGATCGTCTCCCTGGTCGGCGAAGAATGCGACTCTGCCCATTGGATGGAGCCGCGATTCGCGCCGTTCCCGGCACGGGAGGCCCGGCGGGGCAGCCCGCCGGGGCCGCCCGGCAGCCGGTCACTTTCTTGCTGGCACAAGAAAGTAACCAAAGAATGCCTCTTAATACAACGCACATTTGGGCTTGGTCCGCCGACTCATCACACGGTTTCGACCAGCCGTTGGCCGCCTCGAAATGGCAGCGCTTGAGAGTGCGCTCTGGCAAGCCCTGCCTTCGGGGTCCGGCACTCAACCAGCGCTTCCGGGTACGTTAGCCTCTCGCGTGGCTCCGTCGAGTTGGATCGTTGCTGGCTGTCTTGCTCCGATATCAACGAACAGCGGAGATCAACAAGCAGCGAAGAACCGGCACCCGGGTCGCTGTCCTCGGTCAAGCTCAACCGAGCGGCGCGAGACACTTGCGTGTCCTGAAGCGCTGGTTGAGTGCCGGACCCCGAAGGCAGGGCTTGCCAGAGCGCACTCTCAAGCGCTGCCATTTCGAGGCGGCCAACGTTCTGGTCGAAACCGTGTGATGAGTCGGCGGACCAAGCCCTAATGTGCGTTGCATTTCAAAGGCATTCTTTGGTTACTTTCTTGTGCCAGCAAGAAAGTGACCGCCAGCGGGGGCGCGACCCGCGGGCTGCCCGCCCGGGGCCACAAGCACAACAGAAAGCGCCTTCTTTCAACAGCCTGCCAGAGGCCGCTCCTCTGCCAGCCTCCCCAAGACGCTGGCGACGATCCGGTCGCAGCGCTCGCCGGCGAAGGAGAAGGCATCGGCAATGGCCACGTCGATCTCGCGCGACAAGCCCTCGCGCAGCAGGCTGCGCGCGCGGAAGAAGCGGCTGCGCACGGTCGCCTCGGGGATCTCCAGCACCGAGGCGACTTCCTCGACGCTCATCTCCTCCACGGCGCGCAGCATGAACACGCTGCGGAAGGCCTCGGGGAGCGTGTCGATGCGGGCCTCCATCACGCGGCGCATCTCGGCGCGAATGGCCATTCGCTCCGGCCGCTGCTCGGGATCGTCCTCTTCCCATGCCGGCGACTGGTGCTCGTCCGAAGGGTTGGCAGGCTCGAGCGGGATCACCTGGGCACCTCGCCGGCGCATGCGGCCGAGCGACTCGTTGATCACGATGCGCACCAGCCAGGTCGACAGCCGCGCCTCGGCGCGAAAGCCGCCGAGCGCGCGCCAGGCGCGCAGATAGGCGTCCTGCATCGCATCCTCGGCCTCCGCATCGCTTTGCAGGATGCTGCGCGCGGTGCGAAACAGCAGCCGGTTGTGGCGCCGCATGATGCATTCGAAGGCGAGTTGGTCGCCCCCGGCGGCACGCACGGCGAGCTCGGCGTCGGCCATGCGCTCCGAAGCGGTCGCAAGGGCGGGCAGGCTGGGACTTTCCATCGGGGTCATCGTCATTGGATGAGGCGAGCGAGCACGGCGTTCCCGCTTTTTTCAGGCTTGCGGCAGGATGCCGGGCCGGCCGAAGCGGCGAGCTTCGGCCAGGACCGTGTCCGCGGCAGTCGCCACCGGCTCGGGACCTGCGAGGCGAAAGCTCGCCGGGGTGACGGCGGTCTCCATCAGGACCGAGGCGAGCCCCGCTGGAACGCGGCCTTCGGGGTCCACGCCTGCGAGCCGCGCGAAGCGAATCGACATCACGTGCTGGATGAGCTCGTCGCGGCTCGCTGCGCGGCATCGATCCAGGCCGAGCCTCAAGGCCTCGGAGGTGGGTGGCGTCACTGCACCGCTCCAGGCATAGGCCAGGTAGCGCGCCTGCTGTTCCAGCGTCGGGAGATAGGGACCGACCTGCGCGTACAGGCCGATCACGCCCAACCCGGGCAGGTCGGGATGCAAGGTGTGATCCGAGAGCGCGAGCCCGCGATCCGAGACCTCCAGCGTCCGGCGCAGTTCCTCCGACAGGAAGGGCAGGTTCAGCCGATAGCCGGTTCCGAAGATGATCGCGTCATAGGCAGCGCTGGAGCGGTCCGTGAACACCGCCGTGCTGCCTTCGACGCTGGCCAGCCAGGGGCGGCAGTCGATGCGGTCCTCGGCCACCAGGTGGAGGAAGTGCTGGCTGTTGGACGTGCCGGCCTTGCGGATGTCGGGATCGGCAGCGGGGGCGCCATGGCGCGCGGGGTCGCCGCCGTACTGCAGCGCGAAGGCCAGGGACCGCGCCGCGATTTCATCGTCACCGGCCTGTTCGCGCCACAACGCGGCGCCGCGCGTGAGCCTGTAGCTTTCGGTCGGCGTGCCCGCGATCAGCTTCGGGATCACATAGCGCTGGCGTCGCATGCAGATCGACACCGAGGCCGCGCCGAGCATGGCGAGATCGCTGGCAATCTCCAGGGAGCTGATGTTGCCGCCCGCGACCAGCACCCGCTTGCCTCGATAGCGCTCGGGCTCCTTGTAGCGGAACGCATGGATGGCGCCGCGGCCGCCTGCGAACGTGGCGAGCCCATGGACCGCGGGAATCTCCGGTGCGTTGTATCGGCCGCTGGCGATCACCGCACGCGGGAAGTCTTCCTCGACCACGACATCGCCTCGCTGGAGCGTCAGGCGATAGCCCTCTCCTTGGCGATCGAGGTGCGTCACGCGCGTGCCGAAGCGGGCGTGCTCCAGCAGACCGAAGGCTTCGGCATAGGCACGCAGGTAGTCGAGCACCTCGCCGCTGCGGGGAAAGAGCGCCGCCTTGTCCGGATAGTCGAGATCGGAAAAGCGCGTCAGCATCCGCGCCGTGTTGGTCCGCATCTGCGGCCAGATCCCCGACAGCGGGTTGGCCGCATCCCACTGGCCGCCGGGGCCTTCGTGCGCCTCGATGAGCACAGGCGTGAAGCCTTGGCCTTTCAGGTACCGGGCTGCCACGAGCCCTGCCGGGCCGGCTCCGATGATCGCAACGCGCATGGGTGTTCCCTTTCATTGCCTCTCACGTGCCCTGAATCGAGGTGCGAAGTTCGTACAACCCTTCTTCTCACTGCTTCGCCCAGCGACTAATGTTTTTGTTTCTTCGTCTTCAACGGAGGTCAGCATGCAGACCGGATCCTTGGCGAAGTTTCTACGCGCGGCGTCCTTCACCCTTGTCGCGCTCTCGATGCTCGGCGCCTTCACCGGGGCCTCGGCCAACGACCGCGACAGGGACCGCGACAGGGATCGGCACCGTCCGATCTTCATCCCGAAGACGGGCGAGCGCTGCGTCAACGACCCACGCTGCCACAACCGCTGGCATCCCGCCATCCCGCCCGTCGCGCGCGCAAGCGCGGGTGATGTCGTCGTGTTCGGCACGCGCGATGCCTTCGATCATTCGCTCGATCGCAACTCCGGGCCTGCCGACGTGGTGGCGCTGAACCTGAACCTCGTCCATCCGCTCACGGGACCCTTGTACGTGCGCGGCGCCAAGGCCGGCGACGTGCTCGCGATCACGCTGCTCGATGTCGCGCCCGACGACTTCGGCTACACGATCGTCGTGCCCGGCTTCGGCTTCCTGCGCGATGTCTTCCCCGACCCGTTCATCGTGCGCTGGGACCTGAGCCGCCAGGGCGCCACCTCGCCCGACATGCCCGGCGTCAACATCCGCTTCGACGGGTTCATGGGCACCATCGGCGTGGCGCCGGGGCCGGCGCAGACCGAGACCTACTTCCAGCGCGAGGCCGCCCTGATCGCAGCCGGCGGCTTCGTGCTGGGGCCGCAGCCGCTCGATGCGCAGCCGATCGCGGTCTGCGGGCCTAACGGCTCGGCCAGCGATCGCTGCCTGCGCACCGTCCCGCCGCGCGAGAACGGCGGCAACATGGACGTGAAGCAGATGCAGGTCGGCACCACCCTGCTCTTGCCGTGCTTCGTCGACGGCTGCCTGCTGTCCATCGGCGACGTGCACTTCGCGCAGGGTGACGGCGAAGTGTCCGGCACGGCCATCGAGATGGATGCCACGGTGACGGTGAAGCTGCAGATCCGCAAGGGGCTGGGCGCGCAAGTGACGCAGCCGCAGTTCGAGGGCGGCCGGCAGCTCAAGCGCCTCGCGCCGCGCAAGTTCCACGCCACCGTGGGTTATCCGCTCAAGCAGGCCGGCGTGATCCCGCCGACGCACGCCTACCTGGACGGCACGAAGATCGGCCCGTTGACCAACCTGTCCGAGGACGTGACGCTGGCCGCGCGCGACGCGCTGCTGCGCATGATCGACTGGCTGGTCATCAACAAGGGGCTGACGCGCCAGCAGGCCTATGCGCTGTCGAGCGTGGCGGTCGACCTGCGCATCAGCAACCTGGTCGACACGCCGAACTTCGCTGTGTCGGCCATCCTCGACCTCGGCGTGTTCGAGCGGGGCCGCGGCCACTATGAAGACGATGATTGATGCGCACCCGCGGCGCCGCACCTGCCTGCGCCTGCTGGGCGCAGGCGCGGCGGTGCTGCTGCTGGGCGGGCATTCGCCCTACCGGCAATGGGACGTCTTTCGCAGGGCGCGCCTGGTGCTGCTGGTGAGCGCCGGCGACGAGACCTCGGTGCGGCTCGGCAATGCCTTGGCGACCCTCTTCGGCAATCGCCTGCCGGAGAGCCGCGCCACCTACGCCCGGGCGCGCGACACCAACGACATGTGCCGCCTCATCGCGAGCAAGCAGCTCGAGGTCGCCGTGCTGCGCGAGGCCGATGCGCATGCGATGTACATGGGAGAACAGCCCTTCGCCGACAGCGGCCGCATCGAGCTGCGCACGCTCGGGGCGATCGGCGACCACCTGCTCGTGTGCCTCGAAGACGTGTCGAACGGGGTCGCCTACAAGTTGGTGGAGGCGATGGCAGAAGGCTGGCGTGAGCTGGAGCCTTCGCTGGTGAAGCAGGCAGGCGGACCCAAGCCCACCCCTGCGGTGCGCGTGCCACCGCATGCAGGAGCGCTCGAGTTCTATCTCGACCACGGCTGACCGGCCGAGCCCGGCCAGCCGCACTCGATACGAGACTAGCTGGCGCGCAAGTCGCCGCAGAACAAGGCCATGTTCCCGTCGGCCGGTGCCGAGCGCACCACGAGCGCATGCGCGCCCGCCCGCAGCGTATCGAGGCTCGCGGGCAGCGTATTGCGCACTGTCAGGAACCCGTCCTTGTCACCATTGGTCAGCACGCGCCTGTTCAGTGCGTACACCGGGGTGGCCCCAAGGCTGGCGCAGGTCCCCTGGTGGATGTAGGAGTAGAGGTGCACGGGAAGCGTCACCTCGTTCGGCACTCCGCTGACCTGGACGACCACGTCGGTGACCTGGTCCCGCGGGACCAGGAAGGCGTGGCCGATACGACCTGCATTGACTTGAGTGGCAGACAAGCCGACTCGCTCCACCCTCGGGCGATTGCTCGCCTGCGACCCGGTTCCCGATTGCGTTGCACAACCGGCGAGGAGCGACGTCACTGCCAATACGCCAAGGGCAAATGAACGTCCGTTGCTCATGATCGCGCCTCCTTCGAAAGGAGTTTCTTCGCCCGGCTGAACAACCGCTCAGCCGAGCTTCGATCTTCGGACTAATTCAAGTGCGCAAGCCAGAGTCCACGTCGCGCGAGTGGAGCCATCCGGGCCATGTCCAGAGCCTCAATTCGGCCTGAAGAGATCCTGCGGTATGCCCGCCGCGCTGAACAGGTAGTCGCGCGAGTCTTCCAGGTCCCGCCGCAGCCTGCGCAGGTTGACGTCGAGCAGCTTGCCCTTCCACTTGCGCACCTTGCCGGCGACGATCACCGTCTCGACGTTGGAGCGCTCCATCAGCGACACCACCGCGCCCGGCACGACGTTGAGCGGCGCCACGTTGATCGCCTCGGCGTCGAGGATGATGATGTCGGCCTCCTTGCCCGGCGTGAGCGAGCCGGTCTTGCGATCGAGCCGCAGGTCGCGCGCGCCCTCCATCGTGGCGAAGCGCAGCACGTCGCGCGTGGTGAGCAGCTCCGGCAGGTCGGGCGGGTTGTTCTGCTCGAGCGCCATCTGGTTGATGAAGGCCCTCTGCAACGCCATGGCGCTGCGCATCTGGGTGAACATGTCCGCCGTCAGCGTGCATTCCACGTCCACGCTCAGCGAGGGCTGGATGCCCAGCGAGAGCGTCTTGAGGATGGGCGGCATGCCGTGGCGCATGTTCATCTCGATCGGCACGGCGAGCGAGACGCTGCGCGCCGGCATCCTTCACCTTCTGCCAGCTCATGTCGGACATGCCGGTCATGTGGATGAACAGGTTGTCGGAGCCGAACTGGTTGGCGGCGGCCAGCGCATCGAAGGTCGGACCCATGCCGAAGCTGCCGACGATGTGCGCCACCACCTGCAGCCCGAGCTCGCGGCCGATGGCCCAGGCCACCTCGAAGCCCGGCAGGTAGATCTCGCCGCCCATGGTCATGGTGACGAGCTGGTCATCGGAGCGAGAAGTACTGCGCCTTGATGCGGCGCGCATCGGCCGGATACTGGTTGCCGGGCACATTGCCCGCGCTCTCGAAATAGCCGAACACGCTGCGCCGCCCCGAGTCGGCCAGGGCCTTGATGGCGGCGTCGGAGTGCTCGGGCGAGTGGTGGATCTGCGAGATGTCGTGCACCGTCGTGACGCCCGCGTCGATCTGGCTGAGCGCGCCGAACAGCTCGTTGATGTAGACGTCCCGCGGCCGGTACACCGGGGCGAACTTGCCGAGGATGTACTCGAAGTAGTTGATGGCGCCGTGCGGCTTGCCGTCGTTGAACAGCAGCCCGTCGGCCAGGAAGCTGCGCAGCGCGGTCTCGAACTGGTGGTGGTGCGTATCGACGAAGCCGGGCATCACGATGCGGCCGCGCGCATCGATCTCGGCGGCGCCGCCCGCACGGCAGGTTCGGCCCGACGGCGACGATCTTCTTGCCTTCGACCAGCACGTCGGCCTTGACGAAGTCGCCCACCTTCGGGTCCATCGACATGACGTGGCCGCCGCGAATCACATAGCGCCGGCCGTGCCGGCCGCTGTCCCTGGGGCCATCATCGTCATCGTGCGTCGCGATCGCGCAGTGCGCGGCGGCACGCTCGGCTGAAAGGCCGAGGCCCGCAGCGCCGGCGACGCCTGCAGTCGATGTCTTCAGGAAGCGGCGCCGCGACTCACCGGTGAACGGGAGTGATCCTGCGGCAGCCCTTGGTCGCACAGCTTGCACATTTGCATCCCTCCTCCAGAGTGGAGTCATGCGGGAGTGCCGACTCCGCCGATCGATTCTTGATCCGGTTCCGACGGGGTGTAAAGGCGATCTACCCGGTGGTGGGCCGTGGTTGTGCGGCGCGTCGCGCCCGGGGATTTGCAAGCGGGGCTTTCCCGTTTTCGAGTCCCTTCTGTTACCGATGGCAAGAGGCGCAACCGGCTCCGGTTTCGTATGCTCGCGGCCATGTGTGCCAAGCACTGCCGTGCCGCCGTTCTTGGAGCCGCCCTGCTTTCGTTTGCTGCAGTGGCTCAGCACGACGTCGGGCCACGATCCGCGGCCCCTGCAGTGCATCCGTCCGATCCGCGCGTACTGGCACTGGCCCTGCTGGAGCAAGGGCGCCTTGCCCTGCAGTCCGGGGACCGCTACGCCGCACTGGCCGCGCTAGGCCCAGGCCCACCAGTTGCAGCCTGACGACCCCGAAATCGCACTGGCGCTGGCCAATGTGTTGACTGATCTTGGCGCTCCTGTTGCGGCGGCCGAGGTCCTTGGTGCGCGGGCAGATCTCGGCGCGCGCAGCCGCTTGGCCGGGCGGCGCCTGCGTTGGGCAGCGGAGGTGCCGCCGAGATCGCCCGATCCGGCGCGGCGCTTCGATGACATCGATCCTGCGCTCGCAAGCCTCGATGCCCTGCTGGCCGAAGCCCGCAATGCCACGCCGCCGGATGCCGGCCTGCTGCTGCGCCTGCAGCGCGACCGCGCGGTGGCATTGCGCCACCGCGAGCGCTGGCAGGACGCGATCGACCAGGTCGAGGCCCTGCGCGCCCAGGGCGACGTTCCATTGCCGATCTACGTGCAGCAAGCCGAGGCCGACGCCCGGCTTGCGCTGCGCCAGCCGGGCGCTGCGCGCGTGCTCTACGACGATGCACTGGCGCGCCTGACACCCGGCGAACGTGCCGCCGATCCTGACGCTGTGCGCGAGCTGCTGCAAGGGCGTTTCTTCGCGGAAGTCGAGGCGCGAGGATTTCGATGCCGCCTTTGCAAGCACCGACGCACTGGCCGCCCTCGACCCCAAGGCCTTCCGCCAGGACGGCCCGCGCCAGAGCCCGTCTGAAAGCACCGAATGGCTGGAGGCGCAGGCGCTGGGGGCACGGGCACGCAGCTATGCCGACATGCCCGCCGCTGCCTGGACGGGGATCGCGCCCCTGAGCCGCAATGCGCCCGCCCTTCCCTGGCTGCGTGCTGCCGCGGCCGACATCGAGGCGCAGCGCGGCTGGGCTCGGCGTGCCGAGGCCGACATCGAAGTCGCCCGCAGCCTCGCCCCGGACGATTTCGGCATTCGCTTGGCGCAGGTCGATTCGGACGTGCGCCGGCATCGGCTTGCGCGGGCCGACGAGCGCATCGCGCCGCTGCTGGCCTCCGGCGGCGACCTGCCCGAGGTCCGGCGCGTGAAGCGCGAACTCGATGCCGAAGCCGGTCCCAACGTCAAGTTCGGGCTGACCGGCTCCCAGGAGGAAGGTGAAGCCCTGCGCGCGCCCGGCTCCGGTGGCGTGGGGTTCCTGCGAGTCGAATCCGGGGCCTTCGACGGACTGTGGCGGCTGGTCGGCGTCGTCGACCGCAGTACGGCGAGCGCGCAGGGCCTCGACATGACACGAAACCGCGCCGGCGCCGGCATCCTCGCCCGCTGGCCGGACGTCGAGGTCGAAGCGCTGGCGTGGTCGCAGACCGGGTCGCTCAATACCAATGGGGGGTCGCTCGCGATCTCCTGGGAACTCGACGACCACTGGACGGTGCTGGGGTCCGCGGCGTACCACTCGCCCGATGCGCCTCTGCGTGCCGATGCCGTCGATGTCAGCGCCAACGTTGCAATTGCAGGTGTGCGCTATGCCTGGCACGAATCGGCCGAGGCCGAGGTCCAGGTCGCCAAGACGGATTTCAGCGACGGAAACGATCGCCTTGCGGTGGCCCTGCTGTCGTCCGTCAAGGTGCTCGATCGCCCCCATCTCGATATCAACTTGCGTCCGCGATTCGACTGGCAGCGCAATTCACGGGTCGATACTTTCTATTTCAGCCCGGGCGACTCGTGGGGAGCCTCGCTCGGAACGGAAGTGGAATACGTGACGTGGCGCGCCTACGAGCGGGTGTTCACGCAGCGGGCGATGCTCACGGTGGGCGCCTACGACCAGCAAGGCTTCGGCAGCCGGGGGGTTGGCGCCGTGCTCTACGAGCACGGCTGGCGCCACGACCCGAATACCGAGCTGGTCTATGGAGTGCAATGGAGCAGCAACGTGTACGACGGCCAGCGCGAGACGTCATGGATGGGCTACCTGACCCTTGTTCACAAGTTCGGAAGATGAGCAATCACTCGAGCATCGGAAGTACCGGCCGCTCCGCGCTGCGGACCTGGCTTGTTGCCTTGTGCCTGGCCCTGGCCTGCGCGACGAGCCAAGCTGCCGAACCCGCGCCGCCTTTCAATGCGCGCTTCATCTCGATCGCCTTCCACGACGTCGTCGACAGCAAGGCGGAGCTGGACGACGACGCTGTCACCACCGACCGCCTGGTCGCCTTCTTCGACTGGCTGCGCGGCAACGCCTGGACCGCGATCTCCATCGACGACGTGCTGCGCGCGCAGCGCGGCGAGAAGCCGCTGCCGCCGCGTGCCGTGCTGATCAGCTTCGATGACGGCTATCGCAGCCTGTACACGCGCGTCTATCCGCTCGCGCTGGCGTATCGCATGCCGATCGTCGCGGCCCTGGTCGGCGACTGGACCGGAGCGCCCGCGGGCACCAGCGTGCGCTATGGCAACCGCGAACTGCCGCGCGAGCACTTCATCACCTGGGACCAGGCGCGCGAGATGCAGCGTTCGGGCCTGGTGGAGTTCGCCTTGCACACCCAGTCGATGCACCAGGAAGTGCTGGGCAATCCGCAGGGCAACACCATGCCCGCCGCCAACACCCTGCGCTACGACCCTGCGACCGGCTATGAGAGCGAGGCGGCCTTTACCGCCAGGCTGCGCGCCGACCTGGCTCGTGGGCGGGCCTTGCTCCAGCGCGAACTCGGCCGCGCGCCGCGGGTCCTGGTGCTGGCCTTATGGCCGCTACAACGCGACCGGCCTCAACGAGGCAAGGGCGCTTGGCTTCGAGGTGTCCTTGTCGCTCGACGTCAGCATGGCCAATGCGCGGGCAGCGATGCGCCTGCGCGGCCTGGACGCACCCTTGTCGCTGGCACGCTACCTGCCCACGCTCGACCCGTCGCTGGACGAGCTCGTCGGCAACCTGCAACCCGACCCGAACGAACGCAACATGCCGGGCCGGCTGAGCTGCCTCGATCCGGCCGCGCTGTGGTCCGCAGAACCGGCCACGCAGGACGAGCGGCTGGGGCGCGTGATCGAGCGCGCCGCGTGCACTGGGCCTCACCGGCATCGTCGTGGACGCCGTGCAGCGCGACGCCCAGGGCCGCATCGTCGCGGCCTGGTTCCCGAATCGGGAGCTGCCCGTGGCCGGCGATCTGCTTGGCGCGCATTGCCTGGCAGATGCAGACGCGTGCCGGCGTGGAGGTCTACGTGCGCCTGCCGCATCGGGCCGCAGCGACAGCCCTGGGCTCGGACGCAGCCCGCGTGCGGCGCCTGTACGAGGACCTGGGGGCGATGGTTCCGCTGAGCGGCTGGCTGATGGAAGACATGCAGCTCGGCCGAAGCCATCACGCTTGCATTCGACGACCCGCCTCCGTTGCTCGGCGATGCGACACGCACGCGGCGGGGCTGGGCGCGCCTGGGTCGTTCGCGATCGTCGCTGCGCTCCACCTCGATCGATTGCGGGCGGCCGGTGCTCCGGATGCGCTCGGCTGGGATGCCTATGCCGCCCTGGCCTTTGCGCGCCCCGCCATGCGCTTGCTGTGGCTTGCGAAACAGCCTTCCGATGGAAATCCCGTCGCGCCCCATCCGCTGACGGAGTTCACCCTGGTTCCTGCATCGCTGGACCAGGCGACGGACGAGGCGCAAGTCGATCCCCGCCTGACACGCTGGTACACAGGCGCTTCGCCACCGGACCCGGCCCGCCTCGCCGAAGCCGCCATCGACTACCAACGCAAGGGCGGCGTGGCGCTCGGCTGGTGTCCCGACGATCCGATCGGCGATCAGCCGGAGGCAGCCATCGCGGCGCCCGGCGTATCCGGCCTCGACCTTCCCGGTCCGACCCTGAAGGCGGTGCAAGAATGACCTTCTTCGACGTCGTTGCCATCCTTCTGCTTCGGCTACCCCTTCGTGATGTCTTTCTACTGGATGGCCGGAGGCGTCCTCTACTACTGGCTGCGCGAACGCAATGAGCCGCCGCCCGACGCTCCGCCGCGTCTCGCGGACTATCCACCCGTGTCGCATCCTGGTGCCTTGCCACAACGAGGAACGCCAGCTCGCCGAAACCTTCGCCGCGCTGGCCCGCGTGGACTACCCCGACTTCGAGATCATCGCCATCAACGACGGCTCACGCGATCGCACCGGCGCGATGCTGGATACCCTGGCCGGGCAGATGCCGCGCCTGCGTGTCGTGCACCTGGAGAGCAACCAGGGCAAGTCCACCGCGCTCAACACCGGCGCCTTGGCGGCGCGCCACGAGTTGCTGGTGTGCATCGACGGCGATGCGCTGCTCGACCGGCACGCCATCACCTGGTTCGTGCGCCGCTTCCAGAGCGACCCGAAGATGGGCGCGCTGACCGGCAACCCCCGCATCCGCAATCGCGCCACGCTGCTCGGGCGGCTGCAGGTGGGCGAGTTCTCGTCCATCGTCGGCCTGATCAAGCGGGCGCAGACGGTCTACGGCCAGCTGTTCACGATCTCCGGCGTCATCTGCGCCTTTCGCAAGCGCGCGCTGCATGAGGCCGGCTGGTGGGCGCGCGACACCATCACCGACGATGTCGACGTGAGCTGGCGCATTCAGCTCGCCGGCTGGCACATCGCCTTCGTGCCCAAGGCCCTGTGCTGGATCCTGATGCCCGAGACCTTGCGTGGCCTGTGGCGGCAGCGCCTGCGCTGGAGCGAAGGGGGCACCTTGACCATGATGCAGGTCTTTCCCAAGCTCTGGCGTCCGGCCAGCCGCTGGCGGCTGATCCCTATCTGGGCCAATTACATCGCGGCCATCGCCTGGTCCTACTCGATGCTGATGGCCATCCTGATCTGGGGCGTGGGAGTCGGGTGGACAGCGCTGGGACACGCGCTGCCCCATGCATGGCCGGCGTTCAGCCCCATCCCGGAGGTCTGGGGCACCGTGCTGGGACTGACCTACCTGGTGCAAGCCATCCTCAGCATGGCCATCGACGGACGCTACGAGCGCGGGCTGATGGGCGCGCTGTTCTGGATCGTGTGGTATCCGCTGATTTTCTGGGCGCTGCAGGCCGCCACCGCAGTCGTCGGCGTGCCTCGCGCCTTGGTGCGCGGGCGGCCAATGCGGGGCACCTGGACCAGCCCGGACAGGGGCATTCAATGAAGCCAGACCTGCATGCAGCCCTGCCGCAGTGGCCGTCCATTGATTCCCGCCTCGCGCGCGCCATGGCTCGTGCGCGTGCGCGATGTCGTTCTCACCGTGCTGGCCTGGCTCCTCCTCATCTGGCTGATGCACGGCTTGTTGCTGGTCCTGCTGGAGGTGGTCGATCTCTCAGCTGGCTGAAAGCATCGGCTCGTGGCTCGGCACGCACCTCGGGCCGCTGTTCGGTGATGTCGTCCTGCCCCCACCCGGTGCCTTCTGGGAGGATTTCAAGTTCTTTGTCTACGCCGCCGGGGTCTTCGTCGCATGGCTCACTGCGTGGGGCGCGTGGAACCGCAAGAAGCTGCAGCTGCAGGCACCTGAAGCCGGCGTGGCGCCCGAGCCGGGCGACGTCGTGCCACCGGTGTTGCAGTCGCAGGAACAATTCGCCCGCGTAGGCATCTCCGACCCGCCGCCATCCGTGTGGCAGCAGTCTCGGCAGCTCCGCGTGAGCTTCGATGCCGAAGGAAGTGTGACGAGCGCCAGCTCGATTGTTCCGCTTTCTTGAACGTGCCTTTGCCGCGAGCAGCCATTTATCGGCTCCCGCTCGCTGCCTAGAGTTGGCTATCTCGTCACCCGACCGGGCGACGGCCCCCTCGTTATCTCAAGAAGGCATGCAATGACTCGTCCTTTGTTGCTTCACCGGCGCTTCTGGTTCACTGCGCCGGCCCTGCTTGCAGTGGCCTGGGCCCTTGTTGCCTGCAGCCCGCGGGCAGCGCCGCAACCCCCTGCGCCTCCCGCGGTCTCGGTCGCCCCCGCCGTGCAGCGCGAGGTGCAGGAGTTCGACGAGTTCACCGCCCGGCTCGAAGCGCCCGACACGGTCGAGCTGAGGGCACGCGTGGCAGGCGCCCTCTACAAGGTGCACTTCCGCGAAGGCCAGCTGGTCAAGAAGGGCGACCTGCTGTTCACCATCGACCCCCGGCCCTTCGAGGCGGAGGTGGCGCGCGCCGACGCGCAGCTGGTCACCGCCCGCACGCAGGCCGATCTCAGCAAGAGCGAGCTGGCCCGGGCCGAGAAGCTGGTGCGCATCCAGGGCGTGAGCCAGCAGGAGATCGACCAGCTGCGCGCCGGCGTGCGCAATGCGGAGTCGGCCATCATGGGCTGCCGAAGCCGCGCTCACGCAGGCCCGGCTCAACCTCGAGTTCACCCGCATCACCGCGCCGGTCTCCGGCCGCACCTCGCGCGCCAACATCACGCCGGGCAACCTCGTCGCCGTGGGCGAGCCGGTGCTCACCACCCTCGTCTCCAGCGACAAGGTCTACGCCTATTTCGACGCAAGCGAAGCGACCTACCTCAAGTATGTGAAGGCGACGCGCGACGGCACCCTGCCCTCCGCGCGCACGCAGCCCAACCCGGTGCTGATGGGCCTCGCCAACGAGGAAAGCTTCCCTCACAAGGGGCAGATGGACTTCGTCGACAACCGGCTCAATCCGGCCACGGCCTCGATCCGCGGCCGGGCGGTGTTCGACAACGGCGACGGCCGCTTCACGCCGGGCCTGTTCGCCCGCATCAAGCTGATCGGCTCCGGCACGCTACCAGGCCACGCTGGTGCCCGATCGCGCCATCACCACCGACCAGACGCGCAAGATGGTGCTGGTGGTCGGCGCGAACAACATCGTGCAGCCGCGTGAAGTCAAGCCCGGCGCGCTGATCGATGGCATGCGCGTGGTCGAGGGCCTCAAGCCCGGCGAGCTGGTGATCGTCGACGGCCTGCTGCGCGCCTTCCCGGGCGCGCCCGTGACACCGCAGCAGGTCGCAGTCGACGAGCGCGGCATGCCGGTGGCCGCGCAGCCCGCGACCGGAGCAGCCAGCACGGCAGCCGTCGAGGCCCCAGTTCCGAGCCCCCGCCTCCGCCGTGGCGCGAAAGTGAGAACGACACATGGACATTTCGCGCTTCTTCATCGAGCGGCCCGCGCTTCGCCACGGTGCTGTCGATGCTTCATCTTCATCGTCGGCCTGCTCGCGATCTTCCAGCTGCCGATCTCCGAGTACCCCGAAGTGGCGCCGCCGCAAGTGGTCGTGACGCGCCAAGTTTCCCGGCGCGAACCCGCGCGTGATCTCCGAGACCGTGGCGATGCCGCTCGAGGAGCAGATCAACGGCCTCGACGACCTGCTGTACTACGACAGCCAGGCGACCGCCGACGGCGTCATGACGCTGACGGTCACCTTCAAGATCGGCACCAGCCCCGAGCAGGCCGAGACCGCGGTGCAGAACCGCGTCAACCGCGCACTGCCGCGCCTGCCGGACATCGTGCGCCAGATCGGCGTGACGACCGAGAAGCAGTCTCCCAACCTGACCCTGGTGGTGCACATGGTCAGCCCGGACCAGAGCCGCGACTCGCTCTACCTGCGCAACTATGCCCACCAGCAGGTGCGTGACGAGCTGCTGCGCATCCCCGGCATGGGCGCGGTGAACCTGTTCGGCTGCGGGCGACTATGCGATGCGCATCTGGCTCGATCCGCAGAAGCTCGCCGGCCGCGGCATGACGGCCAGCGACGTGGTTGCGGCGGTGCGCGAGCAGAACGCGCAGGTGGCCGCCGGCGTGGTGGGTGCGCCGCCCTCGCCTGCGAACACCGAGTTCCAGCTCGCCGTCAATACGCAAGGCCGCCTGACGACGCCGGAAGAGTTCGCCGACATCATCGTGCGCACCGATCCGAGCACCGGCGCGCTGGTGCGCATCAAGGACGTCGGCCGCGTCGAGATCAGCGCCAACACCTATGCGCTGCGCAGCCTGCTCAACAACAAGGAAGCCGTGGCGATCGGCATCTTCCAGGCGCCCGGGCTCGAACGCGCTGCAGATCTCCGACGAGGTGCGCGCCACCATGGAACGGCTCAAGGCGGACTTTCCGCCGGGCGTGGACTACGACATCGTCTACGACCCCACGCGCTTCGTGCGGACCTCGATCACCAAGGTGGTCCAGACGCTGATCGAGGCCGTGCTGATGGTGGTGCTGGTGGTGATCGTGTTCCTGCAGACCTGGCGCGCCTCGATCATCCCGCTGCTGGCCGTGCCGGTGTCGGTGGTCGGCACCTTCGGCGTGCTGCTGGCGATGGGCTTCTCGATCAACACGCTCACCTTGTTCGGGCTGGTGCTGTCGATCGGCATCGTGGTCGACGATGCGATCGTGGTGGTCGAGAACGCCGAGCGCAACATCGCCGACGGGCTCACTCCGCACGATGCCACGGTCAAGGCCATGCAGGAGGTGAGCGGCCCCATCATCGCGATCGCGCTGGTGCTGTGCGCGGTGTTCATTCCGCTGACGCTCGTGCCGGGCCTGTCGGGGCAGTTCTACAAGCAGTTCGCGGCGACGATCGCGATCTCCACCGTGATCTCGGCCATCAACTCGCTGACGCTGTCGCCTGCCCTCGCCGCGATCCTGCTGCGTCCGCACGATGCGCCCAAGGACCGCGTGATGCGCGTGATGGACAAGCTGTTCGGCCGCTTCTTCCACTGGTTCAACTGCTTCTTCCAGCGCCGCAGCGCCGACTACGGCCGCGGCGTGACGGGCATCCTCAAGCGCAAGTCGCTGGCATTGGTGGTCTACGTCGTGCTGCTGGCCGCCACCGGGTTCCTGTTCACGCGCATCCCGGCAGGCTTCGTCCCTGCGCCGGACAAGCAGTACCTGATCGGCATCGCGCAGCTGCCCGCGGGCGCCACGCTGGACCGCACCGAGCAGGTCATCCGAGGCATGAGCGAGATCGCTCTCAAGGTGCCGGGCATCGTCGACTCGGTGGCCTTCCCGGGCCTGTCGATCGCGGGCTTTTCCGCCGCGCCCAACGAAGGCATCGTGTTCTTCGGCCTGGCGCCCTTCGAGGAACGCAAGACTGCCGACCTCTCCAAGGACGCCATCCTCGGGCGCGTCAACGGGCAGATCCAGGCCATCCAGGGCGCGCGCATGTTCGTCGTGCCGCCGCCGGCAGTCGACGGCCTGGGCAACGCGGGCGGCTTCAAGCTGCAGGTGCAGGACCGCACCGGCCAGGGCGAGCAGGCCCTGTTCGGAGCCGTGTGGGGCACGCTCGGGCCGATCCATGCCGACCACGCGTCGAGCATCGGCACGCCCTACTCGACCTACGACATCAACGTGCCGCAGCTGTACGCCAAGGTCGACCGCACCAAGGCCAAGCAGATGGGCGTGAAGCTGCAGGACATCTACGACACCTTGCAGATCAACCTCGGCTCGCTCTACGTCAACGACTTCAACCGCTTCGGCAAGACCTACCAGGTGATCGTGCAGGCCGATGCTCCGTTCAGGGCGCAGGCCCAGAACGTCGTCGACCTGAAGACACGCAACGGCCGCGACGAGATGGTGCCGCTCGGCGCCCTGATGCAGGTGGACCCCACCTTCGGCCCGACGCGGGTGACGCGCTACAACGGCTTCCCGTCGGCCGACATCAACGGCGCGCCCAAGCCCGGCTTCTCCAGCGGGCAGGCCGAGGGCGAGATCGAGAAGCGGCTGGCGTCATTGCCGCGCGGCATGACCTATGAATGGACCGAGCTGAGCTACCAGGACCGGCTCACGCGCGACGTCACCGTGCCGGGCACGGACATCAAGGTGCCGACGCTGGCCGTGGTGCTGCTGCTGTCGGTGGTGCTGGTGATCCTGGTGCTGGCCGCGCAGTACGAGAGCTGGAGCCTGCCGCTGGCGATCATCCTGATCGTGCCGATGTGCATCTTCTCGGCCCTGGGCGGCGTGTGGCTGTCGCAGATGCCGCCCTTCATGCAGCTGGGCGACCTGAACCTCTTCACGCAGATCGCGCTGGTGGTGCTGGTGGGGCTGGCGTGCAAGAACGCGATCCTGATCGTCGAGTTCGCCAAGGAGCTGGAAGAGCGCGGCAAGTCGATCACCGAGGCGGTGATCGAGGCCTGCCGGCTGCGTCTGCGCCCGATCCTGATGACCTCGATCGCCTTCTGTGCCGGCGTGATCCCGCTGATCCTGGGCAGCGGGCGCCGGCAGCGAGATGCGCCGCGCGATGGGCATCGCGGTGTTCTCCGGCATGCTGGGCGTGACCTTGTTCGGCATCTTCATGACGCCGGTGTTCTATGCGCTGCTGCGCAAGTGCACCGCAGAAGCAGCCGCGCGCATGCGGCCGAGCTGCGCCACGAGATCGACGCGGCGGCGCATCCTTTCCATGCCGGCATCGACGATGCCGATTCGCCGAAGACGGAGGGTGCGCGATGAGAACCCTGGACCATCCTGGCGGCCGCTGCCTTGCTGGCCGCCTGCTCCAACGTACCCAAGTACGAGCTCTACAAGCCGGAGCTGGCGACGAGCTTCGTCAACCGGCCGGCCGACGCGGCCGAGGCCGAACCGGCGGCGGAGTTCTGGCGCGGCTTCCAGGACGAGCAGCTCGACACCCTGATCGCGCGCGCACTGCAGGCCAATGCCGACCTGCGCATCACCGCCGCCAACCTGCGCGAGGCGCGCGCGCTGTCGCGCTTCGCCGACGCGCAGTTGCTGCCGACCGTGGACGTGGCGGCGGGTGCGGGCCGCACGCGGGGCAGGAATTTCCAGGGCAACACCGAGACCCTGCATACGTACTCGGCGGGGTTCGACGTGAACTGGGAGGCCGACCTGTTCGGGCGCCTGGGCGACGCGAGCCGCGCCGCCGCGGCCGACGTGCTGGCCAGCGAGGCGGGCCTGCAGTTCGCCCACCTGAGCGTGAGCGCCGAGGTGGCGCGCAACTACTTCGAGCTGCGCGGACTGCAGGAGCGGCTGCGCGTGGCGCACGCGTCGCTGGAAACACAGCAGGCGGTGCTGGACCTGGTGCAGGGCCGGCAGGACGCGGGCCGCGGCACGGCGCTCGACACCGAGCGCGCCCGCGCCCTCGTGCAATCCACCGCGGCCACCATCCCGGCGCTGGAGGCGGCCGTGCTGCGCACGCGCTATCGCCTGGCGGTGCTTTGTGGCGAGCCGCCCACGCTCGTTCGATGCGCGAGCTGAGCGCGCCCAAGCCCTTGCCGGGCATCAAGAGCGTGGCGCTCGGCGGCATCGGCTCGCCCGAGGGCCTGCTGCGGCGCCGCCCCGACATCCAGGCGGCCGAGCAGCAAGCCGCGGCGGCCGCCGCACGCGCGGGCGTGGCGCGCGGCGACCTGTTCCCGCGCATCACGCTAGGCGGCACGCTGGGGCAGAACGCCTTGCATCTGAGCACGCTGGGCAATGGCGCTTCCTATGCCTACAACCTGGGCGCGCAGCTGGTGTGGAACCTGCTGGACTTCGGCCGCATCCGCGCCCAGATCGCCGCGGCCGATGCGCGCGGCGATGCGGCGATGCTCGTGTACGAGCGGACCGTGCTGACCGCGCTCGAAGAGACCGAGGGGACGCTGGCGACCTACACGCGCAGCCAGCGGCAGGCCGAGCATCTGTTCGATGCGGCGCGGGCCGCGGAGACCGCTGCGCTGATCGCTCGCGAGCGCTTCACCGTGGGCGTGAGCGACTTCCTGTCCGTGCTCGATGCCGAGCGCGAGATGCTCTCGGCGCGCGACCAGCTGCGCAGGCGCAGACGGCGGCGGCGACTTCGCTGGTGGGGGTGTACAAGGCGCTGGGTGGGGGCTGGCGGTCTTAGCCCCGCCACAAGCATTGCGCCAATTGCAGTGGCGTCCCCACAAAATCCTTGATGAACCGGCGGGGAACCACATGCTTTCAGCGAACAGCCATTTCGCAACTAACATCAGCGAGCTGCCCGAGACCAAGAGCAGCAGATGATCATGGAGATGATCGACGCGGTGTTGCGGGAGCTGGCCGCCGATCAGCCCATCCAAGGAGTTCGCGATGAATGCCACTGTCGAGCAGGCCTTGCTCTCGAAGATCCGGAAGCTGTCGCCTCAGCAAGTAGCCGAGGTGGAAGACTTCGTGGAATTCCTGGCTGCCAAGTCGAGGAAAAACGCCGCGCTGGACCGGTTGCTGGCGATCGCGCCAGCGCTGGAAGCCGCAGGCGTGCCGCCCATGAGCGAGGACGAGATCGCTGCCGAGGTCAAGGCCGCTCGCGCCGAGCGCCGCGCCCGGCAGGCTGCGCAGGCCGCCGGCAAGGACCCGGATGCGCATCATTCTTGACACCAACGTGGTGACCTCCGCGCTCCTGTGGCGCGGCATTCCGCATCAACTGCTGCAGATCATCCGGCAGCGTTCAAACCTGCAGCTATACAGCAGCGCGGCACTACTGGAGGAATTGGCCGACGTGCTTACGCGGCCGTCGCTGTCCAAGCAGTTGGCGAGATCGACAAGCAGGCCGGCGACGTGCTTCTGGACTACACGTCGGCCGTTCAGATCATCGAGGCAGCACCGCTGCCACAGCCGGTGTCGCGATCCGGACGACGACGACGTGCTCGCCTTGGCAGTGGCTGCGCAGGCCGATCTGATCGTCTCGGGCGATCAGGACTTGCTCGTGATCGGGCAATTCGAGGGCATCCCAATCATCGCTGCGCGCTCTGCGCTCGAACAGTTCGAAGCGAGTGCACCATGAGCACCCCGGGTGGACGCGCAGGGAGATGCCGACATGGCGGCGAACCTTTGTCGCATCACTCGACCAACCGCCAGCGGAAGCGCGCCGGCTCCAGGCGGGCACCAGCGTAGCGATACGCAAGCGACAGGTCCACCGCGGGCTTGGCCTTCGCAAGCGGCCCCGCAACATCAAGCGCCGTGCTGGCCGCGCGCTCGCCACCAAGACTTTCGATCGCCAGCAAGGGTCCTGCGGAAGGCAGCGCAGCACCAGGCTGGGCGACATGCACACGCGCCTCTGGAAACTGCAGTCGCAGCGCCCCACCCAGCACCCGGTCCGAGGTAAGGATCGCTGCGCGCCCGTCATACCCCGAGCGCTGCAGCGCCATGGCCAGCTCGCGTGCAGGCAGGTTCAGTTCGTCGGGCCGCCCGCGCCATGCGTTCACCGGCACGCGCAAGCTCAGCAACACGAAGATCAGCACCGCCACGCCCGCCACGATGCGCGGCATCCAGCCCAGCCGCGGATGCCTCGCCAGATGCGGCGCACCCGCAAAGAAGGCCAGCGGCACCATGAACAGGAAGGGCTGCATCCAGCGGTCCTTGAAGCGGCTGACATCGCCGAGCAGCACCATGCCCGCGAAGATCAGCGCCAGCATGAGCGCGTAGCGCCGCCACAGCGCGCCGGTGCCGGGAACCATCACGCCCGGCTCGATTCGTCCTTGCGGCGAAGCGCGCCACAGCGATCGACCGAACACCAGGAACATCACCACCACCCACGGCGCAAGGAAGGCCACCACCGCGACGAGCAGGCTGCCGAACCCTCGCGCGACGCGGCTCGCACGACTCGCCGCCGCTGCCTGCGTGCCGAGCTTGTCGAGCGTCCCGTGAGCGGCCTGCTGCCAATGGTCGAGCAGCCACAGCGCGTGCGGCAGCACGATCAGCAGCGCCACCAGGCCGGTGACCAGGATCCACGGGCTGCGCAGCAGGGCGCGCGTATCGCGCCGCGTCAGCAGGGCAAGTCCGAGCGCGATGATGAAGGCCGCATAGCTGTACTTGGCAAGCACGCCAAGTCCGGCAACCACACCGAGCGCAAGGTACAGCGCAGGCCGAGGCCGACGCAGCATCAGCACCACCACGTACAGCGTCGCGGCCGCAAGCGTCGTGACCAGCACCGAGTGCGTCAGGTCGCGCTGCGATTCCCAGCCGATCTGCGGCAGCAGCAGCATGCTGGCCGATGCCAGCACCGCCAGCGGCGGAGCCACCACGACACGCGCCGCCAGGAAGACGAAGGTATAGGTCAAGGCCAGCAGCACGTTCTTCAGCAGCGCCAGCGAGAACACCGACACGCCGAACAGCTGGAACACCGCCCATTGCAGCCAGGTGTAGAGCGGCGGCTGCGTGCCGTAGCCCGCTTCCAGCTGCTGGGTCCACAGCACCTGCTCGGCCTCGTCGAGCTCGAGGGCGTCGGAGACCAGCAATCGCGACACCAGGTGCGCGCCGAAGTAGAGCAGCAGCCACAGCAGTGGAAGCCAGGTTCGCGCCCTGTCGGCTGAGGTCGCGGGGGAATAGGGCAGGGTTGCGGTCACGGCAAGGGCTTTCGCATTGGCCAGCCTAGTCCACCAATTCTTAAGCGTTCATTAAGAGGGCGGATAGTCCCACCGGCCTGCATGACATGCCGCAAATCTGTAAAGGACCGGGCGCACAATTTTTGGATTCACCGCACCGCCGGCCCTCCCGCCCGCTCCATGCAAGCCCTTCCCCGTCTCGAAATCGCAAGCTCCACGCGCACGCCCCCGCCCGAGGTGTCCATCGTGATCCCGATGTACAACGAGGTCGAGAGCCTGCGCGACCTGGTCGATCGCGTCGGGCAAGCCATGCGTCCCACCGGCCGCAGCTTCGAGCTGATCGCGGTGGACGACGGCTCGCGCGACGGCACGCCGATACTGCTGCAGGCGCTCGCCGCTGACCACGCGTGGCTGCGCCCGGTCTGCCTGGCGCGCAACTATGGCCAGTCGAGTGCCTTGCAGGCCGGCTTCGACCGCGTGCGGGGCCGCTACGTGGTCACGCTCGACGCCGATCTCCAGAACGACCCGCTCGACATCCCCGCGCTGCTCGAGCGGCTCGATGCCGACATCGACCTCGACATGATCTCGGGCTGGCGCCAGCAGCGCCAGGACAAGGCCCTGTCGCGCCGGCTGCCATCGCTGCTCGCCAACCGGCTGATCTCCTGGTCCACCGGCGTGAAGCTGCACGACTACGGCTGCGCCCTCAAGGCCTATCGGCGCGAGATCATCGACCGCATACGGCTCTACGGCGAGCTGCACCGCTTCATTCCCTCGCTGGCGCGCGATGCCGGCGCGCACATCGCCGAGGTGCCGGTGCGACATCACGCGCGCGCCAAGGGCCAGTCCAAGTACGGCATCGACCGCACCTTCCGCGTGCTGCTCGACCTGGTGCTGGTGGTGTTCTTCATGCGCTACCGCCAGCGTCCGCTGCACGCCTTCGGCGGGCTGGGCCTGTGGCTCGCGGCGCCGGGCCTGCTGATCATGGCGTGGCTGCTGGTGGCCAAGCTCGCGGGCGGTTCCATCGGTGGCCGGCCGCTGCTGATTGCGGGCGTGATGCTGGTGCTGATGGGCATACAGCTCATCGTCGCGGGGCTCATCGGCGAGATGATGATGCGCATCTACCACGAGGGTGCTGGCGGGGCGCAGTACCACCTGCGCGACCCGCTCGCGGACCGCGACGCCGAGGCCGCACGCTGATGGCGCGAGGAGCGCGCCTGCCCGGCTGGACGCGGCTCGCTCTCGCGCCACTCCTGCTGCTCGCGGTGCTGTGGGTCGCGGACTGGCGCGCGGTGCTCGAGCGGATCGGCGAGGCCGATGCGGCCTGGCTGCTCGCCGCTCTCGCGACTGCGGTATGCGCCAACCTCGTGTCGGCCTTGCGCTGGCGCTCGCTGGTGAGCTGGCTCGGCCATTCGGTGAGCGCCGGCTGGGCCGCCGTCACCTACTTCCAGGGTGTTGCCATCAACGCGCTGCTTCCGGGCGCGGTGGTGGGAGGCGACCTGTATCGGGCGATGGCGCTGCAGTCGCGCGGGCAGGAGGCGCTCGAAGCGGGCCTGTCGGTGTTGCTGGACCGCGTGAGCGGCTTGTGGATGCTCGTGGTGCTCGGCGCCGCGGCGGCCGCCTGGGGCGTGGCCGGGGGGGCGAGTCGCGGGCTCGCATCGCTCGGCCTGCCGCCCTTGTCCGCGGCCGCCTTCCTCCTTGCCGCGCTTGCCTTGCTGCTTGCCCCGGCACCGGCCTTGTCGATTGCGCGTCGCCTGGGCGCGCCGCCAGGGCAGCAAGGAAACTGGAGCACGCGGCTGGCGGGGCTGGCGCATCGGCCGCACGCGCAAAAGGAGTACGTCCGGCAAGCGCTCGGCTCGGCGCTGGTGCAGGCGCTCTCCATCGCAACGCTGGCCTGCTCCGGCCGGGCACTGGGCCTCGACGAGCCCTTCTGGGTCTACACGGTCGCGGCAGTGCCGACCTTCCTGATGGCCACCTTGCCGGTGAGCTTCGGCGGCTGGGGAACGCGAGAGGCGGCCGCCGCGCTCAGCCTGGGCGCCTTCGGCGTGGCGGCGCCGACGGCGGTGGCCATTTCGATGCTGTACGGGCTGTTCGCGCTGGCCCAGGCGATCGTGGGGGCCGGGACTCATGCTGCTCGGACGGCGCGGCCCGGACGTCCGCAGGCCGGACTCGGAGATAAGCGTCCCTTAAGTCGTGCTCGAAAAGACTGCGGGCTTTTGCGCGTCCGCAATCGTCTTTTCCCGCATGTCTTCAACTCTCGCGCCCCCGCTGTTCCAGAGGCTTCGCCCGCCCTCGTTGCGGCTGCCGACCGTCAGCGTCGAGCTGGTCGCGCTGCTCGCAAGCCTGTTCTTCTCGATCGCGAGCAACCAGGTGCTGTGGCACCACGTGCTGGCCGACCTGCCGTGGCACGAGGCCCGCACCTGGATGGTCGCGACCTGCCTCTTCGTCGCCGTGACGGCATTCCAGTTCGGCCTGCTCGCGCTGGTGCTCACGCGTCGCACGGTGCGCCCATTGCTGAGCCTGTTGCTGGTGGCGACGGCCTTTGCCAGCTACTTCATGCAGAAGTACACCGTCTTCCTGGGCCCGGCCATGCTGCGCTCCGTGCTGCACACCGACACCCACGAGGCGCGCGAGCTGTTGTCGTGGGACTTGCTGCCCCACCTGGCCTGGCAGGCGGCCTTGCCGCTGTGGCTCCTGTGGCGCGTGCCCCTGGCCGGGCGCCCGTGGCCGAAGGCCGCCCTGCGACGCATGGGCGCCCTGCTGGCCGGCATGGCCGTGATGGTGCTGGCGGGCCTGCTCGCGTTCCAGGACCTCGCCGCGCTGGCGCGCAATCATCGCGACTACCGTTTTCTCGTCACGCCGTCCAACTACCTGTATTCGCTCGCGAAGCTGGGCCGCGCCGATGCGGCCAGCGCCGCCCTGCCCCTCGTGCCGGTGGGCCGCGACGCGACGCTCGGGGTCGCGTGGGGGCAGCGGGCCAGGCCCTTGCTCTTCGTCCTCGTGGTCGGCGAGACGGCGCGCGCCGCCAACTGGGGCCTCAACGGCTACGAGCGCCAGACCACGCCCGAGCTCTCGAAGCTCGACGTGCTCAACTTCCCCGACGTCACCTCCTGCGGAACCGACACCGAGACCTCGCTGCCCTGCATGTTCTCGTCGGTCGGCCGGCGCGACTACGACGAGCGCCGCATCCACGGCCAGGAATCGCTGCTGCATGTGCTGGCGCACGCGGGCTTCAAGGTGCAATGGCGCGACAACCAGTCGGGCTGCAAGGGCGTGTGCGCCGGGCTCGACGAGCAGCGCCTCGACGGCATGACGACGCCGGCGCTGTGCGCCGATGGCCGCTGCCTCGACGAGATCCTCCTGCAGGGACTCGACCGGGTGGTGGACGATGCGCACGGCAATCGCTTCATCGTGCTGCACCAGCTCGGCAGCCACGGACCGGCCTATGCCTCGCGCTATCCGCAGGCCTTCGGCCGCTTCGGACCCGCGTGCGCCGGCGGCGAACTGCGCCACTGCTCGCAGGCCGAGATCGTCAACGCCTACGACAACTCGCTGCTCTACACCGACCACTTCCTTGCCGGCACGATCCGCTTCCTGCAGGCCGAGGCCTCGCGCTACGACACGGCGATGCTCTATCTCTCGGACCATGGCGAGTCGCTCGGCGAGCACAACGTGTACCTGCACGGCCTGCCGTGGAGCATCGCGCCTCGCGAGCAGAAGCAGGTGCCGATGGTGATGTGGCTCTCGCCCGGATATGTGCGCGACTTCGGCATGGACCTCGCATGCCTGCGCCGGCAGGCGCTGAAGCCTTCGAGCCACGACCAGCTCTTCCACACGGTGCTGGGATTGCTGGACGTTCGCACCGATGCGTACGACGGTTCGCAGGACATCAGCGAGCCTTGTCGAAGGAGCGACAATCCCCTGCTGCGCGCCGCGGCGCCGGCCCCTTCCCCGAACTAAGGCACCACCCTCCGCTCCATGCGAGTGCTCCTGATCGAAGACGACAAGATGATCGGCGAGGCCATGCAGCAAGGCCTCGTCGAAGCCGGCTTCGCGATCGACTGGGTACTCGACGGCCGCGCCGCCGAGCTGGCCCTTGGCAGCGACGTGTATGACCTGGCGGTGCTCGACCTCAACCTGCCGCGCAAGAGCGGCATGGACGTGCTGCGCGAGCTGCGCGCGCGCGGCAAGCACCTGCCCGTGCTGATCGTCACCGCCCGCGACGCGGTGGAAGAGCGCATCGCCGGCCTCAATGCCGGGGCGGACGACTACGTGCTCAAGCCCTTCGACCTCGACGAGCTGGTGGCGCGGCTGCACGCCCTGCTGCGCCGCCGCCATGGCCGCTCCACCTCGGTGCTCTCGCATGGAGCGCTGGTGGTCGATGCCCAGTGCCGCACGGTGACGCTGCGGGGCGAGGCGGTGAGCCTCTCGGCACGCGAGTTCGCGATCCTGGAGGCGCTGATGCAGCAGCCCGGCGCGGTGCTCTCGCGCGAGAAGCTCGAGGAATCGGTCTACGGCTGGCGCGACGAGATCGGCAGCAACGCGATCGAGGTGCACCTCTACCACCTGCGCAAGAAGCTCGGCGCCGAGGCGATCCGCAACGTCAGGGGGGTGGGCTACAAGATGGGAGAGCTCCCCGACGAGCATTCGATGCCGCAAGGCCGGACGGACAGTCGCTGACATGGGCTCGATCCGCCGCCATCTCCTCGCATACCTGCTGGCGGCCCTGGGCCTGGGCGGCGTGGTGCTGGTCGTCGTGTCCTACCAGGTCACGCTGGAGGAGCTGAGCGAGGTCTTCAACGAGAACCTCAAGCAAGTCGCCCTCGCGGTGGCGCATCACCATCCGGCCTCCGACCTCGGCGCGCCGCGCAAGATGCCCCAGCTGCCGCGCTTCTACGAGGAGGAAGGCGAGTTCGACTACGTCACGCTGATATGGACGCCGCAAGGGCAGTTGCTCGCGACCTCCGACCCGGACGTGAAGATCGACTTCGTCGCCACCAGCGGCCTCTCGGTCACCCAGGGCGACGGCCATCGCTGGCATGTGTATTCCATCGTCACGCCCGAGCGCATCGTGCAGGCCGCGCAGCGCTTCGCCTCGCGCGAGGAGCTCGCGGCGGCCACCGCGGCGCACCTGATCCTGCCGATGGTGGTGCTGATGGCGGTGCTGGCGAGCCTGTTGATCCTCGTGCTGCGGCGCGGGCTGCAGCCGCTGGACGACGCGGCGCGCGACATCGCCAAGCGCAGCGCGGCCTCGCTCGAGATGATTCCCGCCGGCGCCCTGCCGCGCGAGATCCGGCCGCTGATCGAGTCGATCAACGCGCTGATGAAGCGCCTGGGCGATGCGCTCTCGCAGCAGCGGCAGTTCGTGGCCGATGCCGCGCACGAGTTGCGTACGCCGGTCACGGCGCTGCGCCTGCAGACCCAGCTGATCGAGCAGGCCCGCGACGAGCCCGGTCGCAAGGCGGCAGTGCAGCGCCTGCGCTCGGGCGTGGAGCGCGCGCAGCGCCTGATCGAGCAACTGCTGCAGCTCTCGCGCGTGGAGCCGCAGGCCTATGTGCTGAAGCTGGAGCGGGTGGCGCTGCACGAACTGGCGCGCAGCGCGGTCGAGCAATTCAGCCTGAAGGCGGAACACCGGGAGATCGACCTGGGGGCCGACGTGCGCGATGAGCTCTGGGTGCAGGCCGACCGGGCACAGCTCACGATCCTCTTGAACAACCTGGTCGAGAACGCGCTGCGCTACACGCCAGCCAGGGGGCGTGGTCGATGTCGGCGTCGCCGCGAGCGACGATGGCCGAGCGTCGCTCACGGTCACCGACACCGGGCCCGGCATCCCTCGCGAAGAGCGCCCGAGGGTGTTCGACCGCTTCCACCGCGGCGAGCACGCACCCTCCGGAGAGGAGGCCTTCGGCAGTGGCCTGGGCCTGTCGATCGTGAAGGCCATCGCTGATCGACATGGCGCGACGGTGGCCTTGCTGGATGCCCCCGGCGGGCACGGGCTGGCCGTGACCGTGACATTCACGGCGATGGCTGCGTCGATGCTCGATCCGGTCACTCCTTGACCGATCCCGTCATGCCCGCCCCATCTATTGCGCGACGAAGAACAAGTAGACGAAGGCCACCGTCAGCGCGCGATGGTCGATGTTCATCTATGTGGCGATCGTGGCGACCGAAGAGAACTTCCTGCGCAACAAGTTCGGCGCCGGCTACGACGCGTACTGCGCTGACGTCAATCGCTGGCTACCGAATTTGGCGCGCTTGCCGGCGGCCTCGGCCGGCATGGCTTTCAACTTGCGGCGGGTCGTCGCCAAGGAATACCCCACGGCGGCCGGCGTCGTTGCCGGCATCCTCGTGTTGCAGGTCCATGAGGAGTACAGGATCGGTGGCGTCGTTCCCCAAATGAGTTGGGTGGCCATCGCGGTCGTGATTGCCGTGGTGCTCGGCGTGCGCACCGCCAAGAAGGCCGGTTATTTCAACGACTGACGAAGCCCGTCATCGCGTCCACAGCCTCGGTAGGTCCTCTTCAGGATCGCTTAAGTCTCCCCATAGGAAAGTGCCCCCGAGAGGGAGAGCATCGTGAATTCAGCAGGACGCCCCGACCGGTCCGCTTGCTCGTACGAGGCTCGGGCGGAGTTCCGATATGCAGGTGCAACTGCCGAAACCAGGGAACTCATACCGTCTCGTGTTTCCGAGCCATCACCCCTCGCCGCCGCGAGCACCTTGCCTTGCGAGGACTACACCGGCTGCTTGTCGGTGGTGGTGCCCGTCAAGGACGAGGCAGACAACGTCCTGCCGCTGCTCAAGGAAATCCACGCCGCGCTCGAGGGCCTGGCGGATTTCGAGGTGATCTACGTCGACGACGGCAGCAGCGACGGCACCGCGACCAAGCTCGGCGAGGCATCCCGCCGCTACCCCCGCTTGCGCGTGCTGCGCCACCGTCGCGACTGCGGCCAGAGCGCGGCGCTTGCCACGGGCGTGCGCGCGGCACGCCACCCCTGGATCGCCACGCTCGACGGCGACCTGCAGAACGACCCGGCCGACATCCCGCGCCTGCTGGCCGCGGCGAGCGCCGGGCAGCGCCCGAAGGCGCTGGCGCTCGTGATGGGCTGGAGGACCGCGCGCCACGACAGCCTGTTGCGCCGCGTGTCCTCGCGCGTGGCCAACCATGTGCGCGGCAGCCTCTTGGACGACCGCACACCGGACACCGGCTGCGGCCTCAAGCTGTTCTCGCGCGAGGTGTTCCTGCAACTGCCCTACTTCGACCACCTGCACCGCTTCCTTCCGGCGCTCTTCCTGCGCGAAGGCGCCGAGGTGTGCTCGGTTCCGGTCCGCCACCGGCCGCGAATTGCGGGCCGCTCGAAGTACGGGCTGCACAACCGACTGTGGGTCGGCATCGTGGACATGTTCGGAGTGAGCTGGCTGATGCGCCGGATGAAGCGACCGGAGGTCGAGCAGTGAACCCGAGCGCCCTCATGCTGCCGGAATGGCTCGCGCTCGTGTTCGGCTTTACCGGGCAGGCGCTCTTCTCGATGCGTTTCGTCGTGCAGTGGCTGGCCAGCGAGCGCGCGGGCCGCTCCGTGGTGCCAGTCATGTTCTGGTACTTCTCGCTCGCCGGTGGGCTCACGCTCTTTCTATATGCGCTCTACCGCCTCGACCCGGTGTTCATCCTCGGGCAGGGGCTCGGCCTTTTCATCTACCTGCGCAACCTGTGGTTGATTCGACGCGAGAGACACCCGCTGCCGCCTTCGCAAGCCCATCGCGAGGGCTGAGTCCGGCCGGCGTGCCGCAGACGGCCTGGGCGCTGGCACTGCTGGGCCTGCTCGCCATGGCCGGCCTGATGCGCCCCTTGCTGCCGATCGACGAGACACGCTATGCGGCCGTCGCATGGGAGATGTGGGCGCGCAGCGATTTCCTCGTGCCGCACCTCAACGGCGAGCCCTACGCGCACAAGCCGCCGCTGCTCTTTTGGATCGTGCAGGCCGGCTGGGCCTTGTTCGGCGTCAACGAGTGGTGGCCGCGGCTCGTCTCGCCGGTGTTCGCGGGGGGCACGATGGCGCTGGCCGCACGGCTCGCACGCGAACTCTGGCCCGCGCGGCCCGACGCGGCGCGCATCGCGCCGCTCGTATTGGTCTCGAGCCTGCTCTTCTCGTACTTCGCCTCGGCGCTGATGTTCGATGCGATGCTCGGCTTCTTCGTCACGCTGGGCTTCCTCGGCCTCGCGCGCGCGTGGCGCGAGCAAGCTGTCGCGAGCGGCTTCGTTCTGCTCGGGCTGGGGCTGGGCGGCGCGCTGCTGTCGAAGGGGCCCGTCGCGCTCGTCCACCTGCTGCCGGCGGCCTTGCTCGCACCGCTGTGGATGCGCGAGGCCCGCCCGCGCTGGGGCCGCTGGTACGCCGGTGTCGGGCTCGCAGTGCTCGGCTGGCGCGGCACTGGTGCTCGCGTGGGCAATCCCCGCGGCTATTGCCGGTGGCGAGGACTACCGCGCCGCCATCTTCTGGGGCCAGACGGCAGGACGCATGGTCGGCAGCTTCGCTCACAAGGCGGCGTGGTGGTTCTATCTCGCCTCCCTGCCCTTGATGTTCATGCCATGGATCCTGTGGCCTCGCTGGTGGCGTGGCCTGGGGCCGGCGCTGGCCACGGGTGACAGCGGCGTGCGTCTCGTGGTGCTCGGCTTCCTCGCGAGCCTGCTGCTCTTCTCGCTCGTGAGCGGCAAGCAGTGGCAGTACCTGCTGCCCGAGTTCCCGCTCTTTGCGCTGCTGGTCGCGCGCACGGTGAGTGACGGCCGTGCGGGCAGATGGTCGATGGCCTGGCCGGCGCTCTCGCTGGCGGTGCTGGGCGCGGCGGCGCTACTGGCCGCTCCGCGCCTCGCGCAGCACCTGGGCGGGTTGGACGATGCCTCGGCGCTGGTCTGGGCCGGAGCACTCGCGATCGCCTACGCCACCGCGGCTGTTGCCGGCGTGGCGGCCAGCGCCGAACTCGAGGTGCGCCGCTTGGCGTGCGCCGCAGTGGCGGCATTCTTCAGCCTGCTCGTGGCCTTCGACATTGCGATGCGAGAGCCCTACGACACGTCGGCCGTGGCCAGCATGGTTGCGCAGTACCAGCGCGAGGGGCGCCCGGTGGCGGTGGTCGGCGACTACCACGGTGAATGGACGCTTGCCGGCAGGTTGCGGCAACCGCTCGAACTCATCGACCCGCGCGCCGGAGACTGGCTTGCGGCGCACCCGGGAGGGCGCGTGGTGTTTACCTATCGCAAGGACTCGGAAATACCGGCCGGTGCGCGGATCGAATACTCGCGACGCTTTCGCGGCAGGCTGGTTGCGATACTGGCGTCGCCCTGAGGCGGAACCGTTCTCAGGAGCAGGGCCGACGTCGAGCGATTGCAGTGCACAGCCGGCATTCAGATGCACGGGACCGCAGCTGCATCCATGGATCCTCCTGCGCGTATCCGTCGAAGCGACCGCTGCTGCCCGCACGGGGCAGCGGCCCGCTCGCTCTCGACCCCCAAACCGCAAGGAGCAGACATGCACAGGAAGACTCGCCTCTCGACCGCCATCGCCATGCTCGGCCTCGGGCTGGCCGCCTGTGGCGGTGGCGGCCACGACGACGACACGCCGCCAGCACCACCGCCCGCACCACCGCAGACCGCGCCGCAGCCCGTCCCAGTCGGCGACACCATCGCACTGACCGAATCGGGCAAGCTCGTCTCGTTCAATCGCGCCGCGCCCGGCACGCTGGTGGGCTCGATCGCCGTGTCGGGAGTCTCCGGCGGCGAGCGCCTGCTGGGCATCGACCTGCGGCCCGCCGACGGGCTGCTCTATGCGGTGTCGAGCCTGGGCAAGGTCTACACCCTCGACCCTTCGACCGGCGCCGCGGCGCTCAAGTCGACCCTGGCCGCCGACGCGGCCGACACCACCGCGCCGTTCACCGCGCTGAACGGCGAGCGCTTCGGGGTGGACTTCAACCCCGCCGTGGACCGCCTGCGCGTCGTCAGCAGCAGCGGGCAGAACCTGCGCATCAACGTCGATACCGGCGCCACCACCACCGATGGCAACCTCAGCCTCGCCGGCAGCACGCCGAGCGTGGTCGGGGCCGCATACACCAACAGCTTCGACGGCGCGACCGCGACGCAGCTCTTCGACCTGAACGCCGCCGACGGCCTGCTCTACCTGCAGAACCCGCCGAACGACGGCACGCTGGCCCCGGTGTCGTCCACGCCGATCTCGCTCGGCGTGGCCTTCGGTGCCGCGGCGGACTTCGACATCGATGCCGTCAGCAACCGCGGCCATGCGGCGCTCACGGTGGGCGGCATCACCCAGCTCTACAGCATCGACCTCAATGCCACTGCCAACGCCGCCACCGCGCTCGGCGCGATCGGCACCGACGAGGGCATCGTCGGCCTCGCACTCAACACCCGCGCACCGGCCGCGACGGTGCTGGGCCTGACCACCGACCACCGGCTGCTGTCCTTCGACCCGCGCACGCCCGGCACCATCGCCTCGAGCGTGGCGATCGCGGCGCCGGCGGGCCAGTCGGTGGTCGGCATCGACATCCGGCCCAGCGACGGCCTGCTCTACGCGGTAACGAAGGCGGCCGACAACACCGGCCGCGTCTACACGCTTGATGCGGCCAGCGGCTCGCTGGCGCCGGTCGCGACGATCAGCGTGCCGCTCGCGGGCTCGGTGTTCAGCGTCGACTTCAATCCCGCGGCCAATGCCTTGCGCATCATCAGCGAAACGGGCCAGAGCCTGGCAGTCAATCTGACCAGCTCGCCAGGCAGCGCGACCATGAACGGCGCGATCAACTCGCCCACCATCGCGGCCCCGACCGTGATCGGCGCTGCCTACCTCAACAGCGGCATCAGCGCCACGCCTCCCGCGACCACCACGCTGTTCAGCCTCGAAGCCAGTACCGACGTGCTGAGCACCCAGGTCCCGGCCACCGGAACGCTGACGAGCATCGGCACGCTGGGACGCGACATCGGGGGCCAGGCGGGCTTCGACATTGCGGGCAACCGCAACGGACGCGCGCTGGCGGCCTTCGGCAGCGCAACCGGGCCCTACACCTTGTTCGAGGTCAACCTCGCCACCGGCGCGACGATCCTGCCGCGCGGGCTGACGGCCGATGCTGCGCGCATCGGCGGTGCGGGTGGGCCGGCGTTGCGTGACATCGCGGTTCGCCCGTGATGCTGAATCACGAGTGCCCCCGTCCTCGGGGGCACTTCACATGCTCGCATGCGACATGCAGCGCGCTGGACTGAGCGATCTTCACTCCTTGACCGACCCCGTCATCCCCGCCACGTAGTGCTCGACGAAGAACGAGTAGATGAAGGCCACCGGCAGCGAGCCGAACAGCGCGCCCGGCCATCAGCGAGCCCCAGTGGTACACATCGCCCTCGACCAGCTCGGTCACCACGCCCACCGGCACCGTCTTCACCTCCGAGCTCGACACGAAGGTGAGCGCGTAGATGAACTCGTTCCACGACAGCGTGAAGGCGAAGATGCCGGCCGAGATGAGCCCCGGCACCGAGAGCGGCAGGATGATCTTGGTCAGGATCTGCCAGCGCGTCGCGCCGTCGATCAGCGCGCACTCCTCCAGCTCGTACGGGATGCTGCGGAAGTAGCCCATCAGCAGCCAGGTGCAGAACGGGATCAGGAAGGTCGGGTAGGTGAGGATGAGCGCCCAGCGGGTGTCGAAGAGGCCCAGGTTGAAGACGATGGCGGCCAGCGGGATGAAGAGGATCGAGGGCGGCACCAGGTAGGCCAGGAAGATCGACATGCCCACGTGCCGCGCCCCGCGAAAGCGCAGCCGCTCGATGGCATAGGCCGCCAGCACCGCCGCGGCCAGCGAGATGAAGGTGGCCACCACCGAGACCACCACCGTGTTCCACAGCCATTCCGGGTAGGCGGTGTCGAACAGCAGCTTCTTGAAGTGCGCCAGCGTCGGGCTCTTCACCCAGAAGGGATTGCCCTCGCGCGAGAGCAGCTCGGCGTTCGGCTTGATCGAGGTGGTCGCCATCCAGTAGAACGGAAACAGCAGCACGAACAGGAAGACAGCCAGCGGCAGGTAGAGCGTGACGACGCGGCGCGGCACCGTCTCCAGGTATTCCATGCCGACGCTGTCGCTCGAGTCCTCGCGCGATGCCGTCGAGACTTTCGGTGTGCTGCTCATCCGGGGGTGGTCATTTATCCGCTCCACCTTGCTGCCAGGCTCGCCGCTGCAGCCCGAAGTAGCTGAACAGGATCGCCGCCAGCAGGAACGGCACCATCGCGATCGAGATCGCCGCGCCCTCGCCGAGCGCACCACCTGGAATGGCGCGCTGGAACGACAAGGTGGCCATCAGGTGTGTCGCGTTGAGCGGCCCGCCGCGCGTGATCACGTAGATGAGCTGGAAGTCCGTGAAGGTGAACAGCACCGAGAAGGTCATCACCACCGCGATGATGGGCGTGAGCAGCGGCAGCGTCACGTGACGAAACTGCTGCCAGCGCGTGGCTCCGTCGATCGCCGAGGCCTCGTAGAACGACGGCGAGATGGTCTGCAGCCCGGCCAGCAGCGTGATGGCCACGAAGGGCACGCCACGCCAGATGTTGGCCGCGATGACAGCGAAGCGCGCGTTCCACGGCTCGCCGAGGAAGTCGATGTAGCGGTCGATCAGCCCGAGCTTCATCAGCACCCAGCTGATGACCGAGAACTGCGCGTCGTAGATCCACCAGAAGGCGATCGCCGACAGGGCCGTCGGCACGATGTAGGGCAGCAGGATCACCGCGCGAAAGAAGCGCTTCATCGGCAGGTTGCGGTTGAGCAGCAGCGCGAGCCACAGCCCGAGGAAGAACTTGATGATGCTGGCGATGACCGTGTAGAAGATCGTGTTGAACACGGCCAGCCGCATCACGCTGTCGCCCCAGAGGAACTCGTAGTTGTCCAGGCCCATCCACGCGCCTGAGCGGCCGATCTTGGCATCGGTGAAGCCGAGCCAGGCGCCGAGGCCGAGCGGATAGGTGAGGAACAGCAGCAGGATCACTGCCGCCGGCATCATGAAGATGATGCCGAGGGCGTTGCGGCTGTTCTGCAGCTTGGCGAGCACCGGCATGTTCAGCCCGTCGGTCATCTCACACCTTGTAGTAGCGCTCCGCACGCTTGGCCGCGCGCTCCGCCGCTTCCTTCGGCGTGCGCTGCCCGCTCGCCGCCTCGGCCACCATGTTGGAGACGATGAAGTCGCCCAGCGCCCCGGCCGACGCGTACCCCAGCCGCCCCGCATAGCCCGCCGGACGCAGGTTCTTGAAGGCATCGCGATACGGCGTGTGCTTCGGGTCCGAGGTCCAGATCGGGTTCGAGTCGTAGGCCTTCAGCGGATGCGACATGTAGCCGCCGCCGCCCTGCAGCCAGGCATTGAACTGCTCCGCCTCCATCATGTGCTGCAGGAACGCCTTGGCCGCGTTCGGGTACTTGGTGTACTTCATGATCATCTGGTTGAAGAACAGGTGGTACTCGGTCGGGCGCCCCACCGGCCCCACCGGGAAGGACGAGTGGTTGATGTCGGCCGCCATCTCCTTGACCTTCGCGTCCTGCGAGTTCTTCGCCGCGTAGTAGATCGAGATGCCGTTGTTGGTGATGCTGATCTGGCCGTCGAGGAAGGCCTTGTTGTTGTTCGGGTCCAGCCACGAGAGCGTGCCCGGCACGAAGTTGGCGTAGAGCTCCTTGGCGTACTCCAGCGCCTTGATCGTCTCGGGGCTGTCGATCGTGACCTTGTTGTCCTTGTCGACGATCTTGCCGCCGAAGGCCCAGATCAGCCAGTGCGTCCAGCCGCTGTCGCCCGTGGCGTTGCCCAGCGCCATGCCGCCTGGCGTGCCCTTGTCTTGCAGCGCCTTGAACATGCGCAGGAAGCCGTCGGTGTCCTTCGGGAAGGCTGTCGACGCCCGGCCGCCTTGAGCATGCTCTCGCGGTAGACCATCATCGCGCCCGCGCAGCCCAGCGGCACGCCGATCCAGCGCTTGCCGTCGGGCCTGAGGTAGGCCTCGCCGGCCGGGTACCAGCCGCCGTACTTCTTGCCGAGGTAGTCGCACAGGTCGGTCACGTCGACCAGCTTCTCCGGGTAGAGGTTGGCGTCGTCATTGGTCGAGAGGATGATGTCCGGCCCCGCGCCGGTGTTGGCCGCCACCGCCGCCTTCGGGCGCACGTCCTCCCAGCCCTCGTTGTCCACCCGCACCTCGATGCCGGTCTTCTCGGTGAACTTCTTGACGTTGGCCATGTAGCTGTCGATGTCGCCCTGCACGAAGCGGCTCCAGCGCAGCACGCGCAGCTTGGCGTCCTTCTCGGGGCGGAAGTTCAGTGTCTGCGCGCCGGCCAGCGGCGTGAACACCGCGCTGCCCACGCCGAGCGTCGTCGCCGCGGCCACCCCGGCCGAGCCTTCGAGGAACTTGCGTCGATTGAAATGCTTCACGGTCGTCTCCTTGCTGGTTGTCATGGAACGATGTGTCGTTCACACAGTGAGTCGCGCGCCGCTGGCGGCATCGAAGAGATGGGCGTGACGGACATCCGGCACAAGGCGGATCGTGCTGCCCGGCGCGAAGGCATGGCGCTCGCGGAACACCGCGGCCACCTCCGTCTCGCCGTGGCGGCAGCTCACCAGCGTGTCGGCGCCGGTGGGCTCCACCACCGCCACCTGCACCGTCAGGCCATCGTCGGCCGCCAGGCTCAGGTGCTCGGGCCGCGCGCCGTAGATCACCGGCTGGCCGTCCGAGCCCGCGGTGCCCATGGGCAGCGGCAGCAGGCTGCCGTCGGCCAGCTCCACGCCCGGGCGCACGCCATTGCGGCGCAGCACGCCGGGCAGCATGTTCATCGCGGGCGAGCCGATGAAGCCGGCCACGAAGACGTTGGCCGGTCGGTCGTAGAGCTCGAGCGGGCCGCCGGTCTGCTCGATGCGGCCATCGCGCATCACCACGATGGTGTCGCCCATCGTCATCGCCTCGATCTGGTCGTGCGTCACGTAGATGGAGGTCGTCTTCAGGCGCTGGTGCAGCTCCTTGATCTCGGTGCGCATCGCCACGCGCAGCTTGGCATCGAGGTTGGACAAGGGCTCGTCGAACAGGAAGACCTGCGGGTCGCGCACGATCGCGCGGCCCATCGCCACGCGCTGGCGCTGGCCGCCGGAGAGCTGGCGCGGATAGCGGTCGAGCAGCGGCGTGAGCGCGAGGATCTCGGCGGCGCGGCCGACCTTCTCGGTGATGGTGGCCTTGTCCTGCCTGGCCAGCATCAGCGAGAAAGCCATGTTGTCGCGCACCGTCATGTGCGGATAGAGCGCGTAGTTCTGGAACACCATGGCGACGTCGCGCTCCTTGGGAGGCACCTCGTTGACGCGACGCGTGCCGATGCGGATCTCGCCGCCGCTCACTTCCTCGAGCCCCGCGATCATGCGCAGCAGCGTGGACTTGCCGCAGCCCGAGGGCCCGACCAGCACGGTGAATGTGCCGTCGGCAATGGCGATGTCGAGCCCATGCAGGACCGGCACCTTGCCGAAGTTCTTCCTGACCGCCTCGATGGTGACGCTCGCCATGCCCCCTCGCTTGCAGTGATGCGCGTGTATCGTCAGTGGCGCTCGGCGCAGTTGCCATAGGGCAAACCCGGCTGGCCCCCGCATGCAGGCGAGCGGGGTTGGGTCACATCTTCCATTTGATCGAGCAGCCGATGCTCGCATGCTGCTCGTCGGGCGCGCGACCCGTCTCGACCATCTGCTTCATGGCCTCGTACAGCTCGCGCCTCGCGCCGGGCGCGGCGGGCTGCCGGCCGGACGCGTCGAGCCGGCCGCGGTACGCCAGCACGCGATCGCGGTCGAAGCCGAAGAACTCGGGCGTGCACACCGCCCCGTAGTCGCGCGCGACCTGCTGCGTTTCGTCGTACAGGTAAGGGAAGTCGAAGCCATGCCACGCCGCGAACCCGGACATGTTCTCGAACGAATCTTCCGGATAAGTCATCGCGTCGTTGCTGCTGACGGCCACCGCGCCGATGCCCAGCGCGCGCAAGGCGCGCGCATCGCTCACGATGCGATCGACCACCGCCGTGACGTACGGACAGTGATTGCAGATGAACATCACGACCAGGCCGTTCGGCCCGGCGGCCTGCGCGTAGCTCCAGCTCCGCCCGTCGATGCCGGGCAGGTCGAAGTCCGGGAGCACGGTCGCCGCGCGAGAGCACTTCGTCGGGGCTGTCCATGTCGACTCCTTGCAAGTCGGGGGCTGACAGTCTACGCCTCGGTTCCCGGCCCCGGTCTCGACGAGTCCGCGCGACATCCGCACAATGCATTCACCGGCGGTTCGACCCATGAAAGCCCTCTCCCGCTGGCCCTTGCGCCTGCTGCCCATCCTGGCGGCGCCGTGGCCCATGCGTGGCTCAACGCTCTGCCCCCGGTCATCGCCACTCGTGCGGCGATGCTGCGGATCAAGGAGCACATCGCGCGGGACCGTCGCCTGCTCAGGCGCATGGTCGATCACCTGAGGAAGCGCATGAAGCGCTCTGCATGAGATAGACGAAACCTGCCCGGCCACGCTCGCAACACAGGGCTGGAAAGCTCGCAAGCTCGCCTAACGCTTTGCAGGAGAAGCCATGTCACATCGCCACGCCCGCAGGGTCATTGCCGTCCCGGCCCTGATGGCCGCCATCATCCTGGGTGCCTGCTCGAACCCGCAGGCCTACCGCTCGCCGGCCGCGCCCGCACCTGCGGCGGCACCGGCTTCGGCACCAGCACCGGCACCGGCCGCCGCGCCTGCTCCAGCACCCGCACCCGCTCCGCACCTGCCCTGCGCCTGCGACGCCGTCACCCACCACCGCCCAGGCGGTGGCACAAGCACCCGCCTTGCCGCCGCCCGCTCCCTTCCCCGAGGCCGTGGAGCGCGCCGGCGAGAAGCTGTTCGTCGACGCCGCCGGCGTGCTCGGAGCCGACGAGCGCGATTTCGTGATCGATCCGCTGATCGATGCCAGCACCGGCGCGCAGACCACCGGCACGGTGCAGATGGGCGAGCAGCTCGCGGCGATCGTCAGGTCGAAGTATCCGCAGTGGAAGGTCAAGCCCCTGACCCGCCAGCTCGTCGCGTCGGGCCCCTTGCTGCTGATGGGCACGCTGACGGCGGTCAACACCCGCAATGCCACGCAGGAGCGCTCGGATGCCTTCCGCATCTGGCTGACGCTCGTGGACCTGAAGACCGGGCGCATCGTCGCCAAGAAGCTCGACCGGGCCACGGTGGACTCGGTCGACGCCTCGCCCACGCGCTACTACCAGGACAGCCCCACCTGGCACAAGGACAGGACGGTCTCGGGCTACATCAACTCCTGCCAGGTCAACAGCAAGGTGGGCGACCCGATCGATCCCACCTACCTGATGCGCCTGCCGGGCGCGGCGCTCACCAACGAGGCGGTGCTCGCCTACCAGGCCGGCAAGACGCAGGAGGCCAACGCCCTCTACCGACAGGCGCGCGAGCTGGCCGACCCGGGCGACCTGCGCGTGCTCAACGGCCTGTACCTGACGAACTGGCAGCTCGGCAAGAAGCAGGAAGCCGCCGAGGCCTTCGGGCAGATCGTCGGTGCCGGCATCGCTGCGAAGCGGCTGCCGATGAAGCTGCTGTTTCGGCCCGGCACCACGCAGCTCGTGGCCACCGCGGGGCTGCAGGACCAGTACGACATCTGGCTGCGCGAAGTGGCCCGGCAGACGGGGCAGCGCGGTGCGTGCCTGGCCGTGATCGGCCACACGAGCAAGACCGGCACCGATGCGATCAACGATCCGCTCTCGAAGAACCGCGCCGCGGCGATCAAGGGCAGCCTCGAACGCCAGGACGGCAGCCTGGTGCGCAGGCTCACTTCCGACGGCGTGGGGTCGCGCGAGAACCTGATCGGGCTGGGGACCGACGATGTGAGGGATGCGCTGGATCGGCGGGTGGAGTTCAAGGTGGTGGACTGCGCGGCGATCTGAGTTCTGGCAGCGCTCCGCTAGCAATTCAGCGTCTTCAGCCGCTCCCTCAGGGCCGGCGAGTCCTCGCCCATCGAGGCGCGCTGCAGCAGGGCTGCGCAGGCGGCCTCGTCGCTCGGTGGCGGCTTGTCGCGCGCGGTGGGTCGGGTGGCCTGGGTGGGCGCATCGCCCGTGCCGGGCTTCGGCCGTGCGGGCGCCGGCCTCGCGGAAGTCGAATCGGCCGGCGCTGGCCTGGGCGTTGCAGACTCGATCGGCGCCGGCGCGCTCGCTGTCGGCCCGGTGGCCGGTGGCGGCACCGATTGGGCCTGGTCCGGCTGGCCCCGTGGGCCGGATTGGGCGGGCCGCTGCGCCGGTTCGACAGGAGCGGACGGAGGCACGGCCGCTGGATGCGCCTGCGAAGCGCCTTGCGCCGGGACAGCCGCGGTATCGCCTTCCCCCGGCCCCAGGCCAAACCACCACAGCGCGGCCGCCGCCGCAAGCGCCACCAGGCCCGCGCCGGTGCCCGCGACGACCGGCTTGCTCAGTCCTCCCGTGCGCGCCGTCGGCGCACGGACCTGCCAACGCGAGAATTCCGGATCCTGCGCACGCAGTGCATCGGGGACCGGCGCGCCCGAGACCACCGTGTCCTCGGAATCGGCCCTCGACCACGGCATGCCACGCGCAGCCGATGGCGGAAGAGTCCGGTCGTCGAACGGCGACGCCGCACGATCCAGCAGCGCCGCGAATTCCGCGATGCTCTGCGGCCGATCCCGCGGCATCACCCGCAGCCCCGCGTCCACCGCTGCAAGGAAGCCGGCCGAATAGCGCGGCCCGGCCAGCAAGGCCGCCGGCTCCAGGGCATCGTCGAGGATCCGCGCAGCGGAATCCGGCGGTGGCCGGCCGGTCATCGCGAAATAGAGCACCGCCGAAAGCGCATAGATGTCGGTCCACGGGCCTTGCTTCGCAGGATGCGTGTCGCCGTATTGCTCGATGGGCGCATAGCCCGGCTTGAGGATGGCGGTGAGCGTGTGCGTGACCTTGCCGATCACCTGCCTTGCCGCGCCGAAGTCCAGCAGCAGCGGCCGGCCGTCGGGCAAGAGCAGGATGTTGTCCGGCGCGATGTCACGGTGATAGCAGTGCCCCGCATGCAGCACCGAGAGCGCGTCCATCAAGGGGGCCAGCAGCGCGCGCAGCCAGGCCTCGGATGGCTGCGGATGCTGCTTCAGGTGCTCCTTCAGCGTCACGCCACGATAGAGGGGCATCACGATGTAGGCGGTGCCGTGCTGCTCCCAGTAGCGATGGATGCGCGCAAGCGATGGATGCTCGAACTGCGCCAGCAGCCGGGCCTCGTTGACGAAGCTGCGCCGACCGAGGTCGAAGGCCTCGCGGCACGCCTGCGAGCGCGGGCCGACCGACTGATCGGGCCGGCGAACCGCGAGGCTCGACGGCATGTATTCCTTGAGGGCCACCTGCCGGTCGAGCTGCCTGTCGGTGGCGCGGTACACCACGCCGAAGCCCCCTTCGCCCAGGACCTCGTTGATTTCGAACTCGGCGATCCGGCTGCCCAGAGGCAAGGTCATGAGGGGCAGCATAGTCGCGTTGCACCTCCATGTCAGGCTCCCCTCAATCGCGGGCTGCAGTCCTGTCATCACCCGGCGCATCATGATCGATCGGCACCCTGGCAGGCATGAGCAGATGACCCCCGCTTTTCTTCACCGGTTCATCTCGAGGAGCCTGGAACGTCGAGACCCGGCGCTGGATGCATTGCGCGGGCTCATGGTCCTGGGAATGATCCTCGTCAACCACTCGCCATCGCCGGCCTTCCCGCCGCTGAATCATGCAGCGTGGCATGGATGGAGTCTCGCCGACACGATCTTCCCGGGGTTCCTGTTTGCAGTCGGGGTCTCGATCCGCCTGGCCATGAGCGACTCGCACGGCAATCCGCTGGCACCAACCCGGGCGATGTACGGCAAGATCCTGCAGCGCTTCCTGGTCCTGCAGGGCCTGAATTTCCTGCTGATGAATTTTCCGTACTACGAATGGGGCAAGCTGCATTTCAGCGGCACGCTCGCGCTGATCGGCTGGTGCTACCTCATCGCCGCCGCCGTGCACCTGCACACAGGCTGGCGAGTGCAGCTGGCGCTGGCCTGCCTCGGTCTTGTCGGGCAATGGGCCGTGTACGCACTGTTCACCGTCCCGGGTTTCGGCCCTGGCGTCATGTCGCCGGAGGGAAACGCCGCGCGCTACATCGACCAGCTCATCCTGGCACCGCTGTTCGGGCCGATGGGATACGCACGCCGGAACCTTCAATGTCCTGCCCACCGCAGGCGCCGTCGTGACGACGCTGGTCGGCTTGTTGGCGGGGCATTGGCTGTCCATGTCCGCCCCCCGTGCATCGAGCGAACGAATCGACGGCCTCTTCGCCGTCGGGCTCGGACTCCTGATGCTCGGCAGTGCCTGGGGCGCCGCGCTGCCGATCAACAAGCAATTGTGGACGGCCACCTACGTGGTGTTCATGGCCGGCATCAGCATGCAACTGCTGGCCGGGCTGCAATGGCTCGGCCAGCTCGAAGGCCCGAGCGCATGGCTCAAGCCGCTCCAGATCGCCGGCGTCAACGCACTGTTCTTCTATGTGTTCGCCCAATGCCTGCAACGCGTGCTGGTCTATGGCCGCTTGCATACCGGCGACGGCGGCACGGTCCGGCTGCGCATACTGATCTACGACCGCTTTTTCGCCGGCTGGGCCGCCCCCGAGATGGGCTCGCTCGTGTACGTGCTGGTGTTCCTTGCCATCTGCTACGCCCTCGTTGTCGTGCTCTACCGCAAGCGCGTGTTCATCAAGCTTTGAGCTGGTCGCGCCATTCGCTTGCGGTGATCCCGCGGCCTATGGGGCGACCGGCGTGTTCATGTCGGCCTGGATCTCGGCCGGGCTGAGCGCGCGGTTGTACACGCGCACCTCGTCGATCAGCCCCTGGAAGTACTCGCCGTAGGGCAGGTTGCCGCCGATCCACAGCGGGTTGGAGCTGCTCTGGATGGCGCCGGTGCGCGCCTGGCTGGTCGCCAGCACCCCGTTGACGTACAGCCTGAGCATGCTCGCGTCATAGGTCAGCGCCACGTGCGTCCAGGCGCCGACCGGGCTGGCGCTGCTGCCGCTCACGTACACGGTCGCGCTGCCGAAGGTGCCTCCGCCCGCGGGCAGCAAGGGACCGTTCTGGTTGCTGGCGTTGAGGAACCAGGCATCGACCTGGCGCTGCATGATCGTGCGCCAGCCGCTTTGCGCCACGCTGGGCTGGATCCACGCCTGCAGCGTCATGGCGCTGCCCAGGTTCAGCGACGCGGAGCTGGCCACCCGCACCAGGTTGTCCACGCCGTTGAACACCAGCGCGCTGCCGTAGCGACCCGCCGCGCTCCAGCTCGCGCCGGTGATGGTGCCGGTGTTGCCGTTGCCCGAGGCATCGGCCACCGTGCCGCCCGTGCCTTCGTTGAAGCCGTAGGCGGCCACCAGCCCGCTGCTCGGCGGCGTGCTCGAAGTGGTGGCCGAGGCCACGTTGGAATAGCCGCCCAGGTTGCCCGAGGCATCGACGGCCCGCACGCGGTAGCTGTAGCTGGTCGAGGGCGCCAGCCCGATGTCGCCGAAGCTGGTCCCCGCCGGCGTCGCCACCTGCGTGAAGTTCGTGCAGCCCGCGCCCTGGCAGCGCTCGACCCGGTAGCCGGTGACGCCCACGTTGTCCGTCGCAGCGGTCCAGGCGAGACCGATCTGGCCCGGGCCTCCGGCAGTTGCCGAGAGACCGGCCGGAGCGCTCGGCGCGGTCGTGTCCGGCACCGAGGGAGTCGTGACCGTCGCGATGCCCGAATAGGTGCTCAGGTTGCCCGCCGCATCGGTGGCTCGCACGCGATAGCGGTACACGGTGGCCGGCGTCCGCCCGGTGTCGGCATGGCTCGTCGTCAATGGGCTCGCGATTTCGGCGAAGGCGGTGCAGCCCGCGCCCTGGCAGCGCTCGACCCGATAGCCGGTCACGCCGACGTTGTCCGTCGAGGCCGTCCAGTTCAGGTTGACCTGCACGCTGCTGGCGGCGACCGCGGTGAGCCCGGTGGGCGCCGACGGCCGGGTCGTGTCGCCGGCCTGCGTCCGGGGCGCCACGATGTTCGAGTAGCCGCTCAGGTTGCCCGCCGCGTCGTTGGCGCGCACGCGGAAGCGGTACACCGTGTTGGCGGCCAGGCCGCCGCTCGAGAACGCGGTGGTCGTGGAGGTGCCCACTTCGCGCGAAGTTGGTGCAGCCCGCGCCCTGGCAGCGCTCGATCCGGTAGCCGGTGACGCCCACGTTGTCGGTCGAGGCCGTCCAGCCCAGGTTGATCTGGCTGGTGCTGACCACGCTGGCGGCCAGGCCGGTCGGCGCGGTCGGCGCCGTGGTATCGGGAGCGGCCGGCGTGGTGGCCGAGGCCAGGTTGGAGTACGGGCCCAGGTTGCCCGCCGCGTCGGTGGCCCGGACCCGATAGCTGTAGCTCGTGTTGCCGCCCAGCCCGGTGTTGACGAAGCTCGTGCCGGCTGGCGTGCGCGACCTGCGTGAAGTTCGTGCAGCCCGCGCCCTGGCAGCGCTCGACCCGGTAGCCGGTCACGCCGACGTTGTCGGTCGAGGCGGTCCAGCCCAGGCTGATCTGGCTGCCGCTGGCAGTCGCGCCGAGGCCGGCCGGCGCCGTCGGCGCCGTGGTGTCCGGTGCCGTGGTGCTGGCCGTCGCCACGTTGGAGTAGCCGCCCAGGTTGGCTGCGGCATCCGTCGCCCGCACCCGGTAGCTGTAGCTCGTGCCGGCGGCCAGGCCGGTGTCGCTGAAGCTGGTGCCGGTGGGCGTGGCGATCTGCGCGAAGGCCGTGCAGCCCGCGCCCTGGCAGCGCTCGACCCGGTAGCCGGTGACAGCCACGTTGTCGGTGGCCGCCGTCCAGCTCAGGTTGATCTGGCTCGCGGCTCGCTGCCGTCGCGGTCAGGCTGTCGGGCGCCGTCGGCGCCGTGGTGTCCGGCGTCGCCGGTCGGCGACCGGCGTGTTCATGTCGGTCTGGATCTCGGCCTCGCTCAGCGCGCGGTTGTAGACGCGCACCTCGTCGATGAGGCCCTGGAAGAACTCGCCATAGGGCTGGTTGCCGCCGATCCACAGCGGATTGGTAGTTGCTCTGGATCGTGCCCGTGCGCGCCTGGCTGGCCGCCAGCACGCCGTTGACATAGAGCCTGCAGCATGCTCGCCGTCGTAGGTCAGCGCCACATGCGTCCAGGTGCTGACGGGGCTGGCGTTGGTGCCGCTGATCCACGCGACGTTGCTGCCGAAGGTGCCCGCCGCCCGAGGGCAGCAAGGGCCCGCTGTCGTTGCTGGCATTGAGGAAGTACGCGTCGGCCTGGCGCTGCATGATCGTGCGCCAGCCGCTCTGCGCCGCGGTGGGCAGGATCCACGCCTCCAGCGTCATGCGCCGTGCTCACGTTCAGCGAGGCGGAGCTCGCCACCCGCACGAGGTTGTCCGACGCCATTGAAGCTCGAGCGCTCCGCCGTAGCGGCCCGCCGCGCTCCAGGTCGCGCCGGTGATGGTGCCGGTGTTGCCGTTGCCCGAGGCATCGGTGACCGTGCTGCCCGTGCCTTCCTCGAAGCCGTAGGCCGCCACCAGCCCGGAGGGCGCCGGCGTGCTGGAGGTCGTGGCCGTGGCGACGCCGGAATAGCCGCCCGGGTTGCCCGCGGCATCGACGGCCCGCACGCGGTAGCTGTAGCTGGTCGATGCCGCCAGCCCGCTGTCGTTGAAGCTCGTGGCGGTCGGGCGTGGCCACTTGCGCGAAGCTGGTGCAGCCCGCGCCCTGGCAGCGCTCGACGCGGTAGCCGCTCACCGCCACGTTGTCGGTCGCTGCCGTCCAGCTCAGGTTGATCTGGCTCGCGCTCGCCGCGGTCGCGCCCAGGTTGCCGGGCGCCGTCGGTGGCAGTGGTGTCCGGTGCCGTGGTGCTCGTCGTCGCCAGGTTGGAATAGGCGCCCAGGTTGGCCGCGGCATCCGTCGCCCGCACCCGGTAGCTGTAGCTCGTGCCCGCCGCCAGGCCGGTGTCGCTGAAGCTGGTGCCGGTGGGCGTGGCGATCTGCGCGAAGGCCGTGCAGCCCGCGCCCTGGCAGCGCTCGACCCGGTAGCCGGTGACCCCCACGTTGTCGGTGGCCGCCGTCCAGCTCAGGTCGATCTGGCTCGCGCTCGCGGCCGTCGCGCCCAGGCTGCCCGGTGCGCCCGGTGGCGTGGTGTCGGGCGCGACAGGCGCGATCGGCGTGCTCATGTCGACCTGGATCTCGGCCTGGCTCAGCGCGCGGCTGTAGACGCGCACCTCGTCGATCAGGCCCTGGAAGAACTCGCCATAGGGCTGGTTGCCGCCGATCCACAGCGGGTTGGTGGTGCTCTGGATGGCGCCCCGTGCGCGGCTGGCTGGCCGCCAGGGCGCCGTTCACATAGAGCCTGAGCATGCTCGCGTCGTAGGTCAGCGCCACGTGTGTCCAGGCTGCCGACCGGGCTGGCGTTCGTGCCGCTGATCCAGGCGACGCTGCTGCCGAAGTGCCCGCCACCCGAGGGCAGCAAGGGGCCGTTGTCGTTGCTGGCATTGAGGAACCAGGCATCGACCTGGCGCTGCATGATCGTGCGCCAGCCGCTCTGCGCCGCGGTGGGCTGGATCCACGCCTCCAGCGTCATGGCGGTGGTCAGGTTCAGCGAGGCGGAGCTGGCCACTTGCACGAGGTTGCTCACGCCGTTGAAGGACAGCGCGCCGCCGTAGCGGCCCGCCGTGCTCCAGGTGGCGCCGGTGATGGTGCCGGTGTTGCCGTTGCCCGAGGCATCGGCCGCCGTGGTGCCTGTGCCCGCGTCGAAGCTGTAGGCCGCCACGAGCCCGGTGGCTGGCGGCGTGCTGGAGGTGGTGGCGGAGGCCACGCTGGAGTAGCCGCCGGAGTTGCCGGAGGCATCGACCGCCCGCACACGGTAGCTGTAGCTGGTGGACGCCAGCAGGCCGGTGTCGCTGAAACCGGCCGCCGCCGGCGTGCCCACCTGCGCAAAGCTCGTGCATCCCGCGCCCTGGCAGCGCTCGACCTCGTAGCCGGCCACGCCGCCGTTGTCGGTCGAGGCAGTCCAGCCCAGGTTGACCTGCCCGGGCCCTCCCGCGCGTGGCCGACAGGCCGGTCGGAGCGCTCGGTGCGGTGGTGTCCGGCGCAATCGGAGACGAACACGCTGGTGCTGCCCTTCAGCCCGATGCTGTCGGTCGCGGTGAGGATGATCTCGTAGGAGAAGCTGCCGATCGGCCCGTGGTCCTCGGCGACGAAGCTTCCCTGCGTGCCGGTGCCGCCCACGAAGGTGTGGATGTGGGTGTTGTGATGCAGCAGCACGGTCCAGCTCAATGCGCTCGGCGGCAGCGGACCGTCGTCGGGATCGGTGGCCGTTCCCTGGTAGGCCACGGTCTGCCCGGGCATTGCGCTGGTGCCGGTCGAAGGCAGCGTGATGGTCGGCACGGGCGGCATGCTCCCGACCGTGATCGCGAGCGAGGTCGACGCGCTCGCGCCCTGTCCGTTGCTCACGGTCAGCGTGGGATTGAAAACCTGGGCCGTGGGCGAGGTGTAGGTGTGCGTCGGATTGGCCTGCGACGAATTGGTGCCGTCGCCGAAGTTCCAGAGATAGCTCAAGGGAGCCACCGTTGGCGTCCATCGATCCGGCGCTCGAGAACGAGACCATGAGCGGTGAGTATCCATGGAGCGGCGACGCCGCGGCCGCCGCCTGCACGCCGTTGTAGCGGATGCGGACCAGCTGGCCGCTGGTGAACGAGAGGTAGTACAGCATGCCGTCCGGCCCGAGCCGGATCGCGACCGGCGCGGGCACGTCGGTGGCGAAAGGCTGGATGCTCTGGGCATTGCCTGCATCGTCGACCACGACCCGCTTGATGTAGTTGCCGGTGTAGTCCGCGAAGAAGAAGTCGCCGCGGAACTCGGGCGGATAGAGCGTGCCGGTATAGAAGCTGCCGCCGATGACGGCCGAGCCCTGGCTCCGGTCATAGAAGTGGACCGGCTGCGTGACCGACGACAGCGCGAGCGCCTGGCAGACCGGCGAGCCCGCGAAGAAATCCTGCGGCGCGACACCTTCGTAGCAGGGCCAGCCGTGGTTGGTGCCGCGCTGCCCGTGGTTGACCTCCTCGAAGGTATTCCAGCCGACATCGCCGAAATAGAGGTGGCCGGTCTGCGGATGGAAGTCGAACCCGAAGGGATTCCTCACGCCGTAGAGCCAGACCTTGGAGCGGATGGAGTTGGTTCCGTCGTGGAAGGGGTTGTCGGCGGGCGCCGTGCCATCGGCGTTGATGCGCAGGATCTTGCCGCTGTAGCTGCCGAGGTTCTGCGCACGCAGCGAGAGCGAATCACCGTCGCTGCCGTCGCCGTTGCCGAAGTACAGCGTGCCATCCGGAGCGAAGTGCAGCGCCCCGATGGTGTGGCCGCCCCCGTCCGCGGGGATGCAGTCGGCGCCCGCCGGCTGCGCGCTGCAGGGCGGCGTGCCGATCGTGCCCAGGATCACCGTCTCGCTGGCGGCATCGGCGACGTCCGGGTTGGCGGTGCTGGCCCGCACGCGCGTCAGGCGCGAGGTCCGCGCGGCCTGGCTGTTCGGATTGCCGGCCGGCTCGAACACATAGCTCATGTAGACGAAGCCGTTGTTCGCGAAGTCGGGATGAAAGGCGAGACCCCAGAAGCCGCGGTCGTCGAAGGTGTTGACCTTCGCGCTGAGGTCGATGAAAGGTGTCGGCAGCAGCACGCCCTGCTTGATCACGCGCACCACGCCGTTCTTCTGCCAGACGAACAGGCGACCATCGGGTGCCCAGGCCATGCCGACCACCGAGAACGGCGGCAGCGTCGCGACGACCTCGGTGGTGAACTGGGGGAAGACGAAGCTCAGGGCCTGGCGTGACTCAAAGGGCTGCGATGAGGAGCCCGAGGGTCCCAATATTCCGGAAGAAGCCTTGTCGGCGGGACTGTCGCCTCCGCCTCCGCAAGAAACCAGCACGACGGCTGTCGCGAGCAGGAGCGCACGCTGGATCCACAAACCGACTGGCAGTCTCATGCGGTTCCTCCTCCGCCAGTCGGAACATGTCGACAAGCGCGGTTTCTGCTTCGTTTGTTCCCGCAACGATATGTGCGCGGCCGCTGCCCCGTTCCCCCCGGGTCACGGGGATTCGCCTCTCGTCCTCCCTCGAACGCAGGGCCATCTCCAGCATCAGGCTGTCAGCCAGGAACTTGGCGGCCCAGTTCAGGTACGCGTATCTTCCGTACGCACCGTCGATGGGAAACGAGCCCTTGACCGCGCCGCGGGTTGCGGCGGGGCCGTCGCAGCGCACGGTGCGCCGCACGAAGTGGTTGAGTTGCCTGCCGGCCACGCGGTAGCGCTCATCACCCGTGTACTGGAACATCGACAGCATGCAATGGGCGATTTGCGCGCTGCCCGTCAAGCACACCCAGTCGACCGCAGCGGACCAGTCCTGATGCAGCCGGCCCGCCAGCCGCCCGTCCGCCGCGATGCATCCGAGCAGCGCGTCGGATGTGAGCCGCGCTGCATCGAGGAATTCCGGTTCGCCGCTGTGCCGATAGGCGTCCAGCACGCCGCGCAGGACGTAGCCGATGGTGTGGGTGAGCGGCCAATCTGGCAGGTCGAGGCAGCACTTCGCGAACCACCCGTTGGGCATCTGGTGCCGCAATGCCCAGCGCACATTCGCAAGCCCGGCCTCACCATATCCGCGCCCGGGCTCCACGCGCGCGGCCTCGAACAGGCCCGAGGAGACATGGGTCTCGTAAGCCTTCTCGCCCGGTGCCGCGAAGGGCGTGGGATGCTTGCGCCAGCAGCCGTCGGCGTCCTGCGTGGCCACGAGCCAGTCGGCCGCGCGCTTCATCGGCTCGAGATAGCCGCCCAGTGCGACCTCCGCCGCCGCCAGGCCCATCAGGATCTGCCCCGTGTTGAAAGTCACCGGCACGACCGGCACCGAATCGATTTTTCCGCCCTGGAAGCCGCCACAGGGCAGCTGGATGCGCACCAGCCAGTCGACCATGCCCCTCGCTCGCTCGCGTGGTCCCGCCTGGCCGGTGAGCTGCGCATAGTCGAGCAGCGTGGGAATGATGTAGCCAGTGGTCTCGGGATAGGACGTCGCCCAGCCGGAAACGAGGCTGTAGTCGCGCGCAACACCTCCGTCCGCGCTCGCCGACAGATCCTGCGCACGGCCCAGCCAGGCTATCAGCTCGTCCAGCACGCGCTCGCACCCTGCGTCATGGCCGGGCTCGGCCGAGGGCATCCCTGCGTCGCTCTGCGCGGGCCGCGGCGGGCACACGAAACCGCTCCAGGATCTCGCGTGCTCGGGTCTTAAGCGCAAGGATCATGTCCGAAGCTCCTTCTTGATGGAGAAAAAGAACTCACCCCTGCTGGCCATCTCCATCGTGCAGTCGATGGTGTCGCGCACACGTACCAGCTCGATGCGGCTATTGCCGATGCGCCTCCGGGCGATCAGCCCGCGGCGACGAAGTTCCGTCTCGAGCGCGTCGAAGCGCCGAAGTTCGATCGCCTGCTGCGCGAAGGCATAGGTCGTGACCATGCGCGCATTGCCATGCCGGTCGATCACAGGCACCTCGAACGCTTCCTGCGTGTACAGCGAAAACGGGAGGTGCGGTGCGACGAGATGCTCGAGGTAGTGCGAGAAGGTGTAGGTGGCGAACGGCACGTTGAAGAACACCGCCTTGCCGTCGACGCTCGCCAACTTGTCGAACGGCGTGCCCGGTCCGCAGGGATACAGACAATCCGGATGCTCCGCGACGAACCATTCGGCACGCGGCCCGAGCACCAAGGTCGGATGGGTCGGGTGCAGGCTGCGCAACACGCCAGGGCGTCTCCGGAAGGACTCCGACATCAGCCCCATCATCGACGGCGCCGTGCGCACGTCGAAGCGCTTGAGCGTGCTCAGGTATTGCTGCGACGAGGTGCGGTAGGGCAGCGACACCATCAGCAGGTGCCCCTCACGCCCCACGGCCTCAACGAAGACGTCGTCGAGCTGCGCGACCGTTCCGCTGAAGCCGGGCTCCCCCAGCGAGCCGCTGTGCAGCATGACGCTGTCGCCCGACCTCACCCCCAGGTCACGCAGGCATGCGAGGAGGCGCCCAGGGCCATAGGACAGGCAGGTGCGGACGAAGCTGCCACGCAGCTCGAAGTACTTGCCCCTGAGCCATCGCTTGCAGGGCTGTGGCAGCGAAGAGAGGATGGACATTGCTTGCATGGGCTTCGAGCAAACTCGCCGCAAGGCCATTTGCCATGGGCATCAAATCCAGCCGAAAAGGTACTTGAATCCTTCGAACCGGTCTGTCAGCGACCCCCCGTTCAGGGGACCTGCATCTTGGGCGTTGACGAAGCCTGCGTTCGCCGGCAACGTGAGGGACTGATTCGGCTGCTGAACGGCGTCGACAGCCAAGTTGATCGACAGGCGGCCGAGGCGCCGCATGGCATGGGGAGTGTCTGACGCATGACTCACGATATCGCCAGGGGCGCTCTCTGGATGCTGTTGCTGCGCGTGGTCGATCGTTCAGTCGGCATCGTCAGCACGGCCTTGCTGGCGCGCCTGCTCGTGCCGGGCGACTTCGGCCTGGTGGCGATGGCCATGTCGATCATCGCAATGATCGAGCTGGCCACATCATTCAGCTTCGACATGGCGCTGATCCAGAAGCCCGATGTCGAGCGAAAGCACTACGACACCGCCTGGACCTTGAACATCATCGTCGCGACCTGCGGCGCCTTGGCGACGGCGGCGCTGGCGCCTGCGGCGGCATGGTTCTACGAGGACCCGCGGATCGTGCCGGTGATGTTCGCTATCGGCGCGGGCTGGCTGGTGTCCGGCCTCGACAACGTCGGCACGGTGAACTTCCGGCGCAACATGGACTTCTCGACCGAGTTCCGCCTGCTGGCCGCGAAGCGGCTGCTGACCTTCGTCGTGACGATGGTCGCGGCGCTCGCGCTCCGGTCCTACTGGGCGCTGGTCGTCGGGATGGTCACCGGACGCGTGCTCGGCGTGGTCCTGAGCTACGCTGGTGCAGCCCTTCAGGCCGCGCCTGTCGCTGGCATGCGCGCGCGAGCTCGTATCGTTCTCGGGCTGGCTGCTGGCCAGCAACCTCGCCGCCACGCTGCTGACCCGGCTGCCGCAGTTCGTCGTCGGCCGCATGTTCGGCGCGCAGGCCCTGGGCACCTACACGGTGGGCTCCGAGATCGCGCAGATGGCCCACACCGAGTTGGTCGCGCCGCTCAACCGGGCGATGTTCCCCGGCTTCTCGCGGCTGGTGAATGATCCCGTCCGCCTTGCGGCGGACCTGCATCCAGGCCACGGCGGCGATCCTGATCATCGTGCTTTCCCGTCAGCGTGGGACTGGCCATGCTGGCGGAGCCGTTCGTGCGCATCCTGCTCGGGTGCGCAGTGGCAGGACGCGGTCCCGATCATCCAGATCCTGGCTTCTCGGGCGCCGCGATTGCGCTGGCCTCCAACAACGTGATCACCTACACGGCGGTGGGCCGGCCCAACCTGACCACGGTCATCCTGCTGGTGCGGCTCGGCGTGTTGGCGCTGATGATCCTGCTGCTGGCCGGGCAGCATCGGCTGGTCGGGATCGCCTATGCGGAACTGGCCTCCACCGTGTGCAGCCTGGCTGTGAGCCTGCCGATCCTGTTCAGGGTGATCGACATACGCTGGCGCGACTATGCCGCCATCACCTGGCGGCCGGTGGTGGCGAGCTGCCTGATGGGCGTGTTGGCCTGTTCGCCGCGGCGCAGCTGGCTTCACCCGGCGACGGCCTCGCGGACGCGATGGCGAGGCTGGTGGTCGGCGTGCCGGTGGGCGCGGTGCTCTACCCGCTGTTCATGTGGCTGCTGTGGCAGCTGTGCGGCCGGCCGGAGGGGGCCGAGGCGGTGGTCGGTGCGACGGGTGCATGGTACCTGCTCGGGGTGCTTCAGCGGCGCCCTGCGCGATCATCCGCTCGGCGCAGCTCGCCCCCGATACCACTCCACCGTCCTCCCAACCCCTCGTCCAGCGACGTCCTCGGCCGCCACCCGAGCGCCCTCGCCGTCGGTCCGATGTCCGTCGGAGCGCTGCGGCTCGAGCTGCGCGATCAGGGAGGGCACCGAACGAAGCCTCCGATCGCCGGATCGACGATGCGCACCAGCCGCTGCACGACTTCGCGCATCGGCACGGTCTCGCCCGCCCCATTCGAAGGTCTGCCCTTCCACGCCTGGAGTGACGGCCGCCGCGATGAACGCATCCACCACGTCATCGATGTATACCCAGTCCACCAGCCGCGCGCCCGACGACACCGCGGGCGATTCGCCGCGCAGCAGCGAAGTGATCACATGGGGCACCAGCTTGGCCACGTCCCACTGCCCCGGTCCGTAGGCCATGGAGATGCGCAGCCACACGCCCGGCAAGCCGTAAAGGCATGGAACATGCGCATGTAGTCGGCCGCCGCGAGCTTCGCCGCCGCATAGGGCGAGCCCGGCACCGGCCAGCCCGGCCCGGGCGGCGTTTCCTCCAGCGACCCGGCGAACACGAGGCGCGGCTTGCCGAGCTCGCGCGGCCGCCACCATCAGGTTCACGGTGGAGACCAGGTTGGCCTGCAGCATCGGCAAGCACGCCCCCGACATCGCGCGAGCCGGACACGAGGCTTGCCAAGTGGAACACGACCTCCGGCTGGCAAGTCCGCAGCACCTCGCGCAGCTCCTCGAAGCTTGCCGCATCCGACCTGCCACCAGCGATCGCACTTCGGCGCCGTCGGAGGCCGGCCGATTCGACAGGCCGTGCACGATGGCGCCGGCCTGGCGCAAGCGACGGACCAGCGCCTGCCCGATGAAGCCGCCCGCGCCGGTGATCAGTGATGGTCTTGCCCGAAAGAACAGCCGCGATCCACTGCCATCGCAGCGGCCCTCACGCGCTCGGCCCGTCGACCCGTCGCAGCCAGATCTCGCGCCAGTACGAGTTCGACGCGCGCGGGCAACCCAGCCGCGTCGGCGGAGCACTCGGCACGGCACTTCACATGCTCGAGCTGGATGCAGGCCGTCTTCATCGTCATCATCTTGCCGGTCTGCTCGTTGATCAGCCTGTCGACTCGCTTCTGCACGCGATAGCGCCCGCCGCAGTACTTCGGCCATCTCGATGTCGTAGCGCATGCCGCGATTGAAGCCGTCGAGATTGATCGTCGCAGCGATCTCGTCGCGCGGCTTCACTTCCACCCACTCGCCCGGCTGCAGGTTCAGCGTCCTGCTCGGCGTCGGCTTGCCGTGCGCGATCTTGCCCGCGCCGATCGGGAACGGCTTGCCGCCGCTCAGCCCTGGAACCGATCGTACACGCCCACCAGCGCCCGATAGCCGACCCCGAGGTGCGACGATCTTGCGATACCCGGCGAACACCAGCAGGCGCAGCATGTGCCAGGCGCTGTGGTTGCCGCTGGTGACGTCGCGCACGTACTGGCGCAGGTCCCACCAGGGCAGGTGTGTCGTGGCCTCGTAGAGGGCCGTGGTCTGGCACACGTCAGGTCGGGATCGGCCTCGTCCTGCGCGCCTGGCGCGTGCACCGCCGCGCGCAGCGTGGCCTCGGTGTGCCTGCCCCGCGGCGGCACCGTGACGCTGGCATCGTCGTCACCGCTTCAGCCAGGCTTCCTTCCAGAAGAACAGGCAGTCGGCCATGCAGCCGCCATGGCTGCGCACCGTCGCAGCGGGCACCTCTCGAGGTGCACGGCATCGCGCCATGCGCCGGCCGCCGGTCTTGTTGATGGTGTCGCAGGTCTTGTGCGCTGCCTTGGCCACGCGCAGGCGGCGACCGCAGAAGGCCAGCATCTCGGGCTGGAACGGCAGCCTGTCGAGCCGCGCAGGCTCGTCGAGCGTCGCGAGGATCTCTTCCTTCGACCTCACCACCACCCAGTCGCCGGCACGCAGGCCGAGCCGTCGCGGCCACGGGAAACTTGTCTTGTCCATCGATCTTCCTTTACTCTATGACCGGACGCGCGAAGCGCCAGGCGTCGACCAGCGTCCTGGCGCAGGCGGGGCATCTCCAGTACGCGGTGCGCAGCACCCCCGCCAGCGCCTGCAGGCGCTGGCAGCCGCCGGCAGCTGCGCCGACAAGGCCACGCGTGCCCATCCGGCACATCAGTCGCAGGTTTGGAAAGAGCTCGCCGCGCGGTCCGCGTCGGGTAGTCGTAGTGCTGCATGGAGGTGGGCGTGGTCCATCAGGCAGCTCGCGCTCTGCGTGTCCATGCGGCGGTAGAAGAGCGGCTCGTCGACCAGGCCGATCTTGCCGATCAGCGCAAGGTGAGCGACGAGCACGATGTCCCCGCTCGGAGTAGTGCGCCATCAGCCGGGTGGCGCGCAGCGCCTCGGAGCGGAATACGCCGTTGATGGCGTTGTTGAGCGTGAGCGAGCTGGCTGACGCCGATGAACCGCTCGACCGGGCTGTCCTGGTCGCAGGCCTGTCGCCCTTGTAGTCGACGAATTCGACCGGCCTCGTCTCGAAGAAGCGCGTCCGCGGCGCCACCAGCACGGACATCTTCATGCGCCTGGAGCCAGGCTACGCCTCTCGCGAGGAACTCCGGCGCGCACCAGTCGCTCGATGAAGCCCACTTGAAGAAGCGTCCACGCGCATGCGCCGAAGGCCAGCGAATAGTTGGTGTTGGCGCCGGTGTTGTACGGCTGCCGGATGCCCCTGACGCGCGGATCCCTGCGGGCGTACTCCTGCACGATGTCCCAGGTGCCATCGGTCGAGGCGTTGTCGCTCACGATCAGCTCGAAATCCTGCAGCGTCTGGGCCAGCATGCAGTCGAGAGCCGAGCGGATCGTCTGCTCGCTGTTGTAAGCGGGCATGCCGATGCTGACCAGCGGAACGCTCATGACTTCAAGCTCAGGCCGGCGTGTAGACCGCCGCTCCTTCGTCGACCGTGCCGTCGTCATAGAGCGTGATCGCTTCCTCGGGCAGGCGCGAGAGATCGCAGGCGCGCAGGTAGTCGCGCATCGTCGTGCCGGTGCAGGCCTCGTCGCTCTTCGGCGCGCCGCGCTGCCCGAGCACGTCGCCGAGATGGACGGTCCTGAAGTCGATGGAGAAGCGCGTCTTGCCCGAAGTGTTGGGCACGCTGGAATGCATCTGCGCGCCGGAGAACATGAGCACGCCGCCCACCGGGCACACCAGCCGCACCTGCGGATCGAGCTCCATCGGCTCGGTGGCCTTGGGCAGGGGCCGCGTGTCTTCCGTCAGGATGCGTGCGACCTCGGGCCCGCGATGGAGCTTGTTCCACTGGTAGTAGTTGTAGCCGGCAGAGCTGTTGCGCACCGGCCGGTTCCAGTAGGCCGGGATGAAAGGCCATCGCGTTGTCGGACTCGAACTCGTAGACCGGCAGCCACCAGTTGACCTGGCAGGCGGGCGCCGAGTACCAGGTGTCGCGATGCAGGTGCCACGCATAGGCGATGCCGGTGGTGAGGAAGCCGTCGCTGGTGGAGCTGCGCATGCGCGGCACGTCGAAGTAGGTCAGCTCCGGGTCGCAGCCCATGTCGTCGAGCAGCGCGCGCAGCAGGCGCTTCGATTCGGGATGGTGGATGAACCTCGGCTTGAGCTCGCCGAGGATCTCGGCAAAGCGCTCGACGGGCAGCTCGAACTGCGCCGTCTCCGGATCGAACGGCGCGAAGGCCTCGCGGATCATCTCCTGCGCGAAGCAGGCCAGGTCGCGCACCGGCTCGCGCTGGCCGTAGACGAGCAGCTGGCCCCGGAACAAGGCAGCGCGACGCTCGTCGTCGCTCATCTGCGGATCGAAATAGATGGTGTTGTTCATGCCGACCTCCCTGCAAGTGCCGCCGTCTTCTCAACGCTTCCAGACCATCCAGGGGCAGTCGCCCCTGGCTTCCATGCGGTCGAAGGTGATCTTGTCCTTGAAGGTGTCCATCGCCTGCCAGTAGCCGTGGTGCCGCCAGACGCCCAGCTTGCGTTGCGCGATCAGTCTCTGGAAGGGCTGCTCGACCAGCTCGTCACCCTCCTCGATGTGGTCGAACACGTCCTGGCGCAGGCAGAAGAAGCCGCCGTTGATCCACAGGCCGGAATCGGCCATCGGGCCGAAGCCGGTCACCACGCCGTCCTCCTCGGACTGGATGCAATGGAAGCTCTGCCCCGTCCTCACCGCCACGAAGCTCGCGCTCATGTTGCGGCGCCGGAATTCCTCGAGGTGCCGGTCGAGCGGCACGTCGCTCAGGCCATCCGCATAGTTGGCCATGAACTCGCTCTCGCCCTCGAGGTGCTTGCGCACGCGCAGCAGGCGCTGACCGAGATTCGAGTGAAGGCCGGTGTCGACGAAGGTGATGCGCCAGTCGTCGAGGTCGTGGCCGAGGGGCTCGACCTTGCCGCTGCCGGTGTGCAGCACGAAGTCGTTCGACATGCACTCGTTGTAGTTGAGGAAGTACTCGCGGATCAGGTTGCCGCGGTAGCCGAGCGCGAGGATGAAGTCCTTGTGGCCGTAGTGCGCGTAGTAGCGCATCAGGTGCCAGATCAGCGGCCGGTAGCCCACGTTCACCAGGGCCTTGGGAATGGTGTCGGAATGCTCGCGCAGCCGAGTACCCAGCCCGCCGCAGAACAGCACAACCTTCATGACGCTCCCTTCATGTCATCCAAGCCAGCATCGCCCGCAGACGGCTGCAATGCAATCGTCCGGGTTCCCTCGAATGAGGGTGTCGTCCCTTGAATGGGCGTCGTCTCTGGACGTATCAGGCCGCGTCGAGCACCAGCACCCGCTCGCCGGGTGGAGCCAGGGCCTGCGTGCCTGCGTTCCCGAAAGGGGTGCCGGCAACATCTGAATACAGCCCGCTCACGGTGTCGTACCAGCGCGCCCGCACCCTCGCGGGGCCCAGCGCCGCCAGGTTCACCGTGAAGGGCGCGCCCGTGGTCCAGACCATCGCGAAGCTCCTGTCGCTCGCCAGCGCCGGGCAGATGCGCGACTTGGCGCTGCCCAGCGCGGTGATGACCAGGCTGGTGTCCGTCTTCGGCTCGAGCTTCCACCATTCGAAGGCGCCGAAGAGCTGCCTCACATGGCGCATCTGCAGCGTCGCCGGCGTGCCGAGGCTGTTCGCCAGCGCATCGGCCGCGCCCCTGCCCTTGTTGCCCTTCGGATCACCGAAGCCCCACAGCGGGCTGTTGCCGAACAGGTGCCCGCAGCCGCCGCTGAGCACGGTGGCATAGGCCTGCCGCCGGCAATCGGCCTCGGTCGCGCCCTCGCCGTCGTAGATGCCCTCGATCAGGAAGAAGGGCAGCGGCCCGGGGCGGGCATATTCGACCGCCGCATGCTCGTATTCGCTGCTGCCGTTGGTGTAGATGTTGTTGAGGTTGAGGCCCGCGGACCCGGCCCAGTCGCTGTGAGCCGATCGCCCGCGCGGACCCTGCGCCGTGATGACCACCGCCGCGTCGACGGAACGCAGGCCGGTGGCGATGTTCCATTGCTTCTCGCGCAGGCCGGGATGGCCGTTGCCGTTGTAGTCGCCGCCCATGCACCAGATCACGCCCCGGCCGCGGTAGCGCGTCGCGAGGAAGGCGCCATACGCGTGCAGGTCGGCCTCGGAGGCCTGCTGCACCTCCTTGCTCCAGCCCTCGTTGCCGCCGCCGAAGCCGAGATACGCGGGATGGACGATGCACACGATGGAGCGCTGGTTGGCCTCGGCGATCACGAAGTCGAGCAGTTGCCAGTACGCCTCCACGCGGGCGCCGAAGCTTCCGGCCGTCGAGAACGGCTGATGGCCCTCGGCGTTCTTCCATGGCGGATCCTGCGAGCTGAATTCATGCTCCATGCACTGGAACATCAGGGCCGTGAAGCCCTTGGCCTGCCGATCGTCCAGGTAGGCGAGGATCTGAGGCCGCGTCAGCTGCACTTCGATCGACCACGGCGTGTCGCCGTGGATCAAGAAGGGCTGCCCCCGGGCGTTTACCAGGTGGCGCTTGCCGGCTTCGACACGCAAGGGAAACTCGGCTGCCGCGGGAGGCGCAGGCGGTGTCGGTGCGGGTGGCTGGGGTGCCTGTGGCTGGGGTGCCGTGGCTGGGGTGCGGGCGCCACGGGGGCGGGCAGCGTTTCGGCCCGCGCATCGCCCGATCCCGAACCGCCGCCGCACGCCGCCAGCCCGCGAATGGCCGCCAGCATCGCCGTCACCATGGTCCAGCGGCGGACCAGGTCCACGCCCCCGGCGCGACTCCGGGCTTCGTCCTTCAAGTCCATCGTTCTCCTATGCCGCATCCAGTACGAGCACGCGCTCGCCCGGAGGGGTCAACTGCCGCGTGCCCGAATTCGGCAGGGGCGTCCCCGCGATATCGGAATACACCCCGCTCACGGTGTCGTACCAGCGCGCCCGCACCCTGGCGGGCCCCAGCGCCGCCAGGTTCACCGTGAAGGGCGCGCCCGTGGTCCAGACCATCGCGAAGCTCCTGTCGCTCGCCAGCGCCGGGCAGATGCGCTCCTTTCCGCTGCCCAGCGCGGTAGTCACCAGGCTCGTGTCCGTCCGCGGCTCGAGCTTCCACCATTCATAGGCGCTGAAGAGCTGCCTGACGAAGCGCATCTGCTGCGTCGCCGGAGTGCTCAGGCTGGTGGCCAGGGCGTCGGCCGCGCCCCTGCCTCCGTTGGCTGCGGGCTCGCCGAAGCCCCACAGCGGGCTGTTGCCGAACAAGTGCCCGCAGCCGCCGCTGAGCACGGTGGCATAGGCTTGCCGCCGGCAATCGGCCTCGGTCGCGCCCTCGCCGTCGTAGGCACCCTCGATCAGGAAGAAGGGCAGCGGGCCGGGGCGCGCATATTCCACCGCCGCGTGGTCGAACTCGCTGCTGCCGTCGGTGTAGATGCTGTTCAGGTTGAAGCCCGCGAAGCCGCTCCAGGCGCTGTAAGCCGATTGCCCGCGTTGCCCCTGCGCCGTGATCACGGCCGCCGGATCGACGGAGCGGATGCCGTTGGCGACCTCCCACTGCTTCTCGCGCAGGCCGGGGTGGTTCCGGCCGTCGTAGTCGCCGCCCATGCACCAGATCACGCCGCGGCCGCGGTGGCGCGTGCCGAGAAAGGCGCCATACGCCTGCAACTCGGCCACGGAGGCCTGCTGCACTTCCGCCGTCCAGCCCTCGCTGCCGCCGCCGATGCCGAGGTAGGCGGGATTGACGATGCACACGATGGAGCGACGGTTCGCCTCCGCGATCACGAAGTCGACCAGCTGCCAGTAGGCCTCCACGCGAGCGCCGAAGGCTGCACCGGTCGAGAACGGCAGGTTGCCCTCGGCGTTCCTCCACGGCGGGTCCTGCGAGCTGAACCGGTGCTCCATGCACTGGAAAATCACTGCGCTGAAGCCCTTGTCCTGCCGGTCGTCCAGGTAGGCGAGGATCTGCGTCACGGGTCAACTGCACCTCGATCGACCAGGGCGAGTCGCCATGGATGAGGAAGGGCCGCCCGCCGGCGTCGAGCAGGTGGCGCCTGCCGGCCTCCACTCGCAGCGGGAAGCTGGCCGAGCCCGGAGCGTCCCCGCCGGAGCCCGAGCCCCCGCCACACCCGGCAAGCCCCCGAATGGCGGCCAGCATGGCCGTCAGGATCGTCCATCGACGAACCTGGTTCACTCGTGCGCCCGAGCCCCGCTGGCGATGAAGTTCCTGGCTGCGCGCGCCCGTCATGGCAAGGAGAGGCGCTTGCGCAAGGATGTCAGGAAGCGCGGACAGTCCGCCACGAACTCGCCGAGCCCATGCCCGAGGACGCGGGACTTGTCGGCGAGCGGCAGCGGCGCCAGCGCCATGGTCCAGAAGAAGTCGAGGTGCCGCTGCACCCGGTGCCCGAGCATGGGCCGCTCGAACAGGCGCTCGCGCTCCTCGGCGCCGAAGTTGCTGGTGAAGGTGGTGGCGCCCATGCGGCGGTACAGCAGCACTTCGGGCAGCACCAGGAACTTGCCGCGCAGCGCGAGCTCGGCCATCAGCATGATGTCGCCGCTGTCGTAGGGCCGGTCCAGCCGCGTCTGCCGCAGGGCCGACAGCCGGATGACGCCGCCGCTCTGGCCGTTGTTGAGCTTGCACGGCAGGTGGTCGCACAGATAGAGCACCCGCTCGAGCGCGCGCTCCTGCATCAGCGCGAGGTCGTCCGGATAAGGCTCGCTCCGGCCGGTGTCCTCGTCCACCAGGCAGGTCTTGCCTTGCGCCAGCACCACCGTCGGGTCCGCATCGAGCGCGGCCACGCACTTCTCGAGCGCGTCGGGCGGGCATTCGTCATTGGCCGAGGCCCAGCGGAAGTAGGTGCCGCGCGCCTGCTCGGCGACGAAGTTCCAGTTGCGCGGCGCGCCGATGTTGCGCGGCTGGCGGAAGTAGCGGATGCGCGCATCGCGCGCCATGTAGCGCTCGCAGATCTGCCTCGTGTCGTCGGTCGATGCGTTGTCCGAGATGATGACCTCGATGTCCGAGAGCGTCTGCGACAGCACGGCCTCCAGCGCGACTGTCGACGAAGCGCGCGCCGTTATACACGGGCAGCCCCACGCTCACGCGTGGAATCGGGGAGCCGGGCACGGGGGCTTGCATGGCTTGGCACCAGTCTGCCCGCCTCAGGCGAAGCGCCTCGATGACGGCTTGACCGGCCGGCCTTCGAGATAGCCTTCGACGCCGTTCTCGAGCGCGCGCCTGTAGAGCTCGAGCGCCTCGGCCACCACCTCGACGGTGCGGTCGATGTCCTGCTCCGAATGGGAGTAGCTCACCACGAACGAGGGCGCGATGATGCCGCGCTTGATCAGCTCCTGCATGAAGAGCGTCCTGAATCCCTGGCTCGGCTGCAGCTCGGCATCGCGGGTGAAGAACAGCAGGTTGCAGTCGCGGCTCATGACGCCGACATGGCCCTCCAGCCCCGCCTGGCTCACGGCGCGCTCCACGCCCCGGCGCAGGCGCTCGCCGCGAGCGTAGAGCGTCTCGACCACCGGGTTGTCGCGCATGAAGCGCATGGTGGCCAGCGCGGCGGCGAGCTCGTGCGTTTCCGAGCCATGCGTGGTCGAGAGCAGGAAGACGCGCTCGCGATCGTGGTCGAAGCCGCCGAGCTCCATGATCTCGCGCCGGCCGGCGAGCGCGGAGACGGAGAAGCCGTTGGCCAGGGCCTTTCCGTAGGTCGACAGGTCGGCGGTCACGCCATAGACGTGCTGGGCCCCGCGCAGGTGCCAGCGGAAGCCGGTGATCAGCTCGTCGAAGATCAGCACCGCGCCGTGGGCATGGGTGAGCGCCTTGAGCTGCTCCAGGTAGCCGGGCTTCGGCTCCTCGGTGCGCGCGGCCTCCATCACGACGCAGGCGATCTGCCCGGGGAACTGCTGGAACAGCGCCTCGAGGCTCGCCAGGTCGTTGTAGCGGAACTTCACCGACAGATCGCGCACCGCGCCGGGAATGCCGGCGTTCATCTCGGTGGTGCCGATGAACCAGTCGCTGGTCGAGAAGAACGGGTGGTCCGCGCAGATGGCAATCATGTCGCGCCCGGTGTACGCGCGGGCCAGCCGCACCGCGCCGTCGACCGCGATCGAGCCGTCCTTGCAGAACTTGACCATCTCGGCCGCGGGCAGCAGCGCACGCAGCTCCTCGGCGCACTCCACCTCGATCGGGGCCGGCCGGGTGAAGTTGCTGCCGTGGGCGCAGCTGACGCCGCACCGCCTCGAGCACCGGCGCGAAGGCGTGGCCGAGCGTCACCGCGCGCAGGCCCATGCCGTACTCGATGTACTCGCGGCCGTACGGGTCCCAGACGTGGCAGCCGTGCCCGTGCGTGATGAAGGGCGGCGCCTGCACCGGGAACTGGTCGTCGCCCTTGGCGTAGGTGTGCGCTCCGCCGGGGATCAGCTCATGCGCGCGGCGCTGGAGAAGCTCCGCCGGTTTCGTCCGCAATGCATCCATGTTGTTCTCCCTTGGCCCTGGTAGCTAGAGGATCAATTTGCGCGCCAGGTAGGCTTCGGCCAGCCCGCTGGGTGCGTGTGATTCCAGGCCGCGCAAGCGCATCAGCCCGGCGAAGGTGTCCTCGCTGAACCAGTCCTTCGAGCGCTGGCTGCCGAAGTGCCTCATCAGGTGGTCCAGCTTGCGCCGGGCGATCGGCTCGGGCAGCGGCACGTAGACGTTGGGCTGCCCCAGGTCGCCCTCGTACTTGGGGATCTCGTACTCGAGGATGAGGTGATCGCGCCAGCACTGCCAGGCGATCTCGGCGAGCAGCCGGTGATCCTGGTGGCGGTCCTCGAGCCGGTGGGTCAGCACCACGTCGACCTCGGCGCTGCGCCGCACCTCGGCCAGGAAGTCCTTGGCCCGGCGCCATTCGGCCGGCATCCATGCGTCCTCGAAATCGCCGAGCACCAGGCGCAGCACGGCCGCGTCCTGCAGCAGCGCCTGGGCGCTCTGGCGCGCCTCCTCGGCGCGCTCGCCGGCAGGCGCTCATCACGACCCAGGTGACCTCGACCCGCTCGTGCTCGGCCAGCCAGCGCAGCAGCGTGCCGGCGCAGCCGATCTCGATGTCGTCGCTGTGCGCGCCGAGGCACAGCACGCGCAGGGTCGGGGGGGCGGATAGTCGCAGCGGCAGCATGGCTGGCGTGTCCTCCTCAATGGTGTCTACGTTTGTGAAAGGTGAAATCGTCCGCATGCCTTCCTTGTAAACGAGGAAGTACCTCGGCAATCACGTCGCCCCGGTAACCAAGCGCAAGGATGCAGCCGCGCCGCCACACGACGGCGCGCCCCTCATCACACCTTGCTGCTTTTGTCTCGTTCTGTTGCAGCCGTGCGACCGCAGCAGGGCCGCCTTCTCGAGCGCCGTCGCGGCCTGCTCGATCAGCTCGAAGCCCTTGCCTGAGCGCCGGGCCATCTCCACCAGGTCGTGCCTGCCGTCGGCCAGGCTGAGCACCCACAGCAGCGCATGCTGGAACTCGCCGGGCGCGCTGCCGCCCATGGCGCCGTAGAGGCCGCGCTTGCCGAGCTGCGGCTCGCCCTTCGGGCTCAGGTTGAGCGGACAGCGGTTGGCATCGACCATCGCCACCATGCGCGCCAGCATCTCGAGCGAATCGCCGAGCTTGTCCGGCCGGATCAACGAGAGGTCGTCGGCCGAGCGTGTGGTATTCCGGGTAGGCCCCGTTGGGCGAGCGTGTCAGCCGGCCGATGGGCAGGTCGAAGCCGGGCGAGCAGAACTGGCGCTCGTCGTAGCCATAGGGCTCGAAGTCGATCACGCGCGCCGGCTGCCCGGCCTCGGCCAGCGCCAGCTCCGCGATGCGGTCGGTGGCGGTGTCGCCGCGACGGCTGCGCTTGTAGGTCAGCGGCCCGGCATCGCCGAGCAGGCCGATCACGAAGCCGCCGACGATGCGCGGCACCAGCTGCCTCGTTGCGCGAGAGCCAGGTGAGCGAGCCGATCGTGCCGGGGCCGAACACGAAGCGCCAGGTCAGGCGCGGCGCCTGCCGGCGCATCTCGCGCGCCAGCACCGCCGCCGCGGCGATGCCGGTGAGGTTGTCATTCGCGAGAGAGGGTGGCAGGTATGGGTGTAGACGATCGCCTCGCCTTCGCTCGTGCCGGGCACCACGCATTCGGCATAGCGTCAGGTGGCCGGGCGCGAGGTCGGCATCGATCACCACCTCGTACGAGGCCGGGATCGAGCCGCTCGCGATCGCGATGGCGCAGGCAGAAGCCCCAGTCCTCGCGGTAGTAGCTGGTGCGGTAGGGAATCCAGTCCGGCTGCTCGGGCAGCGAGTACAGGTGCGGCTGCAGCTCGTCGAGCGACATGCGTGCGCGCGCACCGGCATCGAGTAGTTGACGACATGCAGGTTGTGCGCCTGAAGTCGATCACGCGACGGCCGGCACGTCGGCCACCCAGGCATCGCGGATGTTCCACTCGCGCGGCACCGTCCAGTCGAACACCTGCGTGCCGGTGGGCACCTCGTGCCGCGCCAGCGGCACGATGCGCCTCGACGGCATCGAGCGTGCGGCGCACGCCGTCGCCGGTGATGCTGCGGCAGAGCGGATAGATCGCCTCGATCAGCGCCAGTGCAGTCCCTGACGGCGGCATCGCGGCGCGTGCTCGAAAGGGTGCAGCGCCAGCATGCTCGCAGTGCCCGTCGATGCGAAGCCCGGGTAGGCGCGGTCGCGCTCTGCAATCACGCTGACCGGCAGCGGCCAGCGGATGCCGAACGCCGGATCGTCGTAGCGCACGCCGTCGGCGAGCTCGGGGCTGGTAGGCCTCGGTCATCATGTAGAAGCACCTCGCAGTCGTCGACCAGGTCTGGAAGCCGTGCGCCACGCCGGGCGGGATGTAGAGGGCGTCGATGTCTCTTGTCGTCGAGCACCGCAGGCGGCGTGGCGTCAGAAGGCGGGCGAATCGGGGCGCAGGTCGAGGATCACGTCGTGGATGGCGCCCGCGCTCGCAGCGCACCAGCTTGCCCTCGAGGGCCGGCGGCTTCGCGATAGTGCATGCCGCGCAGCGTGCCGCGCGGCGGTTGAGCGAGACGCTGGCCTGCACCATCTCGACCTCGATGCCCTGCGCCGCGAACTCCTCGCGGCACCACGCGCGCGCGAAGAAGCCGCGCTCGTCCTCGCGGCATTCCATGCGCACCAGGAACGCGCCCGGAGATCGGCGTCTCCTCGAAGATCACCGCTCGCCTCCAGAACAGATCGTCGTCGACCTGCCCGGTGCGCTGCAGGTACTTGAGCTGCTTCAGGCGCGTGAAGGCGCGGAACTCGTAGGTCTCGCGCGAGAACTCGATGCGCTCGAACAGCCGCCGCAGCTCCTCGGCGCCGCGCTGGCGCGGTCCAGCGCGCCTTGAAGCCGGGCAGCTGCGTCGCGATCTTGTCGAACGAGACGCGGTAGCTGCGGTTGTCCGCGCTCGGCGGGCCGGCGCTGACCTCGCAGCCCGGGAAGGCCTCGGCGACGATCTGCGCGATCTCGCGGACGCGGTAGTTCTCGCGCGTGTCGCCGACGTTGAAGACCTCGCCGTTGACGGCATCGGCCGGCGCCTCGAGCGCGCAGCGCATCGCCTCGCAGATGTCCTCGATGTGCACGATCGGCCGCCAGGGGCTGCCGTCGCTGATCATCGCGATCTTCTTCTGCGTCCAGGCCAGCGCGCACAGGTCGTTGAGCACGATGTCGAAGCGCATGCGCGGCGACGGCCCGTAGGCGGTGGCGTTGCGCAGGAACACCACGCAGAAGCCGGCGTCGGCCATCGGCGCGAGGTCGCGCTCGACGCAGCACCTTGCATTGCGCGTAGGCGGTCTGCGGGTTGGTCGGGGAGGTCTCGTCGAGGAACTCGCCCGTGCCCACGCCGTAGACGCTGCACGACGAGGCGTAGACGAAGCGCCGCACGCCGGCCTCGCGCGCCGCCTGCGCGATGCGCACCGACCCCTCGTGGTTGATCTTGAACGTGATCTCGGGCCGGTTCTGGCCGAGCGGATCGTTCGACAGCTCGGCCAGGTGGATCGACCGCGTCGAAGCCTTCGAAGTCCGCCGGCGTGACGCGTGCGCAGGTCCTTGTAGACGGTGCGCGGCGCCAGCGGCAGGCCGAGCGGGTCGAGGTACAGGCAGCCGTCGCGGTAGAAGCCGGTGTCCAGCCCGGTGACCTCGTGGCCCGTGCGCGCGCAGCCAGGGCGCCAGGCGCGCGCCGATGTAGCCCTCGGTGCCGGTGACCAGTATCTTCATGCGATGCGTCGTCTGTCGAGTGCGACCGCGGATCAGAGCACCGTGACTTCGGGAATCGGCACGACGAAGCGGCCGCCCCACTCGCGGATGTAGGACGCGGCGCTGCGAGATCTCGTCCTTGCAGGTTCCACGGCAGGATCAGCACGTAGTCGGGCCTGGCCTCGCGGATCGCTTCGGGCGGCAGGATCGGGATGCGCGTGCCCGGCGTGAACTTGCCCTGCTTGTACGGGTTGGCGTCGACCGTGTAGTCGAGGAAGTCGGTGCGGATGCCGCAGTAGTTGAGCAGCGTGTTGCCCTTGCCGGGCGCGCCGTAGCCCGACGACCTTCTTGCCCGCGCTGCTTGGCCTCGATCAGGAAGCTCAGCAGCTTGCGCTTGGTCTCCTTGACCTGCTCGCCGAAGCCGCTGTAGCGCTCGAGCGTCAGGAAGCCGTCGTCGATCTCGCGCTGGCGCAGCGCGTCGACGCGCGCGGCCGACCGGCAGCGCGCGTGTTCTCGGCGTGGCGCGCATAGATGCGCAGCGAGCCGCCGTGCGTCGGCAGCTCCTCGACGTCGAACAGCGCCAGGCCGTGGTGCGCGAAGACCTTCTCGACGGCGACGAACGAGAAGTAGCTGAAGTGCTCGTGGTAGATGGTGTCGAACTGGTTCTCGGCCATCAGCCGCTGCAGGTGCGGGAACTCCATCGTGATGACGCCGCTCGGGCGCCAGCAGGAGCTTCATGCCGGCGACGAAGTCGTTGAGGTCGGGCACGTGGGCCAGCACGTTGTTGCCCAGCAGCAGGTCGGGCCGGCCGTGCTCGCGCGGCGATCTCGCCGCGGCCGTCTCGCGGCCGAAGAAGCGCACCGTGGTCGGCATGCCCTTCGCGATCGGCGGCCTCGCGCGACGTTGGCCGCCGGCTCGATGCCCAGCACCGGCACGCCGGCCGCGACGAAATGCTGCAGCAGGTAGCCGTCGTTGCTGGCGATCTCCATCACCTTGCTGCCGGCACCGAGCCCGAAGCGGCCGATCGCCATCTCGGCGTAGCGCCGCGCGTGCTCGACCCAGCTGTCGGAGTACGACGAGAAGTAGGCGTACTCGGTGAAGATGTTCTGCGGCGACACGAACTCCTGCAGCTGCACCAGGAAGCACTGCGTCGCAGACGTACGCATGCAGCGGATAGAACGGCTCCATCTCGTGCAGCTGCTCCGGCGCGATGTGCGTCTGGCACAGCGGCGACATGCCGAGATCGACGAAGGTGGTTCGCAAGCGGCGCCGAGCAGAATCGGCAGCGATTGCCGGACGTCTTGCTTGCCAAGGGTCCTCCGTTGTCTTGCATCTCAGGTAGGTTCAGTCTGTCCATGGTGGCAGGTCTTTCTGTCCGCTGCTCGTCAGTCCGGGAGCAGCCGACGGTGGGCGGGTTTTCCAGCGGCCATCATGGGCAGGCGGCCTCCTGTTGCGAATCCCCCAAGTACAGGGGAGAAATCCAGGACGGTGCTCAGGGCGGATCGGCGATCTGCTTGCGCGAGATGATCAGGTCGTCGTACCAGGTGTAGGAGACGGGGTTGGTCGCCGCGCGAGCTCTTGCCGGTGTTGTACGGCAGCAGCCAGACCTTGCCGAATTTCTGGTTCTGCGCCGGGTCGCCGGCGCGTCAGGTTGTAGGGGCCCCAGTCGAACAGCAGCTCGGAGGGCTTGCCCTGGCGGGCGGCCCACAGCGTGACGTGGCTGTCGACGAATTCGTCGCCCACGCGCGGGCCGGTCTTGATCCGCAGCTGGAACGTCATCCACTCGTTGGCCACGTAGCCGAAGCAGTTGCCCACCGGCGGGAAGTACGACGTGCTGCCTTGCGAATACAGGCAGTACGGGGCCGGGCGGGCGTTCTGCAGCTTGAAGTCGTGATGCGCCGAAGGCTCGCTCGAACGGGTCGTACGCGCCGTGCGATGCCGACCCGTGCAGGAGTTGTACAGCATCGGGAAGCCCCGGTGATAGGTGTTCTGCACCACCACCTCGAGGGGCGTGCATGAGCCGCGCGGGGTGGCGCCCGGCGTGTCGCCGGTGCCCACGATGAGCTGCTTCCAGCCGCCCCCGCCGGCGAACTTCGTCGGCCAGGAACTCGGCGCTGAAGCGCTGGCGCCACTGGATGAAGAACTCCGAGTTCTCGCCGAACTGCACCGACAGGTCCTTGGAGAAGTTGGTGAAGTACGACCCCGAGGAGTCCGAGCCGGAGTTCGCCGGGATGGTGAACTTCAGCGAGCTGTTGCCCGAGGCCTTGACCGCGGTGTCGCGCGTGGCGCGCGTGTAGTCCGGTGTGCCGTAGGGCGGCATGATGCCGGAGTTGCGACAGAGCCGTTGCCGGCGATGAAGTCCGCGGCCTCGTCGAAGCCGACGCACCTGATCACGCCGGGCTGCGCGCAACGGGTCTGGAAATCGGTGCCGCCTGCGGGCGGAGCCGGAGCCGGAGGCGGTGGTGATGGCGCCAGCGGGTGCGGGCGCCGCCCCTGGTGCCGGTGCGGGTGCCGCCGGTGCAGTGTGCACGCCGGTGCGGGTGACGCCGGCGCAGGTGCCGCCGGTGCGGGGCAGCCGGGGCCGTCGGTGGGGGCTTGCGCCACCTGGATGTCGGAGCCACGCCCCCGCCGCCGCAGTCGGCCTGCGTCAGGCACAGGGCCCAGAGGAACATGAGGTATAGCATTGATCTGTCCACGATGGGTTCCCGTGCGTTCGGTACCGCTTTGCAGGGATGGTGTGAGCAGGGCTCACCGGAGCGTCGCCGAGACGACATTCGAAGGATCGCTGGCCTCGCCGCCCGAGTTCACGGTGATCACGGCGAAGTACCAGGTGCCCGGGTCGAGATCGCCGATGCATGAAGTTCGTCGACGCGGCGCCCGGCACCTCGACGGACCGCGACAGCGCCGTGGCGCTGTCGCCGTAGATGACGCGATAGCCGCCCGATCTGGTCGAGCTCGGAGCCATCGACATTGCGCGTCGGCACGGACCAGGACATCGATATCGAATCGCCGACCGATCACCGGAGGCGCGGGCGGGTCGACGCCACCGGCATCGGCCACCGCCACCTGTGCCACCGCCACCGTGCCGCCCGTACCGCCATGCCACCCGCCGTGCCACCCGTGCCACCTGTGCCACCGTTCCGCACTGCTGCTGCTGCCGCCACCACCGCCGCCCCCACCGCACGCCAGGATGGCGAGTCCGAGGATGGCGGACAGGACGCCCAAGCGCCAGCGGCTGCCGTCAAGGATTCCCATGCCAGCCTCCAAGCAAACTCACACCAGCACTTCGAGCGCCTCAGGGTGGCTGAGGAAACGCTGCGGACTTGCCGTCAGGCCATAGGCGCCCGACTGGAACACGACCACCAGATCCCCCGGCTGCGCCTGCGGCAGCTCCATGCGGTCGGCCAGCAGGTCGAGCGGCGTACACAAGGGCCCGACGATGCTCGCGACTTCGAGGCGCTGCGACCGCGCCCGTGTGCCGATTGTGACGGGGTAGTTCTTGCGGATCACCTGTCCGAAATTGCCCGAGGCTGCGAGATGGTGGTGCAGGCCGCCATCCACCACGAGGAAGGTCTCTCCGCGGGACACCTTCCTGTCGATGACGCGCGTCACGTACATGCCGGACTCTCCGACCAGGAAGCGGCCCAGCTCGATCACGAGCTGCGTGCCGGGAAGCCGCGACTTCGCCGATTCGGCGATGCCACCCAGGTGCGCGCCGATGGCGGCCAGATCGAGCGGCCGCTCGCCGGGGAAATAGGGGATGCCGAAGCCGCCACCAAGGTTGAGGATCTTCATCGGCGCCGGCGCATCGCCGGCCAGCCGGCAGGCCAGCTCGAAGGACTTGCCCTGCGCCTCGCAGATGGCCTCGACGCGCAGGTTCTGTGAACCCAAGTAGATATGCAGGCCCTCGAACGCCGAGCTCCAGCCTGCGGATCTCGGCCATCGCCGCCGGCACCTGCTCGACATCGATGCCGAACTGCTTCGGCCCGCCACCCATCTTCATGCCGGAGGACTTGAGCTCGAAGTCCGGGTTGACGCGCAGCGCGACCCTGGCAGGCTGCCCCAGCCGCAGCGAGATCTCGTGCAGGATCGCGCAGCTCGCGGAAGGACTCCACGTTGACCAGCACGCCGGCCGCGACGGCCTGCGAAAGCTCCGCATCGGACTTGCCGGGCCCGGCCATGCTGACGTGGCGCGGGTCCATGCCGGCGTCGAGCGCGGTGCGCAGCTCGCCGCCCGAGGCGACGTCCAGGCCATCGACCAGCGCAGCGAGCATGCCCACGAGTGCGGGCATGGGATTGGCCTTGATCGCGTAGTGCAGGTGGATCGAGCCCGGCAGGCTCGCACGCAGCTCGTCGACACGCCCCTTCAGCAGGCGCCGATCGTAGGCATAGAAAGGCGTGCTGCCCACGCGTGCGGCGAGCAGATGATTCCCGGAACGACCTTCCGGCCGGGGAGCCACCGACGCTGTACGTCGGTGGCGACGAGGGCTTCGCCGCCCGGCTGGAGTGCAGCCCGACGGAGGCCGGCGCCGTCCTGAACGCGGTCACCGGCCACCTCGACTCGATCGAGCAGCCGACGTCCTGGACCGTGCGCCAGACGATCTTCCAGATGGACGGCGACCGCTTCCGCGTGCTCGACTCGATCAGGTCGCTCGAACCCGTGGGCGAGGAGGGCCCGTTCGGATCGACGGTCGACCCCCAGCTCTGCGGGCAGCCGTTCCCGCCGAACCCGGCCTTCCCGCCGGGCACCTAGTCTGATATGGACTAGTTGCCGGCGAGCGCGAGCACGAGCTCGTTCAGCAGGAGCATGCCGCGCTCGGTCGGGATCGAGGGCACCGACCTCCTCCTGAGCAGGCCGCTGTCGAGGAACGGGAGCGACGCGCTCCTCGTCGACCCACCACGACGGGATGCCCTGGAGGATCCGTAGCCGCAGGAACACCTCCTCGAGGTAGGCGTCCGACGGCTCGAGCTGCTCCGTCGCCGCCGAGGGGCAGCTCCCCCGCCTCGACGCGGGCCATGTACTCCTCGGGCGGACGGAGGTTCCACCAGCGACGGTCGTCGCGGAACGAGTGTGCGCCGGCGCCGAGCCCGATGTACGGACGGCGCTCCCAGTACCCGAGGTTGTGGCGGCACTCGAACCCGGGCTTCGCCCAGTTCGAGACCTCGTAGTGGTGGTACCCGGCGTCGCGCAACAGCTCGCATGCGGCAGAGAACATGTCGGCCTGCAGGTCGGGATCGGGCGCGGGCACGACGCCGCTCTGCGACCTTGCGGCCGAGCACCGTCGCCGGCTCGATCGTCAGCGCGTACGCGCTGATGTGCTCCGGCGACAGGTCGATCGCCTGCTCCAGCGTCCGCTCCCACGACTCCAGGCCCTCGCCGTCCGCGCCGTAGATGAGGTCGAGGTTCACGTTCTCGTAGCCGGCGGCGCGGGCGGCGACGAACGCCCGTCGCACGCTGTCCGGGCGAGTGCAGCCGCTCGAGCGACTCGAGCACGCCGCGATCGAACGACTGCGCGCCCATCGACAGCCGGTCGAACCCGGCCGCCAGCAACCCTTGGAGCTTGGCGATCGTCCACGGTGTCGGGGTTCGCCTCGATCGTCACCTCCGCGTCTTCGCGCACGCTGAAGCGATCGCGCGGAGGTGCGTCAAGCACGCCCTGAGATCCGCGGACGTCGAGCGTCGTCGGCGTCCCCCCGCCGAAGAAGACGCTGACGACGACCTGCGTCGTCCGCCCAGCCGGGCGCCGCCAGGCCGCCTCGGCCAGCACCGCCCGCAGGTATCGGGGCTCCAGCTCGTCGAGCCCCTCGTAGGCGTTGAAGTCGCAGTACCCGCACCGCGTCAGACAGAACGGCACGTGGACGTAGATCCCCGCGTCGCTGGACGTTCGCTCTTCTCCTTGCCGCCGCTGCCGTCGTCCACGCGCAGCGCGGCGATGAACGCGTCCTGGGGCACGTCCACGCTGCCCGACGCGCCGCATCCGCTCCTTGCCCTTCTTCTGCCCTTCCAGGAGCTTGCGCTTGCGGGTGATGTCGCCGCCGTAGCACTTGGCCAGGACGTCCTTGCGCTTGGCCTTCACGGTCTCGCGCGCGATGACCTTCGAGCCGATCGCGGCCTGGACCGCGACGTCGAACAGCTGCCTCGGGATCAGCTCCTTCAGCCGCTCGGCCATCTTCCTGCCGTACGTCGTACGCCTTCTCGCGATGCACCACGCGCTGAACGCGTCGATGGGCTCGCCGTGCAACAGGACGTCGACGCGCACGAGCTCGGCGTCCTGGTAGCCCCACGGCTCGTAGTCGAGGCTGACGCGTACCCGCGCGTACGCGACTTCAGCTGATCGAAGAAGTCGAACACGATCTCAGCGAGCGGCAGGACGTAGTGGACCTCGACGCGCTCGGGCGTCAGGTAGTTCATGTCGACCTGCTCGCCGCGGCGCGCTCTGGCAGAGCTCGAAGCACCGCGCCGAGGTACTCGGCCGGCGTGATGATCGTGGCGAAGACCATCGGCTCCTCGACGCGGTCGTGGTCGCCGCCGGCCGGCATCTCGGCCGGGTTGTGCACGACGATCTCGTTCTCGGCCTTGAACACGTGGAACTCGACGTTGGGGGCGGTCGCGATCAGCTCCAGCTCGAACTCGCGCTCGAGGCGCTCCCGCACGATGTCCATGTGGAGGAGCCCGAGGAACCCGCACCGGAACCCGAACCCGAGCGCCTGCGACGTCTCCGGCTCGAACACGAGCGCCGAGTCGGAGAGCTTGAGCTTGTCGAGCGCCTCGCGGAGCTCCGAGTAGTCGCCGCCCTCGGCCGGGAACAGCCCCGACCACACCATCGGCTTGGGTTCGCGGTACCCCGGCAAGCGCCTCGGTCGCACCGCGCCTTCCCCGCGAGCGTGATCGTGTCGCCGACCTTCGCCTGATGGACGTCCTTGAGCCCGGTGACGAGGTACCCGACCTCCCCGGGCCCGAGCCCGTCGACCGGCGTCGCCTCGGGCGCCATGACGCCCGCCTCCTCGGCCTCGGAGTCCACGCGCGTCGCGAACATCGGATCGCTCGCGAGAGCGGGCAGCGTGCCCTGGACTTGATACGGACGTACGTGATCGACGCCGCGATAGGGGTCGAACGCGGAGTCGAAGATCAGCGCTTGGAGCGGCGCGTCGGTCGCCCGGCCGGCGGCGGGACCTGCGGTCGACGACGGCCGCGAGCAGCTGCGTCGACGCCCTCCCCGATCTTCGCGCTGACGCGCAGGATGTCGTCGGGCTCGCAGTCCGAGCAGCTCGGCGAGCTCCTTCGTCCGTCCGCTCGGGCTCCGCAGCGGGCAGGTCGATCTTGTTCATCGCCGGCACGATGACGAGCCCGGCATCGCGCGCCAGGTGGAAGTTCGCCAGCGTCTGCGCCTCGAGGCCCTGCGCCGCGTCGACGAGCAGGACGGCGCCCTCGCACGCCTGCGAGCGACCGGGAGACCTCGTAGGTGAAGTCCACGTGGCCCGGGCGTGTCGATCAGGTTCAGCTCGTACGCCCTCGTGCAGCAGACGGACCGCCTGCGCCTTGATCGTGATGCCGCGCTCGCGCTCCAGGTCCATCTTGTCCAGGTACTGCGCGCGCATCTGGCGGGCATCGACGGTATGCGTGACCTCCAGCATCCGGTCGGCCAGCGTCGACTTGCCGTGGTCGATGTGCGCCACGATGCAGAAGTTCCGGATGTGGGAGATCTCGGTGCTCACGGACCCCATGGTACGGGCGCAGGGCCCCCGACCTGCGCGGGGGCACGTCCGGCAGGCTCGCTGGTAGCCTCGGTTGCTCATGGCGAACATCAAGTCCCAGAAGAAGCGCAACAAGCAGAACGAGAAGCGCCACGAGAGGAACAAGGCCGGCGCACGTCGCTGAAGACCTCGACGAAGCGGGCCCACTAGCCGTGTCGCCGCGGGCGACGCCGAGGCCGCGACCGTCAGGTCGCGCGAGGCGGCCCGGCAGCTCGACAAGGCCGCGTGAAGGGCGTCATGCACAAGCGCACCGCGGCCCGCCGGAAGTGCGTCTCGGCGAAGGCCGCCAACAAGGTCACCGCGTCGGCCTCGGCCGAGTAGCACCGACCGTTCCGAATCCCTTCAGCTTGCGGCGATCGCGGTGACGAGCGTCGGCATCACGACGTCGGCGCTGGCGCCCGACTTCATGGCGCGGTCCGCCTCGACGAGCCGTTCGTGCAGGTTGATGAGCTGCCCCATCGAGTAGTTCCTGCGCCTGCTGCTGGTAGCGGCGCGCCTGCCAGTCGAACCGCAGCCCGGCCGCGCTCGCCAGCTCCGCCGGCGGCATCCGATCCGGCAGCGCCCGGACCTTCATCAGGTCGCGCAGCCGGGCTCGCGATGCCTCCGAGCACCATCATCGCGTCGTCGCGCACCCTCCTCGATCGAGCGCCGACGAGCGGATCGCACCGGGAAGGTCCTTGCCGAACGCGCGGTCGCACAGGTCCCATATCTTCTGCTCGCCCAGGCCGCGGAACTGCTGCGCGACGATGAGCGGCGTCGACGCGCTCGCCGGTGAACGCCGAGCCCAGCTGCCGGACCGCGGCGTCGAGCTGACCGGCTCCTCCCCGACGATCTCGACGAGCGCGCGCGCCGCCGGGCGCCGTGATGTCCAGCGCCGTCGCTGCTTCGCGCGGCTGCAGCAGCCATGGCTCCAGGTCCTTGCCGCGCGATCTTCACCTGGCGCGACCTCGCCGACGCGGTTCCACCAGCTTATCGAGCGCGGCCGGGGCCTTCCCGCGGTCGGCCGACCTGCACGCAGATCACCAGCGGCGCCTCCGGGTCGGGCGACGCGAGGTACGCCGCCAGCTCGACGAGGCCTCCTTCGGGCAGCGCTCTGCAGTCCGCCACAGCAGCGCCCGCGGCTCGCCGAAGAGCGACGGCGTGGCCAGGTCCTGCAGCTCCCCGCCCTGCCAGTCGCCCGCATCGACCTCCGTGGGCGCGCAGGTCGCCGAGCAGCGCCATCGCCGCCTCGCGGAGCAGGAACGCGTCCTCTCCCCACAGCAGCGTCACGGACGTGGTCTTGGCTGCGCTCACTCCCGGATGCTACCCGGGGCCGCCGACCGGCGCCGGAGCGCCGTCAGCGTTCGCCCGTCACGACCGGGCCGCCGTCTCGAACGTCACCGTGACCGTCCCATGCTGGTCGGTCCGCCAGACCGTGGCACCCGTCGCCCTCGAGCGCTTCGATCGTCGCCGGGACCGGATGGCCGTAGTCGTTCTCGCCGACGCTAGACGACCGCGACGCTCGCGTCCACGGCCTGGAAGAACTCGGGCAGCCACGTCCCCGCGCCGTGATGCGGAACCTTCAGGACGTCGGCACGAAGCGGCACACCCGACTCCAGGAGCCACTCCTGCGCCGGCTCTTCCGGTTCGGTCGCGAGCAACACGGTGTCGCCTCGGTACGTGGCCAGCAGGACGATGGCATCGTTGTTCGTGTCGGACTCCGTCCCGCTCCAACAGCGGTCTGGCGACAGGACCTGCAGGCGCAGCGAGCCAACGGTGAACACGTCGCCCGCGCGCGGGTTCCGGACCGGGACGTGCTCATCGGCGATCGTCACGTCCAGGTCGATCTGGATCTGGGACGAGTCGTCACAGCCGGGCTGCAGGACCATGCCGACCGGGATCCGTGCCAGCACCGCTGGCAGCCCGATGATGTGATCGGCGTGCGGATGGCTCGCCACGACCACATCCAGCCGCTTCACGCCAACGGCCGCGAGCTCGGTCGCGACCTCCTCCTCGTCCGGCCCGCCGTCGATCAGCACGTTCGCACCCTCCGGTGTGCTGATCAATGCGGCATCGCCCTGGCCGACGTCGAAGAAGCGGACCATCAGGCCGGAGGGCGGCCCCGTTCCGAGCGCCGTTGACCAGACCACCACCGGCATCGCGATCACCAGCGCCAACAGCGCCGGCCGGGGAAGCCGGCGACCGCTGCGCAGCCACCACGCGGTCCCGATCACCATCGCGGATCCGCCGATGAGTACGGGCAGGCCCGCCCACGACGTCACCGACGCGATCGGCGCCTTCGCCAGGCGATCGGCGACCTGCTCCAGGTAGCGCATCGGGATGACGGCGACGAACGCGACCAACCTGCCGGCCGGCAGCCACACCAGCCCGAGTCCCGCCGCCGCGATCCCCAAGAGGAGGGCCGGTGAGACCGCCGGGAACGCGAGCAGGTTGGCCGGCACTGTGACGCCGGGCACCGCATGGAAATGGAACAGCAGGATCGGTGTGACTCCGATCTGGGCGGCGAGCGTCGCGGCGGCGGCGAGCGCGACCGGGCGCGGGAGGAACCGCACACGCTCCGCGATAGGCGTGGCGAGCGCGACCATGCCGGCGGTGGCCACCACCGACAGCTGGAAGCCGATCTCCCAGATGAGGCCCGGATCCAGGACGATCAGACCCAGGACGGCCGAGGCCAGGACCGATGCCGTGTCGCGCGGTCGCCCCATCAGCGTGCCGATCAACGCGATCGTCGCCATGACCCCGGCGCGCATCACCGACGGTTCGCCGCCCGTGAGGACGACGAAGAAGACCACCACCCCGACGCACAGCAGGAACCGCGGCCACCGCGTCAAGCCCATCAGCGCCGCGAGCGCCAGGATCGGCGCCAGCACCATGGCGACGTTCTCGCCGGAGAATGTCTGCCGAATAGGTGTTCGTTCTTGTATAGCGCGTCCCCTGAAACCATCGTTTCACGAGCGCCACCACGCATACCGCTTCTACGGACAACCCCCGTCGGTGCCAGCCACTAGCTCCGGACAAGCCGGCATCGAGTCGCCGGTTCGAGCGCTGGACACCACGGCGCGGATCGCAGTGAGCAACAGCTTCGGATCATCGTTCATCACGAAGTGTCCCCCTTGCGCCTGCACGAGGACAGAGTTCGACGAGAGTGTTGCGAGATCAGCTTGCGTTCGATCCACAGCGCGGTGGTGAGTACGTCCTCGTAGCGACCGGCCTTGACGATCGCGAGAGGCATGGCGCCGTAGTCGCGTGCCGTCTCACGCAAAGCTCGTCGGGTGGCGTCGATATCGATGAGATCGCCTCCATCCACCCAGTCGCCTTCGGGAGAGTTTCCGTAGTAGCGGCGGTATGGCTCGATCTCGTCCTCATGCGAGGAGTCGATCAGGACCAGTCCGGCGGTCTCCTGCGCGTACGTGGCGGCGAAGAGCCGAGCGACGAAACCGCCGTACGAATCAGCGACGAGCACGTAAGGAGGGTCGATGGCAGCACCTTCTAGTAGGGCGTGCAGCTCCTGAGCCTGCGAGAGGCTCGTGACGTGCGGACCCGCCGGGCGATGATCGCTCCGTCCCGGTGCCCGCACGGTCGTACGTGCAGATGCGGCTGATGTCCGACATTGGCCCCAACGAGTCGAAGTAGGTGCTCGTTCCTGCGGAGTTGTATCCGGCCTCAGCGATGATCGTCGGGGAACCCTCGCCTTCGCACATCCATGCCAGCTCATAGCCGCCGACATCTACCCGACCGAACGTCGAGGCACTCGGAGGGGGAGGGCGAAGCACTCGGTTGGTCCGACGACGCCCCGCTGTTGCACGCGCGTGAGGACGATCAAGAGCACCACTACGCCGAGCGTCTTTGGGACCATCCCACCTCGTCCCAGTGTGACCAGGCCTGGCACGGCTTGCATACTCGGGGCTATGGGGTGAACTCTTGGGCGCATGACAGTCGGGAGGGGGTGGGACCCAACCCTGCGCCGTGGCTCAGAGGGATCACCCGTCGCCTACTTGATCTGGTCGCTGCTCCCCTTTCGCGCTCGTGATCATCTACTCGTTCAACGCCGGCAGCACCGTCACCCACTTGGGAAGGCCCCAGCCTTCGGTGGTGGGTCGGCGACCCTTCCGCGCCGAATCGATCGTCTACGACCCGGGGCGCGGCGGGTTCGCGCATAGCTTGGTGCTCGCGGCCTCACGACGTGATCGCCGTCCCGCTGGGGTCCGATGTTCGCGCTGGGGTGTCGCGGGTGGCGATCAGGGTGAGGAACGTCGGGCTATCCTTGATGTTGTTCGCTCTGTGCTTCCGCCGATCGTCCTGGGCGCAGCGATGTGGCTGCTGCTCGCCTTCCCGTTGCGATGGATCCCGTTCGGGGAGTTCGGTCTGGTTCGGCACCCGGGCTCAGCTCATCGGACTGGTGACGCTATTCCTTCCCCTCGCCACCCTCGTCGTGTTGGCTCGCTTGTGCTCATCGCCCGGGAACAGGAGGAGATCGCGGCTGACCTGGGCGCACCCCGGGTGACGTGCTCGGCAGGGTAATGCTTCCGCAGCTCGGCCCGCGATCCTCGCGGCAGCCGCAGTCGTGTTCGCCGGTTCGCTGGCGAGTTCGTCATCGTGTCCGCCGTTCGAGGGTCGAACAGCACGCGTGCACTCGGTCCTGCCATGTTCGGCTCGGTGGGAGGCGCGACGCCGCGGCACAGCGTCATCGGCACGACGTTGGCGGTTGCCGGCGCCGCATCGTTCGTCTTGCTCGCCGTGGCGTTTCGTGCGGCGATTAGCGGAAAAACAGCCTCTCGGCGCAGACCCCGCTAGGTCTCGATCCAGCGACCTCGCGTCCGCGCCCCGGGAGGACGATCGCGGCTTGTCCACTAGCACAGCGTCTAACGTCCCTCGCCTCGAGCTTCCTCGCGGTCGTGATCACGTCGAGTAGTTCGACAGGCGGAACGAGTCCTGGATCAGGCACCAAGGCAACCCTCTCCCCAGAGAAGGTCTACCAATTAGGGGGTCGGTGTTGCAGCAAGTCCAAGACTAGGAAATGAGCGCGGTCGCGTGCGCAAGGAGCGCGTCAGTCTCGGCGAGCGCGGGAGCCGCCTGGAGCCGCTCGAAGATCTCGCGGGCGTGCTGCAGGACGGGTGCGGCCTCGGTCGGTCGGGAGAGTCCGAGCAGGCACCGGCCCTGGCCGAGGAGCGCGAACGCCTGCTCGGGGACGACCCCGAACCGCTCCCACCGATCGGCGGCATCGGCGTAGCCATCGGCGGCAGCCTGCAGGTCCCCGCGAGCCTCGGTGAGGGCGGCGTTCGCTGCGACGAGCGCGTGCTCGGCGTAGGGGTAGCGGGGCTCGAAGCCGCCCACGAGCCGCTCGGCGAGCGCGGGCTCTCCGATCCGCCAGGGCCGTGCGCACGATCGCCGGGAGCTAGCACGGAGTAGTTCGCGGTTCTCGCGGATCCCGGGGAACGCCTCGAGTTCGGGGAGCAATCGGGCCGCGGCCTCGTCCTGACCCGAGCGCGGCGCGCGCCATGGCGGATGCACCGAGGCCGACGACGACCTGCGGGATCCGCGGTTCCCTCGCGACGGCGGCACTCGAGCCAGTCGAGCATCGTCGACCACCTGCGCAGCCTGGCCTCGCAAGGCGAGGACCCGTGTCCTGCGCGGCGCGGACCGCCGCGAGGTCGAAGACGTCCCCGCTCGCCTCGAGGCGTCGATCGATGCCCGCGGCGATCGCGAGCGCCTCGTCGAGCTCGCCGGTATCGACGAGCACGTCGACCGAGCCTGCTGTCGATGCCGTCGAGCATCTCGGTGAGCCCCCGGGCACCGCGCGAAGGCGATCCCTTCGCTGAACTACCTCCAGGCATGCCGCCGGGCCTTCGAACGCCGAGAGCAGCGCACCCCAGGTTGTTGTGGAGCAGGGCCACCTCGCGCCCCTGCCCGGCCTCGGTCGCGAGCACGATCGCCTCGCGGAAATCCTCCAGACCGCCGGTGTCCCCGAGGTTGGTGCGGGCCATGCCTCGGTAGCCCAGGGCGCGGGCGGGCCGGGGCAGACCGAGCTCTTCGGCGAGCACGAGCGCCCGCTCGGCGACGCGAAGCGCGTCCTCGGACCTGCCCAGGAGGGCTTCGTTCGGCCGCCACCTCGGTGAGCGCGCCGACGAGCTCGGGGACGGGCCCGAGCGGCTCCAGCAGCTCGAGCGCCTCCGCAGGGAGCGTCCACTGCCGTGGATCGCCCGAGTCGTCGAAGCACGCGGCCGAGCGTGCGCCATCGCGCGGGCGGCGGCGGCGAGGTCGCCCGGCCGCGCGGAACGACGCGATCGCCTCCTCCAGCGCCGCGGCCGCCTCGGCGAATCGTCCGGCCTGCTGAGCGGCCTCACCGAAGCGGGCGAGCGCCTCGGGACGCTCGGGATGCCCCGGCGGGGCGAGCGCGAGCGCCCGCTCGAGGTTCGCGAGCGCCGCGGCGGTGTCGAGCCCGAGCGCACGCTCCCCGGCCAGGGTGAGGAACCGCAGCGCCGGTGCCTCGAGCTCGGCGGCCTGCTCGGTCTGCCCGGCGGCCCGCGCGAGCTCCAGGGCCGTCGCGTAGTGGTAGGCGAGGACGTCGGCGAGGTCCTCGACCCGTTCGGGGGCCTTGGACTCGATCCAGCGCGCCGCGGCGACGTGACGGGAGGCTCGCGAGGCTCTCGGGCAGCTGCCCGTAGGCGACGTCGCGTGCCAGGACGTGCCAGAACGCGTACTCGGCCTCGCCCTCGATCGAGGAGCGGCGGGCAGGACGCACGAGCTCCTTGCGCGAGAGTTCCCGGAGCGTGTCGGCGACCGCGGTGAGGTCGCGCTCGCCCATCTGCGCGATCGCGCCGGCCCAGAAGACCTTCCCGATCGACGGCGGCGTCGGCGAGCATCGACTTCGTGTCTGCCGACAGCGTGTCCAGGCGCGCGGCGATCAGGGCCTGCACCGAGTCGGGGAACGGGACCTCGGCCCCTTCTCGAAGCTCCCAGCTCGCGCCCTTCTTGACGAGCAGGTCCTTGTCCTTCAAGAGCCGCACGAACTCCTCGGCGTAGAGGGGATTTCCACCGGCACGATCCAGGATCGGCTGCTGGAGTTCGGCGGGGATCACGGTGGTCTCGAGCAGGCGGAGACCAGACGTGCGGTCTCCTCCTCCGAGAGCGGCACGAGGTTGATCGGCGTCGCGTTGCGCAGACCCGCCGCGTAGTCGGGATGACGTTCGAACAGCTCGGGTCGAGCGGTGCCGACCACGAGCAGCGGCACCGCCTCGGCACGATCCGCGAGGTGCTCGAGGAACGCGAGCATCGCGTCGTCGGCCCAGTGCAGGTCCTCGAACACGAGCACGGTCGGGTCCTGCTCGGCGATGTGCTCCAAGAACCGCCGCCACGCCGTGAACAGCTCCTCGCGTTCGGCGGTGGAGGTCGCCTCGATCCCGAGCAGCGGCAGCAGGCGCTGGCGGAACCAGGGTCGCTCCTCCCCTTCGGGGAGCACCGCCTCGAGCTTGGTGGTGGCGACGTCGGGGGGATCGGACTCCAGGATCCCGGCGTGGGCCTTCAGGATCTCCCCGAGCGCCCAGAACGTGATGCCCTCCCCGTAGGGCAGGCATCGTCCCTGGCGCCAGGTGATCAGATCGGGCTTCGCGTCGATGTAGGCGCCGAGCTCGGCGACGATCCGGCTCTTGCCGAGGCCGGGCTCCCCCACCACGGTGACGAGCTGGGGCGAGTCCGCCGCGACCGTCTTGTCGAAGATGCCCTTCAGCAGCGCGAGGTCGATCTCGCGACCGATGAACGGCGTGTCGTGCGTGCGGGTGAGGTCGGTACCGAACCGGGCGAGCGGGTTCTTCGCGTGGAACACCCGCACCGGCTCGGACTTGCCCTTCAGCGTCGCGGGCTCCAGCTCCTCGTAGTCGAAGACCGCGGCGGTCGCCTCGTAGGTGCCGAGCCCGACCGCGACGCCCATCTCGGGAGCGACCGACTGGATGCGCGAGGCGGTGTTGATCGCGTCCCCGGCGAGCATCCGCTCCCCCGAGCCCGGCGGTCGATCCCGAGGCGCACGAGCGCCTCCCCTGTGTTGATCCCGACGCGAAGCCGGAGCGGCGCGCCGCCGACGGCCTCGAGGTCCTCGGCGTCCTCGGCGATCCGGAGTCCCGCGCGGACCGCCCGCTCGGGGTCGTCCTCGTGTGCGGCGGGCACCCCGAAGACCCCGACGACGGCGTCCCCGATGAACTTCTCGACCACCCCTCCGTGAGACTCGATCTGGTGCGCGCGCCATCGCGCAGTAGGCGGCGAGCATCTGGTCGACGTCCTCGGGATCGGCCGACTCCGAGGTCGCGGTGAACCCGACGAGGTCGCAGAACAGCGCGGTGACGACCTTGCGTTCCTCCGCGACGGGCGGACGGGGGCGCCGAGCGGCGCGGCGCACTCCATGCAGAACTTGAAGTTGCCCTCGTCTCGGATCCGCAGGAAGGACAAGTGGCCATCGGCGGAGCCTATGCGCGGATCACCGACAGGTGCAACGAGTGATCGGTGCGCCAAGCGACACGTGCCTTACCGCCAGGGGCGCCTCTCGATCGACCCGCCAGGCGGAAGCGTTTACGGTTCCGCCGTTCCTTATTGGCCCGCTCTTCCGCGTCGGACACGCGTGAGATGTACAACGCTCTCTCCAGAGAAGGTCTATCGACTAGGTGTTCGAAAAACCTTGGGTGGGCGCGTGTCCGGCTATGTATCCGGGTGGAGCGAGAGTCGGTAGACCTCCTCGCCGTCGAACCACTCTCCGGTCGATTCGAACCCCAGGGATTGATAGAAGAGGCGCAGGCCCGCCGTCGCCTGGGTGGACCGACGTGAAGAAGTCCGTCGCGCCCGGGCTGTTCCGAACTACGTCGATCACGAGCGCCATCGCGGCACACCCGTATCCGCGACGCTGGTACTCGGCGTCGATGAGAAGCCGCCACAAGAAGTAGCGCCAGGGAGCCTCGGGATTCCCCGGCGGTACGTTGTAGGACAGCATCACAAACCAACCGGTCAGCTCACCGGCATAGATGAGCACGGACCCGGGATGCATCAGCATGTTCCGCCTCCTCGAGGGACTTCGGAACAGAGTCAACGAACAGCTCTTGATCGTGGGTGATCCTGAGGGCGCGAACGGCGGCCTCGTTGTGGGAGTCATCTCTCGCAGCGTGACGGCATCGTCAGACACCCTCTGAGCCTACTCACGGAAGAGCGCGTCGCCCTACACACGAGGGTTGGTGAATGTACCTGGACGCGCCGAAGGGAATTGTGGTCCTACTGCTGCGCGACGCTAGCCGGGACCAGGAGATGGGTAGATCAGCGAGAGAAGCCGCGCTTGAAGAGCCTCGACAAGAAGCCTCGCTTCTTCTCCGGCTTCGTCTCTTCCTCTAGCTCGTGATGGTGTGCGGCCTCTTCGAGCTTCTGCTCGTCGAGCCGAGCGCTGCTCGCATCTTTCCCGGCAGACCGTCCTGGAATCCCTGGAACTCCATAGCCGCTCATGGAGCCTCCTTCCGGTAGTTCCGGCTCTCAACGATAGCCCCCAGTTGAATCTTCGGGCGGAGGAGGTGCAGCGTTCATTCCACGTACCAGGAGCGAGGCTTTACGGCCCGATGCGATGAGGTCTAGCATCCGTCCCGAACGTGATCCGCGCCGGGTTTGGTTCCACATGAAGAAGGGCCTCGCGGTCGTCGTGGTCGCGCTGACCGTGGACTGGCCGCGCCCCCTGCCGGTGCACTCACTCACGACGATCCACCTGCCGGTGCACTCACTCACGACGATCCAGACGACGTCAAGATTCGACTGGACCTTGCGATAGTCATGCTCGACTGCCGGGATTTCGGGACCCAATACCCTATGTGTGCGCTTGAGGTCCTGTTCTACGAGCGAGTCCGCGTCACTCCCGCGCGAAAGCCCGTTTTACGAGGTTTCTCCTGGATGCGTTCGGGAGTTCCGCGCCCGACTTCGTATACGCCTTCCGATACTCGGGCGTAGAGGGAACCTTTCACTTTCTTGGGTGCAGGCTCGTTCGGCTATCCGACCATGCGGTTCTGTCAGTCTCAGATGTCGAGGAGTCCCCTGAGGGCGACCGCTCTTACACGGAAAACTCGGCTCCGCGACGGCTGACTGCGGACACAGACTGGTTCGTCAGGGCCACGCTGCGCGAAGATGTGTACGACGCCGCGCCGGACACGGGACGCTATCACCGCGTCTAACCTTCTCCAGAGTCTGTTAGTTAGGTGTTCTGCAGGTCTTCATCGAAAGCCACCGGCATGGTGATTTCACACGTAGCGGACTGCTTCCGCTGGGCAGAGGTCCAGGAGCAATACTGACGGCCACCGGGCGGACCAATCAGACGCCCGCCGTCGGCTCATACGGGTAGCCGTCGAAACGGCTGAAGGGTTCAGCCATTCAGAGTAAGCCGATGGCGAGCGCGACCAGTGCTGCTGCGATCACCACCGGCACCTGTGCGGGTGAGGATGGTACCGAGGGTCGAGCTGTCAGGCGCACCCTTGCCGAGGTGGATGAAGAAGCCTCCTGATTGCGCAAGAGTGCCAGCGACGAGGCCGATGCCAAGGACCCACTGCAGACCTTCGGAGAACCCAGGTGGTCGAGGTAGACGAAGTGCTCCCGGCGGACGAGATCGTCG
>CAWFRK010000031.1:0-46603 GCA_963818175.1 uncultured beta proteobacterium | reverse complement strand
ACACCACGCGCAGCGCCGAGAGCACGCCCAGGTCGATGTAGTCGTCCATGCCCAGGTCGCGGTCGGCCGAGCCGGGGTTGTTCCACGAGATCATGAACACCGTGTGGCCCTGCTCGACCAGGTACTTCACCATCGAGTTCTCGGGCGACATGTCGAGGATGTAGTACTTCATGATCCACGAGGGCACGATCAGCACCGGCTCCGGGAACACCGACTTCGTGGCCGGCTCGTACTGGATCAGCTCGATCAGGCGGTTGCGGTACACCACCTGGCCGGGGGTGACGGCCACCGACACGCCGGGAGCGAAGGCCTCGATGCCCTTGGGGGTGCCACCCACGGCCACGGCCACCGCGTCGCGCCACCAGTTGGCTAGGCCCTGCACCAGGTTCATCCCGCCGGTCGTGCGGATCTCTTCCTGGACCTGCGGGTTGCTGAGCAGGAAGTTCGACGGCGACCACACGTCGAGCCACTGGCGCAGCATGAATTCGGTGACATGCTCGTGGTGGTCGGAGACGCCTCGCACGCCCATTGCCGCCTCGGTCATCCATTCCTGCAGCAGCAGGAAGCCCTGGGCGCTCCAGTTGAAGGGCGGCAAGGACCATTGGGGCGGGCCGAAGCGCTTGTCCTTGGTCGAGTTGCTCTGCGGCGGTGTCGGGCCGGCGAGGGATCGCTGCACATACAGCCACCACTCCATCTGCTTGCGCAGCGCGCTCTGCAAAAGCTCCATCTGCTTGCCGGGCGAGGTGCCGAGATGGGTGAACCAGTCTTCGATGGACGCCGACACCGACGAGGGGGAGATGCCGTGCGACCAGCGCCCCAGCAGGGACTTGAGCGGCAGGTCCATCGGGTAGTGGGGCTGGCTTCCGTTGCGTTGGTGGCGGTCGTCGTCATGAGTCCCTCCCTGTTCTGCCGGGTGGCGCAAGCTGGTGCGTCCGGCGCCCCCCGATTGTGCGCAAGCTGCCTGTACATGACCAGTGTGTGACAGGAATCAATCGGCAACCGGCCGGGGCTATGCTGCAGGGACATGAAGACCCTGCTGATCGTCTACCACACGATGACCGGCGGCACGGCGCAGATGGCCCAGGCCGCCGCCGACGGAGCCGCCACCGAAGCCGACTTGCGCGTGAAGCTGCTGCGGGCGCCGGAGGCAGGCCCCGCCGACGTGCTCGAAGCCGACGGCTACCTGTTCGCGACGCCCGAGAACCTGGCCTCGATGTCGGGGATGATGAAGGATTTCTTCGATCGCACCTACTACGCCGCGCTGGACCGCCTCAACGGGCGACCCTATGCCACGCTGATCTGCGCCGGCAGCGATGGCCAGAACGCGGTGCGCCAGGTCGAGCGCATCGCCACCGGCTGGCGGTTGAAATCGGTGGCGCCGGCCATCATCGTCTGCACGCACGCGCAGACGCCGGAGGACATCCTGCGGCAGAAGGTGATCGGGGCAGAGGACTTGCAGCGCTGCAGCGAACTCGGGTCGGCGCTGGCGACGGGGCTGGTGCTGGGCGTGTTTTGACGTGTCCTCGCCAGTTCAGGCGACCCGTGCCAGCGGAAAGCGGATCTCGACTGCCTCGAAAGGCACCGAGACGGAACCGTCTTCCGAGCGCTCGATCAGCCCCGCGAAATTGTGTAACCCCGTCATTTGACGGGCGGCCATTCCCGGCGCGCGTGAATCACGTTCACGATCTCGATGATCTGCGGCGTCTCCGATAGAACACGATGAAATTGCTGCGCACCACCATCTCGCGCAGCCCTCTGACGCGCGGCGAGGCCTTGTAGAGCCTCGGGTTATCGGGCAGCGCCGCGGCCTTGGCCTCGATCTCGTCCTTGAGTTGCTGGGCGGCGTCGATGTTGTCGTCTGCGATCTCCGCGATGATCGACATGAGGTCGGCGCTGGCCTGTGGCTTCCATTCAAGACGAGGCTTTGCCGGCATGCTGCTTGCGCTTCTTGTTGATCAGCGCTTGAGCCTCGCGCATCACCGCTCGTGTGGAATGCCGGGCCGCGGATCGTCAAGCGAAGCCCGCACCTTGGCCATGACCCATTCGTCATGCGCGGCGGCCTCGTGGGCACGTTTGAGCGCTACGGCGCGGTCGGGGCGCTTCACCGTCTTGACTGTGGCCGGATCGTAGTTCGCGGCGTCCACGTCGAATTGGTTGATGCCAATCTCCTGCAAGTAGCCCACCAAGGTTTCGAGCTTCTTGAAGACACGCACCTGGTGACTGCGGCTGGCGGCCAAGGGGCGCTCCGTCTTGCCGTAGCGCACGACGATGCCCCAGCCCGCGGGCTGCCCAATGACATGCGTGCCGGCACTGCCCTGGCTTCGACCAGGCGGGCCAGCGTGTTGTGGTCGATGGTTTCAGTGGTCATGGGCAACCCCTTCGCTTGCATTGAGAATAACGGTAAACATTGTGCAGGTATTACTGTAAGTTGCAAGCCATGAAGGCCCCGAACCGTGCGGGGCGAAGAGGCCTGCCTACCCCCACCATGCAAGCGCGCATGCGTCGCAAGTCTGCTTTATTCTTGGGCAAACTCCGGCGAGGTCCCATGAAGATAGCCATCCTCGGCAGCGGCGTCATCGGCACCACCACCGCGTACATGCTGGCCAAGTCGGGCCATCAAGTGACGGTGCTCGACCGACAGCCCGGCCCCGCGCTCGAAACCAGCTATGGCAATGCCGGCGAGGTCTCGCCCGGCTACTCCGCGCCCTGGGCCGCGCCCGGGCTGGTGCTCAAGGCGGTGAAGTGGCTCTTCATGCAGCATCGGCCGCTGGTGATCTGGCCCAAGCCCGATCCCGCGATGATCCGCTGGGGCCTGCACATGCTCACGCAATGCACGCCCCGGGCCTACGAGCGCAACAAGAGCCGCATGGTGCGCCTGTCCGAATACAGCCGCGACTGCCTGCAAGAGCTGCGCGAGGAAACCGGCATCCAGTACGACCAGCGCATGCGCGGCACGCTGCAGCTCTTTCGCACGCAGAAGCAGCTCGACTCCACCGGAGCCGACATCGAGGTGCTCAAGCGCTTCGGCGTGCCCTGGGAGGTGCTGGATGAAGCAGGCTGCGTGGTGCACGAGCCGGCGCTCGCGCGGGTGCGCGGCAAGTTCGTCGGCGGCCTGCGGCTGCCTGGCGACGAGACCGGAGACTGCTTCAAGTTCACCAACGAGATGCACAAGCTCGCGCAGGCGCAGGGCGTGGAGTTTCGCTTCGAGACGGAGATACGGGGCTTGCGCCGGGCCAACGGCGACATCGAGTCGGTCGAGACCGATGCAGGATCAGTGAGCGCCGACCGCTACGTGCTCGCGCTGGGCAGCTATTCGCCGCTGCTGCTGCGCCCGCTTGATATCGATGTGCCGATCTACCCGGTCAAGGGCTATTCGATCACCGTGCCGATCACCGACAGCAGCGGCGCGCCCGAATCCACGGTGATGGACGAGACCCACAAGGTGGCGGTGACGCGGCTGGGTGATCGCATCCGCGTCGGCGGCACGGCCGAGCTGGTCGGCTACAACCTCAAGCTGCGCGATCCGCGCCGGCTCACGCTCGAGCATGTGGTGACCGACCTGTTCCCGCACGGCGGCGATGTGTCGCGCGCCAGCTTCTGGACCGGCCTGCGCCCGATGACGCCCGACGGTACGCCGGTCATCGGCCCGACGCGCTATCCGAAACTGTGGCTCTCCTGCGGCCACGGCACGCTGGGGTGGACCATGGCCGCCGGCAGCGCCCGCCTGCTGACCGACTGGATCTCGGGCAAGCCCCCGGCGATCGACACCGAGGGCCTGACGCTCGAGCGCTACGCCTGATCCACGCGAGGCGAGGGCGAGCGAGCGTGGTCAGGGTCGAACCGTCTCCAAGGGGAACGTCGTCGTGACCAGTTCCCAGACGTCCAAGGGAGTGTTGCACTCACCTATGACGACCTGGGTTCCTGGAGTGGTTTGATGGTACGCCGTTGAAAGACACCAGTTGTTGATGACACCGTTCTTGATCAACACCTGGTTCTTCGTGTACTTCGTATAGGGCTCGGCGCGCCAGAGGTTCCATGTGCCTTGAGAGCCGATACCTCATCAAAAAAGCCTGGCTACCCCATGATCTGTCGGCCCACAGCCAATGCCATTCCCAATTCTGTTCACGTCGACGTCGTAGGCCTGGGCGTCCACGATTCGCGCGCTGGAGCCTACGTTCATCGTCTGCGGAATTATTTCTTGGTCTTCGGCCTGCTCCAGCAGGTAGAACTTCTGGGATGCAGTTCCAGCATTGCAGGGTTGCAGGTGATAAACAGGACGGGCAGCGTCTCGGTTAACGAGCTCGAGACAAAGCCCGCTGGCCTGGCCCTTGATTTGATAGGGGGTCTTGCCCGCGTTTGCATGGGCAGGCAGGCTGGCTGAGGCTGCTGCGATCGAGAGCAAGGCGATCGCAGCAGCAGCGGCACGCGGGCGGGTGGACTTCTGGGTGGAATTCATGGCGGTACTTCCCAAAGACACTGGTTGATGGTTGATGCCCACTCCGTGTGCTTGAGGCAACATCAGGTGCGGGCATGCTTTAGTGGCAGAGCGCGCTCGGCAGTCGCCCCATCATTGAGGAATCTTGTGGATGTGTTGCCAACCAGTCTGGTAAGCGTGATCCAGTCCACACCCGGACCTGCCGATGCCCGCGAGGCCACCGGCCGTGTCCCTTCCCGCCACTCTTGAAAGCGAGGCAGCGATGAAACTCCAAGGTTCATGCCATTGCCAGGCCGTGCGTTTCTCGATGGAAGCCGACGAGCCCTACCCCTTCATGCTTTGCTACTGCTCCATCTGCCGCAAGACGGCTGGCGCGGGCGGCTTCGCGATCAACCTCGGCGCGAGCAATCCGACGCTGCAGGTCGAGGGCAAGGAGAACCTCTCGGTCTACCGCGCCCGCCTGGCTGACGGACGCGAAAGCACCGCCGAGCGCAACTTCTGCAAGCGCTGCGGCAGCGCCTTGTGGGTGTACGACCCGAGCTGGCCCGACCTGATCCATCCCCATGCCTCGGCCATCGACACGCCGCTGCCGGTGCCGCCGGATCGGGTCCACATCATGCTCGGCTCCAAGCCCTCCTGGGTCGAGCCGCATGTCGGTCCCAAGGACCAGCGCTTCGACGAATACCCCGACATGTCGCTGGCGCAATGGCACGAGCGCCATCATCTCGACAAGACCTGAGCCTTCGCGGGAGGAGCAAGCCATGGCGATGGACAAGCAGCGAACCTGGAACGTCGGCTACTGGCTGGTGGCGGTGCTCGCGCTGCTGGCGGTGCAGTCGTGGTGGCAGACCACGCAGCGCACCGAGGTCGTCCCCTACAGCGAGTTCGAGCGCTACCTGGCCGACGGCAAGGTCTCCGAGGTCGTGGTGTCCGACCAGAGCCATGATCGGCCAGCTCAAGACACCCGAGGGCCGCAAGACCGCGATCGCCGCCACCCGCGTGGAGCCCGACGTGGCCGCGCGGCTGGAGAAGTACGGCGTGCCCTACCGTCGCGTGGTGGAGAGCAACATCCTCGGCACGCTGCTGTCGTGGGTCCTGCCGGCGGTGATCTTCTTCGCGGTGTGGTTCTTCCTGTTCCGGCGCTTCGCCGAGAAGCAGGGCATGGGCGGCGGCTTCCTCTCCATCGGCAAGAGCCGCGCCAAGGTCTATGTCGAGACGGACACCGGCGTGAAGTTCGACGACGTCGCCGGCGTCGACGAATCCAAGGACGAGCTGCGCGAAGTGGTCGATTTCCTGAAGAACCCGCAGGAGTACGGCCGCCTCGGCGCCCGCATGCCAAAGGGCGTGCTGCTGGTCGGCCCTCCCGGCACCGGCAAGACGCTGCTCGCGCGCGCGGTGGCCGGCGAGGCGGGTGTGCCCTTCTTCTCGATCAGCGGCTCGGAATTCGTCGAGATGTTCGTCGGTGTCGGCGCGGCGCGGGTGCGTGACCTGTTCGAGCAGGCGCGCCAGAAGGCGCCGGCCATCATCTTCATCGACGAGCTCGACGCGATGGGGCGTGCACGCGGCGCCTTCCCGGGCGGTGGGCACGACGAGAAGGAGCAGACCCTCAACCAGCTGCTGGTCGAGATGGATGGCTTCGACCCCTCCAGCGGGCTGGTGATCATCGCCGCGACCAACCGACCGGAAGTCCTCGATCCGGCCCTGCTGCGCGCGGGGCGCTTCGACCGCCAGGTGCTGGTGGACCGGCCCGACCGCCTGGGGCGCATCGAGATCCTGCGCGTGCACGCGCGCAAGGCCAAGCTCGCGCCCGATGTCGACCTGGAGCAGGTGGCGGCCCTGACCGCCGGCTTCAGCGGCGCGGACCTCGCCAACCTGGTGAACGAGGCGGCCCTGGCGGCCACGCGTCGCAAGGGCGATGCCATCACCCAGGCCGACTTCACCCTTGCCTTCGAGCGCATCGTGGCCGGGCTCGAGAAGCGCAACCGCGTGCTCAACCCGAAGGAGCGCGAGACGGTCGCCTTCCACGAGATGGGGCACGCCCTGCTGACGCGGGCGCTATCCGGCGCGGACGTGGTGCACAAGGTGTCCATCATTCCGCGCGGCATCGGAGCGCTCGGCTACACGATGCAGCGCCCCACCGAGGACCGCTACCTGATGACGCGCGAGGAGCTGCAGAACAAGATCTCGGTGCTGCTGGGCGGGCGCGCGGCGGAGCAGCTCGTGTTCGGCTACTTCTCGACCGGCGCGGCCGACGACCTGGCGCGCGCCACCGACATCGCGCGCGACATGGTGACCCGCTACGGCATGGACGAGTGGCTGGGCCATGTCGCGCTGGAGGCGCAGCGCCCGCGCTTCCTCGACGTGCCGGCCGCGCCGGCGCGGGGCGTGGAGATCTCCGAGGCGACGCTGCAGCGCATCGACGAGGCGGTGCGCGGCATCATCACGCGCGCCTTCGAGCGCGCCACCGCGGTGCTGCACATCAACCGCGAGGTGCTCGAGCGCAGCGCGCGGGCGCTGCTGGAGCGCGAGACGCTCGACGAGCAGATGCTCGACGAACTGACCGCCGACCTGCAGGTTCGACCGGAGAGCGACATCAAGGGAGCTTGAGACACCACTCCAGGAGCGGACTTATTTCACCTCCGAGAACCGGCCGGGCGCATTGCATGGCGCATACTGGGCCTGAGCTCCTGGAGAAAAGCAATGACAGTCTTCCTTGGTGCTCACATGCACCCGACGCTACACAAGCTCTTTACCTACCGCGGCCGCTGGGCCGAATCGGACGATGCGGTCGAGTGGCATGCCTCGGTCTACCTCGACGGCCTCCTGGTCGATGAGGTTCGCTCGACGAGCCCCTACACCACGAGCACCACCACGGCCTCGGCGCTTGCCAAGGAAAGCCTGCACCAGTTGATCGAAACCTATGACCAGGCCTACATCGCTTGAGGGCGCAGGGCGGGCCGCAAGGCCGTCGATGTGCACCCCCTGCTCCGGCATCGAGCAGCGCGTCCGCCGTGCCCTCGGGCATGCGGCACTCGAGCACACCGCCACTCGTCATTTGAAGCGCATGGGGCAGCCTCTCATGCTCGTCACGCTCCACGTCTGCGCCGATTGCGGCACGCACTGGCAATTCGAGGACGGCGAGCTCGGCTCAGGATGGTCGGTCCAGGCCTGAGTCCGCGGCGTCTTGCGTCAGCGTGAGCAGGATGTCGGAGTACCAGGCGGAGTTGAGCCCCAGGGCCTCGTCTGCACCGAAATCGCGCGTGCCCACGTCGAGCCGCGACGAATGAACCCCGAGCAGCATCCAGGCAAGCGCGCTGCCTGGCCTGCCACGCCTTCAGGAGGGCGCATGACCACCGGTGCGCCGCTGGTGCCCCGGTGCGTGCGCGCATCGGTGAGGAAATAGCCTTCGCCCTGGAATCGCAAGCCGTACGACGAGGCGATCACGGCATGGCGCACCACCGGCAGATGGTGCAGGCGATCGTGAAACCCCAGCGGGAATCCCACCACCAGCAGCGAGGCGCCGACTTCCACGTCATCGGGGCCGGGCAGGTGCTCCGGCGTGAAGGCCTGGTAGGCCATGCTCGCGGGCAGAGCCGCACGATTGAGTTCGATCACCGCCACATCGATGTCGCCCGAGGCATCGGAGCCCTGGCGCCAAACCCCCATGCTATTGCGGTACAGCGGGATCGAGAAGCCGGTCGAGGCGGCCAGGTTGTTCGCATCGACATGCAGCTCGAGCTCGATCCGGTCGGGGAAATGCCCGCTCGCCTGGTCGAACACCACATGCCTGCTGGTGACGAGGTACAGGCGCCCTTCGCGCTCGAAATAGAAGCCGCTGGCATTGGTCAGCAGCTGCTGACCCGCGAAGGTGGACACCTGGGCGGCAGTCAGCAGGAGCGGCTCGATCATCGCGCTGCTCAGGCGTAGGTCGAAGCGACCTGGGCACAGATGTTCCTGCCCGTGATCGTCAGCTGCAGGCTGCCGCCGTTCCACTCGAGCCAGTGCAGGGCGACGTAGTCGTCGATGAGGCCGCTTTCGATCTTGTCGGCCTGGCGCTTGTTAAGCAGATCGACCGTGGCAGGCAGCGCGGCGCGCAGCCGGTCCTTGCGTGTGGCGGTGGCCCCCACTGCATCAGGAACCGGCTTGGCGGAAGTCTTGTCGCGGATGCGGTGAACGAGTCCGGCGGGCACATGCTGGCGGGCCTTTGCTCTGGATTTGGGGGGCACTGTGGCCATGTCGTACTCCTTGAAGCCATCCATCATGGGCCAGCAAGCGATCGCGCGCTAGGGCGGACGTCACAAAGAGGGGTATGGACGCCCCCCCGGCGGATTTTCTCTGAAAGCGCACGAGAATCCGGCCGACCTCCCGATCCTCGAAGCTCCTCATGACTGATCTGTCCAACTTCCCCATCGCGCGGCAACGCCCACCGAAGTTCCCTGACCGCATCCAGCTCTACTCGCTGCCCACGCCCAACGGCGTGAAGGTGTCGACCATGCTCGAGGAGACGGGACTGCCCTACGAGCCGCACCTGATCAGCTTCGACAGGCATGACCAGTCAACGCCCGAGTTCCTGGCGCTCAATCCCTACGGCAAGATCCCGGCCATCATCGACCCCGACGGCCCGGGCGGAAAGCCGCTGCCGCTGTTCGAATCCGGCGCGATCCTGATGTACCTTGCCGACAAGTCAGGGCAGTTCATGCCGACCGAGCCGGCGGCGCGATACGAGGCGATCCAGTGGCTGATGTTCCAGATGGGCGGCATCGGGCCCATGTTCGGCCAGGTGGGGTTCTTCCACAAGTTCGCCGGCAGGGAGTTCGAAGACAAGCGCCCGCGCGACCGCTACGTGAAGGAAGCCAGGCGCCTCCTCGATGTGCTTCAGCAGCGGCTTGATGGCCGCGCCTGGATGATGGGCGACGACTACACGATCGTCGACATGGCCACCTTCCCGTGGGTGCGCAACCTGGTCGGCTTCTACGGGGCGGGCGAGCTGGTCGGCATCCAGGACCTTCCGAACGTCACCCGCGTGCTGCAGGCCTTTCTCGCGCGCCCGGCCGTGACCCGGGCGGTGGACATCCCCAAGCGGGCCTACCTGGCCTAGCCCGCCTAGTCTTGCCCGCGCGCCCCAAGTGACCAACTCGCGAGCAGTCGATATACGTGCCCCAGGGGGTCGTGATCGTGCCGCAGATTGCGCCTCCTGTATCGAGAGGAGTCCACGGAACAGGACTACTGGGCGCTTGCGCAGCCGCAAGCACGGTTCCATCGAAAGCTGTCACTCCGCCACTTGCCCTAAAGACCAGCCCAGGATAACCGTCCATCATCGATCCGACGAGATGCCCCCGCCCGGATTGGTCATAGCGGACAACTTGATGTTCTCCAAACTTGTAGTAGTCATGATCTACGACCACTCGTGAGCCGTCATCAAAAAACGTGGTCGCAAACTCTGCTCGGCCATTGGCACCAAAACGCGACTCGATTCGGGACCAGCTCTGCGAGCCGTCCTGGTCATAGTCGTACGTATTGCGGCTGCCATCGTCCATGGTGATATTGGCCCAGTCTTCGCGACCCCAAGCATCAACATGATTGGACCAGATGCGATCGCCGCGCTGGTTCGCTTGGTCATAGTCATACCAAGTGCGGCCGCCGCCGTCCGCATAGACGGTTGCATAGTCTTCGCGGCCCCAGGCGTCGAATCTCGATATCACCGTGCTCCAGCCCTGACTGCCGTCCTGGTCGTAGTCATACTGGTCGCGCTGACCGTCATCGAAGTACATGTTCGCGAAGTCCTCGCGGCCCCATGCATCAAATTTCGAAATGACCTTGCTCCAACCCTTACTGCCATCCTGATCGTAGTCATACCAGTCGCGACTGCCATCGTCCAGGAAAATGTTGGCCCAGTCCTCTCGTCCCCACGCATCGACGTGGTTGGTCCAGAGGCTGTCGCCACGTTCGCCGGTTTGGTCGTAATCCATCCACGTGCGTCCACCGTCGTCCATGGTGATGATGCGCCAGTCCTCCCGGCCTTGAGCGTCGACGCGGTTCTGCCAGATGCTGTCGCCACGCTCGCCGGTTTGATCGAAGTCGGTCCAATGCGCGCACCGTCGTCCATCGTCTCAATGCGCCAATCTTCCCGGCCTTGGGCGTCGACCCGGTTTTGCCAGATGCTGTCGCCGCGCTCGTTGTTCTGGTCGTAGTCGAACCAGTTGCGCCCCCCGTCATCCGTGAACATGGTGGCGTAGTCCTCGCGGCCCCAGGCATCGAACTTCGACTCGACACGTTCCCAGCCCTGACTGCCATCTTGATCGAAGTCGTACCACCTGCGGCCCCCATCATCCAAGGCCACGTCTGTCCAGTCCAAACGGCCTAGACCGTCATAGGTAGTGGTGTTCGTGGAGTAGTCGTTGTTGCCAGCGCCGTCGGTGTCGGTGATCCGGCAGATTTGGCCGCTTGCGTAGTATTCCGTCGTGGTCCTGTCGCCAAAGCTGCCGTCGCTGTTATAGGAGCTGACGACGCTCTCTCTCCCAAAGCCGGTAAGTCCCATCGGTCTGCAGCGTCTCCCTGGCTTCGCTGTGATTGCCAAGAAATCCGTCATAGACGGTCGTGATCCGCTCACCGTTGTTGTAGGTCGTGGTAGACATGTAGGTGCCGTCGAAGCCAACTTCTTCCGCGAAATCCTTGACCTGCCCAGGGCCGTCCAAGACATAGGCCAGAAGCTTCCGGACTTCAGTCTTGTCTACTCCGGGCGCGGCATAGGCGTCCGTGTATCTTGTGGGATAGCTGGCCGGAATAGCTTGCTTTCCGTGATCGGAGACATATCCCAAGAGTGCGTCGCCCGTAAGACCCATCGCCTTGCCTTGGGCTTCTACCGCAATGAGCTTGGCGTTGATGGTGCCTTCGCGGGTGTATGCGTTGTATTGACCCGCCGAGACATGCCCATTCGCCACTTCGGCGCGAAGTGTATTCAGGTCCGCGTACCAGCCGGCAACTTCGGCCTTCATGGTCAGGTCGACGGCCGCGGCCACACGCGCCGCGCCCGTCAGGTCCGGCCGATAGTCGTTCGGGCTGGTGGTGTTGAGCCTGTAGGCATCGTCGTACAGCGACTGACGATTGGAGTGGTCGCCCTCGATGAACCACCATGCCCAGGGCTGAATTGACGGCCTGCGGTTGCGCAAAGGTAGCGGGGACCACACCTTGCACTGTCGAGTGGGGAACAAACCAGTCCTTGTCGAGTTGGATGGCGAATTTGTTCTGACGCGCGCCGAATGCATCCGTGCCTCGATCATTGCTAAATCGAGCGCCGGCACCGTCGTTCTTGAGGACTTCGTGGTCCACCAACTCGAACACCACATCACCGCGCTGAGCCGCCGTTGTCAAGACTGCATTGGCATAGGAGTTCTTGTTGAGCGCGTTGACGAGGTTTTGCAACGCTACGGGGTCAAGGCCCATCCGCCTTTTTCAAGACGATCAAAAATCGCATCATTCGCGGTAAAAAAGCTCATTGCTGTATTCCTTGAAGTTAAAAAGTCTGCTGGCTGTAATCGTGCTGAGACATCCACCGCGACCAACGTCAGAAATCACGTTGGCGCTATTCAGGTAAGGCGCGCTGAACTCCGCTGGGTAGGGTTCCCCGTCGTGCGGCCCCGCATGAAACGGCCCGTGAACACCCACTGGCCGGAAAGACAAAGGGCTTGCCCCAGTACGCCTCGACTAGGCGCGAGGGGTAGCAGTTCGGGCCGTGGCTGTAGCTCAGCTCAACCCTCACGACCCAGATGTGCGCTTCGGGTCCTCCGAGTATTCAAAGCGCCGCTCCAGTTGGGGCAGGCTGCTGCGGGTCGAACAGTAGCCCTTCAGCCATGCTTCGAGCGCCTTCAGTAGTGCTGAAAATCCTTGGAGCCTTCGGGCGCACGCCTAGAGTCTTGTAGATGGCTTCACGGTCCAGGATCAACCCAGGCTGCTCGTGCAACTGTCTCACCGCATCGATCAGCCGCCTGACCTCGGGAGGCAGTTCGGTCGCAATGGGGCGGCCTTCGAAAGTCGCAAGCGGAGCCGACCCAGGCACCTGGGATCTGGGCGCAGACTGTGGCGTTGAAGTATCGGCCGAAGAGCTTGCCTTCGGCTGAGTTGCTTCCTTGCTTTGGGCGGTTGCGCAAGCAGCTGCCAGCAAGCCGACCGCCAGCATCGCGGCAGCTGATCTCAATCTTCGCAATCGCCGCATTTCATTGCTCTCCTTCTTGGTGTGAATTGAGTGAGCCTGGTATACATGGCCTTCGCGTCGAGCTTCAACGCTCTCGCAAGCTGCGCCGAATTCCATCGAGCAGTGGGTCGAACAGATACCGCCATGCGCTGCGCTCGGTGGTGGGAATGAACACCTCCGCTTGCATCCCTGGAGAAAGCACCAGTGGCTGTCCAGCGAGTTGGCTGGCGGTGTCCAGCGCCTTGGGGCTGACGTTGATGTGCGCGACGTAGTACGGGACATTCGTCGCTTGGGGATCGGTTTGCCGATCCGCGCCGACATAGGTCAATCGCCCATCCACCTGCGGGGTGGAACGGACGCGGTAGGCCGGCAGCATGACGTGGGCGAGCGCCCGTGCGACATGGCCTGCTGGGCATCGCGGATATCGCTGGGGGCGATGCGCGCCTCGATCACCAGTTGGGAATCGGCCGGCACGATGTCCAGCACGGGCTCTCGCGGGCCGATGGCCGCGCCCACGGTATGGACCTTCAACCCGACCACCTCACCGGCCACTGGAGCCACCATCTGCTGACGAGTCTGTGCATCGAGGCCGGCGCAACTGCTGTGCGGTCTGTGCGAGCTGGGCGTCGACTTCCTTCAGTTCATCGGCCGCTGCACGTGCAAACTCGGTCTTCTGGGCCGAGAGTTCAGGCGTGTGTCCGCTTCCCGTTGGCGCGCCTGGGCGAGCTGGCTTTGGCCGGTCTGCATGCGGGCACGGTAGTCGGCCACCACCCGTTGCAGTTCGGACAGTTTTGCTTCACTGATGAAGCCATCCGCCTTGAGCTTCTCGTTCGCAGCGAGGTCGCGCTGGGCCAGCTTGAGGGCCGACTCGGTGGTGGCGATGAGTTCGTGCTGCGTCGAAATCTCGCGCTGAATCTGCGCCAGCTGCTCGCTCAGCCAGCGTGCCTGTTCGGCCTGCTGACGGGCCCGTGCAGTGAACAGGTCCTGCTCGCGCCGTGCCAGCAACGCAACCTGTTCCTGATCGGCTGCATGATCGTCATGGGCCCCTAGTGCCCGGAGATCAGGTGCGAAGTTCGTGCCCTGGTGTTTCGGCGCTCAGGCGCTGGGCCTTGAGGGTGTTGATGATCCACTGCTCGCGCAGCACCTGGGCGCCCGCAGCGACGCGCTCGTCGGCCAGCGTGACGAGGCGCTGACCCTGCTTCACACGGTCGCCATCCTTCACGTGAATCGCAGCGACGATGCCGCCCTCGGCGTGCTGGACGGTCTTGCGATTGCCCACGGACTTCACTGTGCCCTCGGCGATCACCGCAGCGGCAAGCGGTGCCAAGGCCGCCCAGACGCTCAGGGCCACGCCCCCCAGGACGGTGCCGCAGACTCCCGCGCGCAGGGCACGGCGCATTTCCTGCTGCCAGGGTGCGGTCGGTGCGTGGTCGGTCTTCATGCCTTGGCCGCCTGACTGGCCAGCATGGCCTGATTGCGCTTAACCATCCACTGGCGGACTTGCTCGCGCGGACCGAACTGCTCGACCGTCCCCCGGCCTAGTACGAGCACATGGCTCGCCAGCGCGATCAGATGCGGGCGATGAGTGACAACGACGGCCGTGCGCCCCCGCTGACGCAAGCCGTGCAGGCACCGCTCCAAGGCGGCTTCACCTTCGGCGTCCAACTGGCTATTCGGCTCGTCCAACAGCACCAGACTGGGCTCGCCCGCGTCCGGTGTCGCGTAGATCGCCCGCGCCAAGGCGATGCGTTGACGCTGGCCGCCCGAGAGAATATGCGCACCGGGTTCATTGCCAAGGAGCGTGTCATAGCCCCTGGGCAGGGCGGTGATTAGCTCATGCGCGCCGGCACGCTGTGCCGCCAAAACGACTGCCTCGCTCTGCTCGGGCGTCAGCGCCTCGGTCGGCTGCCAATGCCGTGCGATGTTGTGGGCGACAGTGCCGGTGTGCAGCATCACTTCTTGCGGCAAAAAGCCCGTGCTCTGCCCCCGGGCCTGCGGGCTGTACTGGTGCAGCGCGGCGCCATCAAGCGCCACTTCGCCGTGCGTCGGGGACTGGATGCCGGCCAACACGCGCACCAGGGTGCTCTTGCCGCTCCCGCTGGGACCCAGCACGGCGAGCATCGCGCCAGCGGGCAACTCGAAGCCGACGTTGTGCAGGATGCCTGCTTCGCCCGGCGCGGACCTGACGCCCAGGTGCGCCACGCGCAGCTCGCCCTTGCTGGGTGGCAGGACTGTTTCCCGCAACTGGCCGTCGGCGCGGGCCTGGGACGCCAGGGCGTGGCGCAGTCGGACCAGCGCATCGCGCGCTTCCAGTTGATGTTTCCAACCACCAATGAGGACTTCCAGCGGCGCCAGGGCCTTGCCGAGCAGGATGCTGCTGGCGATCATCACCCCGCCCGTGGCCTGCCCCTGGAGCACCAACCACGCACCCGTAGCGAGCATCGATATCTGCAAGACCTGTCGCGCCAGCTTGCCCAGCCCTTTTAGGCTGTGACCGGGAAGCTCTGCCTTCATCCGCGCACCAGCGGCGTCCGCCTTCATGGCGTTCAACGCAGCGCCAACCTGCTGTTGCTGGCCATGTGCCTGCATCACGTCGGTGAAGGCGGCGACCTCGCTGCTCATGCGGTGGGCATGCATTTGCACATGCTCAGCCGATGCCACGGCATCACGCAAGCGCCAGTCGGTGAACCACGCCAGGGCGATGAGCGCCAAGATGCCCGTGAGTGCCACGGTGCCGAGCAGTGGATGAAAAGCCGTCATGACCAACAGATAAATCAGGCACCAGGGCAGATCGATCATGGCCATCAGGGCCGGGCCACCGACAAATGCACGCAGCACCGCGACATCCCGCCAAAGTTGTTCAGCCATGGCACCGGCCTGTGTGCCGGGGATATGCAGTGTCAGAGGCGCCAGGGCGGACGTGAGCTGTGCTTCCAGCCCAACGGCGCGCGCCGCATGCCAGCGCGTGCGAGAAGTGTCGGTCACCCACCAGGCAGCCAGCGACAAGGCGGCGACGGCGAGCAGCATGAGAAGGGTCTCGCTGCTTCGGCTGGACAGCACCCGGTCATAGATTTGCAGCGTGACCAGCGTGGGAATGAGCAGCAGCAGATGGACGATCGCGCTCGCCGCGAACGCGCCGGCCGACTCGGATGGTCGCGGCCGCAGGTCGAGGGGCGCAAGACGCCCGGTTCCGTCACCGATCCTCACGAAGCCAACCGAATTGCCGGGGGCGGCAGGATCGCGCAAAGGCCTGTGAGTGCTTGGGTCAACCGGGTCGCTCCACGTAGTGCTTGCGCTTATGCGCGAATGTCGCTGCCGTGGTTGGCAGCGGGCATGATCTTTCGCGCACGACTATAGGTCGCAATCGACTCGGACAAATCTCAAACATTGTCAAGAAACTTCTCGATCTCTGTGATGTGCCGCCACTGCGCCAAAGGCATCTGCCGCGACGCCGCTACCAGGTGCCGGGCACGCTGCCATTGCCACTGCCGTCCACGTTGAAGAGGGCCGAACCGCCCGGGTTCAAGTACTGGAGATAGCCGCTGGCCGTCACCCAGCGCAGGCGCCACCATCGTTGGCAAAGCGCAGATAGCGCTCTGCCGCGTTACTGCTGATCGGGAATTGGCCCGTGCGAGACCAGGTGGTTCACGGGCTCGTTCAACTGGACCGATCTTGCCTCGGCTCGCGGACGAAGCGTATGGCCAGGTGCTGCTCCAACAGCGCAAGCAGCGAGGGCACGCGAATCGGCTTCGGAAGGAAGGCGGTCGCACCCGCCGAACGCGCGCGCTCTTCGTCGGCTCGTGACGCGCCGGCCGAGATCGCAATGATCGGCGAATCGTGGAACCCCGCCTCCCGCAGCCGGCGCGTCACTTCGGGTCCGTCGATCCCCGGCATCACGCTGTCGATGAGAATCGCGTCGGGCCGCAGCGCCATGGCGCGCTCGATCCCTTGCTCGCCGTTCCTGGCTTCATGCATCGAAAAGCCGAGCGGGCCGAGCAGGTCTACCAACATGGACCTGTTCTCGACGACATCGTCGATCACGAGCAAGGTCTTGCGCCCGCCCTCGTAGCCCACGACGACCGATTCGGCACCAACCGGGCTCGGCTTCGGCGCAGCGAGGGCCAGGCGAAGCTCGAAAGTGAACCGGCTGCCGCGCCCCGGTTCGCTTTGCACTTGCATGTCTCCGCCCATGAGCCGCACCAGCTGCTGGCTGATGGCGAGTCCCAGCCCTGTTCCGCCGCGTCGCCGCTCCACGTCCCCGACTTGCTGGAACGGCTGGAACAGCTTCGCGACGTCCTGCTCGGCGATGCCGATGCCGGTGTCCTCGATGTCGACGTGCAAGCGCACGGTGTCGCCAGCCTCCGGCTGGACCTTCACGCGCAGCCTGACCTCGCCTTGGTCGGTGAACCTCACCGCGTTCCCCAGCAGATTCAGCAGCACTTGACGCACCCGCTTGGCGTCCGCACGCACCGTGGACGAGCCCCCGGGCGCCTCGTACACGAGCGCCAGCCCGCGCTGCTCGGCACGCACTCGCATGATGTCCACGATGCCCTGCAGGAAAGTACGCAGCTCCAGCGGCTCCGGATACAGCTCGCACTGGCTCGCCTCGATCCGTGCCAGGTCGAGGATGTCGTCGATCATGCGCAGCAGGTGCTCGCCGCTTTGTTCGATGGTGTTCAGGCCCGCGAGCTGCCGCCCCGCCACTTGGCGGTCCATCTTCAGGGCTTGCGCGTACCCCAGGATGGCGTTCAGGGGCGTGCGCAGCTCGTGGCTCATCTTGGCAACGAACGCGCTCTTGGCCAGGTTCGCCACCTCGGCCCGCTCCCTCGCCCCGACCAGCTCGGTGTTTGCCTTCCCGAGTTCGCTGTTGGCAGCCTCCAGCTCCCGGTTGCGTTGCTCGAGGTCGCGTTCCAGCCGCTTGTTCTGGTCCACGGCGTTCTTGAGCGACAGCTGGGCCTGCACCCGGGCCAGAACGACGGGCAGGTCCAGCGGTTTCGTCACGTAGTCATTGGCGCCGCCCTTCAGGCCACGGACGATGTCTTCGCTCTCGTCCTTGGCCGTCACCATGATCACCGGCAGTTCGGCGGCGGACCAGGTCTGGCGCAGCGTCTCGAGCACTTCGATGCCGTTGAGGTCCGGCATGACGACGTCGAGCAGGACGAGATCGAAGCGTTGCCTTGCGATCAGCTCGAGCGCGCGACGGCCGCCGTCCGCGACCATGACCTTGTAGCCCTTCCCCTGAAGCCGCCGCGACAACATATCGCGGTTGGCCTCGCTGTCATCGACAACGAGCAGGGAACTTTCGTGCTCCACGTGATTGCGTTCGCGGTTGGCCTCGCTGTCAGCGACAACGAGCCGGGAACTTTCGTGCTCCACGTGATCACGTTCCGGTGCCTGGCCCAGGCGAGCCTGGATCTTGCCCAGGAGACGGGCGAACTCCACCGGCTTGGTCTCGTAGTCGTCGCAGCCGGCGGACAGGGCCTTCTCGCGGTCATCGGTCATCGCATGGGCCGTGAGCGCGATGACCGGAATGGAATGGGTCGCGGGGTCGGCCTTGAGGCGCCGCGTCGCTTCCCAGCCATCGAGCACGGGCAAGTCCATGTCCATCAGGATCAGGCCCGGAGCCGCTGCTTGCGCCTGTGCCACGGCGTCTGCGCCATCGACGGCGATCATCACCCGGTAGCCCTTGCGCTCCAGGCGGCGCGACAACATGTCGCGGCTCATCTCGTTGTCTTCGACCAGAAGGATCGTCGGTTGCAAGGGGGTTGCCTTTCCGATGTCGCCGTGAATTAGTGGTCTGTCGTGCTTGGGGGTTCCAGTCAGCTCTTCTTCTCAGGCTCGTCCTTCTTCTTGTCGTTGCCCGTGATGAACGGGCTCCATGGATTGGCACGCACCGGCCCCGGCGTCTTCCACACCACGTCGAACTGCCCGTCTGCCCTCACCTCGCCGATGAACACCGGCTTGTGCAGGTGGTGGTTCCTCGCATCCATGGTCGACGTGAAGCCGCCGGGCGCCTTGAAGGTCTGGCCGGCCATCGCGGCGATCACCTTGTCGGTGTCGGTGCTCTTGGCCTTCTCGACCGCCTGCTTCCACATGTGCACGCCGATGTAGGTGGCCTCCATCGGGTCGTTGGTGAGCGGCTTGTCCTTGTGGAGGGGGACGTTCTTGGCCTTGGCGTAGGCAGCCCACTTCCTGGTGAACTCTTCGTTGGTCGGGTTCCTGATGCTCATGAAGTAGTTCCATGCCGCGAGGTGGCCGACCAGCGGCCTGGTGTCCACGCCGCGCAGCTCTTCCTCGCCGACGGAGAACGCCACCACCGGCACTTCGCTGGCCTTGAGGCCCTGCTTGCCCAGCTCCTTGTAGAACGGCACGTTGGAGTCGCCGTTGATCGTCGAGACGACCGCCGTCTTCTTGCCCTCGGCGCTGAACTTCTTGATCTTGGCGATGATGCTCTTGTAGTCGGTGTAGCCGAACGGCGTGTACTCCTCCATGATGTCGGCATCGGTGATGCCCCTCTGGTTGAGGAAGGCACGCAGGATCTTGTTGGTGGTGCGTGGGTACACGTAGTCGGTGCCCAGCAGCACGAAGCGCTTGGCCTCGCCGCCGTCCTTGCTCATCAGGTATTCGACAGCGGGTATGGCCTGTTGGTTGGGCGCGGCGCCGGTGTAGAACACATTCCTCGAAAGCTCCTCGCCCTCGTACTGGACGGGATAAAACAGCAGCCCGTTCAGCTCCTCGAACACCGGCAGCACCGACTTGCGGCTCACGCTGGTCCAGCAGCCGAACACCACGGCGACCTTGTCCTTGCTGATGAGCTGGCGCGCCTTCTCGGCGAAGAGCGGCCAGTTGCTTGCCGGATCGATAACCACCGGCTCCAGCTTCTTGCCGAGCACGCCGCCCTTGGCGTTGATCTCGTCGATGGCCATCAGCACGGTGTCCTTGAGCACCGTCTCCGAAATGGCCATCGTGCCGGACAGCGAATGCAGTACGCCCACCTTGATGGTGTCTTGCGCCAAAGCCGGCAGGCCGAGCGTGGCGAGCGCGGCGGCGGCGACCGTCTTGATGGCGAGAGAGCGACGACCCGATTGCATGGATACCCCTTCGGTTGAAGACACGATACAGAAGAGTGGAGTGTTCATGCCTGTGCCACCGGCAGCAAGCGGTCCCAGGGGTTAGTGTTCTGTCGTGCGCAGAGGCAGCGCGCTGTCGAGCAGGTCGCGCACCTCGCGCCCCAGTTCTTCGTTGCTGCGGGCGCCCTTTTGCCGGATCGATTTCACCTGCCCGCTGAGTCGCCGGTGGTCGTCCGCAGTCAGCTCCTTGGCAGTGAGGACGATGACGGGAACGGTGCGATTGGCCTCCACCTTTGCGCAACTCCTGGACGAAGGCGAAGCCGTCCATCTGCGGCATCATCAGGTCGAGAAGGATCAGATCCGGGCGCTTCGCCTCGACGCACGCCAGGGCGACGAGGCCGTTCTCGGCCTCTGCGACCGCCCAGCCTTCCTTGTGCAGCATCCGCGCCATCATCTCGCGCGTCGCCGTATCGTCCTCGACCAGCAAGACGTGGCCCGGCCCCGCCCCTTCTGTACTTGCGCAGGGTGGACATGCAGGCGACCCCGGTCGATCGGCTTGGTCAGGAACTCCGAGGCGCCCAGGCTGAACGCCATGTTGCGATCGTCCAGCATCGTGCACATGAAGACCGGGATGTCGCACAGTTCCGCGTCCTTCTTGAGCGCAGTCAGCACGGCCCAACCGTCCATGCCCGGCATCATGACGTCGAGTGTGATCGCGCGCGGCCGCACCTGGCGGGCCAGATCGCAAGCGCCTCCTGCCCGCTGCTGGCCGTGATGACGTGGAAACCCTCGCGCGTGAGGTGGTGCTTCATGACTTCGCGGGCGGCGGCCTCGTCATCCACGACCAGGATCGTGTTCTGCCCATCCTGCGGACGGGCATCGCTCCGTTCGGCTTTCGCCCCCGACGGCAGCTTGCCTGCGACGGAATCGCCGGAGGCCGCCATCTCGGCGGGGGCAGGCGCCTCGGCGGGCAGCAGGATGGTGAACGTGGACCCCTTGCCCTGCTCGCTCGTCACCGACACGTCGCCGCCCATCATCTGGCAGAAGCGCCGCGTCAGTGCCAGCCCGAGCCCCGTCCCGCCATACTTGCGCGTGGTCGAGGCGTCGGCCTGGCTGAACGCCTGGAACAGCTTGTCCCAGCTGCTCCGGCGTCATGCCGATGCCGCTGTCGCTCACCTGGAAGCACAGCACGTCGCGGCCGGCGGCCGCTTCGCGGCTCGTCAGCAACCGGATCGTGCCCTTCTCCGTGAACTTGCTGGCGTTGCTGAGCAGGTTGAACAGGCACTGGCGCACCTTGGTCACGTCCGCGTGCATGCTGCCCAGCGCATCGCCCGTGCTGGATCTCCAGCTGGTTGGCGTTCTTCTGGATCAGCGGCTGGACCGTCGTCGCCACCTCCTGGACGAGGTCGGCCACGTCGAACGTCTCCAGGAACAGCGTCATCTTGCCGGCCTCGATCTTGGACAGGTCGAGGATGTCGTTGATCAGCGCCAGCAGGTGCTTGCCTGCGCCGTGGATCTTCTTCAGATCGGGAATGAAGTCTTCCTGGCCAACGTCCTCGGACGCTTCCTGCAGCATCTCGCTGTAGCCGATGATGGCGTTGAGCGGGGTGCGCAGCTCGTGGCTCATGTTGGCGAGGAACTGGCTCTTGGCGCGGTTGGCGTCCTCGGCGGCATCCTTGGCGCGGACCAGCTCCTGCTCGCGTGCGCGCAACTGGAGCTCTGCCGCGCGGGCGCGACGACTTTCCTCCTGCGCCAGCGATCCACTCCTGGCGCAAGCGACCGGCGACATTGTTGAACGAGGTGACGACCTGTCCCAGCTCGTCGCGGGTTTCCAGCGTGACGACGTGGTCGACGGAGCCGCCGACCATGCTCTCCGATGCTTCCCGGAGACGGTCGACGGTGCGCATGATGCTGGAGTAGAAGGCGATCCAGAGGTAGAGCACCGCCAGCAGGGCCACGACGGCGAACGCCGCGATGTAGCGCCTCTTGGCGACGAAGCCGTCGATGCGCAGTTGCAGAAGGCGATCCAGCTCCGCGGTGTCTCGCTCCCAGAAGCTCGCGTTCGCCGCGAGGGCCTTCTGCACCAGGGCGTCGTGGGCGGCGGGCTCCATCGTGATGCGTCGGCGGTTTGGGCCAGGTCCTTGCGAGCGCGACCAGGTGGTCGGACTGCGTGGCGTCGTAGGACTGGAGCGCATCTCTCATGCGCAGCTCCAGGTCGCGCGCGGGGTTGCTGCTGAACGCCATCGCGCATGGCCGCCCGCGTCTGTTCGAGGTTCGACTGCAGCAAGCCCGCCAGCCGCGTGGCCTCGGCGCGCTGCACCGCGCTGGCGGACTTGCGACTGGAGATGGCGCGGCCGAGCAGCCGGGCCTCCACCAGCAGGTCTGCCCCTTCGGGGAGCTTGAGCAGCATGGTGTCCATCAGGTAGTAGGTGTCCAGGTCCGGATCGAGGATCAGGTTCGATGAGTCGCCGACGTGGGACATCAGATCGCGTATGTCGGCCTGGAACTTCCTGTGCAAGGACTCGACGTTGGGCTGCCTGCAGGCTCAGGCTCTGCTCTTTCAGGAAGCGCCAGTTTTCCTTCAGGGCAGCCAGCTTTTGAGTGGCGTTGAGGCTTGCGCCGTAGTCCTCGTCGACGCGCGCGAGGGCCTTGAAGTCCTCGTCGATCAGCGCATGCTGGCGTATCAGGTCGGGTCGCAGGGTGACATCGCCCTCGCCGTATGCCGTGACGATGAAGAGGCTTTGCCCGGCATGCTCCTGCAGTGCACGCAGGGGGCGCAGGTATTGGGCTCCCTCGCATCTCCTTGCTTGCGAAGCGGATGCGGTCGTTGATCTCGGAGAGAAGCAAGTACATCACGACCCCGAGCGGCAGGATGAACAACAGGCTGATCAGGGCGAACTTCTGCGGGTACTTCAGGCGGTCCAGGACCGCCCGGGCGGGCGCGAGCAAGCCGTTGCGCTTGCCCAGCATCCAGAGCCTGCCCTCGGACGAGTGGTTCATTGCCATCCTTTGTCCATGATTTTGCTCCCAGGCCCATGCCGGTTCAGGCGCCGAGCGCCAAGGCGACGGCCTCGTCGATCGACATCCGTGCTCCCTGGCTCGACGCACGATCGACCTCGGCCGGCGGCAGCGTTTGACGCGCCCGCACCAACGCGTCGCTGGCCAGCCCGCGGGTGAACTCGTCGACGGCAAGCCCGTTCGCCGCGCATGCCTGCTGCGCCGCGCCGGCAAGCACGGCGGCGTCCAGCGTCCTGCCAGTTCGCGCCAGCAGCGCGGCCATGCTGGTCAGGCTGTACATCAGCTGCATCGCGCAACCCGTGCGCCGGCGCAGGACGAGGGCCTCGCGCATCCAGGTGCCCGCATGGTTCAGGTCGCCACGCTCGCAGCCCGACCAGCCCCAGGTCGTCGAGCACCTCGGCCTGCATGATCGGCAGCTCGTAGGCGCCGGCGATGTGGCGTGCCCGCTCGAGCGATGCCGCCGCGGCGTCGAGATCGTGCTCGCACAATGCCGCATAGCCGCGTGCGATCAGGAGCCGGCAATCCCGCAACGGGTCGTTCATCGCGTCGTCCAGCAGGGCGATGTCTTCCCCGCGCGCACGGGCCAGGACGAAGTCCAGGTGACGCAGCGCGCCGATCGCCGTACGCGCCGGCGCGCTCGCGTGACCCGATGGCGCGAGAGACCGTGCCTCCTCGAAGTACGACTTCGCCGCCGCGAATTCTCCGGCCGCGCACGCGGCCTGGGCGCGGCGGTTCAGCACGGAAGCGAGGAGCGGCTTGTCCCCGCATCGACGCGACGCCGCGTCCGCATCCTCGAGCAAGGCTTCACCATCGCCTCGCGCGCCGAGCTGGCGCAGCGCATGCCCGAGCTCGGCGTTAGCGAGGATCTGCGTCGGCACGTCGCCGCAGCGCCGAGCGAGATCGAGTCGAACGCTCCGCGCAGTCACGAACGCGCGCGTATTCGGGCAGCCACGTCGACGCGATCGTGAGCATCGCCCGGCCCTCCTCGCGCACGGCGCCCAGGGACTGCCATGTCGCGAGCGCGCGGTCGAACCACAGGCGCGCGCCTGCCGCGTCCCCGCGTCCCCACGCCTGGCTCCCCAGCACTTCGGCCACCGTCGCCTGCAGGTGCTCGTCGTTGGCGCGCACCGCCAGCGCCAACGCGGCATGCAGCCGCGCTTCGGCCTCCTGGTAGCGCGCGAGGTACGTGAGCAGCGTGCCCGACTGGAGCTCGATCCGGGCGCGATCCCTGTCGTCGTGCGCACCCGTCATCGCCGATGTCGCGCGCGCGGCGCCGCCTTCGGGGCGCGCCTCGATCAGCGCGAAGGCCTTGCCGAAATGGCCGGCCGCCTCGCGATACGCCGACTTCGACAGGGCGGCCTCACCGGCCTGCTGCCAGTAGTCGACCGCCTTGCGCGACAGTCCCGCGCGCGCCGCGTGATGCGCGAGCAGGTCGGGCGGGCTGCCGCTCGGGTCATCCTCCAGCGCGGCCAGGATGCGGGCATGGATCTGCTGCCGGCGGCCACGCAGCAGGCTCTCGTACGCAGCGTCCTGAAGCAGCGCATGCTTGAACGTGTAGGTCGCGGGAGGGCCGGCGCGGAGCCGCAGCACGAGCCCGGCGGCCACGAGCCGCTCGATGGCCATGCTCATCTCTTGCACTGGCCGGCGTGCAACGACCGCCACTTGCGCCGGCTCGAACTCGCGCCCGATGCACGCGGCGATCTGCGCCACCTCCTTGATCTCGGCAATGCGGTCCAGCCGCGCCATCAGCGAGCCGTGCAGCGACGCGGGAATCGCCGCTTCGCCCGTCTCCAAGACCGCCTTGGTCAGCTCCTCGACGAACAGCGGCACGCCGTCGCTCTGCGCCACGATGGTGGCCTGCGTCTTCACCTGCAGCCGGTTGCCGCCCAGCCGCGCAATGATGGCCTCCACGCTGGACCGGCTCAGGCGGTTCAGCGACAAATGAGTGACGCTCGGGATGGCGGCCAGCTTGGGTTCCTTCTCCGGCCGGCTGGTGATGAGGACGAGCATGCGCGCGCTGTCGATCTTCTCCAGGACGCGCTCGAGCAGCTCCAGCGTGGTCGGGTCGATCCAGTGCGTGTCTTCGACCACCAGCAGCAGCGTGCGCTCGTTGGCGATGTCGCGCAGCCGCCCGGCCAGCACCTCCAGCGTGCGCTCGCGCAGCATCTGTGGCGCCATGTCCAGCGGCCCGTAGCGCCGGCTGCCATCGAGCCCGAGCAGCGCGGCATACAGCGCTGCCACTTCCTTGTTGTGGCCCGACAGCGCTTCGAGCTTGTCCAGCGCCATGTCGGTTGAGTCCTGCGCCAGCAGCCCGGCGCCGCGGCTCAGTGCCTGGATCACCGGCCACAGCGCGCTGTCCGTGTGGTACGGCGAACACTGCCACACGAAGCGCTCGCACGGCTCGGCGGCGCACGCGTCCAGCAGCGCGCGCGCAAGGCGCGACTTGCCGATGCCCGCTTCTCCCACCAGCAGCACCACCTCGCCCTCGCCGCCTCGCGCCTGCAACCAGCGCTCCCACAGCAGTGCGAGTTCCTGGTCGCGCCCCACCATGGGCAGCAGATCGCTCCCCTTGCGCGCCTCGAAGCGGCTCTCGGTGGCCCGCTCGTGGCTCACCACGTAGGCAGCCACCGCCTGGGCGCTGCCGCCGATCGAATGCTGGTCCAGCGGCTGCACTCCGAACGAGACCGGCAGCAGCCGTCGCGTGAGCTCGTCGATCACCGTCTGCCCTGGTGCCGCCAGCGCCTGCAGCTCCGCCGCGAGCTTAGGCGTTTCGCCCACCGCCGACTGTTCCTGCGCCGGCCCGCCCTGGATGAGATCGCCCACGACCACCGGCCCGGTGGCGATTCCCACGCGCGCGCGGATCGCCTCGCCCGCCGGCGTCCGCAGCGCATCCACGGCCTGCAGCATCGCTTGAGCGGCCAGCACCGCCCGCTCCACATCATCCTCGTGCGCGCGTGGCCAGCCGAAGTACGCGAGGACACCGTCGCCGATGAGGTTCGCGAAGTGGCCGTCGAACCGCTCGATCTGTCGCGCGCACACGCTGTGATAGGCGTGGATGATGTCGCGCAGGTCTTCCGGATCGATCCGTGCGGACAGCGCGGTGGAGCCGACCATGTCGCAGTAGAGCACCGTGATCTGGCGTCGCTCGGCCATCGACGCAGGCGCCGCGGGCATGTCGGCCAGTTCGCCGATGGCCTCCAGCAGCTTGCGCCGGTGGCCGACCGAGCGGACGCCGATGTCGTCCAGATCCTCCGGCGTCAACGTGGCAAGGCGGTCGGCATCGATGTCGTGGCGGCCGAAAGCCTCGACATAGCGCGCCAGCCCCAATTGCCGCAACCACGCGGAAACGTCCATCGCTTTCGCCCTTTCAAGGTATTTTGGAATCTGGCCGAAGGCGCGGCAAGACCGCGGGCAGCGCCTGGGCCAGCGGCGACAGCCGACACGACCTTGGCTTAGTCGCATGCGGCTGGGCGCGGTTCCAACGCCTGACGAGACGGGAGTGAAGTTCTTCCCTCCTGGTGACCCGCCGCCGCCCCAGCTTGTCGCAATGTGACAAGACACCCACCCCGCCGCGGGGAATCATCAGCTTGCCGCAACGAGTGCCTGGCCCAGGCCGATTTCCCTCGAGGAGCAAGCATGAAACCCCGATCCCTTTTTGCCGCCCTGGCCCTGGGCGCTCTCGCACTGGTCAGCCCCTTCGCAGCGGCCCCGGCGCCGGCCTCGCAAGCCATGGAGCAGTTCTTTCCCGTGCTCGTGTTCCGCAGCGGACCGTATGCGCCCAACGGCATTCCCTGGGCCAATGGCTTCGTCGACTATCTCAAGCTCGTCAATGCGCGCGACGGCGGCATCAACGGCGTGAAGATCACCTGGGAGGAATGCGAGACGGGCTACGCCACCGATCGCGGCGTCGAGTGCTACGAGCGCCTCAAGGCGCAAGGGACCGACGGGCGCGAGCCAGCTTCAGCCCGCTGTCGACCGGCATCACCTTTGCCCTGACCGAGAAGGCGCCGGAGCGACAAGATTCCCCTGATCACCATGGGCTACGGTCGTTCCGAGTCGAAGGACGGCCGCGCCTTCGCCTGGAATTTCCCGCTGATGGGCACCTACTGGGATGCGGCCGAGGTGCTGGTCCAGCACGTGTCCCGCAAAGTGGGGACGGCCGGGCTCAAGGGCAGGAAGATCACGCTGATCTACCACGACTCGCCTTATGGCCGGGAGCCCATTCGCGTCCTCGAGGAACTGGCGAGGCGCGATGGCTTCGACTTCGCCGCGCTGCCGATCGCTCCTCCCGGCCTCGAGCAGAAGGCCGCCTGGCTGCAGGTGCGCAAGGAACGCCCCGACTTCGTGTTCCTGTGGGGATGGGGCGCGATGAACTCCGTCGCGATACGCGAGGCGGTGGCCGTGGGCTACCCGCGCCAGCAGATGTACGGCGTGTGGTGGGCCGGCGCCGAGCAGGACGTGCAGCCCTCCGGGCCCGATGCGATGGGCTACAACGCGCTGACGCTGCAGCACAGCGCCGAAACCGCCCGCGTGCATCGCGACCTGATGACCCACGTGCATGACAAGGGCCAGGGCACGGGCAGGCGCGAGGACGTGGGCCAGGTGCTCTACAACCGCGGCATGCTCAACGCGATGCTTTCCGTCGAGGCCGTGCGCGCCGCACAGGCTCGCTTCGGCAACCGGCCCTTGACCGGCGAGCAGGTGCGCTGGGGCCTCGAGCACCTGGAGATCGACGATGCACGCATCCGCGCGCTCGGCCTGGAGACACATGATGCAGCCGCTGAAGACCTCGTGCGAGGACCACGAGGGAGCGCACAAGTACCGCGTGCACACCTGGGACGGCAAGCGCTGGTTCTATTCGTCCGGCTGGTACGAGTCCGACAGCAGCTTCCTGCAGCCGATGCTGGAAGAAGCGACCGAGAAGTACGCCATGAAGAAGCAGATCCAGCCTCGCCAGTGCAGGCTCGAAGGGTGAGGCCGCCATGGACGCACAGGAGATCCGCCGGCTGGCAGCCCTGGCGCCGCTGGGCGAAGGCTATCGCTTCGAGCTGCTGTCGCAAGCCGAGGTCGGCCCGCTCATCGGCTTGCTGTCGAGCTGGTTTCCCGACATCAGCGTCGGCAGCGCCAGCGTGTACTTGCGGGAGGAGTTCTACGAGCAGAGGGTCTTCTTCGAAGGTGGCCCGCCGCGCGAGGAGTTCGTGATGCTGCTCAAGTGCGGCGACGAGGTGGCCGGCATGTTCTCCTTCGCGCTGTGCCTCGATACGCTCTCGGCCTACGCCCGGCTCGGCGTGGCCGCGCCCGAGCATCGCGGCGCGAGGCTCGCGTTCGCGGGGCTGCAGTTCGTGGAGGCGCTGGGCCGGCGCCTGGGCCTGGGCTATGCCTATGGCATGGCGACCATGAAGGCGCCGTACGTGCAGCGCGCCTTCGAGCGCGCCGGCTGGCGACTGAGTGGCATCACCCCGGGCTACGATCGCGAGATGGTCGCCCCGGGCATCGTCAAGCGTGTCTACGAGGCGCTCTACACCCGCGTGCTGGCGAGCGAGGTCTCCTGCCGCCGCAACGCCAGACCTGACGCCGCGCACGCACGCCTTCTTCGATTCGATCTTCGGCGCGATCGCGCGAGCCGGCAATGCTGGAGCACCACGAAGCGACGGGGTAGTCGCCACCGGTCGGCATGAGGGCCCCTTCAGCGGAGCTGAACTGCTCCAGCATCCACAGGCGAAAGGTCTTCATGAAAGGGCTCTCCTCGCGGTGCGCCGGCGTCAGCAGGTAGTAGGTGTAGTCGCCTCATGTCGAGCGTCTTCTTGAAGGGCATCACGAGCCTGCCCTCGCGCAGGTCGTCCTCGACCAGGAAGAGCTGCGCCATCGCGATGCCCTGCCCCTCGACGGCCGCGGCATAGGCCATCGCGGAGCTTTCGTAGCTCATGCCGGCGCGCGCATCCACGCGTCGCCCGCGCCGGCGGCTTCGAGCCAGTAGGCCCAGTCGTCCGGACGCGCGATGGAGTGCAGCAGCGTGTAGTGCCTGAGGTCGGACGCACGCTTGAGCTTCGGCCCCGTCTTCAGCAGCGCCGCGCTCGCGACCGGGGCGAGGATGTTGTCGACCAGCCGACAGGTGGTCACGCCCGGCCATTGGCCATCGCCCAGCCTTACCGCGCCATCGATGTCTTCCTTGCGAAAGTCCACCGGCTCGAGCGAGGCCTTCAGCAGCACCTCGATCTCCGGGTGCTGCGCATGAAAGCCCGACAGCCGCGGGATCAGCCAGCGCATCGCGAAGGTGGTGTAGGCGCGCACCTTGAGCTGCTGCTTGCGCGGGCTGCGGCGCTTGAGGCGGCGCGTGGCATCGCGCAGCTCGTCGATCGCCTTCGTGACGGCGCGGTAGTAGTCGCCACCCTGGCGCGTGAGGGCGATCTGTCGATGGTTGCGCTTGAAGAGCTCCACGCCCAGCGACTCTTCCAGGCTCTTGATCTGCCGGCTCACCGCGCCCGCGGTCACGTGGAGCTCGTCGGCGGCGAGCGTGATGCTCATGTGCCGCGCCGCGGCCTCGAAGGCGCGGATGGCGTTCAGCGGAGGGAGTCGGTCCATGCGCCACAGGCTACCTCAAGCATCGAGTCGAGCTCAAGCATGGGCTCGCGACGTGGATCGCCCGGCTCTCGCGCAGTGCGGCGATGTCCTCGTCGCTGTAGCCCACGCTGCGCAGCACCGGCAGCGTGTCCTGCCCGCACGCGGGAGCCACGCGGAACGGCCTGGCGTTCGCCTCGGCGCTGTCGACCGGGAAGCCCGGCATGCGGATCGTGCCCAGCGTCGGGTGCTCGACCTCGGCCGATCATGCCGGTTGGCCGCGACCTGCGGATGCTCGCATCACGTCGGCATAGGTCGCGACGCGGGAGCACAGGATGTCCGCCGCGCGCAGCGCGGGCAGCCAGTCGTCGGTCGCTGCGCGTCTTGAACACCTTGGTGAGCGCAGCGACCATCTCGCAGCCGGTTCGCCACGCGCAGCGGCGAGGTCGCGAAGCGCGGATCGCGTGGCCAGCCCGGGCAGGCCGAGCAGCTCGCACAGCCGCTCCCAGCGCTCCGGCGTGTAGGCCGCGACCATGATCCAGCCATCGGCTGTCTCGAAGGCCTGGTTGGGCGCGGAGTACGGCGCGGCGCTGCCCGAGCGCACCGGCAGCTCGCCATCGGCCAGGTAGCTGGTGATCGAGGACTGCTGCAGCGCCAGGGCCGAGTTCAGCAGGTTGACGTCGAGCTGGCCGCCCTCGCCCGTCACGCGGCGCGCTGCGCCAGCTTGGCGAGCACGGCCATGCAGGCCACGTAGCCGGTCATCACGTCGACCACCGGCGCCTGCACCTTGCAGGGCTCGGCGCCCGGCAGGCCGATGAGGCTCATCAGGCCCGAGTCGGCCTGGACGATGCCGTCGACGCCGGCGCGGTCGGCGTACGGACCCTGCCTGGCCATAGGCCGAGATCGAGCAGTAGACCAGCGACGGATGCTCGGCGGCCAGTTGCTCGTGGCCGAGGCCCAGGCGCGCCATGACGCCGGGACGCATGCTTTCGACGACGATGTCGGCGCCCGGCGATGAGGCGCCTCGCCACCGCCACGCCTTGCGGCGACTTGAGGTCGAGCGACGACGCCGAGCTTGTTGCGGTTGAAGGCATGGAAGAGCGCGCTGTCGTCGCCGATCCAGCCGGGGCCGAGCCCGCGGCCCAGCTCGCCCGCGGGCGCTTCCACCTTGATGACGCGGGCGCCCATGTCGGCCAGCAGCATCGTGCAGGTGGGCCCGGCGCCGATCTGGGTGAAGTCGATGACGGTCAATCCGTCCAGTGCATTGCGCAGCATGGCAATCTCCATTTCAGTTGTCTTGCGCCGAAGCGCCGCCCTCACGCATGAACCAGGTCAGCGAGCGGGAGCCACGGATCCGGCTCTGCCGGGCCGTGGCGGAGCCCCTGGGGGAGCGCCGAAGGCGCTACGGGGGGGCTAGTCACAGTGCGACCTTGATGTGGTTCTCGGTGATGACACGCTCCCAGCGAGCCATCTCCTTGCCGATGTAGGTCTTGAGCTCGGCGGGCGTCGAGGTGCGGGTCTCGAAGCCTTGCTGCTTCAGCTGGCTCGTCACCTCGGGCGACTTCAGCGCGCTGACCAGCGCCGCGTTGAGCTTGTCCACCACCGCCTTCGGCGTCTTGGCGGGCGCCAGCAGGCTGTACCAGAGCTCGGCGTCGTAGTCCGTCAGCCCGGCTTCGGCGAAGGTGGGCAGGTCCGGCATCAGCGGGGTGCGCTTCTGGCCCGGCGATGCCCAGGGCGCGCAGCTTGCCCGATTGCACGTGCTGGATGACCGAGGCGAAGGTCGCGAACGAGACCTGCACCTGGCCGCCGATCAGGTCGCCGATCGACGGGCCGGTGCCGCGGTAGGGCACATGCAGCAGCTCGGTCTTGCTGAGCTTGGCGTACACCTCGCCGGCCATGTGCTGCGGCGTGCCGTTGCCGGGGCTGCTGTAGCTGAGCTTGCCCGGGATTGGCCTTGCTGTACTGGATGAACTCCTTCAGCGTCTTGAAGGGCTGCTCGACGTTGGCGACCAGCATGATCGGCACCGAGGCGATCAGCCCCACCGGCTCGAAGTCGCTCTCGATCTTGAAGGGCACCTTCATGCCCAGGAAGGGATTCATCGTCACCTGGCTCGATGCGATGACCACCGTGTGGCCGTCGGGCGCGCGCGTGGGCCACGTAGTCGGTGCCGAGGTTGCCGCCGGCGCCGGGCTTGTTCTCGACGATGACGGTCGTGCCGAGGATCTGGCCCATCTTCGGCGCGATGGCGCGCGCCAGGATGTCGTTGCCGCCACCGGGCGCGAAGGGCACGACCAGCGTGATGGGCTTGGTCGGGAAGGCCGGCTGCGCGTGGCCGGAGCGGCGACGGCCGACAGGAGTGTCGCGGCGTGGCAAGCGGCCACGATGCGCGTGGCGAGCTTGGTGAACTTCATGGTGTCTCCATGAGGTGATGAGTGCGTGACCGATGTTGCTTCAGCGGCCGAGGTAGTTCGGCGGCCGCTTCTCGGAGAAGGCCTGGCGGCCTTCGATGCGGTCTTCGGTGTCGCGAAGCACGCCCCAATAGAGCTCGGTCAGCTGCTGCGCATCGGGCTCGCTGAGGTGCCCGGTGTGGCGCGACAGCTTCTTGATCGCCTGCACGGCCAGCGGCGCGTTGCCCGCGATCCGCGTCGCGATGGCCATCGCGCGATCGAGCAAGGCGCCGGGCTCCACCGCCTCGCTGACCAGGCCGATGCGCAGCGCCTCTTCGGCCTTGATGCGCTCGCCGGTCAATGCCATCTGCATGGCGTGCGCCGAAGGCACGGCCTTGAGCAGCCGATGCAGCCCCGACACGGCCGGGATCGAGCCGACCGTGGCCTCCGGCAGCCCGAAGCTGGCCTGCAGCGATGCGATGCGCAGGTCGCACTGCAGCGCGATCTCCAGGCCCGCGCCCAGGCAATGGCCGTTCACCGCGGCGATCACGGGCTTCCACAGGCCGAGGTCGGTGAGGTCCATCAGGCGGATGTACAGGCCCATGTCGGCCGACTTCTCGGCCGCGTGGAACACCGCTTGCGCATAGCTCGCCGGCGAGGTCCTGGTGCCCTTCAGGTCCGCGCCTGCGCAGAAGGCGCGAGTGCCGCTGCCGGTGAGGATGGCGACGCGCAGGTCGTCGCGGTCGCGCACCTCGCCCAGGCGGGCGCGCAGCTCGCGCAGCGAGGCGACATCCAGCGCATTGAGCGCTTCGGGGCGGTCGATCGTCAGGATCGCGACCGGTCCGCGGGTCTCGAAATGAACGCTCATGGCGTGCTCCTCAGACGCTCGGGGACGACAGGCTTCGACCACCGCAGACGTACAGCGTCTGGCCGGTGACGTAGGACGACTGCGGGTCCAGGAAGAACATCACCGCATTGGCGATGTCGTCGGCCGTGCCGATGCGGCGCACCGGCACCGACGTCCTTCAGCCGGCGCCTGCACCTCGGGCGCGAAGTTGCGGAACAGCGGCGTGTCGACGATGCCCGGCGCCACGGCGTTGACGGTCACGCCCTTGGCGGCGAACTCGATGGCCAGCGAGCGCGTGAGGCTCACCACTCCGCCCTTGGCGGCCGAGTAGTTGGCCTGGCCGAAGCCGCCCAGCCAGGCGCGCGACGAGATGTTGACGATGCGGCCCTGGCCGCGCTCGATCATCCCGGGCAGCGCGGCGCGGCAGCACAGGAACTGCGAGCGCAGGTTGGTGTCGATGACGAGGTCCCAGTCCTCGTCGCGTCATCTTCAGGAAGCGCATGTCGCGCACCGCGCCGGCGTTGTTCACGAGGTGGTCGATGCGGCCGGTCCTGGCCGTGATGTCGGCGAAGGCGGCGTTGACTGCGGCGGAGTCGGTCAGGTCCACCGTCACGCCGATGGCCTTCAGCCCTTCGGCCGACAGTGCGGTGACGGCCTCGTCGAGCGCCGCGCCGTCGCGGTCGAGCAGCGCCACGCGTGAGGCCCTGCTCGGCCAGGCGCGTGGCGATGCCCAGGCCGATGCCGCGAGCGGCGCCGGTGACCACGGCCACGTGGTCGGAATCGAATCTGCTGTGTGCTCATCTTCAGACTCCCAGCAGGTGGACGGAAGAAGCCGCGTGGTCGACGCCGGCGATGCCACCGCCCGGTGCATTGCGTCAGGCCGACCCTGGCGTTCGCGACCTGTCGCGCACCGGCGCGGCCTTGCAGGTGCCACATCACTTCCACCATCTGCGCCACGCCGGTGGCGCCCAGCGGATGGCCCTTGGCCAGCAGCCCGCCGCTCGGATTGACCGGCACGCGGCCGCCGAGCTGCGTCGCGCCGGACCTCAGCAGCGGCCACCGCCTCGCCGTGCGTCGCGAGCCCCAGGGCCTCGTAGTACAGCAGCTCGGCGATGGTGAAGGCATCGTGCAGCTCGACCACGTCGACGTCCTGCGGACCGAGCCCGGCCTGCTCGTAGGCCTGGCGCGCGGCACGGGCGGTGATCTCGGCATCGAGGATGTCGTCGTCGGCCCGCTCGCGGATGCCCGAGACGACCACCGACGACAGCACCTTGACCGGCACGGTCCTGCTGCGGCTTGCGCGTGCTCAGCACCACCGCGGCGGCGCCATCGACCTGCGAAGGGCAGCACTGCAGCAGCGTCAGCGGGTCGGCGATCATGCGCGAGGCCAGCACTTCCTCGAGCGTGGTCTCGCTGCGCTGCTGCGCGTATTCGTTGAGCGAGCCGTGGTGGCGGTTCTTCACCGCCACGGCGGCCAGGTCGGCCGGCGTCGCGTCGCGCTCGTGCAGGAAGCGCGTGCCGCGCATCGCATACACGGCAGGCAGCACCATGCCCGCCTTGGCGTAGAGCTCGGTCTTGTGGTCGTTGCGCTGCAGCGGGATGGTGCCGCCGCCCAGGGCCGTGAGCTGCTCGATGCCGAACACCAGCACGGTGTCGTACTGCTGCGCGAGCAGCGCGTGGCGGGCCAGGTGCACGCCGGTGGCGCCGCTCGCGCAGGCGTTCTCGACGTTGTAGACCGGGATGCCCTTGAAGCCGAGGTCGCGAACGACGAGCTGGCCGAGGATCATGCCGCCCAGCACGTTGGCGCAGTAGATGGCCTGGATGTCGCCCGGCTCGACGCCGGCGTCGTCCATGGCCTTGAGGATGGCCTGCTGCGCCAGCTCGGGTGCGAGCACGCCGGTGTGGCGGCCGAAGGCGGTCATCGCGCCGCCGGTGATGTAGATGTCTTGCATGTCGATTCTCCCTGGCGGTCACGTGCGTTCGAACACATAGCCGAGCGCCTCGTCGGGCCTGGCCACATAGCGATCGCCGATCGACCGGTCGGGCCTTGCCCTGCAGGCGGCCGAAGATGCGCACCGGGCCGGGGAAGTCCACGTAGCCGAGCGCATAGGGCGCGAGGCCGCTCTTGGCGCCGGGATGGATGACGGTGAAGCTGTAGACCACGCCGTCGCCCTCGACAGGCAGCGTCACGTGGCGCGCGGCGAGCGGGGAGTTGTCGGCAACGGCGGGGAAGACCCACTCGTCGGTCTCGATGTCGCGCGAAGCGAGCAAGCGGGGCTCCGGCTGGGAACTCCACAGGGGGTATGGAAGCATTGGCACCTTGGTCTCCTGGGTCGGTGGGTTGTCGAACTCGTCAACGGTCCTTGCGGGACTTGTGCTGTAGTTTTCGTCGATGGACCGGACCGCGACAAACGAGATTTGCGGCGATTTCGGTTGAGAAAAACTCAAACAGCCTCGGACCGGCGAGCCGGCCTGCCTCGAGCCTCTCGTCGGCACCCTGTACATGAGGGATGCACACCCGCCTCGGCGAGTTCAATGATCCCGGCAGCGAGCCTGCGCCGGCCGGCGAGCCGCAGGCCCTGTCCATCGGAGCGAACCTCATGAACATCGTCCAGTCCCGCGTGGAGCTCGGAGGCCTCGGCACCATTCACGCCTACACGCTCAGCGGCGCCGCCGGCGAACTCGCGCACCAGTTCCCGCCCTTGCGCGACAACGATCGCGACGTCGCGCTGCTGGTGGGTGATGGCCTGGAGCTGTCGGATGCCCTGTCGGTGACGCAGGCAGGCGAGCCGGTGCGCCGCGAGTCCTTGCGCATGCGCTCGGGCCGTCATGGCGAGGATCGGGCTTCAGCGGCCGCGTTCGAGCTCAGTTCGCTGGGAGCCACCGCCACGCTGCGCTTCGCGGGGGGAACACCCGTCACGGTCTACGTCGCGGTGCTGCGCAGGAGCAAGGCTGCCCTGCGCGAGATCTCCAAGTTCGCTCAGGGCAAGATCATCGGTCCCGCGATCCAGAAGTTCCGTGACCGGTGCTGGGCGTGCAAGTTCCTGATGAAGGCCTTGACCAGCATGGCGATCAGCGGCCTGCCGATGCCCGACCCGGAAGACGTGCTCGAACTGATCGGCGACCTGCTGCCGGCCGAACTCGTCGAGTGGCTGCTGCACACCGACATCGGCCAGTTGCTCGGGCGCATCGGGGCCATGCTGCGCCGGCTCATCCCCAAGGACGAGATCGCCCGCATCCTGTGCGAGCAGATGGGCTTCTGCGCGGTCGCGATGGCACCGGGAGGCCCCGTGCCGGCGCCGCGCGACGTGCGCATCTACGACGTTCGCCTGGAGGGCAACGAAGCGGGCAATGCCGCGTTCATCGATGAAGTCCACCGGCTGCCCGGCGTGGAGCGGCAGTCCCGCTTCATCGTCGAGCCCGAGCCGGGCCGCGTGCGAGCCCGCGTCTTCTCGGCCCAGCCTGTCGATGCGGCGAGCTTCGAAGGCATCGCCCGCACCAAGGGATTGACCATCGTGGAGGTGATCCAGCTCCAGTAAGGCTAGCCTGCGCCCCCTTGCAGGCCCAACGCGGGCCTCGCTGTCTGCCGCCCGGCGCTCCTAGCCTAGCGCCGTACTCAGACCGCCTTCAGGCCGAGCGACTCGAACAGCCGCTGGTCGCGTTCCCAGTCCGGATTGCCGGTGGTCAGCAGCTTGTCGCCATAGAAGATCGAATTGGCGCCGGCCAGGAAGCACAGCGCCTGCACCGCATCGCTCATCTGCTGGCGGCCGGCCGACAAGCGCACGCGGGCCTTCGGCATCGTGATGCGCGCGACCGCGATGGTGCGCACGAATTCGAGCGGGTCGAGCGGCTCGAGGCCGTGCAGCGGCGTGCCCTCCACCTGCACGAGATGGTTGATGGGCACCGATTCCGGATAAGGCTCGAGGTTGGCGAGCTGCGCGATCAGCCCGGCGCGTTCGCCACGCGATTCCCCCATGCCGACGATGCCGCCGCTGCACACATGCATGCCCGCATTGCGCACGTGCTCCAGCGTGTCGAGCCGATCCTGGTAGTCGCGCGTGCGTGATGATGCGGCCGTAGGCTTCGGGCGCGGTGTCGAGGTTGTGGTTGTAGTAGTCGAGGCCGGCGTCCTTGAGCGTGCGGGCCTGGGTGTCGCTCAGCATGCCCAGCGTGCAGCAGGCCTCCAGGCCGAGGTCCTTCACGGTGCGCACCAGCTCGGCCACCTTCTCGATGTCGCGGTCCTTCGGCGCGCGCCAGGCCGCGCCCATGCAGAAGCGGCTCGCGCCCTGCGCCTTCGCGGCCTGCGCGGCCGCCCTCACCGCCTCGGCATCGAGCAGCTTGCCGGCCTCGACGCCGGTGTCGTAGTGCACCGATTGCGGGCAGTAGGCGCAATCTTCCGGACAGCCGCCGGTCTTGATCGAAAGCAGCGTCGAGAGCTGCACCTCGTTGGGCCGAAGTGCTCGCGATGCTTTTGCTGGGCCTCGAACAGCAGGTCGTTGAAGGGCAGGTCGAACAGGGCTTGCACTGCCTCGACGCTCATGCGCCTGATGCCCGGTTGCGCGGTCTTGGTGCGAACGATCTGGATGGGCTGGGGGACTGCACTCATGGCTACTCGGCGCGATAGGGATGAAGCCGTGCAGTCTAGGAGCCCTATTTCTGCGACTGACGGACTAACTCGGCGAGTGTGATGGCCGCCAGCCAACCAAGCTTGCATATTGAGTGGTTGGCGCTCAAAATGCAAGGATGACTGTTGAGCGTCAATTGGCTGCAACCCTGCGCGAACGGCTCGGGTACTTTCCTGGCGTGGTGCTGCTCGGGCCGCGACAGGTCGGCAAGACCACCCTTGCCCGCGAGATTGTCGCCGAGCACCCCAATGCGATCATGCTTGACCTCGAGCGGGCTGCTGACCGAGCCCAGCTCTCCAATCCGGAGCTGTTCTTCCTGAGCCACCGCGACAAGCTCGTGGTGCTCGATGAAGTCCAGCACGCTCCCGACATCTTTGCCGCGCTGAGGCCCGAGATCGACGCCGAGCGCCGCCCCGGGCGATTCCTGCTGCTGGGCTCGGCCTCCGGCTCGTTGCTGCGCCAGAGTTCGGAATCCCTGGCTGGCCGCGTCAGCTACCTGGAGCTGGCACCGCTTGCTCGCCAGTGAAGCCAGCTCCGACCTCAAGACCCTCCAGTCACTCTGGATGCGCGGTGGGTTCCCCCAGAGCCATGCAGCGCCGACCGACGCCCTGTCCTTCGTCTGGCGACAGGATTTCATCCAGACCTTCCTGCAGCGCGACCTCCCGCAGCTCGGAGTGAGGATCTCCGCCGAGACGCTGCACCGCTTCTGGCGCATGCTCGCGCATCTGCAGGGGCAGCTGCTCAATGCCTCCCAGCTCGGCGCTTCCCTTGGAGGCGTAGCGCATACGACGATCGCCCACTATCTCGACATCTTCACCGAGGCCATGATGATCCATCGCCTCGAGCCGTATTTCGTCAACGTCGGCAAGCGGCTGGTGAAGTCGCCCAAGGTCTACATCCGCGACAGCGGGCTCGTCCATGCCCTGCTCGACATTGCCAGCATCCGCGATCTTCAAGGTCACCCCGTCGTTGGCGCCTCGTGGGAGGGCTTCATCGTGGAGCAGGCACGCGCCCATGCCCCGTTGGGGGCCCAGCTCGGCTTCTACCGCACGGCCGCAGGCACCGAGCTCGATCTGCTGGTGGCAACGAGCCAGCGGCGTATCGGCCTGGAGATCAAGTTCTCGTCGACGCCGAAGCCGGCCAGGGGCTTCTGGCATGCGATAGAAGACCTCGGCGTGGATCGGGCCTACGTGGTCGCACCGGTCGAGCGCCGCTACCCGCTCGCGGAGAACGTCGAGGTGATTCCCGTCCACGAGCTGCCGGCCGTTCTCTCGACTTGATGGAAAAGGCCCCCTACAAGCGCAGTTCCATCTCGCCGGATATGCGAAACCGATGGGCCGAGCCTATGGGGTTGATCGCTTCATCCCGGTAGATCCGAAACGCGATGTAGTCCTCGTCGCGTGCGCCCCAGCAGCCCTTCTGCGCATCGAGGACCCGCCATTGGCCGTCGAGATGGACCTCGGCCCAGTTGTGGTAGTCCTCCGCACGCAAGGCGGCGCTGTGGGGCGCGACGTATCCGCCGACCATCCGCGCAGATACGCCATTGGCCCGCGCCAATGCCACCGCCAGGCAGGCGTATTCGGTGCAATCGCCGCTTCGGCGCAGCAGCGCATCGCGGGCTCCTCGATCGTCGGCCAGGTAGCCTTCGTAGCGAAGCTTCGTGCCCACCCATTGGTAGATCGCGTCCAGCGTGCCTCGTCGCGTTTCACGCGCGAGTTGCAGGGCCAGCGCGCGAATGCCCACGTCGTCGACCTCGATGAACCGCTCCGGCCGCAGCCAGGGCGCCGCGTCATCGATCGGAGCCCGCACTTCCGCGGGATGCACTGCGAGTTCGGCATGGATGGCCACGATCTTGCTGGCCAGCGGCGGCAGATGCGGCAGGTTCAAGGTGGCGATGCAGTGCCCCAGCCGGTCGCTCAGCAGTTCATGCGGGGCGTCGATGTCGAGGCGCTGCAGTTGCTGCGTGGCGGTCCGCCACACCGGCATGTAGATCCACGCTGTCTGATCGCTGAGCGCCTGCCTGGTCGGGTTGCTCAGGGTGGCCATGAAGCGCAGCCGGCGTCGCTTCGGTTCCGACGTGCCGCCCAGCCCGAGGAAGCCGCGAACAGTTGCACCGTCGCCGCCGCTGCGACACCGATGACGGCCCTGCGACCCGGCTTCATGTGCCGCACGCCGGCCGCTTCGGGCCCCGCGCATGAGCGACCCAGGCCGCCTCCTGCTTGCGCATGTCCTCGACGAACCGGTTCGCGTCGGCGTTGTAGACCAGCAGCGGTATCGGCGCCAGCGCCGACCTCAACGAGCCCAAGGTATCGATGCTCACCGCCGGGTCCACCGCCAGGACGATCGCAGCCAAAGGAGCACCCCTGAGCTCCTTGCGTCGGCGCTCGATGATCGCCTTGATTGCAGGGGCGCTTGCCTCCGGCACCTGGACGGCATGTGCCAGCCGATCGCGCAGGGCGGCCTGCGCCGGCGTGAACACGACGAGGTTCGCGTCGAACTGGCTCTCATGCCACAGCTCGGCGGCGCTCAGGGTCGGTGGCCTCGGGTCGAAAGGCCCTCGCCCGACCGCGTGCCTGCCCTGCGCCAGCCACGAAGGCATGCCGCCACGCAAGACTCGCACGTGCCTGAACCCCTGCCGCTTGAGCGAGGCACAAGCCTTGTACAACTCGCCCTCGGCCTTGCCGTTGCCCACGAGCAGGACCGCCTTGTCCCGCAGGAACGCCTTGCTGCCCAGCTGCGCGGGCGCCAGGTTCAGCGCCCCGTCCAGGTGCGCCGCTTCATGCTCGCCGGCGGGGCGCACGTCCACCGGCAATGCGCCGCCGCGCCCGAGCATCGCCTCTGCTTCGTCCACCGTCACGGCGCAGGCGAGATCGGCTTTGATCGCGTTCGCGCCTCGCCCGGCTCCAGCAACCAGGTCCGCCGCGTCCGCGCGCGTACACGCCTGGGACCGCGCGATCCCCTTCAGTGCATCGGGAAGCTCGTCGCCCGGTGCAGCCCATGTGGCTGCTGCGAGCATGCAGCTCACGGCTGCGAACAGTGAAGTTTTCATGGTTGCCCCGTCATCGTCGACCATTGCGCCGAGCCGGCAGCACTGACCGGCGGAGCGGACGATGCGGCCGGATCGCCCGGTGCAGAAGGATCGCGCAACTGAAGATCGGGCGGGTACGTGAAGACCCAGTCGCGGTACCTCGCCCTGCCGCGGAAGGCTGCGTCCTCCGCGTCGAAGCGATCCTGCTTGATGGGGGTGAGCTCGGACAAGGAGTACACGCCGACGATGCGCCCGCCTACGCGCATCAGGCCCCATTCGGGCTTGCCCGTCATGGGGTCGACGAAGACCTGGCGCAGATGCCGCCGGATGCCGGGATGCCGTCCGTCGCGAAGCAGCTCGTCGAGCGAGGCCGGGTACTCGCGCTGGCCGCCTTCGAGCGGGCCTTCGTGGTAGCGCGCGATGGCGGCGCGGAACTGATGTCCGATCGCCAGCAGTTCGCGCTCCTTGCTGCGCCGGGCCAGCGTCGAATCCAGCTCGGCGGCGAGCACGAGCCCCAGGCCCATGAAGGCGACCAGCCACAGCACCCACAGGTAGGCGAAGCCGCCGGCGCCATGGGCGGGAGGCATTGACCTTTCAGTTCTCCGCGCCTGCAATGGGCACCCTCGCCGCATGAACCCGGTGCCAGCGAGCGGGAGCCGCGGATCCGGCTTTAGCTGCGGCATCACATCGCGGCGCGATATGGCTTCGCTGAAGCGCAAGCGCTCTGCCGGTCCGCTGGCGGAGCCCCTGGCGGGGCTGCGCGAAGCGCTACGGGGGTGGGTCACTTCAGAACGATTCATAGCTGCGCCCATCACGCGAGCGGCCCGGCGCGCCGCTCCTCACATCGACGATGCCCGCGACCTCGGCCTCCTGCGACGGAACGAGGATCCAGCTTCGATCGCTCTCCGTCACCGGGTCGACCGGCACGCTGCGCAGGTACTTCTGCTCGACCAGCTCTTCGAGGGTTTCCGGATAGCGGCCCTTGTCGGCGTAGAACCGGTCCAGCGTGACGCGCAGCACCTTGAGGTTCTCGGCCAGGGCGACATCCCTGGACTTTTCGAGCGCGCCAAAGTAGCGAGGCGAGGCCAGCGTGAGGAGCAAGGCGATGATGGCCATGACCACCAGCATTTCGATCAGGGTGAAGCCTGTAGGGCGTCGGGTTGAATTCGGGTTCATGTCATTGAGCTGGGGCTCTTGCTGAGCGCTTGTGGCCCTGCGGGGCAGCCCGCGGGTCGCGCCCCCGCTGGCGGTCACTTTCTTGCTGGCACAAGAAAGTAACCAAAGAATGCCTTTTAAATACAACGCACATTTGGGCTTGGTCCGCCGACTCATCACACGGTTTCCATCAGCCGTTGCGCCGCCTCGAAATGGCAGCGCTTGAGAGTGCGCTCTGGCAAGCCCTGCCTTCGGGGTCCGGCACTCAACCAGCGCTTCAGGACACGCATCAGTGTGTCGCGTCGCTCGGTTGAGCTTGACCGAGGACAGCGACCCGGGCGGTCTCGCGTTGTCTCCGCTGTTCGTTGATATCGGAGCAAAACAGCCAGCAACGATCCAACTCGACCGAGCCACGCGAGACGCTGACGTGCCCGCAAGCGCTGGTTGAGTGCCGTACCTCGAAGGCAGGGCTTGCCAGAGCGCACTCCCAAGCGCTGCCATTTCGGGGCGGCCAACGTCTGGTCGAAACCGTGTGATGAGTCGGCGGACCAAGCCCAAATGTGCGTTGTATTTGAAAGGCATTCTTTGGTTACTTTCTTGTGCCAGCAAGAAAGTGACCCGCCGCCGGGCGGCCCCGGCGGGCTGCCACCCGTGGCCACAAGTGGTGGTCCCATCACCACTTCCGATACGCCACGCCATTGAGCCCGACGCGCTCGGACCTCGACGCGACGTCGAACACATCGGCCCCTTCCCGAGGATCGTCCGGCGGCGATGCATAGCTTCTCAGCCCCCAAGTCTCGGATGCCTTCACCTCCTGGTCAGGATGCATCGGATCGCGCGGCAGCGAGCGCAGGAAATAGAGCTGCTGCCTGCGTCGGGCTGCGCTGGTCCGGCACGCCTTCGACCAGTTCGTCGAGCGTCCTGGGATAGCCGCTTTCGCCGATGCGGGTGGCGATGCGGCCCTGGTCGGCCGCACGCTTGTACGCATCGAGCGCCTCGCGGATCTGGCTGAGGGCCAGCCGCAGGTCCCTCTCCTTGTCGCGTTGCACCGCGATCTGCGCCATCGGCACCGCGACCAGGACCAGCACACCCATGATGGCCAGCGTCATCATCAGCTCGATGAAGGTGAAGCCCTTGCGGCTTCGCACGGCACTGATGGCGATCATTGAACGATCCGCAGCGCCTGCTCGACCGGCATGGCGAGCGGCTGCGACAAGGCCGGCTCGGGCGTCGCCGACAGCAGTTGAAGCCGCGTGGTCGCGGGCTTGCGTGCCTTGAAGGTCACCATCACCACCGACCCCTTGCCGTTGACGCCCCCATCGCCGGAGCCCGCGGCCTGCCTGACGGCCGCCGCGAACACCTTGCCCTCCTTGGGATCCACGCGATGGCTGAAGTTCGTGCTGGCGCCACCCTGCTTGAAGAAGTCGCCCTCCTGGACAGCGACCACCTCCAGCAGCTTCGGATCGAAGCCGAGCATCAGCGGCAGCCCCTTCAGCGCCGACTGCGAGCTGGCACGAAGCACGGCCGTGAACTGCTCGCCCGCCCTGACCTCCGCCGGAAGCTGCCAATCGAAACTCAAGGCGCCCGCCGCTGCCTGCACGGCGGCCTTCGGTGCCGGCGCCGCCTCCGCGGCCTGCGTTGCGCCGGCGGACTCCGGGGCCGGCTTGGTCGCGCCGGCAGCAGCGCCTGCCGTGCCCGGTGCAGGGCCCTTCGATGGAGGCGGCTCGACCTTGTCCGCCTCCACCGCGCCCAGCCGCAAGGGCGGGGCACCGACATTCGCCTCCGTGCCCGATTCGAACTCGGCCAGCAGCAGGTCAGGACGGCGCAGCGATCGCACCACGTGCGGCGTGATCGACAGCAGCACCTCGCTGCGCTGCGTGTCGTCCTTCTGGCTGCCGAACAGCCGGCCGACCAGGGGCAGGTCGCCGGCGCCCGGCACCTTGTTGGCAGTGGAGCGCTCCTCGTCGTTGATCAGCCCAGCCAGGACCTGGGTTTCGCCATCCCTCAGGCGCAGCACGGTGTTGGCTCCGCGCGTGCCGATCTGGTAGGCCAGCGTGCCGGTCTTGCTCAGCACCTCGCGCACCAGGGTCGACACTTCCAGGCCGACCTTGATCCCGACTTCATCGTCCAGGTAGATATGGGGCTCGACCTCGAGCTTGAGGCCGACGTCCACGTAGCTCACCGACTCCGAGACGAAGCCGGTCGAGGTCGACGTGGTGGTGATCACCGGCACGCGGTCGCCGATGAGGATCTTGGCCTTCTCCTTGTTGCGCACGCGGATGCGCGGGTTGGCCAGGATGTTGCCGTCCTGGTCTTCCTTGCGGGCGTTGATGATCATGCTGCCGATGCCCACCTGCGTCGTGGCCGCGCTGAGGTCGCGCAGCTGCTGCAGGGTCACGGGCGACCCGCCGACCTGCAAGGGCGACAGCGTCATCTGGCTGGGCCACTGGATGCCCAGCTCGACCAGGCGCGAGCGCTTGATCTCCATCACCTCCACATCGAGCATGACCTCGGGGTCGCTCAAGTCCTGCAATGCGACGATGCGCTCGGCCATTCGAACGGCTTCGGGCGTGTCGCGCATGATGATGATGCCCAGCCGCTCGTCGATGACCAGGTCCTTGGTCTTCACCAGCGTCTTGATCGAATTCGACACCGCCTTCACGTCGGAGTTGGTGAGGAAGAAGCTTCGAGTCACCAGCAACTGGTAGTCCTTCAGCTTCTGCGGCGTGTTCGGATAGATCAGCAGCGAGTTTTCATTGAGAACCTTCTGCTCCAGCTGGTTGGTCACCAGCAGGAGCTGCACCGCATCGGCGATGGAGGTGTTCTTGACGAGGATCGTTGCCTTCAGGTCGGGCCTGATGTCCTTGTCGAAGAAGAAGTTCAGGCCCGACACCTTGGAGATCACGTCGAACACCGAGCGCAGCGGCGCATCGCGGAACTCCAGGGTGATCGGCTTGCGATACGCCGCCGCCAGGCGGGCCTCGGGCTGGGCGACCCGAGCCCGCGCCTCGTCGATGCGGGACTTCAGGTTCATCGCCTCGCGCTGGCGCGGGTTCTCCGCCAGCACGGGACGCAGCTTCTCGAGCGCCTGGTCGAGCTCGGCGGCGCCGCCCTTCTTGAGCAGCGCTTCCGCCGCCGTGATGACCTGGCGATGCCGGCGCTCCATGGCGAGGGCATCGAGGCCCTGGCGCGCCATGGCGTTCTCGGGCTCGATGGCCTGCACCTTGCCGATACGCCTCTTCCGCCTCGGTGAGCCGCCCTTCCCTTCGTGCCAGCTCGCCGTTGCCGATCAGGCGGCTCACGATGGAGGCACGCCGCGCCGCCAGCGCGATGCGGTACTCGGCGTTCTTCGGATCGAGGCGAACCGCCTCCTCCAGCCGGGCCAGGCCCTCGTTGAACTTGCCCTCGGCCACCAGGGTGTTGCCCTCGTTGAAGGCGCGCGGAGCGGCGCAGCCGGCGAGCATCACCAGGACGGCCAGCAGGTACAGATGCAACTTCATCATCACTCTTCGGATTCACCGCCCCCGACTTCGAGGGTCTGGGTCTGGTTCAGCGGCAGGTAGACCAGGTTCAGCACGCCGCGCTGCATGCCTTCGACCCTGTAGTGCTCGGCGATCGTGTCGCCGACCCGCACCGCCAGGTTGCGGTCGTTGTGCGCCAGGAAGACCACGGTCTCGCCGTCCTCCACGTAGCGCCCCAGCACGCGAAACGGCAATGGCGGGGCCTGGGGTTCAGGTGCAGGTGGTGTGGCGGATTGAACGACCGGGACGGGGACCTCGGGAGTGATCCCGCGGCCCGGCTCGCTCCCATGGAGAGAGGCGAACAGGCCCGCGTTGTCGCCGTCCTGCGCATCGGCATCCCGCGAATGAATGCGCAGTACGGCCGGCTCGTGCAGAGCCGCAGCGGAGCGCACGGCCGACGGCAACGGCGCGACGGAACTCGCCTGCCTGTCGGCACCGCCGCCGCCATCGCTTGCCGGGTCGGCACGACATCGGCATCGCTCGCAGGCGCCGGCGCGAACCAGGCCGCGAGCAAGGTGGCTGCCAAGGCCAGCAGCAGGCCGGCGCGAGTGGCCTTGCGCTTCATGGCGCGACTCCGGCCACGCGTGGCGGCAACTGCACCAGCAGCGCCCATTGCAGGCGCGCCTCGACCTCCGACGCGCCGGCATGCTCGCGCTTGAACTGCACGCTCTCCAGCGCCAGGGCCTTCTGGGTTCGCAGCGCCTTGTGCAGGAAGCGAAGCACCGCTCGGGCCTCTCCCTTGATGGGCAGCGACATGCGATAGCGCAGGAAGCCTCCCTGGATGTCGAGCTGCGGCCGATAGTCGCCGCGCGCGATCACCAGCTTCTCGTCCTCCGCCAGGTTGAAGAGATCCTGCAACGCGGTCGGGATGTCCGCGTGCGGCAGCAGCTGCTGGTCGAACAGCTTGACGCGCTGATGGCTGCCATCGGCGCTTGCAGGCATCAGCGGGGCTGTCAGCGTCGATGGTTCGAAGAGGCGCGACAGCAAGTCGTCTGCCACGGCGACCTGGCGCTCCTCGACTCGCCAGGCAGCGAGGGCGATCGCCAGGCACAGGATGACCAAGGCTCCGGCGGCGCCAAGGCGGCGCCTGAACGCACGCCCCGATCGGCGAGCCTCCCAGCACACCCGGGCCCAGGCATGCAGCCATGGCGCGCGCCTGCTCAATGGTCCCAAGTGGCCTCCACCGGTGAAGCGATGCGTGTGCTGCGCTGCCTCGAGCTCGTGGCGCGTCAGGTAGGCGCTGGCGAAGGGCTTGCGGCCGGCCACGTCGGCGACATAGCGCGCCATCTCGGCGCCGCTTGGCGCCTGCGCCGTGATCCTGATGGTGGAACGGGCATCTGCCCCCTGGCCCTGCACATCGACACCCAGCACCGCGACGCCCAGGTCGCGCGGCGGCTGCAGCGCCTGCAGCAAGGCGGCGATGGGCAGGTTCAGGTCTCGTATGGCGGCATTGATGGCCTGCACCCTGGCCTTTTCCTCGCGGGTCCAGGCGATGGCTGCGGACGGGTCTTCCAGCGCAGGCTGCCGAACAACTTCGAGTCGCGACCTCAGCGCGTCTGCCTGCCGCGCGGCCTGCGCCGCCTGCCAACTCGCGCCCGCGGCAAGCAGCAGTGCGGCCAGCGTCGGCACCCACCGCCATGGGGTCATCGCCGGGCTCGACGAAGGCACGGCATCGATCGCGCAGGCCCTGCGGCCTGGCTGGGCGGCGTTCGGCCAGCTGCAGGACCGTGAGCGCCCCGACCGCCTCGAGCGCCGGATCACGCAGGC
>CAWFRK010000030.1:0-24929 GCA_963818175.1 uncultured beta proteobacterium | reverse complement strand
GCGTGTCATGAGCGCACAGATCGAGGTGGACGCGTGGTGCCGCGTGCTTCGACACCAACCGCGGCCGAGGCGGTGCATTTCATGCTGGCGATGCCGCCCCAGGCTCGGTGGTTGGCCGAGATCATGGTGCTGCCGGAGGAGGAGACGTCATGGCCCTGAAGCTCGTTCACACGCGGTCGTCGACCGCCGTCCGGCCACCGATGCAGCGCGCGGTGTTCATCGACAAGGACGGCACGCTGGTCGAGGACGTGCCCTACAACGTGGATCCCGCGCGGTTGCGCTTCACGCCCTTCGCCCTGCAGGGGCTGCGCATGCTGGCGGCTCGCGGCTATCGGCTGATCGTGGTCACCAACCAGCCGGGCATCGCGCTCAAGCGCTTCGACCGCATGGCGCTGCGGCGGCTGCAGATGGCCCTCGAGACATCGATGGCCGAGGCCGGCGTGCCGCTGACCGACTTCTATGTCTGCCCGCATGCCCCGGGGCCCTCGCCTTCGGTGGCGGGCTGCTTGTGCCGCAAGCCCGCGCCGGGCCTGCTGAGACAAGCGGCACTGGCCCACCAGCTCGACCTCCGGCAGAGCTGGATGATCGGCGACATCCTCGACGACGTGGAGGCCGGGCATCGCGCCGGCTGCCGCACCGTCTTCCTCGACGTTGGCCACGAGACCGAATGGCGCCGCTCGCCGCTGCGCGAGCTCGATCTCGTCGCGGGCAACCTGCTCGAGGCCGCGCAGATGATCCTGGCGGCGCGCGGGCCCGTCGTCGAGGATTCGACGCCGGGGGTGGGGGAGTTCCGGATGAAGAGAACCTGGGCCGGGGCCCGCAACATCTTGCGTGCGGCTCGACCGCTGGGCGACGTGCTGATGACCACGCCGGCGCTCACTGCGATCGGGCAGTCGGCGCCCGACATCCGCCTCACGCTGCTCACCTCGCCGGCGGGCGCGGCGGCGCTCTCGCACGTGCCGGCGCTGGACGACGCGATCGTCTACAGCGTCGCCCTTGGGCCGGTATCCCGAGGGCGTGGCCTCCATCGCGGCCGATCACGCCCTGGTCGAGACGCTCGCCGAACGCCGCTTCGACGCCGCGGTGATCTTCACCGTGTGGACGCAAAGCGCGCTGGCCGCCGCGCTGATGTGCGGCTGGCCGGCATCGGACTGCGCCTGGCCCACTGCCGCGAGAACCCCTACGAACTGCTGACCGACTGGGTCGTCGACACGAGTGCCGGCCTCGGGCATGCGCCATGAGGTGGCGCAGGCAGCTCGACCTGGTGCGCTCGTCGCTTCGCGGCGGCCGACGAGCGCCTGGCGTTCCGCTACCACTCGGGCGACGTGCAGCAGATGAGGCAGGCCTTCGTCGCCGCCGCGGCCGTCCGCAGGCGCCCTGCATCGTGTCCATCCCGCCGCCAGCGCGGCCTCGCGCCGCTACCCGGCCGAGCGTTTCGGCCAGGCTGCGCAAGCCATCGCCGAAGCCACCGGCGGGCAAGTCGTGCTCACTGCCGGCGACGATGAAGCCGAACTGCTCGCGCGCTGCCGATCGCAGATGCGCTGCGAGCCGATCTGGCTGGTCGGCCTGCCGCTCGGCCCGCTCGGCGCGCTGCTGGCCGGCGCGCAAGTGCTCCTGTGCAACAACGCAGGCCCCGCCCTCGTTGCCGCCGCGCTGGGAACGCCGACGGTCGTCCTCTACGCCCTCACCAACCCGCAGCACACGCCCTGGAAGACCCAGGCTCGGGTGGGCGTGTCGCCGAGATGCTGCTGACAGCGCTTCGCCATTCCCTTCCTCGCCGTGTGCTGGTGCTTGCGCGGCGCATGGCGCTTCAAGGTGCTGTTTCCTTGAAAGGACCCGTGTCATGGAGTAGAAGAACATTCGCAAGCCGCAACGCATCCTGGTGACAGGCGCGGCCGGCTTCCTGGGCAGCCATCTGTGCGAAAGGCTGCTCGAGGCCGGACACCCGCGAGCTCGCCGCGCGCAGCGACCGCCTGCTCGACAGCAATGCCGAGCCCGCGCCCCGGCTCGCCTGGTTCTCCGCCGCCCGCTTCGCGCCATGAACAGCGCGGCCGGCATGTTCCTGGGCACGGTATGTGCCCGTGCCGACGTTCCCCAAGACCCCAGCAAAGGAGTGTGTGATGACCAGCCTGAGATACCTTTCCCTCGCCCTGCTCGCCTCGCTTGCGCTGATGTCGTCCGGTTGCGATCGCAAGGCCGAAGCGCCGGCCGGCGGCGCGCCCGCCGGAGGCGGCGGGATGACCACAACCCCCGCCACCCCGCCGGCGGCCTCCGGGCCGGCAATGCCGGCCAGTTGAGCAGGACGCAGCGCCCCATGGCGGCGCGCGACACGCCGCCCGGGGCCGGACGGCCTGCGTCAGGCCACGCTGGCCAGCGCCTGCTGCCAATCCCTCACGAAGCGCTCGATCCCGAAGCGCTCGCGCGCCAGTTCGCGCGCGCGGCAGCCAAGCTCGTGCGCCACGTCCGGCCGCTCCAGCTTCGCTCCAGCAGGAGACGCATGGCATCGACCAGCCGCTCGGGGCTGGTGTCGATGAAGCCGTTCTCGCCGTCGCAGATCACCGAGACCAGTTCAGTGGTGGCCAGGCACACGATCGGCAGGCCGACCATCATAACCTCGATAGACGGCAGAGACCCAGACTCAGGTAGTAGAGGTAGTTGCCATGCACGCGCCAGGTGAGGATGCGCAGGCGGCGCCGGGGCTCATGCATGGACCGGCTCCGCTTCGATCGAATGCCGCCATGCGTCCACCACCTCGTCGGCGCCGACGCCGCGCGCGCAGCCGTGGTCGGACGGGCACACGGTATAGGCGCAGCGCCGGCACGGCAGGCCGATCAACGTGATGCGCGCGTGTGGAAATCCTGCACGCAGCGCACGCAGCGCCGGGGTGGCGCAAAGCATGTCGCCGAGCATCAGGGCTCGAAATACCGCGATCTCCTGGATCGAGGTGCCCGCGAACATGCCTGCCTGCACCAATGCCTCCGCCGCGCCACGTGGGACTTGCCAGCGGCAAGCCACGTGCCCGGCGGGGCATCACTGCAGGTCAGGAAGAGGGCAGGTCTTCAGGAGCGAGAGAACTTCTGCACCAGTTCGGCGAACCTCGGCGAAGCGCGCAGCTCCTCGTACTTGGCCTGCGCCGCGAGATAGTGGGAATCGAGCTGGCTGTGGTGGTATCCCTCGCCCACCATCTCGAGGGCCGCCAGGCCGGACTCGCGCCAGATCTGCAGGTCCGCCAGCACTTCGGCGCGGGTCTTGGTGGACTTGGCGTCCGCCACCTTGGACCAGCCTCGCCGTAGGCGATCTGGCCCGCGGCCTGGGCTTGGGCAGGTCTCCGACTTCACCTGCTCGCGGCTGGTGGAGGAACTGCTGGCCTGCGGATACTGGTAATAGGCCTCGCCATTGAATCGCGTCGTTGGCGAAGGAACTGGCAGCAAATCCGGCAAGGATACCGGCAGCAATCAGGCTTCGGGTCTTCATGGCTCGGACTCCAGCTAGTGCAAACGTTGATCGGAGGGAGCGGGCGGCGCTGGCGCCCCGCCTGCTTCGATGAAAGCCTCATCGACCCTGCAAATCTATGCACTGGAGCCGCGCGGAAAAATGGCGAAGCCATCAACAGACAGTTGTGAGAAACTGGATCATTCCGAGGGCTCACCTGCGCGGCAGGCTCGCGAGATTGATCGCGAGCGTCCTCAGCCCAGCTCGATCACGAGCTCGTTCCTGCGCGGGCGCAGCTGCCCCTTCACGGCCGACATCGACACCGACACGCCGCCGCTGCGGTAGGGATTGCCCTCGCGCTCGAACGGCAGCGCCGCGCCGTTGAGGACGATGCTGGTCGGCCCGCAACCCTTGCCGGCGATCCGGTAGACGACCCGCACCGGGCGGCCCGCCAGTTCGGTCCGCATGGCCAGGCCGTCGAGCGAGCGCGGCATCACCGGATCGATGCCCAGCACCGAGTGGCCCCTGTCGAGCCCGAGGAAGCATTGCTGCACGAGCCTGAACGCGATGCCCGCGCCGCTCGAGTAGACGCGCCAGCCCCCTTCGAGCGCGACGCGGCCGGCTCGCACGTCGTCGTAGTGCTCCTGTGCCGCGTAGCGATCGACGAAGGCGGCATCGGAGCTCGAGTAGTAGCAATTCGCCTGCCGTCGCGCGGCGCTCGCCACGAGCTCGCGGATGCCGATCGGGTTCGCCTGGCAAAGAGCGAGGAAGAAGGCCTCCGCATCACCCCAGCGCGCCATCGCCTCCGCATAGCGAAGGTGCGCATGCATGTACATGATCCCGATCTCGCGGCCGAAGTAGGAGGCGGTCTCGGCACGCTGGAACATGCGCTGCTCTCCGCCGCGGTAGGTCGGCGGCCGGTCGAACAGGCGCGCGCCGTCGGGTCCGAGCAGGTGCTGCCGCATGTGCTCCACGTGCGTCCTCGCCTGCTCGGGGCTCAGCATGTCGTTGATGATGGCGTGGATCATCGGCAGCAGGCTCAGGCGGATGCCGGTGCCGCGGTCGCCCGGATGCATCAGCAGCTCGACCGGGCCCTGCTCGTGGAAATAGGCGAAGCCGGCGAGCGTGTCGTCGCGCACCAGCAGGCGGGTGAACTCCTCGCGGATGCGCGCGCCATCGGCCTCGAGCCGCGCTGCCCGGTCCGCCAGGCCCACGCGACGCAAGGCGCGCGCCAGCGTGTCGAGCATCTGCACGTGCAGGGTCACGGTCCAGGAGCTGCACATCCGCTCGCGCATCGCAGGGTCGGCCGGCTGCAGCGAATCGTTCCAGTCGCCATGGCCATAGGCGGCCAGCACGGTCCCGGGGATGGTGCGCCTGCGCATCACCTCGAACGCGCGCTCCACGTGCGCGAGCACCGTCGCCTGCTCGCCATGCTGCGGGCCGGCCGGGTCGAAGAAGGGCACCACCTCGTCGAGGACGCCCGAGTCCTCGCTGGCGAGCAGGTAGCGCGCGAGCGCCAGCACCGGCCAGAAGACGACGTCGCCGTGCGAGTCGCCCGCGCGGATGCCGCGGTCGCGCTCGAAGAAGGTGAACCATTGCGGCCAGTCGCCGTCGGCGTTCTGCGCCGCGAAGAGGCGCAGCAGCAGGTCGCGTATCGGCTCCCAGCGGCCGAGCGCGAGCAGCAGCTCGACGGGGCCCTGGCTCACGTCGCGCGTGCCCCAGCCGCCTCCGCTGTACTGCTCCAGCCCGCGCGGCGCGAGGTAGTGGATGAGCGCGTCGTGCGCGAGCCAGGGCAGGATGTCCTGCAGGCGTGACACATCCGCCGCGTGCGCGCTGCGCGCCGGCGCCTGCAATGCCGCGCCGCCGGCCATCGCCTTCCAGAAGGCTTCCTCGCCGTCGGCGCGAGCTTGCGTCGCGAGCGGCCGTTGCCACCAGCCCACCCGTGATCCGCAAGCCTGCCCGGGTCGTGGGCGCGGTCACCATCACGAGCCAGGGCTGGCTGCGCGAGCGGCCGTCGGCGAACAGCAGCTCGTCGCCGCCCACGCGCTCCAGCATCGTGCCCGGGGCGGGATCGATGCGGAACCAGCCCTCGGGAAAGCGGCGGCCGACATCGGTATCGGGCAGGCAACGAAGCACGATGCCCTCGCCATCGCGCTCCACTCGCAGCGGCAGCGGCACGATGCCGTCGTCGCCGCCCAGCGCGACATGGTTCGCGACGAGCAGGCGACAGGGCAGCTCCTTCGAGCACTTCCAGCGCGAGATCGAGCTCATGCCGCTGCGTCGCCGCCCGGCTGCGCACCGAGATGAGACCGCCCGCATGCCGGTAGATCCAGCGGCAGCTCGAAGGCGTCGTCTCGAAGGCCGAAGGCAGGTCGAGCAGCCTCCAGCCTCCTTCTTGCTCCACGAAGACGCGCAACCCGGCTGCCCGCTGCAGGCCCAGGTAGGAGTGGACCGTGGAGAGCATGCGGTTGATGTTCACGTGGCCTTGCGTGATGAAGGAATGGAACACGCCGCTCATCCAGCAGGTGGTGGTGAGCGAGGCCTCGTCGGGCACGAGTTGCTCGCCCGTGCGCATGATGTGCCCGTGCGGGCGCAGCACGCGCAGCTCCTTGGCGCGCGTGACCACGTGGCCGTGCGTTGCGGCGAAGAAGGACAGCAAGGCAGCACCCTCACGCTCGGCATGGCGACGCTCTGCGCCGAACCAGGCGGTCAGCTCCGCGTCGCTCGGGTCGAGGCTCTCGAGCGGCGGGCTGGCGACGAAGCAGCTCGGCACCGGCGCGCGCCCGCTGGCCGGCGCCGCATCGCCCTGCTCCGCACCGGCTTCGGGCAGCGACAGGATGCGATCGACCAGCGCCAGGTCCGCCTCCGAGCTGACCTCCGGATGGTCTTCCACCAAGGCGGCGAAGAAGCCCGCGCGCATGGCCTCGCCGGGCGCGAGCGAGACCGGTTCATCCGCGATCACGGCCATCGAATGCTCGTGCTGCCTGCGCCCGGGCAGCGTCGCCGATGCAAGCCCCGTGGGCACCGCGTTCGCGCGCGTGGCCAGGCCATGCAGGCCGAGCGCATCGGTGGTGAAGCTTGCAGCCCTGCGAAGCGAGCCGAACATGGCCCAGGGATGACGGGTGCCGACCGCGAGGTTCTGCCGCACGGCGAGCACCGTGCCGCGCTCGGCATGCGCGAGCGGCGAGTAGTCGACGTACTGGCTCACGTAGTACTCGTTGTTGCGCACCGCGCCGTAGTGCGCGAGCGCCAGGTCCTGCGCGTGGACCAGGTCGACCCGCAGCTCGGCGGGCCCGGCGTTCTCCAGCCTCACATGCCAGAACCAGGCCGGCATGGACTGCGCGAGCACCAGCGAGACCTCGAAGCGGATGCCGTCCCACTCGCCGCGCATCGCGAAACCCCGCTCGTCGAGGTGGACGCTCGCCGGGCTGCGCGGCCCGAGCAGCGGTATCGATTCGATCGACTCGCCATGGCGGCGCAGCCAGAGGTTCGCAGGTCCGCCCTCGATCTCGCTGCCGAGGAAGAGGTTGATGATGACGTCGCGGTGGTCCATGCGATGGATGGAGCCGTTCGCGTTCACCTGCACGGCGAGGCCGGCGGCGCTCTGCAGGCGGACCGGCGCCTGGTGTGGCTTGCTGTCGTTCGTCATGGGCTGTGCACCTTGTCGTGTCGAACGGATTTCCAGCTCCAGTGCCCGTCACCCTTCAGGTCGAGCACGGCGTCGTACTGATCGAGCTCGGTGTCGTCGGCGCCGATCGTGACGCAGGTGATGCCGCGCTCGGACAGCACCCGCAGCACGTAGCCGATGCGGTCGGCCTCCAGCGTGCTGCCGATGCGCTCGAACAGCGCGAAGCGCGTGTCCTCGAGCAGGATGCCTGCGATCGACACCAGCTGCTGCTCGCGCAGCGACAGCACGGCGGCCCAGTCGCGCTCCACGTCGAGCCCGCCGGCGCGCGTGACGACGTTCTCCACGCCGAGGGCGCGCAGCGCATCGAGGATGCGGTCATCGGAGGCGTCGGCGTGCGCGCCTCCGGCGAGCGCCTCGCGCAGCGTGCCGGGCGCGAGATAGGGCCGCTCCGGCAGGAACACGATGCCGTCGTCGAGCCCCGGCCGCACGATGCGCCCTTCGCCGCTTTCCCAGATGCCGGCGGTGGCCCGGAACAGCACCGCCGCGGCGGCGTTGTCGCCACGGATCAGCAGCCGGCTTCCGACCGGTATGGCCACCGACAGGTCGTGGACCAGCAGGGCCAGCAGCGGGCCGTGCCCGCCGTGCAGCGTGAGGTGCTCCCAGGCGAGGCGATCGCCCGCCTCGACCACCTCGATGCCGGTCTTGCGAGCCGCCTTGGTGCGCCTGGTGCCTTCGATCAGGCCGGTCAGGCGCGCAAGCACGGCGGCATACGAGGAGATCACCGCGAACTGCGTGATGATGAGCGAGAAGGCGCCGAGCAGGTAGGTGAAGGCCAGGGCGGACTGCGTGATGACGCCGAAGTCGGCCGCGCCCTGCATGAACAGCGGCGCGACGATCAGCGCCGGGATGAGCTGGACCAGGTAGTTGTAGCCGGTGGTGAAGAAGCCGACGTTGCGGTTGACCGCGATGATGCGCTTCATGTTTTTCACCAGCGCGTCGATGCGGCCGAACAGCCGCGCCTTGAGCTGGCGCTCGCGGCGCAGCAGCGCCACCGAGTCGGCATGGCCGCGCACGTGGATCAGGTCGGTGCGCAGGTCGGCCTCGCGGTCGGCCTGCACGTAGTTGAGCAGGATGAGCGGGCGCCCGAGCAGGTAGGTGAGCACCGAGCCGGCCGCCGCATAGGCGATGCCGACGAGGAACAGCGTCGGGCTGATCGACCACAGCACGCCGGAGAAGGCGAGCGCGGTGAGCGTGGAGTTGAGCGCCATCAGCAGCAGCGAGAGCGTCATCGTGACGAAGGTCTTCACGTCCTCGGCGATGCGCTGGTCGGGGTTGGCGAGCCCGTCGCGGCTCAGGCGCTGGTAGGTGCGGTCTCCGAGGTAGCTGATGACCAGGGTGCGCGTCAGCCAGTGCCGCCACAGCAGGCCCAGCCGCTCCTCGAGGAACTTGAACAGCACGGCCGCGATGGTCGAGACGCCGAACACGCCGATGTAGAGCGCTGCCTGCCAGAGGAACTTGTCATGGTCGCGCCGCTCGATCGCGGTCATGAAGCTGCGCGCCACGTAGCTGCTGAGCACGTTCAGGCCGTTGATCGACAGCATCAGGGCAAGCAGGCCCACGAGCAGCACGGTGGCCCTGCCGCCCACCTCGGAGGTGATGAAGCTGGTCAGCGCGTTGACGAAGCCATGCCACGTCTCGCGACCGAGGCGCCCTTCGAACTCCAGCGCCGTGTCGTCGTCGCTTGCTGTCCGTTGTTGCATCGTGCGTCTGCCGTGCACTGAGGGGGCAGGATACCGGCAAGGCCCTCCATTTGCCATGGCCCTCGGGGCTCGGCTATCTTTCGCCGATGCCGGTGCAACCGGCCGGGGGAGCTTGCGCAAGGTGGCCGATACGCTCTTGGATGGCTTCGACGACGTCTCGGCCTGGTCGCCGGTCACGTCGGGATTCTCGCAGCTTGCGATCTCGCGGGAACCGGATGCGAACGGCCATGCCATGCGCCTGGACTTCGATTTTTGCGGCGGCGGCGGTTTCGTCGTCGCGCGCAGGGTCTTGTCGGTCGCCGTTCCGCCGACCTGCGCCTTCTCCTTCGACATCCGCGGCAGCGGGCCGCGCAACACGCTCGAGTTCAAGCTGATCGATCCCAGCGGCCAGAACGTCTGGTGGCATCGCAAGAAGGACTTCGAGCTCGGCGCGGACTGGCGCCGGCTGCGCATCAGGAGCAGCGAGATCGACTTTGCCTGGGGCCCCGCCGGCGGCGGCGCGATGCACTCGCTCGGCGCCATGGAGATCGCCATCGTGGCCGGGCCGGGTGGCCAGGGCAGCGTGTGGCTGCGCGACCTGCGCGTCGAGGACCTGGTCCTGCGGGCCGAGCCCGTGGTCAGCGCCTCCAGCATGCTCGCGGGGCACGGGCCCGAGGGCCTCCTCGACGGACCTCGCTCGCCCGGCTGGCGCAGCGAGCCCGACGAGCCGCAATGGCTTGCGATCGACTTCCAGGGCGAGCGCGAGTATGGCGGCCTGGTCGTGCATTGGGCGCCAGGCGGCAGGGCGCGCGCCTTCGCGGTGCAGACCTCGAACGACGGCCTCGGCCTGGACCACCGTCCATGAGGCCACGCAGGCCGACGCCGAGCGCAGTTACATCTACATGCCAAAGACCTGCGCGCGTCATCTGCGGCTCGAGCTGCAACGCAGCGTGGAGGGACGCGGCTTCGGCATCGTCGGCATCGACGTGCGTCCCTACGACTCCTCGCGCTCGATCCACACCTTCTTCCACGACATCGCGAAGAATGACCCGCATCGCGGCAACTGGCCGCGCTACCTGCACGGCGAGCAGTCGTACTGGACGCCCGTCGGCGTCCCCGATGCCGAGAGCTGCGCGCTCATCAACGAAGAGGGCATGGTGGAAGTCGACCGGGGCAGCTTCTCGATCGAGCCCTTCCTGTACGTCGACGGCCGGCTCGTCAGCTGGGCCGAGGGCGAGCCCACGACGGAGCTGGAGCGCGGCTGGCTGCCGATTCCATCCTCGCGTGTGGCGTGCCGATGGCCTCGCGCTGCGCACGACCGCCTATGCCGTGCGCGAGGACGGCCGGCCGGTGCTCTTCATCCGGTACCGGCTCGAGAACACCTCGCCGATGCAACGCTCCGTGCGCCTGTTCGCCGCGTTGCGGCCCTTCCAGGTGAATCCGCCCTGGCAGGCCTTCGGCGATCTCGGCGGCGTGCGGCGCATCACCGAGATCGAGCAGCGTGACGACGCGGTGTGGGTCGATGGCGCGAAGGCCGTCGTGCCGCTCGCCGATGCCGATGCCTTCGGCGCCGCGGCTTTCGAGCAGCAGGCGCTGCTCGAGCATCTTCGCAAGGGCGAGGTCCCGCCTCGCACGCGGGTCACGGATGCGTTCGGATGTGCGTCGGCGGCGCTGCGCTTCGACCTGGACCTGCCGCCCTCGGCCACGCGCGACGTCCACCTCGCGATCCCGTTCGGCACGCTCGATGCGACAAGCCTTCGCGCGCTGCCTGGGCTCGATGGTGCCGACGCCTTCTCGCGCGCCGTCCGGCAGTGGGAGGACAAGCTTGCCGGCTTCGACCTCAGGCTTGCGCAGCGCTGGCAGGGCTTCGCCGACACCCTCAGGACCGCGGTGGCGCACATCCTCCTCAATCGCGACGGTCCTGCCTTGCAGCCGGGGCCGCGTCGCTACACGCGTTGCTGGGTCCGCGACGGCGCGATCATGGCGGCCGCGCTGCTGCGCGCCGGCTGCGCGGAGGAGGCGCGCGACTTCATCCGCTGGTACGCCCGCTACCAGGAAGACGACGGCTTCGTGCCCTGCGTCGTCGACCGCACGGGTCCGGATCCGCTGGTCGAGCACGACAGCCACGGCGAATTCATCTTCACGGTCGCGGAGGTCTTCCGCTTCACCGGCGATCGGGGCTTTCTCGAAGAAATGTGGCCGGCCGTGTGCAAGGCCGTGGCGCTGCATCGAGCGGCTTCGCGCCACGCGGCTCGACCCGCAGTTCGACGCTGCCGCGCTGCGTGCGCGTCGCGGCCTGCTGCCGGAATCGGCCAGCCACGAGGGCTACCTCTCGCATCCGGTGCATGCCTACTGGGACGACTTCTGGGCGGTGCGCGCGCTCGGCGACGCGGCGTACCTCGCCGATTCACTCGGCGAGCAGGCGCAGGCCCAGGACCTGGTCACGCTGCGAGACGCCTTCCGCGACAGCCTGCGCGAATCGATCGCGCTGACGATCGCCGAGCGCGGCATCGACTTCGTGCCCGGCTCCGTCGAATGGGCAGACTTCGATCCCAGCGCCACCGCCAACGCGCTCTCGCCGCTGGGCGAAGTCGACACCATGCCGCGCGCCGCGCTCGACCGCACCTTCGCCCGCTATCTCGAACGATTGCGGCACCGCCGCAGCTCGAGCGACTGGAAGGACTACACCGCCTACGAGGTCCGCATCGTCGGGGCGCTGGTCCGCATGGGCGACAGGGATGCCGCGAACGAGCTGGCCGACTTCCTGCTCGGCGACCGGCGGCCGCTCGCATGGAACCAGTGGCCGGAAATCTCCTGGCGCGACCCGCGCAGCCCCGCGCACATCGGCGATGTGCCGCATGCCTGGATCGGTGCCGAGTACGTGCTGGCCTTTCGCACCATGCTCGCCTACGAACGCGAGGCCGATGACGCCTTGGTCATTGCCGCCGGCATCCCCGGCGAATGGCTCGACGACGGCGGCGAAGTCGAGGTGCGCAAGCTGATCACCTGGTACGGCACGCTCGACTGCACGCTGCGCCGCCTCGGCAGCGACGCGCTCTCGTTCTCGCTGCGCGGCGGCCTCGCACCGCCTGCGGGCGGCATCGTGCTCTTGCCGCCGCTGCCGCGGCCGCTGCTGCAAGTCGAGATCGACGGGCGGCCGAGCCAGGACTTCGATGCGCGAAGCGTCACGCTTCGCACCTGTCCGGCCGAGGTCGTGCTCCGGTATTGATGTGACCCACCCCCGTAGCGCCTTCGGCGCTCCCCCTCGAGGGGGCTCCGCCAGCGGACCGGCGGAGCCGGATCCGCGGCTCCCGCTCGCTGGGAAACCTCAGATGCCCTTGTAGGTGCGGACCTGCGTCACCTCGTAGTCGGCGCTCTTCACGTAGGGCCCCCTGTGGTCGCCCTCCTTGAACAGCTTGCCGCTCGCATCGTCGACATACAGCTTGCCGACACGCCCGCCGTCCCCCGGGTCCTTGAACTCGTAGTAGACGCGGCCATCGGCGTCGTAACCGCGCTTGTCGATGGTGACGAAGTGATCGGTCATCTTGTCGGCGTTGTAGGCGTTGTCGTCGTAGGAGGCACCCACCACGACCGGATAGCCCATGTCGAGCACCTTGTCGATATAGGCGCGCGCGATGCCGGCCTGCGTCTGGTCGATCTCGACCCGCCCATTGGTGTCTTCGGCGTAGGCGACCTGGATCGCGTCATCGGGCCCGCCCAGCTTGGGCGCGGCCACGCCGTAGCTCTTGGTGTTGTGCTCGGTGCAGGCTTTCACCGCCGCCTCGAAGCAGGCCTTGCCGCCCTTGTCCCTGTCGCCGGGATAGAGGCTGAACTGGTCGACACCCTTCATCTTCAGTTCGACCGGCTTCTGGTCCGCCACGTCGACCTTCATGGCGTTGGCGGCGATGGTGAGCGGGGCCTGGACAGCGGCTTTTGCAACGCCGGGCTGCGCGTATTGCGGCAGCGTGCGATTGGCGGCGACGTCTTTCTGGATCGCATCGAGCATGGCCGCGCTGGGGCTGGCACCGACGCTGCCATCGGCCTTCATCAGCTTGCCGCTCGCGATGCCGTCGGTGCGGCCGTCGGCCTTGTCGAGCAGCCCATGCAGCGCGGTGAACTCCTTCGATCCCTTGATCTGGCCGTCGGCCCCTGCGATCGCCTTGAGGTCGGCCTCGCTGACCGCAGCGCCGAAAGCCTTCTTCACGTCCGCGACGAGGAAGTTCATGTCCAGCACGCCGTGGCCATCGGCGAGCTTGCCGAAGGCCTTCGCGTCGAGGCCGGCGCTGGCGACCTCGCGATTGGCGGCCACTTCCTTGTTCAGTGCCTGGTACAGCGTGCCGGCCTTGGTCGGCGTCTGCGTACCGGCGGCATCGGTGGTGTAGGCCTGGAAGGACCCGGGCTTTCCGTTCGAGTCGTACTTGTCGATGAACTTGAAGAGCTTCTCCGGCGAGACGCGGCCTTGCTTGTCGGCGATCTTGGTGAGCTCGGAGGGATCGATGCCCGGCGTCGGCGAGCGCATTCTTCAGCGGGTCGCTCAGGTTCTTCGTGTCGACGAAGCCGCCCTTCATCTCCTTGAGCACTTCCGCCTGCGTGATGGTCTCGGGCAGCGCGGGCGCGCCTCCACCCCCGCTACCGCCCGGCCCGGCATAGGCAAACGAGCGCACGGCCGAATGCAGCTCGAACGTGCCGCCGAGGCCTTGCCACGCGGAGCCCGAGCTGGTCGCTTGGCCGGGTTCGCCTTCGGCCTGCCCCATGTCGGATGGGGTCTGCCCTTCGTTCGGGTCGGCGGCGTCCGCCAGGCCGAAGTTGTCGGCGACGGAGGATTCGGAACTGAGCTTGATCATCTTCTCGCCTCTTGATTGCAAGGATCGGGTGGAGACGATGCTAGGCACAGCGGCCGTGCTCGGTAAGTCAGGACCGCTCCCAGCTAGGAACGGTCCTAGGTATCCTAGGGTTGCACCCGCAAACTTCTCCAACGGTCCTCCTGCGAATTCTTGAGATTTGCGCGGATTGATCGCGCCGAGAATCGCGCGCCGATGGTCCTTCAGTTCCTCACGCCGTGTGAGTGCGCCCATTGGCAGGAAATGGCAATGAACCGGAACTCTCCCGCATTGTCTGCGGCAGGTTGTGAGCTATGAGTCTTGTGGCAACAGCAAAACAGCCGGACGCGCAGGCCAGGTCCGCCGATCAGCGAAGCCCCGCCACGGGGTCGCTGGCTGCTCTTTGCGCCATAGCGCGTTTTCACCAGATCGCAACCGATCCAGCCACCCTTGCGCACCGGCTCGGCTTGAGCGCCGGCGATCCGGTGGACATTGCAACGTTGCTGCGCGCCGCCAGGCAACTGGGGCTCAAAGCCAAGCTCTGCCGCACCACGCTTGATCGGCTGCCGCTGACTCCGCTGCCGGCTTTGGCAGTGCTCAGAACCGAGGACCAAGCCGAACGCACCATCGTCCTTGCCCAATGCGACGCCCAGCGTGTGCTGCTGCAGGACCCATCGGCCGCATCGGCTGAATCTTCCAGGCCCGTCATCGAGCCGCTCAAGGTCTTCGGCGCTCAGTGGACCGGCGAACTCATCCTCATCACCAGCCGTGCCAGCCTCACCGGTGAACTCGCAAGGTTCGACTTCTCCTGGTTCATTCCCAGTCTCGTCAAGTACCGCCGCCTCCTGGGCGAAGTGCTGGCCATCTCCTTCATGCTGCAGGTATTTGCGCTGGTGAGCCCGCTGTTCTTCCAGGTCGTTATGGACAAAGTGCTCGTGCACCGCGGCCTCACCACACTGGACGTGCTCGTCATCGGCCTGCTGGTCGTCGTGGTGTTCGAAAGCCTGCTCAACGGCTTGCGCAGCTACGTCTTCAGCCACACCACCAGCCGCATCGACGTCGAGCTCGGTGCGCGATTGTTCCGGCATCTGGTGCAGCTCCCCTTGGCCTACTTCCAGGCCAGGCGCGTGGGCGACTCGGTCGCACGCGTGCGCGAGCTCGAGAACATTCGCAGCTTCCTGACCGGCAACGCGCTCACCGTGCTGCTGGACCTGGTGTTTTCCATCGTCTTCATCGCGGTGATGCTGTTCTACAGCGTACCGCTGACCCTCATCGTGCTGATGAGCCTGCCGCTGTACTTCGGCCTGAGTCTGGCGGTGGTGCCGATCCTGCGCCAGAGGCTCGACGAGAAGTTCGCGCGTGGCGCCGAGAACCAGGCCATGTTGGTGGAGACCGTCAGCGCCATCCAGACCGTGAAGGCCACCGCGCTCGAACCCGCCTTCGGCCGCCGCTGGGACAACCAGCTCGCGGCCTACGTCTCGGCCAGCTTCCGGACCCAGAACCTCGCGAGCTGGGCCCACGAAGGCGTCAACCTCATCGGCAAGCTGGTCAACGGCGCCACCCTCTGGTACGGCGCCCACCTCGTCATGGACAACCAGCTCAGCGTCGGCCAGTTCGTCGCCTTCAACATGTTCGCCCAGCGCGTGAGCCAGCCCATCATGCGCATGGCGCAGCTGTGGACCGACTTCCAGCAGACCGGCATCTCGATGGCGCGATTGGGTGACATCCTCAACACGAGAACCGAAGTGCCGCCCAGCGCCGCGGTGCAGTTGCCGGCACTCAAGGGCCGAGTGATGCTGGACAACATCACGTTTCGCTACCGCACCGAGGCGGCCCCGGTGCTCCACGGCGTGAGCCTCGACGTGCCTCCCGGCGAAGTGATCGGCATCGTCGGGCGCTCCGGCTCGGGCAAGAGCACGCTGACAAAGCTGGTCCAGCGCCTTTACGTGCCCGAGGAGGGGCGGCTGCTGGTCGACGGCATCGACATCGGCCAGATCGATGCCGCGCAGTTGAGACGGCAGGTCGGCGTGGTGCTGCAGGAGAACCTGCTGTTCAACCGCAGCGTGCGCGAGAACATTGCCATCGTCGATCCGGCTGCGCCGATCGAGGCCGTGATGCAAGTCGCGGAGTTGGCCGGCGCACACGAGTTCATCAGTGATCTGCCCGAAGGCTACGACACCCTGGTGGGCGAGCAGGGCGCGTCGCTCAGTGGCGGCCAGCGCCAGCGCATCGCGATCGCGCGGGCGCTGTTCACCCAGCCGCGCATCCTGATCTTCGACGAGGCCACCAGCGCGCTCGACTACGAGAGCGAGGCCATCGTCCAGCGCAACATGGCCCGCATCTGCAAGGGGCGCACCGTCTTCATCATTGCCCACCGCTTGAGTGCCGTGCGTCATGCGCATCGCATCATCGTGATGGACAAGGGAAGCATCGTCGAGAGCGGTACGCACGAGGCGCTGCTGCGAAGAGCCCGACGGAATCTATGCGCGGCTGTGGGCCATGCAGGCTGGCGGCCAGCCGACAGAAGAGGCTGCGCTGTGAGCGGCGAGCCGTCCACGACGGCACCGGCAGCCAACGCACCGAGCGTGCGCCATCCGGCGTTCGAACTGCTCGCGCGCTACCGGGCCGTCTTTCGGGCTGCTTGGCAGCATCGCCACGAGCTGGCCGGCCCCGAACGCCTGGCCGACGAAGCAGCCTTCCTGCCCGCGGCCCTGAGCCTGCAGGAGACGCCGGTGCATCCGGCCCCGCGCCGACTGGCCTTCGCGCTGATCGCACTGTTCCTCATCGCGCTGGTGTGGGCCATCTTCGGCGAGGTCGACATCGTGGCCGTCGCGCCCGGGCGTATTGTCGTGAGCGAGCGCACCAAGCTCGTCCAGCCGCTGGAGCGCAGCGTGGTCAAGCGGGTGCTCGTGCAGGACGGCGACCACGTGCGGGCCGGTCAGCTCCTGGTGGAGCTGGACCCCACGAGCGCCAGTGCGGACAAGATCAACGTCGATGATCTGCTCAAGTCGGCTCAGTCCGAAGTGCTGCGCACCAGCGCGCTGCTTTCTGGCCTGGCCGCCCGGGAGCGCTTGCCCTCCGGGCCGTCACCCCAATTGATCCAGGACATTCCGACAGAGTGGTCCGCCACCGATCTCGCAGCGGCGCGCTCTCAGCTGATGGCCGAGTGGAGCGACATCACGGCCAAGCTCGCCAAGGCGGCGGCGGAGATCACACGCCGCCAAGCCGAGATCGCCACGGTGCGCGAAATGGTCGCCAAGCTGGAGACCACCGTCCCCATCGCCAGGCGAAGAGAGGCCGACTTCAAGGAACTCGCCGACCAGGGCTTCATGTCCACCCATGCGAACCAGGACAGGACTCGGGAGCGCATCGAGCTGGAGCGCGACCTCGCGACCCAACGCGCCCGACTGGTGGAGGCCGACGCCACCCTGAGGGAAAGCGAGAACACCCGCCAGGCGTACATCGCCGAGACGCGGCGCAGTCTGCGTGAACGCGAAGCTGCCGCCGAACTCAAGCGCCAGCAGGGCCTGCAGGAGCAGGCCAAAGCCACCCAGCGAGAAAAGCTCACGACACTCAGCGCCCCCGTGGCCGGCACGGTGCAGCAACTCGCTGCCCACACCGAAGGCGGCGTGGTCACCGAGGCGCAGGCCCTGATGGTCATCGTGCCCGACGGCGCGCAGGTGACGGCCGAGGTGACGCTCGAAAACAAGGACATCGGCTTTGTCAACGCGGGCCAGGAGGCGGAGATCAAGCTGGAGACGTTTCCGTACACGCGCTACGGGACGGTAGGCGCCATCGTCAGCCGAGTCACGGCCGATGCGGTGAATGACGAGAAGCGCGGGGCCATCTTTCCGGTGACGCTGAGTCTGGACGCCACCACGATCGACGTGGATGGCAAGCCGATCAAGCTGAGTCCGGGGATGAATCTGACGGCGGAGATCAAGACGGGCAAGCGGCGAATCATCGAGTACCTGCTCAGTCCGGTGCAGCGAGCTGCCAGTGAGAGTTTGAGGGAGCGATGAAATCAGACCAAGGGAGTCTTCAATCATGTCAGGACTTGAACAAGCCGATATCGACATTCTTCAACGCTTCGTCGATCGCGGCGAACGCATTGGCCTACTGGAACTATCTGGACGTGGTCACCCTGCGCGAAACGGGCCAGCACAACACCTACGCCGTGCTGGCAGCCGCGGCGACAGTGGAAGCGGAAAAGCAGATCGCGATGACGCCGGAGGACTGGAATACCTTGGGGGTGAAATTGATCACTGAAGATCTGAAGGTGAGACGTGACTATCTCGACGGCACGAATGGTCAAGCGCGAGACTCCGCGAAGGCACTGAACATCCCTGCAGATCAAGCGTGTCCTTCCGGCAGGCCTGCATGAATTTCTCGGCGGGCAATGGCAAATGCGATGGGGCGATGAGGTAACCGACCGTCTCAGCCCTTGCGTTCCAAACGCATCGTCGCTACCGTGCGCGACATGCACGAGCAACGCCTGAGCCACCGACATCGCGACATCACCGACGACGACCTCGTCTTCATCCGCCGCCTCATCGCCGAGCACCCCGGCTGCAGCCGGCGCGAGCTGTCCAAGAAGCTGTGCGAAGCGTGGAACTGGGTACAGCCCAACGGGGCGCTGCGCGACATGGTGTGCCGCTCGATGATGCTCAAGCTGCATCGCGAAGGCCACATCGAGCTGCCGCCGGTGCGCTTCGTGCCGCGCAATCCGCTGGCGCAGCGCAGTGCCGTGGCGCTGGTGGAAGTGGATCAGGCGCCGCTGTGCATGAGCCTGGCCGAACTCGGGATGATCGAGCTGCGCCAGGTGCGGCGCACGAGCGAGGAGGCGCTGTTCAACAGCCTGCTGCAGCAGCACCACTACCTGGGCTACACGCAGCCCGTGGGCGAGCACCTGAAGTACCTGATGAGCGCGCGCGGGCGGCCGATCGCCTGCGCGGCGTGGAGCTCGGCGCCGCGCCACCTGGGCAGCCGCGATCGCTACATCGGCTGGAGCGCGAGCGCGCGGCGGGCCAACATCCGGCTGCTGGCCTACAACACGCGGTTCCTGATCCTGCCGTGGGTGAGGGTGCCGCACCTGGCGTCGCACCTGCTCGCACGCATGGCGCGTGCCGTGTCGGCGGACTGGCAACGCCTGTACGGGCACCCGATCTACTTCGTCGAGACCTTCGTCGATCCGCAGCGCTTCCGCGGGACGTGCTACCGCGCGGCCAACTGGATCCACCTGGGGGTGACCACCGGACGGGGCAAGGACGACAAGACATACCGGCCCAACCGCCCGATCAAGCACGTGCTGGGCTACCCGCTGGTCAAGGACTTCCGCCAGCGCCTGTTACAGCTGGCGGCATGAAGCAGCCCGAGATCGTCACGGCCACGCGGGGCGAACTCGACGAGATCCTGGCTCTGACCAAGCCGGTCTTGCCGGCGCGGTACTACCAATTGCTCGAAGGCGTGTTCGGTGCGTACGAGTTCGTGATGCTCAAGCTGCAGGACGCGAAGATGTCGATGCGGCGTCTGCAGCGCATGCTGTTTGGTGCGCGCACCGAGCTCAAGCGCAACCTGATCAAGGACGCCGCAGGCGTTGTGACCACGCCGCCCAGCACTCGTGATGAGGCGGCGATCGAGGTCCGCGATGGCCAGGCCGCGGGCGATGCGGCTCGCGCGCTCATGCCCACGTCGCGGCCCAGGAAGGGGCACGGGCGCAACGGTGCACAGGCCTATCGCGACGCGCCCGTGGTCGAGTGCGAGCATGGCGCTCTTCAAGCCGGCCAGCTCTGCCCGCAATGCGGCGCCGGCCGGGTGTACGAGTCGCCGCCCAAGGTCATCGTCAAGGTGGTGGGCCAGGCACCGCTGGCGGCCACGGTGTACCGGCTGCAGCGCCTGCGCTGCCGGCTGTGCGATGCGATCTACTGCGCCCCCGTGCCCGAGGCGGTGGCCGCGGCGCCGAAGTACGACGCCAGCTGCGCGAGCATGATCGCGCTGCTGCGTTATGGCAACGGCATGCCGTTTTACCGTCTGCAACAGCTGCAGGCCAATCTGCACGTGCCGCTGCCCGATGCCACCCAGTGGGACATCATCGAGCAGGCGGTGCCGGCGCCGCGCTGCGTCTACCAGGAGCTCATTCGCCAGGCCGCGCAGGCGCCGCTGCTGCACAACGACGACACGCCCGCGCGGGTGCTGGCGCTGATGCGCGAGCGCAAGCAGGCCGAGGCCGCCGGCAAGCCCACGCCCAAGGCGATCAACACCTCGGGCATCGTCGCGCTGCTGGGCGAGCACCGGGTGGTGCTGTTCTTCACCGGCCATGCGCACGCAGGCCAGAACCTCGAGCTGGTGCTGGCCGAACGTGCGCAGGAACTCGCCCCGCCGATGCACATGTGTGACGCGCTGTCATCGAACATGGCCGGCGAATTCGTCACCGTCCTGTGTCACTGCATGGCCCACGCGAGACGCAAGGTGGTCGACGTGCTGGAGCACTTCCCCGACCAGGGGCGCCACATCATCGAGGTGCTGGGGCGCGTCTACGCCAACGACGAGGATTGCCGCAAGCGCCAGCGCTCGCCCGAGCAGCGCCTGGCGTATCACCAGGAACACAGCGGCCCGGGCATGAACGACCTGAAGGCGTGGATCGATGAACGCTTCGAGCGGCGCGAGGTGGAACCCAATTCGGGCCTGGGGCAGGCGTTGCGCTACCTGCTCAACCACTGGGAGCCGTTGACGTTGTTCCTGCGCCGCGCGGGTGCGCCGCTGGACAACAACATCACCGAACGAGCGCTAAAGCGCGCGATTCGTCATCGCCGGAACTCGTTGTTCTACAAGACGACTCGGGGCGCCGAGGTCGGTGACATCTACATGAGTGTGATCCATACCTGCGCCTTGTGCGGCGTCAACGCCTTCGCGTATTTGCAGGCCCTGCAACTGCACGCGAAGGACGTGATGGCCCGCGCCGCGCAGTGGCTGCCGTGGAACTTCCACCAGCAGCTGGCGCCCAGCGGCTGAGCGCTTGCAGCCCCGCCGCTGGGCCGCTCAAGCCGCCAGAGGCAGCCGCCGCCAGTTCGGCGCCGCGTGGGCGCGCATCGGATCGCCGCCCATCAGCAGCATCTGAAGTTCGCACGCCTGCAGCGCGCGCCCGGGCGTGCCGGCGGTCGGCCAGAAAGCAAAATGCCCGGCGGAAAGACGCTTGCAGCAAAGCCAAAACCCCTGCCCGTCATACACGAGAATCTTGATTGCCGTGCGCGCCCGATTGCGAAAGACGAACAGCGCCCCGCTCAAGGGATCGGCCTGCAGGCGCTGACGGCATGCGGCCGCCAGGCCATCGATGCCGGCGCGGAAATCGATCGGCTCGACCGCCACCCAGATGCGCATGTGCGGTGTGATCTGGATCATCATGCGCTCCAGAACGCTTGGCACAGGCCCGGCAGGCCGGCCAGCGCGTTGCCGCGCAGTTGCAAGCGCATCGTCGCGCCACGCGCGTTGGCCATCTCGACCACGCATTGCGACTCTGACGCGGGTGCTGGCATCGGCAGCCCCTGCGGGGCCACCAGTTCCACGAAGCGTGGCCGGGGCACACTCCCCGAAGCGCCCGCCTGGGCGGCTCGCCGCTTGAGCACCGCATAGTCCAGGTTCAACGCGCGCGCCACGCGGTACGCGCCGTGCTCGGCCGTCGCGCTGACCGCGGCGTCCCACAACTGCGGCGGAATCCGCTGGCCCACGCGGCGTGCTGCACGCCACCGATCGAACTGCTGCTTCAGCGACGACAACACCTCCGCCGTCACCTTCTCTGTCCTCGCCATCGCCATCGCCATCGCCATCTCCATGTCGGGTTGCAATGGCGTGGAAGTTAGCGAGGCGGCACCGTCATGTCATGCACGCTCACCGGAAGGACACGTTGAAATCGCGCATGACCGAGCCTATTGCTGAGTACATCGCGGCCAACTTCTCCCTCGTCACCCACATAGAAACAGACGATGAGATCGGATCTGGTTTCGATTCCACGGTATGGCGGAGAGGGCGACGACGCGCTGGACGGGGAAACATGGCGATCAGACGTGCGGCGGTATCCGCACTGAGTGGGGGACGTTCGACAGTGCGCAACACGGTAACGACTTCATCGAGGTCGCTCGACAACGACCGTCAGGTCCGCCGTGATCCGGAATACACACGGACGGAGTACTGGCTGGTGGTATTGCCTGCCGTTGGCCCCGACGAGCAGATGCAACAGTCCGGCATGGCCACAAGTCCCAGTCAATATGAAATTGGAGCGACGCATGAGCGGAATTTTCTTGATCGTGGTCGCAATCGTTTGGATGACTGCCGCCGTCGCCATTACTCGATGGACTACCCGATCATTTCGGTCGTTGGGGATCAAGGTGCTTGTCGGCATCGTGGTGTTTCCCGTGATACTGGTAGCACCGCTCGTGGACGAGTTGGTTGGCGCTCGGCAGTTCGAGGACCTCTGCGAGAGGTATGCAGTGCAAGTGATTGACGAGCAGCATGCAATGAATCGACGGTTTGTATCCGAGCCAGGGGAAGCAGACGAGTTTGCGCCTGGCACAACCGTGCGCATTCGCATCGACCCTTGGGTGTACAAGACGCGGAAACAAACGAAGTGCTTGTCAGCTATCACACTCTGCACGGGGAGGGTGGTTGGTTCATCCGCGCGTTGGGCATATCGGAGACAAATGCACCTGTCCTGTTCAATTCAGGATGCGCGCCGAAGAACGAACGTGCATTCATTAAGAAGTTCAACATCACTGTTATCAATTGAGGGAGCAGCAAATAAGCACGATTCAAGAGGCTTACTGGAACGCCTTACTTGCCGACGCAACCTATGCCGTCGATCGGAATCTCGACGAAGTCAGCGGGCAAGACTGATCAATCTGTTGAAATCGCGCATGACCGAGCCTGTCGCTCAGTACATCGCGGCCAACTTCTCCCTCGTCACTCACATAGAAACAGACGATGAGATCGGATCTGGTTTCTCCACGGCAAAGACGGCAAGCTTACTGTCCATGCAGTCCGCGGGGCTGCAGGCTCTCTGAGCGCCGCTCACTCGCCCTCACAGGCAATGCCGGACAGCAAGTCATCGACATGATCAACTGGTGGCTCAAGTGACCACCCAGTCGGCGATCTGCACATCACTCGGGCACACCGCCGACGCAGTCAGCGCATTCATCAGCCCGAAGTGATGTGCCAGGTACGGGGTTGATCTCTGCGGCCGAACTTGCCAACGGCATCGAAGTCAACGGCCACAGCCTCGGTGGCTATTTGGCTGCGGCCTTTACACGGCTATTTGGCGCACAGGCACATGTCACCACACCACGACCTTCAACAGTGCGGGCTTTGCGCTCGGTAGCGAGAGCGCATTCGTCGAACTGAGCCGGGCGATTGGGCCGGGCTATGGAAGGAGCACCTTCCCAACGGCGGGTGACCCGTCGCAAACGAACGCATTTGCGGTCCATGGGCTCAGCCTCACTACCAACACCTGGTGGTTCAGCCAGGTCAGCGCGTCAAACTCTTCAACGAAGAAAGTGCCGCGCAGATTCCTAACCACTTCATGTACAAGCTCACCGATGCGCTGGCGTTGTATACGGCGCTGGAGAAGCTCGACCCGAGCATGACGATCGAGCGGGTAAACGCGCTGGTCGAAGCTGGCCCGAACGAGATGATCTCCTCCCTGGAAGGCGCGCTCGATGGCCTGCGTCGACTAGTGCGGGTCCATCCACATTGGCAACTGCGGCCGGTGATGCAAGTGGAAGTGCCTCATCGCGCGTCGGTTACCACTCCGGTCTGAAGGGCTTGACCGACAGTGCCGCATTCCAGGCCTTGCAGGGGAAGGCCATCCTTGTGTTGCTGATGGCAGCTTGGGCAGCAAGGCCCGGTCGGACTTCGGAGCAATGGCGTCCTTCATCGCTATGTACCGGTGTGGACACTGGCAATGGCACCCAGACACCCCGCTGACTGCGCTATGGGCTTCGTCAGCGTGGTCCACCGACCACGCGAACTGGCAGGCCGATCGGAGGATGGGCGAAGCCGACCGGCAGGATGGCAAGCAGTCATTCACTGACAACTGGATCGTTGACCGAGCTGCCATGCTCGATGCCATCCAAGCGCTACAACGATGACAACGCCACTGGCAATGTGATCAATCAAAACGGCCCCGCGCTCAATGCGAAGAAGGTTTATGTCGATGTTGCCAGCAACACGACACTGACCGAAGGCCCTGGGAGTCTGCCAGCGAGGTATGTCAAGTTCGGCGGCAGCACCAACGACACCCTCTGGCGAAAGCATGGATGACCACCTGTACGGTGGTGCCGGTGACGACACCCTCAGCGGTCAAGGCGGCAACGACCACCTCGAAGGCGGCGACGGCGCCGACACCCTCAACGGCGGCTCAAGCAACGACACCCTGCATGGCGGCGCCGGCATCGACACCTACCTGATCGATGCCGAGAGGCGGCATCGACACCATCACCCACAGCCAGGCCGTTGACGTGGTCGGCCTCGCCGGCCGCACGCTCGACGGAGCCGGTGAGCTCCGCACCTCCGCCGACGGCCACACCGCATGGGTCGACGACAGCGTTGCCGACGTGCGGGTGACCTACCTCTACGACGAGGCGAGCCGCGAGCTCGGTGGTGGCCGCCTCCGGCAGCACCGTCATCGTCAAGGAGTTCGTCGACGGCGACCTCGGCCTGCACCTGCCCCAAGCGCCCCAGCCGCAGAAGCCCGCGCCCCCGCCCACGCAGGCCGATTCGACCTGCTCACCACCGACGGCGCGACCCATTCCGAGACTACGGTATCGCCGACGGCATGCCCTTCGAGTGGCGCGTGCGTATGCCGCTCAACGATCGCCTGATCAACGTCGGCCTGGCGACCCAGCAGGCGGCCGATCTCTACGACTTCGGCACCGGCGAAGGCGACGACGTGATCGTGGGCGGCACCGACGATCCGCGCGCGCGGGTGGGCCTGTCTGCCGGCCCGGGCGAGGAACCGATCTCGCCGCCAGCGAGCAGAGCTGGCAAGACGCCATCATCATCATCACCACCACCACCACTGCCGCCGACCCCTCCCTGCCTGCACGCTCGCTCTATCTCCTCGATGGAGGGGCCGGCGACGACGAGATCCACGGCAGCACCGGCAACGACGCCCTCTACGGCGGCGACGGCGCCGACCACATCGCCGCCGGAGCGGGCGACGACCTCATCTTCAGCGACGGCAGCGCCGGCAACCTCTCCGCAACTTCAACCTGCCCGCCTCGTTGACACGGCTGGGTCATCGGCGCCAACAGCAACCCCCAA
>CAWFRK010000029.1:0-91272 GCA_963818175.1 uncultured beta proteobacterium | reverse complement strand
CAAATGCGGTGCACCGCATTTGCGATTGGAGGTGACGACGATGCTGGCGCGGCGCTTGTAGCGTTGATGCACGATCGTCTGCAGCACCTCGGCGCTGGCCTCGGAGATGCGCCGCGCGAGGAACAGATCGTCGAGCACGAGCAGATCCGGCTCGAGATACGCTGGCATCAGCGCTGCCTGCTCTTGCGCGTTGCACAGCGCGAAGCGAGCGAACTCGGTGTCGGCCTCGACGTAGCGCACGTCATGGCCTTGCAAGGTGGCCTGGTAGGCCACGGCCTTGGCGACGTGACTCTTGCCGGTGCCGGGCTTGCCGAGGATGAGTGCGTTGGCGCCTTCGCCGATGAACTTCAGCGTGTGCAACTCGAAGCACGCCTGGCGTGGCAGCTTCGGGTTGAAGCGCCAGTCGAAGTCGGCCAGCGTGAGTCGTTCTTCGAGGCGCGAGTGCTTGAAGCGCCGCTCGGTCAGGCGCGAGTGGCGCCGGTCAAGCTCGTCCTGCAGCATGGCAGCCAAGGTCTCCAGGAAGGGCTGCTGCGACGACTGCGCCTGCAACACGCGCGTGTTCAGCGTGGCGGCAATGCCCGACAGGCGCAGGTCGCGCAGTGCTCGTTCGATCTCATTGATGGTCATGCTTGGCACCTCCAGGGGTTGAGGGATCGGTGGGCTGTGCGGCACAGCGGCTGAACAGCTCGGCGTAGATGTCGGCGGGTCGGATCAGCGGATGCTCTTGGGTCAAGGCCAGTTCGCCTTGTCGGGGGCCATCGGCGACATCGATGGCGGCGAGCGCGTCGGCGACGAGCTTCTCGGTCAATGCCTTGACGTGGCGGTAGCTGTGGATGCCGTCGGCGATCGATTGAGCGCAGGCTCGATCGACGAGGCGGCGCGGATAGCGCCCAGCCAGACCGACGATGCCCCAGAGCTTGCGTTGCCCGACGCGGCCTTCGATGGCGAACAGCATCTGGCACAGCCGCTCGGCCTCGGCGCCGATGGCCTTGGCCTGCGCGAGGATGCGGCGCGTCTCGCGCGAAGGGTTGAACACGCGCTCTTCCATCGGCAGCACCACGCTGCCGGGGCGCTCGACGCGGGCATGCGTGCGCAGCAGCGCCTGCGTCTTGAGGTCGCGGATCTCGATGCGGTGCTCGAACACGCGCACCAGCACCCGGCTGCCGATCGGTGCCGGCCGCGCAGCGTAGCTGCTGTGCTCGACGCGCACGCAGCTGTCGTCGCAGACGGTGCGCTGCGACTCGGTGAAGAACTGCATGCCCAACGTCGGCAATGGCTGCAGCAGCGGCCGTTCCTCCTCGAACATGGCTTGCACCTGGCGCCGAGCGCTGCCATGGATGCGCGGGGCCGCCCACTTGCGTTCCCAGTGCTCGAGGAAGTCGTTCTGCTCCTCCAGCGACTCGAAGCGGCGGCCCTTCAAGGCCGTGGCCTGCGTGTGGCCGATCGCGTTCTCGACGCTGCCCTTGCGATTGGGGTCACGTACTCTCGCCGGGTCGGCCACCACGCCGTAATGCGCCAGCGTGGCGGCGTACACGGGGTTGAGCTCGGGTTCGTACAGGTCGGGCTTGAGCACGCCTTCCTTGAGGTTGTCCAGCACGACGTAGCGGCAGCTTCCTCCGAAGTAGCGCCAGGCCTGCTCGTGCAACCGGGCCCATGTCTCCTGGCTGGAACTCCACACGACGCGGCGAAACGACCGCCGCGAGTAACGCAGCGTCGCCACGAACAGCCGCGGCTTGCGATATCGATCGGTACCGGGCACGCGCGTGGGCGCACCCTCGCCGTAGTCGACCTGCATCTCCTCGCCGGGCAGGAACTCCAGGCGATCGAATTGTTCGGGCTCGCGTTGGCGCAGCCTGCGCACGAAGCGCTTGACCGAACCGTAGGCGCTGGTGAAGCCGAATTGATCCACCAGGTCCTGGTAGATGGCCGTGGCGTTGCGCCGCAAGCCGCAACTGCGCCTCGATGAAGCCGCGATGCGGCTCGCACGCCGACACCGTGCCGGCCGCAGCGGCCGCCGCAGCCGGTGGCCGGGGTGGGGGAAATTGCGCCCCAGAGCCGGTGGCCACCCCGGGGGAGTTCGCCGCCGCGGCCGCGAAGCGCTTCTGGTAGGCGCGGATCGTCTTGCGATCGATCCCCGTGACGCGCTCGATCTCTCGTTGGCTGGCGCCGGCGTCCAGCAAGGTCCAGATGGTCGTCTGCAGGTGTGGCTTCAAGACGTTCACTCCGTTGCCCCCTCCTGATGAGAGGGCGGAAAGTAACGTCCTGCCGGTAGATCTGGCCGCCGGCGAACTCGCCGGCGCCGCGCGTCACAGCGCGGTGGCCAGGGTGGGGGAATTTACGCGGCCATCAGTGGAGGAGTTTGGGTGGCCGCCGGGGTTTCCATCAGGGTGAGGAGTGAATCGCGCTCGCCTGGCGAAAGCTCAAAGAACGATCCGATGTGGCGCCTGGGAATGATCAGGGTGTGACCCGGCGAAATGGGGAAGCCGTCGCGAATGACCATTCCACTGGCATCCTGGTCAATCAGCCTCGTCGCCGGCAAGGCGCAGAAGGGGCACGTCATGAATGGATTATGGGTCCGCCCCTGTTGGCGCCTCACGCTGGACTCTTGTGGTACGGCTAGAGCACCCGACACGCGAGTTGGCAGCAAGGTCGACTCAGTCGCGAGCCATGGAACGCACGTGGTATCCGACTTGGTATCCAGATACGATTTTGGCTTGACTAAGCTAGTGCTCGCTAACTCGTTAAGCCATGCGGATATTGGTGCCGACTATCTGACTCGAACAGATGACCTACCGCTTACAAGGCGGTTGCTCTACCAACTGAGCTAAGCCGGCGCAGCGGCCTCTCTACATTTGCTGATGAGAAGCCGGAAGGACTTTTGGATTTTACGTGCGAGCCCCGGGCTCGCGCACCGCCCTACTTGATCCGCTTGAGCGATGGACGCCCACCCGAAGGCGGCGTCGGCTCGGGCGGGTTCCCTGCTTGGGCGTCCTCGCCAGCCGCAGGCGAATCACCCGCCTTGGTTGGTGCGAGCTTGAGCGGCACCGGCGCCGCTTCGTCGCGCGCTCCGTCTTCCACCCCTTCAGCGGCGCCCGCACCAGCTGCCTCCATGCCGCCAGCAGCGGAAGGCACGGGAAACGCCATGCCCTGCCCGTTCTCCCGCGCGTAGATCGCGATCACATGGTCCACCGGCACGATGATGTCCCGAGCCACGCCGCCAAACCGGGCACGAAACTCGATGTACTCATTGCCCAGCTTCAAGCCGCTCGTCGCGTCGAAGCTGATATTGAGCACGATCTCGTTGTTCTTCACGTACTCCGTCGGCACCTGCACCGCCCGGTCGACGAACACGGCGAGGTAAGCCGTGTAGCCGTTGTCCGTGCACCACTCATGCAGCGCACGAATCAGGTAGGGCCGGGTGGATGCCGTCGGGCCCGAAGGAGGGACATCGCGATCGGTCATGGCGCGGCGCGCTTACTTGCGCATTACCTTTTCGGACGGCGTCAGTGCCTCGATGTAAGCCGGACGCGAGAAGATGCGTTCGGCGTACTTGAGCAAGGGCGCTGCGTTCTTCGACACTTCGATGCCGTAGTAGTCCAGCCTCCACAGCAGCGGCGCGATCGCCACGTCGAGCATGGAGAAGTCCTCGCCCAGCATGAACTTGTTCTTCAGGAAGATCGGCGCAAGCTGCGTCAGCCGGTCGCGAATCTGGCTGCGCGCCCTCTCGAGCTGCTTGTCGGTGGGCTTCAAGCCGCGCCCTTCGAGAATGTTCACATGAGCGAACAACTCCTTCTCGAAGTTGAGCAGGAAGAGGCGCACCCGGGCGCGCGCCACGGGGTCTCCGGGCATCAGCTGCGGATGAGGGAAACGCTCGTCGATGTACTCGTTGATGATGTTCGACTCGTACAGGATGAGATCACGCTCAACCAGGATGGGGACCTCGTTGTACGGGTTCATCAGCGCGATGTCTTCGGGCTTGGCAAACAGATCCACATCGCGGATCTCGAAGTCCATGCCTTTTTCGAACAGCACGAAGCGGCAGCGGTGGGAATACGGACAAGTGGTTCCGGAGTAAAGCACCATCATGGTGGTGGTCCCTTGGTCAATCGAGGTTGCGGAAAACACAAACGGAGTGGGCGCCCTTGTGCGGCCCCACTCCGATCGATGCGACGCGCTTCACTGGTCAGAACTGCGCGTCGCATCAGGTGACGGCGACGTCTTATTTCACGTCCTTCCAGAAGGCGGCATTCAGTCGCCAGGCAATCACAGTGAAGAAGGCCAGGAAGATCAGCACCCACACGCCGAGGCGGACACGCTGGTTCTGGGCCGGCTCGCCCATCCACTGCAGGAAGGCGACCAGGTCAGCCACGGCGAGATCGTACTGGGCCGGCGTCAGCTTGCCCGGCGCGATCTGCTCGTAGCCGGCGAACTTGTGCACCGTCTTCGATTCGTCGTGCGGGTCCTTCTCTTCGACGAACTTGGCGTTGCGCTGGCCCTGGAGCTCCCACAGCACATGGGGCATGCCCACGCTCGGGAAGACCAGGTTGTTCCAGCCGGTGGCCTTGGTGTCGTCGCGGTAGTAGGTGCGCAGGTAGGTGTAGAGGTAGTCGGCGCCCGTGCCGTCGTGGCCGGCACGCGAGCGCGCGATCACGGTGAGGTCGGGGGGCGTTGCGCCGAACCACGACTTGGCCTGCTTCGGATCGAGCGCTACCTGCATGGTCTCGCCGACCTTTTCGGTCGCGAACATCAGGTTCTTCTTGATCTGGTCTTCCGAAAGGCCGATGTCGCGCATGCGGTTGTAGCGCATGAAGGACGCGGAATGGCAGTTCAGGCAGTAGTTGACGAACAGCTTGGCGCCGTTCTGGAGCGCGGCCAGGTCGGTCACGCGATCGGTCGGGAACTTGTCCCAGGCCACGCCGCCCTCGGCGGCGCGAACGCCGGGAGCACCGGCCACCAGGGCCAGCGTGGCCAGCAGGGAGAGGATCAGTTTTTTCATCGTGTGGGGCTCCGCGGGGCTCAGTGGGCGGCGAAGGTGACGCGATCAGGCACCGGCTTGAACTCCCCGATGCGGCTCCACCACGGCATCAGCAGGAAGAAGCCGAAGTAGTACAGCGTGCCGATCTGGGCAACGATGGTGCCGATGTCCGACGGCGGCTGGATGCCGAGGTAGGCAAGCACTCCGAAGTACAGGACGAAGATGCCGTACAGGTAGGTGTGCCACTTCGGGCGATAGCGGATCGACTTGACCGGGCTGTGATCCAGCCAGGGCAGGAAGAAAAGGATGATGACCGCGCCGCCCATCACCACCACACCCCAGAACTTGGCGTCGAAGGTCTTCAGCAGGTAGATGCCGACGACTGCGCCGACGACCGCGGCGATCTTGCCCTTGAGCCCGAACCCGCCCTTGAGCACCATCAGGATCGCAGCGAGGGCCACCACGACGCACAGCACCGTGATCATCGGATCGGTGGTGGCGCGCAGCATCGAGTAGAACGGCGTGAAGTACCACACCGGGGCGATATGCGGAGGCGTCTTCAGCGGATCGGCCGGGATGAAGTTGTTGTACTCCAGGAAGTAGCCGCCGAACTCCGGCGCGAAGAACACGATCGCGGAGAAGGCGATCAGGAACACCGACACGCCGAAGATGTCGTGCACGGTGTAGTAGGGATGGAAGGGGATGCCGTCGAGCGGCTTGCCATTCGCATCCTTCTTCTCCTTGATCTCGACGCCGTCGGGGTTGTTGGAGCCTACTTCGTGCAGCGCGATCACGTGCGCAACCACCAGGCCCAGCAACACCAGCGGAACTGCGATCACGTGGAAGCTGAAGAAGCGGTTCAGGGTGGCATCGCCCACCACGAAGTCGCCGCGGATGAGCAGGGCGAGGTCGGGGCCGACGAAGGGCACGGCGGCAAACAGGTTCACGATCACCTGTGCGCCCCAGTAGGACATCTGGCCCCAGGGCAGCAGGTAGCCCATGAAGGCCTCTGCCATGAGGCACAGGAAGATCGCGCAGCCGAAGATCCACACCAGCTCACGAGGCTTGCGGTACGAACCGTAGAGCAGGCCGCGGAACATGTGCAGGTAGACGACGACGAAGAACGCCGAGGCGCCGGTCGAGTGCATGTAGCGCACCAGCCAGCCCCAGGGCACGTCGCGCATGATGTATTCGACGGACGAGAAGGCCAGCGCGGCGTCCGGCTTGTAGTGCATCACCAGGAAGATGCCGGTGACGATCTGGATCACGAGGACCAGCAGCGCGAGCGACCCGAAGATGTACCAGAAGTTGAAGTTCTTCGGCGCGTAGTACTCGCTCATGTGCTCCTTGTAGAGCGCGGAGAGCGGAAAGCGGTTGTCGATCCAGTTGAGCAGCTTCTGGGCCGCGGGGGCGTCGGCAGGTGCTTCTTTGAATTCAGCCATGGGGTGTCACCTCAAAATACTGCGTGGCTCAGGCCTTCTTGTCCTCGCCGATCAACAGCTTGTTGTCGGAGAGGTACATGTGCGGCGGCACTTCGAGGTTGTCCGGCGCGGGCTTGTTCTTGAAGACGCGGCCGGCCATGTCGAAGGTCGAGCCGTGGCAGGGGCAGAAGAAGCCTCCCTGCCAATCGGCGGGCAGCGAAGCTTGAGGTCCGGGAGTGAACTTGCTGGTGGGCGAGCAGCCCAGGTGCGAGCAGATGCCCACGCCGACGAAGAGCTCGGGCTTGATCGAGCGGTATTGGTTCTTCGCGTACTCAGGTGTCGGATAGTTCTTGCGATCCGAGTTGGGGTCGGCCACCAGCGGGTCGGTCTTCTTCAGGGATTCGAGCTGCGCGGGCGTGCGCTTGATGATCCACACCGGCTTGCCGCGCCATTCCACGGTGAGCATCTCGCCAGGCTGGATGCCGCCGATGTCCACTTCGACAGGGGCGCCTGCGGCGCGCGCCTTTTCGGACGGCTGGAAGGTGGCGACAAAGGGAACGGCAGTGGCGACCCCGCCAACCGCACCCGCGCCACAGGCAATGGCCACCCAGGTGCGGCGACCTTTGTCTACGCCATCCACGGGCATCACTTGCTGATCACTCATGGGGGATCCTCGAAAGCACTTATCTAGTTAGGGGCAACCCGAGATTCTAGCCCAGCGCATACCGGGCGAAACCAGTCGATACGACCGGCCTTGGTCTTTGCCTGGGCCTTTGCAATACTGCGTCGGCCACGCTCGGACCGCGTGCCTCCATTCAACGAAAGAGGAGCAGCCATGTCATTCGTGACCGAATTCAGAGAGTTCGCCGTCAAGGGCAACGTGATCGATCTGGCCGTCGGCGTGATCATCGGCGGCGCGTTCGGGAAGATCGTCGATTCGCTGGTAGGCGACATGATCATGCCCGTCGTGGGCAGGATCTTCGGGGGCCTCGACTTTTCCAATTACTTCATTCCGCTGGCCGGTCAGACAGCCACCACGCTGGCCGAAGCAAAGAAGCAGGGCGCCGTGTTTGCATATGGCAACTTCATCACCGTGGGGCTGAATTTCCTGATTCTTGCTTTTGTCATCTTCCTGATGATCAAGCAGATCAACCGACTCAAGAGGCAAGAGCCGCCGCCCGCCCCCGCGGCGCCGCCTGAAGAGGTCGCCCTGCTGCGCGAGATCCGAGATTCGCTCAAGCGTTAGTCGGCACGCCTAGATGACTCAACTGCGACAGGCGTCATTTGGCGCCTGTGCCATTTTTGGCGTCGACTTGCATGCGTAACGTGCCACTGGGTTTCTCTCCAGGTGATCCTGTTACGAGGAGCTGAGAATTCAGGCCATACTGACCTTCTTGGTGCCTCTGGTGCAATGACCCCTCCCCCCGATCCTCGACTTCACGCCGCCATGCAGGCGGCGGTGCAACAGATCCTGACCACTGTGTCCGCCACATCCAGCCGGGTGGTGGACGCCTTGGGCATGCTTGCGCTATCGGCCAAGAGCAATGCGCAACGGCAGGCCTACATGTCGGCGCAGTTCGACCTGCAGCGGAAGCTCTCCGGGTTCAACATCACCTTCACGACCGTGCTCAACGAGAAGGTCGCGCAGGAGATCAATCCGCGCATCGGCTCTCGCAACATCGCCGCGACCGATTGGTCCACCCTGAGCCTCGTGGGCGACAGCGAAGTCGAAGAGGAAGTCACCGCGCACCGCCTGGGGCTCGAGATCGAGCATGAGTGCGAGTGGGAACTGCGTGAACTCGATGCCTACATGGGCTCGCTGCTGGGCGGCGGTCGCCCCGACCCGGAACGCAATCCGATTCGCCCGGACATCATCGGCAAGGCTCTGTTCCGAGCCATCGAAGGCGCGACGCCCGAGGTGTCGATCCGCAAGACGCTGGCCAGCGAACTCGGGCATGGCTTGGCCAAGGCCATGCGCCAGTGCTATGTGGCGATCGTTGCCGACCTGAGCGCGCGCGGCATCCAGCCGGTCGGCCTGGCGGTGCGAGCCACCACCATCAGCGGCACGGGCGGCGTGACCGCACCGGCGATTCCGCTTCGTCCCGACCTGGTGCAGCAGGATCAGCGTCTTGCTGCACAAGCGCTCAGCGCGATGTTCGGCGTGGCCACGCCCACGGGCTTCGGCGGCAGCGGGCACGGTGAGCTCGGCGGGCCTGTCTCAGGACCGGGAGCCCTTCGTGCCGCGCCGAATCCTCCCTGGGCCAGCAGCGCCAGCGGCTTTCCCGCCACGCCCTCTGGCGGCCACAGTGCCATGGGCGCGGGTAGCTTTCCAACCGGCCACGGCGCGATGAGTGGCGCCGGCGCGATGTCAAGCGGACATGGTGCCTTGGCTGGAAGCGGCGGTTTCCCGCCCGGCCACGGCGGGATGAGCCGGGGCGGCGCCTATCCGGTCGGGCACGCCGGCATGGGTGGCGACGGAGCTTTTGCACCCGGCCTGGACGCGTTGAGCGACGCCGGCAGTCCCGCATCAGGACATGGCGGTATCGGCGGTGGCTACATGGGGCCCGACGCTCGTATGCGGGACGTGATCAAGCGCCTGGCATTCCTCACCAGCGAGTCCGGCGGCGCCCTCGACCCTGTCCCGCAGGCCCATTGGAACCCGAGCTCTCCCGGCAGCATGGGAGGCGCAACGAGCCTCGGCGCGGGCTCGCATGGGCACGGTGTGTCGAGCCAGCCCGGCGCCCTGCACTCCGGCATCAGCGGGATGATGGCCATCAACCTGATCCGCGCCCATCGCGAGGAGCTGGTGCGCGCTTCCACCGGGGCTCTCGATCACATGGTGATCGACATCGTCGCCTCGCTGTTCGATCAGATCCTTTCCGACCCCAAGGTGCCGCCGCAGATGGCGCGCCAGATCGCGAGACTGCAGTTGCCGGTGCTGCGGGTGGCGCTGAGGGACATGCAGTTCTTCTCGATGCGAAGCCATCCGGTGCGCCGCTTCGTCAACCGCCTGGCCTCGGTCGCATGCGCGTTCGAAGACTTCGACGAAGGTCCCGGCAAGCGCTTCCTGAGCCTGGTGCGCGAACTCGTGCAGCAGGTGGTCGAGGGCGATTTCGACCAGATGGAGCTCTACGACAGCAAGCTCCGGGCGCTGGAAGCCTTCGTCGAGGAGGAGGCGCAGGACGAGGCCCAGGCCCACGCGGAAGCGGTCGAGCTGCTGGCCAACAAGGAAGCGCAGCTGCGCGTGCTGCATCGCTACGAGCTCCTGGTCCAGGCGGCGCTTGCACCGATGGCTCTTCAGCAGTTCGTGCGCGACTTCATCGTGCATGCCTGGAGCCAGGTCGAGGTCGAAGCCACGCTCAAGCATGGCGCCGCCTCCGAAATCGCCGAGCGCATGCGCCAAGCGGCGCGCGAGCTGATCCTGTCGGTACAGCCCAAGAACAGCCCGACCGAGCGCAAGCAGTTCATCCTGGCCCTGCCGCACCTGATGAAGACCCTCAATGAGGGCCTGGCGCTCATTGCCTGGCCCGAGGATCGGAAGAAGGCGTTCCTCGCCGAGCTCCTCCCCTGCCATGCGCAGTCGATCAAGAGCCCGTCGCTCACGGACTTCCAGCGTCGCCAGCTGGAGTTCCAGCTTCAAGCCCTCGACAAGCTGGTCGTGCCCGATCCGCACGACGTGCCGCAGTCCGAGATGCCCGCCATCGAGACGGCGCCCGATACCAGCTTCTCGCCGCAGGAGGCGGAAAAGCTGGGCCTGGTGCCGGAGGCCTCGATCGATTGGGAGGGCAAGGTCGACATCGATCTCGCGCTGCTCGACGCTGCCACCGGCGACCTCGACATCAATCTCGCGGAGCTGGAGCCCGAGATGCGGCCGGAGACACCCACGCAAGGCGCGTCGCTGGTGCAGCACGTCCAGGCCGGGGTCGCCTATCAGATGCACATCGATGCGGAGTGGAAGAAAGTGCGCCTCAACTGGGTGAGCCCGGGGCGCACTTTCTTCATCTTCAGCCATGGCAAGAAACACCAGACCATCGTTTCGCTCACGGGGCGCATGCTGACCAAGCTCTGCGAGACGGGCCGCTTCCGCGCCTTCGAGCAGGCTTACCTGATCGAGCGGGCGGTAGTGCGGGCGCGCAAGCAACTGGCGGCGCTTTCGGCCGGCAGCACCAAGAGCTAAGCGCCGCGGCCTGCGGCTGAGCCGCCTGGCCATCTCCACCGCCGCAATCAGGCTGGCCGGACTGGCCCGGCCCGTTCCGGCCAGATCGAAGGCCGTGCCGTGGTCGGGACTGGTGCGGATGAACGGCAGGCCGAGCGTCACGTTCACTCCCCGCTCGACGCCGAGGTACTTCACCGGGATGAGGCCCTGGTCGTGATACATCGCGACCACCACGTCGAACTCGCCCGGGTGGTCGACGGCATGGCGCGCACGCATGAAGACGGTGTCGGGCGCGATGGGCCCGCGGACATCGATGCCTTCGCGTCTCGCTGCCTCCACCGCCGGCCCGATGATGCGCAACTCCTCTTCGCCGAACAGCCCGCCCTCCCCCGCATGCGGATTCAGCCCTGCCACCGCGATGCGCGGCGCGTACTGGCCCCATAGCGCGGCGCTGCGTTGGACGATGCGCAGGGTCTCGAGCACGGCATCGAAGCTCACCGCGTCGATCGCCTTGCGCAGCGACATGTGGATGGTCACGAGCACCGTCTTGAGCTCGTCATTGGCCAGCATCATCCGCACCGGGCTGACCGCTCCATCGCCCGCTGCCTCGGCCTGCAGAAGCTCGGTATGGCCGGGATAGGGTACGCCCGCCGCCGCCAGGGCCTCCTTGTGGATGGGCGCAGTGACGATTGCCCGCCACTTCGTCGTCGCGCGCCCAGGCGACCGCCTGGCGGATGCAGGCCGCGGCTGCCAAGCCGGCGCGGGCATCCACGCGGCCCAGCGGCGCATCCGCCAGGTCCGCCGGCAGGTCCCGCGCACCCAGCACGGGGAGGCAACCGGGCGGGACGGCGGCGAGCTCGCGCGGGTGGGTGATCACCGCTACGGGCAGCATTGCACCCGTCAGCGCCGCGGCGCGGCGCATGACCTCCACGTCGCCCACGACAAACCCGCCAGGCACGGCGCCCTGGCGAAACGCCATCGCGACGATCTCGGGGCCGATGCCGCAGGCATCGCCCATCGTGACGGCGAGAGGACGCAGGGAGTGATTCAAGCCGGGTTGTCCACTTCGATGAACTGATGCTCCAGCCCGAAGTGCTGCGCGAGGTGCGCACCAAGCGCGGGCGCGCCGAAGCGCTCCGAGGCGTGATGGCCGCAGGCGAAGAAGGCCACGCCGGATTCGCGTGCGTAGTGCGTCTGCGGCTCCGAGATCTCGCCCGTGATGTAGGCATCGGCGCCGGCGGCGATGGCAGCCTCGAAGAAGCCTTGCGCCCCGCCCGTGCACCAGGCCACGCGCTTGATCGGCCGCCCGTCGCCCTCGACCACCACCGGTGCGCGACTGAGCCGGAACTGCAGCAAGGCGGTGAGCGCCGCCACGCTGAGCGGCTGCGCCGGCGTCCCGAGGAAACCCAGCTCCTGCTCGCCGAACCGGCCGTCGGGCGTGAGCTTGAGCTTGAGACCGAGCTGCGCGTTGTTGCCCACCTCGGGATGGGCATCGAGCGGCAGGTGGAAGGCGAAGAGATTGATCTCCTGCGACAGCAGCACCTGCAATCGGCGCTTCATCCAGCCCGTGATGCGGCTGTCCTGGCCGCGCCAGAACAGGCCGTGATGCACCAGGATCGCGTCGGCCTCGGCCTCGACCGCCGCTTCGATGAGCGCCAGGCTCGCTGTCACGCCGGTGACGATCTTGCCGATTTCGGGACGGCCCTCGACCTGCAAACCATTCGGCCCATAATCCTTGAAGCGATCGACCTCCAGATAGGCCTTCAAGTACGAATCGAGTTCATTGCGGTGGGTCATCGGCACATCCTATGCGCAAAACCTGGCTGATTTTCTCCCAAGCCGTCACGATCGCCGTGGCTGCCTTGTTCGTCGTCTCGACCTTCAAGCCCGAGTGGCTGCGGCGTGGGTCCGAGGGCATGGCGTCCACCATCTCGATCCGGCAGGCGCCTGCAGGTGCGGCCGCGGGGGCGCCACCGACCAGCTATGCCGCCGCGGCCAAGCGGGCGTCGCCTGCGGTCGTCAAGATCTCCACCAGCAAGGCCCCGCAGCGCGGTCCGCATGGCGAAGACCCGTGGTTCCGCTTCTTCTTCGGCGACCCGGGCGACCAGCCGCAGATGGGGCTGGGCTCGGGCGTGATCGTGTCGCCCGAGGGTTATCTGCTCACCAACAACCACGTGATCGAAGGCGCCGATGACATCGAGGTCATGCTGAGCGACGGCCGCAGGGGCCGGGCCGAGGTGGTGGGCTCCGACCCCGAGACCGACCTTGCGGTGCTCCGGATCAAGCTCGACCAGCTGCCGGCCATCACCTTCGGCGACGCCGGGTCGCTGCAGGTCGGAGACGTGGTGCTGGCCATCGGCAACCCTTTCGGCGTCGGCCAGACGGTGACCTCGGGCATCGTCAGCGCGCTCGGGCGCAATCAGCTCGGCATCAACACCTTCGAGAACTTCATCCAGACCGATGCGGCGATCAATCCCGGCAACTCCGGCGGCGCCCTGGTCGATGCAGAAGGCAACCTGCATGGGCATCAACACCGCGATCTTCTCCCGCTCGGGCGGGAACATGGGCATCGGATTCGCCATCCCCGCCAACACGGCACAGCAAGTCATGGAAAGCCTGATCAAGGACGGCGAGGTGACGCGCGGCTGGATCGGTGTCGAGCCCCAGGACCTGACGCCCGAGATGGCCGAGACCTTCGGCCTGCCGATCCGCGAAGGGGTGCTGATCACCGGCGTGCTGCAGGGCGGGCCGGCGCAGCAGGCCGGGATTCGGCCGGGCGACGTGGTCACCCAAGTGGCGGGCGCCAAGGTCATCAGCACCGTGTCAGCTGCTCAATGCGGTGTCAGCCCTCAAGCCGCAGTCGCAGGCGGCCATCGGCCTGCAACGCTCACAGGACTCGCTGGAAGTTCAGGTCAAGGTCGCGCAGCGGCCGAAGATGCAGCGGCGCACGCAACGCTGAGTCGCCGCGGCGCTAGCGGCGATCGTCGATCAGGGCGTTTGCTGGGTCTTCCTCGGCGTCGGGCGCGCGCGTGTGCTTGATGAAGATCTGCGCCGCCCAGATGCCCGCTTCGTACAGCAGGCACATCGGAATCGCCAGGGCCAGCTGCGAGACCACGTCGGGCGGCGTCACGACGGCCGCGATGATGAACGCCAGCACGATGAAGTAGCCGCGGAACTGCCTTGAGCTTCTCGATCGCTCACCATTCCCAGCCGCGCCAGCACCACCACCACGATCGGCACCTCGAAGGCCAGGCCGAAGGCGAGGAACATGGTCATCACGAAGCTCAGGTAGGCCTCGATGTCAGGCGCCGCGGTGATGCTCTTCGGCGCGAAGCCCTGGATGAACTTGAAGACCTGGCCGAACACGAAGAAGTAGCAGAAGCCCACGCCGATCAGGAAGAGGATCGTGCTGGAGATCACCAGCGGCAGCACCAGCTTCTTCTCGTGCGATGTACAGGCCCGGCGCCACGAAGGCCCACACCTGGTAGAGCACCACCGGCAAGGCCAGCAGGAAGGCCGCCATCAGCAGGATCTTCAGCGGCACGATGAAGGGCGAGATCACGCTGGTGGCGATCAGCGTCGCACCTTGCGGCAGGTGCGCGACCAGCGGAGCGGCCAGGAGGTCGTACAGGCCCGACGGCCCGGGCCAGACGGCCAGCACGCCGAACGCGACGCCCACGGCGATCAGCGCCTTGATCAGGCGGTCGCGCAGCTCGACGAGGTGGGCGACGAAAGGCTGTTCCGTGCCGGCCAGCTCGTCGGTCCTGGTCGTTCGGGTCTGTGCGACATCAGTGTGGATCGGTCGACGGCGTCGGCTCACGGCCCTCTTTCGACGAAACGCGCGGCCTGTATCGCGCCACGCGCGCCGCGCCGGACTGCGCCCTGGTGCGCACGCCATTGCGCGCTTGTACCACTGCGGCGTGGCGCCCGCTTGAGGCGCCAGTTCTTCTTGGGATGCTTGTATTCGGGCGGTGGAGGCTCCCAGCCCGCGCCCGCTGCGCTCGTACCGGCGCCCGTCGCATCGGTCCAGGCTGCGGTCGAAATCGCTGTTGACCTGGTTGATCTCCTGCGAGACCGATTGCTCGACGTCGCGTGCGGCGTCCTCGAACTCGTGTCTTCATCTTCTTGAGCTCGTCGAGCTCCATGGACCGGTTCACCTCCGCCTTCACGTCGGCGACGTAGCGCTGCGCCTTGCCCAGCAGCGTGCCCGACCGTGCGGGCCACGCGCGGCAGCTTCTCCGGGCCGATGACGATCAGCGCCACCGCCCCGATGAGGGCCAGCTTGTCGAATCCGAAGTCAATCACGACTCAGGCGCTTCGCGTCATGACTTGGTCTTGGCTTCGACGTCGATGGTGGTCTTGTCGGCCGTGCTTGTGCGGTGGTGACCTGCTGGTGGAGGCGTTTGCGCTTCGGCTGCTGGAGCCGTCCTTCATGCCGTCCTTGAAACCCTTGACGGCACCGCCCAGGTCGCTGCCCATGTTCTTGAGCTTCTTGGTGCCGAACACCAGCACGACGATCAACAGCACGATCAGCCAGTGCCAGATGGTGAACGAACCCATGGATGTACTCCTAACGAGATGAATGAGATTTTAGTCGGCGGGCCGAACGTCCAGGCCGCTCCAGTCGGCGACCCTGCGGCGGCCGCTCAGCCCTTGCGCCAGGGCCGCGGGCCGCCCATGACGTGGATGTGCAGGTGGTGTACCTCCTGCCCGCCCTCGGCGCCGGTGTTGATCACGGTGCGAAACCCCGTCGGTACGCCCCCAGCTCCCTGGCCAGCCTGGGCACCAGCGCCAGCATGCGCCCGAGCAAGGGCGCGTGTTCGGCCGTCACCTCGTGCAGCGAGGCCATGTGCTGCTTCGGCACGATCAGGAAGTGGACGGGCGCCCAGGATGGATGTCGTGGAAGGCGAGCAGCTCGTCGTCCTCGTAGACCTTCTTCGATGGGATCTGCCCAGCGATGATCTTGCAGAAGACGCAATCGGGGTCGTGGCTCATGGTGTGGGGTCGATGGGGTTGTTGGCGTTCAGGTTCAGCCAGCCGCGAACGATGCGGTAGAGGAACCAGATCGAGATGATGCCCCAGGCGATCGCAGCCCGGAACGAAGAACAGCAGCCACAGGGGCGCGGTGATGAGGTACAGCCCGCCCGCCCAGAGCACGGTGCGGATGCGCCAGCGGAAGTGCGAGGCTTGCCAGGTGCCTGCCGCTTCGTCCTTCTTCACCAGGTCGAGGATGAAGGCGATCAGCAGCAGCAGCACGCTGCCTGCACGCCCGGCAGCACCGCACCAACGGCCACGATGGTGTGCAGCAGGTAACTGATGTGCCCGACCGTCTTGAGCGAGCGTTCCTGCTGGGACAGTTCGATGGTCTCGTTCATGATCCCTTGCCCTCCGGATTGCGCGCCTTGCGGCAGTGCGTTTTCCTCGATGCCCGAGATGCCCTCGCGCCGCTCGAGCTCGGCCATCACGTCGGCGGGCTTGAGCCCGAAGTGCGCCAGGGCGACCATGCTGTGGAACCACAGGTCGGCCACTTCGCCGACCAGCTTCGGTCGCGCCGCGTCGCCGTCCTTGGCGGCCATCACGGTCTCGGTGGCTTCCTCGCCGATCTTCTTCAGGAACGCGTCGGGGCCCTTGTGGAACAGGCGCGCGACGTAGGACTTCTCCGGGTCGCCACCGCTTGCGGGATTCGATGATCTCGGCCAGGCGGGCCAGGGTGTCGTTGCGATGTCATGGGCTTGCCTTGTAGATCCGCTCGGGATCCTTCAAGACCGGCTCCACCACTTCCCATTTGCCCTCGCGATACAGGCTGGAAGAAGCAGCTGTGGCGGCCCGGTGTGGCAGGCGATGCCCGGCTCGTGCCCCTGCTGCGTCACCTTGAGCAACACGACATCGGTGTCGCAGTCCATCCGGATCTCGTGCACCTTCTGCACGTGGCCCGATTCCTCGCCCTTGAGCCAGAGCTTGCGGCGCGAGCGGCTGCAGTACACGGCCTCGCCGAGCTCGGCGGTCTTCGCGAGCGCCTCGCGGTTCATCCAGGCGAACATCAGCACGTCGTTGCTGCCGACTTCCTGCGCGATGACCGGCACGAGGCCTTGCGCGTCCCACTTGATCTGATCGAGCCAATCCATCGTGGCAGTGTAGCAACGGCGCCGCTGCGGCCGCCTCAGTGGCGCACCGCGATGCCGCGCTCGGCCATCCGGGCCTTGGCCTGGCCGACGGTGTATTCGCCGTAGTGGAAGATGCTGGCGGCCAGCACCGCGTCGGCGCCGCCTTGCTGGATGCCGTCGGCCAGATGGTCCAGCGTGCCGACGCCGCCGGAGGCGATCACCGGCACAGGCACGGCGTCGCTCACCGCCCGCGTCAGCGCCAGGTCGAAGCCGCTCTTGGTGCCGTCGCGGTCCATGCTGGTGAGCAGGATCTCGCCGGCGCCGCGCTCGACCATCAGCTCGGCCCAGGCCACCGCATCCAGGCCGGTGTTCTTGCGCCCGCCATGGCTGTAGACATCCCACCGGCCGCGGCTGCCGTCCGGCCTGCGGCGCTTGGCGTCGATCGCCACCACGATGCACTGCGCGCCGTACTTGTCCGAAGCGTCGCGTATCACCTCCGGGTTGGCGATGGCCGCGGAGTTGAAGCTCGTCTTGTCGGCGCCCGGCGTTGAGCAGGCGCCGCACGTCTTCCACCGTGCGCACGCCGCCGCCCACCGTCAGCGGGATGAACACCTGGAGGCCACCGCCTCGATGATGTGCAGGATCAGGTCGCGGCCGTCGCTGGTGGCGGTGATGTCCAGGAAGGTCAGCTCGTCGGCGCCCTGTTCGTTGTAGCGCGCGGCGATCTCCACCGGGTCGCCGGCGTCGCGCAGCTCGACGAAGTTGACGCCCTTGACGACCCGGCCGCCCGTGACGTCCAGGCAGGGAATGATGCGTTTGGCCAGCATGCAGCAGGAAAAAGGGCCCAGCCTCAGGCGCGCGAGCCGTTGAGTTCGTCGGCGCGCTTCTGCGCCTGGGCGAAGTCGAGGTCGCCGGTGTAGATGGCGCGGCCGCAGATCACGCCCTCGATGCCCTCGTCCTCCACCGCGCACAGCTTCTCGATGTCGGTCATGTCCGACAGGCCGCCCGAGGCGATGACCGGGATGGTCAGCGCCTGCGCCAGCTTGACGGTGGCCTCGATGTTGATGCCGGTCAGCATGCCGTCGCGGCCGATGTCGGTGTAGATGACGCCTTCGACGCCCTAGTCCTCGAACTTGCGGGCCAGGTCGACCACCTCGTGGCCGGTGAGCTTGCTCCAGCCGTCGGTGGCGACCTTGCCGTCCTTGGCATCCAGGCCCACGATGATGTGGCCGCCGAACGCGCTGCAGGCGTCCTTCAGGAAGCCGGGATTCTTGACCGCGGCGGTGCCGATGATCACGTAGCGCAGGCCGTCGTCGATGTAGCGCTCGATGGTGTCGAGGTCGCGGATGCCGCCGCCGAGCTGCACCGGGATCTCGTCGCCCACCTCGGCCAGGATGGCCTTGATGGCGCGCACTCGTTGACCGGCTTGCCCGCGAAGGCGCCGTTCAGGTCGACCAGGTGCAGGCGGCGCGCGCCGGCGTCGAGCCAGCGTCGCGCCATGGCGGCCGGGTCCTCGCCGAAGGTGGTGGAGTGGTTCATGTCGCCTTGCTTGAGGCGCACGCAGTGGCCGTCTTTCAGGTCGATGGCGGGGATCAGCAGCATAGCCGGGGGGGTGGGTGTGAGAGGGGGAGGGAGAGAGGGACGGAGAAGGTGGACGGTCGCCCGATGCTCAAGGCTTCCAGTTCAGGAAGTTTCGGTAGAGGGCCAGGCCGTGGTCTGCGCTTTTCTCGGGGTGGAACTGGGTCGCAAAAATATTATCGCGGGCCACCGCGGAGGTAAAGCGCGCGCCGTAGTCGGTTTCCCCCGCGCTGTGGCGCGCGTCCGACGGGCGCGCGTAGTAGCTGTGGACGAAATAGAAGTAGGCGCCGTCGGGAACGCCTGCCCACATCGGGTGCGGCCGGGCCTGGAACACCCGGTTCCAGCCCATCTGCGGCACCTTGTAGCGGCTGCCATCGGGCTGGAGGCGCCCTGCGAGCTGGAAGCGCACCACATCGCCGGGGATCAGGCCCAGCCCGTCGGTGGGCCCCTCCTCGCTGCGCGACAGCAGCATCTGCATGCCCACGCACACGCCGATCAGCGGCTTGTGCGCCGCCGCCTCCAGCACGGCCTCCTGCAGTCCGGAATCGCGCAGCTCGCGCATGCAGTCGGGCATGGCGCCCTGCCCCGGCAGCACGACCCGCTCGGCGGCGCAGCACGTCCTCGGGCCGGGAGGTCACCACGACTTGCAGGCCCGTGCCCTCGGCCACGTGCATGACCGCCTGCGACACCGAGCGCAGGTTGCCCATGCCGTAGTCGACCACCGCCACGGTACTCATCAGGCATCCCCCGTGCTCGCAAGCCGGCATCAGAGGGATCCCTTGGTCGAGGGAATCATGCCGGCGCTGCGCGGGTCGATCTCCAGCGCCGCGCGCAGGGCCCGCGCGAAGGCCTTGAACACCGTCTCGCACTGATGGTGGGCGTTGTCGCCGCGCAGGTTGTCGATGTGCAGGGTCACGAACGCGTGGTTGGCAAAGCCCTGGAAGAACTCGAACGCCAGCTGGGTGTCGAAGGCGCCGATCATGCCGGCTCTTGAACGGCACGTGCATGGTCAGGCCCGGCCGGCCGGAGAAATCGATCACCACGCGCGACAAGCGCCTCGTCCAGCGGCACGTAGGCGTGGCCGTAGCGGCGGAGGCCCTTCTTGTCGCCCACCGCCTTGGCCACGGCCTGGCCCAGGGTGATGCCGACGTCTTCCACGGTGTGGTGGCCGTCGATGTGCAGGTCGCCCTTGGCGTCGATGTCCAGGTCGATCAGCCCGTGGCGGGCGATCTGGTCGAGCATGTGGTCGAAGAAGCCGATGCCGGTGGACAACACGGCGCGCCCGGTGCCGTCGAGGTTGACGCGCACGCGGATCTGGGTCTCGGCGGTGTTGCGGACGACTTCAGCCATCGCGCTCGGCGGGGCTGCTGGTGGGAGTGGAAACGGTGGCGCTCATCTACAGGCTCTCGCGCAGTGCGGCAAGCATCAGGTCGTTCTCGTCGGGCGTGCCCACGGTCAGGCGCAGGCACGTGGCCAGCAATGGATGCATTCTAGAAACGTTCTTGACCAGCACCTTGCGCTCCTTCAGCCCCGCGAAGGCGCGATCGGCATCGGGCACGCGCACCAGGATCATGTTGGCCTCGCTCGGGCAGGGCTTCACGCCGGGCATGGCCCGCAGCGCCGCCGCGAGGCGCGCGCGCTCGCTGCGCAGCACCTGCGCCTGGCGCACGAACTCGTCCTCGTGCTCCAGCGCGAACAGGGCCGCCTCGGCATTGAGCACGCTCATGTTGTAGGGCGGACGCACCTTGTCGATCTCGCCGATCAGCGCCTCGCGCCCCATCATGTAGCCGATGCGCACGCCGGCCAGGCCGAACTTGCTCATCGTGCGCATCAGGAGCACATGCTCGTGGCGTGTGAGGCGATCGATGTAGCTGCGGCTGGCGAAGGGCTGGTAGGCCTCGTCGATCACCACCAGGCCGGGCGCCGCCTCGATCAGGCGCTCGATGATGCCGTCGTCGAACAGGTTGGCCGTCGGGTTGTTCGGGTAGGCGAGGTAGAGGATGGCAGGCTGGTGCTCCTCGATGGCGGCCAGCATCGCGGCTTCGTCGAGCTCGAAGTCGGCCGTGAGCGGCACGCCCACGAACTTCAGGCCCTGCAGCTGGGCGGACATCTGGTACATGACGAAGCCGGGCACCGGCGCCAGGATGCTCGCGCCCGGCACGTCGCAGGCCATCGCCAGCAGCGAGATCAGTTCGTCCGAGCCGTTGCCGAGCATCAAGGCATGGCCTTCGGGCATGCGGGCATGGCGGGCCAGGGCCGCGCGCAGGTCGTCGATGCGCGCGCCGGGATAGCGGTTGAGCGCCACCGCGGCCAGGCGCTCGCCCAGGGCGTGCCTGAGCGGCTCGGGCAGCCGGAACGGGTTTTCCATCGCGTCGAGCTTGACCAGGCCGGCGCTCGGCTGGACCGCATAGGCGTGCATGCCCTGCACGTCCTGGCGCAAGCAACGGTCGATCAGCGCTTCCAGGCGGCTCATGCACCCTCCCCCTTCAATCTGAATTCCGCGGCTCGCGCGTGGGCCTGCAGGCCTTCGCCATAGGCCAGCTCGGCCGCGATCCGGCCCAGTGTCTGCGCGCCCTGCTCGCTCACCTCGATGAGGCTGCTGCGCTTCTGGAAGTCGTAGACCCCCAGCGGCGACGAGAAGCGCGCGGTGCCCGAGGTGGGCAGCACGTGGTTGGGGCCGGCGCAGTAGTCGCCCAGCGATTCGCTGGTGTAGGCGCCGAGGAAGATCGCGCCCGCATGCCTGAGCAGCGGCTCCCAGCGGTGCGGGTCGCGCTGAGCGACACCTCCAGGTGCTCGGGCGCGATGCGGTTGCTGATCGCGCAGGCCTCTTCCATGCTGCGCGTCTGGATCAAGGCGCCGCGGCCTTCCAGCGAGGCGCGGATCACGTCGCGACGCGGCATGCCCGGCAGCAGGCGGTCGATCTCGGCGCTGCACCCGGGCGATGTACGCCGGCATCGGGGCACAGCAGGATGCTTTGCGCCAGCTCGTCGTGCTCGGCCTGGCTGAACAGGTCCATCGCCACCCAGTCGGGCGGCGTCGTGCCGTCGGCCAGCACCAGGATCTCGCTGGGCCCCGCGATCATGTCGATGCCCACCGTGCCCGAAGACGCGCCTCTTGGCGCTGGCGACGTAGGCATTGCCGGGCCCGGTGATCTTGTCCACCTTCGGCACGGTTGCGGTGCCATACGCCAGCGCCGCCACCGCCTGTGCGCCGCCGATCGTGAAGACGCGGTCCACGCCCGCCACATGGGCGGCCGCCAGCACCAGCGGATTCTTCTCGCCGCCGCGGCGTGGGCACGACCATGACGATCTCGCCCACCCCCGCCACCTGTGCGGGGATGGCGTTCATCAGCACGCTCGACGGATAGGCCGCCTTGCCGCCCGGCACGTAGATGCCGACGCGGTCCAGCGGCGTGACCTTCTGGCCCGAGCAGCGTGCCGTCGCTCGTCGCGGTAGCTCCAGCTCTCGCCGCAGGCCTTCGTCTGGCGCCTCGTGGTAGCTGCGCACCCGCCGCGCAGCGGCTTCCAGCGCGCTCGCGCTGTGCGGGCGTGATGCGCTCGAACGCGGCACGCAGTTCGTCCTGCGTCAGTTCCAGCTCGGACATCGAGCCGGCTTCGAGCGCATCGAAGCGGCGGGTGTATTCCAGCACCGCCGCGTCGCCGCGCGCGCGCACGTCGGCCAGGATCTCGGCCACGCGGGTCTCGATCGCATGATCCGTCTCCGCCGACCAATGCAGCACGCGCTGGAATTCGGCTTCGAAGTCCGGCGCGGTGGTGGAGAGCTGGCGGATCTGCGCGGTCATGGAGCTCACCCTCGTGTGATGGCGGTCGAGAAGACGTCGATCAGGGCGCGGATCGGCTCCCGCTTGAGCTTGAGCGCCGCCTGGTTCACCACCAGGCGGGAGCTGATGTCCATGATGCGCTCCACCTCGACCAGGTGGTTGGCCTTGAGCGTGCTGCCGGTGGACACCAGGTCGACGATCGCATCGGCCAGGCCGGTGAGCGGCGCCAGCTCCATCGAGCCATAGAGCTTGATCAGGTCGACGTGCACGCCCTTGGCGGCGAAGTACTCGCGGGCGATCGTCGTGTACTTGGTGGCCACGCGGAGGCGCGAGCCCTGCTTCACGGCGGCGGCGTAGTCGAAGTCGGAGCGCACGGCCACGCTCATGCGGCACTTCGCGATCTGCAGGTCCAGCGGCTGGTACAGGCCCTGGCCGCCGTGCTCGAGCAGCATGTCCTTGCCGGCCACGCCCAGGTCGGCGCCGCCGTACTGCACGTAGGTCGGCACGTCGGTGGCGCGCACCAGCACCACGCGCACGTCGGGGCGGTTGGTGGCGAGGATCAGCTTGCGCGACTTCTCGGGGTCTTCGCCGCACCTCGATGCCGGCGGCCTTCAGCAGCGGCAGCGTCTCGTCGAAGATGCGGCCCTTGGAGAGGGCGAGGGTGATCATCGGGTCTTGCCCTGCGTTGGTCATTTCACTCGCTCGATGTCGGCGCCGACGGCGCGCAGCTTGGCTTCCATCTGGTCGTAGCCGCGGTCGAGGTGGTAGATGCGATCGACCAGGGTCTCGCCATCGGCCACCAGGCCGGCGATCACCAGGCTGGCGGAGGCGCGCAGGTCGGTGGCCATCACGGTGGCGCCCGAGAGCTTCTCGACGCCCTGCACCAGCGCGGTCTGGCCATCGATCTCGATCCTGCGCGCCCAGGCGCACCAGTTCGTTGACGTGCATGAAGCGGTTCTCGAAGATCGTCTCGGTCACCCTCGACGGCGCCTTCGGCCACGCAGTTGAGCGCCATGAACTGCGCCTGCATGTCGGTCGGGAAGCCGGGGTACTCGCTGGTGCGGAAGCACTGTGCCTTGAGCCGCCCGGAAGACTTGACGCGGATGTGGTCGGAACCGGCCTCGATCACGGCGCCGGCCTCGCGCAGCTTGTCGATCACCGCATCGAGGTGGTCGGCGCGGGCATTCCTGAGCACCACGTCGCCGCCGGCCGCGGCCACGGCGCACAGGAAGGTGCCGGTCTCGATGCGGTCGGGCACGATGCGGTGGCTGCACGCCATGCAGCTTCTCGACGCCCTGGATGCGGATCCGGCTCGTGCCGTGGCCTTCGATCTTCGCGCCCATGGCGATCAGCATTTCGGCCAGGTCGGGAATCTCGGGCTCCTGCGCCGCGTTCTCGAGCACGGTCTCGCCATCGGCCAGCGTGGCCGCCATCAGCAGGTTCTCGGTGCCGGTCACGGTCACCATGTCGGTCGTGATGTGCGCGCCCTTCAGGCGGCTGGGCCTTCGCGAGGATGTAGCCATGCTCGACCACGATCTCGGCGCCCATGGCCTGCAGGCCCTTGATGTGCTGGTCCACCGGGCGCGAGCCGATCGCGCAGCCGCCCGGCAGCGACACCGTGGCCTCGCCGAAGCGCGCCAGCAGCGGCCCCAGCACGAGGATGGAGGCGCGCATGGTCTTCACCAGCTCGTAAGGCGCTTCCGGCGACGTCAAGCTGCCGGCATCGAGGTGCACCTGGTCGAGATGGCTGTGCGAACGCTCCGCGACGGCGCCCATGTTGCGCAGCAGCTTGAGCATCGTGGCGACGTCCTGCAGGCGGGGCACGTTGGTGCAGCGTGACCGGCTCGTCGGTCAGCAGGGCGGCGCACAGCTCGGGCAGGGCGGCGTTCTTGGCCCCGGAAATGCTGATCTCGCCCTGCAGTTGGCGGCCGCCGCGAATGAGGAGTTTGTCCATGGTGTGGTGCCGGCCCGCACCGCGCAGATTCCAGGCCGCTCGCAGAACTGCCGCGCTCAGGCCTGCAACCCCTGCCGCGGCAGCGGGTTGCCGGTCAATGGTGGTGGGTGCTGGCCGCTGCGGCCGTGGCCGTTGGCCCGAGGCCCGCGTATTCGGCGGGGGTGAGCGTCTTCATCGACAGGGCGTGGATCTTGCTCGCGCATTCTATCGCCCAGGGCCTGGTAGACCCGCTGGTGGCGCGCGACGCGGCTCTTGCCCTCGAATTCGGCGGAGACGATGGTGGCGAACAAGTGGCGCCCGTCGCCCTCGACCTCCAGTTGCGTGCAGGCGAGGCCTGCGGCGATGTACTCGCGTACCTCTTGGGGGGTGGGGTCGGCCATGGTGGGGCGGATTATCTCCGACGTGAAAGACTCAATGTCGCAACTTGTAGCCGACCTCAGCAGGTGCAGGGCCAGGCCCGAGACCAGCAGGAAGCTCGTGCCCACCACCGCCAGGCTCAGCCAGGGCGAGACGTCGCTCGACACCGAAGAAGCCGTAGCGGAAGCCGTCGATCATGTAGAAGAACGGGTTGAGGTGACTCGCTGCCTGCCAGAACGGCGGCAGCGACTGGATCGAATAGAACACGCCCGACAGGAACGTCATCGGCATGATGATGAAGTTCTGGAAGGCCGCCATCTGGTCGAACTTCTCGGCCCAGAGGCCCGCGATCAGGCCCAGCGCGCCCAGCATGCCGGCGCCCAGCAGCGCGAACACGAGGATCCACAGCGGCTCGGCCAGCTGCAGCGGCGCGAACCACGCCGTCACCGCGAACACGCCCAGGCCCACCGCCAGGCCGCGCACCACGGAGGCTCCCACGTAGGCGACGAACCAGCCCAGTGCGACAGCGGCGTGAGCAGCACGAACACCAGGTTGCCCGTGATCTTGCTCTGGATCAGCGAGGAGGAGCTGTTGGCGAAGGCGTTCTGCAGCACGCTCATCATCACCAGGCCCGGGATGAGGAAGCTGGTGTAGCTCGACGCTCTCGTACACCTTCACATGGTCCTGCAGCACGTGGCCGAAGATCAGCAGGTACAGCACCGCCGTGAGCACGGGCGCGGCCACCGTCTGGAAGCCCACCTTCCAGAAGCGCAGCACTTCCTTGTAGAGCAGGGTCCGCACGCCGGCGAAGCGACCCATCGCGACGGCTGGTCATTGATGCGCCTCCACCTTGGTGGAGCCCGTGGCCTGCGGCACGAAGGCCCCGGGGGCAGTGTCGGCCTGCATGATCTCGAGGAACACATCCTCCAGGTCGGCCCTGCCGATCTCCAGGTCTTCGACCAGGCAGCCGGCGCGCCTGAGCTCGACCAGCAGGTCCTCCACCTCGACCGCGTCATGCGCCGGAGTTGCACGATGCGCCCCGTCATCCGCGCCTGCTCGGCGAAGTGCGGCGGCAGCGGGCTGTCGGTCTTGAAGCGCAGCATGGTGCTGGCGCCGTCCCGCCAGCAGCGCCGAGGTGCGGTCCAGCGCCACCACCTGGCCCGACTTCAGCATCGCGATGCGGCGGCACAGCGCCTCCGCCTCTTCGAGGTAGTGGGTGGTCAGCAGGATCGTGTGGCCCTGCGTTGAGGCGCGAGATGAACTGCCACAGGGTCTGGCGCAGCTCGACGTCGACCCCTGCGGTGGGTTCGTCCAGCACGATGACCGGCGGACGGTGCACCAGCGCCTGCGCCACCAGCACCCGGCGCTTCATGCCGCCGGAAAGCTGGCGCATGTTGGCATTCGCCTTTTCCGCCAGGCCCAGGTTGGTCAGCAGTTCGTCGATCCAGTCGTCGTTGTTCTTGACGCCGAAGTAGCCCGACTGGATGCGCAAGCGCCTCGCGCACGCTGAAGAAGGGGTCGAACACCAGCTCCTGCGGCACGATGCCGAGCTGGCGGCGCGCCTGCGCGTACTCGGTCGACGACATCGTGGCCCAGCACTTCCACGCGGCCGCCGGTCGCCCGGGCCAGGCCGGCCAGGATGCTGATCAGGGTGGTCTTGCCCGCCCCATTGGGCCCCAGCAGTCCGAAGAACTCGCCCGGCTCGATGTCGAAGCTGACCTCCCTGAGGGCCTGTAGCGACGTCCGCCCCATGGCGTAGGTCTTGGACACGTTCTGAAAGCTGATGGCCGGCATAAGGGCAGCGATTTTAGGCAGCGCCCAATGCACGCGCTGCCGCGGGGGCTTGGGAGGTTGGCTGGGACGGTCCCTTTTGTTAGATTGGCCGGCAAGCTTGCCGACGCGAAGGCATCCCGGGGACAGGAGACACCATGCAGCAGCCGAAGAAGCCGCGCCGCACGGCCGAGCGCATTCTCGAGGTCACCCTTGAGCTGTTCAACCGCTTCGGCGAGCCCAACGTCTCCACGACGCTGATCTCGGCCGAGCTCAACATCAGCCCCGGCAACCTGTACTACCACTATCCGGCCAAGGACGAGCTCATCAACTCGCTGTTCGATCGCTACGAGCGCGCTCTGTCGCAGTTGCTCGCCGCGGCCGACAGCGTCAAGAACGTCGAGGATGCGTGGCTCTTCTTTCACATGCTGTTCGAGCTGATCTGGCAATACCGCTTCCTCTACCGCGACCTCAACGACCTGCTCTCCAAGAACCGCCGCCTGGAAACGCATTTCCAGTTCGTGCTCAAGAACAAGTCGCGCGCGGTGCAAACCGTGCTCGATGGCCTGTCACGCAACCAGGCGGTGAGCATCGATTCGCGCGAGGTGGAATCGGTCTCCACGGCGATGGTGGTGGTGCTCACCTACTGGCTCAGCTACGAATACGTGCGCGACCCGCGCAATGCGCTCGAGCCGGAAACCGCCGGTGCGGCCCTGCTGCGCGGGGCCTTCCACGTGCTGAGCCTGCTGCTGCCCTATCTCGAAGCCTCGCAGAAGGAGCACCTGATGGGCCTGGTGCGCAGCTATAGAAATGAACCACCCCCGTAGGCGCTTCGCGCCACCCCCTCAAGGGGGCTCCGCCTGCGGACCGGCGGAGCCGGATCCGCGGCTCCCGCTCTCTGGGTGCGCCAAGCGGCTGGGCCACCTTTCCCTACGATGCCATTGCCTACACCTACAGCCCCACGGCGCTCAAGAAGCGGAGGCGCTTCGGCTCAATCCGGGCTCGGCGATTGCCCGCGTCGAATACGCCCGCGGCCTCGTGATGCTGGAGGGCGAAAAGGGCTGAGCGAGCCGAGCGGCTCTACCACGAGGCCGCAGCGTGCGAGGCCGCCGATGCGATGGAGCGGCTTGACGTCGAAATGGCCCGCACTGATCTGGAGGAGTGAATTCCATGACCGATCCGCAAGCCTCCCTTCCCTTGAGCACGATCCGCGTGCTCGACTTGTCGCGAGTCCTGGCCGGCCCCATGTGCGCCATGATCCTGGGCGACCTCGGCGCCGAGGTCATCAAGGTCGAGCATCCCGGGCGCGGCGATGACACGCGCGACTGGGGATCGCGCATCGGAACCACCGAGACCGCCTACTTCAACAGCGTCAACCGCAACAAGCGCTCGATCAGCCTCGACCTGCAGTCCGCCGAGGGCCAGCGGATCGCGCGCGAGCTGGTGCGCAAGAGCGATGTGCTGATCCAGAACTTCAAGTTCGGCGGGGCGGAGAAATTCGGCCTCGGCTACGAGCAACTGCACGACGAGCAGCCGGGGCTCGTCTACTGCTCGATCTCGGGCTACGACCGCAGCGGCCCGGAGGCCTCGCGCCCGGGCTACGACCTCCTGGTGCAGGGTGAAGCCGGGCTGATGGCCATCAACGGCGAAGCCAACCGGCCGCCATTGAAATTCGGCGTGGCCGTCGTCGACATGTTCACCGGCATGTATGCAGCCCAGGCCGTGCTCGCGGCGCTGTATGAGCGCGAGCGATCGGGCCGCGGGCGCCACATCGAGATGGCACTGTTCGACTGCGGGCTGATGATCACCTCCTACTACGGTCTGGAGGCGATGCTGGCCGGCCAGGATCCGCCGCGCTTCGGCAATGCGCATCCATCGATCGTGCCCTACGGCGTGTTCGACGCGGCCGACGGGCCGCTGGTCATCACGGTGGGCAACAACAGCCAGTTCGCGCGCTTCTGCCGCGAGGTGATCGAGCGCCCCGACCTCGCCGAGGACGAGCGCTACAAGTCCAACATCGGGCGTTCCGCCAACCGGGCGGCCCTGCTGCCCGAGGTAGAGCGCGAACTGAGCAGTCGCAGGCGGCACGACTTGCTGCAGAAGCTCGCCGCCGCCGACATTCCATGCGGGGAAGTGCTGGGCCTGCATGAGGCGCTCACATCGAAGCGAGCGTTGGACGCAGGGCTCGTGACATCGCAACCCCATCCGCAGGCCGGCAGCGCCCATGTGCTTGCGCCGCCCTATCGCTTCGATGGCGAACGCATGCCGGTGAGATGCGCGCCACCGCAACTGGGCGCGGACACTGAAACGGTGCTGGGCAGCCTGCTCGGCCTTTCGTTGCAGGAACTGTCGGACCTGAAGGCAAAGGGCATCGTCTGAAGACGGCCCCTCGCCGGCCCCGCCAAACCGCAAGCGCGCTAAGCCAGCACCGGCAGCACCGTGTCCTTCAGGGTGCCCCGCGCCTGCTCGTAGTCGGGCATCACCGAGCGCACCACATCCCAGAAGCGCGGGCTGTGGTTCATCTCGCGCAGGTGGGCGAGTTCATGGGCCACGACGTAGTCGATGGTGGGCATCGCGAAGTGGATCAGCCGCCAGTTCAGGCGGATCGAGCCGTCGGCCGAGGCGCTGCCCCAGCGTGTCTGGGCGGAGGAAAGCGCGAGCTTCGTATAACGCACGCCGAGCCGCTCGGCGAAATGCCGGCAACGCTCCTCGAACACGCGGCGAGCCTGGCGCTGCAGCCAGCTCTGCACGGCGTCGCGGATCTGTTCGGGCGCGGCCTGCTGCGGCAGGCCGATGCGCAGCGCGAGGCGCGGCGCGCCCGCGGTGGCGGCAGCTTGGGTGTCGAGCACCGCTCCGATGGCCTGGCCGTCCAGCATCACCCTGATGGTCTCGCCCAGGAAGGGAACGGTGGTGCCGTCGCGCCATTCCACCCTGGCCTGCTGCAGCCGCCGGTTGCGCTCGCGCTGCTCGGCGAGCTTGCGCAGGATCCAGTCCTTCTTCTCGTGCAGCGCCGATTCGATCTCGCCTGTGCCCACCCAGCGCGGCGCGCTGACGCTCAAGCCGTCGGGGCCGACCACGAAGCCGATCGAGCGGCGCCTGGCGCGCTTGAGCTCGTAGCAGACGAGGTGCTCGTCGAACAGCACCTCGCGGCTGGCACGTGGATGCTGGAATTCGATGGGTGGCCGATGCGAAATCTCGGCCTGGGGTAACACGACCTCCCGCACGTCAGGAAAGGGCAGCGAGAGTTGGGATGCGTCGAAATCGAGTGCCCGGCGTGCCATGGGGCGGCAGTATAGGGGCGAGCCTGGCCGCACGGGCCGCCGTGGGGACGGGACGTCACGCCCGCGCCGCCGTGGCGCTCGCCTGGCTCTGCATGCCGGAAGGATAGGCCTCAGGATCCAGGCGTCGCATCTCGGCCTCGATCCAGGCCTCGACCTCGCGCATCAGCTCGTCGGGCTGGCGGCCCTCCGTCGGGATCGGCTTGCCGATCGAAACGTCGATCACCCCGGGCTTGAGGACCAGGGCCTTGCGCGGCCAGCAGCGCGCGGAAGTCACGGCGATCGGCAGCACCGGCGCGCCGGTGGCAATGGCCAGGCGCGTGCCGCCGGTCTTGTACACGCCCTGCTTGCCCCGCGGGGTGCGCGTGCCCTCGGGGAACATGATCACCCAGTCCCCCTGGGCCATGTATTCGCGGCCCTGTTCGGCCACCAGGTTCCAGGCCTGCGATCGCTTGCTGCGATCGATGTGGATCATGTCGAGCCGGGCCATCGCCCAGCCGAAGAAAGGCACCAGCAGCAACTCCCGCTTGAACACGTAGCACAGCGGCTGCGGCATCAGGCAGGGAAACGCGAAGGTCTCCCAGGTGGACTGGTGCTTGGGCAACAGGACCAGCGGTCCCTCGGGGAGGTTCTCCATGCCCTGCACCCGATGGCGAACGCCGCAGATCACTCGGGCGCCCCAGATCGCCAGCTTCAGCCACCCCACGCACAGCCAGTACACCGGTCGGCCGCGCATGAAGATCGACACGACGAGCACCATCAGCGCCCAGGGCACCACCGTGACGATCATCCACAGCAGGAACAGCAGCGAGCGCAGCACACGCATCAGTTCAATCCTCCGAATCCCGAATGCGAGCCCTTCGCGCGCTCGCGGCGCGCTTCCTGGTCCCGTTGAATGACATAAACGGCAAAGTTCTCCAGGTCCTCGTGGACCACGGTGCCGGGGATCTGCGCGGCAATGAGCGCCACCTCCTCGTCGGTGAGGTGCTCGGCGCGCCCGGTGCGCACCAGGTGAGGCTCGCTGCCGGCTGCGTGCGCGGCCTGCAGGTCGCGCAAGGTGTCGCCGAGCACCAGCACGGTGGGCAATTCGACCCCGAAGCGCTCGCTGATCTTGAGCAGCAGGCCGGGCGCCGGCTTGCGGCAATCGCAGCCTTCTTCGGCCGTGTGCGGGCAGATGAACACCGCATCGATGCGCCCGCCCTGGCGCGCCAGCATCTCGTTCATGCGTATGTGCACGGCGTTGAGTGCCCGACATGTCGAGCAGGCCCGTGCCCAGCCCGGGCTGGTTGGTCGCGATCACGACCCGCCAGCCGGCATGGTTGAGCCGCGCGACCGCCTCGAGCGCGCCGGGCAGCGGCTCCCACTCGTCGGGCTGCGCGACGTGCTCGCTGCGAAAGCGGTTGAGCACGCCATCGCGGCCTATCACCACCAGCTTCAATGCCCGTTCCATCTGGGCGCTCCTTCGTGCGTGTCGACCATCGATCATGAACTCAGGCGGCCAGCCGGGAGAGATCGGCCACGCGGTTCATCGCCGCATGCAGCACCGCCAGCAGGCCCAGGCGATTGGCGCGCAGGGCGGCATCATCGGCGTTGACCATCACCTTGTCGAAGAATGCATCGACCGGCGACTTCAAGGCGGCAAGGGTCTTGAGCGAAGCGGTGTAGTCGCCTCCTTCGAAGGCCGCATCGGCACGCGGCTTCACCGACTGCAGCGCCTCGTAGAGCGCAGCTCTCGGCGGGCTCCTTCAGCAGGCCGGCATCGACCTGGGGCCGGACGCTGCCCTCGGCCTTCTTGAGGATGTTGCCCACGCGCTTGTTGGCGGCAGCCAGGCTTTCCGATTCGGCAAGCGCTGCGAAGGCACGCACAGCGGCCAGCCGCTTGGGCACCTCGCCCAGGCGCTGCGGCCGCAAGGCCACCACTGCATCGACCTCCTGGGCGGTGTAGCCCTGCTCGCGCAGGCTGCCGGCCAGCCGGTCGTAGATGAAGTCGGCAAGCGCCGGGGAGGCATCGGCGATGCGCTCGCCGAACGCTCGCGCGGCCTGCTTCAGCAATGCGTCGAGCTCGAGCGGCAGGTCCTTCTCGATCAGCATGCGGATCACGCCCAGCGCGTGCCGGCGCAGCGCGAAGGGGTCCTTGTCGCCGGTGGGCACCTGGCCGATGCCGAACAGCCCCACCAGGGTTTCCAGCTTGTCGGCAAGCGCGACCGCCACGCCCGCCATGTTGCGCGGCAGCTCGTCGCCGGCGAAGCGCGGGCGGTAGTGGTCTTCGATGGCGAACGCGATCTCGTCTGCCAGGCCGTCATGCCTCGCGTAGTAGCCGCCCATGATCCCCTGCAGTTCGGGGAACTCGCCCACCATGTCGGTCAGCAGGTCGGCCTTGGCAAGCCGCGCCGCCAGGGCGGCGTTCTCCGCCAGAACCTCGCCGCCGATGGCCTCGCCGATGCTCCGCGCGATCGCCTGCACTCGCTCGACGCGCTCGCCCTGCGAACCGAGCTTGCCGTGGTAGACCACCTTGGCCAGCCCCGCCACGCGCGATTCGAGGGTCTTCCTGCGGTCCTGGTCGAAGAAGAACTTCGCGTCGGCCAGGCGCGGACGCACGACGCGCTCGTTGCCGCCGATCACCGCGCTCGGGTCGGCCGGGCGGATGTTGCTCACCACCAGGAACTGGTTGGTCAGCTTGCCTTGGGGCTCGAGCAGCGGAAAGTACTTCTGGTTGGCCTTCATCGTGAGGATGAGGCACTCCTGGGGCACTTCGAGGAATTCGCTCTCGAAGTGGCCAGACCAGCACATTGGGCCGCTCCACCAGGGCCGTCACCTCGTCCAGCAAGGCGTCGTCTTCGATCGGCCGCAGCGCCGCCGCCGACCTTCGTCGCCGCGGCCTGCAGCTGGCGCACGATCTCGGCGCGGCGGGCGTCGAAGCTCGCGATCACCGCGCCTTGCGACTCGAGTTGCGTGGCGTAGGTGTCGCTGTCTGTCGAGCACCACGGGGTCGACGCTTGCCTCGAAGCGGTGGCCGTGCGCCTCGCGGCCGGCCGCAAGCCCCAGCACCGAGACGGGCACCACGGCGTCGCCATGCAGGGCCACCAGGCCGTGTGCCGGGCGCACGAAATTCGACGCTGGTCCAGCCGTCCTCGAGCTGGTAGGTCATGACCTTCGGGATCGGCAGGCCGGCCAGGGCCTCGTCGAGCGCCTTCTGCAGGCCTTCGACCAGGGTCGCGCCGGCTGCCACGCTGTCATGGAACAGGGCTTCGGCCTTGCCGTCCATCATCCGCTTGAGCGCCGGCACGGCCGAGGCGTCGGCGCCGACGCTGGCGAGCTTCTTGAGCAAGGCAGGCGTAGGCTGGCCGTCGGCCGTGAGGCCCACGCTCACCGGCATCAGCTTCTGCTGGACCGACTTGTCCGCGGCCTTGACGGCCACGTCGGTGACATGCACCGCGAGCCGGCGCGGCGAGGCGAAGGGTGTCACGCTGGCGGACGGCGGGAGCCAGGCCCTGGGCCTTGAGTGCTCGCGGCCAGCGTGCCGGCAAAGGATTCGCCGAGCCTGCGGAGCGCCTTGGGCGGCAGCTCTTCGACAAACAGCTCGACGAGCAGGTTTTTCGTCGGGGTTGTCATGCGGCGGCTTTCCTGTCCTGGGTCTTGTCGGCCTTGCGGGCGATCTCGGCAAGCGCTTCGTCGGCCCATTCGCGCGGCGCCATGGGGAAGCCCAGGCGAACGCGGCTGTCCACATAGCTTTGCGCCACGCTGCGCGCCAGGTTGCGGATCCGCCCGATGTACGCGGCGCGCTCTGTCACGCTGATCGCGCCGCGCGCGTCGAGCAGGTTGAAGGTGTGCGCCGCCTTGAGCACCTGTTCGTAGGCCGGCAGGGCGAGCTGCTGCTCCATCAGGTACTTGGCCTGGCCCTCGTGCGCGCCGAAGGCGGCGAGCAGGAAGTCGACATCGCTGTGCTCGAAGTTGTAGGCCGACTGCTCCTGCTCGTTCTGCAGGTAGACGTCGCCGTAGCTCAGGCCCTCGGTCCAGGTCAGGTCGTAGACGCGCTCCACGCCTTGCAGGTACATCGCCAGGCGTTCGAGGCCGTAGGTGATCTCGCCGGTGATGGGCTTGCAATCGATGCCGCCGACCTGCTGGAAATAGGTGAACTGCGTGACTTCCATGCCGTTGAGCCAGACTTCCCAGCCCAGGCCCCAGGCGCCCAGCGTGGGATTCTCCCAATCGTCCTCGACGAAGCGGATGTCGTTCTTCTTCAGGTCGAAGCCCAGGGCCTCGAGCGAGCCGAGATAGAGCTCGAGGATGTTGGCCGGGGCGGGCTTGAGCACCACCTGGTATTGATAGTAGTGCTGCAGGCGGTTCGGGTTCTCGCCATAGCGGCCGTCCTTGGGTCGGCGGCTGGGCTGCACATAGGCGGCCTTCCAGGGCTCGGGCCCGAGGGCGCGCAGGAAGGTCGCGGTATGGCTGGTGCCGGCTCCCACCTCCATGTCGTAGGGCTGCAGCAGCGCGCAGCCCTGGGCGGCCCAGTATTCCTGCAGTCGCAGGATGATTTGCTGGAAGGTCAGCATGATCGTGGATCTTTGGTTGGTGGCTGCGGGGCCAAACCTTGGATTCTATGGCTGCGATGGCGATCGCCTGTGCCGCCGCCAGGCGGCGAGCCCGATGATGAAGGCGGCGAGCAGGAGCAGCGGCCAGAGGCCCAGCCGGGCCACCCAGCGTGCATAGGGCGTCGAGCCCCATCGACCCTCGATCTCACCGACCAGGCTGCCTCGCGTGTAGGGCTCGAGCCGGTGCGTCACGCGGCCCTGGTGATCGATGATGGCCGTGGCGCCGGTATTGGTGGCGCGAGCCAGCGGCCGCTGGAACTCGAGGCTGCGCATGCGCGAGATCTGCAGGTGCTGGTCGATCGCCTCGGTATCGCCGAACCAGGCGATGTTGCTGAGGTTGGCGATGACCGTGGCCTGGCGATCGCCCACGAAGTTGGGGGCGAGCTCTTCGCCGAACAGGTCTTCGTAGCAGATGGTCGGGCGGATGGCGTTGCCGTCCAGCACGAAGGGCTCGATGCTGCGGCCGCGGTCGAAGTCGCCCAGCGGGATCTGCATCAGGTCGACGAACCATCGGAACCCGAAGGGGATGAACTCGCCGAAAGGCACGAGATGGTGCTTGTCGTAGCGGTAGAAGCCCGACTGGCCCGGCTTGAGCCCGGCCACCGAATTGGTGTAGCCCACGGTGAAATCGCCGAGCGGAAGGCCGATCAGCGCCGCGGTGCGGCCTTCGTGGAAGCGCTGCTCCAGCGCTTCCCAGTAGCCTCGCGGCAGCTGGCTTGGCAGGAGCGGGATGGCGGTTTCAGGCGCGATGACGAGGTCGGCACTGTTGGCCACGAGCTGTTCGGCATACCACTGCAGCGTTTGAGGCAGGTGCTCGGCCGAGAACTTCTCGTCCTGCGGCACGTTGCCTTGCAGCAGCGCAATGGCGAGCCGGCCCCTGGCTTCCGTGAATTGCGCAGGCGCGCCGTTGGCAGCCAGCACCACGGCCAGGGGCGGCAGAACGGCAAGCGCCGCCAGCGCGCGACGCGGTCCCGCTGCCACCAACGCGGCAGCGCAAGCCAGCCAGGCGGCCACGAAGCCGATGCCATACACACCCACCCAGGGCGCCAGCGCGGCCAGGGGCCCGTCGGTATGTGCATAGCCCGAGGCGATCCAGGGGAAGCCCGTGAACAGGAGTCCGCGCGCCAACTCTGCCGGCACCCAGCAGGCGGCGAACAGGAGCGCATCGAAAACGGGTTGCTGCGTGCGCCAGCGGGCATGGGCCGCCATGGCTGCGGCAAGGTAGAGCCCCAGCAAGGCCGACAGCGCAGCCACCGAGAGCGCCGCCATCCAGGCAGGCATGCCGCCGTACCGGTGCATGCTGATGAACAGCCACCACACCCCCCCGGCAAGCCAGGCGAACGCAAAGAACCAGCCCAGAGCCGCGGCGTGCTTCGGGCCGGGAGCAAGGTGCACGCGCCACGCAAGAACCCCCACCGCCACCAGCTGCAGTGCCCAGAGGTCGTTGGGGGCAAAGCTGTTCGCGTGGAGATAGCCGGCTGCTGCCGCGATCAGCGCCTCAAGCCACATCCGGCGGCGGCGCAGCAGCCCGTCGGCGGGCATCAGGCCGCGGCCGCCGTGGCTTCGTGGGCATGCGGTGCGCGCGTCACCTTGAACCAGCGCACCGCGCCGGCCCGGGTCAGCATCACCGAGAAGCGCAGGCCGCCGATGTGCACGGTCTCGCCGCGACGCGGGACATGGCCCAGCTCGTGGGCGACCAGGCCGCCGATGGTGTCGAAGTCGTCCTCCGGCAGGTGGGTGCCGAAAGCCTCGTTGACGGAAGCGATCTCGGCGTCGCCCGCCACCCGCTGGCTGCCATCGGCCAGGGTATAGATGCCGGAGGGCGCGTCATCGCTGTCGAATTCGTCCTCGATCTCGCCGACTATCTGCTCGAGCACGTCTTCGATGGTGAGAAGCCCGGCCGTCTTGCCGAATTCATCGACCACCAGGGCCAGGTGGTTGCGGTTCGAGCGAAAGTCGCGCAGCAGCTCGTTGAGGCGCTTGGACTCCGGCACGAAGACGGCCGGCCGCAGCAAGGTGCGCAGGTTCAGCCCGGGTGCGCGCTGGAGCTTGAGCAGGTCCTTGGCCATCAGGATGCCGATGATGTTCTCGCGCTCTCCCTCGTAGACCGGGAAGCGCGAATGCGCCGTGTTGATCACCACCGCCAGGTTCTCGTCGTACGGGGCGTTGATGTCCAGCATGTCCATGCGAGGAGACGGCCACCATCACGTCGCCGGCCGTCATGTCGGCCATGCGCAGCACGCCTTCGAGCATCAGCCGCGATTCCGGCTCGATCAGCTCGCGGTCCTCGGCCTCGGCGAGGGTTTCGATCAGCTCGTCCTTGGAGTCGGGCCCGGGCGAAATGAATTCGACGAGGCGCTCGAACAAGGAGCGCTTTTCGGCCGCCATGCGCGAAGGGCGGCCAGGGTGGGGTTCGGACATCGCTTGCGCGAGGAGTTGGGGGAACGGAAAGGATAACCCAGACTGCGCGGGCACTCACACCTTGGAACAAACCGGGCATACCGCTTGCATCCGGTTTCCGCCATTGGCCGGTGCGGCCCTCCTGTTCGTGGGGATGGGCCATCTGGCCTAAGCGACCGGAACACTTGACAATAGCGGATTCGCCTCATCCGGGCCAGCCGTTTGCCTTGGCCCGGCCGGCCCTTGTCCCTGGAAATCAACATGAGCCTCACCCCCGCCACCATCCTGACCGGCTTTCTCGGCTCCGGAAAGACGACCCTCCTCAAGCGCGTGCTCAGCGAAGCGCACGGCCAGAAGATCGCGGTGATCGAAAACGAGTTCGGCGAGGAAAACATCGACAACGAGATCCTCGTCTCCGACACCAGCGGAGCAGATCATCCAGATGAACAACGGCTGCATCTGCTGCACCATCCGGGAAGATCTGCGTTCGACCTTGTCCGACCTTGCCGCAAGGAAGCGCAAGGGGGAGCTCGATTTCGACCGCGTGGTGATCGAGACCACCGGCCTCGCGGACCCCGGCCCCGTCGCGCAGACCTTCTTCATGGACGACGAGATCGCCGAAAGCTTCCTGCTCGACTCCATCCTCACCCTGGTGGACGCCAAGCACGGCGACCAGCAGCTCGACGACCGCCAGGAGGCGCGCCGCCAGGTCGGCTTCGCCGACCAGATCTTCATCAGCAAGAGCGACCTGGTGGATCAGCCCGCCGCGGACGCGCTGGCCCACCGCATCAAGCACATGAACCCCCGGGCGCCGCAGCGCCGGGTGCATTTCGGCGAAGTGCCGATCAGCGAAGTGTTCGACCTGCGCGGCTTCAACCTCAACGCCAAGCTCGACATCGACCCCGACTTCCTGAAGGCCGACGAGCACGACCACGACCACGACCACGACCACGAGCACGATCACGACCACGAGCACGAGCATGGCGAGCATTGCGACCACCCGCACCATCACGCCCACGACGACGACGTGAAGTCCTTCGTGTTCCGCTCGGACCGCCCTTTCAATCCGGCCAAGCTGGAGGACTTCCTGGGCGCGGTGGTCCAGATCTACGGTCCGCGCATGCTCCGCTACAAGGGCGTGCTGAACATGAACGGCACCGACCGGAAGGTCATCTTCCAGGGCGTGCACCAACTGATGGGCAGCGATCTCGGTCCCAAGTGGGCAGAAAACGAGCCGAAGACCAGCAAAATGGTTTTCATCGGCATCGATCTGCCCAAGGACATCTTCACCCAGGGGCTGGAGCAATGTCTCGCCTGACCAACGTCCGTCGCACCCCGGGAAAACTCCATCTTCTGGGGAACGTGGCATGGCTACAATCCGCGGCGCCCTCGGGTCCCGGCGTGGCCGATCCCGAGGTTCTTCTGCCCCGATATAACTAGAGCAGGTATATAACTGCCACTTGCGAGGAGACGGAAAAGTGAGCAAGCCCCCGGTCCAGCGAGCGAGCAGCGCCAAGGCAGCGGCCAAGAAGGCCGTCGTCGCTCCCGCTGGCAAGAAGCCTTCACCCGCCGCCAAGGTTGCGACCGAGCCGGCGAGCAAGGCCGTGGCCAAGAAGGCCATGAATGTCGCCGCTGCACCGGTCAAGAAAACCGCCGCTGCCGCCCCGAATGGCAAGGGGCATGGCAGCAAGCCGCTAGGCACGGCCAAGGCTTCTGCAGTGATCGAGGCTGACGCGGTCAAGACCGCCGGCAGCCACGCCAGCGCCAAGGGCGCGCATCCAGCCCCCGTCAAGGGAGCCGCAAAGGCGGCCCATACGCCGGCGGCCACGGTGCGCAAGCCTGCGGCGACCAAGTCGATCCATGCGAAAGCCGAGGCCCCGGCCGCCGTACATGCGGCTCCGGAGCTAGCCCCTCGACCCAGTCCGGCCAAGGCATCGTTCCACGAAGCCTTGGCCGCACGCCAGTCTCCCAATCAAATCATGCCTAAGCACACTGACGTCCTGGAGCACCCCCGCGCCGCCGCGGCCCCCGCCGACCCCAAACTGGCCAACGCCTGGAAGACCAAGTCGGGCAGGGAGCTCACCGATGCCGAAGTCCTCGCCATGCCCGAGGCCGAGTACATGAACGACAAGCAATTGGAGTTCTTCCGGGCCAAGCTCACTCTTCTGAAGGAAGACCTGCTGAGCAACGCCGGCGAAACCACCGAGCACCTGCGCGAAGACACCTCCATCGTGCCCGATCCGGCCGACCGGGCCACCATCGAGGAAGAGCATGCGCTCGAGCTGCGCACCCGCGATCGCGAACGCAAGCTTCTCAAGAAGATCTCGCAGGCCCTGGCCCGCCTCGATTCCGGAGAGTACGGGTTCTGTGACGAAACCGGCGAGCCGATCGGGCTCGGCCGCCTGATCGCGCGGCCGACCGCTACACTTTCTCTCGAAGCTCAGCAGCGCCGCGAGCTCAAGCAGAAGATGTTCGGAGATTGATGAGCGAGGGCTCTTCAGCGACACATGCCGGATTCCAAGAGCAACAATCCCAGTTTCTTGCGCAAGGTGGCGCGGTTCGTCGCGAACCCCACCACCGATTGGGCCGAGTTGAGCAATCCCAATCCGGAGTCGCGCGAGAGCGAGTACGCCAAGTCCGAGCTCAAGGCGATGATCGAGCGCAAGCGGCGCAATGATTTCGTCCGCAAGCGCGAATTCGACATGCTGCGCAAGGTGCGCCGCGAGGGCCTCACCGACGCCAACATCGGCATGCTGGAGGCCACTTCCAACCTCGACGAATCCGATGTGCGCTCCGACCTTGTGGCCGCAGGCCTGGTGAAAGCCAAGATCGATGAGATCGAGCAGCAGATGGTGGGCGAAGCCATCGCAGCGCGGCGTCCCAGTCCCAGCCCGATCGCGAACGCCCCGACCTTGCCTGCCGCATTGAGCGATGCACCGACGCAGCAGATGGACATGGGCCCTCGACCGGGCCCGAGCCGGCACGCCGAACTCGATCCGGCCATTCCCACGGTTCGCGCTTCCGCTCCACGGCTCGCTCGGCGACCCGGCCGGCTTTGCGCACACCACCGGCGAGGCGACCGCGCGGCGCCCTTCGAACTCCTCGTTCGTCAAGCTCGATGCAATCGGCGACGACTCATCGGACTCCTATGGTGTCGAGATCAGCGAGGTCGCCCATGACCCCGATCTCGACGAACCGGTGATCGCCTTTGCCAACGCCGACTTCGACGCCACCGAGCAGTCACTGTCTGCCATGGTGCAACCGGGCGGCTCGCGCTCGCAACATGCGGAAACATGGATGGCGCTGTTCGATCTCTATCGAGCGACCGGCCAGGCGCAGAAGTTCGAGAGCCTCGCACTCGACTATGCCCAGCAATTCGGCTGGTCCGCACCGCAGTGGTATTCGCTGCCCCGCATGGTGGCCGACGCCGCGACGGACGACTCTCCCACGACGGGCGCGGCTCAGCTCAGCGGCCAGGTCGGCTGGGTCTGCCCGGAGGCGCTCGACGTCGATGCCGTGGCGCGCCTGCGCTCGCAAACTCTCCAGATGCCCCTGCCCTGGGTGCTCGACTGGAACCCGCTGCGCAGCATTGACGCCGAGGCGGCGTCGCACCTGAGCGAGCTGTTCCGCCACTGGACCAAGGACCACCTCGAGATGCGCTGGCTCGGCGGCGATCGCCTGCTGCTCGTCCTGCAGGACTCCGCACCCACGGGCGTGCGCGACGCCGACCCGGCCTTGTGGCTTCTGCGGCTGGATACGCTGCGGCTGGCCAACCGGCCCGACCAGTTCGATGAGGTCGCAATCGACTACTGCGTGACCTACGAGGTTTCTCCGCCTTCGTGGGAAGCTGCCCGGTGCATCGTGCGAATCGGCGGCGGCAGCGGCGTTTCCACCTCGGCGGCGCCCCTGTCGCTGGTGAGCGACGTCTCGACCAGCTTCGTCGAGTCGCAGATCACGGATGACCCCGGAATGATCGAGGTCGCCTCCCTGGAGCTTTCGGGCCAGCTGGTGGGCGACATCTCGGCGACGCTCCAAGAACTCGACAAGAACCTCGGCCGCGCCACCATCGTGAACGTGTCGTGCACCCGGTTGATCCGGGTGGACTTCATCGCTGCCGGCGACTTGCTCAACTGGGTGCTCAGCCGCCGCGGGGAAAACCGCACCATCGTGTTCGAGGAAACCCATCGCCTGGTGGCCTTGTTCTTCGGCGCCATGGGCATCACGGAGCACGCGCGGGTCAAGCTGCGCAACGTCTGACGGCATCTTGCGGTCTTGCGCCGCGACTTGGCTGCGCGTGGCTTGCAGCTGCTTGCATTTTCGGCTTCGACCGCCGACAAACTAGGCTTGCAGCGCCCGCTTTTCACCCCACATGCTCAAGCCTATGGAACCCTATCACGGCACAACCATCGTCAGCGTGCGGCGCGGCAACGTCGTTGCGCTCGGTGGTGACGGACAAGTCACCCTCGGCAATATCGTCGTCAAGGCCTCGGCCCGCAAGGTGCGCAGGCTCTATCGCGAGCAGGTGCTGGCGGGTTTTGCCGGTGCCACGGCCGATGCCTTCACGCTGTTCGAGCGCTTCGAGGCCAAGCTCGAGAAGCACCAGGGCCACCTGGTGCGCGCCGCCATCGAACTCACCAAGGACTGGCGCACCGACCGCGTCCTCCGACGCCTCGAGGCCATGCTGGCCGTGGCCGACAAGGAGGCCTCGCTCATCATCACCGGCAATGGGGACGTGCTCGAGCCGGAGTTCGGCATCCTGGCCATCGGCTCGGGCGGTGCATACGCCCAGGCAGCCGCGCGGGCCCTGCTCGAGCACACCGATCTGGCGCCTGTGGATATCGTCAAGCAATCGCTTGGGATCGCGGCTGACCTGTGCATCTACACGAACCACAACCACACCATCGAGACGCTGGGCTAGGCCCCCTGCTGCTTCTCCATCACGAAAGGCATGCACATGAGTGCCATGACCCCGCAGGAAATCGTTTCCGAACTCGACCGCCACATCATCGGCCAGGCGCAGGCCAAGCGCGCGGTCGCCATTGCGCTGCGCAACCGCTGGCGTCGCCAGCAAGTCGATGAAAAGCTGCGCCCGGAGATCACCCCCAAGAACATCCTCATGATCGGCCCGACCGGCGTGGGCAAGACCGAGATCGCGCGGCGCCTGGCGAGACTGGCCGATGCGCCTTTCATCAAGGTAGAGGCCACCAAGTTCACCGAGGTCGGCTACGTGGGCAAGGACGTCGATTCGATCGTGCGCGACCTGGTGGACACGGCCGTCAAGCAGACCCGCGAGACCGAGATGCGCAAGGTGCGGACTCGCGCCGAGGACGGTGCAGAGGAACGCGTGCTCGACGTGCTGGTGCCTGCACCGCGCAGCGACTTCGGCCTCACGCCTCCTGCGAGCACCGACAACACCGCGCGCCAGGTCATGCGCAAGCGCCTGCGCGAGGGCGCGCTCGACGACAAGGAGATCGAGATCGATGTCGCCGATGTGAAGCCCGGTCTCGAGATCATGGGTCCGCCGGGCATGGAGGAAATGACCGAGCAGTTGCGCGGCATGTTCGCCAACCTCGGCGGCGGCAAGCGCAAGACCCGCAAGGTGAAGATCGCCGAGGCGATGAAGCTGCTGGTCGAGGAGGAAGCCGCGAAGCTCCTCAACGAGGACGAAGTGAAGGCCCAGGCGGTCGCCAACGCCGAGCAGAACGGCATCGTGTTCATCGACGAGATCGACAAGGTCGCTTCGCGCTCGGACGTGGGCGGCGCCGACGTCTCGCGCCAGGGCGTGCAGCGCGACCTGCTGCCGCTGGTCGAAGGCACCACGGTCAACACCAAGTACGGCATGGTCAAGACGGACCACATCCTCTTCATTGCGTCGGGCGCGTTCCACCTCTCCAAGCCGAGCGACCTGATTCCCGAGTTGCAGGGCCGCTTCCCGATCCGCGTGGAACTGGGCTCGCTATCGGTGCAGGATTTCGAAGCCATCCTGACGCAGACGCACGCCAACCTGAGCAGGCAATACCAGGCCTTGCTCGCCACCGAGGGCGTGGATCTGCAATTCGAAGCGGACGGCATCCGCCGCATCGCGCAGATCGCCTACGACGTGAACGAGCGCACCGAGAACATCGGCGCGCGGCGCCTGTCCACGGTGCTCGAACGCCTGCTCGATGAAGTGTCGTTCGAGGCGACGCGCCTCAGCGGCAAGACGGTGACGATCGACGGCCCCTATGTGGACGGCAAGCTCGGCGAGCTGTCGAAGAACGAGGACTTGTCGCGATACATCCTTTGACCGACGGGCGCGAGCTCCCCGCGGGCCGGTCATCAGCGTCGACGACGCTCGTGCGCCCGCCGCTCGGCCACGTGCAGCAATCCGTCGAAGATCAGCGACTCGACCAGCTCGAAGTTGATGTCGAGATAAGGCGCCATCTTCCAGCCTGCGCCTCCGGTCATCAGGCAGAGCGGCTCGGCGCCGCATTGCTGGCCGATGTTGCGGTGCATCCGCTCGATCGCTCCGGCGATCGCGAAGGTGCCGCCGCTGGTGAGGGCGTCGCTCGTGTTGGTGGGGAAGTTGACCACCTCGCCGGTCGGCACTCGCAGGCCCGCCGTGCCGCTTTCCAGCGCGCGCAGCATGATGCCGTGCCCGGGCAGGATGAAGCCCCCAAGGAAACGGCCTTCGGCATCGAGCGCATCGACCGTCACGGCCGTCCCCACCATCACGACCAGCACCGGGCGCTCAGCGCCGGCCTGCCGCATGTGCCAGCGAGCACCGATCATCGCCACCCAGCGGTCGGCGCCCAGGCGCAGGGGATGCTCATAGCCGTTGACGACCTCGTCCTCCTTCGCGCTGGAAAACACCCAGACTGGGTGGAAGTCCCACAGCTCCTCGATCTGCTCCTCGACCCGCCGGCGCACCGCGTCGCCGGCCACGCAGCAGCCGATCATTGCCTTCGGGGCTGGCAAGTCCTTCCACTCGCTTTCGCTCAGGGTGTCGATGTTCTCGATGAAGACCGCGCCGTGGGACAGCAATTTCGACCCGGGGTGGGCGGATTCGTACACCGCCCATTTGAGGCGCGTGTTGCCGACATCGATGGCCAGGAAACTCATGGGGTGGCATTATCAGCGCGACCTTGCGCCCTTGCCTGGAGGCAACTCTCAGGCCTGAAACCCATGCCCGACGACGCCACCTTCACCTTCAAGCCGGCCGACAAGCGATTCAAGGGCTGGCTCTTCGCCGGCGGCCGAGACAAGTCGAAGATCGACCTCGACCGCCTGGACCCGGACTCCAAGCCCTTCTCCACCGGCGACAAGGAGGTCGACAAGGCCCTGGCCGAGAAGATCGCCCTCGAGCTCGGCGAGCTGCAGGAGCGCTTCTATGCCGATGGGCGGTGGAAATTGCTGGTGGTGCTGCAAGGCATGGATACCAGCGGAAAGGACGGCACGATACGCGGCGTGTTCAGCGGCATGACGCCTCTTGCGCTGCGCACCCACCCTTTCAAGGCGCCCAGCGAGAACGAGCTGGCCCATGACTACCTCTGGCGCATCCACGCGCAGGTGCCACGCAAGGGCGAGATCGCGATCTTCAACCGCAGCCACTACGAGGACGTGCTGGTGCCGGTCGTCAAGGGCTGGATCGCCAAGGAGGAGACCGAGCGGCGTCACGCCCACCTGCGCGACTTCGAGCGCATGCTGGCCGAAACCGGCACGGTCATCATCAAGTGCCTGCTGCACATCTCCAAGGGCGAGCAGGCCAGGCGCCTGCAGGAGCGGCTCGACGACCCGACGAAGCACTGGAAATTCCAGCTGGGCGACCTGGAGGCCCGCAAGCAGTGGGACGACTACCAGCGCGCCTACGAGGCGGCGCTGGCAGCCACGGCCGCGCCGTGGGCCCCGTGGCTCGTGGTACCTGCGGATTCGAAGTCGCATCGCAACCTGATGGTCGCGACCTTGCTGCGCGACGTGATGCAAGGCCTGGATCTGCGCTATCCGAAACCGGATTTCGACCCCAAGCTGATCAAGATCGAGTGAGCGAGCCAGGATGGACTCCCTGACCCACGTCGTCGTCGGCGCGGCCATCGGCATGAGCGTCATGGGCCGCCGCACGGCCTTGTGGAAAGGAGCCTTGTGGGGCGCCGTCTGCAATACGCTGCCCGATCTCGATGTGTTCATCGACCACGGCGACGCCATCCGCAACATGACCTTCCATCGCGGGGAAAGTCATGCCCTCTTCTACCTCACGCTGTTCTCGCCGCTGCTGGCGGCGATGATCGCGAAGCTCCATCGCGAGACTGCACTCTTCAAGCGCTGGTGGCTCGCCGTGTGGCTTGCGCTCATCAGCCATCCGCTGCTGGACGTGATGACGGTCTACGGAACCCGGCTCGCACTGCCCTTCGTCGACGAGCCCTACGGCCTGGGCAGCATCTTCATCATCGACCCGCTGCTCACGCTGCCTCTGCTGATCGGCGTGATCGTGGCCCTGGCGACTCCCGGCGCGAAAGGCTTGCGCTGGGCGCATGCGGGCCTGGCGCTCGGCATGCTCTACCTCGCGTGGTGCGCTGCCGCGCAGCAACACGTCACCGGAATCGCCAAGGCCTCGATCAGCAACGAGGGCCTGCAGGCCGAGCGCATCCTGGTGACGCCGACTGCCTTCAACACCGTGCTCTGGCGCGTGGTCGTCATGACGCCGCGAGGGCTATGCGGAAGGCTACTACTCGCTGCTGGACCGCGAGCCTCGCATCCGCTTCGAGCGGCATCCCGGCGGCGCCGATCTCTACTCGGCCCTGCGCGACAACTGGAACGTCGAGCGCATCGCCTGGTTCAGCCGCGGCTTCTTCAGGATGGAGGATCGCGACGGCATGGTGCGGATCACCGACCTGCGCATGGGCCAGGAGCCCTACTACACGTTCGCCTTCGAGGTCGCCAGCCGGCACAGCGACATGCGGCCATTGGCGACGCCCCGGGTGGTCGGCCAGCGGCCCGACCTCGGCCGCGGGCTGCCGTGGCTGTGGCGACGCGCGCTGGGCGAGCCGCTTCCTCCCCCGCGCTAGGGCCGCGGCCTTCAGTCCTCGCGGCGGCGCATGGGCCACCACACCCCCACCAGTGCCTTCAGCTTGGACCCCCACGAAAGCCGTTCCTCGGACAAGGCATCGAGCAGGTCAGACAAGCGCTTGGACTTGGCGATGGTGTAGAAGGTCAGCGCGATGGTCGCCACGAGCACCACCCCGAAGTAGAGCGCGCGCGATGACAGCGGTTCCTGGGCCGCGTCGATCAGGTTCATGCCCAGGAAGCCGGTGGTCACCGTGCCGATGAGGCCGAACATCGTGACCACCGTCAGCCTCACCACGGTATTGGCCTGGCGGCGCAGGCTGTCGGCGTCGAGATAGCTGTTCATGTCGGCGACGCGTTCCTTCACCTCGTCATAGAGCGCGTCGATGCCGAGGTGGCTCGAGGTGAGCCGGAACAGCGAGCGCACCTGCGCCTGCTCCGAAATCTCGTGGAACCAGTAGCGGTGCGTGAAGCGCAGGAAGCTCTCGAAGGTGCCGCGGATCGCCCGCTTGAAGCGCCGCACGCTCTCGGGATTGCCGACATCGAGGCGCTTGAGCGCCTCGACCAGGCAGTCCGAGAACATCAGCAGCGCAGCCTTCTGGAAATGGGCGATCAGGAAGAGCAGGAAGTGCTGGTGGCGAAACTGGGCCAGCACGCCACGGTAGCGGCAGGTGTAGAAATTCGAATCCGCGCGGCCCACCACGATCAGGGCATGACCGCAGCACAGGTAGCGCGTGCGTGGCGCGGCGCCGAAGTCGGCCCAGAAGCGGTCATAGCAGTAGCGTTGCTCGAAGTCGCCCAGCAGTTCCTCGGCATAGGGCAGCGCCGCATCGACCGGCGCCGAGCCGCTGACGAGCCCGAGGCGAACGAAATCGTTGCGCGTGATCGCGCGCGGGTCGTCCACCGCCAGGTAGCCCATCATCGGCATGCGGTAGTACTCGATCTGCCGGAAGCGCAAGGCTCCCTGGTGCTCGGAGTGGTCGCTGACCAGCGGCTCCAGCAGGAAGGCCCAGTGCCTGCCGATGCGCGGGGCGCGATGCTCGCTCACGAAGGAGAGGAAGGCGTCGCGGTCGTGCGAGTCGGAGCTCGCCAGCACCTCGCCCGTCGGCGGCGAGCCACTGGATGCTGTGCATCGTGTGCAGGGCCCGGCCGTCGGGATCCCAGCCGCCGGGGTAGCCGCGGCCGAAGCGATACAGCAGCTCCTGCGCCTGCTCCAGCGTGAGGTCGGAGGCCGCGACCTCGACATTGAGGATCACCAGGTCGACGTCGTAGAAGAAATACAGGTCGATGTGGACGATGTCGAGCATCAGCGGCGCTTCGCCCGCGCGCGCCACCACGCGGGCCGCCACGATGTCGTCGCGGCGAAACACTCGCATGGGCGAGCCGCCGTCGACAGGCGCCTCGCCCTTGGCGTCGCGCCGCCGCGCCCGTCCCTCGCCATAGAGGAAGCGCTGCACGTAGGGCAGGAAGCTCACGAACTCGTTGTAGTGGCGCTCGTGGAACTGGGTGGCGTCGCCGGTGTATTCGTCCACCACCTCGCGCCAGGGTGTGCCGGGCAGGTCCTGCAGCACCTGCCAGTGCCTCTGCGACGCTCCGGCCGGCAGCGGCATCAGGCGCAGCGGCCACAGCAGCACCTGGCGGAACTGGCGCACGCTCGCATCGGCCTTGCGGCTGGTGTCCATCAGCGTGGCGGGGATGGGTATGTTGTGGCTCATGAGACCGACCCCCGCATGGCGGCCTTCAGGCTTCCTGCGATTTGGCCAGCAACTCGAAGTGCTCCACCTGCGGCGGCTGGGCGAAGAAGGGGCCGACGATGCCGCGCCAGGCGGTGAAGGCTTCGGACTGGCGGAAGTCCACCATGTGGTTCTCCAGGGTCTCCCAGAAGATCATCAGCAGGTAGCGCTCGGGCGATTCGATGCCCTTGTTGATCTTGTAGCCGCAGAACCCCTTGGACGGGGCGATGGCGGTTTCGACGCCGCGCTTGATGGCCTCGTCGAAGGCGGCCTGCTGGCCGGGCTGGATGCGGATGTCGGCGACTTCAAGAATCATGAGGGTTCCTTCCGGGACAGGCCGCCCATCGTAGCGCGCAGGCGGCCGCAAGGTGCACTCCTCGAGAAGCTCACCTGCATCCGCGCGCCGCCAGTGCGCGTATCAGCGGCAGTGGCCACACACAGCCCGTGGGCCCGACATGCAGGAGATACCCCGTGAATGAACCGAACCCCTCCGGCGCCGCCGTTCCCTTCCTTGCGATGACTCCCTGCGGCCCGGCACCCGATTGGCCGGTCGTGGAAACCTGGATCGAGCTCGCTTGCGCTCCGCAGCGCGCATTCGACTACGTCACCATGCCCGTCTTGTGGCCCACCTGGCACCCCTCGAGCCTGGGGGTGAGCGACGTCCCGCGCCGCCCCTTGGAGCCAGGCGAGACGGTGCTGGAAGCCGCCCGGGCTGCCGGCCGTCGCTTCGAGATCCTTTGGACCGTGCTGGAGTGCGAGCCGCCGTGGCACTGGGTGATCGCCGCCCGCTCGCCACGTGGCGCAGCGCGCATCACCTACCGGTTCCAGGCAACGACCCGGGGTTGCGTGTTCCACCGCACGCTGCAATACCGCTCGGCGGCCTGGCCGTGGCGCCTGCTCGATGCAAATCTCACGCGCTGGCTGCTCGCGCGGGAATCACGCCGGGCACTGGAGAACCTGAGAGCCGTGCTGCAGCACTGATCGCCTTCGGGCAGCGGGGGGATTCAGGAGACTTGCCAACAGGTACGCCTGTCACCTACGTCCATCCCTCCTCGTGTGTAGAGTTGCATCAAGGGCGCTCCGCCCGCCTCACGAAGGGGTAGATGCCATGAGCGAAGCTTCATCGATCAAGGAGTCGGCCGTCTCCTTCCTGCAACTGGTCGCAACGGGCAAGACGCAGGAGGCCTTCGACAAGTACGCCGCGGCCGGATTCCGTCATCACAACCCGTGGTTTCGGGGCGACGCCGAGTCGCTCAGGGTAGCGATGCAGGAAAACGCGGACAAGAACCCGGGCAAGGCGCTCGAGGTGCAGCACGCCATCCAGGAGGGCGCGCTGGTGGCGGTGCACTCCCGCGTGCAGCACAGCCCGGAGGGTCTGCCGGCCGCCGTCGTCCACATCTTCCGATTCGAAGGTCCGAGGATCGCGGAGCTTTGGGATGTCGGGCAGATGCAGCCGGAAGACATGGCCAACGAATACGGCATGTTCTAGAGCAGGTGCCGAGATGAGCCCCGCCGATCCTTTCTCCAGGACCCACCAGCTCGACGAGGGCACGCTCGAGGCCCTCGTCGCCCGCTTCGAGGACGCGGCAAGCATCCGCTCTTTGCCGCGATGCTGCACGAGTACGTCGACGCCATGATGTTCGCCGACAACGGCGACCGTGCTCGACCTCGGCTGCGGCAGCGGCCTGGCTGACGCGCGCCGTCGCACAACGCCCCGGATATCGGGGAAAGGTGACCGGCGTCGATCTCAGCCCCTATCTCGTCGAGGTGGCGACACGGCTGGCCAAGGAGCAAGGCCTGGCCGATCGCATCGATTTCCGCACGGGCGATGTCCATCGGCTGGAATTCGCCGATGGGTCCTTCGATGCCCTGGTGGCGCACACGCTGTTGAGCCATGTGGCCGACCCGGGGGCAGTGCTCGAGGAAGCGGCCAGGGTCGTGAGGCCCGGCGGCATGGTCGGCATCTTCGACGGCGACTACGCCTCCCTCACCTTCGACCATGCCGATCCCGTCAAGGGAAAGGCCGATGACGAAGCCGCTGATCGGCGCCATCGTCACCAACCCGCGAGTGATGCGCCAGATGCCCCGCCTGCTCCGCGCGGCCGGGTTCGAGCTGGTGACCGTGTTCTCGCACGTGCTGCCCGAGATGGGCCACGGCGAACTTCTGGGCCGGAGGCATCGAGATGCTATCGAAAGCTGATGCCCCAGGCCGGCGTGCTTGCCGTGGAGGAAGCCGATGCCTGGGCCGCCAACCTGCGCCGCGATTCCGATGCCGGCGTGTTCTTCGGCAGCTGCAACTACTACGCCTACCTGGCCAAGCGGCTGTAGCGGCAAGGCGCGCGCCGCCTCACTTGAACAAGGCCGGCAGCCACAGCGAGAACGCCGGCACGTAGGTCACGAGCATCAGCGCCGCGATCAGCGCGCCGTAGAACGGCCAGATCGATGCGCATCACCTGCCCGACCGAGATCCCGCCGATGGCGCAGCCGACGAACTGCGTCGTGCCCACCGGCGGCGTGTTCAGGCCGAGCGCGCAGTTGATCAGCATCATCACGCCGAACTGCACCGGGTCCATGCCGAACTGCATCGCGATGCGGCAGGAAGATCGGCGTGCAGATCAGGATGGTGGCCGCCATGTCGAGGAAGGTGCCGAGCACGAACAGCAGCACGTTGATCATCAGGAAGATCACCCAGGGCTCGCTCGACACCGTCTTCATCAGCTCGCCGGTCTTCTGCGGCACTTCGTACAGCGCCATGAAGTAGCCGAAGGCCGCCGAGATGCCGATCAGCAGCAGCACGACGCCGGTGGTCTTGCAGGCCTTGGCGCAGGCCTTCAGGAAGTCGCTCCAGCTGAGGCTGACCGGTAGACCAGCGCCGTGACCAGCAGCGCCCAGAACACCGCCGTCGCCGCCGACTCGGTGGCGGTGAACACGCCCGACAGGATGCCGCGCCAGGATGATCACGACGATCAGCAGGCCGGGCAGCGCCGCCAGGAAGGCTGCGCAGCCACCTCCGCCCAGCCCGGGAAGCTGCCGCGCGTGGGGTAGCCGCGCTTGACCGCCACGTAGTAGGCCGCCGCCAGGTTGCACAGCGTGAGGATCAGCGCCGGGATCACGCCGGCCAGGATCAGGCTGAGCACGCTCACCGAGGCGATGCCGGTGGTGGCGAGCGTGAAGATGATCAGGTTGTGCGAGGTCGGCATCAGTGCGCCGACCAGCGCCGCGTGCGTCGTGACGTTGACCGCGTAGTCGGCGTGATAGCCCTCCTTCTTCATCAGCGGGATCATCACCGAGCCCATCGCCGACACGTCGGCCAGCGGCGAGCCCGCCACGCCGCCGAACAGCGTGCAGCCGACGCACGTTGCTCATGCCCAGGCCGCCGCGCACGTGGCCGACCAGGCTGTTGGCGAAGCGCACGATGCGATCGGCGATGCCGCCGTAGAGCATCAGCTCGCCGGCGAACACGAAGAAGGGAATGGCCAGGAAGGAGAAGATCTGCATGCCGCCGACCATCTTCTGGAACACCACGGCCGACGGGCAGGCCGGCGGCAAGGATGGTGGCGACCGAGGCCAGGCCGATGGCGAAGGCCACCGGCACGCCGATCAGGAGCAGCAGCGGTGAAGCTCAGCGCCAGGACAGTCAGTTCCATGCGGGCACCACTTCCTCCCCGCGCAGCAGCGCGATGATGTGTTCGATCGAGAACAGCACGATCAGCACGCCGGCAGACCACCAGCGCCAGGTAGTCGAGCCCCACGGGCACGCCGAGCATGGGCTTGATGTCGCTCCACTTCATGCGCGTCCACATCCAGCCGCTCGACACCATGAGCGCGCCGAACAGGCGCCACCAGCATGTGGATCAGCGACTTCGACCCGCAGGCGCCAGCGCTCGGGCAGCAGCGCGACCAGCGATTCCAGCCCGATGTGGCCGGCGTCGCGCACGCCCACCGCCACGCCCAGCGCCGTCACGTACAGCACCAGCTGCAGGCCAGCGCCTCGGCCCAGGTCGGCGTGTCGTTGAACACGTAGCGGCCGACCACCTGGCACTGCACGCACAGGATGACGAGGAGCAGCACGACCACGGCCAGCACAGGCTCGCCTTGGACAGCAGCGCGCACAGGCGCGTGTAAGCGTGCCGCGCGATCGGCCGCTGCTCCCCGGCGACCACGGGCGGGACCGCCGCAGCACTCACTTGGTGTCCTGCACCGCCTTGACCAGGCGCTTGCAGGTCGGGCGTGGTCATGAACTTCGCGTACACCGGGCCCATCGCCGCCTGGAACGAAGCCTTGTCGACGCCCTCGACGATCTCGGCGCCGCCGGCCTTCACGACGGCCAGCGACTTGGCCTCCTGCTCGTCCCACTTCTTGCGCTGGAAGGCCACCGACTCCTTGGCCGCGGCGCGGATCATGTCCTGGTCGGCCTTCGGCAGCTTGTCGAACACGGCCTTGGACATCAGCAGCATCTCCGGCGCCATCGAGTGCTCGGTGCGCGAGTAGAACTTCACCGCCTCGAAGTGCTTGAAGCCGTCGTAGGAGGGAATGTTGTTCTCGGCGGCGTCGATCAGGCCGGTCTTCAGCGCGGTGTAGACCTCGCCGATCGGCATCGGCGTGGCGTTGGCGCCCATCGCGCCGAGCAGCGCGACCCAGAGGTCGCTCTGCTGCACGCGGATCTTCATGCCCTTGGCGTCGGCCAGGGTCTTGACCGGCTTCTTGCCGTAGATCGAGCGCGCGCCGCTGTCGTAGAAGGCCAGGCCGACCAAGCCCTCGCTCTCGCAGCTCTTCAGGATCTCCTCGCCCACCGGGCCGTCGAGCGTCTTGCGCATGTGCTCGATCGAGCGGAACAGGAAGGGCATGGTCGGCACCAGCGTCTTGGCGCAGATGCGAGTTCAGCGGCGCTGATGTTGACCCGCGTCATGTCGAGCGCGCCGATCTTCACCTGGTCGATGGTCTCCTTCTCGGAGCCCAGCGCGCCCTTGTTGAAGACCTTGATCTTGTACTTGCCGTTGCTGCGCTTGTCGAGCAGCTCGCTCATGTGCTTGACGGCGGCGACGGTCGGATAGTCGTCGCTGTTGTGCACGTCGGCGGAGCGGAACTCGACGGCCTGTGCTCCGATGCCGATGGACGCCAGCAGCGCGGCCAGCAGGCGGGGAAGGATGTGCATGGTGTGTCTCCTCGGTCAGTGGTTCTCGGGTCTTGTGCTCACGGCTCGAACGGCACCTCCGGCAGGCCCTGCAGGCCGGGCACGCCGGGGCGCGTGACGAACACGGCGCCGGCGAACTTGCCTCGTCGGAATCCGGCGTCGCGGCGGCTGCGGGGCGGATCGAGGTGATGAAGAGCCAGTCCAGTCCCGGTCCGCCGAAGGCACACATCGAGGGCTTGGCCACCGGCACGCGCAGCGAGCGCTCCAGCCGACCATCGGGCAGGAAGCGATGCACCAGGCCGGCATCGTTGGCGCAGATCCAGTAGCCGCCTTCCGCATCGACGGCCGCGCCGTCCGGCCGGCCCGGGTGGAGGTTCATGTCGATGAACTCGCGTCGCCGTGCGAGGCGTGCCGTCGGCGTCGAGGTCGAAGGCCCAGACCCGTTGCACGAGCGGGTGCGAATCGGAGAGGTACATCACCCGGCCATCGGGGCTGAAGCCGAGGCCGTTGGGCACGATGAGCTCGCTCGCCAGCGGCCCGCGAAGGCCCGCTGCGGCGCCGCCATCGAGCCGGTACAAGCGCGCCCGCAGGCGATGCCTGCGACATGTCGCGCACCATCGTGCCGGCCCAGAAGCGCCCCTGGCGATCGCAGCGCCCGTCGTTGAAGCGCATGCCTTCCTGGCCATGCTGCACCGCGGCGAGCATGGGGCCCGAGGCCTCGCCGCCGTCGCCCAGGCGCACATGGAAGATGCCCGTCTCCATCGCCGCCACCAGGCCGCCATCGCGATGCAGCGCGATGCAGCCCACGCGCTCCGCGCAGGTCCAGCTCTGCACGCGCCGGCCGGCCCAATCGAAGCGGCGGATCGAGCGCCCTTCGATGTCCACCCAGTACAAGGCCTGCTCGGCCACGGACCACAGCGGGCTCTCGCCCACGGTGTCGCGCAGCTCGCAAAGCACGTCCATGCTCGAGGTCACTCGAAGGGACCGGTGCGCACGAACACCCCACCCTGGTAGATGACCGCCGGATCCTTCGGGTCGAGAGGTGGCTGGCGCGCCTCGATGGCGGGCCGGAACTGTTCGGAGCTGTCCTGCGGCCTGTAGCCGAGGTGCCCGGCACGGGTGTTGTCCCACCAGAGCCGTGGTGTTGTCGGACATGCCGTAGACCACGGTAAAGCCCACCACCGGCGCGCTCAGGCAGGACATCACCAGCCGCTCCAGGTCGTCGAAGCTGAGCCAGGTGGCCAGCATGCGGCGGTCACGCGGCTCGGCGAAGCAGGAGCCGATGCGCAGGCAGGCGGTCTCGATGCCGTAGCGATCGAAGTAGAGGCGCGCGATGTTCTCGCCGAAGGCCTTGCTCAGCCCGTACAGGCCGTCCGGCCGCAGCGGCACCTGCGTGTCGATCACTTCGTCCTGCCGATAGAAGCCGATCGCATGGTTGGAGCTGGCGAACACGATGCGCCGCACACCCTGCAGCCGCGCCGCCTCGTACAGGTTGTAGAGGCCGATGATGTTGGCCTGCAGGATGGGCTCGAACGGCTTCTCCGTGGAAATGCCGCCCAGGTGCACCACCGCATCGACGCCTTGCAGCAGCGCGTGCACGGCGGCCTTGTCCTGCAGTTCGGCGCGCTGCAGTTCCTCGCCCGGCGCCGCTCGGCCCAGCTCGTCCCGGTCGCTCAGGCGCAGGACGTCGCAGCAGGCCTTCAGGCGCGGACGCAGGACCTGGCCCAGGTTGCCGGCGGCGCCCGTCAACAGCAGGCGGGAGAAGCGGATCGCGGTCGGATGGACAGGCATCTGGTCCTCGGCACCGGTCATCAGTTGTCGTATCACTTGATGGTCGGGGACGAGGCTTCCCCTGTCAATCGACCCATGACTAGGGTTTTCCTGGCTTTTCTTGGGCCTCTGCCTGGCCAAGTCATACGATGACCCGCCCGTGCCGCCAGGCAAGTGACTCGGTACAGAATGGGACCGAAGGATCACAGGAGTTGTATGTCTTCGAGCCCCTATTCCGCCGCCTACGTGGCCCCCGAGACCTTTACCGACCCGGCGGCAGCCCTGCTGCGGGCCAACGAGATCTACGACGCCAGCATCGCGCACCTGCGCGAAGCCCTGCACCGCTTCGTCGTCGGCGAGACCTTCGCCCAGCATGTGCGCGCCTGCTATCCCTTCGTGCGGGTGCACACCGACACCGTCGCCCGCGCCGACTCGCGGCTGTCGTACGGCTTCGTGCATGGGCCCGGCACCTATGAAACCACGCTGACGCGGCCCGACCTGTTCGGCAACTACTACCTCGAGCAGTTCCGGCTGCTGCTCAAGAACCACGCGGTTCCGCTGGAAATCGGCACCAGTTCGCAGCCCATCCCGGTGCACTTCTCGCTGGGCGAGAACGATCACATCGAAGGCAGTCTCGACCTGGAGCGGCGCCAGATGCTGCGCGACCAGTTCGACCTGCCCGACCTCTCCGCGATGGACGACGGCATCGCCAACGGCACCTACGAGTCCGCAAGCGGCGGCCCCCAGCCGCTGGCGCTGTTCACCGCGCCGCGGGTGGACTATTCGCTGCACCGGCTGCGCCACTACACCGGCACCGCGCCGATGCACTTCCAGAACTTCGTGCTCTTCACCAACTACCAGTTCTACATCGACGAATTCGTGCGCCTCGGCCGCGAGCTGATGGAGCAGGAGCCCGACCAGGGCGCGCTGTTTCCGATGCCGGGCGTCGAGGCGGACGACGACAGCGACGGCTACGTGGCCTTCGTCGAGCCCGGCGACGTGGTGACGCGCCGGCGCGGCGAAGCGCCCGAGGATGCCGACGCCCTGGGCAGGCCGCTGCCTCGCATGCCGCAGATGCCGGCCTATCACCTGGTGCGCAAGGACGGCGCGGGCATCACGATGATCAACATCGGCGTGGGCCCCGCCAACGCCAAGACCATCACCGATCACGTCGCGGTGCTGCGCCCGCATGCCTGGATCATGCTCGGCCACTGCGCCGGCCTGCGCACCACGCAGCAGCTGGGCGACTACGTGCTGGCGCACGGCTACGTGCGCGAGGACCACGTGCTCGACGAGGACCTGCCGCTGTGGGTGCCGATCCCGCCGCTGGCCGAGGTGCAGGTCGCGCTCGAAAGCGCGGTGGCCGACATCACGCAGCTGCAGGGCTACGAGCTCAAGCGCGTGATGCGCACCGGCACCGTCGCGAGCACCGACAACCGCAACTGGGAGCTGCTGCCGCAGCGCACGCCGGAACGCCGCTTCAGCCAGAGCCGCGCCATTGCGCTCGACATGGAAAGCGCGACGATCGCCGCCAACGGCTTTCGCTTCCGCGTGCCCTACGGCACCTTGCTGTGCGTGAGCGACAAGCCGCTGCACGGCGCGATCAAGCTGCCGGGCATGGCCGACCACTTCTACCGCGAGCGGGTCGACCAGCACTTGCGCATCGGCATCCGCGCCATCGAGATCCTGCGCCGGCAGGGCGTCGACCAGTTGCACAGCCGCAAGCTCAGGAGCTTTGCGGAGGTGGCGTTTCAGTAACCTTCGTACACTTCGGCCATGCGAGTCATCGGAACCCAGCAACGTAATGAGATCGAGCTTGATCCGAAGCTTGCGCTGGAGCGCGGGCGGGTGCTGGATTCCATGCTCAGTGCCGCCCGGCCAGCGGTCAAGCGCGGCGTCATGCGCGGCACCCATGCTGAATTCAATCGACTGGATGAGGCCCGCATGCTCGAAGTCGCACGCCGGATCAACTGCAAATGATGTATTGAAGACCCGCTGTTGCGCCTGTTGTCACCGGTTTCGCGACGAAGGCGTCGAATACGTCCTCGTCGGCGGCCAAGCTCGTCCGGCTGAACGGCTTCCTTCGCGCGACTGAAGACCTGACGAACACCTCGTCCAGCCGTACGTACGAGAGCTCGACGATCGATGGCATCCCCATTCGGGTTCTCAACATCGATGGATTGTTCAAGACCAAGACGCGACGTATGGGCTGATGAAGCGGAGTCTGCGGCAAGCAATTGCTCGTCGCCGCGCGATCCCGCCGCTCAGGCTCGAAAAGGCCACGGAGGCTCTGCTCCTTCCGGCGGTGTCGCCGGCAGGCCATCAGTCGTGCGTCGTCGCCGGCATCCGCGGCCGCGCACCAGGCAGCGCGCGCTCGTCGGCATCGTGCTCAAGCTCGAACAGCTTTCGAGCCACCACCGCCGTGTCCGCAAAGTCGCTGAACAGCCCGTCCACGCCCAGTTCGTAGAACGTCAGGTACTCGAACAGAGGATTGCCCTTGTAGTCCTTGGCCAGCTGCGCCGGCTCGCTGCGGAAGGTGTAGGGATGCACCAGCAATCCGAGCGCATGGGCGCGCTGCACGAGATCGGTGGGCGGCGTCAGCGTGCGGTCGGCGTTGTCGACCTTGCCGTCGCCATTGACATCGGAGCAGGCACCGTTCACCAGCGTGCAGGCCGAGCTCTGGATGTAGGGCTTCCAGGGCCCGATGCCGTCGGCATAGCTGCGCACTTCGGCGAGGCCCTGCGGGCGTCACCAGGTCGCTGAAGAGGCCGGCGCGCCCGACACCACCCAGTCGTAGGGCTTGTCGAAGGGCGGCGTGTACGCGAGGCTGCCATCGGGATTGATGCTGTCGGCGTCGACCAGCTGCACCAGGCGCACGGAAGGTGCGGGTGCGCAGATAGCGCAGGTTCGCCGTCTCGAACGACTGGATGAAGACCGGCGCGCGCGCGGTGGTTGAGTCCATGCCGTTCCAGCGCGGCCAGCAGGCGGTCTTCGAGCGGCAGGCCGATCTGCTGGTGGTAGGTCGGGTGCTTGGTCTCGGGGTAGATGCCCACGCGCCGGTCATGCTGCGCCGACTTGGCCCGAACCATCCTGATGATCTCGTCCAGCGTGGGGATGAGGAAGCGGTCGTTGAACACCTGGTCGCGATCGGCCATCGGGTTGCACCGCGCGCAGCTGCTTGATCTCCGCCAGGGTGAAGTCGCGCGCCCAGAAGCCTTCGGTGGGCACGCCGTCGACCACCTCGGTGCGCTTGCGATCGGCGAACTGCGGCAGGCTCCCCACGTTGGTGGTGGCGATCAGGTTCGGCTCGTGACGAGCGATCAGGTACCCGTCCTTCGTGGCGACCAGGTCGGGCTCGACGTAGTCGGCGCCAAGCTCGATGGCCAGCGCATAGGACTCCAGCGTGTGTTCCGGAAGGTAGCCGCTCGCGCCGCGATGGCCGATCACCAGCGGGCTCGGCTCGCGGTGCGATCGCTTGCCGTCGCGCTCGCGCCCCGCCTGCTCCGCCGACGCGGGCGGCATGGCCTGCACCAACAGGCCCACACCGACGACCACCGACCACAGATGCTTGGAAAGGCCCATGGCGACTCCCTTCGGTGACAAAGACTGAAGCAACATAGCCAGCACCCATGACGCTCCGGTGACAGTGGGGCGGCTCATTTGCTACAAGACGGTATTTCTAGCCCTTCCCGCCATGCAAGTCATCACCGCTCGTGAAGCCGCCGCCCTCATCGAAGACGGCTGGACCTTGGTCACCGCAGGCTTCGTCGGCGCCGGCCACGCCGAAGCCGTGAGCGCCGCGATCGAGCGCCGCTTCCTCGACGAGGGCCGGCCGCGCGGCCTCACGCTGGTGTACGCCGCGGGCCAAGGCGATCGGGCGCATCGCGGCGTCAACCACTACGGCCATGCCGGACTGCTCAAGCGCGTGATCGGCGGCCACTGGAATTCGGCCCCCAAGCTCGGCGCCCTGGTCGAGCGCAACGAGATCGAGGCCTACAACTGGCCGCAGGGCGTGATCTCGCACCTGTACCGCGCCATTGCGGGTGGCAAGAGCGGCGTGGTGACGAGGATCGGCCTGCACACCTTCGTCGACCCCTTGCACGATGGCGGCCGGCTCACTTCCTCGCACCAGCGAGGAGTTGGTGCAGCGCGTCACGCTGGCGGGCGAGGAGCAACTCTTCTATCCCTCGATGCCGGTGCACTGCGCCCTGATCCGCGCCACCACCGCCGACGAGCGCGGCAACCTCACCACCGAGCACGAGCCCTTCCACCAGGACCTGCTTGCCATCGCCCAGGCGGCGCGCAACTCCGGCGGGCTGGTGATCGCGCAGGTGAAGCGCGTGGTGCCGGCGGGCACGCTGGACCCGAACCTGGTGCGCGTGCCGGGCATCCTGGTCGATCGCATCGTCGTCACCGAAGACCCCGCACGACCATTGGATGACCTTCGGCGAGGCCTACAACCCGGCCTACACCGGGGCGGTGCGCGAGCCCGAGCACGGCTTCACGCCGGCGCCGCTCGATGTGCGCAAGATCGTGCAGCGCCGCGCCTTCTTCGAGCTGGTGCGGCTGCGGGGGCCGGTCGTCAACCTGGGCGTGGGCATGCCCGCGGGCCTGGGCGCCATCGCCCGCGAGGAGGCGCACGCCGACTTCACCCTCACCGTGGAGGCCGGGCCGATCGGCGGCACGCCGGCCCAGCACCTGAGCTTCGGCGCGAGCGCCAACCCCGAGGCCATCATCGACCATGCCGCGATGTTCGACTTCTACGATGGTGGTGGCATCGACATCGCCTTCCTGGGCCTGGCCGAGATGGATCCGCAGGGCAACGTGAACGTCAGCCGCTTCGGGCGGCGGGTGGCCGGCGTGGGGGGCTTCATCAACATCACCCAGACGGCGCGCCGCGTCGTCTTCATGGGCACGCTCACGGCAGACGGACTGGAGGTGCGCGCGCACGACGGGAGCCTGCAGATCGTGCGCGAGGGCCGGGCGAAGAAGCTCGTGCCCCGGGTGGGGCACTTGAGCTTCAACGGGTCCTACGTCCGCAGCCTGGGCCACGAGGTGCTGTACGTCACCGAGCGCGCCGTGTTCGAACTGCGAGGCGACCAGCTCACGCTGACCGAGATCGCGCCCGGCATCGACCTGCAGCGCGAGGTGCTCGACCAATGCGGCGCGCCGGTGGCGGTGGCCGCCGACCTGAAGACCATGGACGAGCGCATCTTCCGCGAGGCCCCGATGGCCGCTGGTCGAGCCCATCTTGCGAGGCCTTCGCCCGAGCGGTAAGGTCGCTCCACAACCACCGGAGACCCTCATGAGCGACCATGTCTACAAGCTTCTTGAACTGACCGGATCCTCGGCCGAGAGCAGCGACGACGCCGTTCGCCGCGCCATCGGCAAGGCGCACGAAACGATTCGCAACATCCAGTGGTTCGAGGTGACCGAAACGCGCGGTCACGTGGTGGACGGCAAGGTCGGCCACTGGCAGGTGACGCTGAAGGTGGGGTTCACGCTGGAGGGGTGAGGCGACTTTCGTCGAAGGTCTGGCTAGGGCCTGAGCCAGTTCTTGACGCCCAGCCCGGCGACGCGCTCGAACTCGGAGATGTTGTCGGTGACAACGGTCAGGTTCATGCGCGCGCGCCTGTGAAGCGATCAGGAGATCGTTGGCGCCGATCGGTGTGCCAGCTCGTTCGAGCGCGGCACGGATGTCGCCATAGTGGCGATCGGCGTCCGCCTCGAGCGACAGCACGGGGAGCACGTCCAGCACGGCTTCGAGTTGTTCAGTCAATCGCTCCGAACCCTTCTTGGCTGCACCGAAGCGGAGTTCACAGGCGACGACGATGCTGGTGCAAACCTTGTCTTCACCCACCCTGGCGATCCGCTTGGCGATCAAGCCCTGCGGGTGACGCACGAGGTCAGAAACGATGTTGGTGTCGAGCAGATAACGGAAGGCAAGTGCCGTCACGATCTACAACTCCACGTCGTCGGTGGGCAGTTCGTCAATCGAGGGAAAGTCTTCGTCCAAGGGCCGCAAGCTCCGCAGCACCTCCAGCAGTGATCGGGGCCGCGCCGGGCGGATCACGAGCGCATCGCCTTCGCGGGACATGACGGCCTCGGAGCCGGGAAGTTCGAACTCGCGCGGAATCCGGACCGCCTGGTTGCGTCCGTTACGGAACAGCCGAACGTGGCGAGAGTGGTCCATGGTGAGCTCCTCCAATGGCATATGGGCCTATGCCATTGGCATAGGCCAGCAAATGATAGCACCCTGTCGAACCCTTTCTCGCTGCTCCCCCGCTTGTGCGCCACAAGTCGATCCCTTACCCTGTGCCTGTCAGGCCCGGTCACCAGTTCGGGCCCCCAGAGGAGAGCGCCCAATGACCACGCCTTCTTCCCCCGCGATCCCTGCCCAGATCGCGGCCATACGGACGCTTGCCGTCGTCGGCCAGAGCACGTCCGGCAAGACCAGCCTGGTCGAGGCCCTGCTGCACAAGGCCGGGGCGATCGGGGCGCAGGGCAGCCTGGAGCGCGGCACCACGGTGACCGACTTCGATCCGCTCGAGCGCAAGTTCCAGCATTCGCTGGGCACCTCGGTCGTCCACATGAAGCACGACGACACGCGCATCCACCTGCTCGACACACCTGGATACCCGGACTTCCTCGGCCAGTCGCTGCCCGCGCTGGAGGCGGTGGAAACCGCGGCGATCGTCATCAATGCCGCCACCGGCATCGAGATGATGGCCACCCGCATGATGGAGTGGGCGGCCAGGCGCGAGCTGTGCCGCATGATCATCGTCAACAAGATCGATGCCGAGCGCGTCGACCTGCCCGGGCTGGTGGAGCAGATCCGCGAAACCTTCGGCAAGGAATGCCTGCCGCTGAACCTCCCTGCGGCAGGCGGCACCAAGGTCGTCGACTGCTTCTTCAATCCGTCCGGCGAGGCGGATTTTTCATCTGTGGAGCAGGCGCATCGCGCGCTGGTGGAGCAGGTGGTCGAGGTGGACCCCGACTTCGTCGAGCGCTACCTCAACGAGGGCGACGTCGACCCGAGCGAGTTGCACGCACCGCTGGAGCAGGCACTGCGCGAAGGCCACCTGATCCCGATCTGCTTCGTCTCGGCACGCAATGGCGCGGGCGTGGGCGAGCTGCTCGATGTGATCGTCAAGCTGCTGCCGAATCCGGCCGAGGGCAACCCGCCGCAGTTCCTGCAGGGCGAAGGCGAGCAAGCCAAGCCGCATCACGCCGAGCCGGACGCCACGAAGCACGTGCTCGCCCATGTCTTCAAGGTCACGGTGGACCCCTACGTCGGCAAGATGGGCGTCTTCCGCATCCACCAGGGCACGATCACGCGCGACAGCCTCCTCTACGTGGGCGACGGTCGCAAGCCCTTCAAGGTGGGGCACCTGTTCATGCTGCAAGGCAAGGACCACGTCGAAGTGCCCAGCGCCGGCCCGGGCGAGGTCTGCGCGGTCGCCAAGGTCGACGAGATCCACTTCGATGCGGTTCTGCATGACGCCGCCGAAGACGATCGCATCCATCTGAAACCGCTGGACTTCCCCGTGCCCGTGCATGGCCTCGCGATCGAGCCAAGGCGGCGTGGCGACGAACAGCGCCTGTGGGAGATCCTGACGAAGCTGGTCGACGAAGACCCGTGTCTCAAGGTCGAGCATGTCGCGACGACGAACGAGACCGTGGTGTACGGCCTCGGCGACCTGCACCTGCGCGTGCTGCTCGAGCGCCTGACCGATGTCTACAAGTGCGAGGTCAACACCCGCCCTCCGCGGATCGCCTATCGCGAAACGATCACGCAGCCCGCCGAGGGCCACCACCGCCACAAGAAGCAGACCGGTGGAGCGGGCCAGTTTGGCGAGGTGTTCCTCAAGGTCGAGCCGCTCCCGCGCGGAGCGGGCTTCGAGTTCGTCGACCAGGTGAAGGGCGGCGCGATTCCCGGGCAATTCATCCCGGCCGTCGAGAAGGGCGTTCGCCAGGTGCTCGACACCGGCGTGATCGCCGGCTATCCGGTCAAGGACGTGAAGGTGATCGTCTACGACGGCAAGAGCCATTCGGTGGACTCGAAGGACATCGCCTTCGCCACCGCCGGGCGCAAGGCCTTCGTCGATGCCATGCTCAAGGCCGGGCCGATCGTGCTGGAGCCGATCGCCAACGTGGAGATCACCGCGCCCGAGGAGAACATCGGCGACATCACCGGCGACCTGTCCTCCAAGCGGGGCCAGGTGAGCGGCACGCGGTCTCTGCAGGCCGGCGCGCTGGCGGTCATCGGCCAGGCGCCGCTGTCGGAACTGGCCAGCTACCAGGCGCGGCTGAACGCGATGACGGGCGGGCGCGGCAGCTACACGCTGGAGTTTTCCCACTACGAGCCGGTGCCGCCTACGGTGCAGCACCAGCTGGTGAGCCAGTACAAGGTGAAGGAAGAGGAATAGCGGGTTCGGCGGGAGGCTTCAGCCGTTGAGCATCTCGCGGCTCGCAGCACGAAGCTGGCGCGCCAGATCGGGTCGCGTGTGCTCGTACATTGCGGCCAACAGGTCCATCTGATGTCGGGCGCGGCGCCTGCCGACTTGTTCCAGCACCGACCAGATCCTCGCGAATACGCCCGGCCTGCTCGCAGCAGCGGAAGGCTCGGGCTTGGCGGCCCTGGGGGGCTTGGTCTTGGGCAAGGTAAAGCTTGTCATGGTGACCTCCTTGGGCAGGACGAAACGTGCCCTGCGTCACCAATCTAAGGGTTTACCCTAGGTTCTGCACAAATCGACGTGTGCAGATGGCTTACTGCCAGCAGGGTTTCACGGCAGCAGCCCGGCTGCCGCCAATCCTTTGCGTACATGTTCCACGTCGCTTCGAGAGCCGCAGCGGGTTCACGTCGAGAAGCCACTTTCCCCCTTCGCCCGGCCCGGCCGGCTGGCCGTGGGTGATCATGCGCTCGAAGTCCGCCAAGTAGGCGCGGGCATGCCGGCTTGCTTCTGAAGGCCGTCCCGCAAGGGCGTGGGCCATCGCAAGAAAGGCCTGCACATCGACGAAGGCGCCCACGGCGCCGCGAGCCTGCGCGATGCCTTCGTCATAGCGCCGCATCAGGAACAGGGGGCCGAACACGCTGGCGAGGTACCAGGGCGGATGCCTCGGGTTGAGGCGCAACGCGGCCTCCCCGAGTTCCAGGCCCAGCTCATGCTTGCCAAGGTAGGCGTAGCCGAGGCCGACCATCGCGAGGTTGTCGGCGTCGTTCGGGTTCAGGCGCAGCGCGCGGGCGAAATGCGTGTCGGCCAGGTCGAACTCGCGGCGGTAGAGCTCGACCTTGGCAAGGATGCACAGCGCCAGGTGGTCGGCCGGATCGAGCTCGGCCGCACGCACCGCGTAGCGCTCGGCCTGGCGCTGGCTTTCGTCCCACAGGCCCCAGTACTGGCAGCTCCACTCGTTGAAGTGGGAGAGCGACAGGCCGCTGTAGGCGCGCGCATAGTCGGGCTCGCGCGCGAGGGCGCGCTGGAAGCAGGCGCGCGCCTGCTCGTCGGCCTCGAGCGAGCCTTGCCTGAGCAGCGTCATGCCTTGCACCCAGTGTTCATAGGCAGACAGCTCGCGGCCGCGCTGGCGCGAGTTCGACAGGGTATGCGCCTCGATCTCCCGGGCGAGTGCGGCGACAAGCTCGCGCACCACGCGGTCGGTGGCATCGACCACCGCCTCGCGTTCGACGTCGAAACGCTCGCTCCAGATGATCACGCCCGATGAGCCTTCGACCAATTGAACCGACAGGCGCAAGCGCGATCCTTCGGGCGGATGGGCGCGCACGGCGGCCGTCAACACGTAGCGCGCGCCCAGCTCCCGCGCGGCCTGCCGGGGCGGCAGGCCGGCCTGTCCTTCGGCCGGCGCCACCACGGAAAGGGTCCGGAAGCGCGTCAGCTCGGTGCTCACGTCCTCGGTAAGGCTGCGCGCCAGCCATTGCAGGTCGCTGCCCTCGCCTTCGACCTGCACCGGCAGCACGAGGAGCGTGCCGCCGCCCGACTGCGCCAGGGCCGGCTCCTGGTCGCGCAGCAACTCGCGGTAGACACGCTCGGTCTCGCCGGAGGGAGCCACGCCGTAGGCGTCGAGCAAGGCGGTGCGACAGCGCTGGTAGGCGCGAATGCCGGCGGCCTTGTCGCCGAGGCGCCGGCAGGCATCGATCTGCGCGCGCCAGGCCTGCTCGCTGGCCGGGTCGTATTGCAGCCAGCGCTCGGCGACCTCGCGCAGCAGCGCCGGCTGCCCGGCGGCGGCCGCGGCGCTTTGCTCGAGCAGGCGCGAGAACACGGCCGCGATGCGCTGGCGCTGGGCCCTGAGCGACTCGTCGAAGTCGCCTTCGCCGAGCTCGAGCCCATCGAGCGGTGTGCCTTCATGCAAGGCCACTGCGCGCTGCCAGTCGGCCGGCTCGGCCGAGTTGGCCAGCCGCTCGAAGCGGTGCAGATCCACCAGGGTGCCCGCATCGAGCGCGACCTCGTCGCCCTGCGTGGCGATCAGCGCAACGCCCCCGAGCCGGCGCAAGGCAGTGAGCGCCTGCCTGAGGTTGGCGCGGGCCTTGGAAGCCTCGCTGTCGGGCCACAGCATCGACACCAGCCGAGTGCGCTTGACACCTTGCGGATGCAGCGCCAGCCAGGCCAGCAGGGCAGCGTTCTTTCGGCTTCCGAGCTCGACCGCCACGCCGTCGCGGCGCAGCTCGAATCGGCCGAGCAGGTGGACTTCGACGGATGTCATCCGCCGGATTTGACTGCCGATTCACGCTCGCGCCAACATCTGCTTCACGCCCGAGGCCTATCTTGGAGGCTCGTGTCACCCAAAGGAGTTACACCATGACCTCACGCGACGCTCGCGGCCTGGAGCTCTCGAACGCCAGCGCTGCCTCGGCCGCCGCCTACGACGAGTCGCTGGCCCTGCTCAACGCCTATGCCTTGGACCCGCTTGCGACCATCGACGCCGCCCTGGCGGAGCAACCCGATTTCGTCTCCGGTCAACTCCTGAAGGCAGGCCTGCTGATCGCCGCGATGGAGCGCACGCTGATGCCCATGGCCCGCGAGTGCATCGAAGCGGCCGAGCGCCACGCGAGCGTTGCCAATGAACGGGAAGGCTCTCTCACCAAGGCGTTCCGCACCTTCGAGCAAGGGCAGTTCCACACCGCGAACGGCCTGCTGGGCCGCCATCTGGTGGACCACCCCCGGGACCTGCTGGCGGTGCAGCTCACGCACCTCACCGACTTCTACCTCGGCCAGTCGCAGTGGCTGCGCGACCGCATCGCGCGTGTGCTGCCCTACTGGTCGCAGTCCGACGCGGGCTACAGCCACCTGCTGGGCATGTACGCCTTCGGGCTGGAGGAATGCAACGAGTACGCCCGTGCCGAGGCGGCCGGCCGCCAGGCGCTCGACATGCAGCCGCGCGACGCCTGGGCGATCCATGCGGTGGCCCACGTCTGCGAGATGGAAGGCCGCCTCGACGAGGGCGTGCGCTGGATGGAGGAGCGGCGCGAGCATTGGTCGCGCGACAACATGCTGGCGGTGCACAACGGCTGGCACCTGGCGCTCTACCACCTGGAGCGCGGCGACATCGCCAGCGTGCTGCAGATGTACGACAGCGCCGTGCGCGGCACGAACTCCGAAGTGGTGCTCGACATGGTCGATGCCTCGGCGCTGCTGTGGCGATTGCTGCTTCGCGGCGCGGACGTGGGCGGATCGCTGGCAGGAGATCGCGGCCTGCTGGCGCAAGCTCGTGGCCGACCGCTTCTACGCCTTCAACGATGTGCATGCGGTGATGGCCTTCGTCGGCGCGGGCGACGAGGCCTCGGCCGAGGCGGTGCAGCACCAGCTGCTTATGGCCGCCGGCGAGGAAGGCAGCAACGGCGCCATCTCGCGCGAGGTCGGCTTGCCGGTGTGCGCCGGGCTGCGCGCCTTCGGCGCCGGACGCTGGGCCGAATGCGTCGAGGCGCTGGTCCCGGTGCTGCCCATCGCGCATCGCTTCGGCGGCAGCCACGCGCAACGCGACCTGCTGCACCTGACGACGCTGGAGGCAGCCATGCGTGCAGGCGACCTGTCGCTCGCGCAGGCGCTGGCGGCCGAGCGCCTGGCACGCAAGCCCGACAGTCCGAGCAACCTGGCACTCGCCCGGCGCGCGGGCAGCTTGCCCTTCAGGGCCGCGGCCTGAGCCACCCGGGAAAGCGCCGAGCCGCGCTTGTTTCGACTCAGGTCATTGCGAGCGACTGCTTGCGCTTGGGCGGCGGAAACAGGCCATCGAGCTCGGCGAGCGCCGCCGCATCGAGCTCGATCCCGGCTGCGGCCAAGTTCTCGCGCAGGTGGGATTCCTCGACTGACTTCGGAATCGCGATCACATCGCCGTGGTGCGCCAGCCAGGCCAGTGCGACCTGCGCAGGCGTCGCGCCCAGGCGCTCGGCAAGCGGTCCGCAGGGCCTTCGCACGGGCAAGCGTGCCCTGGTCGATCGGGCAGTAGGCCATCACCGGCACGCCGTGCTCGCGCAGCCACGGCAGCAGGTCGAACTCGATGCCGCGCTCGCTGAGCGAGAAGTACACCTGGTTCGCGGCGCACTGCTGGCCATGCGGCACGTGCCAGAGCTCGGCCATGTCGTCGGCATCGCAGTTGCTCACGCCCCAACGCCGGATGCGGCCACGCTCGCGCAGGGTCTCGAAGCCGGCCACCGTGTCGCGCAGGGGATGCTGCCCACGCCAGTGCAGCAGGTAGAGATCGAGATGGTCGAGCCCCAGGCGCTTGCAGCTGCGCTCGCAGGCGGCCGCGACGCCGGCGCGGCTGGCGTTGTGGGGATAGACCTTGCTGACGATGAAGAGCTCATCGCGCCGGACGATGCCGCTGCGGATCGATTCCTCGATGGCCTGGCCCACCACCTCCTCGGCACCGCCTTCGCCATACATCTCGGCCGTGTCGACCAGGCGATAGCCCAGCTCGATGGCGCGGCGCACCGCGGCCACTTCGCGTGAGCGGCCGGCGCGGCCCTCGCCCATGCGCCAGGTGCCCAGGCCCAGGGCGGGAACAAGCGTGCCGTCGGGGAGTGCCACCGTGTTCATCGAAGTGCTCCTTCGCAACGTGCATCCGCCTTCAGGGGCGTGCCAGCAGGGGCCGCAGCATCCACAGCCCGAGCGCTGGCCCGACCGCCAGCCATGGCAGCAGCACAGTGCAATGAATGATCCGCCGCCAGCCCGGAAAAGAGCTGGATGCTGACGATGGAGATCGCAAAGCCGATGCTGTTGACCAGGGTGAGCAGGCTCCCCACGGCCTCGCGGGGCGCGTTCATCGCCGTGAGCGTCGAGAACTGCGGCGAGTCGCCCACCACCGTGGTGCCCCAGGTGGCCAGCCAAAGCGCGAAGAGGAGGTCGCCCGCCTCCAGCATCAGCGGCGCAAGCAGGCAGCAGGCGCCGCTCGCGGCAAGCTGCGCGCCGGCGACCCTGGCGCTTCCGAAGCGGCGCACCAGCAGTCCGCCGGCCACGCACGCCGACGAGGCCGAGGCCGATCACCGCGAACGAGGCGGCTGATGTCCAGGCGCCCGCCAGCCGCGTGCCGACGATGGCCGGCACCAGCACCCACAGCGTGTACAGCTCCCACATGTGCCCGAAGTAGCCGAAGGCCGACGCCCGCACGCGGCGATCCGTCCACAGCGCGCCCAGTGCGCGCCATTGCAGCCCGGCTGCGCGCGGCAGGTGCGGCCCGTCGGGTACGAAGGCGGCAATGGCCATCCCACCGGCAGCCGCGAAGAGGGACACCGTCGCCATCACCCCCTGCCACGGCCACTGAGCGCCGAGCGCGCGCAGCAGGTGCGGCGTCGCCGTGCCCAGCACCAGCGCACCGACGAGCCAGCCGAGCGCCGCGCCCAGGCCTTGCGGATACCAGCTCGCCGCGATCTTCATGCCGACCGGGTAGATGCCCGCCAGGAAGAACCCGGTGACAAAGCGCAGGACCAGCAGCGTCTCGAGGCTGCCTGCCCACAGCGCAGCCACTGCATTGCAGGCCGCGCCCAGCAGGGCGCAAGCAAGGAACACGAGACGCGGCGAATGACGATCGGCAACCGCCATCAACGCGAACACCAGGGTGCCGACGATGAAGCCCAGCTGGACAGATGACGTGAGCGTGCCCACCGCCTGGGCCGGCAGCCCCCATTCCCGCTGCAGGTCGGGCATCACGGCATTGACGGCGAACCACAAGGAGGTTCCCGCAAATTGCGCCAGCACGATCACGGGCAGCACATGCAAGGGCGCGCTCGGCGCGCGCAGGGCGTCGGCGCCCGGCAGGTGGTCGGTTGAAGTGTTCACGCGTGTCGGTCCATGCTCAGACGCATGCGGCGGCATCGATGTTGGCACGAAACAGGTTTTCGGCTATCGGGACAGAAATGAGCCAGTGCTGCGTCGGTCGTCCTGTATTCCTGACAAACACTGCATTTTCTGCTAAAACGTCGGCCATGGCGGACAAGATTCTGTTGTTGCACGACGCAGGCGCCGCAGTCCGGCGCCTGCGCAAGGCCAAGGGCATTCGCGCCTCACACCTCGCCAAGCTCACTGGCAAGAGCCGCGACACCCTTCATCGCCTGGAGCGGGGCGACGACGTCTCGCTGAGCACCTTGCTGGCAGTGCTGGCCGGGCTGGGCTGCGCGCTGGAAATTACCGAGGCAGGCTCGCTCACCCTCCGCGACATGGAACGCCGCTTCGCGGACGACGACGATGCATGAGTTGCCCGCCCGCATCAAGCGGCTGAACCTTGCCATCGCCGGAGCAGACGCGGGCACCCTCGCGCGCGAGGACCAGTACGTGTTCACCTACGCCAGCGACAGGCCGCACCAGCCCGAGGTGAGCCTGCTGATGCCGCCCAGCCAGATCGTCTGGACCGACGGCGACCTGTTTCCCGTGATGGACATGAACCTGCCCGAGGGCTATCTGTTCCAGCGCATCATCGAAGTCTTCCCCAAGCGCGCGCTGACCAAGATGCACCTGCTGGCGCTGATGGGCGACAACGGCATCGGCCGCTTGGGATATGCCATCGATGGGAACCCGCTACGTCCGCGCGTGCTCGTCTCGCGCGAAGAACTGCTGGCAAGCCCCGCGGGCTCGAAAGCCTTCGCCGAACTGGCCGACGCCTACCTCGCGACGAGCGCCGGCATCTCCGGCGTGCAGCCCAAGATCATGGCGCCATCGCGCGCCTCGATCCCCATCCCGGACCTCATCGTCAAGAGCGCCGGGCCCCAGTATCCGGGGCTCGCTGCCAACGAATACATCTGCCTGCTCGCGGCCTCGCGCGCCGGCATCGAGACGCCGCGCTTCGATCTGTCGGCAGGCGGCGACATCCTCGTCATCGATCGCTTCGACATCGACGAGCTCGGCCGCCGCCTCGGCTTCGAGGACATCGCGGCGCTGATGGCGCTGCGCGTGCACGACCGCTTCTCGGCCCGCAAGTACCACGGCAGCTACGAGTCGGTGGCCGAGGTGGTGCGGCTGCTTTCGTCGCGGCCGGCCGAGGACCTGCGGCGCTTCTTCGCGCAACTCGTGCTCTGCGTCTGCGTGCGCAATGGCGATGCCCACCTGAAGAACTTCGGCATGCTCTACACGGGCTTGGGCGATGCCCGGCTCGCGCCGGTATTCGATGTGGTCACCACCACCATCTACAAGTACGAGCGACCCGGCGGCTTCGAGGACGTGGACCGCACCATGGCGCTCAAGTGGCGACGTGGCAGGAAGCACGCCTCCAGGGCTTATCCCACCACCGAGGAGCTGCTCGCCTTCGGCCGCGAGGTGTGTGACGTGTCCCACCCGCAGGAGGTCGTCCTGCGAATCGCGCAAGCGATGGGAGAGGCGCTGCGCGAAGCCGAGGCCGACCCGCGCGTTCCCCCAGGCCTGAGCCAGCAGATGGGCGAGCAATGGCAGGCGGGCTTCGCCTACGCACGCGAGTGCCGGCAAACGGCTCGCGAGGAGCCGGCACCGCGCCAGTAGGTGTCACAGTCCGGCGCGTGACACCTGTCTCATCCAGGCGGCTGTCACACACGCCCGCGGCGGGCCGCTGCACAGGCCATCGGTCGGCAACCCGCATCAATACTGGGTTTTCGGCGCATTGCCTGCAAGCGTGCGAGCTGGCATGCGCATTGCACAAGGCTTCTCACGCGGCGCCGTGCACAGCGCCGCCAGGAGACAAGCCCCATGGGCAGCCACGCGGCAGACGGCCCCGCCATCGGCCTGATCGCCAACCCGGCTTCCGCGCGCGACATCCGCCGCATCGTGGCGAACGCGAGCAACCTGCAGATCGCCGATCGCGTGAACATCGTGCTCCGGCTGCTGGCTTCGGCCGGCGCCTGCGGCGTGAAGCGGGTGCTGATGATGCCGGACCGCGGCGGCATTCGCGCCCTGCTCGAGCGCAGCCTGATGCGCGAGCGCAATCTGCATCACGCCTTCCCCGAGGTGGAGTTCCTCGACATGGAGCCCAGCTCCACCGTCGAAGACAGCCATGAAGCCGCCCGCCGCCTGCGGCGCAGCGGCGTCGAGGCGATCGTCGTGCTCGGCGGAGACGGCACGCATCGGGCGGTGGTTCGCGAATGCCGCGACGTGCCGATTGCCGGCATCTCCACCGGCACGAACAACGCCTTTCCCGAGATGCGCGAGCCGACGCTCACCGGCATGGCGGTCGGACTCTACGCCAGCGGAGCCCTGGGACCTGGGCGCGCGCTGGCCTTCAACAAGCTGCTCGAGATCGAGCTCAACCACGGCGAGCGCCGCGACATCGCGCTGGTCGATGCGGTGGTCTCGAGCGAGCGTTGTGTCGGCGCCCGTGCCTTGTGGAAGACCGAGAACCTCGTGGCCGCCTACCTGAGCTTCGCTGATCCGCTCGCGATCGGCCTGTCGGCCATCGGCGGACTGCTGCATCCGATCGGACGGCACGAGCCGATGGGCCTCGCGCTCGAGCTCGGCACTCCCGATCGCCCGGCCGCAAGTGCAATTGCAGGCGCCGATCGCGCCCGGCCTGATCCGGACGGTGGGCATCGCCCGCTGGGCCCCGATGCCGCCCGGAGAGCCTTTCATCGTTTCCCAAGCGGCAGGCACGCTGGCCCTCGACGGCGAGCGCGAGCTGCCCTTCGAACCCGGCGAGCACGTGAGCATCACGCTGCGCGACCAGGCCTTCCCGACGGTGGACGTGCCTCGCTGCCTGCACATCGCAGCGCGCGAGGGACTGTTCCGCCGTGACGATCGTTCCCGACAGCCGTCGCTGTTCGTTTGATGCCGCCCCCGGCAGAGGAGACCATCATGGCAGGCAATCCCTTCCCGCTCGACAAGGAGCAGCTGCTCCAGGCGTATCGAAAGATGCGCACCATCCGTGAGTTCGAAGAACGGCTGCACGTCGATTTCGGCCGCGGCGACATCCCCGGCTTCGTGCACCTGTACGCGGGCGAGGAGGCCGCGGGCGTGGGCATCATTAGCCACCTGGGTGACGGCGACCGAATCGCCTCGACTCACCGCGGCCACGGCCACTGCATCGCCAAGGGCGTGGACGTGGTGGCGATGATGAAGGAGATCTACGGCCGCAAGGGCGGCGCCTGCAACGGCAAGGGCGGCTCGATGCACATCGCCGATCTCGACAAGGGAATGATGGGCGCCAACGGCATCCTGGGCGCCGGCGCGCCGCTGGTGTGCGGCGCGGCGCTGGCCGCGAAGTTCCGCGGCAAGGGCGAGGTGGCGGTGAGCTTCGTGGGTGACGGCGCGTCCAACCAGGGCATGTTCCTCGAGAGCCTGAACCTGGCCGCGGTGTGGAACCTGCCGGCCATCTTCGTCGTGGAGAACAACGGCTATGCGGAATCGACCTCGCGCGAGTACGGCGTGGCGGTGGACAGCTACGTGGATCGCGCCGCCGGGTTCGGCCTGCCAGGCGTGACGGTCGACGGCACCGACTTCTTCGCGGTGCATGAAGCCGCGGGCGAGGTGATCGAGCGGGCCCGCAAGGGCGGCGGCCCCTCGCTGCTCGAATGCAAGATGGTGCGCTTCTTCGGCCACTTCGAAGGCGATGCGCAGACCTATCGGGGGTCGGGCGAGATCGAGAGCATCCGCTCGAGCCAGGACTGCCTGAAGAAGTTCGCGGCACAGGTCAGCGGCGCGGGCGTGGTCTCGGCCGCCGAGTTGCAGGCCATCGACCACGAGGTGCTCGACCTGATCGAGCGGGCGGTCACGGAGGCCAAGGCGGCACCGCTGCCCACCGCGGCCGACCTCACCACCGACGTCTACGTGACCTACTGACGAAGGAGACCGTCATGGCTCGAAAGATCAGCATGAAGCAGGCGATCAACGAGGCGCTCGACCAGGAAATGGCGCGCGACCCCAGCGTGATCCTGATGGGCGAGGACATCGTCGGCGGCGCCGGCGGCCAAGGCGAGCGCGATGCCTGGGGCGGCGTGCTCGGCGTCACCAAGGGCCTGTATGCGAAGTACGGCGACCGGCTGCTGGACACGCCGCTGTCGGAAAGCGCCTATGTGGGCGCGGCGATCGGCGCGGCCGCCTGCGGCATGCGCCCGGTGGCCGAGCTGATGTTCATCGACTTCATGGGCGTGTGCTTCGACCAGATCTTCAACCAGGCCGCCAAGTTCAAGTACATGTTCGGCGGCAAGGCCGAGACGCCGGTGGTGATCCGCACGATGGTGGGCGCGGGCTTCAGGGCAGCGGCGCAGCACAGCCAGATGCTCACGCCGCTGTTCACTCACATTCCCGGCCTGAAGGTGGTGTGCCCGAGCACGCCTTACGACACCAAGGGCCTGCTCATCCAGTCGATCCGCGACAACGACCCCGTCATCTTCTGCGAGCACAAGAACCTCTACGGCGTGGAGGGCGAGGTGCCGGAAGGCTCGTATGCGATCCCGTTCGGCGAGGCCCGGGTGGCACGCGACGGCAAGCATGTCTCGATCGTCTCGTATGGACTGATGGTGCATCGCTCGCTGGAGGCGGCTGCGGCGCTCGCGAAGGAAGGAGTCGAATGCGAGGTGATCGACCTGCGCACGCTCTCGCCGCTGGACATCGACACCGTGATCGAAAGCGTGGAGAAGACGGGCCGCCTGGTGTGCGTGGATGAAGCCAGCCCGCGCTGCAGCATCGCCGCCGACATCTCGGCCCAGGTCGCGCAGCAGGCCTTCGGCGCGCTGAAGGCCGGCATCGAGATGGTGACGCCGCCCCACGTGCCGGTGCCCTTCTCGCCGGCGCTCGAAGACCTCTATCTGCCCAGCAGCGCGCAGATCGGGGACGCCGTTCGCCGCACGCTGAAGAAAGGAACGCATTGATGATCACGCCCATCGTCATGCCCAAATGGGGCCTCTCGATGAAGGAGGGCACCGTCAACGCCTGGCTGGTCGATGAAGGCGCCGAGATCTCGGTGGGCACGCCCATCCTCGACGTCGAGACCGACAAGATCGCCAACGCGGTGGAGGCAGCCGACCCCGGCGTGCTGCGCCGCAAGGTCGCCGAGGCGGGCCAGGTGCTGCCGGTCAAGGCCCTGCTCGGCGTGATGGCCGGCCCCGAGGTGAGCGATGCCGACATCGATGCCTACGTCGCCTCCTACGTGACGCCTGCCGACACCGGCGAAGACGAGGAAGGCGCGCCCGCGGCCTACCAGTTCATCGAGGTCGACGGCATCCGCGTGCGCTATGCGCGCCGCGGTGCCCAGGGCCCGGGGCCGGCGGTGCTCCTCCTGCACGGCTTCGGCGGCGACCTCGACAACTGGCTGTTCAACATCGACGCGCTGGCGGAGAGCCATGCGGTCATCGCACTCGATCTGCCGGGCCACGGGCAGTCGGCAGCGCAGTTGCCGGGCACGACGCTGGCCGAGTTGGCAGGCTTCGTGGACCGGTTCCTCGATGCGCTGGAGGTGGACCGCGTGCACGCCGTCGGGCATTCGCTGGGCGGAGCGATCGCGGCGCAGCTGGCGCTGGAGAGGCCGCAGCGCATGGCTTCGCTGGCGCTGATCTGCAGCGCGGGACTGGGCGAGGAGATCAATACCGGCTACACCGAGGGCTTCGTGCGCGCAGCCTCGCGGCGCGAACTCAAGCCGGTGGTGGAACAGCTCTTCGCCGACCCGGCGCTCGTGACGCGGCAAATGCTCGACGACCTGCTTGAACACAAGCGGCTCGATGGCGTGAGCGAGGTGCTCGAGCGCCTGGGCTCTGCCTTGTTCGCCGGCGGCCGGCAGGCCGAACGACCGGTGGCACGCCTGGACGCCTCGCGCATCCCGGTACTGGTGATCTGGGGCGCCGAGGATCGCGTCATCCCGTCCGCGCACGCGAGGCAGGCCCCACCGGGCGCCGAGGTGCACGTGCTCGAAGGCGCGGGTCACATGGTGCAGATGGAGCGCGCGAACGAGGTCAATGGAATGCTGAAGCGCCATATCATCGCTGCATGAACATCACACCAAGAGTCGCCATCGTCACGGGCGCCGGCACCGGCATCGGCAAGGCTGCCACGCTGGCCCTGCTCGAAGACGGCTGGTGCGTGGCGCTGGCGGGTCGTCGGCCCGATGCATTGCAGGCAGTCGTCGCAGCGGCCCAGGCCGGCGGCCGGGCCTTGGCGATCCCCTCCGACGTGACCGACCCGGCCTCGGTCGAGGCCTTGTTCGCCGCCACGACCACGGCCTTCGGCCGCGTCGACCTGCTCTTCAACAATGCCGGCAGGGGTGCGCAGGGCGTCCCGCTCGAAGACCTGCCGCTGGAGCAATGGCAAGGGGTGGTGGATACCAACCTGACGGGCATGTTCCTGTGTATCCGGCAGGCCTTCCGGACGATGAAGGCGCAGTCGCCGCAGGGGGGCAGGATCATCAACAACGGGTCTATCTCCGCCCATGCGCCGCGCCCGAACTCGATCGCCTACACCGCGACCAAGCATGCCGTCACCGGCTTGACCAAGGCCGCGTCACTCGATGGCCGGCGCCACAACATCGCAGTGGGCCAGATCGACATCGGCAATGCCGCCACCGAGATGGCGGCACGCATGGCCCAGGGAGTGCCGCAAGCCAATGGCGAGGTGGCCCCCGAGCCGATGCTCGACGTGCGCATCGTGGGCGAGTCGGTGCGCTACATGGCCAACCTGCCGCTCGAGGCCAACGTGCTGTTCCACACCGTGATGGCGACGCGCATGCCCTTCGTCGGCCGCGGTTGAATCAGGCCGGCAGCGTGTAGTGCCGGTCGATGGCGGCACGGATCTGCTTTCGCGACTCCCCCACGTCCGGGTCGGCCTGCGCCTCGACCTTGCGCGCTTCCTCCGCGAGTTGGTCGTTCTTGATGTCGCGCGAGAACCAGGTGGAATAGTCACCCTTGCGCAGATGATGCAGCCAGGTCTCGTCATCGACGCCCTCGGCCATCTGCAGGAACACCATGAGGTTCTGCGCACGCAGATTGAGCTTGCCCTGCGGCCCGCGGAAGTAGAAGCAGCGGTCCTGCGGCAGTTCGCCTTCAGCGTACTTGCGGCTGTGCCGCAGATGTTCGCCCCTGCCGGGCACGAGGTCGACGAGCTGCGCCGTGTTCGCCGACATCGGCGAGCCAGACGAGCGCCTGGCCCTTTTCCAGCTCGGTATCACCCTGCGGCACGGCCAGTGGTCGTCCGCTCAACTTGGCGAACTCCTGCACTTCGTCGACTGCGGCCGAGCCCACGACGATCAAGCCATTGATGTCGCGAAAGACCTCGGGCTCGATCAGCTCCGGATGCACCGTGAGAAGCACCAGGCCGTCGAGTTGGGGAGCCTCCGGTTTCCGTTCACCGGCCTGGCGCTTGGCCATCATGTGATGCGCTTCGTCGATCACCAGCCAGTGCGGCTGGCCGGTGCGCGCGCGCTGCTCGGTCACGCGCGGGAGCAGCGAAGCGAGGAAGGCCGGCCTGTCTTCCAGCGCCAATGCCGAGCAGGTTGAGCACGAGGTTGCCGCGCTTCTCGAGCGCATCCATGGCCTCGTCCACGGTGAGGGCGTGTTCCTGCGTGCCGAGCGTCACTGCATCGGCCAGTCCTTCGTAGTCGCCTTCGGGATCGACGACGCAGAAGGAATAGTCCTGCTCCACCAGGCGCTCGAGAAAGGCCTGGCAGACGGTGGACTTGCCGCTGCCGGAGCGGCCGATGATCAGCAGCACGCTGTCCTGTGGAGCGATCTTCAGCGGCTCGGCGCCGCCCTTGGGCGTTCCGATCTCGATGCGATGGCGACGCAGGCCCGGCGCGATCGAGCTCATGTCGTCGCGCAGCAGTTCCTCGACCAGCTCCATCACGCCGGCCCCATGGTCGCTTGGCGTCACGAAGTCGGCCTCCTCCTTCAACGAGGGGAGGGCATTGGCGACCGCCACCGACACCTGGCAGCGAGAAAGGAAGGCGTGGTCGTTCTGCGCGTCGCCCACGCCCACGGCGTTGTGCGGCGACAGGCCCAGCGATTCGAGCGCCGCGACCAGGCCGCTGGCCTTGTTCACACCGGCCGGCAGCACCATCACCGCGCCCTTGTTGAAGATGACCTGCAGCTCCAGCCCCAGCTCGCGAATCACCTCCAGCACGACCGCGTCATGCGGCTCCCAGGTCGCCACGATGCTGCGCCCCACGGAGAGCGGCTCGACACCGCGTTTTTGCAGCTCGCGAATGAAGGCCTCCGGTGGAGGGTCGGCCAGCGGCCTTTCCTCTCCGGTCGCCGGCGTGTAGAGCAGCGCACCGTTTTCCGCGACGACGAGATCGAACACGTCGAGCTGCTCGCCGCATACACGGTGCAGGTCGTCGAGTTCGCGCCCGGTGACGAGCAGGATGCGCCGGCCGGAGGCGGAAGTGCGCCGAAGTGCCTCCTCGGTCGCGGAGTCCATCACGCCATGGTGGGCCACGGTGCCGTCGTAGTCGCAACAAAGCGCCAGCAGGCGCGGCAGGCGGGGACTTCTTGAAACAATGCTCATTGATGCACCTTTGGAGGCGGGCGGCGGTGGAGGCCGTCCGGCAATCGGCATGCCCTGCGTTGTGCGGTACGCTGCCGAAGTGAACCACCCCCGCAGGCGCTTCGCGCCACCCCCTCAAAGGGGGCTCCGCCAGCGGACCGGCGAAGCCGGATCCGCGGCTCCCGCTCGCTGGCACTTGGTTCATGCGGCGAGGGTGCCGCTTCGGCGCCATGGAGAACTGATATGCCACCTCCGCCGCTGAGCTCTGATCACCGCCACCCTCGCTTCGAGTGGCTTGACACGGCCATCTCGCCGGCCGAAGGGCTGGCGGCCGAGGCCTTGCTGCTGGACCAGGCTGCCAAAGGCCACGCGCTGGCGCATTCCTGGGAAGCGGCCATGCCCGCCCTGGTGGCCCCACGCTCCTACCTGAGGCACGAGAGATTCCATGAGGTGCAGGCCGTCTTCGAACGCGAGCGCGGCATCTCGGTGCAATTGCGCGGCTCGGGTGGCGGCGTGGTGCCGCAGGGGCCGGGCCTGCTCAATCTCAGCCTGGCTTGGGCAACGGATGAGCCGATGGGAAGCTTGCTCGAGACGGTCTATCGCCGCCTGTGCACGGTGCTGCAATCGGCCTTTGCCGAACTGGGCATCGAAACCCGGCCGCGCGAAGTGCATGGATCGTTCTGTGACGGCCGCTTCAATCTCGCGGTGGGTGAGCGCAAGATCGCCGGGACCGCCCAGCAATGGAAACGCATAGGGCCCGCTGGGCATGCGGTGCTGGCGCACGCGGTGATGATCGTCGAGGCCGACACCGCGCTCATCACGCAGTGGGCCAACGACTTCGAGGAGGCACTGGGCACCGGCCGACGATACGACCCACGCGTGGTGGTGAGCGCGCATGAATGCGTCGCGCGAGCCGACCTGGCCCCCTTGTTGAAGCAGGCGATTGCCAGGGCTCTCCCCGCTTTCTGAGCAAGAGACCGTGTTTGCGATTGCAGCGTGTCAGCCCTTTGGGATCCTAAGATCGGAGCATGGCTGGACCGACACGCGATTTCTGGCAAAGCCGCTTCCAAGGGGACAACACACCCTGGGACCGCGGCGAGGCAAGCCCGCAACTGCTGGCATGGGCCCGTGAGGGTGTGTTGCCCCCGGCGGGCGCACACATTGCCGTGCCCGGCTGCGGCTCAGGCTGGGAAGTGGCCGAACTTGCCGCGCGCGGCCTGCGCGTGACCGGGCTGGACTATGCCGAAGCTCCCGTGCGCCGCACGCAGCAGTTGCTTGCAGCACGCGGGCTCCACGCAGAAGTGCTGCAGGCCGATGTCCTCGAATGGCAGCCTTCATCGCCACTCGATGCAATCTACGAGCAGACCTGCTTGTGCGCGCTACATCCGGACGATTGGGCGACGTATGCCGGACGGCTTGCCGAGGGGCTGCGGCCAGGCGGGCGGCTGTTCGCCCTGTTCATGCAGGCCCCCCGCCCGGGCAGCGCGTCGGGCGCGATCGAAGGTCCTCCGTATCACTGCGACATCAACGGCATGCGCGCCCTCTTTCCCGAGCGACGCTGGACATGGCCCAAGCCACCCTATTCGCGCGTGCCGCACCCGGCCGGCTGGACCGAGTTGGCCGTCGTGCTCGAACGCCGCTGACGCGTGCTCACACGGGCACGGCGGTCGTGTTCTTCACCCTGTCGAGCACGAAGCTGGTCTTGCAGTCCTGCACGCTGGGGTGCTTCAGCAGGGTGTCCATGATGAAGCGCGAGTAGTGCGCCATGTCCTGCACCACGACGCGCAGGAAGTAGTCCATTTCGCCGGTCAGCGCCACGCACTCGACCACCTCCGGCCAGGTCAGCACCGCGGCGCGAAACAGGTCCATCGGGTTGCGCTTGTGGCTCTCGGCGTGCTTTTCCAGCCGCACGTTGATATAGGCCGTGAGGCCCAGACCCACGCGCTCGGGGGGCACGAGCGCCACGTAGCCGCCGATCACGCCAGTCTCCTCCAGCCGCTTGACCCGCCGCAGCGTCGCCGAGGCTGAGAGATTCACCTGCCCCGCCAGTTCGTCATAGGTGATGCGGCCGTTGGCCTGGAGCGCGCGAAGAATGCGCCGATCGATGGCATCAAGCTCTATAGGTGTGTCCATTTCTTCATTCTTGCATGAATCATGCGTCACCTGCCGGAACTAGCGCAAATTTGCACGAAAACTGCGCTCCCGGCCGCCTAAAGTTTGCGAATCCCTCCCCACCACTACCGCATGCTTTGCGCGACAGGAGACTTCCGATGCAGTTCACCCCCTGGGACAACCCGATGGGCACCGACGGTTTCGAGTTCATCGAGTACGCCGCGCCCGATCCCGTCGCCATGGGCGCGTTGTTCGAGCGCATGGGCTTCAACGCCATCGCCAGGCACCGTCACAAGGATGTGACGCTGTATCGCCAGGGCGAGATCAACTTCATCATCAATGCCGAACCCGACTCCTTCGCCCAGCGCTTCGCCCGCCTGCATGGGCCGAGCATCTGCGCCATCGCCTTTCGCGTGCATGACGCCGCCAAGGCGTACGCGCGCGCGCTCGAGCTCGGCGCCTGGGGCTTCGATCGATCAGGCGGGCCCGGGCGAACTGAACATCCCGGCCATCAAGGGCATCGGCGACTCGCTGATCTACCTCGTCGACCGCTGGCGCGGCAAGAACGGCGCCAAGGATGGCGACATCGGCAACATCGGCTTCTATGACGTCGACTTCGAGCCGCTGCCCGGCGCCAGGCTCGATGCCAAGGGCCACGGCCTCACCTACATCGACCACCTGACGCACAACGTGCACCGCGGCCGCATGAGCGAATGGGCCGACTTCTACGAGCGCCTGTTCAACTTCCGCGAGATCCGCTACTTCGACATCGAAGGGCCAGGTCACCGGCGTGAAGAGCAAGGCGATGACCAGCCCCTGCGGCAAGATCCGCATCCCGATCAACGAAGAGGGCAACGAGAAGGCCGGCCAGATCCAGGAATACCTGGACATGTACCGCGGCGAGGGCATCCAGCACATCGCGCTGGGCTCGACCGACCTGCACAAGACGGTCGATGCGCTGCGCACGGCCGGCGTGAAGCTGCTCGACACGATCGACACCTACTACGAGCTGCGTGGACAAGCGCATCCCCGGCCATGGCGAGAGACGTGGCCGAGCTGAAGAAGCGCAAGATCCTCGTCGACGGCAAGCCGGGCGAGCTGCTGCTGCAGATCTTTTCAGCGAGAACCAGCTCGGGCCGATCTTCTTCGAGTTCATCCAGCGCAAGGGCGACCAGGGCTTCGGCGAAGGCAACTTCAAGGCGCTGTTCGAGACCATCGAACTCGACCAGATGCGCCGCGGCGTCTGAATTGACCCACCCCCGTAGCGCCTTCGCGCACCCCCTCAAGGGGGCTCCGCCAGCGGACGGCGGAGCCGGATCCGCGCTCCGCTCGCTGGCTCCGGTCAGTGCGTTGGGGCGCGTGAAGCGGTGGATTACTGAAGTCCGAACTGAGTCGAGGTTTGTCATGCCTGCCATAGATTTCCACAACGGCATCAACCAGGGCGTCGCGCCCGTGACCTACGGCGAGGGCGACCGCCCGCCGCGCGGCGACTATGCGCGCGCACGCGCCGACTACACCTGCCCGCAGGACTAGGCGGCCTACACCGCAGCAGGATCACGACACCTATCGCCGCCTGTACGAGCGCCAGGCGGCGCAGCTGCCAGGGTCTGGCCTGCGACGAATTCATCGATGCGGTGCAGCAGCTCGGCGAGCCGGACCGCATCCCGCGCTTCGAGCAACTCAACGAGCGGCTGCTCAAGGCCACCGGCTGGGAAGTCGTCGCGGTGCCGGGGCTGATCCCCGAGGAAGCCTTCTTCACGCTGCTGGCCAATCGGCGCTTCCCGGTGACCGACTGGATCCGCAAGCCGGAGGAGTTCGACTACGTCGTCGAGCCCGACGTCTTCCACGACCTGTTCGGCCACGTGCCGCTGCTGTTCAACCCGATGTTCGCCGACTACATGCAGGCCTACGGCGCGGGCGGGCTGAAGGCGAGCCGCCTCGATGCCTGCGAGCGACTGGCGCGGCTGTACTGGTACACGGTCGAGTTCGGCCTGATCAACACGAAGGAAGGCTTGCGCGCCTATGGCGCCGGCATCCTCTCCTCGACGGGCGAGCTGCGCTACAGCGTGACCAGTCCGGAGCCGCAAGCGCATCGCCTTCGATCTGCTGCGCATGATGCGCACCCGCTACAAGATCGACACCTACCAGGCCAACTACTTCGTGATCGACTGCTTCCAGCAGCTGTTCGAGGCGACGGCGCCGGACTTCACGCCGCTCTACGACAAGCTGCGCGAGCTGCCCGAGGTCGACGCAGGCGTGGTGTTGCCGGGTGAGCGCGAATTCGGGCCAGCGCCCTTGCCGCCCGGCAATTCGACGAGCGCAAGCACCTCCTGAATCACCGCTGGCCGGAAGGCCATCTCCACGTGCGCCGCTGCGCTCACGTGGCGGTTGTCGGCGCCCGGCAGCGTCGCCGACGATGCAGGCACGACGATGTTGTCTGCATGTCCGTAGTAGCACCGGAAGCGTTCCAGGCGCTGGGGCGGCTCGTTGCGAGCCAGGCTGTCCAGCCACTCGCAGAGCTGCCGCATCTGACGGGTGTTGGGCGCAAGTCCGAATCGGGCCATCCAGGTTCCGTGGTGGGGGGTGCCTATCGTCACCACTCGAAAGATGCGGTGGTCGGCCTGGTGAGCTTGCAGCCAGGCGCGAGCCACCAGGCCTCCCATGCTGTGGCACACGAGCAGCGGGGCGCGTCCGGTGGATGCCTCGAGCCGCGACACGGCCGCCTCGACGGTCGGCAGGTAGGCGTCTATCGTGCAGAACACCGGCTCGAGGTTGACCGCCACAAAGGGAATGCCGCGCTCACGCAGGCGCAGCAACCAGGGCGTCCAGAAGCCACGGTTGCAGATGAAGCCATGGATGAACAGCACGCCGCGCCGGCCGGGCCGCTCGACATCGTCAGGAACCTCGTTGGAAAAAAAGGGTTGGCGCCAGCAGAAGACGAGCGGGGCAGCCTTGACCTCGCCCCACCATGCACGCAGCAGTTGCCACAACGACGCCGGCGGGCTGGGGTCGCGGCGATTGATGACGGACAGCATCACGAATTCGACAGCGAGGACCGATGCATGTCCGGTCAGGATGGCAGCGGCCATGGCCAGCCCGAGCAGAGGCCGCCCCGCCTGGAAGCCCCATGCGGCTGCGATGCAGGCCGCCAGGAGCAGGCCGATGGTCGTGAGCTGCAGGAGGCGCGCCAGCATCGGCTCAGGCTATCACAGGCTTTCGGCTAGCATGCCTGCATCCCCTGCACCCATCCCAGTCCGGCTGAGAACGACGCATGCGAGCCGCTGCCGATCAGATCCTGCACGAACTTGCATCGGTGGACGGTGAGCGAAAGCGCCGCGAAACCGACCCCGCGCTTGGCCAAAAGGTGGCTGCGCTCAAGCACTATCAGCAGGCGCGCTTTCGCAATACCTATCGAGACCTGCTGCAGCATCCTCGCTACGCGATCGCATCGCTGTTCTTCCTCGACGAGCTCTATGGTCCGCGCGACTTCACCACGCGCGATGCGCAGTTCGGGCGCATCGTGCCGGCCTTGCAGGCGCTGTTTCCCGAGTCCATCGTGCAGACCGTCGCCACGCTCGCGAGCCTGCATGCCTTGTCCGAGCAACTGGACACGGCGATGGGAGAAAACCTGCCGTCGACATCGATCTCTGCTGGCGACTATGTGCGAGCCTGGCAGGTCACGGGGCGACGGCAAGACCGCGAGCGGCAGGTCGAGCTCACTGTCGAAGTGGGGATGGCGCTCGATGGCTATGCCAGCAAGCCGATGATGGGAACGACATTGCGCATGATGCGCGGGCCGGCGGCCAAGGTCGGCCTTTCCGAGCTGCAGCGCTTTCTCGAAGCGGGCTTCGGCACCTTCAAGGCCATGAATGGCGCGCGCGAATTCCTCGAAACCATTTCGCGCCGCGAGCGGGTCATGATCGCGCAACTGTTCGACCCGCATGCCGCCTCGGAGGCGGTCGCCCGGAGTCACCCAGGCGACTCTTCGTTAGTGCAACTACCGTAGGCGCGCTCAGGCATCGTTGAAAACAATGTGCTCCGATCCTTGTTCCTGGAGAAACCGTGAGCCTGTCCAAGCCTTGGCTGAAGAACTATCCGCCTGACGTTCCCGCCGAAGTCAATGTGCCGCAGAACGCGAGCTTGGTGGACATGCTGGAGGATGCCTTCCGCAAGTACTCGCAGCGGACCGCGGCGGTTTGCATGGATCAGGCAATCAGCTTCGCCGAGATCGATGAGATGTCCATCGCCCTGGGCGCCTGGCTCCAGTCCAAGGGCTTGCAGCGCGGCGATCGGATCGCGCTGATGATGCCCAATGTGCCGCAGTACATGGTGGCGATCGCTGCGGTGCTTCGCGCCGGGTACGCCGTCGTCAACGTCAATCCCTTGTACACGCCGCGCGAGCTGGAGCACCAGCTCAGGGACTCGGGTGCGCAGGCGATCATCATCCTGGAGAACTTCGCGACCACGCTTCAGGAGGTGCTCGAGAAGACCGGCATCAAGCACGTCGTGCTGGCCTCGATGGGCGACATGCTGGGCACGGTGAAGGGGGCCGTCGTCAACTTCGTGGTGCGGCATCTGCGCAAGATGGTCCCCGAGTACGAGCTTCCTGCCGGACAGGGCCGCAGCGTCACTCGCTTCAACCAGGCAGTGGCAGAAGGCGCGCGCATGACGCTCCAGCGTTCGACGATCGCAGCCGGACGATGTGGCCTTCCTCCAGTACACCGGCGGCACGACAGGGGTATCGAAAGGCGCCACGCTGCTGCACCGGAATGTCGTGGCCAACATCATGCAGACCGAAGCGTGGTTCAAGCCCATGCTCGACAAGGTGGGCGACAAGCAGCTCACCGTCGTGTGCGCGCTGCCGCTGTACCACATCTTCGCGCTCACGATCTGCTACATGATGGGCGCACGGCTGGGCATGACCAACCTGCTCATCCCGAACCCTCGAGACATTCCGGGATTCATCAAGACCTTGCAGAAGCATCGCGTCAACATGTTCCCGGCGGTCAATACGCTGTTCAATGCGCTGGCCAACGATCCGGAGTTCGCGAAGCTCGACTTTTCGGGGCTGGTGGTGAGCAATGGCGGCGGCATGGCCGTGCAGCAAGCGACGGCCGAAAAGTGGTTGCGGATCACGGGCTGCCCGGTCGTCGAGGGCTATGGCCTTTCGGAGACCTCGCCGGTCGCCACCAGCAATCGGTTGGACTTGAATGAGTTCACCGGCACCATCGGCCTGCCCATTCCGTCGACCGACATCGCGATCCGCGATGACGCTGGCAATGATGTGAATCGAGGCGCCGCCGGGCGAGATCTGCATCCGCGGTCCGCAAGTCATGGCCGGCTACTGGAACAGGCCGGACGAAACCGCCAAGGTCATGACGGCCGACGGCTTCTTCAAGTCGGGCGACGTCGGCGTGATGGACGAGCGCGGGTACGTGAAGATCGTCGATCGCAAGAAGGACATGATCCTGGTGTCGGGCTTCAACGTGTACCCCAACGAAATCGAGCAGGTCGTCAACATGCATCCGGGGGTACTGGAATGCGCAGCCATCGGAGTCACCGATGACAAGTCGGGCGAGGCGGTGAAGCTCTTCGTCGTCAAGAAGGATCCCACCTTGGCGGAAGAGGACCTGGCGGACTACTGCAAGGACAACTTCACGGCCTACAAGCGGCCCAAGTACATCGAGTTTCGCGACGACCTTCCCAAGACCAACGTCGGCAAGATTCTTCGCCGCGAACTCCGCAGCGCGGCTTGAGGGTAGCTTCTGGAGCGTCGAGGTGTGCAGTTCTCGGCTCGCGAATTGAAGTCACCTCATGCCAGCAACTCCGCAACTTCGCGACATCACCGTCCTGGAGAGAGGTTGGCTGTCCTCGAACAACATCTTGCTCCATGGGTGTATCGGAAATGAGCCGGCCGTCCTGGTGGATAGCGGTTATGTCTCGCATGCCGTGCAAACCGTGCATCTGGTTCGCAAAGCCCTTGGCCAAGGCCGTCTCGGTGAGGTAGTGAACACACACCTTCATTCCGACCATTGCGGCGGCAATGCAGCGCTCCAACGCGCTTTCTCATGCTCGGTCACCATTCCCGAAAGCGAGGCCGAGGCCATCAGCCAATGGGACATGTCCCGGCTGAGCTTCGAAGGCACGGGGCAGCGATGCGAACGGTTCACCCATCAGGCCACGCTCCGCCCCGGTATGCGCCGCCAACTGGGTGCGTGGACGTGGGAAGCCCTTGCCGCACCAGGCCACGATCCTCATTCGCTCGTGCTATATCAGCCGGGGCAGGGGATTCTGATTTCTGCAGATGCACTTTGGGAGAACGGCTTTGGTGTCGTGTTCCCCGAAGTGCAAGGAGAAGCAGGCTTTGAAGATGTGCGCGCGACGCTCGACTTCATCTCTTCTCTTGACGTTGCCGTAGTGATTCCGGGTCACGGATCGCCCTTCGCTGACGTGCGCTCGGCACTGAAGCGCGCCTATCGCCGGCTTGACAGCTTTGTGAAGGATCCTGAGCGTCATGCGTGGCATGCGGGCAAGGTACTGGTCAAGTTCCACTTATTGGAAATGCAGCAGCAAGACTTGGCCGAGCTTCTTTTTTGGATGCATGCAACGCCTTATCTCCACGCCATCCACCAGCGACATTTCCCGACCCGCAATTTCGAAGCGTGGTGCCGTGATGTGCTGGAAGGGCTCGTCAAATCCGGAGCGGCACGGATCCAAGGCGACCAAATCCACAATGCCTGATGGCGCGCCTTATTGGCCACCAAAAGCAAAACCCCCGCCGATGCTGGGATCGGAGGGGGTTTTGGGAAGAGTAGCCTGACGATGTCCTACTTTCACACGGGAATCCGCACTATCATCGGCGCTGAGGCGTTTCACGGTCCTGTTCGGGATGGGAAGGAGTGGGACCACCTCGCTATGGTCATCAGGCATAACCGGTTGCCGGCGTCGCGGTGGGGCGCGCCAGCCAATTTGTAGAGTCGAGCTGCGGCAGGTGGTGCGGCAGCTGGAAGAATCAGCGGTATTTGATTGCGTCGCCAGCGGTGGGCCTTGAAGGCGCCACCTGGGCACACAGCGTTTGACTCACAGTCCTTGGTGCATGACATCAAAGTTATAGGGTCAAGCCTCACGAGCAATTAGTACTGGTTAGCTTAACGCATTACTGCGCTTCCACACCCAGCCTATCAACGTCCTGGTCTCGAACGACTCTTCAGGGGGCTCAAGGCCCCGGCAAGACTTATCTTGAGACGAGTTTCCCGCTTAGATGCTTTCAGCGGTTATCTCTTCCGCACTTAGCTACTCGGCAATGCCACTGGCGTGACAACCGATACACCAGAGGTGCGTCCACTCCGGTCCTCTCGTACTAGGAGCAGGCTCTCTCAATCTTGCAGCGCCCACGGAAGATAGGGACCAAACTGTCTCACGACGTTTTAAACCCAGCTCACGTACCTCTTTAAATGGCGAACAGCCATACCCTTGGGACCGGCTACAGCCCCAGGATGAGATGAGCCGACATCGAGGTGCCAAACACCGCCGTCGATATGAACTCTTGGGCGGTATCAGCCTGTTATCCCCAGAGTACCTTTTATCCGTTGAGCGATGGCCCTTCCATACAGAACCACCGGATCACTTATGTCCTACTTTCGTATCTGCTCGACTTGTCAGTCTCGCAGTTAAGCACGCTTTTGCCTATGCACTATCAGCACGATTTCCGACCGTGCCTAGCGTACCTTCGAACTCCTCCGTTACGCTTTGGGAGGAGACCGCCCCAGTCAAACTGCCTACCATGCACTGTCCCCAACCCGGATCACGGGCCAAGGTTAGAACCTCAAACACACCAGGGTGGTATTTCAACGTCGGCTCCACGGCACCTAGCGGCACCGCTTCAAAGCCTCCCACCTATCCTACACAGATCTGTTCAAAGTCCAATACAAAGCTACAGTAAAGGTTCATGGGGTCTTTCCGTCTTTCCGCGGGGAGATTGCATCATCACAAACATTTCAACTTCGCTGAGTCTCTGGAGGAGACAGTGTGGCCATCGTTACGCCATTCGTGCAGGTCGGAACTTACCCGACAAGGAATTTCGCTACCTTAGGACCGTTATAGTTACGGCCGCCGTTTACTGGGACTTCAATCAAGAGCTTGCACCCCATCATTTAATCTTCCAGCACCGGGCAGGCGTCACACCCTATACGTCGACTTTCGTCTTTGCAGAGTGCTGTGTTTTTATTAAACAGTCGCAGCCACCGATTCTCTGCGACCCCTTTGGGCTCCGTTTGTACAACTTCACCTACTCAGGGCACACCTTCTTCCGAAGTTACGGTGTCAATTTGCCGAGTTCCTTCTCCAGAGTTCTCTCAAGCGCCTGAGAATACTCATCACGCGCACCAGTGTCGGTTTGCGGTACGGTCGTGTGTAGCTGAAGCTTAGTGGCTTTTCCTGGAAGCAGGGTATCACTCACTTCGGCCGCAAGCGGCCTCGTTATCACCCCTCATCTCAGACCCCCGGATTTGCCTAAGGGCCACGACTACAGGCTTGAACCGGGACATCCAACACCCGGCTGAGCTAACCTTCTCCGTCCCCACATCGCACTACACATCGGTACAGGAATATTGACCTGTTTCCCATCAGCTACGCATCTCTGCCTCGCCTTAGGGGCCGACTCACCCTACGCCGATGAACGTTGCGTAGGAAACCTTGCGCTTACGGCGAGGGGGCTTTTCACCCCCTTTAACGCTACTCATGTCAGCATTCGCACTTCTGATACCTCCAGCAGACCTCACGGTCCACCTTCACAGGCGTACAGAACGCTCTCCTACCACGTGCCTTGCGGCACATCCGCAGCTTCGGTTACTGGCTTAGCCCCGTTACATCTTCCGCGCAGGACGACTCGATCAGTGAGCTATTACGCTTTCTTTAAATGGTGGCTGCTTCTAAGCCAACATCCTGACTGTTTTAGCCTTCCCACTTCGTTTCCCACTTAGCCAATATTAGGGACCTTAGCTGGCGGTCTGGGTTGTTTCCCTCTTGTGTCCGGACGTTAGCACCCGGTGCACTGTCTCCCGCGCTGTACTCATCGGTATTCGGAGTTTGCAATGGTTTGGTAAGTCGCCATGACCCCCTAGCCATAACAGTGCTCTACCCCCGATGGTAATACGCGAGGCACTACCTAAATAGTTTTCGGAGAGAACCAGCTATTTCCAAGTTTGTTTAGCCTTTCACCCCTATCCACAGCTCATCCGCTAGTTTTGCAACACTAGTCGGTTCGGACCTCCAGTAAGTGTTACCTCACCTTCATCCTGGCCATGGATAGATCACTTGGTTTCGGGTCTACACCCAGCGACTGAACGCCCTGTTCGGACTCGATTTCTCTACGCCTTCCCTATTCGGTTAAGCTCGCCACTGAATGTAAGTCGCTGACCCATTATACAAAAGGTACGCCGTCACCCCGAAGGGCTCCGACTTTTTGTATGCATGCGGTTTCAGGATCTATTTCACTCCCCTCCCGGGGTTCTTTTCGCCTTTCCCTCACGGTACTGGTTCACTATCGGTCGATTACGAGTATTTAGCCTTGGAGGATGGTCCCCCCATCTTCAGACAGGATTTCACGTGTCCCGCCCTACTTGTCGCACGCCTAGTTCCACCACCAACTTTTTTCATACGGGGCTATCACCCACTATGGCCGGCCTTTCCAGACCGTTCTGATAAGTCGATGGCTAAAACGTGCAGGCTGTTCCGATTTCGCTCGCCACTACTTTCGGAATCTCGGTTGATGTCTGTTCCTCGAGCTACTGAGATGTTTCAGTTCACCCGGTTCGCCTCGCATGACTATGTATTCATCATGCGATACCCCTAAGGGTGGGTTTCCCCATTCGGAAATCTCCGGATCAAAGCTTATTTGCCAGCTCCCCGAAGCTTATCGCAGGCTATCACGTCCTTCGTCGCCTGTAATCGCCAAGGCATCCACCACATGCACTTAGTCACTTGACCCTATAACTTTGATGTCCATGCTGCACAGACATCGGTCAAGAACTGCTTCGCCAATCTTGCGATCGGCTGAGTATTCGCGTGTTGCCGTTCTTCAATCGCTTTCGCGTTGAAGTCTGGTGACGCAATCAAATGTTGCCGGCGGCACGGATGCCCCATGACGGGCTTTCCGCCGACAACGCTGATTCGACTCTACAAATTGTTAAAGAACAACAGCCAATTCTTTCGAATCGCTCACGCAAGCCATCGAGGAATGGCTTGCGTGAGCCAGGCAATGGTGGAGGATGACGGGATCGAACCGACGACCCCCTGCTTGCAAAGCAGGTGCTCTCCCAGCTGAGCTAATCCCCCTTGGCGGCGATGGTGGGTCTGGTTGGATTCGAACCAACGACCCCCGCCTTATCAAGACGGTGCTCTAACCGACTGAGCTACAGACCCTCGCAGGCACTGTTGTCAACAATACAGCCGATAAGCGTGGGCGCATTGAATTTGAATGCGTTTTTCCAGAAAGGAGGTGATCCAGCCGCACCTTCCGATACGGCTACCTTGTTACGACTTCACCCCAGTCACGAACCCTGCCGTGGTAATCGCCCTCCTTGCGGTTAGGCTAACTACTTCTGGCAGAACCCGCTCCCATGGTGTGACGGGCGGTGTGTACAAGACCCGGGAACGTATTCACCGCGACATGCTGATCCGCGATTACTAGCGATTCCGACTTCACGCAGTCGAGTTGCAGACTGCGATCCGGACTACGACCGGTTTTCTGAGATTAGCTCCCCCTCGCGGGTTGGCAACCCTCTGTACCGGCCATTGTATGACGTGTGTAGCCCTACCCATAAGGGCCATGAGGACCTGACGTCATCCCCACCTTCCTCCGGTTTGTCACCGGCAGTCTCATTAGAGTGCCCTTTCGTAGCAACTAATGACAAGGGTTGCGCTCGTTGCGGGACTTAACCCAACATCTCACGACACGAGCTGACGACGGCCATGCAGCACCTGTGTCCAGGTTCTCTTTCGAGCACCAAGCCATCTCTGGCAAGTTCCTGGCATGTCAAGGGTAGGTAAGGTTTTTCGCGTTGCATCGAATTAAACCACATCATCCACCGCTTGTGCGGGTCCCCGTCAATTCCTTTGAGTTTCAACCTTGCGGCCGTACTCCCCAGGCGGTCGACTTCACGCGTTAGCTACGTTACTGAACAGCAAGCCGTCCAACAACTAGTCGACATCGTTTAGGGCGTGGACTACCAGGGTATCTAATCCTGTTTGCTCCCCACGCTTTCGTGCATGAGCGTCAGTGCAGGCCCAGGGGATTGCCTTCGCCATCGGTGTTCCTCCGCATATCTACGCATTTCACTGCTACACGCGGAATTCCATCCCCCTCTGCCGCACTCCAGCCGTGCAGTCACAAATGCAGTTCCCAGGTTGAGCCCGGGGATTTCACATCTGTCTTGCACAACCGCCTGCGCACGCTTTACGCCCAGTAATTCCGATTAACGCTTGCACCCTACGTATTACCGCGGCTGCTGGCACGTAGTTAGCCGGTGCTTATTCTTCAGGTACCGTCATCACGCCGAGGTATTATCCCAGCGTATTTCTTCCCTGACAAAAGCGGTTTACAACCCGAAGGCCTTCTTCCCGCACGCGGCATGGCTGGATCAGGCTTGCGCCCATTGTCCAAAATTCCCCACTGCTGCCTCCCGTAGGAGTCTGGGCCGTGTCTCAGTCCCAGTGTGGCTGGTCGTCCTCTCAGACCAGCTACGGATCGTCGCCTTGGTAAGCCTTTACCCCACCAACTAGCTAATCCGACATCGGCCGCTCCAATTGCGCGAGGCCTTGCGGTCCCCCGCTTTCACCCTCAGGTCGTATGCGGTATTAATCCGGCTTTCGCCGGGCTATCCCCCACAACTGGGCACGTTCCGATGCATTACTCACCCGTTCGCCACTCGCCACCAGGGTTGCCCCCGTGCTGCCGTTCGACTTGCATGTGTAAGGCATGCCGCCAGCGTTCAATCTGAGCCAGGATCAAACTCTTCAGTTCGATCTTTTAAACTCACTCTTAACGGAATTGAAGTGAACTCTTCACTTCGCTTACCGTGAGCGTCTGTTGATCGGGTCCGAAAACCCAATCATGTTTGGCATTCGCCTTCAAACGCCCACGCTTATCGGCTGTATCTTGTTAAAGAACGTTGACGCTTCGTTTCGCGTCGCTGACTCGTCATCAGCAGAGAGGGGAGATTATGACCGTCTTTTTATTTCCTTGTCAAGC
>CAWFRK010000028.1:0-45520 GCA_963818175.1 uncultured beta proteobacterium | reverse complement strand
CGAGACTGGTTGGCAATCACCGTCTGACCGCGCCTGGACAACACATAGTCGACCCATAGCCGCGCCGCATTCGGATTCGCCGCCTTCTTGTTGATGATGAGAATGCGCGACATCACCAGCGTGTAGTCGGTGGTGAAAACGTAGCCGATGGAAGGATCCTTGCGCGCTCGTTCGAGCGCATAGGACCCAAGCACGTTGTAGGCAATGATCGCCTTGCCGGAGGACACCTGCTGCAGCATCGAATCGGTCGTGGCCGCGTAGCGCGGTCGAGCTTTCCGAGCGCCTGGGCGATGTCCCAGAAGGCGGGCGCCACGTTGACGTCCTGCGTGGCCAGGAAGAACCCGAGGCCGGACTTTTCGATGTCGTAGGTGATGACCTTGCCCTTGAAGCGGGCCGTGTCCGTGTTCAACAGGCGCGCGAGGTCGGCATGCGTGCGCGGCACCTCGGTGGCCTTCAGCAGCTTCTTGTTGTAGGCGATCACCACCGGCTCGAACGTGGTGGCGTAGGCTTGCCCTTTCCACTTGGCCCAGGCCGGCAGCCCGGCGCCTTCGGGCGACTCGTAGGTCGCTGCATATCCGTTGCTGACCAGGCTCGACTGCTGGTCCATCGCCGAGCTCCAGAGCACGTCGGCCGAATCGGGACCGAGCTGGAATTCGGCAATGAAGCGGTGATGCAGTTCGGTGCTGGTCAGGTCTTCGTAGTCGATCTCGATCTTCGGATACATCGCCTGGAAGTCCGCGATCAACGGCCTGGCCACGCTTTCATCGGTTGTCGAGTAGATCACCAGCCGGCCTTCGTCTTCCGCAGCCCTGATGATGGCCTCGTAAGAGGCGGCATAGCCCGGAGGCACTTGCCGGGCGCGGGGTAGGAAATGACCTCTTCCTCAAGGGCCGGGCAGACCGAGGTCAACATGGCCAGGACCAGGCCAACCAGGATCTTCATGAATCCGCTCCCGTTTTTTCTCGTTCGGGTATCGGCACCAGCAGCACCGGCACGGGCGATTTCCGCGCCACATCCATGACGGCCGAGCCGAACAACAGCAAGTCCTACCAACCCGACGTCGCGGCGCGCGCCCATCAGGATCAGGTCCGCGTGGCCGGCCTTGGCTTCGTCGAGGATCAACTCGGCCACGTCGTCGTTCTCGCGCACCGTGATTTCGGAGATGGCCTGTGTCGCATCCATCTCGGGGTGCGCGGCATAGAAGGCTGCGACCTGCGCCTCGATGTGCTCCTTGACGCGCTGCGCGCGTTCGTTGTGATACTCGTCCAGCGTGGCTTGCGGAACGTGGGTATCGACCTCGACCAGCGACTTTTCGCGCTCGTCGGGGATCACTTTCAGCACGTGCAGCTTCGCGCCCAGCCGATTGGCGATGGAGATCGCAAACGCGAGCACATGCTCGCTTCCCCATGAGAAAGGTCCGAGGCGTAGAGGATGGATTGAACGTCGTTACCCATGGAGGCTCCTCGATGTGAAGACGGCAGCCTTGCGGGCCGGGGTCAGGGAGCGTGCCCGACGAGCGGGATCACGCCGAACACCACCGCGGCCACGAGCATGACGACCGAGGCCGCGAGCGACCAGAACAAGGTGTAGCGCTGATGGTCCCCGAATTCCATCTCGGACAGGCCCACCAGCAGGTAAGTCGACGGCACCAGCGGGCTGAGCAGGTGCACCGGCTGCCCGATGATCGAGGCGCGGCCGATCTCTGCCGCACTGATGCCGTATACCGCGGCGGCCTTGGCCAGGATTGGCACGACGCCGAAGTAGAACGCGTCGTTCGAGATGAAGAACGTGAACGGCATGCTCAGCACGCGCCGTGACGATGGCGAGGTACGGGCCGAGCGCAGGCCGGGATGGCGGCGATCACGCTGTCGGCCATCGCATCGACCATCTTGGTGCCGGAGAGGATGCCGGCGAAGATGCCGGCGGCGAAGATCAGCGACGACCACCGCCAGCACGTTGGCCGCGTGAGCCGTCGAGCCGCGCCTTCTGCTCCTCCAGCTTCGGGTAGTTGATCATGATGCGCCATCGCAAACGCGATCATGAACAGCACCGGCAGCGGCAGCAGGCCCAGGATCAGCAGCGACCATCAGGGCGACAGTCAGCAGGCAAGTTGACCCATAGCAGCTTTGGCCTGGCGATGCTCGGATCGCCGGCGTGAACTCTGCCTCGGCGATCGGCTGGTCGTCGCGGCTGCGCAGGTCGGATGCACCCCGAGCCGCGCTGCGCTCGCGTCGGCCGAGCATGAAGGCGACGAACACCACCCACAGCGCGCCGCCGACCATCGCGGGAATCATGGGCACGAAGATCGTCCCACGTCCACGCCGAGCGCGCTCGCCGCGCGGGCGGTCGGACCGCCCCACGGCAGGATGTTGATCACCCCGCCGGCAAGCATGATCACGCAAGCCAGGACGAGGCGACTGATGCCCAGTCGCTTGTAGAGCGGCAGCATGGCCGCGACGGTGATCATGTACGTCGTGGAGCCGTCGCCGTCGAGCGAGACGAACATCGCCAGCACCGCGGTGCCGACTACGATCTTCATGGGGTCGCCGTGGACCAGCTCAGGATCACGCCGTACCACCGGATCGAACAGGCCCGCGTCGATCATGACGCCGAAATACAGGATGGCGAACATCAGCATCACGCCTGTGGGCGCCAGCTTCTTGATGCCGTCGAGCATCATCGGCCCGAGTCCGGCGCCGAAGCCGCCGAGCAGGCCGAAGGCGATGGGCACGAGGATCAGGGCGACCAGCGCCGACAGCCGCTTGGTCATGATCAGCGCCATGAACACCACGACCATCGAATAGGCCAGGAACGTGAGCATGACTTGTCTCCTGCTGCACTTCTTGTTTCGCGGTGCGACACGGTGTGACGCATCGGCAATGGTTCGTCCGACGCGATCTTGACTTCGGCACGAAGCGAGGAGCCTTCGCCCAGCTTTCAGCGAAACGCCGAGACTGACCCGAGCGGGTCAAGCCGACAAGGATAGCCGCGTTGAAAGGCTTCCGAAAGCCTCGTCGCACGGCAGGTCCCTGGCCTCCTGCTCGGTGTGTTCGAAGCGGCCGCCCCCCCGCTTGGGTGTGTCCGGCTTCCCCACGTCGACAGTTCGCTTGAATCCGTGAGAATCGACGCGATGGCTCATATGCGGACTACGAGCGTCTCTGAAGTGGCAGCGCCTGGGCCTGCGGACCTGACCGGCCCACAGGCGCACTTGGCTGGGAGGCATCCTGCCCCGCGCCAACGTTCCAGCGCCGCTCGGACTTCGCCATCTGACCCGCCGCCGAAGCGATTTCCGCGAGCCACGGGACGCTGGCAGCGGCTGATCCAACGCACAAGCCCTGAACGCAGGCGATTGGCTCTTGCGCTGCTGCTCTCCCTGCTGATTCACGCGCTGCTGTTGAGCCTGACATTCGGTGGCGCAGGGACTTGGGCTTCCGGGCCTCGGATCGCCCTGGCGAGATCGACGGATCGAAGTGCCCGATCTGCGCGTCGTGCTCGTCCCGGCGCACGTCACACCTGCGCAAGCAGGGGCCAAGTCGGTCGCGGAGCCGTCGCAGCGGGCATCGATCGAGCCTCCTGTTGCCGGTGGGCCGGCACCGACGCCACCCGTGTCGCCTGCGCTGCCGCCGCGAGGGAGGGCAGTGGCGATCGTGCCCGCGGCCAAGCCGACCGCGCAGGCCGAGGCGAAGCGAAACGCGTGGCCAGTGCGGCCCCCGCGAACAGCGCAGCGGCAGGAGCCCGCTCCTCGACGGAAGCGGCTCGTGTCGAGCGACCGCCCGGCTGGAGGCCGAACGCCCAGGTGCGAGTCAGCGCGACAGCGCGGCGGTCCAGACTGGAGCGGGCAGCGGGAGCGCGGCCGTCGTCAGGAAGCGGCTCGTGTAGAGGCCGCGCGACTGGCAGCGGTCGCAGCGCGGAGGCACAGCGGCAGGAGGCCGCTCGTCAGGAAGCGGGGCGTGTCGAGGCCGCGCGGCTGGAGGCCGAACGCCAGGAAGCAGCGCGACAGGCGGCGACCAGCGGGAGGCGCAGCGGCAGGAGGCCGCTCGTCAGGAAGCGGCGCGTGTCGAGGCCGCGCGGCTGGAAGCCGAACGCCAGGAAGCCGCGCGACAGGCAGCGGCCCAGCAGGAGGCGCAGCGGCAGGAGGCCGCCCGTCAGGAAGCGGCTCGTGTCGAGGCCGCGCGGCTGGAGGCCGAACGCCAGGAAGCCGCGCGACAGGCAGCGGCCCAGCGCGGAGGCGCAGCGGCAGGAGGCCGCCGTCAGGAAGCGGCGCGTGTCGAGGCCGCGCGGCTGGAGGCCGAACGCCAGGAAGCCGCGCGACAGGCAGCGGCCCAGGCGGAGGCGCAGCGGCAGGAGGCCGCTCGTCAGGAAGCGGCGCGCGTCGAGGCCGCGCGGCTGGAGGCCGAACGCCAGGAAGCCGCGCGACAGGCGGCGGCCCAGGCGGAGGCGCAGCGGCAAGAGGCCGCTCGTCAGGAAGCGGCTCGTGTCGAGGCCGCCGGCTGGAAGCCGAACGCCAGGAAGCGCGCGACAGGCAGCGACGCAGCGGAGGCGCAGCGGCAAGAGGCCGCTCGTCAGGAAGCGGCGCGTGTCGAGGCCGCGCGACTGGAGGCCGAACGCCAGGAAGCCGCGCGACACGCAGCGGCCCAGGCGGAGGCGCAGCGGCAGGAGGCCGCTCGTCAGGAAGCGCCGCGCGACCGGAAGCCGAACGCCAGGAAGCCGCACGGCAGGCAGCGGCGCAGCAAGAGGCCGCGCGTGTCGAGGCCGAACAAGAGAGGAGGCGAGACGGGAAGCAGTGCTTCGGGCGATCGGACGTCAGCTCGATGAGGAAGCCGCCCGGCGTGAAGCGGCCTCGACTGCCGCGCGCCTGCCCAACACGCTTCCCCTGTCGTCGAGCACCGCACGTCGAGTCAGGCTATGGGGGCGCACCGACCCCAACGCCGAACTCGTCCAGTACGCGGAAGCCTGGGCCCGGAAGATCCAATTCAACATGGCTGTCGACATGGTCCGCGAAGTGGCGAAGCGGCCTCACACCGACCCCCATGGTGACGGTCGCCATTCGAAGCGACGGATCCGTGGAGTCGGTGACCTTCGTTGTCTCCAGTGGCGTGGCGGAAATCGACGAAGCGATACGGCGCATCGTGGAAAGCCAGATGCCCTACCAGGCGTTCCCGCCTGCACTGGCCCGCGAGTTCGACGTGATCGAAATCCGCCGAACCTGGTACTTCGACACTGCCGTCCGGCTGTACTGATGAAAGGAAGCCGACATCGGCAGCGCTGACCATGCCCTTACTGCCAGCACCGTGCTGCGCCGCATGGTTGTCTTGACCGCATGCCACTCATAGAGTCGGTCTCCGTGGGCAATCTCCGGTCGCGCATCCCTCGACGTTGCCCACCGAGTCCTCCCCGCCGATGCGCATGCGGAGACCTTCATGAATACCACCAAGCTTTCGGTTGCCGCCATGATCATCAGCGTGGCCGGTGTCGCCATGGCCGCCGACGCGGCCTCGACCGGCAAGACGCGCGAGCAGGTCCGCGCGGAGTTGGCCCAGGCGCGAGCCAGCGGCGACTACGACAGGATGCTGATGTGGTACGTGGATCCCGCGCCGGTGGACCCCCGCATGGCGTGGCCCGGCAAGTAACGTCCTGGAGCGATCCGCTGGCGCGGCCCGGCATCGGTGGCGCCGCTGCGCAGCAGTTCGACGAGGTCCAGCACGAGTTGCGTGAGGTTGCCGGTCATGACCGATTGGATGACGTTCGGCCTGTCGGCCTCCGGTGTTCGTCTTGGGCGGCCCGACGGCTCGGCAATGATGTTGACGATCGCACCGACGTGCGCCCCGCTACTTGCCGGTGAAGTTCGCGACGTAGTAGGCCAGCAGGTCCAGGTCCTCCACCGGCACCTGGCTCAACGCCTCGGTCATCGCGCGCGTGTAGCCCGGCCGGTCGCCCGACTTGAAGCCTCGCAGGGTCGGCGCACGTAGTCCTCCTTCTGGCCACCGATGCGCGGCACCTGCTGGCCGCCGGCCAGGTCGTCGCCGTGGCAGAACGTGCACTTGTGCTGCTGCGCGAGGGCCTTGCCCTTGCTCATGCGCGCCGCGTCGGGCGGCGGCGGCGGGCGCCGGCGCGGGCACCGGCGGCAGCGTGCCGATGTAGTCGGAGAAGCCACGCAGGTCGGCGTCCTTCATCGGCTTGGCCAGCGCGACCATCGCCTCGTTGTTGCGACGGCCCTCGCGGAACAGGAACAGCTGCGTGATCGTGTAGAGCGAGGGCTGGCCCGCCAGTACCGGTACGCCGGGCATGTCGCTGCGGCCGTTGGCGCCGTGGCAGGCCGCGCACAACGGTGCGGAAGCGCTCGGCGTAGGCGGCGGCGCCGGCGGCGGCCGGCGGCCGAGGCGGCGCTCGCGCCGGCGGCGGGCTTCTTCGCCTGCGCGTGCGCAGGCGAGGCCGCCACCACCGCGAGCGACGCCAGCGCGGCCGCGGCCGCGATGCGCCGCCACGCCTTCACGTCACTTGCCGCCGTAGCTGATGCGGTAGATCGCACCGGCGTGGTCGTCGCTGACAAGCAGCGAGCCGTCCTTCATCACGAGGAAGTCCACCGGCCGGCCGAGGTAGGTGTTGTTCTCGACGAAGCCGGTCATGAACGGCTCGACCTTCGCGCCGCCCTTGCCGTCCGGCCATGCGACGAGCACGTCGGCGTACTTCTTGGTGCGGTTCCACGGGCCGTGGCGGGCGATGAACATCGCGCCCTGGTACTTCGCCGGGAACATCTTGCCGGTGTAGAACTTCAGGCCGAGCGAACCGGCGTGCGGCCCGAGCAGCGCGGCCGGCTTCGGTATTCGTCGCACGACTTGCCCCAGCCGAACTCGGCGTCGGGGATGTTGCCCTGGTGGCAGTACGGGTAGCCGAAGTGCTGCTTGCCGGGCTGCGTGACCACGTTCAGCTCGTCGTTCGGCAGCTCTTCGCTGAACCAGTCGCGGCCGTTGTCGGTGAACCAGAGGTTGCCGGTCTTCGGGTCGAAGTCGAAGCCGACCGTGTTGCGCACGCCCGAGGCGATGGTCTCGACGCCCGATCCGTCGAGGTTCATGCGGTAGATCTTCGCGTACTCGCCCGGGTCGCAGATGTTGCAAGGCGCGCCGATCGGGTAGTACAGCTTGTCCTTGTGGATGCGCAGGAACTTCCAGCTGTGGTCGCTGCCGCCCGGCAGCTTGTCGTTCAGCACCTTCGGTTCGCCGAGGTTGTCGAGCTTGTCCTCGACGTTGTCGTATCGGACGATCTTCTTGTTGGTGGCGAAGAACAGCGAGCCCTTGTAGAACTCGATGCCGGTCGCCTGCTCGGTCTTGTCGATGATGACCTTGGGCTCGCGCTTGCCGCCGACAGCCTTCTCGGGCAGCACGTAGACCTTGTTGCCGACGAACAGCGTGCTGACGAAGATGTTGCCCTTGTCGCCCTGGCGCATCTCGCGCGCGTCGAGCACGCCGGAGGCCCAGGTCTCGACCTTGAAGCCCGGCGGCAGCTTGAACTTCCTGGTCGGCAGCTGGTCGGCCGCGGTCGGGATCGGGAACGCCGGAACCGGCGCCATCTTCATCGCGGTGTCGGTCTTGGGCCGGCCCTTGGCCCAACCTGGTTCGGCTTCCTGGGCCGACGCCACCGTGGCAGCGCAAAGGAGCGGAACTGCGGCGATGACTGAAAGCAATCGACTTTGATGCATGTCTCACCCTTTCATTGGTTGTGGCAGGAGTCATCTACCCGAGAGGTGCGGGCCGAGCCCGAGGCGGATACCGTCGATCCAGCGTCGGGAGACGCGGTGCTGAAGGATGCTACCTCCAAGCATGTGAGTACGTACGGCGCTGGACTGAGCTCAATGTAACTCGGCCGTGCGGTGAAGGAAACGGAACGGGACCGTTTGCCATTGGAATCGCAGGATGCTTCAATTCCGGCACACCGTGTCGAAGGAGTCATCGATGGCATACGAAGCGCGATATGTGTTCAGGCCGAACTCCGGCGCCGATCTCGGCGAGGTCATGACCGCCATGAAGCAAGGCGTGATGCTCTGGAAGAAACACGGTGCGCCCAACCCGCGGCTGTGGATCGTTGCCGCGGGGGAACTCGGCAATTACGCCCTTGTCGTCGAGTTCGAGAATGCGGTGGCTTACGCCAAGGTCGCAGACCCCTTGTCCGCCGACCCCGAGTTCCGGAAGTGGCAGGCCGGCAACGTGCAAGCCGGGGCCATCACCTGGGTGCGCAGCAACCTGATGCGAGAGATCGACCTGGCATAGCGACTCGGCTGACGCCGACGCTGCAAGCCTGCGCCGGTATTCGATCGGATGCATTTCAACGGCTTGGGCGCGGCTTGCGCACCAGGTCCATGAGCGCCCGCAGGGGCGCGCTGGCTTCGCCGGGCCACACCAGGTGGGTACGGTTCACGCGCAGGCGCGCCGGAAGCGGATAGCGCTGCACGGCAGTGCCCAATACGGCGTGGTCCAGCACTTCCGCGGGCACGATCGCCACGCCCGTGCCGGCGGCAACGCAGGCCACGATGGCGTGATACGAGCCGAGATCCAGGGTGCGGCCGGGCGATGCACCCCCTTCGGCCACCCACTCGAGCAGCCGGCGGCGGTAAGAACAGCCATGCGGGAAGGCCAGCAATGTCTGGCCGTCCAGGTCGGCCGCACGCCGCGGCGCGGGAGCCCCCTTGGCCGTGATCAGCACCAGTTCCTCCTCGAAGGCGGGCAAGGACGAGAGGCGTCCCTTCTCGAAGGGTTCGGACACGAAGGCGGCCTCGATCTCGAAGCGCTCCAGCCTGCGCAGCAGCGAGGCGGTCGTGCCGGTCTGCAGCTCGATCGACACCTCCGGGTACAGGGCGTGAAACGCCGACAGCACCGGCGGCAGCCTTGCGCCCGCAGCGCTTTCGAGCGAACCCAATCTCAACACCCCTCGCACGACGCCGCTGCGCATCTCCTGCTCGGCCAGGTCGGCCATCTGCAGCAGTCGCTCGGCATGGCCCAGCAGCGTGCGGCCAGCGTCGGTGAGCGCCAGGCCGCGGCCCTGGCGGCGAAACAGGGCGATGCCCAGGCGATCCTCGAATTGCTTGATCCGCGTGGTGACGTTGGAGGGCACGCGATGCAGCCGGCTGGCCGCACGCGTCACTCCGCCCTCCCTCACGACACAGCGAAAGATGTGCAGGTCATCCAGGTCGAACGTTCTCATTCCGAGAAGTGTATGTTCCAACAATTCAGTATTCAAACGAGCACCGGCGGCGTCCAATCGGGACTCATGACGAGCACCCAACCCATCCCGACCACGCAGTCCGAGCACACGACATGGCTCCTCGTCGGCAGCGGCATCGCCGCGCTCGCCGTCGCGATGGGCATCGGTCGGTTCGCGTTCACGCCCTTGCTGCCGCTGATGCTTCGCGACGGCACCCTGAGCGCTGCGGCCGGCGCGGAATGGGCAGCGGCGAACTATGTCGGCTACCTCCTCGGTGCGCTGAGCGCCTCCTGGTTCTCCAGCGACCCACGGCGTGGCCTGCGGCTGGCGCTGATTGGCGTCGCGCTGACGACGCTGCTCATCGCAGGGATCGGCAGTGACTCGGGAGCCCTGGCCGGTGCCATGCTGCGTGGCGCTGCCGGCGTCTTCAGCGCCTGGGCGCTGGTCTGCACGAGCGGCTGGTACCTGGCGGAACTGGCCCGGCGGCGGGCTGCTCACCTGGGCGCCTGGATCTACACCGGGGTTGGCCTGGGCATCGCACTGACTGGCGTCCTCGCGTGGCTCGGAGGACGACAGCCAGCCAGCTGGTTGTGGCTGGAGCTGGGTGTGCTCGCCGCGGCAGGCGCGTTGTTCGTGGGGCTGGGCTTGCGAAGGGGCGGCAACGCAGCCCCGGCAGCGGCGGCGCGCTCGATTTCGGCAGCCAAGCCAGGACCGGCGCGTGAGTATCGAAGCCTGGTGCTGTGCTACGGCGCCTTCGGCTTCGCCTACATCGTGCCTGCCACCTTCCTGCCCGCGATGGCCCGGCAGCAGGTCGACGACCCGCTGATCTTCGGCCTGACCTGGCCCTTGTTCGGGCTGGCCGCTGCCGTATCCGTCGCAGCCGCCGCGCGCTGGCTGTCGGGCTGGCCGCGCCGGCGGGTCTGGGCCTTGGCGCAGGGCACCATGGCGCTCGGCACGGCCTTGCCCTTGGCCACGCAGGCCTTGTGGGCCCTGGCTGTCTCGGCGGTGCTCGTGGGCGGAACCTTCATGGTGGCCACCATGGCTGGTCTGCAACTGGCGCGGGAACAGTTCCCTGCCAACCCGACGCCGCTGCTGGCACGGATGACGGTTGCCTTTGCAGCCGGCCAGATCGCGGGCCCTCTGCTGGTTCGTGCACTGGGGCCCGGCAGCCTGGCCGGTTGGGATGCCCTGGCCTGGGCGAACGCAGTGGCCACGCTGCTCTTGCTGTTGACAGCAGCCTGGCTGTGGCGCGAAGCCGAACCCCACACTTCAACCCTGGAGCAAGTTCAATGAGTGCCGTTCCTTCGAACAATTCCGCCATCGGCTTTCCTGAAGCCGGCCTGCCCGAGCGCCTGGGCCCCCCGGCGACGCTGGATGCCGCGCAGCAGGAAGCCGCCGATGAACTGATCAACGGACCTCGCCGCGGCGTGTACGGCCCCTTCCGGCCCCTGCTGCATCGCCCGCCGCTGTTGCGCGCGGTGGCGAAGGTCGGCGAGACCCTGCGCTACGAGGGCACGCTCGACGCGGCGCTGCGCGAATGGACCATCCTGGTCGTCGCGCGCGAGCTTTCCAATGTGTTCGAGTGGGACATGCACCTGCCGCTGGCCAAGGCCGCCGGTGTACCGGCCTCGGCACTGGCGGCCCTGGACGCCGGGGAGCCCTCGCCGCCCGACCTGCGCAGCGACCTCGCACTCGCTCGCACCGTCGCCCGCGAACTCATCACCCAACACCGCCTGAGCGACACGAGCTACTCCGCCGCCGCTCGACAGTGGAATGAGCCGGTGCTCGTGGAACTGCTCACGCTGGTCGGCTACTTCGCGATGGTGTGCTGGCTGATGAATGTTGCGCGTACGCCGGGACCGACGACCTGACGACCACGCGGCCCGCTACTTGCCGGTGAAGTTCGCGACGTAGTAGGCCAGGAGGTCCAGGTCCTCCACCGGCACCTGGCTCAAGGCCTCGGTCATCGCGCGCGTGTAGCCCGGCCGGTCGCCCGACTTGAAGCCCCGCAGCGTCAGGCGCACGTAGTCCTCCTTCTGGCCACCGATGCGCGGCACCTGTTGGCCGCCGGCCAGGTCGTCGCCATGGCAGGACGTGCACTTGTGCTGCTGCGCGAGGGCCTTGCCCTTGCTCATGCGCGCCGCGTCGGGGGCGGCGGCGGGCGCCGGCGCGGGCACCGGCGGCAGCGTGCCGATGTAGTCGGAGAAGCCGCGCAGGTCCGCGTCCTTCATCGGCTTGGCCAGCGCGACCATCGCCTCGTTGTTGCGACGGCCCTCGCGGAACAGAAAGAGCTGCGTGATCGTGTAGAGCGAGGGCTGGCCCGCCAGTACGGGTACGCCGGGCATGTCGCTGCGGCCGTTGGCGCCGTGGCAGGCAGCGCAGACGGCGCGAAAGCGCTCCGCGTAGGCGGCGGCGCCGGCAGCACCGGCAGCACCGGCGGCCGAGGCGGCGCTTGCGCCGGCGGCGGGCTTCTTCGCCTGCGCGTACGCAGGCGAGGCCGCCGCCACCGCGAGCGACGCCAGTGCGGCCGCGGCCGCGATGCGTCGCCAGGCCTTCACCTCACTTCCCGCCGTAGCTGATGCGGTAGATCGCGCCAGCGTGGTCGTCGCTGACAAGCAGCGAGCCGTCCTTCATCACGAGGAAGTCCACCGGCCGGCCGAGGTAGGCGTTGTTCTCGACGAAACCGGTCATGAACGGCTCGATCTTCGCGCCGCCCTTGCCGTCCGGCCATGCGACGAGCACGTCGGCGTACTTCTTCGTGCGGTTCCACGGGCCGTGGCGGGCGATGAACATCGCGCCCTGGTACTTCGCCGGGAACATCTTGCCGGTGTAGAACTTCAGGCCGAGCGAACCGGCGTGCGGCCCGAGCAGCGCGGCAGGCTTCGCGTATTCATCGCAGGACTTGCCCCAGCCGAACTCGGCGTCGGGGATGTTGCCCTGGTGGCAATACGGGTAGCCGAAGTGCTGCTTGCCTCTCATTTGGTTATGGCAGGAGTCATCTGCCCGAGAGGTGAACGGCGCCTGTCGGGCACGCATCACTGATGATGCAACGCCTCTCGGGCAGCGGATGACACTTGAACTTCGGCGCAGCGGAGGGGCGCAAGGATGCTACCCCTAAGCGTCGGGATCGTCATCCGTGGCAACCTGACCTGCGCAGGCCAGGCCAGCCGGCCTGATCTCCGCTTCTATGCGACAGCGGCGACCCGGCGGCTCATCATCAGCAAGGCCGTCGCGGCCATGAGCGCCAGCATGGTGCCCAGGCCCAGCGCCGTCGCATGCAGGCCGAACAGCCCTGTGCTCAGGCCTGCGCCGATCGCCGGCACGCTGAAGGCCACGTAGCTGAGCACGTAGAAGCCGGCCATCAGCCCGGCGCGTTCCCGCGCCTCGGCCAGCGACGCAAGGCTGCGCAACGATCCGTTGAAGGCGGCACCGAAGCCGAGCCCCGCGATCGCGGTGCCGATGAAGAAGGCGGCGCCCGAGTGCAGGTGCATGCCGGCCAGGCTGATGCCCAGGCCCAGCGTCAATCCAGCCGCGCCAAAGGCAAGTGCCCTGCGCGGCGGCCACAGGCGGACGGTCAGGATGGCAGCCGCGCTGCTCAGCACCATCACCGTGATGAGCGCGCCGCCCACCATCGGCGAGTCGTTGCCGGTGACGATCTTCGCGAGCGTCGGCCCGAGCGAGAGATAGAAGCCGCCGAGGGCCCATTGCGCCGTGTTGACGGGCAGCACTTGCCACAGCGTCCCACGGGCCCGCAATGGAATGGCGATGCGGGGCCTGAGCGAGCGCCACGCCCCCGGCCGCCGCTCGACGGTCTCGGGCAGGTACAGCACCGCGAGCATCTGCAGCACGAAGACGAGCATCAGCAGGTCGAATACGAGGCGCGTCGGCGTGGGCGTGAACTGCACCAGCAGGCTGGCTCCGAAGGCCCCGGCCGCCATGCCGATCATCGGCGCCACGCCATTGACGAGCGGGCCGCGCTCGCGATGCAGGTCGAGCAGGCCCGCGCTCAACGCGCCAGTGGCGATGCCGGTCGCAATGCCCTGCAGGATGCGCGCCGAGAGCAGCCACGCCACCGAATCCGCGCGCCAGAACAGCAGCGTCGCGGCGAACTCGAGCACCAGGGCGACCAGGATCACCTCGCGGCGTCCGCGGTGGTCGGACAGCGCGCCGAAGACCAGCAGCGCCCCCAGCAGCGCGAACGCATAGCTGGAAAAGATCACCGTCAGCGTCAGCGCCGAAAAGCCCCAGGCCTCACGGTAGAGCGCATACAGCGGCGAAGGCGCGGTGGAGGCGGCCAGGAAGCTGACGAGCAGCGAGGCCTTGAGCCAGAGCGCCTGGCCGTGATTCAGGCGCCTCTGGGGCCAGCCGGTGGCCAGGGTGGGGTTCACGGTGGGGATGTGGGTCACGATGTGATCTGCCTGAGCGCGCTAGTGGACACCGATGCTCGGCGTTGCGTACTCACGCCCCACCATGGCACGGGCAAACAAATAGTTGGATCGAGCGCGCTCCGACAACTCGTCCATGTTGACGGCGCCATCGGCATTGCATGGGAACGAGAAGCCGCGACCTTCCTTGAACAGCGACAGGAAGCGGATCTCGAATCGAAGAGATTGCGAATCGGCAAACTTGGTGGCCATGATCGTCTCCTAGTGAAGTGCTCCTGTCTTCAATCTAGGTCGGCCGGTGGGCCCGAAACAGCCCATCTCGATGAAAGCCGCTTTGTCGCGACCGCAATAATCGCCGCGGCGATATTTGTCGAAGTGAAACAAGGCTCTCAGGACTCTTCGTCCTGCGCTGTTCGGCTGACGATCCTAAAGACCTCCCACGAACATCTTGTCGATCTGCATCTCCCGGAATGTGTACGGAATGCCGCCCACGCCGAGTCCCGACTCCCTGAGGCCGGCAAAGGGCATCCAGTCGACGCGAAATGCCGTGTGGTCGTTGACCATCACCGCCGAAGCATCGAGCCTCGCATAGGCTCGCATCGCGAGCTCGAGGTCGCGCGTGAACACCGCCGCCTGGAACGCCACCGGCAGCGCGTTCGCCCGAGCGATCGCATCGTCCAGCTCGTCATAGGCGTAGACGCAGATGACCGGGCCGAACACTTCCTCGCGACTGATCCGCACCTTGTCGGGCGGCTCCCACAGGACCGTGGGCTCATAGCATGAGCTCGTGAGCGTGCGCCCGCCGCACAGGACCTCCGCGCCCGCGTCCTGCGCCTCGCGAACCCAATCGTCCACCCGCTGCACTTCCGCCGACCTGATCAGCGGTCCGACATCGGTGTCTGGCAGCGTCGGGTCGCCCACCCTGAGGCGCTTGGCCTCTTCCGCAAGGGACTCGGCCAGGCGCCGGGCGATCGAGCGGTGCGCAAAGACTCGCTGGACCGACACGCACACCTGGCCGGCATGGTAGAAGCCGCCCTTGGCAAGCTTTGCGCTCGCCATGGCGAGGTCTGCATCGCCGGCGACGATCACTGGCGCAGCGCCCCCGTGTTCCAGCGCGCAGCGCGCACCCGGCGCCAGCTTCGACCTGAGCATCCAGCCGACCCGGGCGCTTCCGATGAAGCTGAAGAAGCCGACACGAGCGTCGCAAGCCAATGCGCTCGAGACCTCGTTGCTCTCGGTCACGAGCGCCTGGCACCACTCGGCGGGCAGGCCGGCCTCGCGCAAGAGCCTGACGAAGCGCATGCACGAGAGCGGCGTGTCGCCCGCCGGCTTGACGATGACGGGACAACCCGCCGCGATGGCCGGGCCGACCTGGTGCACGATCAGGTTGAGCGGATGGTTGAAGGCGCTCACCGCCACGACCACGCCGATGGGTTCGCGCTGCGTGAAGGCCACGCGATTGGCCGATGCCGCGTTCACGTTCATCGGGATCACATGACCACCTTCCGAGCGCAGCAGCTCGGCGCAGTTGTGCACGCCGTCGATGGCCCGTGCCACTTCGACGCGCGAGTCGGGCAGCGGCTTGCCACCCTCGCGTGCCGCCTCGATCGCCAGCCATTCGCGCGCGATCCTCCATCAGCCCGGCGGTCCGGCGCAGCACGGCAATTCGCTCGGCCGGGGCCAACCAGCGATCGCGGTCCCGAAAAAGCCGGTATGCGGTATCCAGGGCCGCTTCGACCGCGGCGGCGCCACCCTGGTCGACGCTGCCGATCACCTGGCCGTCAAACGGCGCCCGCACGTCGAGACGGCCGGTCGCCTCGGTGTCGCGTGCAAGAAGCATGGGGTAGTGCTCGCTCATGATCCGGACCTCCGTCGTATCAGATGGGAGACTTCATCTCGTTCAGGCGCGCCGTCAGCAGCATGTTCTCGGCGTAGTCCACCGGGCAGTCGACCAGGACGACGGTGTCGTCGGCCAGGGCGCGGCGCAGCGTGGGGATCAGCTCGTCGGCCCGCTCCACGCGGTAGCCCTTGGCGCCGAAGCTCTCCGCGTATTTCACGAAGTCCGGATTCCTGAACGCGATGTGGCTGGGCCGCCCGTAGTGGCGCAACTGGTGCCAGGTGATGAGGCCGTACTCGGCGTCGTTCCAGATCAGCACCACGATCGGCGTCTTCATTCGCAGGGCGGTCTCGATCTCCTGCGAGTTCATCATGAAGCCCGCGTCGCCCGTGACGGCCACGACCTTGCGATCGGGGTAGGCCAGCTTGGCCGCGATCGCGCCGGGCACCGCGATCCCCATTGCCGCAAAGCCGTTGGAGATGATGCAGGTGTTCGGCCGCTCGGCGCGGTACATGCGCGACATCCACATCTTGTGGGCTCCGACGTCCGAGATCGCGATGTCGTCCGGGCCCAGCACCTCGCGCAAGTCCCACACGATCTTCTGCGGCTTGACCGGAAAGCCCGTGTCATCGGCGAACGCGCGGCGATCCTCGACGATGGCGCGCCGGACGGCCGCAAAGGGAATCTCCGCTTGCGGCCTGGCTTGCGATCCGATGGCCTGCAACGAAGCCGTGATGTCTCCGAGCACCCCCGTGGCGACGATGTAGTGCTCATCGACCTCCGCCGGCAGCGCGTCGATGTGGATGATGGTCTTGTCGCCGTTCGGGTTCCACATGTCGGGGTGGTACTCGACCATGTCGTAGCCTATGCATGCGACCACGTCGGCCTGCTCGAACGCGAACCACGGCAGGTCGCGCGCCTTCATGCCGATCGTGCCGAGCGACAGCTCGTTGGAAAACGGCATCACCCCCTTGGCCATGAAGGTGTTCGCGACCGGAATGCGAAGCTGCCCGGCAAACGCCACCAGGGCATTCGATGCACCTTGGCGGACCACGCCGTTGCCGGCCAGGATCACTGGGAACCTGGCCTCGGACAACAGCTTCGCGGCCTGCTCGAGCTTGTGCTGGGGCGCAACCGAGGTATAGGCCGTCTGCACGCGAATCGGCTGCTTCTCTACCGACATGTCGGCGACGTTCTCGGGGAAGTCGATGAACGCCCCCCCGGGCTTCTCGGTCTGCGCGACCTTGAACGCCTTGCGCACGATTTCCGGAACGATCTCCGGCTCCAGGATCTGCGCGGCGTACTTGGTGATCGGCCGGAACAGGTTGACGAGATCGAGGATCTGGTGGCTTTCCTTGTGCAGCCGTGTCGTGGCGCCCTGGCCGGCGATGGCGACGATGGGCGCGCGGTCCATGTTGGCATCGGCCACGCCGGTGATCAGGTTGGCCGCCCCCGGCCCCAGCGTTGCCATGCAGACCCCGGCCCGCCCCGTCAGCCGGCCGTAGACGTCGGCCATGAACGCCGCGCCCTGCTCGTGGTGCGTGGTCACGAAGCGGATGGGGCTCTCGAGCAGGGCATCCATGATGGCGATGTTCTCTTCGCCCGGGATGCCGAAGATGTACTCGACGTTTTCGTTCTCGAGACACTTCACGAAGAGTTGGGCTGCGGTCATGGGGGGTCTCCGGTGGTCATGCTTCGGATGACAGTGTGGACGGGGTTGGAAGGGTGTTTGAAAGAAGGGCTTTCGTGCCCTTCTCTGCGAGGCTTGCTCACTGCGTGAGAGCCGTAGTTTTTGCGTCTCTGCGAGGCTTGCTCACTGCGTGAGAGCCCGCCGGGGCCGCCCGGCGGCGGGTCACTTTCTTGCTGGCACAAGAAAGTAACCAAAGAATGCCTTTTGAATACAACGCACATTTGGGCTTGGGCCGCCGACGTCATCACACGGTTTCCATCGAGCCCAGCGACGCCCCGAAATGGCAGCGCTTGAGAGTGCGCTCTGGCAAGCCGTGCCTTCGGGGTCCGGCACTCAACCAGCGCTTCAGGACACGCAAGTGTGTCGCGCCGCTCGGTTGATCTTGACCGAGGACAGCGACCCGGGTGTCGGTTCTTCGCTGTTCGTTGATCTCCGCTGTTCGCTTCGATATCGGAGCAAGACAGCCAGCAACGATCCAACTCGACCGAGCCCCGCGAGCCGCTGACGTGCCCGCAAGCGCTGGTTGAGTGCCGGACCCCGAAGGCACGGCTTGCCAGAGCGCACTCTCAAGCGCTGCCATTTCGGGGCGGCCAACGGCTCGGTCGAAACCGTGTGATGAGTCGGCGGACCAAGCCCTAATGTGCGTTGTATTTGAAAGGCATTCTTTGGTTACTTTCTTGTGCCGGCAAGAAAGTGACCGCCTGCGGGGGCGCGACCCGCGGGCTGCCGCGCGAGGCCACAAGCACAACAGAAAGCGCTCATTAAGCAGCCTCTTAGTGGGAGTGGGCACCAGCCCGCGCCCGATCCAGCACGCGTGCGAGGCTCGCCGCCAACTCGCGCCCCGAGAGCGGCTTCTTCAGCACTTCGTCGGCCGCCACCTCGCGAGCGCTCGACAGCGCCATGAACCCACTCATCAGGATCGTCGGAATGCCGGCACGCCTGGCGCGGATCTCGCGGATCAGCGCCGAGCCCGTCATGCCGGGCATGCGCTCGTCGGTGATCACGGCATCGAAGCCCTGCGGGTCGGCATGGAACGCCTCCAGCGCGGCCGAGCTCGAGACGAAGCCCATCGGGCGGTAGCCCAGGTCCTCGAGCGTCTCGGTGGCGATTCGCATCAGCGACTCTTCGTCGTCCACGACCAGGACCCGCTCGCGATTGCCGCGCGGCACATCGGGCATCTCGGCCTCGCCGGCAACGGCCGCGTCCCCTGCACGCGGCAGGTACACCGTGAAGACGCTCCCCGCGCCGGGCCTGCTCGCCACGTCGATCGCACCTCCGAGCTCGGTAACGATGCCATGCACGAGAGACAAGCCGAGCCCTGTGCCGACACCGACCTCCTTGGTCGTGAAGAACGGATCGAAGATCCGCTCGAGGATGTCCGGCGCGATGCCGCTGCCGGAATCGGCCACCTCGATCACCACGAATTCCCCGGGCTTGACCGTGCCGGTGCTCATGACACGCGGCTCGTCGAGCTGCACGAGCTCGACCCGCACGCGCACCGTGCCGCCCGAAGGCATCGCCTGGAAGGCATTCGTCGCGAGGTTCATGAGCACCTGGTGCACCTGGGTCGGATCGCCCTGCACCGCAGCGCGGCCCGCGCGCAGCTGCGGCTCGACCATCACGCGCGGGGGCAGCTTGGCCGCAAGGTGATCCAGCGCTTCACTGACGACCTGCTCCACGTGCACCGCAACCCGCTCGTTTGCGCTGCTGCGGCTGAACGTGAGGATCTGCTCCACCAGCGAGCGGCCGCGCTCGCCCGCGGTCATGATGCTGTCGAGGTCGTGCCGCAGCCGGCTGTCCTTGGCCGCGCCGCGCAACGCCCGCTCGCCGTAGCCCAGGATCGCGCCGAGGATGTTGTTGAAGTCGTGCGCGATGCCACCCGCGAGCGTGCCCATCGCCTCGAGCCGCTGCGCCTGGCGAAGCTGCTGCTCCAGTCGCCGCAGTTCCTGCTCGGCCTGGTGCCGCTCGGTCACGTCGAGCATGAAACCCACCATGCGCGCGGGCCGTCCCTGGTCATCGAGCGACATCCGGCCCTTCATCTGCAGCCACTGCACGGCATCGTCCGGGCGGACGACGCGATATTCGGCATCGATCTCGCCGGTCTCGCGGGCGCGCGTGATCGCGGCATTCACGGCTGGCCAGTCTTCCGGGGACACCAGCTTCTTCCATGCGCCGTAGGTCCCGTCGTAGGCATCCGGCGCCAGTCCGCACATCGCCCCGAGATCCGGCGAGCCGCGGGTTCGCTCCACGCCCAGGCCGATGGGCCAGTCGAAGGCCGCCGCCCGTGCGGCCTTCTGCGCCAGGTCGAGCATCTCCTGGCGCGCGCGCAGCTCCTCCTCGATGCGCTTGCGCTCGGTGATGTTGCGACCGATGCCGTGGTAGCCCTGGAAGCGGCCCTGCTCGTCGAAGATCGGCGCGCCGCTCATGCTGAGATAGCGTGCGCGGCCGTCTTCCCCGATCCTGCGGCATTCGAGATCGCGAAACGGCTGGCGCGCTGCCAGCACGGCCTGGTGCTCGGGCCAGGTGCATGTGAGCGGGGTCATGTTGATGAGTTCCCAGCGGGTCTTGCCATACGAGGATTCACCGGTGTAGCCGGTCAGGTCGCGGGCCTGGCTCGACAAGTACGTGAAGCGCAGGTTCTCGTCCTGCCTCCAGTACCAGTCCGACGAAAGCTCGGTCAGGCTTCGAAAGCGCGCCTCGCTCTCGCGCAGCGCATCCTGCGCAAGCTTCTGGTCGGTGACGTCGGTCAAGGTCTCGGCCATCCGCACCGGGCGTCCTGCCTGGTCGCGGAACAACTTGCCCAGCGCGTGCACCCAGCGCGTCTCGCCTGTGGGCAGCACGAGCCGATACTCGACTTCGTAGCGATCCGCCCCACCCTCGAGCGTCGCCGCGATCACCTTGCCGACGAGCCTGCGGTCGTCCGGATGGATCGGTATGCGGGCCATGAAGTCCGCGCGATCCGTGAACCGGGCGTCGGGCGGGAATCCGAGCAGTTCCTCCATTCGCCTTGACAGGAACATCTCGCCGGTGAGGACGTTCCAATCCCCGTAGCCCGCGTCGGAAGCCTCCATCGCACGGGCCTGGCGCTCTTCGGAGACTTGCACGGATTCACTGGCGCGCGCGAGCTGGGCCGCCACGCCTGCGGCTTCGCGCCGGACCATCCACCCGATCGCCGCACCCAGCACCAGCACGATGCCGGCCGCACCCGCGATCGCGTACCAGAAGCGCTCGATGAAGCCCTGGAAGAGGACACTCTCGCGGCCCAGCAGGAGGTGATATCCGCCCGGCAGCACCACGTGCGAGCCGACGATGCGCATCGTCGCCCCGCCGCCGACCTCGATCACCAGGCCGTAGGCGCCGGGCGGGTCGGGTACCTGCACCGGCCAGGCCGGGAGATTGCCGGCGAGCCGCGTCTTCGAGGGATCGGCGAGGACCACGATCTCGTCGCGCGGCAGGCTCGCCGCTCGCGCGGCAATGTCGGCCACAAGCCCCTTGGCCCCTTCCCTGCCGAACAGCTCGACCAGCCTCTGGACCTGCTCGCCCTCGACATAGGCCCTGGACGTCGTCAGGTTCGCGCGCCACGCGAACCACATCGGCACCGCCAGCAGGGCAAGCGCCAGCACCCCGAGCGCGATGTAGACGAGTGCGATCCTGGTGGCAGAGAAGCGCAGCAGCCGCATCATCATGGGTGCCCGGGGACCACATTCATTTCTTGCCCCAGCACAGCGCGGTGCCGGTCTTCACATCCTTGCTGTCGATGCCCGCGACCGTCTTGTCGGCGATCAACGAGACGCCCGTGTCGGTGTAGCCACTCGGCTTCTTGCCCGTCCGGGCGTACTCGACCCCCGCGGCGACGCCCATCGCGCCCATCTTCGAGCGGGTATTGCTGCGAGGTGGCGGCGATCATGCCGGTGGCGACGTTCCTCACGCCTTCGCAGCCGCCGTCGACCGAGACGATGGTCACGCCCTTGTCCTTGCCGGCCTTCTTCAGCGCGTTGAAGGCGCCGGCGGCGGCCGGCTCGTTGACGGTGTAGACGAGGTTGATGTCGGGGTTCTTCTGGAGGCAGTTCTCCATCGCGGTCTGGCCCTTGGCCTGGTCGCCGAAGCTGTCGGCCATGCAGACGACGACCGGATCCTTGCCGAGCTCGGCGCTCTTGGCATCGGGCGCGTTCACCCCGAAGCCGCGCAGGAAGCCGTTGTGGCGCGGCGTGCCCACCGAGTAGCCGGGCACCAGGTCGAGCGTCGCGACCACCGGCTTCCTGCTGCCGAGGGCGGCCTTGGCGTACTGGCCGATGAGCACCCCGGCCTGGTAGTTGTCGGTGGCGAACAGCGCATCGGCCGCGTCCATCGGATCGGTCGCGGTATCGAGCGCGATGATGAGCACGCCCTTCTCGCGCGCCTTGCGCAGCGCCGGCACGATCGCCTTGGTGTCGCTGGGGACGATCAGGATGGTCTTGGCGCCGGCGGCGACCATGTTCTCGACCGCCGTGACCTGGCTGGCGTTGTCGGTCACGTTCTTGCCCGCGGCCGTGAGCAGCTTGGCGCCCTTGGCGCTGGCCTCGGCGGAGGCACCTTCCTTCATCGCCACGAAGAAGGGATTGGTCTCGGTCTTGGTGATCAGGCCGATCACGGGCGCGTCGGCGCGGCGGCGCATGCGCCGGCGGCAAGCAGAGGTGGCAGTTCAGGCGGACGCAGAGATCTCGTTCTGCGGATTTCACGCATGAGACGCTCCAGGTTTGGCGCACGATCACCCCATGCGCATCAATGGGCAAGCACCTCGGCCGGCAGCTCCTCGGCGCGCTTGGCGCCGGTCATGACGGCAACGGTATCGGACATGCTGATGCGCTTCGGGTCGACCACGGCCGCGCGCTTGCCCAGGCGCTGGATGTGGACACGATCGGCGATCTCGAACACGTGCGGCATGTCGTGGCTGATCAGGATGACCGCCAGGCCCCTGTCGCGCACGCTTCGAATCAGCTCCAGGACCATGTTGCCCTCCTTCACCCCGAGCGAGGCGGTCGGCTCGTCCATGATCACGACGTGGCGCGCGAAGGCGGCGCTGCGAGCCACCGCGACGCCCTGGCGCTGGCCGCCGGAAAGCGTCTCGACCGCCTGCCTCATCGAGCGCACGCCGATCCCGAGACTCCCCATGTGCTCCTTCGACCGCTCGAGCATCTTGTCCTTGTCGAGAATGCGAAACAGGCGGCCCAGCAGGCCCGGCTTGATGATTTCGCGCCCGAGGAACAGATTCTCGGCAATCGTCATTGCCGGCACGACCGCCAAGCCCTGATAGACCGTTTCGATGCCATGGCGGCGCGCGTCGATCGGACTGCGAAAGCGCACCGGCCTGCCGTCCAGCCGAAGCTCGCCGTCATCGGGGATCATCGCGCCGGACAAGCGCCATGATCAATGACGATTTGCCGGCGCCGTTGTCGCCGATCACGGCGAGGATCTCGCCGGCGCGCAGCTCGAAGTCGACACCGTCGAGCGCAGTGACCCGGCCGTAGCGCTTGACGAGGCCTCGCGCCTCGAGGACAGGCGTCCCCGCCTCGCCTGCTGGCGTGACAGCTTGCCCGGTCATTTCCGCGATCCCTTGCGGCGGGAAAGGCTGTCCACGGAAACGGCCAGGATCACCAGGATGCCCGTGATCAGGATCTGGTAGATGGACGAGACGCCCATCAGCGTCAGGCCGTTGCGGAACACGCCCACGATCAGCGCGCCGACCAGCGTGCCCAGCACGACACCGCGCCCGCCGAACAGGCTGGTGCCTCCCAGCACCACGGCGGTGATCGCGTCCAGCGCCTCGGTCTGCCCCGCCTGCGAATCGCCGACGCCCGTGCGGGCCACCGCCAGCAGGGAAGCGATGCCATACATCAGCCCGGCAACGCCGTAGACGCCGAGCAGCACGCCCCGGGTGGGAATGCCGGCAAGGCGTGCTGCCTCGGGATCGTCGCCCACGGCATAGACGTGCCGCCCGGGCGCGGTATTGCTCAGTGCCCACCACGCGGCGACATACAAGGCCAGCATCAGCACGGTGCCGTAGGCGATGGGGGCGTCGCCGAGCAGGAAGGTATTGCCCAGGAAGGTCAGCTCCGGTGGCACCTCGGTGACCGTCTGCGATCCGGAGTACAGCTGCGTGAGCGCGAACGCGATGTTCATCGTGCCCAGCGTGACGATGAAGGACGGCAGCCGCATCAGCGTCACGAGCAGGCCGTTCGCCAGGCCGAATGCGACCGTGGCGGCAAACCCGCACAGGATCGCGAGCCAGGCGTTCATTCCACCCGCCACCGCCAGCTTGCTCATCACGATGCTGCCGAAGGCCATCACCATGCCGCAGGACAGGTCGATGCCGGCGGTGAGGATGACCAGCGTCTGGCCGATGGCGATGACGCCGACCACCATCACCTGCTGCAGGATGAGCGAGAAGTTCTGCAGCGACAGGAACCGGTCCGTCTGCGTCGCGAAGAACGAGCACGCCAGCACCAGCGCAAGCAGCGGCGCCAGCAACGGCCCCGCCGCCGCCATCCGGGGCAGCGGCACCGGGTCGGGCGTGGTGGGCGATGAACGCCGCGAGGCCGACAGTTTCATGCGCGCTCCAGGCGCCGGGAGAGGGAAATTCTCGTGGATCCCCTCCTCCTTGGGCAAGCCGGGCCTCCCGGCCGGCGCTCAATGCGCTTCTTGGCGAGCCGAGACGATCGGGTCGTTCTTCAGGTCGCCCAGGAGCCGCTGCCACTCCTTGCTGCCTGCCAGCGCGTCGCGGGCATAGCGCTGCAGCAGGCGGGAGTCTTCCTTCGAGATGCGCAGCGAAGTCCACGATTCAGACAGCCGTGGCGCTTCCAGTCCATCCGGCGGAGCGACCAGGCTCACTTCGATCACGTAGAAGTCCGCGTCGCGCGACACGATATCGCCGAGTTGTTCGTCCGAGGCGAAATAGAGCTGGGCGCGCCAGCGCAGCACTTCGCGCTTGAGTTGCTCGATGCTGCCGGCGGAATAGCGGTCGACCGGGATGTCCACCACCGAACGCATCTGGCGCACGAGCCCCGGCGTGTCCGGCCGCGCGTCTTCATCGAGCTTGCGACGCACCTGGGCATTGACGATCACGAAGACGTTCTTGCGGATGCCCGACAGGCTCTGCGAGCGAGCCACTTCGACGATGCCCCCGCGCACCGCGACCAGCTCCAGCGAGTTCTGCACGCCGGTGTTGTCGGCAAGGCCCCCGTCGAGCAGGTGGATGTAGCGGCTCTCGGCGGCCAGGCTCGGCACGCCGAGCTTCTGGTTGATGACCGGGCAAGCGTCGCGATGGTTCCACAGCGTGACGGGAGAGAACACCAGCGGCACGGCCATCGATGCAGCGACCGCGCGGCTGATCGGAAAGCGGTCGAGGTCCGAGCAGATGTGGTCGAACTGGTCCTGCGTGAATTCGAAGCGGCCGCCGTATTCCATGTCGGTCGCGTTGACCCTGACCAGGGGCCGGCGATGCTCGATGTCGCCAAAGGTCTTGCCGTGGAAGACCTGCTCGTCGAGCAGTTCGGCCAGGATGTCCCCGCGGCCGAAACGGGCAGCGCCCTGCCGCCACAGGCCGCGGGGCGAGAGGCCCCGGGCGAGGAGGGCGGACTGCATGTCGTACTCGAGCACCTCGCTCTCGAAGCGGGCGAAGCTGTCCTCCCGGTGCAGCGCGTAGTAGCTGGCGACGAGGCTGCCGCCGGAGATGCCGTTCAGGATGTCGATCTCGTCGAGCATGCGGCGGTCTCCCCCTTCCCAATGCACGGTGGTGTCGCGCAGCGCTTCGAGCACCCCGAAGCCGAGCGCCGCCGCGCGATAGCCGCCACCCGAAATCGCCACCGTCACGAGCAGGCTGTCCGAGTTGCCTCGAGTCTTGAGGTTGCGCATCGAGTAGCCGGTGTCGTACTTGTCTTCCTCGAGGCGGGGGTTGATGAGGTAGTGCGCACCGGAGCAGCCGGCCAGCACCAGCAGCACGGAGAGGATCAGGGCAAGCCGCTTCAGCATGGGGCTCGCCTCTGTCGCTGCGCGGGGCTCAGCTGCCGGATTGCTGCGTCCATGCAACGGACCGCTGCGGCAGCGTCAAGCCGTAGCTCTCGGCCCTGAAAGCCGGAACTTCCCCGGCCGCACGGGCGCGCTGCAGTTCGGCGTCCTGGCTTGCCTTCGCTCGCTCCACATCGGCCGCGCTGCGCTGCCCCGCGTGGTAAGGCAGGGTCAGCCCGAAGCGCTCCGCCCGTGCGAGATCGAGTTCGCCGGCCTTGATCGTCTGGGCCTGCACCGGCAATGCGATGAGGACCGCCGCAGCGGCGACGGCGAGGGCGGCAGTCAATTCGGTCAGGTGCGAGGCGAAGGCGGTGAGCTTCATGACGATCTCCAGGCGCTTACGGGTCCTATGGTCTGTTCATGAAAAGAAATGTAGGTTTCGCGTGGGGTTGCATCAATGCTTCGTCGGTGAATGCTCTGATGCTCTTGGCGGAACAATTGCAATGGGATGGCATCCTCTCATCTCGCTTTCTCTGGGAGGCTTGCTCACTGCGTGAGAGCCCGCCGGGGCCGCCCGGCGGCGGGTCACTTTTTCTTGCTGGCACACAGAAAGTAACCAAAGAATGCCTCTTGAATGCACAACGCACATTTGGGCTTGGTCCGCCAACTCATCACCACAGTTTCGACCAGCCGCCCTTGGCCGCCCGAAATGGCAGCGCTTGAGAGTGCGCTCTGGCAAGCCCTGCCTTCGGGGTCCGGCACTCAACCAGCGCTTCCGGGCACGTCAGCGTCTCGCGGGGCTCGGTCGAGCTTGACGATGACAGCTGACTGGCTCGGTCTTCGCTCCGATTCAATGAACAGCGGAGATCGACGAACAGCGAAGAACCCAGCACCCCGGTCGCTGTCCTCGGTCCAAGCTCGACCGAGCGGCGCGAGCACGCTGGCGTGCGTCGCTGAAGCGCTGGTTGAGTGCCGGACCCCGAAGGCACGGCTTGCCAGAGCGCACTCTCAAGCGCTGCCATTTCGGGGCGGCCAACGGCTCGTCGAAACCGTGTGATGAGTCGGCGGACCAAGCCCAAATGTGCGTTGTATTTGAAAGGCATTCTTTGGTTACTTTCTTGTGCCAGCAAGAAAGTGACCCGCCGCCGGGCGGCCCCGGCGGGCTCTCACGCAGTGAGCAAGCCTCGCAGAGAAAGCAATCACCGAACCATCTCCACCGCTTCGGTAAACACGTACCCAATGCCCCTTTCAGTGCGGATCAAAGGTGCGCAAACACCTTCCGGCTGCAGCTTGCGCCGCAACCGCCCCACCTGCACATCGACGGCACGGTCATACACCTCGCCCTCGCCCAGACGCGAGAGCTCCAGCAACTGGTCGCGCGACAGCACGCACTGAGGCGCGCCCAGAAAGGCGATCAGCAGGTTGAACAGGCCGTTGGTCATGCCGACGACCTCGCCGCTCGGCGAGGTCACCTGGCGCAGCCTGGCGTTGACTTCCCAGCCGGCAAAGCGATAGGCGCGCACCTTGCCCTTGCCGCCTGCGAGCTTCCTGCGGGCTTCATAGCGCCGCAGCAAGGCACGGATGCGCGCGAGCAGCTCGCGCGGCGAAAACGGCTTGGTCAGGTAGTCGTCGGCCCCGAGTTCGAGCCCCATGACCCGGTCGGCCTCGTCCTGGCGACCCGTGAGCATGATGATCGGCAGGTCCCATCGGTCGCGCACCCGGCCAGCGATCATGAAGCCGTCTTCGCCGGGCAGCTTGAGGTCGACGATCATCAGGTCGCAGCCCTCCCGCTCCACGGCCTCGTCGACGCCCTGGCCACTGTCGAGCGTGGTGACGCGCAGGTCGTTGTCGCCGAGGTAGTCGGCGATCATCTGGCGTATGCAAGGATCGTCGTCGATCGCGATCACATGCACTGCAGGACTGGCATCCATGATGACGAGTGGATCGATGCAATCAATATCGGCCGCGCGACTGACGCGTGGCTGACAACACTCGCTCCGGCAGATTGCAGCACGACGTCAGCCGCACCCCCGAATGTGTCAGGTGACACAAACCGAGCGCCGTCGGACACATGGGCGTACCACTGCACTGCTTCAATCCGATGACGACCGGCACAGACCGACCGCATGCCGCCAGTGCGCCAACATCGGAGGACCCGTGCTCGACAAGGGTTGCATCCTCGTCGTCGAGACCGACGATCTCATCCGGCAGCTGCTCGAGCGCTGGCTCGGCGAGGCCGGCTATGCCGTGCATGCAGATGCCAGCGATGCCACCGCTGCGACGGTGTCGCCCGACCTGGTCATCGCCAACGTGCCGCTGCCGCGCGACGGCGAGGAGCTGGTCCAGTCGCTGGCCAGGAAATACTCGGCACCGATCCTGGTCGTGTCGGCGCGCTTCAGGCGCGGACTCGGCGCCTCCGCCGAAGCGGCGCGCCAGCTCGGGGTGCGCAAGGTGTTGCCCAAGCCGTTCACGCGCGAGGAACTGCTGGCCGCGGTGGAAGCCTCGCTCGAAGGCCGCGAAAGCCAGGGAAGCTGACATGCCGCGCGTTGCCGACATCGCTGCCGCCTTGCTCGCTTGCGCCCTGGGCGCCTTGCCCGCGGCCGCAGCCGATGCCCCGAACGCCGCGCCGCCGCGCGTTGCCCCGCGCTGCCAGCCGCAGGAGTGCCCCTATGCGCAGCAGACGGTGCGCATCATCACCTCGACCGGCCCGATCCGGACTTCGCTGCTGGAGATCAAGGACGAGTACGAGGCCGCCACCGGCGCGACGCTCGAGGTCGTGCAGGTGCCCTTCGCGCAGGTGTTCGACTTCTTCCTGGCCGACCTCGCCAACCACACCGGCAAGTACGACGCCGCGCTGGCCGGCGCCTGGTGGCTGGGAGACCTGGTGTCGGGCAACTTCATCATTCCCTATGACGCGTACTACGGCAAGCCGCGCTTCCCGAAGTGGGACATCCACGACGTCCTGCCGGCGCCGCGCCGGCTGCTCGAGCACGGCGGCAGGAAATACATGGTGGCGCATGACCACGACGGCCAGGTGATGTACTACCGGCGCGACCTGCTGGCCGATCCGGTGCACCAGGCCGCGTTCCGCAAGCGCTACGGCTATGCGCTCGGCGTGCCGCAGACCTGGGACCAGTTCCGCGACATCGCGCAGTACTTCGACGGCAAGGACCTGAACGGCGACGGCGTGCCGGACCACGGCCTGTCGATGCACCTCAAGGTGCGCGCGCAAGGGATGTTCCACTTCATGTCGTTCTCGGCGCCCTTCGTGATCGGCCCGGGCAACCCCGACGCGTACTGGTTCGACCCCCGCACGATGCAGCCGCTGATCGCAAGCCCCGGCCACGTGCGGGCGCTCACCGTGCTGCAAGAGCTCGTGCGCTACGGCCCGCGCGAAATGCTCGACTGGGACCTGCCGCAAAGCTGGGACTACTTCCTCTCCGGCCGCGCCGCGCTGACCTTCACCTGGGGTGATCTCGGCGGCCTTGCGCAGGAGAAAGGCAGCGTCAAGGGCAAGCTCGGTGTCGCGCACCTGCCGGGGACGACGAGCTACTACAGCATCCCCGAGGGCAGGTGGGTCACGACCGGCCTTCCCAATCGCGTCGGCAACGTCACCGGCGGATCGTGGGCGGGCGTGATCTCGCGGGACTCGAAGGTGCCGGAGGCGACCTACTACCTGCTCGCGCTGATGGCCAGTCCGGGCAAGTCGCGCATCTATGCGGCCCGCGGCCCCGACGGGGTCGACCCCGGAAGGCGCAGCCATTTCCTTCCGCCGCAGGGCAGCGCGGCGCTCGAGGACTACCTGCGCTTCGGCTGGAACGAAGCGGACATCCGCGACTACAGCAGGGCCTACTTCGAGAACTTCAACAACAAGCTGCTGCTGCCCTACCTGCGCATCCCCGGCACCTTCAGCTACTGGCTCGCGCTCGACGCCCACCTCGACGAGGCGGTGCGCGGACAGATGAGTCCGGAGGAAGCCTTGAAGGCGACCTCGGTCGACTTCGAGGAGATCACGGTGCGCCTGGGGCGCGAGCGCCAGCGACAGGCCTACAAGGCTTCGCTGGGCCTGTGAGCCCGCCAAAGGAGTGCTTCATGGCCAGAGGGATTCGACGCACCGCCAACGCGCTTGCAAGCCTGCTCGGCGCGGCCGTGCTCGCGACGCTTGCGCTGGTGCAGGCATCGCACGGCCAGCCCAGCAAGTACGGAGCCGACTCGGTCGTTGCCAAGCCCGGTGAGACGGCCGTGCCGCGCGTTGCCGCGCCGTGCAAGCCCGGCGCCTGCCCGTTCGCCGGCCAGACCGTGACGGTGCTCGTGACCGGCGGCAACACGATCGCCCGCCCCATCCACGAACTGAAGGCCGAATACGAGGCCGCGACCGGAGCGAAGCTCGAGATCGTCGAAGTGACCCTCGACGAGCACTTCGCGAACCTGATCTCCGACGTCACCAACCGCCGCGGCAAGTACGACATCTCGATAGCTGGCGCCTGGTGGCTGGGCGAGCTGGTGGCGGGCGGCTTCATCATCGACTACGACAAGCACTACAACGACCCGCGCTTCCCGAAGTGGGACATCGAGGACGTGCTGCCCGCGCCGCGCAGCCTGCTGCTCTACGGCGGCAAGAAGTACATGGTCGCCAACGATCACGACGGGCAGGTGATGTACTACCGGCGCGACCTGCTCGAGGACCCGCGCCACCAGGCCGCCTTCAGGCAGAAGTACGGCTATCCGCTGGCTGTGCCGCAGACCTGGGAGCAGTTCCGGGCGGTGGCCGAATACTTCAACGGCATGGACCTGAACGGCGACGGCGTGCCCGACCACGGACTGACGCTCGCGCTCAAGGTCGGCGCGCAGGCCATGTTCCACTTCATGTCGTTCTCGGCGCCCTTCGTGATCGGGCCGGACAACGCCAAGCTGTACTGGTTCGATCCACGGTCGATGAAGCCGCTGGTGGACAGCCCCGCCCACGTCCGTGCCCTCGAGGTCTTCGTCGACCTGGTCAAGTTCGGCCCGCGCGACATGCTGGGCTGGGACCTGGGCAAGAGCTGGGACCACTTCCTGTCCGGGCGCGCGGCGCTGAGCTTCAGCTGGGGCGACCTGGGCGCGCTGGCGCAGCAGGAGGGCAGCCGCGTCAAGGGCAGGATCGGCGCCGCTGCCATGCCCGGCACCAACGAGTACTACAGCCAGCCCAGGCACCAGTGGATCAAGACCAACGCGGTCAACAAGGTCGGCAACACCATCGGCGGATCCTGGGCCGGCGTGATCTCGCGCTACTCGAAGGCGCCGGAAGCCTCCTACTACCTGCTCGCCCTGATGGCGGGCAAGGAAAAGTCGCTCGTCTATGCGGCGCGCGGCTGGGACGGCATCGACCCCGGCCGCACCAGCCAGTTCCTGGCCCCGCAGGGCACCGCCTCGATCGACGACTACCTGAAGCTGGGCTGGGACGAGGCCGACATCCGCGACTACCTGCACGCCTATGCCGACACCTTCGGCAGCCCGCTGCAGCTGCCCTACCTCCGCATCCCCGGCACCTTCAGCTATTGGCAGGCGCTCGATGTCCACCTGGCCGAGGCCACCAGCGGGCAGCTGAGCCCGGCGGCGGCCCTCAAGGCGGCGGTGGTCGACTTCGAGGAGATCACGCTGCGCCTGGGGCGCGACAAGCAGGGCCGCGCATATCGGGCCTCGCTGCAGTTCTGAGGCGCGATGCGCGACGATCATGTTCAGGCGCTTCGGCATCGGCACCAAGCTCATGCTGGCCTTCGCGGCGCTGGCAGGGGTGACGGTCGTGGTCGTCATAGCGGGCTTCCTGGCCGGCGGCAGGATCACCAAGGGCATCACGCTGGCCGAGGTGCGGCTGCCGGCCTCGCTGACCTCCACGCAGGCCCAGGCGAACCTGCTGCGCATGCAACTGCATCTGCGCGGCTATCTCGTGCTGGGCGACGTGCAGGACATCGAGCAATTCCAGGCGCACGAGCGCGAGTTCGAGAAGAACCTCTCTGCCTTGCAGTCGCTGTCACGATCCTGGAGCAGGGAGGACGCCGCAAAGGTGGCCCAGCTCACGAGCGCCTACGAAAGCTGGGTGAAGCTGCCGCAGACCCTGTTCGACCTGCATGACAACCCGCTGAAGAACCGCCCCGCCCTGCGCCTGGCGCGCATGGAGGTGCAGCCACGCAAGGTGGAAGTGCTCAGCCTGCTCGAGCAAGTCATCGACATCCAGAAGGATCGGGAGCCGACCGCGAGCAACCGCGTGCTGCTGGCCGACCTGGTGGGCTTCCAGGCCTCGTTCGATGCCATGGTGACCAACCTGATGGCCTATGCGTCCTCGGGCGAGCTGAACTTCAAGCTGGCCTATGGACCGCAGCTGTCCACCAACGCGGCCTTGTGGCAGGACCTGTCTTCCGGCCGCGCGGGCCTGACGGGCGAGCAGCGCGAGCATTTCGACACGATCGCCAGGCGGCGTGCCGAGATCAGCGAGCTCGCGCTGCAGATCGTCGGCACCGTCACCGGCGATCGCGCGTACCACGACCTCTACCTCTTCCGCACCGAGGCGCAGCCGCAGGCGCAGCACATGCTGAGCCTGCTGGAGGACCTGACGGCCCGGCAGCAGGCGGGCCTGCAGTCCGACCTCGGCAGCGCGCGCGACCGCCTGAGCGCGGCGCGCGTGGGCGCCATCGTGGCCGGCCTGGTCGCGATACTGCTGGCCGTCGCGCTGGCCTTCGTCTTCCACTGGTACATCGTGGGGCCGGTGCGGCGGCTCGCCAAGACGGCCGAGCTGGTGGCCGCCGGCGACTGGTCCGCGCGCCCGAGCGCGATGGAGTCGAAGGACGAGATCGGGCGCCTCGCGGAGACCATCAACACCCGGCTGCGCAAGGAAGAGCTGCAGCAGCTCATGGCCTCCGTCAGCGACGCCCTGTGGAGTGCCGAGATCGCGCCCGGGGGCGCGTTCACCTATCGCTATTACTCGCCGGTGGTCGAGCGCATCGCGGGCCTGCCGCCGCAGCACTTCCTGGAGTCGCCGCAGCGCTGGCTCGACGTGGTCCACCCGCAGGACCGCGCGGAGCTGGCCGCGTGCCTCGAGCGCATCACCTCGGGGGCGAGCGAGCGCGAGGATGCCGAATACCGGATCCTGCAGCCGCACGGCGCCGAGCGCTGGGTGCGCGACAGCATGCGCGCGACGCGGCAGGACGACGGGCGCATCATCGTCAACGGCGTGGTCAGCGACGTCACCGATCGCAAGCACACGGAAGAGGAGCTGCGCGCCCGCCAGGAAATGCGGCTGCAGGCCGAGCAGGAGATGCGGCGACTCGAGCAGCAGCTTCGCCAGGCGCAGCGGCTGGAAGCGATGGGCACGCTGGCCGGCGGCATCGCGCACGACTTCAACAACATCCTCGGGGCGATCCTCGGCTATGGGGAGATGGCCCTGCGCGACGCGCCCTCGGGCAGCCGCCTGCGGCGCGACGTGGACAGCATCATGGCCGCCGGCGAGCGCGGTCGCGCCCTGGTGGACCGCATCCTGGCGTTCAGCCGCAGCGGCGTGGGCGAGCGCATCGCGGTACACGTGGAAGAGGTGGTGGGCGAGGCGCTCGAGCTCATCGAGGCGAAGGCGCCGGAGGGCGTGAAGATCGAGGCCCGGCTCGAGGCCGGCCGGGCGGCGATGCTGGGCGACCCGACCCAGGTCCACCAGGTGCTGATGAACCTGGCCACCAACGCCCTGCAGGCGATGGGCCCTGAAGGCACCCTGACGGTGTCGCTGCGCGTCGTGCGGCTGGCCGCTGCGCACGTGGCCACCACCGGCACCATCGGGGACGGCGAATACATCGTGCTCGCGGTGGCCGATACCGGCTGCGGGATGGGCCGCGAGGTCATGGAGCGCATCTTCGACCCCTTCTTCACCACCAAGGAGGTCGGCGTCGGCACCGGCCTGGGCCTGTCGCTGGTGCACGGCATCGTGACCGAACTGGGCGGCGGGGTCGATGTCGAGAGCACGGCGGGCGTGGGCAGCGTGTTCACCGTCTACCTGCCGCGCACGGGCGATGCCCTCGAAGGCCGGCAGGGAGAGATGCCCGACGTGCCGCTCGGCAACCGGCAGCGCATTCTCCTGGTGGACGACGAGGTGCCCCTGGTCCGGCTCGCGACCGAGAACCTCGCCGACCTGGGCTATTCGCCCATCGCCTTCACCTCGAGCAAGGAGGCGCTGGAGGCGTTTCGTGCGCACCCGGAGCGCTTCGACGCGGTGATCGCCGACGAACGCATGCCTGGGCTGGCCGGATCGGCGCTGATCGGCGAGATCCACGCGATCCGCCCCGAGATCCCGAAGCTGCTCGTCAGCGGCTTCGTGAGCTCGGACCTGGCGGTTCGCGCACGCGAGGCCGGCGTGACGGAGGTGCTGAGGAAGCCGCTGGCGCTGCGCGAGCTGGCCCTCAGCCTGGCGCGCGCCCTGCGGGCCGCAGGCAATGCGGCGGCGCAACGCTCAGCGCTGGATCTCGACCGGTGAGGTGAACATGTAGCCCGCGCCTCTTTCGGTGCGGATCAGCTCGGAGGGTTCGCTGCCGCCCAGGCTCAGCTTCTTGCGCAGGCGCCCCACCTGCACGTCGATCGAGCGGTCGTACACCTCGTCGTCGTGCAGGTGCGAGAGCTCCAGCAGCTCGCCGCGCGAGAGGATGCGCTGCGGCGCCCCGAGAAAGGCCAGCAGCAGGTTGAACTCGCCGTTGGACAGGCCCACCACGGCCCCCGTCGGCGCCATGAGCCTGCGCAGGCCGATGTTGAGCTCCCAGCCGGAGAAGCGATAGGCGCGTATGCCGGCCTGGCTGGGCGCGGTGGCGTGCTGCATGTGCGAGCGCCTGAGCAGGGCACGCACCCGCGCCAGCAGTTCGCGCGGCGAGAAGGGCTTGGTCATGTAGTCGTCGGCACCGAGCTCCAGCGCCATGATCCGGTCGGCCTCCTCGCGACGGCCGGTGATCATGATGATGGCCAGGTCGGATTCCTCGCGCAGGCGGCGTGCGATCTGCATGCCGTCTTCGCCGGGCAGGCGCAGGTCGAGGATGAGCAGGTCGACCGATTCACGCGACAGGATCTCGGCCATTTCGCGTCCGGTTGCGACAGCTGTCACACGGAAGTCGTAGTCGCCCAGGAAGTCGGCGACCATCTGGCGGATCGACGGATCGTCGTCCACCACCAGGACATGTGCAGTTGCGCTGGCCGTGCTCTCCTGCATGGTGCGTCCCCGTTCCACTACGTTGCCTCGCGGCGCGCGGCTCTGCGGCCGGGCACGCAAAGTTTACGCGTGTCAGATCCGCACGCCGCATGCGTCAGTTGAAACACGGCATCCCCCGGCAGACAAGTTCTGGTCACGCAGGGCACCCATCATGAGGCATCGATTCGGAGAAAGAGCATGTCGATGTCGTATGGGTTCGGACCGTTCACCGTGGTCCCCGGCCGCAAGCTCCTGCTCCACGGCGACCAGCCCGTGCGACTGGGCGCGCGTGCCTTCGATCTCCTGATGGCGCTGATCGAGCAGGCGGGCAAGGTGGTCAGCAAGGAGGAGCTGATCGGCCGCGTATGGCCCGCGACCGTCGTCGAAGAAGCGGGCCTGCGTGTCCATGTCTCCGCGCTTCGCAAGGCGCTCGACGACGACGGCCAGCCCGAGCGGCGCTGCATCGTCAACGTGCCGGGCCGTGGCTACTGCTTCGTCGCGCAGTGGATCGCCATGCCGATGACTCGTCGGCAGGCCGCGCCTCGGTCCCGGCGCCGCGTTCCCAGCTGCCTGCCCGCCTGACCCGGACCATCGGGCGATCGGGTGTCATCGCGGCAATGAAGGCCGAGTTGCAACACCACCGCCTGCTGACCATCACCGGCCCTGCAGGGGTCGGCAAGAGCACGGTGGCGCTCGAGCTTGCCCGCGAGCTCGAGGGCGACTTCCCCGATGGCGTTCACTGGGTCGACCTGAGCGCCGTGAGCGATGCCTCGCACTTGCAGCAGGCGCTGGCCGCCGCGCTCGGATCGTCGTCGCCGGCCGGGCTGCCGTGCACGCCGTGGGAATCGCCTCCGGAAGGACGCGTGCTCGTCGTGCTGGACAACTGCGCGCATGTCATCGACGAGGTGGCCTCGCTGGCCTCGATGTGGCTGCGCGCCGCCGAGGGCCTGCGCCTGCTCGCCACCAGCCGCGCGCCGCTGCGCGCCGAAGGTGAATGCGTGCGTCGGCTGCCCTCGCTGGCCGTGCCCGCGCCGGGTGCGCCGACCCGGCAGGCAAGGGAGTGCACCTCGGTCGTGCTGTTCGAGGAGCGCGCGGCTGCCGCGTCCGCAGGCTTCGAGCTGCGCGACTGCGACCTGGCCCTCGTCGCCGACCTGTGCCGCCGCCTGGACGGCAACCCGCTGGCCATCGAAATCGCGGCGGCGCATGTCGAAGGCCTGGGCCTGAACGGCGTGGCCGAGTGCTTCGACGGCTCCTTCATGCTCTCGGCACACGGGCCGCGCGGTGTCGCGTCGCGCCACCAGACGCTGCGCCACGCGCTCGACTGGAGCTACGAGCTGCTCTCGGATACCGAACGCACCGTGCTTTGCCGCTTGTCGGTGCTGAAGTGCACCTTCACGCTGGAGCAAGCCATCGCGGTGGCCGGATGCGATGAAACCGGCCCGCGCCAGGTGGTGGACGGACTGGTCGGCCTGGTGGAGAACTCCCTGCTCGTCAGCGAGGCGGCAGGCGTGTTTGCGCGCTATCGCCTCTCCGACATCGTGCGCGCCTATGCGACGGAGAGGCTTTCACGCCACCACGATGGCGTGGAGTCGATGCGTGCCCACGAGAGCGCGGCAAGTGCGCTGTTGGCGCGATTTGCCGTCAAGCCGGCGAGCCATGTCGCACGCCCTCCGTCCGAAGACGGTGGATACGGTGAAGCGACGGCAGACTCGTCTGAAGACCAGCTTGCGGGCCTTTCCTAAGCCGATCTGCAACGGCCACGACCTGTGCTTAAATGCACTCTGCATGTAACACATGAGGCAGGTCATGAGCGAAACGACTTTCACCTTCCGCGTGGACGACACGCTGAAGGAGCGATTCACCACGGCGGCCAAGAGCCGCGACCGCAGCGGCGCACAACTCCTGCGCGACTTCATGCGCGACTTCGTGCGGCAACAGGAAGAGGCCGCCGATCACGACGCCTGGTTCCGAGGCGAAGTGCAAGCCGGTCTGGACTCCGCCAACGCCGGTCATCTGGTGCCCGCCGATGAAGTCGAGGCGGAATTTGCGGCACGCCGGGCTGAAACGCGCCGCAAGCGCGACGCTAGATCGTGAGGCTGTTCTGGACACCAGAAGCCCTGGGTGACCGTCGAGCGATCTATGGCTACATCGAGGCCGACAACCCAACGGCGGCCCACGAACTCGATGAGCTGCTGTCGGAAAAAGCCACGCAGCTGATCGACCATCCCGGCCTCGGCCGTCCTGGTCGAGTCAACGGGACTCGCGAGCTCGTCGCGCACCAGAATTACATCGTGATCTACGACGTGGCAGGCGACCTGGTACGCGTGCTCCGTGTGCTGCACGCCGCTCGGATTTGGCCGCCGTCCACGGGGCAGAAGCGCCAGCAATGACCAAGGGTGGTGCTCTGCCGCCTCACTCCCCCAAAGCGTTGACAAGCTAAGCCTGCAGCACACGCGCCAGGCTCGTCGCAAGCTCTCGAGCCGACAAGGGCTTCTTGAGGATCTCGTTGGCGCCGGCGTTGTCGGCGCGGGTCGTCAACATGTCGCCCACGTAGCCGCTCACGAGCACGACGGGCACCGACCGCCGGATTCCCCTCACGGCACGGATGAGTGCCGAGCCCGACATTCCCGGCATGCGCTCGTCGGTCACCACCGCGTCGAAGCCCTTCGGATCGGCACGAAAGGCCTCCAGGGCCGCGAGGCTGGACGTGAAGGGGACGGGCGCGTAGCCGAGTTCCTGCAAGGTCTCCGTCGCGAGCCTCACCAGGGCTTCCTCGTCGTCGACGAACAGCACACGCTGCCCCGCGCCTTGCGGAATGTCCTGGGGCACGTCGTCCAGGTCCGGGGGCGCATCGCCCGTGCGCGGAAGATGTACCGTGAACACGCTGCCCGACCCCACGCTGCTCGCCAGGTCGATCGCACCGCCGATGTCCATCACGATGCCATGCACCAGCGAGAGTCCCAGCCCCGTGCCGACCTTCGCCTCCTTGGTCGTGAAGAAGGGATCGAAGATCTGCTCCAGGATCTCGGGCGCGATGCCGCATCCGCTGTCGGCCACCTCCAGGACGATGTAGTCGCCCGCCGCGACGGTCCCGATCATGGCGACCCGCTCGGCATCGAAATGGACCGCTTTCAGCGACACGCGCAGCGTTCCGCCTTCGGGCATCGCCTGGATCGCGTTGGTGGCCAGGTTCATCAGCAGCTGATGCACCTGCGTCGGGTCGCACAGCGTGGCGGCACGGCCCGCCTGCAGCGCCGCCTCGATGACGACGCCCGGCGGCGAATTCGCGGCGATCAGGTCGAGCGCTTCGCGAACCACGGCCTCGACGTGCACCGCCGTGCGCTCGCCCATGCCGCCGCGACTGAACATCAGCACGCGATCGACCAGGGCGCGGCCGCGCTCGCCCGCGGCGATGATGCTCTCGAGGTCTGCACGCACCCGGCCGCCTGGCGGCGCCTCGCGCAAGGCACGCTCCCCGTAGCCCAGGATCGCGCCGAGGATGTTGTTGAAGTCATGCGCGATGCCTCCCGCGAGCGTCCCCATCGCTTCGAGGCGCTGCGCCTGGCGCAGCGCGGCCTCGGCTGTAATGCGATCGGTGATGTCGGAGCTGGTGCCGATGTATTCGTCGACAGCGCCGGTCTGCGCCGTCACGGGTCGGCCCACGCTGCGCATGGTGCCGGACGCCGCCGGACGGCAGCACGACACGGTAGTCCATCGAGTAGGCCTGCCGGGCGCCGGTCGCCTCCTCCAGGTGACGCAAGACGCGCGAGCGGTCGTCCGGATGGACGGCGGACAGGAACAGCTCGAGCGATGGCTCGGCGCTTCCCGGCTCGAAGCCCAGCATGCGGTACTGCTCCTCGGACCAATAGACCTCGCCGCTCGAAAGCACCCAGCCCCAGCTTCCCGTGTGGCTGATGCGCTGGCCCTCGGCCAGGAAGGCCTCGCTGCGCAACAGGCGCTGCTCGGCCTGCTTGCGCTCGGCCCGCTCGGTGGCCTCGCGCAGGGCCCTGTGCACGGAACTCGCCAGCCTCGACAGGCGTTCCTTGAGCACGTAGTCGGTCGCACCGATCTTGAGCGCCTCGACTGGCCACCTCTTCGCCCAGCTTGCCGGAGACGAAGATGAACGGCATGCCGGGGCGCTGTTGCATGGCGATCTTCAGCGCGGAGAGCCCGTCGAAGGACGGCAGCGACAAGTCCGCCAGGATCAGGTCATGGCTCCCCTCCTGGAGCGCCGCGGTGAATTGATCGCGGGTCTCGACACGGGAGATCTCGCAGACGATGCCGCCCGCCTCGAGCACTCCTTGAATGATCTCGGCGTCATGGGGGTCGTCCTCGAGATGCAGGATGCGCAGGGGAGAACCCATGAGGCCAGGCGTTCCGTTTGCCGTGCGGGCCTCAAGCTTCTTCGTCCTTCTTCCGGACGCTGCCCGGCGGCGCCTCGTTGATGACGGCCCAGAAGACGCCGAGCTCCTTGATCGCGTTGACGAACTCGTGGAAGTCCACCGGCTTGACCACGTAGGCGTTCACGCCGAGCTTGTAGCTCGAGACCATGTCCTTCTCCTCGCGGGACGAGGTGAGCACCACGACGGGAATCAGCTTGAGCTTCTCGTCGGACTTGATCTGCTGCAGCACCTCCAGGCCGTCGACCTTGGGCAGCTTCAGGTCGAGCAGCAGCACGGCCGGGTTCTCCGCCGGCCGCGTCGCGAAGTCGCCGCGGCAGTAGAGGTAGTCGAGCGCTTCCTGCCCGTCGCGAGCGACGACGACCTCGTTGGCCAGGTTGTAGTCTTCCAGTGCCGTGAGCGAGAGCTCCACGTCCTTGGGGTCGTCCTCGACCATCAGGATCCTTCCCAGAGCAGCCATGGTTCATGCCTCCGTGGTGTTGGGCAAGGCCAGATAGAAGGTGGCTCCGCCGTCCTCGACGCCTTCGGCCCAGACCCTGCCGCCGTGGCGCGGCCAAGATGCGCTGGACGGTGGCCAGGCCGATGCCGGTGCCTTCGAACGCTTCCGGGCGGTGCAGGCGCTGGAACACGCCGAACAGCTTGTTGACGTACTTCATGTCGAAGCCGACGCCGTTGTCCTTGACGAACATCACCACCTCGTTCGGCCTGCCGACGACTGCGGCCGATCTCGATCTCGGCCTGCGGCCGCGTGCGCGTGAACTTGACCGCATTGCCGAGCAGGTTGACCAGGGCGAGCTTGAGCATCGCTCGGTCGCCATGCACGCTGGGCAAGGCGCCGATCTTCCAGGCGATGCTTGCGCCCTTCGGCTTCGCGCTCGACTTCGCCGCGCACCTCCTGCACGAGCTTGCCCATGTTCGACCTGGGAGTTCTGCGCTTCGGTCCGCCCGATGCGCGAGAAGGCCAGCAGGTCGTCGATCAGCTGGCCCATCTTGCCGGCCGATTCCAGCACCATCGCCACGTAGCGCCGGCACTTCTCGTCGAGCGTCGCCGCCGCGTTCTTCTGCAGCAGCTCGGTGAACCCGGCGATGTGGCGAAGCGGCGCCCGCAGGTCGTGCGAGGTGGAATAGGCGAAGGCCTCCAGCTCCCGGTTGCTCGACTCGAGCTCGATGGTGCGCCTCTCGAGGTCCGCATTCAGGCTGCGGATCCTCTCCTCGCCGCGCTTGCGCTCGGAGATGTCGTTGTTGGTCTCGAGGATCGCGACCGGCCGACCCTGCGCGTCGCGCCGCAGCGACCAGCGGCTCGCCACGACCACCTGGGCCCCGTCGGCCTTGGTCTTGCGGAGCTCGCCGTCCCAGCGCCCGGTGCGCAGCAGCTCCGCACGGATGCTGTCGGCCGGCGCGGGAAAGAGCGTCTTCAGGAACTGGTGGGCCGGCTGGCCGATCGCCTGCTCCGGCGTCCAGCCGTAGAGCTCCTGCGCTCCGCGGTTCCAGTACGTGATGATGTCGTTCATGTCGCGCACGAAGATCGTGTCGTGCGTGAGGTCGAGCAGGCTGGCCTGCTGGGTGCGCACCGCGACTTCCGCTTCGAGCTGGTCGCGCGCCTTGCGAAGATCCTGCTCGATCCGGCGCCGCGTCGCGCTGAACCAGCTCACCAGCAATGCGAAGGCGATGAAGACGCCGAAGTCGATGCGATCGGACGGCCTGTATTTCGAAGCTGTACAAGGGCGGCGTGAAGAAGTAGCTGACAGCCAGGCCCGACAGGAGGATCGCCACGATGCCGGGGCCGGTTCCCGCATACCAGACCGTGACTGCAATGGCGGCCAGGAAGAGCGGGACGATCACCTTGTCCAGTTCCTCGAGGTCCGCGACGAACGCAAGGCCGAGCGCGATCGCAACGCAGGCGAGGGCGAGCCCGTAGGTGCGAACCCAGCTCGTCGCACTCGGCTGGGCGGCTTCCCGAGGCATCGCGATGCCGGCACCTGCATCAACAGAGTCCATGGGCTTCCTCTGTCCTTGTGCGGCAGGGCCCCGTTCGCACGATGTGAGCGCGACAACCCTACCCCGACCTCAGGATAGCGAATATCGCCGTCCGGCCGGGTTGCCCATGTGCATTGCGTAGCCTTTCACTCGCATGCCGCGCGCTTCCTCAAGGACTGAACCACCAATAGCCCGATCGGGAGTCCTTCCAGGGGTGCGGCGGAGGGTCGTGCAGTGGATCGTCGGGCCCTATCCTTTTTCCAGGATGCTCAAAGTGAAGGACCGTTGCCATGGACAGGATCTCAGCGATGCAGGCTTTCGTGGAGGTGGTGGACGCAGGTTCCTTCAGCCGGGCGGCCGACAAGCTGCAAGTGCCCAAGAGCACGGTGACCCGCTACGTGCAGACGCTGGAGCAGCAACTGCGCACCCGCCTGCTCAACCGGACCACGCGCCGCAGCCTGCCCACCGCGCAGGGGACGGCTTACTACGAGCGGGCCAGCGCCATCCTGGTGGACCTGCGCGACCTGGAGGCCGCCATGCTGCAGGCCTGCGCTGCGCCGGGGGGCCTGCTGCGCGTGAGCCTGCCGCCGGAACTGGGCTCCACGGTCGTGATCCCCGCTCTCCCCGGCTTTCTGGCGAGCTATCCGGAGATCCACCTCGAGGTGGTGCTGCGGGGCCGCGTGGCCGACCTGGCGCATGACAAGCTGGACTGTGCCGTGTTCATCGGCGCGGTGGCCGATCCCGCGCTGGTGGCGCGCCGCATCGGCAATGTGCGGCAGGCGTTGTGCGCCTCGTCGTCCTATCTCTGCAGTCACGGCACGCCGCTCCATCCACGTGATCTGGAGGACCCTGGGCACCGCATGATCCGATTCGGTGCAGACATGAAAGGCGAGACGCAGGTGCTGCGGCTCTGCCGCGAGCTCGAGTCGGCCCAGATCCGCCTGGACCGTGCGTCCGGGTTCGCGGTCGACGACGGCGCGGGCTACCTGGCGGCGGCCCTGGCCGGGCTCGGCATCGCGCCGATCTTCGAGCACCTGGCGCAGGAGTCGCTGGGCAATGGCTCGCTGCATGCGGTCCTCGCCGACTGGAAACCGCAACCCGTGCCCATCCACGTGGCCTACCCGGCCACTCGGCATGTGAGCAAGCGGCTGCGTGTCTTCATCGACTGGCTGGCGCAACTGTTCGAGCGCCATGAACTGCTGGCGCCGACCGGTCATTTCGTATGTGCCGGCAGTGTCGAAAGGCCGGGGTCGACGGTGAGGAAGTTGCAGCTCGTCGCCTGAGGCACAACTCTGCGAGGCTTGCTCACTGCGTGAGAGCCCGTAGTTTTTGCTTCTCTGCGAGGGTTGCTCACTGCGTGAGAGCCCGCCGGGGCCGCCCGGCGGCGGGTCACTTTCTTGCTGGCACAAGAAAGTAACCAAAGAATGCCTTTTGAATACAACGCACATTTGGGCTTGGTCCGCCAACTCATCACACGGTTTCGACCAGCCGTTGGCCGCCTCGAAATGGCAGCGCTTGAGAGTGCGCTCTGGCAAGCCCTGCCTTCGGGGTCCGGCACTCAACCAGCGCTTACGAGCACGTCAGCGTCTCGCGGGGCTCGGTCGAGCTTGGATCGTTGCTGGCTGCCTTGGTCCGATTCAACGAACCGTTCGTAGATCAACGCTGTCGATGAATCGACAACACGGCCAGCAACGATCAAGCTCGACCGAGCGGCGCGAGACGCTGACGTGCCCTGAAGCGCTGGTTGAGTGCCGTACCCCGAAGGCAGGGCTTGCCAGAGCGCACTCTCAAGCGCTGCCATTTCGGGGCGGCCAACGGCTGGTCGAAACTGTGTGATGAGTCGGCGGACCAAGCCCTAATGTGCGTTGTATTCGAAAGGCATTCTTTGGTTACTTTCTTGTGCCAGCAAGAAAGTGACCCGCCGCCGGGCGGCCCCGGCGGGCTCTCACGCAGTGAGCAAGCCTCGCAGAGAAAGCACCGCCCCTTGCAAAGGACCGAAAGCCCCCAAACTTTGCATCGCTTAACTCGATTTGCACCCCAACGTCGACCAATATTGATTGCAGAAACCCGGAGCAATCAACATGGACCTCGACCACCGACTGCAAGTGCTAGTGATGCACGAAGACCCCATCGTCGCGGCTGGCCTCGCCGCGGTGCTGCGAGAACAACCAGGCTTGTCGGTGACGCAGCAACAGCCTCCCGAAGCTGGCGCGAATATCGAGCGAGAAGTCGAAGTGATCGTGGCCGACTACCGCACCTCGATGGCGATGGCGCAGGCCAAGCTGCGCCACGCCCCCCGCGTGATGATCGTCACCCGCGCGGGTCGCGAATGGGAAGTGAAATGCGCCATGAACATCGGCATCCACGGCTACTTGCTGCAAAGCTGCCATCCCGACGAACTGGTGCATGGAGTCCGCATGCTCGGGCGCGGATCGCGCTACCTGTGCCAGGCGGTGGCCGAATGCATTGCCGACAGCATGACGCGCGAGGCCCTGACCTCCCGCGAGACCGACGTGCTGCGCCTGCTGGCGACCGGATGCTGCAACAAGACGATCAGCTCACGCCTGGGCATCGCCGTCGGCACCGTCAAGGCGCACGTCAAGGCGATCCTCGAGAAGCTCGATGCCGCCACCCGCACGCAGGCCGCCGCCATCGCGACGGACCGCGGGCTGGTGGACGAACCCGCAGCCCCAGCCCGCGCGATGAACCGGGTCCGGATGAGCGCATCGCCGCGTCACCTGGCTTCGTCCGCATGCGCATCAGCAGTTCGCACTTTCGTGAGTCCTTGCATTGAATGGAGGCTGCCATGACATCCGTCCAACACGATCACGGCTATGAAGTCCGCTTCGATAACCTGTTCCGCCAGGGTCGCGCGCTGGTCTTTCCCTGCGACGCGCAAGGTCACGTCGAAATCGATCTGCTCTCCGAGCGCGCCAGGACGAACTACCTGTTCGCTCGCGCAATGATCGGCCGGGAGTTCTCCTACCCCTGCGTGACCACGCAGTGAGTCCCACCCTTCATGCCTGGGCCGCGTCGGCGACGTGGCGCGCGCGAGCCGCTCGCTTCAGTGCCTGGGGCGGCTCGCCGAAGACGCGCAAGAACGCCCGCCGCATGCGTTCCGGATCGGCGAAGCCCGTTTGGCGCGCGATGCGCTCGACCGTGAAGCGGCCGGCTTCCACCAGGATGCGCGCGGTCTCGGCTCGCAACCCCTCGATGGCCCGCGCAGGAGACTGACCCGTGTTCAGCCGAAATTCGCGACTGAAGTGGCGCGGACTCATGTGAACAGCATGAGCCAGCCTGTCCACCGACAAGTCTTCGCGCAGTGGTTCTTGGCGTAGGTGAGCGCCGCCTGGATGCGATCCGACTTGGATTCGAGTTCCGACAGCGTCGAGAACTGCGACTGCCCGCCCGCCCGGCGATGATGAACAACGAGCTTTTTCGCAACCGCCCTGGATACGTCGCTGCCCAGGTCCCCTTCGACCAGCGCGAGGGCGAGGTCGATGCATGCGGTCATGCCGGCCGAGGTCCAGACGCTCCCGTCGCGGACGAAGATCCGGTCCTCATCGACTCGAACCGAAGGGAAGCTGCGCTGCAGCTCTTGCATCGTGCCAATGCGTCGTCACGCGGCGGCCATCGAGAATGCCCGCCTCACCGAGAACGAAGGCGCCGGTGCAGATGCTGGCGATGCGCCGCGTGGGCTCCAGTGCGCGCGCGAGCAGGCGCAACAGCCTGGGCGACGACGGCTGCACGCTCGTAGGCCCTGCAACCATCAGCGTGTCGTAGGCGTTCGGATCCAGCGCGATCGTCTGCACTGCCGCGCCCACCGAGCTCTTCACCGCACCGCCACCTTCGGACACCACATGGATCTCGTAGGCGGGAGTGGGCAGCCGAGAGGTTGGCCATCTCGAAGACCGACACGGCCGCCATGTCGAGGATCTGGAAGCCGGGAAACACCACGAGTCCGATGCGCTTCATGTTGGCCTGAAACGAGGGAAGTCCGTCATTCAAGACAGAAGGTAGGAGCCTATCTTCGAGATGTCAAACCGACTGGAAGGAACCGAGCCTCTCTCTCCCATGGCGGAGCTTGAAATGACCCGCGCGACCCACTCGGCATGCGCAGCTCCCGCCTGGTCTTTTCATCGACGTCAGTCCTTTGTACCTCCACGTATCTATCGAAGCTGGCGTACACGGGCACAAAGACGTGCCTGGCCTGACACACCGCATATACATGCGCCGACTTCAATGGGTGGTCGCCAAGGCACACCTCTGCGGATTGGCGAAGTGATCCTCACCCATCCACGAAGGAACGTGCATGTCCGAAGAATTCAATCGTCGCCGCCGGCATTTCCTGGGCAGTGCGGCCGCGAGCGTTGCAGCCGCCGAGCTTGCCTTCGTCGGTGGCGCCCACGCGGCAAGCGCCGACGCGTCCCCGACATCCGTCGCCGGCTCGTCCGCCCAGCTGCATCCGCTCGAGCCGATCAGGAGGATCAAGGCTGGCGAGCTGGAAGTCGCCTACTACGAGGCCGGACCCGCCAATGGCGTCCCGGTGCTGCTGATGCATGGCTACCCCTACGACATCAACAGCTATGCCGAGGTGGCGCCGATCCTTGCCGCCCGAGGGTGCCGCGTGATCGTGCCTCACCTGCGCGGACACGGCAGCACCCGCTTCCTCGACAGCGCCGCGCCGCGCAACGCGCAGCAGTCTGCCGTGGCGCTGGACCAGATCGCCTTGCTCGATGCCCTGCAGATCGACCGCGCATTGATGGTCGGCTACGACTGGGGTGCCCGCACGGCCTGCGTCATTGCGGCGCTTTGGCCAGAGCGGTGCCTGGGGATCGTCTCGGTCGGGGGCTACATCGTGAG
>CAWFRK010000027.1:0-17468 GCA_963818175.1 uncultured beta proteobacterium | reverse complement strand
TGTTGGCCATGAAGGAGCGGTTGAGCGTGTCCCGATGAAGGTCGGTGAGCTGGCGCTGACCGGACGTTCATGGAAGCGAACCGGCGGGCAGCACGCGACCCGTTGCTGCCGGTCGCGGGATTCGGAAGCTGACGGTCGTCGATCTCGGGACTCGGCGAACTCCGATCACTGCAGAACTTGCTCCAAAGCCGACATCGACCCAGCTGCGACCATCCACGACATCGTCTCCGGCCCTCCCACTGAGTACCCAACGAAGGGACCACGCGCTCCTTGGTTCTACGACCCGAGCCGCCGAAGCGTCGCGCGCAGAGCCTTGGCAAATCGCGGGTCTACGACGGCGCCGACATTGAACCGCGACCAGCGCGACACCGCTGAGGAGTCGACGCTGAAGATCCGTCCGGGCGCCAGCACGATCTTCTGCGGCAGCAGCGCCTGGGCGAGCTTCAGCGAATCGTCGACGCCCGGCAGCGCCGACCACAGGTAGAGCGACTGCGCGTTCCTCGCGAAGATCTCCGCGCCGACCGACTCGAAGAGCGCGACGGCGCTTCTCGGTGGCCTCGCTGCAAGCGCGCGCGCAGCCGGTTCAGGTGGCGCTGGTAGTGGCCTTCGCTCAGCATCACGTCGACCGTGCGCTCGCAATACTCGGAACTGCTGACGTGGATCAGCGCCTTCAGGTCGGCCAGGTCGCTGGCGAGGTCGGCGCCGCAGGCGATGAAGCCCACCCGCAGCGCGGCCGAGAACGACTTCGAGAAGCTGCCGATGTAGATCGTGCGCTCCAGCTGGTCCAGCGCCGACAGCCGGGGCGACGCGGTCGGCTTGAAGTCCGCCAGCGGATCGTTCTCGACGATCAGCAGGTCGTGCTTCTGCGCCAGCTGCAGCACGCGGAACGCCTTGGCCGCCGACAGGTCCGAGCCGGTCGGGTTGTGCGCGAGCGACTGCGTGAAGAAGAGCCGTGGCCGCTGCGTCAGCAGCAGTTGCTCCAGCGCCTCCAGATCGGGCCCGTCCGGCAGCCGCGGGCACGCCGAACACCTGCGCGCTTGCCATCTTCAGCTTGCCGAACAGCGGGTAGTAGCCGGGGTCGTCGACCAGCACCTTGCCGCCCGGGCGGCACGAAGTACCGGATGACCATGTCCATCGCTTCGTTGGCGCCGTGCGTCAGCACGATCTGCCGCGGCTCGGCGCCGATGCCGAAGTCGGCCAGCTTGCGCACCAGGTGCTCGCGCAGCGGCGCGTAGCCGAAGCGGCTGCCGTAGCGGAACAGCGCGCCCAGGCCGGTGCGCACGACCTTCTGCTGGTACTTGTCCAGCCGCACGTCGGCGAGCCACTCCACCGGCGGGAAGCCGTCGCCCGACCGCCAGCGCGTCCGGCTCGGTCTTCAGCTGCTCGCGCATCAGCCAGACGATGTCCATCGCGCGCCCCAGGCTGCCGGCCTCCTCGTCGGTCGGCTTGCGCGCCTTCTGCTCCAGCACGAAGTAGCCCGAGCCGCGACGCGGCTCGACGAGGCCGCGCGAAACCAGCAGCTCGAACGCGGCGACCACGGTGTTCTTGGCGTACTTGTGCAGTGCCGCCAGCTCGCGCAGCGAGGGCAGGCTGGTCGCCGGCCTTGTAGGCGCCGTCGCGGATCTGCCGCTCGATGGCGTCGGCCAGCGAAATCGGCAGAGGCAGCGAGCGGGGCGGCGCTCGGGCGTTCGGAGGCTGCGGAGACTGTCATGCCGTCATGATGACACGGATGACAGTTACACGAGACTGTGCAGCAACTGTCCCGGCAAACTGTACCTTTCATGTCTGGTACAGATCGCCTACATGTCTCCTCACACCGCAACCGCCACAGGAGACACCGATGGCCGCGATTCCCGACTTCCCAACTTCCGAGCCACTCACGCCCTGCGCAGCGCTTCGAGCACGTGGCCGCCGCGGCCGGCCTCACCGACGAGGAGAGTCGCGCTCATCACCGCAGCCCGGCGCCCTGACGCGTCGAGCGCGCCGACGGCATGGTCGAGAACGTGATCGGCACGTTCGAACTGCCGTTCGGCATCGGCGGCTACTTCCAGGTCAATGGCCGGGACGTGCTCGTCCCGATGGTCGTGGAGGAGCCTTCCGTGGTGGCCGCCGCCTCCTTCATGGCCAAGCTGGCGCGCGACTGCGGCGGCTTCGAGACCTCCAGCACCGGCCCGCTGATGCGCGCGCAGGTCCAGGTGCATCGGCATCACCGATCCGTACGGCGCGCGCCATGGCGCTGCTCAAGCACCGCGACGAAATCCTCGAGGTGGCCAACAGCCGCGACAAGGTGCTGATCGGTCTGGGCGGTGGCTGCCAGCGACATCGAGATCCACGTCTTCCCCGACACGCCGCGCGGCGCGATGATCGTGATGCACCTGATCGTCGACGTGCGCGACGCGATGGGCGCCAACACGGTCAACACCATGGCCGAAGCGGTCTCGCCGCTGGTCGAGAAGCTGACCGGCGGCACGGTGCGGCTGCGCATCCTGTCGAACCTGGCCGACCTGCGCCTGGCGCGGGCCCGCGTGCGCCTGACGCCGCGAGGTGCTGAAGACCAAGGAGCGCAGCGGCGAAGAAATCATCGAGGGCATCATCGACGCGTACACCTTCGCCGCGATCGACCCGTACCGCGCGGCCACGCACAACAAGGGCATCATGAACGGCATCGACCCCGTCATCGTCGCGACCGGCAACGACTGGCGCGCCGTCGAGGCCGGTGCCCACGCCTATGCCTGCCGCGGCGGTCGCTACACCTCGCTGACCACCTGGGAGAAGGACACGCAGCGGCGCCCTGGTCGGCACGATCGAGATGCCGATGCCGGTCGGCCTGGTCGGTGGCGCCACGAAGACCCATCCGCTCGCGCGGCTGGCGCTGAAGATCATGGACGTCAAGTCCGCGCAGGAACTGGGCGAGGTCGCGGTCGCCGTCGGCCTGGCGCAGAACCTCGGCGCGCTGCGCGCGCTGGCCACCGAAGGCATCCAGCGCGGCCACATGGCCTTGCACGCTCGCAACATCGCGCTCGTGGCCGGCGCGACGGGCGACGAGATCGACATCGTCGCCAAGCGCATGGCCGCGAGCACGACGTGCGCACCGACCGTGCCGTCGCGCTGCTCGAGGAGCTGCGCAGCAGTTGCAAGGCCGGAGTGCCGCCGACTGGCGTGCCGACGCCCGCACGAGCTTCTCGACCCACGCCGGCGGCGGCGAACTGCCGGCCGTCGGACCACCCTGGACGGAGACAAGCCATGACTGAAGCAAGACGACACGACCCTGGCGGTTGGTCGAGGTGTGGGGCGACACCGCCGACCAGCGCCATCTGGCCTGGTCCATCGGCATCGGGCTGGTCGTCAGCCTCGCGGGATTCCTGGTCGCGAACCGGGTACTCGACGGCCACGTCAGCACGCCCGAGCTGGCGCGTGCTTACGCGATGCTCGCCGGCCTTGCCGGCTGCGTGGCTATCCGGCGTCATCTGCGCGGTGCCTTTGCGCCGAAGCGCGAAGTGGTCGAGGGCAGCGCACGTCGATCCGTTCTGGCGTGAAGAGGTGCTTGCCAAGCTGGCCGAACAGTACGGCGATCTCGGTTCGGTGGCCGATCTGCCGCCGGCGGTGGTGCGGAGATGAAGGAACTCGAGATCTACGACCTGTTCGCGAACTACCAGCCAGCCGCCCCGATCACCGACAGGCGCTGACCAAGAGCCTGACGGCAGTCGCGCGATGCGCGACGGCGGCACGCCGCGCGACTGCCACCGCCACCGCAATTGCGAGGAAAGCATGATGGACGCCTCCCTCTTGAATCGAATCTCTGTCGCCATCGCCATGGGCGTGCTCGGCGCCGTCGTGTTCGCCGCGATCGGCCTCGTCTCCGGCACCGACGAAACGACCACGCTCGCACCGCTGACCTTGCTGGTCGTGCTGCTCGGTGTGCCGCCGCGGGCGTGTTCACCTTCTTCCTTGCCGGCGCCGTTGCCAAGCACATGACGCACGCGGTTCCGACCGCGCTGTTGGGCATTCCGGGCGACACGATGGCCACGCCGCTGATGCAGGATGCCAACGTCCTGCGCAACCTCGGCGTGCCGCACATCGCGCTGCGCAAGATGGTCTCGGGCGCCATCGTGGCGGCGTTCGTCGCCGTGCCGCTGGCGGTGCTGTTCGCCGTGCTGCTCGCGCCGTTCGGCCCGACGATCACCAAGGCCGCGCCGTGGATCTTCGTTGCCGCCGCCGTGCTCATCGCGTACTTCTCCAGTGGTCGCTGGGCCTCGGTGGCCGCGCTGGTGCCCTTCGTCATGCTGATCATCGCGCTGCAGACGCTCACCGCGAAGTACAACGTGAAGCTCAGCATCAGCTACTTCCTCGGCATCGCGATCGGTCCGCTGATTGCCGACCTGTTCTCGGTCATGTCGCCGCAGACCGCCAGCGCATGAAGCGCGACAGCGTGCGCACGTTCCAGCTCGCGCCGGATGTCAAGGGCTGGTCGCGGCTACTTCCCGAATCCCGCTCAAGGTGCTGGACCGCGATCAGACGAAGTGGACGCTGGCCACCGCGGCCGTCTCGAGCGCGACGTTCGTCTTCAGCCCGGTCGCGATGACGGTCGTGCTCGGCGAGATCGTCGGCTCGCGCATCAAGCATGCGTATCACCGGCTGACGACCGTGCTGAGCGCGCGCAACGGCGTGACGGAGGCCACCTACATCGCCGAAGCGCTGATCCCGCTGATCGCGTTCGGCCTGCCGCTGAGCCCCGTTGCCGCCGGCCCGGCCGCACCGCTGTTCAACGCACCCCCGCGCTTCACCGTCGATACGGCCACGGGCCAGGTCAACAACCTGCACAACCTGCTGAGCAACTGGGAGTTCCTGGGCTACGGCATGCTGGCGGTAGTGATCTGGCGGCAGTCGTGTCCTACCCGTTCGCCATGAACTTCGCGCGCAAGGCCGCGCTGTTCGTGTCGCGCAAGATCAGCCACGAAGCCATCATCGCGACCTTCGTCGGCCTGATCATTGTGATCAGCGTCTGGGAGGGCGGCCTGCTCGGCCTGCTGGTGATCCTCACCATGGGCCTGGCCGGCGGCCTGCTGTCACGCACCCTGGGCTTCAACGCAGGTCGTGCAGTTCATGGGCTACTACACCGCCATGCTGACCGTCCCTGCGTTGCTGAAGCTCTTCGCTTGAGCTTCGGGAGCGCCGCTCAGCGCTTCCCAAGAGCGACGCCGCCAGCCGGCGTCGCTCCATCCGAATCGACCGAATTCACTTCAACTGGAGATATCCATGTTGCGTGCCTGTATCAAGCTCGAATCGAATCACGCGGCCACCGAGCCGTCTCGTCACACATCGGTACGCACACTGCGCAAATGGACCAACCCGATCGCGCTTGCCGTCTGCGCCGCGTTGTTCAGCGGCTGTGCCGCGACGGGAGGCCCCGCGTCCGGTGCCACAGGCTCCGCACTCTCGTACACGGCCGCCAACCGCGGAGTCGTTCCGATCCCTGCGCCTGAGCGTGCACTGCAGACGGTGACCGCCGAGCCGTACTTCAAGGTGTCGGACAAGGCGCTGCAACTGGAAGGCCCGTCCTTCGACCGCGCCGGCAACCTCATCTTCGTCGAGGTTTTCGGCGGTAGCGTGTTGCGGCTGACGCCCGACAAGAAGCTCAGCACCATCGTGCCGGCGAACAAGCTGGGGTCAGCCGGCATCGGCATTCACAAGGACGGGCGCATCTTCATTGCCGGGCTTGGCAACTTCAAGGACACCGGGTCCGTCGTGGCGGTGAACTCGGATGGGTCGAACATGCAGACCATCATCCCGCCGAGCGCCGGTTACCTGCCCGACGACCTGGTGTTCGACCAACAAGGCGGCTTCTACTTCACCGACTTCAAGGGCACATCGACCAACCCCACCGGCGGGGTGTACTACGTATCCCCGGATTTCAAGAAGATCACGCCGATCCTGCAAGACATGGCCGTTGCCAACGGCGTCGCGTTGAGTCAGAACGGCAAGCTGCTGTGGACCGACGAATTCAGCAACGGCCGACTGCAGCGAATCGAACTGTCTGACGCGGTGACCATCGCGCCGTTCGGCACATCCGTGCCCTACCACTTCCTCGGCCACGCGCCCGATTCAATGCGCGTCGACAGCGACGGCAATGTCTACGTGGCGGTGTATCAGCAGGGCCGCGTGATGGTCTTCAACGACAACGGCATTCCCATCGGGCAAATCCTGCTACCCGGCCGCGAGGCCGGTCACAACCTTCGCTCGACGAGTCTCGCGTTCGTCCCCGGATCGAACGAGGTGGTGATCGTCACCAACGACGGCCCCGCCGGCGAAGGCACGACAATTTTTCGGGCCAAAGGCTTCGCCAAGGGCGTGACGCTGTATTCGCATCAGTAAGCAACCACCGCGGCGATTCCAAGCGTCACGGCAACGACGGAGAAATGACATGAACGAAGCGATCAAGATCGTCGAGGTAGGTCCGCGCGACGGCCTGCAGAACGAAAAGCAGCCCATCGACGTGGACACGAAAGTCGGCCTGATCGAGCGTCTTGTGGCCGCCGGCGTGACCAACATCGAGGCGGCCTCCTTCGTGTCGCCGAAGTGGGTCCCGCAGATGGCGGGCAGCGCCGAAGTGATGCAACAGGTGCCCCGAGTTCCGGGAGTGCACTACAGCGCCCTGGCACCGAACCTGAAGGGCCTTGAAGCGGCGATGGCCGCCGGCTGCGAGGAGGTGGCGGTGTTCGGAGCCGCCTCCGAATCGTTCTCGCAGCGCAACATCAACTGTTCGATCCGGGAAAGCCTGGAGCGCTTCCGCTCAGTCATCGAGACGGCGAAAGAAAACAAGCTGCGCGTACGTGGCTACGTGTCCTGCGTGCTGGGTTGTCCTTATGAAGGTCCCATCGCTCCCGAGAAGGTTGCCGAGGTGGCGCTGCTGCTCAGCGAAATGGGTTGCTACGAGATCTCGCTTGGCGACACGATTGGCCGAGGCACCCCAAAGACGACGCGGCTCATGCTCGAGGCTTGCATGAAGCACATCCCGGTCGCCCAGTTGGCCGGCCACTTCCACGACACCTACGGCATGGCGGTGGCCAACATCGCGGCCTCGTTGGACTTGGGGGTGCGCACCTTCGACAGCTCCGTGTCGGGTCTTGGCGGATGCCCCTACGCGGCCGGTGCGTCGGGCAACGTGGCCACGGAGGACGTGGTGTACCTGCTGCAAGGCCTGGACTACGAAACCGGCATCGACCTGCCCAAGCTCGTCGAGGCGGGCTCGTTCATCAGCGCGGCGCTCGGCAGGACCACATCGTCGCGGGTAGCCCGCGCGATGGCTGGCAGCTTTGTCGCCACCACCGCTTGAGGAGCGCGAACATGCTCAAAGGAAAATCCGCCATCGTCACGGGCTCGACCAGTGGCATTGGCCTGGGCATCGCACAGGCACTGGCAGGCGCTGGCGTCAACGGCCGCTGTGACGGCTTCGGGTCGCTCGTGAGCTTCGAAGGCCCGGTCTCGGGCGCAAGGACGAGTGTCGCTTGATGGCCGGGAGCGACATTGAACGCTCCTTCTGCGACCACTCGCCTGGCTCCTCGACGTGGAAGGCCGCCCTGCCCTTGTCCCGTAGGGTTCGGTCAACACCTCTATGGGCGGAGCACTTCGGCCGGATGGCGTCGCGAACGATCCCTTCGCAACTGCGCTACGTCTCTCACCATCGACTGGAGCGAGACAGCATGGCGCCAAAGGGTACGCTCGGCGGCGCTTTCGACCCGTTGCGCGCGGTCGGACCCGGCAGAGGAAACGTCAGCGGAGCAATGTTGAGCGGACCGTCGCTCGACGGCTCCCTTTGGCAAGACCCGACCCTTTCTGCCTTTCGATCCGAGAGAGACCGGTCGTTCGCTGACAAGCGCGGTGACAAGCCGAGGACCTTCCAGCGGCTAGTCGAGCGGTTGCATCAGCGTGCGACGTTCAAAGGCATCGAAGGTTCATAGGATCGCTCCCAATCGGAGACGTCCCAACTGGCGCCCCTCCGTTGTGTCCGCTTCAATGTGTTCTAGAGCCGCGCAAAGCGGCAAGGAGCGCATCATGGGAGCACCGAGCATCCAACCGGGCGGCGCGCCATTTGCAGCAGCCATCGATTCGCCGGACCAGCCGCCGCAGGCGCAGGTCGTCAAGGGCGTGACCTACCGTCCGCAGTGGGACTTCTCGACCGGCAGCTGGGACATGGTCGACCCGCTCGGCCGCAGCCTATACAGCTCGACCGTGACCACGACTCCCCAGAAGCCGAAGGCGTGCTACCCGCCGGGGCAGGAGCCGCGCAGCGAACTCGATCAGTTCCGCAGCGCGGCAGGGCCCGCTGCGGCTGCACTGATCCACAAGAAAGAGATGCAGGCTGCCTTCGACAAGATGATGCGGAGCGCGGTCCCGAGCTGCAGAGCCTGACGGCCCAGCTGCGTAATGCCGAGCGATCGGACGCACCTTGGAAAGACAGGCAGGCCCAGGTCGAGGGGATCAAGGCCGAGCTGAAGAAGATCACCGACCAGTACGCACCCGCAGCACCGGCACCGTCGCTGCCGGGCAGCATGCCGAGCGGTTCGCAGGGATCGCCCTCGTCGCCATCGAGCCTATTCGTGCCCTTGCCAACCAACATGACCTATGCGCCGGACATCGTGCCAACGCGGGCGCAGCCGTTCGGCTCGGTCGGCGGCCTGGACTTCGAGCACGAAGCCATGCGCTCCGGCATCCAGGACGCCTTCGCCTACGACCTGCGCAACACGGGAGCCCAGGTGGCCAATGACCTCGAGCGGCTTGCGAAGACCGGCTACAAGGAGATCCACGTGCTCTCCGGCCGGCATGGTCACAGCAACTCATCCCTTGGCTCGCCTGACCCGCAGATCTGCAACTCGATCGGACGAGCGCGTTGGAAACCCAACAGCGCCACCAGAGCCTGAAGATCAAGGTCTACGACGCCGCGAACCCCCGCGAACTGCAACAGTTCATCAACCTGCAGAGGGATGCCGCCGCCGGCAAGCTCGCCAAGGGGGCCACGCTCGACGCCATCTGCTACGGTCGCAATCGCATGTCGGACCCGACCGGTGGTGGCCCGGTCATCACCATCAGCCCCAAGGAAGCGAAGGCCACTGCAACCATGTTGGGCGGTGCAGCGATTGCCTCCGGCGGGCTCATGATCAAGGACGGCTTGTCCGACCCGAACCAGGCGATCGGCGCAGTCAAGATCGGCGTGGGCACCACCCAGGCCGCCGGCGGCAGCGCCTATCTGGTGGGCACGCTGACAGATTCGTCGCGGCTGGCCAAGGCGGGCTCGGTTGTCGGTCACGTGGGCGGCACGGCGGCGACCGTTCTCACGTTCGTGGACGTCTATCGCCATACCCAGCAACACATCGCCGGGGGCGATACCCGGTCGCCAGCGGAGCGGGGGACTGAGGCGCTGGTAGACAGCCTCGCGCTGGGTGGCGCGCTGTTCTCCAGCTTCGCGCTTCCGGCGCTGGCTCTGCGGTTCGGTGCCATGCCGATGGCCGAGGTCGCAGCGGAGAAGGCGACCCCAACCTTCATCGGGGGCATGTCGCAGGCCTACGGCATACCTGATCAATACCTCTGGGGCTGGTGGTGAATCGTGTCGCGGCGGCCGAGTAGACCGCTATGCCTCACTCCAAAGCGAACGACGAGACCGAACGGCACCTTTCCGCAGGTGAATCTGCGAGCGCCGGTTTCGCCTTCGGCACTCGCCCGACTGCAACGACCGCTGTCCGCGCCGCAGTCGGCGGACCGCTTGTGGCCGTCGGCGGGCATCGCGAGACTCATGGCGGATGGCCGATCCTGCTGGTATTGCGGGTATTGCGATGCGCGGATCTCGACGACTCGCATAAGCCGCGCTCAAAGCCGACTACCAGCGCCGTCACCCACGCCCACCTTGCCGACGGTGGACATCCTCCAGACACCGTTGAATCCCTTTCATGCGCTCAGCAAGGTGCTGAAGGGTTCCCATGAAATCGTCGATGTCCAGTTCGAGCTGATCGAACGCATGCTCACTCGTCGTGTCGGCGATGAGTCGCATCAGGCCGGCTGCCTGCATCGCGATGCATGAGCACTTCTCGATTTCACGGCTGGCTTGCCTGTCGATGAGGAAAGGCATGTCGTCGAGCTGATCTTCCAGCTCACGGATGCATTCGGACAGATGCTGCATGCCGGTGCCGAAGGAATGGGTGCAGAGCTGGAACGATGGGCCGCGCTGCGTCGTGCATGCGGCGACGAGAAGCCGCAAGTGGCAGGCCACGGTGTGGGCCGTGTGAGCGGCCTGTTCGAGTCGCTCATGGAGTGCAAAGGCAGATCGCCCATCGGCGGCATCCCGCTCCATGACGTCGGGTGCGCTCAAGTCTCCGGTGTCGTGCTCGGCCATGTCGATGGCTCCTCGATTGCGGATCGTTGGAGTGCCACCGACTGCCTGTTCAGGTGGCGACGAAACGCAGGTTGGCAGACCGGAACTCACGCACCGGCAGGGCCGAAGCCCTCCCGCGCTCGTCGCCAAAAGAGGCCCGAGCGAATGACGCGCCAAACAAAAATGCCGTGGCAAGGGGACACGGCATGCGCGTCGTGAGTTTCCGGGCTGCCAAGCCCGCATTCCCGGTGTGCGGGAACGTCGTGGACTCTAGGTCAAGTGGGTTGGAGACGCAAGAGCGCAGGTGCTGTAGTGCAGCATTGCCTCAGGCGGTGGAAGCCACGCACCGCAGCCCGGATGCCGCTCAAACGCATCAAAGTCTCGGTCACTATGGAGCAGCTGATGGCCGCTGACGATGCATCGAGTCGCCAGGACAACGAGTCAACAAGAATCACTTGTCGCGCCTCATCGCGTCGAGATCGCCCTCCCAGGTGATCTTCCCGCGCAGCTTCCGGATCTCGGCTTGCTGCTTGAGCCGGAGCAAGGTCCTCAACCCGAGTTCCACAACCTCGCGCTTGGTACGGAGTCCCGTCGCGCGAAGAGTGTCCGCCATGAGCTTGTCGTCAATGAAAATGTTCGTTCGCATTGGTGCACGCTCCATCAACGCATACACCATACTCCGGCGCCCGCGCAGCCAGGAGACGAATCGCCGCCTTGACCTTGCAGGTCATACCGCGTGGCGCGCCTCCTGAAGCTCCGCCGCCGTGAGCACGCGCGGCTCGGCCAATGGCCGGCCATGTACCGTGTCGAAGAAAGGCGTCTTGCGCCAACCGCCGGAGACTCGATCCCACACCAGCCCGGGCGCGATACGCAGCAGCGCCGCGAACTGTCCGATCCCGGGTCGAGGCACCTCGCCCTTGGCATGCCGCATGTTCACCCGCATGCGGATCGGACCGAATGATGCCGTGAGGTCGGCCTCCGTGGTGGTGAGGCAGGTGTGCAGCACGCCCACGTACGACAGGCGCATGTCACGGGTGGTGTTGCACACGGGCGTGCGGCAGCAGCTCGCGTACCAGCGCAGCAGCCCTCGTTCAGTGAGGCTCAGGCACGCCAGCGCGTCGGCGCCTTCCGTCAGCCGGACGTAGCGAGCCTGCGTCGAGACGACCTCGGTTCCGCCATGGGCATCGAGGGTGCGCTGCGCAACGCCCAGGGCGTGCGCGTAGGTCTGGCAATCCCGGCAGTAGCAGACGGCATGCAAGGTCCGCGCGGGGCGCAGGAGTTCGCCTCGAAGCGTGCCGCAACGGCATTGGAAGGGGTGCGGGCTCATGGACACAGGGTACAGTGCATGCAGCCCTGCCGCCACAGCGCTGGTAGCCAGCTTGCTTCGTGGAACTCGTCGAGCCGAGATCCCCGACTGACTAACCGACTTGCGGCGCGGGAATCTTCTGCGCCCGCGCCAAGTGGTCGCGCAGGATGGGCAGTGTCCTGTCGATCCAGGCGCGCAGCTTCGGGTCTTGCACGACACGGCTCGCTTCCTCGAAGCGGCGAATCGCCGCCTGCCGGTCCTCGATGCCCAGGGCGAGGAACTGGCGATCGAAGCTCGGCCCCTCAGCCTGCGCCAGCCGGTCGACAAGCGCCTTCTTGTCTGCACTCATCTGCTCGGGCAGCGCCACGCGGCGTTCCTTGGCCAGCAGCTTGAGTTCCTCGTTGGCGCCCTGCTGCTGCGACACCAGCGTGAGGGCCAGGTCCTTGATCTTCTCGTCCGCCGCCTTGCGAGTGGCGAGGCTGGCCACGTCGATCTCGTAGAGCGAGTTGGCAGCAGCTTCGACCATGAAGTCGCGCTCGGCTTGCGTGAGCGACGGGGCGAGGCTTTCCGGCGGCACTGCCGCGGCGCTGGACACCGCGGTGTCTGGCGCGCTGGCTGCGGCGCCGGCGCCGGCCCGGGGGCCGCCTCCCGCCGCGCCGGCTTCGGTTCCGGTGCCTGCGGCACCGGTGGTCGGACCGGTGATGCCACCGCCCGGCGGCGGCGTGGCGACTCCTGCGGTCGGGGTCTCCACGCCACGGTCGGACTGCACGCCTTCGCGCTGGCAGCCGGCGAGCAAGGCGGCCAGCATGCAGGCCGCGGTCGCGAGATGTCTTGAACGGGCGTTCATATGAGCTCTCGGGCAGTTCGACATCCCTGTCACGGCAAGTGCCGTGCCCAGGCAATGAGCTCAGCTTCCGACAAGCTCGATGGGCCGCAGCTGCGGTCCTTGATGCGTCTCAAAGTTCGTGATGCCCAGGCTTCGTCACGACGCCTTGTGTGGCACGAGTCGAACCTGCTCGTCGAGTCAGACGGCATTGCGCCTGGTCGCTATGGAGCGTTGCGAGCGCTGGAGTCGTTCTCGGCGGGCATGTCGTCGTCAGGGAAATGCGGATCTTCGTGGTGCCCATGTCGTCACCGCGACTGCGTTGCGGTGTAGTCACCGCGATCATCCTCGTACTGCCGGCGTTCGGCCCGATAGTCTCGAGTAATCATTCTCACACGCGCACTGTTCGGACCGGTGGCCGCATAAGCCGGACAGTCCGTGTCCACGACCTTGACCTCGAAGTTGGCCGAGTCGATATCGACGCCGATCGCGGCGAGAGAGACTCGGCAGCTCGCGGATCCACCTGACGAGGAGTGCCTCGTTCGAGTCCATGGGCGCACCGCGAGAGAGTCGCAAACCGGGCGATCATCGTTTCGCCTTGCAATGACTGTCAACGCCGGGCATCCGGACCCGGGATTGGGCACGAAGCCCACATCGCTCAAAATACGCTTCCCTACGCCTCGCGCATTCCCTAGATGACTTCCCCTGAAACCGAAGCCGCGGTCCCCGCGCCGCCCCAGCCCGCGATGACGATCGCGCAGTGCGCCGCCTTGCTGCGCGAGCACTTCCCGGCTCTCTTCGACGGCCCGGCCAAGCCATTGAAGCTGCGCATACAGGCCGACATCAATGAGCGCCAGCCCGGCGTGTTCCCCAAGCAGGCACTGTCCGCCTTCCTGCGCCGCCACACCTTGAGCGACGCCTATCTCAAGTCCATGGGCCAGTCGCCGCACCGCTTCGACCTCGACGGCCAGCCTGCGGGCGAGGTGAGCGACGAGCATCGCGAGGTGGCGCGCGCCACGCTCGAGGAGCGGCGCAACCGCCACCAAGCCCAGCGGGCCGCTCAACGCGATCAGCAGCGTGAACAGCAGCGTGAGCAGCAGCGCGATCCGCAGCGCAGCAGCAGCGTGAACAGCAACGCGATGAGCAACGCGAAGCCCGGCGCGAGGCGCAGCGCGCCGAGAAGAAGGCACAGGCCGTGGCCGATCGCAGCTTCCGCGCCGGGCTGCTGCGCGACTTCGAGACCACCACGCTCACGCGCGAGAACTTCTGCGCCTTGAAGGGCGTGGATCCGGCCAAGCTCGACGAGCAGCTCATCCTGGCGCAGCAGGACCGCGACCAGCGTCGCGCCTTCGTGACGCAGCTCGCCGACGAATTCAAGGCCAGCGGCAAGAACGTGGCCGACTTCGCCGCGGCGAAGAACCTGCATCCCGCGCAGGCCGATCGCTTCCTGCGCGAAGCGGGCGCGATCGGTGGTGGTGGGCGCAGGCCCGAGCAGCGCAATCCGGAGGGCCGGCCGGGCCGCCGCGAGGCAGGTCCTCGCCGTGAAGCCCCGCGTGCCGAAGGCCAGCGAGCGCCGCGTGGTCCCAAGGGGCCGGTCGAAGGCGCGTGAAGACAGCGCCAGTGCCAACCTGCCTTCAGCGGGCCGAGCGCCGGGCCGCTCCCAAGCCGGCCCGCATCCCCTCGGGGGATCGTCAGACGTACCCGTCTGACGAGGGGTCGTCATGAGGGCGGCTTTCGGCCGCTGGCTGCTCGAAGGTGCCCGCACGGCACTGTTTCTCAAGCCTCGCTGGCAGGGCTTGCCGGCCTCGCCCTGGTGGGTCGCCGTGCTGGTCTTCTCGGCGACCTTGCTGACGGTGGCGATCGAGCGCTCCTACTTCGCCGGGCCGGCCGCCTTCAATTGGCAGGCCATCGCAGGCGGCTGGCTCGCCACCGCCTTGATCGCCTGGGCCTGCTTCGTGGCCAGCCGGCATGAAGGAGCCCACCTGCTTTGCATGATGCTGGCGCAGGGCCAGGTGATCGCGCTGGTGTTCGGGCTCATCTGGGGCACCCTCATGCAGACGGGCACGCCGGCAAGCGCCCTCGGCGCGTGGGCGCCGTGGATGCTCTGGATCGCGCCGGGCGCCTGGATCACCTTGGCGCAACTGGTGCTGCTCTGGCGCTCGGGCCTGCGTGGAGGCGCCCCGTGGCTCGCCGCCGCGACGGCGCTCGTGCTGGCCACCGTGGTGCTGTACGCCGTGCCGCCCGATGAATACTGGCAGGCCGCCGAGAACGCCGAGGATGCCCCGGCCTTCGAGCTGACGCAGGAAGCGATGGAGGACCAGCCGGTCCTGCTCACCCAGCGCCTGGACGACCTGGCGCCGCAGCGGCGCGGCGTCATCGACCTCTATGCGATCACCTTCGCGCCTTTTGCAGGCGAAGACGTGTTTCGCCGCGAAAGCGCGATGGTCGCCGACGTGATGGCCACGCGCTTCGATGCCTCCGGCCGCACGCTGCAGCTCGTCAACAATCCGCTGACGGTGGAGCAATGGCCCTGGGCCACGCCGCTCAACCTGCAGCGCGCCATCTCCGCGATCGCCGACGTGATGGACCCCGAGGAGGACGTGCTCTTCATCCACCTCACCTCGCACGGCGCCGCCGACGGCGAGCTGGCGGCCGAGTTCGCGCCGATGAGCGTGGCCCCGGTCACGCCGGAGGACCTGAAGGCATGGCTCGACGAAGCCGGCATCCGCCACCGCGTCATCTCGATCTCGGCCTGCTATTCCGGCAGCTGGATCGCGCCGCTGGCCGGCGACGACACGCTGGTGATGACGGCGGCCGATGCCGATCACACCTCCTTCGGCTGCGGCCGCGGCTCGGAGCTGACCTTCTTCGGCCGCGCGATGTACGACGAGCAGTTGCGCAACGCCACGCGGTCCTTCGAGCAGGCGCATGCCGCTTCACGCGAGCTGATCCGCGAGCGCGAGAAGGCCGCCGGCAAGGACGACGGCTACTCCAATCCGCAGATCAACGTGGGTGCCTCGATCCGGCCCTTGCTTGTACGTCTGCAGGAAAGGCTCGAAGTACCGGGGCGGCGTCGCGGTGACTCGCAGAGCGGGGCTCGACGCAGGAGTGAGTCCATGGAACACATGATTCAACTGCGCATCGAGAAGCTGCCCGAAGGCGTGTACTTGGCTACAAGCGATGAGGTGCAGGGCCTGGTCGCACAGGGCCGCACGATTCAGGAGACCATCGAGATCGCGCGCGATGTGGCCAGGAAGTTGATCGAGGCGCAAGCCGACTCCGTGCGGCTGCCCCCGGCGCCCGAGATGTTCGACTGTCCGCTCATCGTCGGCACCTGATGGGTGCGCTTCCCGCTCAACCCAGGCTCGCTTTCCACGCCCGCTGGCGCAATTCGCCGCTCACGCGATAACGCTCGCCGCGATAGTGCGCATCGAGGTGCTCGATCAACTGCACCACGGCGCGCGCATCCCAGCGCGCCAGCCATTCGAAGGGCCCGGCCGGATAGTTGACGCCGAGCTTCATCGCCGTGTCGGCGCCTTCGGGAGTGCACACGCCTTGCTGGATGGCGTCGGCCGCTTCGTTGATCAGCATGGCGATGGTGCGCGCCACCACGAGGCCCGCCGCATCCTTCAGCCTGTGGGGCTCGTGGCCCGCCACGCGCAGCCACTGCGGCACCCGCTCCTGCCACTCGGCGCCCGACAGGGCAGACGGCGCCCAGGCCAGCGCGCCGCCGCCTTGCAGCGGCAGGTCGAACACCGCCAGGTCGGGCACGCCGGCTTCGGCGCTCACGCGGGAGGCCGGGCGTCCATCGGTCAGGCGCAATTGCGCATCATCGACCTGCAGCCCCATCCACAGGCTGCTCGATTCGCGCGTGAACTCGACATTGGCCCTGTCGAGCGCGGCCGCCCAGGCATCGGCGATCGGGCCGTCGCCGTGCACGACGACGAGCTGCGCGGCCGGCAGGTTGGCGGACGCGCCCGATGGCGCGGACGAAGCCGGCGCCGGCGCGCCTTGCCCATGGTCGTAGAAGCCTCGCCCTGACTTGCGGCCCAGCAGGCCCCCATCGACCATCTCGCGCTGCACCAGCGAAGGCACGTAGCGCTTGTCGAAGAAGTTGGCCTGGTAGACCGACTCGGTCACCGCGAAGTTGGTGTCATGGCCGATCAGGTCCATCAGCTCGCACGGCCCCATGCGAAAGCCCGCGGAGCGCATGCAGGCGTCGAGCACCGCCGGCTCGCCCGCGCGCTCGAGCAGCAGGGCCAGCGTCTCGGCGTAGTACGGACGCGCGATGCGATTGACGATGAAGCCCGGCGTCGAGCGGGCGTGCACGGGGGTCTTTCCCCAGCGCCCGGCGAGCTCGAAGATCGCGTCGGCCACGCCCGCGTCCGTGTGCAGGCCGGAGACCACTTCCACCAGCTTCATCAGCGGCACGGGGTTGAAGAAATGCATGCCGACCAGGCGCCCCGGAGTCTTGAGCCCGTTCGCCAGCGCGGTGATCGAGATCGACGATGTGTTGGAGGCCAGCACGCAATCGGGGCTGACGATCGCCTCGAGCTGTCGCAGCAGCACGCGCTTGGCTTCGAGGTTCTCGACGATCGCCTCGATCACCAGCGCGGCGTCGCGGGCGTCTTCGAGCGCCGCGACCGGCTCGATGCGCGCGATCGCCGCATCGACCGCCTCGGCCTTCAGCTTGCCCTTGTCGACCAGGGCGGCGAGGCTCTTGGCGAGCTTGCCGTGCGCATCGGCCGCGGCGCCTTCGCGCGCGTCGTAGAGCATGACCCGGTGGCCGGCCTGCGCGGCTACCTGCGCGATGCCCGCGCCCATGATGCCGGCGCCGATTACCAGCAGTGGGGCCTTGTTCAATGAGTTCATCTGTGTCTCCGTGGGAATCGATTGGAAGTCACTGTGGCTAATCCTTTGGTTCTCTGCAAGGGTTCTGGCCCTGCGGTAGAGCCCGCCGGGGCCGCCCGGCAGCG
>CAWFRK010000026.1:0-18685 GCA_963818175.1 uncultured beta proteobacterium | reverse complement strand
CGGCTTTCGGCCGCTGGCTGCTCGAAGGTGCCCGCACGGCACTGTTTCTCAAGCCTCGCTGGCAGGGCTTGCCGGCCTCGCCCTGGTGGGTCGCCGTGCTGGTCTTCTCGGCGACCTTGCTGACGGTGGCGATCGAGCGCTCCTACTTCGCCGGGCCGGCCGCCTTCAATTGGCAGGCCATTGCAGGCGGCTGGCTCGCCACCGCCTTGATCGCCTGGGCCTGCTTCGTGGCCAGCCGGCATGAAGGAGCCCACCTGCTTTGCATGATGCTGGCGCAGGGGCAGGTGATCGGGCTGGTGTTCGGGCTCATCTGGGGCACCCTCATGCAGACGGGCACGCCGGCAAGCGCCCTCGGCGCGTGGGCCCCGTGGATCCTCTGGATCGCGCCGGGCGCCTGGATCACCTTGGCGCAACTGGTGCTGCTCTGGCGCTCGGGCCTGCGTGGAGGCGCCCCGTGGCTCGCCGCCGCGACGGCGCTCGTGCTGGCCACCGTGGTGCTGTACGCCGTGCCGCCCGATGAATACTGGCAGGCCGCCGAGACCGCCGAGGATGCCCCGGCCTTCGAGCTGACGCAGGAAGCGATGGAGGACCAGCCGGTCCTGCTCACCCAGCGCCTGGACGACCTGGCGCCGCAGCGGCGCGGCGTCATCGACCTCTATGCGATCACCTTCGCGCCTTTTGCAGGCGAAGACGTGTTTCGCCGCGAAAGCGCGATGGTCGCCGACGTGATGGCCACGCGCTTCGATGCCTCCGGCCGCACGCTGCAGCTCGTCAACAATCCGCGGACGGTGGAGCAATGGCCCTGGGCCACGCCGCTCAACCTGCAGCGCGCCATCTCCGCGATCGCCGACGTGATGGACCCCGACGAGGACGTGCTCTTCATCCACCTCACCTCGCACGGCGCCGCCGACGGCGAGCTGGCGGCCGAGTTCCCGCCGATGAGCGTGGCCCCGGTCACCCCGGAGGACCTGAAGGCATGGCTCGACGAAGCCGGCATCCGCCACCGCATCATCTCGATCTCGGCCTGCTATTCCGGCAGCTGGATCGCGCCGCTGGCCGGCGACGACACGCTGGTGATGACGGCGGCCGACGCCGATCACACCTCCTTCGGCTGCGGCCGCGGCTCGGAGCTGACCTTCTTCGGCCGCGCGATGTACGACGAGCAGTTGCGCAACGCCACGCGCTCCTTCGAGCAGGCGCATGCCGCTTCACGCGAGCTGATCCGCGAGCGCGAGAAGGCCGCCGGCAAGGACGACGGGTACTCCAATCCGCAGATCAACGTGGGCGCCTCGATCCGGCCCTTGCTTGCACGTCTGCAGGAAAGGCTCGAAGGACCCGGGGCGGCGTCGCGGTGACCGGCAGGGCGGGGCTTGACGCCAGGAGCGAGTCCATGGAACACATGATTCAACTGCGCATCGAGAAGCTGCCCGAAGGCGGGTACTTGGCGACAAGCGATGAGGTCCAGGGCTTGGTCGCACAGGGCCGCACGATTCAGGAGACCATCGAGATCGCACGCGATGTGGCGAGGAAGTTGATCGAGGCGCAAGCCGACTCCGTCCCGCTGCCCCCGGCGCCCGAGATGTTCGACTGTCCGCTCATCGTCGGCACCTGATGGGTGCGCTTCCCGCTCAACCCAGGCTCGCTTTCCACGCCCGCTGGCGCAATTCGCCGCTCACGCGATAACGCTCGCCGCGATAGTGCGCATCGAGGTGCTCGATCAGCTGCACCACCGCGCGCGCATCCCAGCGCGCCAGCCATTCGAAAGGCCCGGCCGGATAGTTGACGCCGAGCTTCATCGCCGTGTCGGCGCCTTCGGGCGTGCACACGCCTTGCTGGATGGCGTCGGCCGCTTCGTTGATCAGCATGGCGATGGTGCGCGCCACCACCAGGCCCGCCGCATCCTTCAGCCTGTGGGGCTCGTAGCCCGCCACGCGCAGCCACTGCGGCACGCGCTCCTGCCACTCGGCGCCCGACAGGGCAGACGGCGCCCAGGCCAGCGCGCCGCCGCCTTGCAGCGGCAGGTCGAACACCGCCAGGTCGGGCACGCCGGCTTCGGCGCTCACGCGGGAGGCCGGGCGTCCATCGGTCAGGCGCAATTGCGCATCATCGACCTGCAGCCCCATCCACAGGCTGCTCGATTCGCGCGTGAACTCGACATTGGCCGTGTCGAGCGCGGCCGCCCAGGCATCGGCGATCGGGCCGTCGCCGTGCACGACGACGAGCTGCGCGGCCGGCAGGTTGGCGGACGCGCCCGATGGCGCGGACGAAGCCGGCGCCGGCGCGCCTTGCCCGTGGTCGTAGAAGCCTCGCCCTGACTTGCGGCCCAGCAGGCCCCCATCGACCATCTCGCGCTGCACCAGCGAAGGCACGTAGCGCTTGTCGAAGAAGTTGGCCTGGTAGACCGACTCGGTCACCGCGAAGTTGGTGTCATGGCCGATCAGGTCCATCAGCTCGCACGGCCCCATGCGAAAGCCCGCGGAGCGCATGCAGGCGTCGAGCACCGCCGGCTCGGCCGCACGCTCGAGCAGCAGGGCCAGCGTCTCGGCGTAGTACGGACGCGCGATGCGATTGACGATGAAGCCCGGCGTCGATCGGGCATGCACGGGCGTCTTTCCCCAGCGCCCGGCGAGCTCGAAGATCGCCTCGGCCACGCCCGCGTCCGTGTGCAGGCCGGAGACCACTTCCACCAGCTTCATCAGCGGCACGGGGTTGAAGAAATGCATGCCGACCAGGCGCCCCGGAGCCTTCAGCCCGTTCGCCAGCGCGGTGATCGAGATCGACGATGTGTTCGAGGCCAGCACGCAATCGGGGCTGACGATCGCCTCGAGCTGTCGCAGCAGCACGCGCTTGGCTTCGAGGTTCTCGACGATCGCCTCGATCACCAGCGCGGCGTCGCGGGCGTCTTCGAGCGCCGCGACCGGCTCGATGAGCGCGATCGCCGCATCGACTGCCTCGGCCTTGCAGCTTGCCCTTGTCGACCAGGGCGGCGAGGCTCTTGGCGAGCTTGCCGTGCGCATCGGCCGCGGCGCCTTCGCGCGCGTCGTAGAGCATGACCCGGTGGCCCGCCTGCGCGGCTACCTGCGCGATGCCCGCGCCCATGATGCCGGCGCCGATCACCAGCAGCGGGGCCTTGTTCAATGAGTTCATCTGTGTCTCCGTGGGAATCTATTGGAAGTCACTGTGGCTAATCCTTTGGTTCTCTGCAAGGGTTCTGGCCCTGCGGGGCAGCGCGCCGGGGCCGCCCGGCGGCGGGTCACTTTCTTGCTGGCACAAGAAAGTAACCAAAGAATGCCTTTGAATACAACGCACAGCAGCGCCAGCGGGGGCGCGACCCGCGGGCTGCCCCCCGGGCCGAAGCCCTCGCAGAGAAGTAAAGGATAAGAAAGCACTCGAGTCCAATGCTCAGTAGGTTTCCAAATGCAGCCGCCCCTCGCGCTTGAGCGCCTGCCCCACCGCCTCCCAGTCGAGCCCGGCCTGCTCAGCCACGTCGCGCAGCGCGATCACCACCCCCTCCTCCATGCTCTTGAGCCCGCACACATAGATGTAGGTGTTCGGATCCTTCAGCAAGGCCCCAAGGTCGATGCTGCGCTCGCGCATCAGGTGCTGCACGTAGCGCTTGGGCGCGCCTGCCGTGCGGGAGAAGGCGAGGTTGATGTCGATGAAGTCCTTCGGCAGGTTCATCAGCGGACCGAAGTAGGGCAGCTCCTCCTTGGTGCGCGCGCCGAAGAACAGCATCAGCTTGCCGCCCTCGAACTTGCCGCTGCCGCGCAGGCGCCGGCGCCATTCGGTCATCGCGCGCATCGGCGCGCTGCCGGTGCCGGTGCAGATCATCACGATGTTGGACTTCGGGTGGTTGGGCATCAGGAAGCTCGTGCCGAAGGGCCCGATCACCGTCACCGTGTCGCCCACCTTCAGGTCGCACATGTAGTTCGACGCCACGCCGCGCACCGGCTTGCCCTGGTGGTCGGACACCACCCGCTTGATCGTGAGCGACACGTTGTTGTAGCCCGGCCGCTCGCCGTTGCGCGGGCTCGCGATCGAGTACTGCCGCGCGTAGTGCGGCTTGCCGTTGGCGTCCACGCCCGGCGGCACCACCGCGATCGACTGGCCCTCCAGCACCGGGAAAGGCATCGTGCCGAAGTCGAGCACGATGTGGTGGGTCTCGTTCTCCGTGCCCGACTCGTTGACGCGGAAGTTGCCCACCACCGTGGCGGTGGTCGGGCTCTTCGGGCCATAGAGGTTGGTGTAGGCGTGCGCGGCCGACCAGGGCGGCATCGTCGCCCCGAAGGCCGCCGAATTGAAGGGCGCTTCGCCCGTGACGGCTGCCGGCAGCGACACCGGCGGCGGCGGAGCCAGCCCCACTTCCTCGGCCGGCAGCTCGACGCCGGCCGCGGCGAGCTGGTCTTCGCTCAGCTCGGCGGGCAGCTCGTCCCACACGAGCTGCTCCTCGATCGGATAGGCCAGCGCCTTGGGCATGTTGCGCCAGTTGTCGATGGCCCCGGTCGGGCAGGGCGGCACGCAGGCCATGCAGCCGTTGCAGACATCGGCCCGCACCACGTAGTTGCGATCGTCATGCGTGATCGCATCGACGGGGCAGATGGCCTCGCAGGTGTTGCAGCGGATGCAAATCTCGGGGTCGATCAGGTGCTGCTTGATGATGATCGTCTGCGTGGCCATGTCCTATCAGCTTTCCACGGTGTCGCATGGCGCTCGCGGATCCGGCTCTGCCGGCCGCTGGCGGAGCCCCCTTGAGGGGGTGGCGCGGAGCGCCTCCGGGGGTGGGTCAATTGAACCGGATGTATTCGAAGTCGATCGGCTGGCGGTTGATGCCCATCACCGGCGGCGCGATCCAGTTGGCGAACTTGCCCGGATCCACCACGCGCCCCATCAACGATGCCACGAACGCGCGATCCTCGGGCGTGGCCAGCCATTCGTCCTTCTTCGCGTCCCACTCCTGCTGCGACACGGCGCGGCCTTCCGGCGAGACACGCACGCCGGCCAGCGCGCCGATCTGGCGGTTGAAGGCCTTGTGCGGCACGGTCAGGCGCGTGGGGATGCCCGCCTTCTCGATCACCTTGTTCCAACGGCCGACGCCGGCGACGGAATCCTTGATGAAGTCGTCGCGCAGCACCTCGTTGAGCGCGTTGAGCATCGGCACTTCCTTCTCGACGAGCTGCCCGCCCTGCACCTCGAGCACCTTGTAGGTCTGGCCCTTGAGCGAATGGTCGTCGCTGCGCTTGCCTTCGTCGTAGCGGCCCTTCAGGCCCGAGCTGTAGAAGATGGCGGCATTGGACGACTGGTCGGCGCCGAACAGGTCGATGGTGACGCTGTAGTGGAAGTTGATGTAGCGCTGGATCGTCGCCAGGTCGATCACGCCGGCCTCGCGCACCTTCTGCGGGTCATCGGTCTTGAGCTGGTTCATCACCTCGCAGGTGCGCTGGATCACGCGCGACACGCCCGACTCGCCCACGAACATGTGGTGCGCTTCCTCGGTGAGCATGAACTTCGTCGTGCGCGCCAGCGGGTCGAAGCTCGACTCGGCCAGCGCCGAGAGCTGGAACTTGCCGTCGCGATCGGTGAAGTAGGTGAACATGAAGAAGGCCAGCCAGTCGGGCGTCTTCTCGTTGAAGGCGCCGAGGATGCGCGGGTTGTCCTGGTCGCCCGAGCGGCGGTCGAGCAGGGCCTCGGCTTCCTCGCGGCCGTCGCGGCCGAAGTAGCGATGCAGCAGGTAGACCATCGCCCACAGGTGGCGGCCTTCCTCGACGTTGACCTGGAACAGGTTGCGCATGTCGTACATCGAGGGCGCGGTCAGGCCCAGGTGCCGCTGCTGCTCGACCGAGGCGGGCTCGGTGTCGCCCTGCGTGACGATGATGCGGCGCAGGTTGGCGCGGTGCTCGCCGGGCACGTCCTGCCAGACGTCGTTGCCCTTGTTGTCGCCGAAGTGGATCTTGCGGCCCTCTTCCTTGGGGTTGAGGAAGATGCCCCAGCGGTAGTCGGGCATCTTCACGTGGCCGAACTGCGCCCAGCCCTGCGGATCGACGCTGATCGCGGTGCGCAGGTAGACGTCGAAGTTGTGCGAGCCGTCGGGGCCCATGTCGCCCCACCAGTCGAGGAAGTTGGGCTGCCAGCCTTCGAGGGCGCGCTGCAGCGTGCGGTCTTCGGCGAGGTTGACGTTGTTCGGGATCTTCTCGCTGTAGTTGATGCGACATTCGGGACTCCTTGGATTCTTAGACGCGGTTCATGTCGAACTGGGCCTTCTCGCCCTTGCCGTAGAGCTTCAGCGCACCCTTCTCGCCCACGGCATTGGGCCGCTGGAAGATCCAGTTCTGCCAGGCGGTGAGGCGGCCGAAGATGCGGGTCTCCATCGTTTCCTTGCCGGCGAAGCGCAGGTTGGCTTCCAGGCCGGTGAGGGCATCGGGCGACATGGCGGCGCGCTCCTCGATGGCCAGGCGCACTTCGTCGGTCCAGTCGATGTCGTCCGGCGCGGCGGTCACGAGGCCGAGCTTGTAGGCCGCATCGGCATCCAGCGGCTGGCCGATGGCGTCGCGGGCGGCGGCCAGGGGCGCCTCCTCCTCGTAGAAGCGGCGCATCAGGCGCGCCTGGCCATTGACCATCGGGAAGGCGTCGAAGTTGGTTTCCGCCAAGCTGAGCTTGGGCGCGCGCTCGGGCTCGTCGGGCAGCGCGAGCATGTAGCTGCGGTCGGCGGCGAAGGCCAGTTCGGCCAGCGTGCCGGCGAAGCAGGAGCCCGGCTCGATCAGCGCGAACAGCGTGCGCGAGGACACGTCCAGCCGGGCCAGCGTGCGGCGCAGAAGGCCCTTCACTTCGCGCACGAACCAGTGGCCCTGGTGCTTCAGCAGCGTGGCGTCGCTGTCCAGCACGGCCTGCGCATCGCCTTCGGTCTTGAGCAGCCAGGTGCCGATGTCGAGCTCGTTGGTGCGCATCGAGAGGATGGCGTCGTCGAGCTCGCGCGCCATCTGCATGCGGCCACCAGGAGGCGCCGGCGGCCTCGATGCCGGCGATGTCGGTGGGCTGCGGCCGTGTCGGGCGACTTGACGGTGAAGGTGGCGGTGCGGTTGGCGCGGTCGATCGTGACCGTCACGTATTGGTAGCGCAGCGCGTCGGCCTCGATGCTGCGCTGCAGCGGCGTGAGCGCCACGCCCTTGCCGTCCGCCGGGCGGTCGCTCTGCGCGGCGAGCTTGGCGGCGCGCTCCTGCACCACCTGGGCGAACTGCGAGGTCTTGGGCGCGGCATCCACCAGGCGCCAGTCCACGGCGCGCTGGCCGCGCACGCCTTCGACGCTGCTGCAGAAGATGTCGGCCAGGTCATGCCGCACGCGGCGCTTGTCGGTCACGCGGGTCAGGCCGCCGGTGCCGGGCAGCACGGCGAGCAAGGGCACCTCGGGCAGCGAGACGGAGGAGGAGCGGTCGTCGACCAGCACGATGTCGTCGCAGGCCAGGGCCAGCTCATAGCCGCCGCCCGCGCAGGCGCCGTTGACCGCGGCCAGGAACTTCAGGCCCGAGTTGCGACTGGAATCCTCGAGGCCGTTGCGCGTTTCGTTGGTGAACTTGCAGAAGTTGACCTTCCAGCCATGCGAGGAGAGGCCGAGCATGAAGATGTTGGCGCCCGAGCAGAAGATGCGGTCCTTCAGGCTGGTCACGATGACGGTGCGGACCTCCGGGTGCTCGAAGCGGATGCGGTTGACCGCATCGTGCAGCTCGATGTCGACGCCCAGGTCATAGGAATTGAGCTTGAGCTTGTAGCCCGGGACGCAGTCCGCCGTCTTCGGCGATATCCATCGCCAGCGTGGCCACCTGGCCTTCGAAGCTGAGCTTCCAGTGCTTGTATTCCGACGGGTTGGTCTGGTACTCGACGCGGGGAGAAGCGGCTTGGGAGGTCTGCGCGGTCATCTGGGGCTCCTGGTGGGTGCATGCAATTAACTGCATGTTGTCTGATCACTATAACTGCACAATAGTGCATGCGACGGGTGGCGTCAAGAAATCAGACCCCGAGGAAACCCGAGTCGGCCGGCACCGGCCTCGCCGGCCAGCGGCCGGTTTGTCATTCATGCTGGAGCCCCCTCCGGAGGGGGCCGCGGGGAGCAGTGACATTCAGGCCCGAAGGGCGGTGTAGGCGCCGACGGCGCCTACACCGCCCAGTCCATCAGGCCGGTGGCGTGGCGCACGGCCGCGCGCAAGCCTCCGAAGGTCTCTTCGAGCGAGTGCCCGCTGGTGTTGTAGGTCAGGTCGGCCTTGCCATAGAACGCCTCCCGCCCGGCGAGGATGCGCCTCAAGTCGTCCATCGCTTCCTTGCTGCCCGACATCGGCCGGAAGTCGCCCTGCGCGACGACGCGCTTCATGTGGTCCTCGGGGTCGGCCTGCAGCCACACGGTGTAGCAGTGCGAGATGAGCAGGTTGAAGGTCGCCGCGTCGGACACCAGGCCGCCGGGCGTGGCGATCACGCACTCGGGGTAGATCTGCACCGTCTCTTCCAGCGCGCGCCGCTCGTAGCGACGGTAGGCGTTGGTGCCGTAGAGCGAGTGGATCTCGACGATGCTGCAGCCGGCCACCCGCTCGATCTCGCGGTTCAGCTCGACGAAGGGATAGCCCAGGTCGTCGGCCAGCATGCGCCCGAGGGTGGACTTGCCCGCCCCGCGCAGCCCCACCAGCGCGATGCGCGAGAGGCGCGAGCGCTTGTCGCTGCTGGTGCCGAACAGCTCCGCCAGCCGCATGCGGGCGCGGTGCAGGTCGGCCTCCGGGCGGCCGTGCAGCAGCTCGCGGATCAGCAGCCACTCCGGCGAGGAGGTGGTCATGTCGCCGATGATCTCGGCCAGCGAGCACTGCAGCGCCTGCGCCACCTGCTGCAGCACCAGGATCGAGGCGTTGCCCGTGCCGAGCTCCAGGTTGGCGAGGTGCCGCTCCGAGATGTCGGCCGCCTGCGCGGTGGCCTTGCGCGTCAGCCCGCGCTGCGCGCGCAGGTTGCGGATGCGCTCGCCCAGCGAAGCCAGGAACGGGTCCTTCTCGCCGGCGGCGTCGCGCGCCACTTCAGTCATGTCCACGATCGGTGTTTCTTCCTTCATGGGGTCGCGCTCCTGTGCGTTCCCGAGCCCAGTCGGTGTTTACCCGAGCATGCACTATTTTTCTTGACATCGCTCAGGCTCGGCCGCATATTGTTGGCCAATACATGCACAATACTTCATGCCTGCCACCCACTTCAAGTGGGATTTGCAAGCAGACTAGCGGAGCATCAAGCCCATGAGTGATCCAGCGCCGGCTCGCGAGCCCTTTGATTCGTTGGTGCGGAAGATCACGCAGGCCCTCGCCGGCCGACCCGTCGATGAGAGCCTCCAAGCCTGGCTCAACGAGACCCACGGCCCGGATTCCGCCTGGTTCCGCGAGATGCAGGCGGCCGTGCATGCCGGCGTGCGCGACGGCTGGATGTGCAAGTACCAGGCCGAAGGCAACCCGAAGCTGCGCTACGGCCGGGTCACCAAGCCCTCGCCGACACCGCCACGTTCTCGGTCGACGTGGTCGACATGGACGACTGCGCCGGCCTGCACCACGCGCACCCGAATGGCGAGATCGACCTCGTCATGCCGATCACTCCCGACGCCCGCTTCGACGGCACTCCCGCCGGCTGGAAGGTCTACCCGCCCGGCAGCGCCCACGTCCCGACCGTGACCCAGGGCCGCGCGCTGGTTCTTTACCTGCTGCCCGAAGGGCGCATCGAATTCACGCAAATCATGACCTTGCTTGAAAACTACCTGGCCGGCCGCTGGCAGAGCGGCAAGGGCGATGGCACGCCCCTGTTCGATCCGGTGCTGGGCACCGAGCTCGCCCGAGTCTCGAGCGATGGGCTCGACCTCGCCGAAGGCTTCGCCTTCGCCCGCGAGACAGGCGGCGCCGCGCTGCGCGCCCTCACCTACCGCCAGCGCGCCGCGCTGCTGGCCGAGGCCGTGAAGGTGCTGCAGGCCAATCGCGACGCCTATTACGAGATCTCCACCGCCAACTCGGGCACCACCAAGAAGGATTCGGCCGTCGACATCGACGGCGGCATCTTCACGCTGGGCCAGTACGCCAAATGGGGCGAGGCGCTCGGCGATGCCCGGGTCATGCTCGACGGCGAGCCGGCGCGCCTGGGCAAGGACCCCGCCTTCCAGTCCAGCCACATCCTGTCCCCCACGCGCGGCGTGGCGCTCTTCATCAACGCCTTCAACTTCCCGTCCTGGGGCCTGTGGGAGAAGGCCGCGCCGGCCCTGCTCTCGGGCGTGCCGGTGATCGTGAAGCCGGCCACCGCCACCGCCTGGCTCACCCAGCGCATGGTGGCCGACGTGGTGAAGGCGGGCGTGCTGCCGGCGGGAGCGCTCTCGGTGATCTGCGGCAGCTCGCGCGGCCTGATGGACCAGCTCCAGCCCTTCGACGTGGTGTCCTTCACCGGCTCGGCCGAGACGGCGGCGATCATCCGCTCGCACCCTGCCGTCGCCGAGCGCTCGGTGCGCGTCAACATCGAGGCCGACAGCCTCAATTCCGCCCTGCTGCTGCCCGATGCGACACCGGGCTCGGAAGCCTTCAACCTGCTGGTGGCCGAGGTGGCGCGCGAGATGACGCAGAAGTCGGGGCAGAAATGCACCGCGATCCGCCGCGTGTTCGTCCCCGAGGCGCTGTACGACGCGGCCGCGGACGCCCTCTCCGCCAAGCTGCGCGGCGTCACCGTCGGCAACCCGCGCAACGAGAGCGTGCGCATGGGCTCGCTGGTGAGCCGCGAGCAGCTCGCGTCGGTGCGCGAGGGGCTGGCGAGGCTGGCCGAACAGACCCAGGTGCTGCACGACGGCGCGGCCTCCCCGCTGGTCGACGCCGACCCGGCCGTCGCTGCCTGCATCGGCCCCACGCTGCTCGGCACGCGCACTCCGCAGGCCAGCGACAGCGTGCACCGCCTCGAAGTCTTCGGCCCCGCTTCCACGCTGATGCCCTATCGCACGCTGGAGGAGGCCTATGCGCTCGTCCGGCGCGGCGAAGGCTCGCTGGTCGCCTCCGTCTACAGCGCCGATGCGCAGGCGATTGCCGAGGCGGCGCTCGAGCTGGCCGACAGCCACGGCCGCGTGCATGCGATCTCGCCCGACGTGGCCGCGCTGCAGACCGGGCACGGCAACGTGATGCCGATGTCGCTGCACGGCGGCCCCGGCCGCGCCGGTGGCGGCGAGGAGCTCGGCGGCCTGCGGGCGCTCGGCTTCTATCACCGCCGCAGCGCGGTGCAGGCGAGCAGCGCCGCCCTCGAGCGGCTGGCCGCCGCAGGCGCGCGTTCGCAGTAGCGGGACTGAAACCCTGAGGGTAGACACGGACCTGCGGCGGCAGCATTTCGTTGACAACCGAATACTTGACGTCTAAATTAAATCCCGCCTGGACGCTACCCGCGCGAAGGTCCGTCCGACGCCTCGATTCCTCAGGAGATCCGTCATGCCCCTGCTTCCATCCGCGCCGCCGCCGAGCTTCAACTTCGCGCAGCACCTGCTGGAACGCAATGCCTCGCGCGCGGCCAGGACGGCCTACGTCGACGACCACGGCAGCATCACCTATGGCGAGCTGGCCGAGCGGGTGCGCCGCATGGCGGCCGGCCTGCTGGCGCTCGGCCTCAAGCGCGAAGAGCGCGTGCTGCTGCTGATGCACGACAACATCGACTGGCCGGTCAGCTTCCTCGGCGCGCTCTATGCCGGCGTGGTGCCGGTGGCGGTCAACACCCTGCTCACGCCCGACGACTACGCCTACATGCTGCAGCACAGCCGGGCCCAGGCTGCCATCGTGTCCGCGGCCTTGCTGCCGACGCTGCAGGCGGCCATGGAGAAGGGCGGGCACGAGGTGCAGCACCTGCTCGTGTCGCGCCTCACCACGACCTTGCCCACCGGCGCGCAGGCCGTCGAGACCTTCATCGGCGCGCATCCGCCCCTGGCGAAGGCCGCCCCCACGCAATGCGACGAGCCTGCCTTCTGGCTGTATTCCTCCGGCTCGACCGGCCGGCCCAAGGGCACCGTGCACACCCACGCCAACCCCTACTGGACCGCCGAGCTCTATGCCGAGCCGGTGCTCGGCATGAAGGAAAGCGACACGGTGTTCTCCGCCGCCAAGCTGTTCTTCGCCTACGGCCTGGGCAATGCGCTGTCCTTCCCCTTGAGCGTGGGCGCCACCGTCGTGCTGATGGCCGAGCGGCCCACGCCGGATGCCTGCTTCAAGCGCCTCACCGAGCACAAGCCCACCATCTTCTGCGGCGCGCCCACGGGCTATGCGGGCATGCTCGCCTCCGCCGCGCTGCCGCCGCGCGAGCAGGTCGCGCTGCGGCTGTGCTCCTCGGCCGGCGAGGCGCTGCCGCGCGAGATCGGCGAGCGTTTCACTGCGCACTTCGGCTGCGAGATCATCGACGGCATCGGCTCGACCGAGATGCTGCACATCTTCCTCTCCAACCGCCCGGGCAGCGTGCGCTACGGCACCACCGGCCGGCCGGTGGAGGGCTACGAGCTCGAGCTGCGCGGCGAGGACGGCCGCCCGGTGCCGGCCGGCGAGATCGGCGACCTCTACATCCGCGGCCCGAGCTCGGCGCTGATGTACTGGAACAACCGCGAGAAGTCGCGCGACACCTTCCAGGGCGGCTGGACCAAGAGCGGCGACAAGTACACCTGCGATGCCGAGGGCTACTACACCTACGCCGGCCGCAGCGACGACATGCTCAAGGTGAGCGGCCAGTACGTCTCGCCCTTCGAGGTCGAGGCCACGCTGATGCAGCACTCCGACGTGCTGGAAGCCGCGGTGATCGGCGTGAACGACAGCGAGGGCCTGACCAAGACCAAGGCCTTCGTGGTGCTCAAGCCCGGCCATGTGCAGGCCGAGGACATGGAGGCCCAGCTGAAGGCCTTCGTCAAGGAAAAGCTCGCGCCGCACAAGTACCCGCGCAGCATCGAGTTCATCGAGGAGCTGCCCAAGACCGCGACCGGCAAGATCCAGCGCTTCCGGCTGCGCGAGCGCGAGGCGAACGCGGGAGGCACGGCATGACGGGACAGGCGAGCGAGTTCATCGACGTCGCCTGGAACGGGCGGCGCGATCGCATCGAACATGCGTGGGTCGCCCCGCAACGCCGCGACCAGCCGCTGATCGTGTTCCTGCATGAAGGGCTGGGCTCGGTCGCGATGTGGCGGGACTTCCCGTCGCAGGTCTGCGAGGCCGCCGGCTGTCGCGGACTGGTGTTCTCGCGCTGGGGCTACGGCCAGTCGAGCCCGCGCCAGATGCACGAAAGATGGCCGGTCGACTTCATGCACCACCAGGCGCGCGAGTTCCTGCCCGCCTTCTTCGAAGCGCTCGGCCTCGATGTCGCCGCCGACAAGCCCTGGCTCTACGGCCACAGCGACGGCGGCTCGATCGCGCTGATCCATGCGGCAAGCTTTCCGGAGCGCGTGGCGGGCATCGTGGTGGCCGCGCCGCACACCTTCGTCGAGGACATCTCGATCACGAGCATCGAGAACGCGAAGGACGGCTACGTGACCACCGACCTGCGCAGCAAGCTTGCCCGCCACCACGCCGATCCGGACTCCGCGTTCTGGGGCTGGAACGACATCTGGCTCGACCCGGCCTTCAAGGACTGGGACATCCGCGCCCTGCTCGGCGATATCCGCTGCCCGGTGCTCGCGATCCAGGGCATCGACGATGAATACGGCACGATGGCGCAGATCGACGCCATCGCCGCCGCGCGGCCCGCCACCGAGCTGCTCAAGCTGCCCGACTGCGGCCATTCGCCGCATCGCGACCACCCGGCCGCAGTGGCCCAGGCCGTGGCACGATTCATGAGCCGGCACCGGGCCGCCGCGCCGGGCCGCCAGCCGTCAGAGCCGGCGGGCGGGGTGTCGTCATGATCGGAGCCTGCACAATCCAGAACCCCGGCATCGACCGGGGCACGCTGACCAACGAAGCGATATTCAAAAGGAGACAAACCATGAGTACTTCCCCGCGCGCGCTTTCTCTGCTGGCCGCCGCGACCCTCGCCGCCGTGCTGAGCACCGGCGCACAGGCCCAGGGCAACAAGATCAAGGTCGGCCTGATGCTGCCCTACACCGGCACCTTCGCGGCGCTCGGCACGGCCATCGAGAACGGCTTCAAGCTGTACGTGGAAGAGCAGGGTGGCAAGCTCGGGGGCCGCGAGATCGAGTACTTCAAGGTCGATGACGAATCCGATCCGGCCAAGGCGCCGGAGAACGCCAACAAGCTGGTCAAGCGCGACCAGGTCGACGTGCTGGTCGGCACCGTGCACTCCGGCGTGGCGATGGGCATGGCCAAGGTGGCCAAGGACAACAACACGCTGCTGATCGTGCCCAATGCCGGCGCCGATGCGGTGACGGGCCCCTTGTGCGCGCCCAACATCTTCCGCAGTTCCTTCTCCAACTGGCAGCCCGCCTATGCGATGGGCCTGGTGGCCGCCGGCGAGCGCAAGCACAAGACGGCAGTGACGCTCACCTGGAAGTACGCCGCGGGCGACGAGTCGGTCAAGGGCTTCAAGGAGGGCTTCGAGTCCAAGGGCGGCAAGGTGGTCAAGGAATTGAACCTGCCCTTCCCGAACGTGGAGTTCCAGGCCCTGCTCACCGAGATCGCCTCGCTCAAGCCCGAGGCGGTGTACGTGTTCTTCGCGGGCGGCGGCGCGGTCAAGTTCACCAAGGACTACCAGGCCGCGGGCCTGAAGGACAAGATCCCGCTCTACGGCGCCGGCTTCCTCACCGACGGCACGCTGGAGGCGCAGGGCGACTCGGCCAACGGCCTGCTCACCACGCTGCACTACGCCGACGACCTGACGAGCGCGAAGGACAAGAGCTTCCGCACCAACTACGCCAAGACCTACAAGCTGCAGCCTGACGTGTACGCCGTGCAGGGCTACGACGCGGCGCAATTGCTCGCGGCCGGCCTGAAGGCCACGGGCGGCGACATCACCAAGCGCGACGCGACTGGTCAAGGCGATGGAGCAGGCCAAGATCGACAGCCCGCGCGGCGCGTTCACGATGTCGAAGGCGCACAACCCGGTGCAGGACATCTACCTGCGCAAGGTCGAGGGCAAGCAGAACAAGCAGGTCGGCGTGGCGGTGAAGGCGCTCGCCGACCCCGCTCGCGGCTGCAGGATGTGAGATGACGACCCCCGGCCCCAGGCGTACCTGGGGCCACCCCCCGGGGGGTGCGGGCCGGCTTGGGGCGGCCCGGCGCTCGGCCCGCGACGCCCACGCCTTCGGCGGGGCTCCAGGTTCTGGAACCGAGCTCTATTCAACGCAGCAGGTCATTACAGATGGACATCACCACTTTCCTGATCCAGTGCCTCAACAGCGTGCAGTACGGCCTGCTGCTGTTCCTGGTGGCGAGCGGACTGACGCTGATCTTCGGGATCATGGGCGTCATCAACCTCGCCCATGGCAGCTTCTACATGATCGGCGCCTACATGGCGTTCACGCTGACCTCGCTGACCGGCAACTTCGCGCTCGCGCTGGTGCTGGGGCTGGTGCTCTCGGTGGCCTTCGGCTACCTGCTCGAATGGGGCTTCTTCAGCTTCCTCTACGAGCGCGAGCACCTGATGCAGGTGCTGATGACCTACGGGCTCATCCTGGTGTTCGAGGAGCTGCGCAGCATCCTGGTGGGCGACGACGTGCACGGCGTGCCGGTGCCCTCGTGGCTCGCCGGCGGCATCGCGATCGGCAACGACATGAGCTACCCGGTGTATCGCCTGTTCATCTCGGGCGTGTGCCTCGCGGTGGCGGCCGGCATGTACTACATGATCAAGAAGACGCGGCTGGGCATGATGGTGCGCGCCGGCTCCACCAATCGCGAGATGGTGCAGTCGCTGGGCATCAACATCTCGCTGCTCTACCGGCTGGTGTTCGCCGCGGGCGTCGCACTCGCGATGCTGGCCGGCATGATCGCGGCGCCGGTGGCCTCGGTGTATCCGGGCATGGGCTCGCAGGTGCTCATCATCTGCTTCGTGGTGGTGGTGATCGGCGGCATCGGCTCGGTCAAGGGCGCGCTGGTCGCGGCCCTGCTGATCGGCTTCGTCGACACCTTCGGCAAGGTGTTCTGGCAGCAGGCGGCGGGCGCGCTCGTGTACCTGCTCATGGCAGTCATCTTGCTGTGGAAGCCCGAAGGCCTGTTCAAGCAGAGGACATCGAGATGAAGCGACGCTTCGCCGTCGCTGCCTTCTGGCTCTGGGTCGTTGCCGCTGGCCGCGCTCGCGCTGCTGCCGCTGATGCCCGAGCCGCTCGGCAGCAAGTTCCACGTCGAGCTCGGCGCCAAGGTGCTGATCATGGCGGTGTTCGCGCTCAGCCTGCAGCTGCTGGTGGGCTTCACCGGCTGTGAGCCTGGGCCACGCGGCCTACTTCGGCTTCGCGGCCTACGTGGTGGCGATGCTGGCGCCGCAGTCGGAGCCGGCAACGGCTGGCTCATGCTTTTCGCCTCGGTGGGCGCCTCGGCCTTGCTGGCACTCGTGATCGGCGCGCTGGTGATGCGCACCAAGGGCATCTACTTCATCATGGTGACGCTGGCCTTCGCGCAGCTGGTGTACTTCGTCTTCCACGACACCGACGCCTTCGGCGGCAGCGACGGCACCTACGTCTACTTCAAGCCCGACTTCTCGCTGTTCGGCCTGCGCGCTGGTCGACCTGGAGCAGACCTCGCAGTTCTACTGGTTCACGCTGGTGATGCTCGCGCTCACGGTGGGCGGCCCCGGGCTGCTGCTGCGCTCGCGGCTGGGGCATGCCTTCGTCGGCATCAAGCACAACGAGCAGCGCATGCGGGCGACGGCTACGCGACCACGCTGTACAAGCTGGCGAGCTTCGTGATCGGCGGCGCGTTCGCCGGGCTCGCGGGCTTCATGTCCGCGATCCAGCACGGCTACGTGAACCCGGAGATCCTGTCCTGGCACCAGTCGGGCAACGCGCTGCTGATGGTGATCCTGGGCGGGCTCGGCAGCCTCGCCGGCGCGGTGCTCGGCGCCTTCTCCTTCGTGCTGCTCGCCGAATGGTTCCAGGGGCTGACCAAGCACTGGCAGCTGCTGATGGGCGGCTTCATCATCCTGCTGGTCGCGGTGCTGCCGCAGGGCATCGCGGGCGGCTTCGCCTCGCTGCGGCGACGCTTCTCGGCACGGCCGAAGGCCGCTGAGCCGGAAGCCTGCCGGCCGCGCCGCGGCAGAGCAGTTGCCCTGAAACCGCAGGAAGCCTCCATGACCACACTCTTGAGCGCCCAATCCCTCACCCGCCGCTTCGGCGCGCTGAAGGCGGTCGAGAACGTCACCCTCGACCTGGCCCAGGACGAGATCCACGCCGTGATCGGCACCAACGGCGCGGGCAAGTCGACGCTGATCAACCTGCTCTCCGGCGAGCTGCCCGCCAGCTCCGGCAGCGTGTCGCTGCGCGGCGACGACATCACCGCGTGGGCCCAGCCGCGCCGCGCGAAGGCGGGCCTGGGCCGCAGCTACCAGCGCAACAACATCTTCCTGCCGCTCTCGGTGCGCGAGAACTGCCGGCTCGCGGCGCAGACGCATGCGCAGCATCGTGGAAGGTATGGCAATCGGCGCAGCGTTGCGCCGTGAGCACCGCCGCGGCCGACGATGCGATGGAGCGCGCGGGCCTGGCCTCGTCGGCCGACAAGACCGCCGCCGCGCTCTCGCACGGCCAGAAGCGCGAGCTCGAAGTCGCGATGTGCCTGGCCACGCAGCCGCAGGTGCTGCTGCTCGACGAGCCGCTGGCCGGCATGGGGCCGGAGGAATCGCAGCGCATGCTGGAGCTGCTGCGCAAGCTCGCACCGGCCACGCCATCCTGCTGGTCGAGCACGACATGGACGCGGTGTTCGCGGTGGCCGACCGCATCACCGTCATGGTCAACGGCTCGGTGCATCGCCTCCGGGCACGCCCGAAGCGGTGCGCAACAACCCCGACGTGCAGACCGCCTACCTCGGGGACCACGCATGAGACGCGGCATACCGACCATGGACAGCCTGCTCGAGGCCAGCGCCCTGCACGCCTGGTACGGCAGCAGCCACGTCCTGCACGGCATCGACTTCCGGCTCGACGCGGCGAGACGGTGGGCCTGCTTGGGCGCAACGGCATGGGCAAGTCCACGCTGATCCGCACGCTGCTCGGCCACGTGCGCCAGCGCGAGGGCCGCATCGCGTGCAGGGCCGCGACCTCTGAAGGCGCAGCCCGTACGAAGTCGCCAAGCTGGGCATCGCCTACGTGCCCGAAGGCCGCGGCATCTTCCCCAACCTCACGGTGCGCGAGAACCTGGTGATGGCCGCGCGACCCGGCTCGCGGCCGGCGCGACTGGACGCTTCGAGCGCATCATGGCGACCTTTCCGCGCCTCGCGGAGCGGCTCGGCAACCTGGGCTGGCAGCTCTCGGGCGGCGAGCAGCAGATGCTCTCGATCGGCCGCGCGCTGATGACCAACCCCGACGCTGATCATCCTCGACGAGGCCACCGAAGGCCTCGCGCCGCTGATCGTGGCCGAGATCTGGCGCGTGATCGGCGAGATCCGCAAGACCGGGCATCGCACGCTGATCGTCGATCGCAACTACCGCACGGTGATGGCCCACTCCGACCGGCTGGTGGTGATGGAAAAGGGCCGCGTGGTGCTGGAAGGCAGCTCGCAGGAGCTGCACGAGCGGCCGGAAGAGCTGGGGCGCTACCTGG
>CAWFRK010000025.1:0-91116 GCA_963818175.1 uncultured beta proteobacterium | reverse complement strand
GCTGATTCTTCGTTGACCTCCCCTTGAGCGGGCCGCCTCGGCGGCCCGCTTCATTTCGCCGGGCATGGCCGAAACAGGGATGCAACAACGGCAACGCTCTTCCCTTCTCGAGACCTCGATCGGCTGACGTGTCGTCCGCCGCCGCTTCTGCGTCGGCGCAACGTTCCGGCGCTGCATTCGATCGGCAGGCATCGTTCTTCTTGTCACCGCTGCGCCCCCTCGTGTGGGGGCAACGCGATTGCGCCGCTGCGCCATCCGCCCGATGCTGGTCCGACCTGAGGAAGACGGAGGTGGGCTGATGCCGCGCACGGTCGCGCGGCTCGATCAGCCTTCGATGACATGAACAAACAATACCCAAGCGGGATGCGCACCCACGCGCTCCTCCTCGCCGCAAGTCTCGCGCTCGCCGCATGTGGCGGTGGGTCCGGGAGCGCGGAAGGCCAAGCGCAGGACCACCTCGCAGGCGACGGTGCACCGGGCGTTCCGGCACCGGCACCGGCACCGGCACCGGCACCAGCACCAGCACCAGCACCGCCGGCGCCACCGCCCGTCCCTCCGAACACCGATGCCCAGCCACCCACGGCCAGCCTCACGTCGCCCGCCAATCTCGCGGACGGCCTCGGCGGCTCGCTGCCGCTCGAGAACGGCATCCTCACCCTGTCGGCCACCGCCACCGACAACGTGGGCGTGACCGCAGTGGAGTTCCAGCTCGACGGCGCCCCCGTCGGCACGCCCGACACCAGCGCGCCCTACCAAGCGAGTGTCGACACGACCGCCTATGCCTCGGGGCAGCACATCGTGCGTGTCCGCGCCCGCGATGCCGCCGGCAACTTCTCGGCCTGGGCGACGAGCACCATACGTTTCGGCGGCTCCATCACCTTGCCGCGCGGCTTCACCAAGAACGAGGCCTGGATCACCGGCCTGTCGAGGGCCACCGCGTTCGCGCAGGCCCCAGACGGGCGCCTGTTCGTGGCCGAGCAAGGCGGAAGCATTCGCGTGGTGAAGAACGGCGCACTGCAGGCTGCTCCCTTCGCGCAGGTGAGCGTCGATGCGACCGGCAATCGCGGCCTGCTCGGCGTGGCGCTGCATCCGGGCTTTGCGGCCAATGGCTGGGTGTACGTGTACTACACCTCCCCGCAGGGCGGTGCGCACAACCGCTTGAGCCGCTTCGTGGCAAGCCCCACCAATGGCGACGTGTCCACGGGCACGGAAACAGTGCTGCTCGACCTGCCGCCCCTTTCGACTGACCCTTTCCACAACGGCGGAGCCGTGGACTTCGGGCCCGATGGGAAGCTCTACGTCGCAGTGGGCGACAACGAAACCAGGGAACTGGCGCAGGACGTCAACACTCCATGGGGCAAGATGCTGCGCTTCAACGAGGATGGCACGATCCCTGGCGACAACCCCTTCTGCGTCGCGCCCGAGCTCAAGTGCGCTGTCTGGGCCCTGGGCCTGCGAAACCCCTTCACCTTCGCCTTCGACCCGGCCAGCGGTCGCCTGCATATCAACGACGTGGGCGAAAACACCTGGGAGGAAATCAACCTCGGCGCACCAGGCGCCAACTATGGCTGGCCCTTATCCGAGGGACCGGACCGCGTCGATGGCTTCGCCGCGCCGCTGTTCACGATGAGGCACAGCGACTCCTCGCCTGTCGGTTCGGGCCCCGGAGGCTTCATCACGGGATTCGTCGTCATCGGCGGCGCCTTCTATCCGCGTGGCGGGCCTTTCCCGGCGGAGTACCACAGCCACTATTTCTTCGCCGACTATCTGACGGGCGCCCTCTATCGCCTGGACATGGCCAACGGCAATGCGGGCTACTCCTTTGCAAGACTCGTCGACCGCCCGGTGGACATGTTCGTCGGCCAGGACGGCGCGCTCTTTGTGCTGACGCGTGGCGCAATCACACGCATCAGCGCACCTTGAGCACTTCAGCGACGCCAGATATGGCGCGCGGCCACCAGCATCGGCACGCCGAGCCCGGCCCACGACACGGTGTCGTAGCCGCCATCGCCCACCAGTTGCGAAGCCGGTGGCTGCGGTGGTGGCGAAGGTGTAGAGGAGCGCTGAGGGTTTGTTCCGGGCCGGGGAGTGGTATCACTCCCGCCCGGGGCCGTGGGCCGTACGGTCCAGGCGCCCTGCTCCATCCGGCGCACGGCTTTCAGGGATCAGGCCGCCAGCGCATGCCGCACGTCGCGGAGCTGCTTGTCACCCACCAAGGCGGTTTCCTTGGCAATGTTGATATGCATGGCGGCCTTGGCGACGTCGAAGACTGAAGACACCAGTTCGTAGTCGCGCTCCGCGAGGAACTCGAGGATAAGGGCCAGGTGCCAGATGGACGCCGACCCGGAGTGCACCGGGGGCGGGAAGGTCGCCGCATGCGCCACCATGAGCTTGCGCATGTACTGACGGGTCACGCCGATCAGGTCGGCCACGTCGGAAAGACCTACGAGGTCGGGACCAGCCTCCACGAGCCTTGCGCCCGGAATGGCCTGCTTGACGTCCTTCAAGGCGCTGAAGATGGCTTCCTCCGCGGATTCAGCCTCGCGCGCGAACTCGAGGCCCAGGTGGCCGGCCACGCCAAGCCCCACCATGGTGTCGGTGCAGCCGGCAGCGCCCAGCCGCTCCACGAGTTCGTCTTGGTCGGCGTCCTGTGGATCCAGCTTGTATGTCAAGGTGAATTCGTAATCCATGGCTGTGCCCCGGGCTGGCCTCTTCCTATTTGTTGGCCTCGTCAGCCGGCTGCCTGTCAGTCGTGCAGTTGTCGACGACACGCCTGAGTTGCCTGGCGAAGTTGCCGGGGTTCTCGGTCGAAGAGCCCACGTTGGATTGGTTGTCAAGCGACAACCTCCAGGGAGGCCGAGATGCGGCAATGTACACGGTCCTGCGACCGGCGCGTGGGATGGTTCGGCGGCCGGCCGTAGCCGTTGGTCAGGCGCGCCGAAGCACGTAGAACACATAACCGTAGCTGCCCTGGGAGCGCTCGAACATCTCGATCTCCCTGAGGGTCTCGGCGGCCATGTCACGGACCGAGGGCTCCGCGTGCCCAAGGAGCGCTTGCGCCCGAGGCTCCAGCAGGTCGTAGTAGCCCTCCACCCATGCGGACGGGGGAAGGGCATGCGTCGCGAGCACCTCATACCCCGCGCCCTTCGCGACCGCTGCGTTTTCCTGCACGGATTGCATCGCCGGATAGCACGCCCGGAAGAAGTCCTGCACCTCGACGGGCGGCAGATCCGTCAGCCACGACAACTCGCTCACGACCGCGAATCCGTGTTCGGCCACGGCCTGCGCCCAAGTCGCCAAGGCGTGCGCAAAGCCGATGTTGTAGGCCGCACCTTCCGACCAGATCAGGTCGATCTCCCCAAAGGCTCGCCCGATGTCGCTCATGTCCATGCAATGCGCCTGCACGAGGCCCGCGAGCCCGGCCTCTCCGGCACGGCTAAGCAGAACCCGCAGGAACGGCTCGTGGCAATCCACCGCATGGACCAGGGGGCTCGCCAGTAGGCCGAGCGCCAGCAGGCCGATCGGCCTGCTCGTCGTCGACAGCAGTGTCGCCGTCGCGATACGGAGCGCAGCGGTGCCTGTCGCCGACGGCGACGCTGGACCGCGACGTTGCCCTGCCCGCCGGTGCCCAAGCCCGCGGTCACCCGGGTCAGCGGCTCGTTGGGCGCCCGCTTGGGCAGCAGGTTGACCACCCCGCCGATGCCGCCGTTGCCGGGCGTCGCGCCGGTCAGGAAGGCCGAGGCACCGCGCAGCACCTCCACAGCGCTCGAGACAGCTCTGTGGCGATGTACTCCGGCAGCAGGCTGTACAGGCCGTTGTAGGCCACGTCGCTCGCGAGGCGAGCAGGAAGCCGCGGATGCAGTAGGCCTCCTGGACGTGCCGAAGCCGCGCGCGGTGCGCACCGTCGGGTCAGCGCGGGCGATCAGGCGTGGGAGTGCGCATGAAGGGCCAGTTTATGCAAATGACAATGATTCGCAATTGTAGTGGCAAGTTGCAGATGTGAAGGACCTTCGAGTGCGCCCTGCGCGCGGGCGCGGCGTTTGCCTCTCCACGGATTCACTGAAGAGGTCAGTCATGAGCACTCATCCGGAATCCAACGCACCTGAGACACCGCCCGCCGGGCATGAACCCGGAAGCACGAACGCCGGCAACGGCGGCACGGCCAGCCACCCCTCCATGGAAAGCGTCCTCGGCAAGGTGTCGCCGAGCATCACGAGGATGATCCGCATGGACCACTCGCACGTGATGATGACGGCGCACAAGTTCACAGCCGACGCCGGGCCTTCGCGCAAGCAGGCCATCGTCAACGCGGTCTGCCTTGCCCTCACCATCCATGCGCAGCTCGAGGAAGAGATCTTCTACCCTCGTCTCGAGGAGGTCGCGACCGACAACCCGGTGCTCGCGCGCGTGAAGCCCGAGCACGACGAGATGAAGCAGATGATCGAAGGCCTCTCTGCCCTGGCGCCGACCGATGCCGGCTATGACGAGAAGTTCATGCAGCTGATGCGCATCGTGATGCACCACGTGGCCGACGAAGAGACCGTGCTGCTGCCTGCGGCCGAGATCCTGCTGAAGGACGAGCTGGGCGAGCTCGGCGTGCGCATGGCCAAGCGCCGGCTGCAATTGGCGGCGCCGCATGCCGGCAAGATGGCAGTCAACACCGCACGAGCCATGCCGGTGAGCTCCCTGCTGGTGGCGGGTGGCCTGCTGGCCGGCGGCTACCTGCTCGGCCGCGGGCTCGGTCACCGGCACGGTCGCTGATTCCCTGGCCGCGTCGCGGATAGAGCCGCTCGCTTAACCTGCGCAGATGAGCACTCAACAACTCTCCGTCCCCAAGAAGAAACTCAAGTTCGTCCTGCTCGAAGGCATCCATCCTTCGGCCGTCGATGCGCTGCGACAGGACGGCTACACGCAGGTGGTGACCTCTCCCAAGGCGCTCGAGGGTGACGCGCTGATCGAGCACATCAGCGACGCGCATTTCCTCGGCATCCGCTCGCGCACCCAGCTGACCGGGGAAGTGCTGGCGCAGGCCCCGAAGCTGGCGTCGATCGGCGCCTTCTGCATCGGCACCAACCAGATCGACCTGCTTGCCGCGACGCGGCGCGGCGTCCCGGTCTTCAACGCGCCCTTCTCCAACACGCGCAGCGTCGCCGAGCTGGTGCTGGCCGAGATCATCATGCTGATGCGCGGCATCCCGCACAAGAACGCGGTGCTGCATCGCAACGGCTGGGTCAAGAGCGCGGCGCGCTCCTATGAAGTCCGCGGCAAGACGCTGGGGATCGTCGGCTACGGCCACATCGGCACGCAGATCGGCGTGCTGGCCGAGCACGTCGGCATGTCGGTGGCCTTCTACGACATCGAGACCAAGCTGCCGCTGGGCAATGCCCGGCAGGTCGCCACCCTGGCCGAGCTGCTGGAGACGGCCGACGTGGTGAGCCTGCACGTGCCGGAGACACCGTCGACGCACAACATGATCGGCGCGCAGGAGCTGGCTCGCATGAAGCCGGGCAGCCACCTGATCAATGCCTCGCGCGGCACGGTGGTCGACATCGCGGCGCTCACCGCGGCACTCGAGAGCGAGCACCTGCACGGCGCGGCGATCGACGTGTTCCCGGCCGAGCCGCAAGGCAACGACGCCAGCTTCGATTCGCCGCTCACGCGCTTCGACAACGTCATCCTCACGCCGCACATCGGCGGCTCGACCGCCGAGGCGCAGGCCAACATCGGCCGCGAGGTGTCGGCCAAGCTGATCCGCTACAGCAACAACGGCTCCACCGCCACCGCGGTGAACTTCCCCGAGGTGACCCTGCCCGAGCACACCGGCCGCTCGCGCGTGCTGCACATCCACAAGAACATCCCCGGGGTGCTGGCCCGCATCAACGAGCGCTTCTCCGCCGCGGGCCTGAACATCGATGCGCAATACCTGCGCACCAACGAGGAGGTCGGCTATGTCGTCACCGACGTGGACGGCAGCGCGCAGCGCCTCGTGATGGACGAGATGTGCTCGATACCGGGGACGATCAAGTGCCGGGTCCTGTATTGACCCGGGCCAACAGGCAGTCGTACTCGATCACCCTGCCCGCATCCCGAGTCACGGGGAACATGCCGACGACTCCGAAGCCGGCTCTTTCGTAGGCGGAGATGCTTTCGGTCCAGTGCGGCATGCCTTCATAGATCGACACCAGCGACACCTCGGACTGCAAGGCATGGACATGCTCCAGCTTGCTTCCCAGGCCTTTGAAGACCTCCGAGTCATAGCCTTGCGTATCCATCTTCAGCAGGATGCGCTTGTCCTCGATGTGGGGAATCAAGGAGTCCAGCAGCGCGTCGAGCCGCTTCACCGACACCCGCTCTTCCCTCTTGCCCTGGGAGCCCTCGCCGAAGCGCTGGGCACAGTACTCGTTGGCCGTCAACAAGGAACTGAAGACGGTGTTGTCCGATATGTTGATGGTCTGCGTCGCCTCCTGGCTTCCCAAGGCCAGCTTGTGGACATGCCATTTCGGATCTGTCGATGCCGCCTCGGCCAGTTTCTCGAACACCGATGTGACCGGCTCGAAGGAAAGGATGTCACCCTCGTAGAAGCTTCTCAGGCTTCTCGCGAACTGCCCTTCGTTGGCGCCTACATCGATGACCACGTTGATCCCGAATCTCTCCACGATCGACCTCAGTTGAGCACGATAGGAAAACCAGGCGCCCATCCTGTTGTGCTTGTCGATCATGGCGAAGGATCTGGAATCAAACCTTTCGAAATCACAACCGGCCAGCGTCTCGACCAGCTTCCTTGCTTGTTGCCTAAGAATGCCCAAGAGCTTTCTCCCTTTCGCTGATGACCCGATCAAGCCGCACGACCAAGGCTTCGGCCTCGTCCGAGAACTTCCTCGCAAACAGGGCCTCTCCTTCGCCATAGACGCCGTCCAGGGCGACCGATGCGCCGGCTGTCAGGAAGTCGAGGTGGGCTTGCGTCATGAATGCCGGACTCCCTCCGCCGGCGTCCCAATCGGTATAGGTCAGGTTCCGCCGCACCCTGGCCTTGTAGGGCGAGTTGCCCAGGATCGTCTGGAAGAAGGATTCATCGGGGAACAAGGTGTGCCTGAAGAACTTCACGACCCGGGGCTCGTTGTCCACGAAGCTGCGGATGTGCTCGCAGGCTTCACGCGACAGCGCCCACCACGTGCTTCCGCCGTGGGGAACAAGGTTCCGAAGATGCGGCTCGTAGGCCCGCTGCCTCGGGCCGGTGCCCGTGCTCGCCAGCAGCTTGCGCATGCCCCGGGCGACCAGCGAGCCCCCCGGAAATGGCTGGTAGGTGGTCAGCCGCGAGATCGGCTTTCCTGCCGCTTCGCACGGCATGCGCACCATGTTGATGAATTCCTCGCCGCGGTGGCGCTCGAAGAAGCGCTCTATGTACGCCACGGGCTGGATCGGATAGTCGGTGGCGCTCAGGAGCACGAAGTAGTCGAAGCCACGCGGATGTGCAAGAGCCGCGCGAAGCAGCACGAGAATGGCGTCGACCTGCGAGAACTCCCCCCAATGGACGGGGATCCGCTTGCGGGTGAAGTGGACGTTCTCACCCGAAGTGCCCGAGAACTGCCTCATGCTCGACTTGCGATCGACATGAATGAAGAACCCGGCCGAACCCGAGGAGAGGGCCCGGACCAGCCGCTGCAAATGCCGTGGATTGTTGTGCGCAAGGACGAGATAAGCGATCTTCAACCTGATCCTCCTCTGGCGTGAGCGCCACCCTACGTCACTGCGCCTTTCGCCGTCAACGCCTCATGATGAAGACCCCACGCGCCATCGCCGCAAGGAGGCGAGCGCCTCGATCGCCACTCGCACGCGCGCGGGCAGCAGCCGTCCTGGACTTGACCCGGTTTCGTGGACGGTTACCGGCTTGAGGAGGGGCCTGGTGCCTCACTTCTTGATCTTCGTGATCTTGTTGCTCCGGATGCCGAGCGCAGCCGTGGCGCCCTTCTGGGCGGCCTCACTTGGTCTTCTTCATCCGCACCCAGGTGCGCAGGAAGTTGCGGCCGGTCGGCGTCACGACCTTGGGCTTCGCCGGCTCGGTGGTGCTGCCGCCCTCCTTGACGACCTCCTGGATCAGTTTCACGACGGGCTCCTTCACGGGCTCCTTGGCGGCCCCCTTGTCGCCCCCCTCAGCCATCTTCCACTTCCTCTGCTCGTCGACATTGCTCAAGGTCCTGGGGCGGCCCATGAGCCCCGCGTGGCTCCGGATGCCATACGCCTGCTCGACGCGCGGATCGGAGGCATCCTGGTCTTCGCCGACCACTTCGCTGACCTTGTAGTCGCCCCACTTGACCATCTCGATGTCCGCCCTCACATCCTCGTCGTAGGTCGGGTCGTTGATGTGGTAGCCGCCACTCCAAAATTCCCACGCCATGTTGTACGTCAGCGCATCGAAACCACCTTCGTCTTCAAGCCACTCGTAAAGGTTGGTGCCCTCGGTCATGCCGATGATGAGCATCGCCTCATGAGTCATGGGCTTGGTCCTGTGGTAGTTCATCTGGAGCACCCCGGGCTGCTTCTCCTCGAAGTGGCCAGTCAACACGGTGAGCGCATCTGCCTTGGTCCATTTCGGCCTGTTCCCGATATAGGGGCTCGAATGCCATATCAGCTCGTCCACCCAGGAGACGTAGCCGGCGGCGGGAAGCTCGCTCGAAACGATCTTCTTGGCCAGTTCGTTGTCCTTGAGCGCGGCGCGCGCGGTCTCGATGTCCTTCACCTGCTTGTCCGGCATGTGCAGCAGCAGCGACTTGGTTTTTTCCGCGCTCATGGTGCGGGTGTCGATCGTCACCTCCGTGCCGATCGTCGGCGCCTTGTTGGTGAACACGAGGTTGACGAACAGGTTGGCGCCGCCGGTGTCCTTGTGGATGGAAGGGATGACGTTCCCGAACGACCTGTTGATGTAGTAGTTGACGTCGACCTCGATCATGTGGGTCTTGTTGATGTACCAGTCCCGCGTGCGGATGTAGTCGAGCTGACCGTTCGCGGTCATGAAGGCCTTGAGGAAGTTCCCGACGGTGTCCGTCCACATCCCCCTGTCGACCTCTCCCGCTTCTTGGCCCTTGTTCCAGGTCCAGGTCTCGCTGTTCTGGCTGAACGAGTAAAAGCCCATCCCGACGATCTCTTCCTTGCCGGTTTCATGCTTCGCCTTGAACGAGGTCGAGAGTTCCAGGTCGACGCCCTGCAGGCTCGAGGAGCCATCCACGAGTTGGCCCGCGGTGGTGCTCGGCAGCTTCAAGTCCTTGAGGGAGCCCTTCGTGATGTACAGGTCGGTCAGGCCGGCCGCCGCGTCGGCCGGGCTCTTGGCGAGCTTGCCGGTCACGTCGTTGAAGTACCTGTTCTCGCCCTTCGCCTCGGACGGGAACTGGGCCTTGCCTTCCTTGTAGGCCTCGCCCGGCTGCCATGCGTCCTTCACCCACTCGTGGATCCGACGCTGCACCGTGCTGCTTCCGCGGGCGAGGTTCACGGGCGCATGCGGCGACGAGGCACCGGTGTTCGTGTCGGCTGGCGGCAGGTCATCGGCCGCAGGCTCGCGACGGCCAGCCGACATCAGCTGGGCGCCAATGGTGTCCGCTTCCCGCTCGAGGTCCGGGTCATCGTTCACCGGCACGCCGCCCCCGGTCTGTAGCGTCGGCCGCACCCGGCCCTGAGCTTGCTGCACCACATGCCAGGCTTCGTGCGGCAGATGGCGTTCTTGCTGCGGTGCGATGTGGATGTCGCTGCCGCGCGTGAAGGCGAGCGCGTCGAGCTGGGCGGGTTGTGGCGAGTTGTAGTGGACCTTCACGCCGTCCATGGACATCCCCGACAGCGATTCGATGCCGGACTTGAGTTGGCCGGGCAAGGCCGCCCTCAGCTGGGCTGCCGAACCGAACACGCTCTGGATCTGCCGGCGCTGGGCCACCATGCGCGGGCTGCCAAGCAATGCATCGTAGGCATTGGAGCTTGGGTTGGCTTCGAGCATGCCTCGCCGGCCGGACATGTCGGAGGGCGCACGGTCGGCGGCCGGGCTGGCATCGGTTCGCTGTCGTGAGGGCTGAGCTTCTCGTTCCAACATCGGCTCCTCGGCGCGGGACGCGGTTCCACAAGGGCCGAATCTACCGCCGCCGGTTGCCGGGCGGCATGGGTGATTTGCGGATCCGTCAGGTGAAGAATTCCTAGAGGCGTCAAGCAGGCCATCCAGGTGCACCTGCGCGACATCTCTCGCGCCATGAATCACTAGCCGTCAGGTGGCGGTTGCCAGCCCGTCTGCCGCTCTGGGTCAGCTGAGTTCTCGACTCGCGCGCCCAATGGTGTGGGATCTTGTTTCTTCTGGGCGCCATAGGTCCTCGTGCCCTAAATTCGCTCGGCGCCGAAGTTCCATTCGTAGGCGGGGAGCTGGCCGTTCGGATGCAGGTAGTCATTGCGCAGCATCAGGTCGAGCTGTTGCTTGGCGAAGTCGAGGTCGACCATGCCCAGGGGAATCATGTGGAAGGCCAGGTCCCAGGCGGCATACCAGGGGTACTCCCACTTGTCCGGCATCGAGATGATGTCGTCGTTGAACATGTGCGACCACTCGCTGTTGCGCACCCGCCGGCGCTCCGACCGAGGCAACTGGCTGCCCGCGCCGTGCTCTTCGAGCCAGACATCGAGGTCGTAGTAGAAGTACTGCTTGGTCCACAGCATGCCGGCCAGCGCCTGGCGCATGACGCGCGCACGATCGGGGTCCTGACGAACGGCGAGCGGCGTCATCGAGGCGTAGAAGGCATCGGCTTCCTCCAGCCGGGCCGCGAAGACGGCATCGAAGTCATCGAGGGCGCGGGCGACGCGCCAGGCGAGCGGGTCGTCAACCGAAGACGTCGAAATAGCGGTTGTCGTCGAACACGCCGGTGTCCAGCAGCTCGTACTCGGCCTCGTGCTTGCCGCGGCCGCGGTTGATCGCGACGAGGTCGTTGTATGGGTAGGCCGCCTGCGGATACTTGTCTACAGGTACTTCATGTACGAATGTGTCGGCGTCGCGTCGAGATAGAAGTAGTAGAGGTCTCGCACGGCCTCGAAGCTCTTGCGACCCTTCGGTGCGGGCCACTACCGCAGGTTCTCGTGCTGCCCTCGAGATCCTGCCGGCGTGATCCATCGCGTGCATCCTCGGACTCACTTCTTCTTGGGAATGATCCGCACCCAGGTTCGCAGGAAGTTGCGCCCCATCGGACCGCCAACGTACTGTTTCAGCTTTTCTCGCGTCGCAGCGTCGCTCAAGGCGCGCTCCCGGCCGCCAAGGCCGCTCGGCGTGACCAGGTTCGGTGGCTTTTCGTAGCCCTGCGGCTTCTTCACCCGCGGATCTCCTGCATCCTGTTCGTGCCCGAACACCTCATTGAGCTTGTGAGCCGTTCCACTTCACCATGACGATGTCCCCCATCACATCGGCGCGTGTGATTGCCTTTCAAGTTGTACCCTAGCGTTCCAATAGGCCAGTGCTCGGACGAAGTCGAAGCTCGCTGGCTCTTCCTTCATCCACCTCAACAGAAACGTGCCTTCGTGCTCGCGATGACGACCATCGCTTCATAATCGTCGCGGTTTCCTCCTTGAAGAAGGGATCTGGCGACACCTGCGCCGTCATCACGCTCCGTGGCCATCTCGAGCGGTCCACTTCTTTCGACTTCCCATGAATGGACTCGAATGCCAGCTCAGTTCATCGACCCAGGAGAGGTAGCCCTTGGCTGGCAAGAATCCCGCTCCTATCTTTTTAGCCGACTCATGAGTGCGCCGCGTGACCGCGAGCCTCCTCGATTTCCTGGACTTGCTCGGGGGGCATGTTTGCAAGCAGGGACGCTTTCTTCAGCTCCCCCATCGGTCGCGTGTCGGCGGTCACTTCCGTCCCGATGATCGGAGTGGCGTTCGTGAAGATCAGGTTCACGAACAGGTTGCCGCCGCCGGTGTCCTTGTGCCAATACGGAGGCGCGGTGTTGAACGGACGGTTGATGTAGTAGTTCACGTCGATCTCGACCACATGGGTACCCTGCGTGTACCAGTCCCTCGTGCGGATGTAGTCCATCTGGCCATTTGCGATCATGAACTGCTTGAGAAATGTGGCGATCTTGTCCGTCCAGGTGCCTCTCCCGTGAGGATCATCACCCTGCGTCCCACTTCCACTCTTCGTTCGCCTTGCTGAAGGTGAAGAAGCCCAGGAACATGATCTGCGCCGTGTCTCCGTGCTCGAAAGTCTTCTTCATCTCCTCGTCGACCGCCTTCAACCCGGCCCCGCCATCGGCCATCAACGTCATTCACCGAGCCCTCCTTGACGGCCAGCGTTGTCCAGGCTCTGGGCAGCTTCCTTCGCGGTCTTCCCGCTCGTTCCGGTCATGTCATTGAAGAACCATCCTGCGTCACCTGGCTCGACCGGCAGCTTGACCTGACCTTCCCTTCCGGGCTCACCAGGGTCCCAGCCCTTGCCCGTCCATGCATGGACCCGCCGCTGGACCAACCGGGACGCAGCCGCGCTCCCCTCGCTGCGGCTTCCCGACGCGGGCCCATCCTGACCAGCCTGCTCCGCTCGTGCGCCCATCACGTCCGCCTCCCGCTCGAGCCGCTGGTCGTCGTTGAGCAGGACACCTTGCTTCATCTGCATGGTCGGGGTCACGCGCCCCTGCGCCTGCTGAACGACGTGCCATGCCTCGTGCGGCAGATGTCGTTCCTGTCCCGGCGCGATGTGGATCTCGTTGCCCTGGGCATAGGAGAAGGCATCGAGCTGCGCGGGCCGGGACGAGTTGTAGTGGACGCTCACGCCATCCATGGAAACGCCGGACAGCGATTCAATGCCGGACTTGAGCGGATCCGGCAAGCCGGCACTGCTCTCCTGGGCAGGCGCGCGGGATGCGGCTTGCGCGACCTGGGCCGCATCTCCGAAAGCACTGCGGATCTGCCTGCGTTGCGCCACCATCGCCGGGCTGTCGTTGATCGTGTCGCTCAGCCAGCTCGCCGTGCCAGACCTGGCTGCCCGGCTGGTGGACGCCGGGCCGGAGGCCTTCGCGGCAACACGCTCTGCAGCGGGCCGGGCGGGAGATTGCTCCGATGGAGACAGGGACTTCGCGGCTCGCACCATGGCACTCCTCTCGCAGGTTCCCCGCGGCGGACGCCGTGAAGCGCGGGTCGTGGGCGCCGAAATGTAGCGCCTAAGGCTTGCGGCATCCATCGGTCGATTGCTGATTTCGACCTGCAGGAAAGCCTAGGCAGCAAAACTCCCCGCTGCAACTCTCACCGAAGCTTGCACATGTAGGACTAATTGCATACTCTTTTACCGGCTTGAGCGACGCCTGCCACCGGGTTGGGGACTTTGGCGCTGCAAAGCAGGACGGCGATGGTCGAACTTTGGCCGCGGGGCGACGAACGTGCCATTGCAGGCGACACGGGGGCCAGCAAGACAGGCCCTCACCGCGACCGATGCGGGAGACTGCATGCAGGGAATCGTAGTGCTGACGGACGACACACCGGCAGCCTGTCGCGTCACGCCAGACACCCCTCAGCGGAGGCCATCGCGCGAGCTCGCCTATGAGCTGACCATCGCGGCCGGCCGCGAACGCGAGCGCCTTGCGAACGAGCTTCACGACGGCCTGGGCCAGTTGCTGGCGATTGCCCAGATTCGTGTCGATGAACTGGACGCCTGCACCGACTGCGAGACGCGTCGCCAGCTGGTCGAGGATCTGCGCGGGCTTCTGGGTGAAGCTTCGCGCGCGACGCACGCCGCGACCTTCGACCTGCACTCGCCGGTGCTGGGCCAACTCGGGCTGCAGCCGGCCTTGCTGGGGCTGGGCGAGCGCATGGCCAGGCTCGGGCGATTCGAGTTTCAACTGCGAGGCGAGATCGGATCGCTGCCGCTCCCCCTGCCTGTGCAGGGCGTGGTGCTGCGGGTCGTGAGAGAACTGCTGGTCAATGCCTGCAAGCACGCGCGCGCCAGCCAGGTTGCCGTGAAGGTCGACGACGGGCAGGACGGCCTGGCGATCGTGGTGATCGATGACGGCTGCGGCTACGACGCGGCCGCGCTGCACGCGAGAGGCACTGGAGGCTTCGGCCTGATGAGCATCGCGGCGCAGATGGAGGCAGTGGGCGGGCGACTGGACATCACCTCGACGCCCGGTTATGGCACGAGCGCCATCATCACGCTGCCCTATGTCGCCGCCGCGCGCTACCCCCGGCCGCAACAGTCTCGTTCGGCACGCTCCTGGCGCCGGGTGCAACGGGCCTAGCCAGGGCCTGACGCCATGGTCATGATGACTCGCCACCGCATCGCCCTCGCGGATGACCACCGCATCGTGCGGGACGGGCTCAGGGCCTTGCTGCTTGCGGAACCGGATTTCGAAGTCGCCGGAGAGGCAGCGGACGGCTTGCAGGCGATCGAGCTCGCCCGTCGCCTGCTTCCCGCGGTCATCGTCACCGACCTGTCCATGCCCGGCTTGAATGGCATCGACGTGGTGCGTCGCCTTCGCACCGAGGCGCCCGAGGTTCGGATCGTGTGCCTCTCGGTGCACGACGAGGAGCGCATGGTGCTCGCGATGATCGACGCCGGGGCCTCGGCCTATGTCCTCAAGGGTGCGTCCTATGTCGAGCTTGCGCAGGCCATACGCCAGGTCATCGCCGGCGGTGTCTACGTCAGCCCTTCGCTGGTCGGTATCTTCGTGGCGCAGGTGCGGGCCGGTTCACATGCGGATGCCCGGGCTTCGTCGCGGTCGGCATCGCCGCTGACGCCTCGCGAACGCCAGATCGTCCAGCTCTTCTCGGAAGGCTACTCGACCCAGGAAATCGCCGCGCGGCTGCACGTCAGTGCCAAGACGGTGGCGACGCATCGCGAGAACATCCAGCAGAAGCTCAACATCAGCGGCATCGCTGAAATGACGCGCTACGCCCTCCGCGAGGGCCTGAGCTCCCTCGACTCGCCCTGCCGCCCGTCGGCCCGCTGAGCTCCCGCTTTTCTCCGCAGCAAGGCAGCGCAGTATCCGCACCCTGCCGATGTCACGGCGGAACCGGCCTATGCATCCTGCTGCCAACCGACGCGGCCGAAGCTGCGCGGGCCGCCATGATCTGCGTGCTCCTCGTCGATGATCACCTGAGGTTCAGAACCGCGTTGCGCGCGCGGCTGGAGCGCAGCGGCACCATGTCCGTCGTGGGTGAAGCCAGCAACGCGCAGGAGGCGTTCGACGCTGTTTGCGCGACCAGGAGCCAGCGCGGCGCCCTGCCTGACGTGGTCGTGACGGACGTGCGCCTGGGCGACGAGGACGGCATGGAGCTCACGCAGAGACTGCTCGCCCGCTGGCCGAAGTTGAACGTGATCGCACTCAGCACACACGACGATCCGGCGCTGGTGCGGGCCTGGCTCGAGATCGGGGGCCGCGGCTACATGCTCAAGGGTGACCCGCTGCCCGAGCTGCTGCACGCGATCAGCGAGGCCGCGGCTGGCCGTGGCAGCTACAGCGGCACGCTGAGCTTGGGTGGCTCTTCCACCGAGTCCCAGGCGTCACGCCTAGGCAATACGGAAACTGATTCTCCGCATCCACCTGATTCCGAGCCGGAAGACGGCCCGATAAGGTGACCCGTGTCGGCCAACCAAGGAATGCACGCGATGATCGCCGCCGCACTCGGCCTGATTGCCAGCCAGCTCAACGAGACGCTGCGGCGCAGCTTGCGGTCCGTCGAGGATCCGCTCGTCTTGTCCAACCTCATCGAGTCCGATGGCAGTTCGGTTCCGCTCGCGGCCAACAAGCTGGCGATGTTCCTCGTCAATGTCGAGCGCGAGATCGCGTCACGCTCTCCCGGGCGAGTCGACTCGGGAACGGGGCGACTCGGTTTCCAGGCGCCACCGCTGCACGTGAACCTGCTGCTGATGTTCGCCGCGAACTTCAGCGGACCCAACTACCCGGAAGCCCTCAAGCTCATCAGCGCCACGCTTGCATTCTTCCAGTCGAGGCCCGTGTTCGACCACGGCAACTCGCCTGAACTCGACCGCGACATCGAGAAGCTCGTGCTCGAGCTGGAGCCGCTGAACATCGCGGACATGGGAAACATCTGGGGCATCCTCGGCGGGCACTATGTGCCTTCGGTGATGTACCGGCTGCGCATGATCACCATCGCTCCAGAGGGCATCGGAGCGCAGGTGCCGCCCATCTCGCGCCCGGCGACATCCCTGGGTGCTTGAACAGCATGGCCAGGCCTTCAATCACCGCAGAACCTGTCGCAACGAGGCAGGTTCCTCAGGCATGGGAACTGAGGGCAGCCATCGAGGTCGTGCACCCCTTCTTCGCCGAGCCGTCTCGCTGCCGGCTGCAATTCGAACCCTCGCAAGAGGCCTCGGCATGGATCTGGCGGGCCGGAGCCATCGCACGCGCCAGGCACCACGAATGGAGGCTCTACCTTCCAGTGGCCGCGAGTCCGACGGGCGAAGCGACCGAGCTCGACATCGCGGTGAGCGCAAGGGACCCGATCTTCGCCGCGGTCACGCAAGGCCTGGCCCACGCTGATGCACCGTGCCGCATGACGGCAGGTCTCTCGACCTTCGTCGTGTCGCTGCGCCTGGCGGGCGACCGCTCCGACGTGGGCCGCATCTACCGCGTCGACCTCCAGGCGCGCCAGACGGTATGGAAGTACATCCTCGTCGGCGACTGGACGCCCGAGCGGCCGTTCATCGTCGATCTCGACGGCCGCGACGAGTTCGAGCCTGCCCGCGCTGAAATCGTGGCCGGAGGCTCACCGGCGCTCGCGATTCGCTCGCTCGCACCGATCCCCTTGCAGGAGCACTCCGCCCGTCGCTTCCAGTTGCGCGGACGAGACCGACGAAGTGGAGAGAGTGCTGGTGCGCCGGCTTCCGGTCGCCAGCGCCGCGCAATGGGGGCCCGACACCGCCGACAGCGCGGCCGTGCCGGTGTCGGAGATCTACGTTCAACGCTGAGGCCTTGCGTTCGTTCACCCACCAGGAGCGCCTTATGGCAGTCGTCATGAAAACCCCCGGCGTCTACATCGTCGAAAAGAATGCCTTCCCCAACTCGGTCGTCGAGGTGGCCACGGCGGTGCCTGCCTTCATCGGCTACACGGAGCGCGCCGACGACAGGGGCAAGTCCTTGAACCTGGTGCCCAAGCGCATCACCTCGCTGGCGGAGTACCACGGCTATTTCGGCGCAGGCCCTGTTCCGACCTTCGACATCGTTGGCGACAACGTTCCGACGGACCAGGCCGACTTCCAGCAGCACGGTGCCGTCGGCCAGCCACCGACCAACTACAAGCTGGCGCAGAAGAGCGGCCGCTACGTCCTGTACCAGGGGATGAAGCACTTCTTCCAGAACGGCGGGGGGCCCTGCTACGTGGTATCGGCGGGGACCTACGGCAGCCAGATCGAGCCCAAGGACCTGACTGCCGGCATCGATGCCCTGGTCAAGGAACCCGAGCCCACGATGCTCGTGATCCCCGACTGCGTGCTGCTCGACGAGGACACCGACAGCGGCAAGTGCATCTCGGTGCAGCAGGCCATGCTGCAGCAGTGCGGCAAGCTGCGCAACCGCTTCGCCATCCTCGACATCTGGGGCGGCTTCAACAAGAAGGAAGACTGCATCGACGCCTTCCGCGACGCCCTCGGCGTGAATGATCTCGACTTCGGTGCCGCCTACTACCCGTGGCTCAACACCACGATCGTGCAGGACAGCGACCTGGGCTACCGCAATTTCACCGAGGACGGCAGGCGCCGTCTCAAGGAGATCCTGTCCGCCACGGTTGCTGCCGGCAATGCAGCCGCTCTTGCCGAAGTCGACAAGATCACCTGGGGCGACGACGAGTGGAAGGCTGCCGCCGCTGCGCGCACCGGCGGCCCGGCGGTGGAGCGCGCACCCGCGGCAGGAGAAGCTGCCGTCGACGAGCAGACGATGGCATGGATCGACACCAGCAAGTCGATGGTGGACCAGACCCTGCTGGCACTCAGCCCGCTGTACAAGACCATCCTGTCGGCGATGCGCAGGAGGCTCAACCTGCTGCCGCCGAGCGCGGCGATGGCCGGCGTCTACACGATGGTCGACAACACCCGCGGCGTCTGGAAGGCGCCGGCCAATGTCAGCCTGAACAGCGTCGTGTCTCCGGCGGTGAACCTCTCGAAGGAGGAACAGGAAGACCTCAACGTCACGCCCCAGGGCAAGTCCATCAATGCCATCCGCTCGTTCATCGGCGAGGGCGTCGCTGGTGTGGGGCGCGCGCACGCTCAACGGCAACAGCCTCGATTGGCGCTACATCAATGTGCGCCGCACGATGATCATGCTCGAGGAGTCCTGCCGGCTCGCCGCCAAGGCCATGGTCTTCGAACCCAACGTCAGCAGCACGTGGGTCACCATCAAGTCGATGATCGAGAACTTCCTCACCAGCGTGTGGAAGCGCGGCGGCCTGGCCGGGGCCGTGCCTGCAGACGCGTTCAGCGTGCACGTGGGCCTCGGCGAGACGATGACCCCGGAGGACATCCTCGAAGGCATCCTGCGCGTGACGGTGCTGGTGGCGGTGAGCCGTCCGGCCGAATTCATCGAGATCACCTTCCAGCAGCAGATGCAGAAGTCCTGAAGCAGCGCGGCACGCCGCGTATTCAACCTAGCCCACCACATGGAGGCACCCCATGGCAGAAGATGGTTCATCACAGGCCTCATCCACATCCGAGTGGCCGATCCCCAAGTTCCGCTTCGAGGTCAGCTGGGACAGCGCGAAGATTTCTTTCCAGGAAGTCTCCGGGCTGGACGTGGAGGCCCAGCCCATCGAATACCGGGCCGGCGACAGCCCCAACTTCGCGGTGGGCAAGATGCCGGGCATGAAGAAGTACACCGACGTCACGATGAAGAAGGGCATGTTCAAGGGAGACAAGACCTTCACCGAGTGGTTCTCCCAGATCAAGATGAACACGCTCAAGCGCAAGGCGATCACCATCAGCCTGCTCGACGAGGGGGCCAATGCGCTGGTCATCTGGAAGCTCGCCAACGCCTGGCCCACGAAGATCACCGGCACCGACCTCAAGTCGACCGCCAACGAGATCGCCATCGAGACCATCGTGATCGCCCACGAAGGCCTTGAGATCGAGGTCAAGTGATGCCAGCCGATCCCCCGACCGCATTTCATTTCGCGGTGCGCTTCGCCGGCGAGGGCAAGGACGTCGACGCCTCGTTCCAGGAGGTGTCGGGGATCGGTCCCGAGATGGAAGTCGAGGCGTACAGGAAGGCGGCGAGAACCGCTTTCAGCACCAGCTGCCCAAGGGCGTGAAGTACCAGCGGCTGGCGCTCAAGCGAGGCATCACGCCGGCCGACTCGAAGCTCGCGAAGTGGTGCCGGGACACGCTCGAGGGCGGTCTTGCCGTCGCTCTCAAGCCTGGCGACATCGAGGTGCACCTGCTCGATGGCGAGGGGCAGACGATCCGTCAATGGTCGTTCGCCAATGCCTTCCCGGTGCATTGGGCGGTCGATCCGTTCGTCTCGACCAGGAACGAGCTCGCCGTCGAGAAGATCGAGCTGGCCTACGCATGGTCGCAGCGGAAGATGTGAGGCATCCATGACGATCGAGGTCAGGCAGCTGCAGATCAACGCCTCCGTGGGCATGCCGGTGCAGCGCGCCCAGGACCCGGGTGCCCTCGGCTACCAGGCTGACGAGGGCCAGGAGGACGAGCTCTCCGAGCCTTTCGAGCGTCTGCGCGAACAGTTGCGCGAGCAGCTGCTGGCCGAGCTGAAGGACTGGCTCGAGGATCGGCTGAGCCGGATTCGGGAGCGCTGACGCCATGTCGAAGACCCAGTTGCGAATCACCGCGGTGTCCGTGGCCCAGGACGGGACGCTCAGCCTGCTCAACTCGGAGCGCTTCGTCGCCATGCTCAACCCGAGCGAGATCAAGCTCGACCGCGGCATCAGCTACAACAGGCGCCGCACCCAGGGCCAGCTGGGCACCGAAGCCAAGTTCGCCGGCGTCAGCCCCGACGGTCTTTCGTTTGCGCTCGTGCTCGACAGCACCGGCGCGGTGCCGACCAGCGAAGCAGGCGAAGGCACGACAGCCGTGTCGGTACGCATGGAAGACCTGAAGAACATCGTCTTCGCGTACAAGGGCGGCATCCATGAACCACGCCACGTGTGCGTGGTCTGGGGTTCGCTGATCTTCTACGGCCGGCTCTCGACGATGTCGACCCAGTTCACGCTGTTCAAGCCCAACGGGACCCCGCTGCGCGCCAGGGTCGACCTGAGCTTCGTCGGCTTCCTCACGAAGGAGCAGGCACAGCGCGCGGCCAACCGGCAGTCGCCCGACCTGACGCACCGTGTCGAGGTGCGCGATGGCGACACGCTGCCCCTGCTGTGCCACCGCATCTACGGCGATGCCGCCTACTACCCGGAGGTCGCCGAGCACAACCGGCTGCGCCAGTTCCGCCGCCTCGTTCCCGGCACCGTGCTGAGCTTTCCACCTTGGGCCAGGCCTAGACTGGGACTCCAGACCAGGACCAGGACCAGATCATGCCGAGCTCTCCAATCCAGGACTCTGAAGGCGTCGTGCGCCTCACGCTGCAAAGCAACGGCAAGTCGCTCGATTCGCTGCAGGTGATTTCGGTCGAGGTGAAACGGGCCGTCAACAGCGTGCCCTCGGCGCGCATCGTGCTGGACGACGGCGACATGGCCACCGGCGAGTGGGCCAGCAGCGACGGCGAAGACTTCGCGCCCGGTGCCGAGATCACGATCCTGGCCGGCTACGACGAGGCCGAGGAGGTCGTGTTCTCCGGCCTCGTGGTCAAGGTGGGCGTGCGGATCGCGGGCAACAACGACTCCCGGCTCGTCGTCGACTGCCGCGACAAGGCCGTGCGCATGACCCTCGGAAGGCACAACGCCAACTACATCGACATGAGCGACAGCGACGTCATGCAGCAAGCTGGTCGGCGCCCACGGCCTCGCAAGCGATGTCGCGAGCACCGACACCACGCACAAGGCGCTGGTCCAGTACGGCTGCACCGACTGGGACTTCATGGTCGCGCGCGCCGAGCTCAACGGCCTGCTGGTCACCGTGGTCGACGGCAAGGTGGCGGTGAAGGCCCCCGAGACCTCGGCCGAGCCGGTGCTGGCGGTCGAGTACGGCGTCGACCTCATCGACTTCCATGCCGACATGGACGCCCGCAGCCAGTTCAAGGCGGTGACGGCCGTGGCCTGGGATCCTGCGGCGCAGGCCATCGTGCTGGGCGCCTCCTGCTCGCCTGCCACGCTGAACGCGCAGGGCGACCTCGATGGCGCGAAGCTCGCCAAGGTGGCCGGGCCGGAGAAGATCAAGCTGCCCGTGGCCAGCCCGCTCGACGCAGGAACGCTGAAGACATGCGGGCGAGGCCCATCAGCTCAAGGCGGGGCTCGCGAGAATCCGCGGGCACATGCGATTCCAGGGAAGTGCCAAGGCGCTGCCCGGCACCCTGATCTCGCTCAAGGGGCTCGGCAAGCGCTATGACGGCAAGGTCTTCGTCGGCGCGGTCGTGCATGAGGTGGCCGACGGCAACTGGCTCACGGAGGTCGAATTCGGCCTGGCGCCGCAATGGCTCACGGAGCGTCCCGATGTCGCGACGCCCGCGGCCGGAGGCTGGCTTCCGGCGATGCATGGCTTGCAGATCGGCATGGTGCTCAAGCTCGATGGCGATCCGGCCGGCGAGAACAGGGTGCAGATCGAATTGCCGCTGCTCGAGGCCGACACGCCGGGCATCTGGGCGCGGCTGATGCAGTTCTACGCTTCGGCCGGATTCGGCGCCATGCTCGTGCCCGAGGTCGGAGACGAAGTGGTGGTGGCCTACCTCGGCGACGACCCCAGCGCGCCGGTCATCCTCGGCTCGCTCTACAGCAGCAAGCGCCAGCCGCCCTATGCCCTGGAGGCCGAGAACAAGATCAAGGCCTTGGTCACGCGCTGCATGGCGCGCATCGAGATCAACGACGAAGACAAGGTCGTCACCATCAAGACCCCCGCCAACAACACGGTCGTGCTCAGCGACAAGGACAAGTCGATCAAGGTGAGCGACCAGACCAGCAACGAGATCAAGCTGTCCCCCGACGGGATCGCGATCTCCAGTCCCAAGGACATCTCCATCAGCGCCAAGGGAAGCATCAAGATCGATGCCGTCGGGCGCGATCTCGATCGAGTCCAAGGCCGACGTGTCGACCAAGGGGCTGAACGTCGCCTGCAAGGCCAACGTCGGTTTTTCTGCCGAGGGAGCCGCGAGCGCCCAGCTCTCCGCATCGGGCCAGACCGTGGTCAAGGGCGCCCTCGTGATGATCAACTGAAAGGCTGATGCCATGCCCCCCGCCGCCCGCATCACCGACATGCACGCCTGCCCGATGGTGACGCCGGGGCTGCCGCCGATCCCGCACGTGGGCGGGCCCATCAGCGGACCCTGCGTGCCGAACGTGCTGATCGGCAGCCTGCCGGCCGCGGTCATTGGCGACATGGCGGTGTGCGTCGGCCCGCCGGATGCGATCGTCAAGGGCTCGGCGACCGTGCTGATCGCAGGCCGCCCGGCAGCGCGCATAGGCGACACCTGCTGCCCACGGCGGCAGCATCGTCATGGGCATGCCAACGCGTCATCATCGGAGGCTGACGCAATGGAAGACCACGGCTTCCTCGGCACCGGCTGGGCCTTCCCGACCGTCTTCCTTTCGCGCACCAAGCAGGCCGCCGTGGTGAGCGAGCACCAGGACATCGTGCAGAGCCTTCACATCCTGCTCGGCACGAGGCCGGGAGAGCGGGTGATGCAGCCGACCTTCGGATGCGGCCTCGACCGCATGGTGTTCGAGCGGATCGACGAGAGCACGATCACCGAGATCCGCGACATCATCGACAAGGCGGTGCTCTTCTTCGAGCCGCGCATCACGCTCGATGCCGTCGACATCGACGCGAGCGGTCTTTTCGATGGCGTGCTGCGGCTGAACCTTGCGTACACCGTGCGCTCGACCAACACCCGCAGCAACCTCGTGTACCCCTTGTACCTGCGCGAGGGGACGGACGTGGGGCACAAGGCATGAACGATGGCACAGAGCAAGGCGGACGCATGCCCCCTGCCCTCGCGGGTGCGCAGTTCCGTGTCGACGAGCACGACTTCGAGTCGCTGCTCGCGGCGAGCATCGAATTCGCCGAGTGCCTTCGCTTCGTCGACATCGACGGGCGGGACAACGGACACTGGGGTGAAATGCTGGCGGGCAATGACATCGCGGCCATGGCCCGGCTGGCGAGCCTCGACATCGCGCGTGCCCAGGCAGCGTTCTCCGAGGCCTTCGATGTCGCCGGGGCAGCGACACTCGCGAGCCTGGTCGACGATCTCGATCGCAAGCTCGAGCGTTACCTGGCGGGCTTGCCCGACACCGCCCTCGCCCGCCTCGGCCAGGGCGTGGATGCGCTGGTTTCGCAGGCTGCCCTGCCGACGCTGGCCCAGCTTCGGCAATTGACCGGGCGCTGGCCGCGCCCCGAGGGTGCACCCTCCGCGCTGCCCACCCGTTCGGCACTGCGCAGCGCCTTCTTCGCGCTGGTCGGCGCCGCGCGGCGCCTGCAGGACCTTGCCCGCGCGGGCCTGCACGCCGCCGAGACCTGCGGCACCCAGCCACCTGCCATCGGCCTGCTGGTGGCCTTCCTGCGCGTGTTCGCCCGCGTGCAGGAGCGGCTGAATCGGTTTGCGGAGCGGCACTGCGACTTCTACTACGACGAATGCCTGCGCATGCCTCGTCGCGAGGCGGAACCCGACCACCTCCACCTCGTGTTCACCCGGGCCACACGGGCGACCGGAGACGTCCAGGTGCCGGCCGCAACGCGCGTCAGCGCCGGCCAGGATGAAAGCGGCAGGCCGATCGAATTCGAGACCGACCGGCCGCTCCTGGTGAGCGACGTGCGGGTCACGGCCTTGAAGACCCTGCGCCTCGAACGCGATCCGCTCATCTCGCCCGAATGCTCGTTCAGGTACGTCACGCGCGTAGTGACGGGCTCGTTCGATGCCGGAGGCGACGGCGCGGTCCGGGCGCTGTTCGGCGGCTCGGCGCTGGGCGGGTCCGAGGCGGGACGCGACGCCCGGCTGGGCCTCGCCTGGAGCACGCCGGCACTGTGGCTGAAGGAAGGCGACCGGCACCTCAGCCTGACCCTGCGGCTCGCCTTGTCGGACCCGCGCTCCATCGGCGAACTCATCGACGACCTCGAACGGGCCGATACGTACGACGAGTTCAGGGACCGCGCGGGTGTCCTGCTCGCGCGCTGGTTGCTCGACCCGCGTGCAGACAAGCCCGCCGATGACAGCTCAGGCCCCATCGCTGCCGAGGAACTCGCGCGCCTGCGGTCGGTCGTCCTGCGACTGGCCGGGCAGATCCCCGGGATCCGGTCCACGTGGTGGCCACCGGATGATGCGAAGGGCACCGATCGCGCGCTGCAACTGTTCACCGATGCCCAGCCGCCTCAGCGCGACGGGGTGATCGAGGCGCTGTTCAATGGCCTGTTCGTGCTGGGCCTCAGCACCGCAACGGGCTGGCACGAGGTCGTTTCGGCGGTCGTGCGACGCGGCGAGGTCGGCACGGACGGCGAGCAGGGCCTGAACCTGGAGTGGCGGCTGCGACCGGAAGACCCGCCCATCGTGCCGTGCAGCGCGGACATCCACGGCCCCGAGTGGCCGGTGGCGGCACCGGTGCTGGCGCTGCAGGTCAATCCCCGCGCGAGAGTCCACCCGCTGTCCTTCCTGGGCGCGGTGCGCTTGATAGGCCTGGACCTCGAGGTCGAGGTCGAAGGCGTCCGGGACCTGCAGTTGTTCAACCAGCTGGGCCACCTGGATGCTTCCAAGCCCTTCGCGCCCTTCGGCCCGCTGCCCGACACGGCCTCGTACCTGGTGATCGGCGGCCCCGAGATCGCCCGCAAGCCGATCGACCAGCTCACGCTGCACCTGGACTGGAGCGGGCTGCCGGACGGGCCCGGCGGCTTCGCGGAGTACTACCAGTACTACGGACCGGATCTGGGGAACACCAGCTTCGCGGTCGAGCCGGCCATCCTGCGCAACGGCGAGTGGCAGCCTGCGTCGGCCGATGGGCAGGCGATCGTCCTGTTCAGCGAGGTGTCGCCCGGCGGCCGGCTGCTTGCCGAACGCGCGATCGAGTTCGACGAAGCTGTCTTGCGGACCCAATGGCAGTCTGTCGACCAGCCGATCGCGCTCGACCAGGGAGCCCGGGGCGGCAACGTCCGGCTGCAGTTGTCGCAACCGCCCGGCGCATTCGGGCATGCGGCCTATCCTGGCCTGCTCACGGAGGGCCTGACGGCTCGCAGCCGCCGCCGCAGGGCCATCCCGTTGCCGCCCGTCCCCTATACACCCGTGATCGCACGCGTCTCCCTCGACTATCGAAGCACGAGCCGCGTGCGCTTCAGCCGCGGTGGCGCCGCTGATCATTCGTCCGCGATGCGGGTCCTGCACCTGCACCCGTTCGGCACCGACACCCTCTATCCGGCGGTCGCTTCGACGCCCCGGCATGTGCTGCCAACGCCCGATCGGGACGGCAATCTCTACATCGGCCTGGATTGCTCCGGGCTCGGAGGCCCGCTGGCCCTGCTGTTCGAGCTGCGCGAGGACACCGCCCGCGAGCCCGCACCGGGAGCGGCAGCAGACCCCGCGCTCGAGTGGTCGGTGATGGTGGACAACCACTGGCAAGCGCTGCACGCCGAACAGGTGCTGGAGGACAGCACCAAGGGCTTCCGGACCTCGGGTGTCGTCGTGCTGGAGCTGACCGAGGCCGCCACGCGAGGCAACACCGTCCTGCCGGGCGACGCCTACTGGCTGCGACTGTCCACCGACGCCGACTCGAGGCAGTTCGCCGGCCTGCTCGCGGTGCGGGCGCATGCCGTGCGCGCCACCCGGGTTCGCGAGCCGGCTGCGTCGCCGCAGCCGCCGGCAGAGCTTGCCCGCTGGCAGCTGGTACGCGCCGTCGCCGGCATCACGGCGGTCGAGCCCCGAGGCACGCCCTTCGGCCAGCGTCCCGAGGAGACGATCGGGCAGCGGCGCACGCGCATCGGCGAGCGCCTGCGACACAAGGGGCGTGCCAGCACGCCATGGGACTATGAACGGCTCGTGCTGGAGGCATGCCCTTCGGTGCGCAAGGTCCGCTGCTTCCCGAACCTGCACAGCCCCTCGGGGGAGACACGGCCCGGGCAGGTGCTCATCGTCGTGGTGCCGCAGCTGCCCGCGGACAACCCGGAACTGCGGTCGCGGCCACACCGCCTCAACGCCGTCGAGCTCCGGCGCATCGCCGACCTGCTCCAGCCTCTCGCATCGGACTGCGCCGAACTGCAGGTGCGCAATGCCGCCTTCGAGTTCGTGCAGGTGCGCGCCACCCTGCGCCTGAAGCGCCACCCGGGCATGGATGGCTCGATCGCCAGCCACGGCCGCGTGATCCAGCGCGTGAACCAGGCCATCGTCGACTACCTCTCGCCCTGGAGCGAAGGCGGCCACGGCGCGGCCTTCGAATGGTCGCTGCGCTGCGAGGACATCGAGTCGTGGATACGCGCCGAGCTGCCCGAGGTGGAGGCGATCAGCGGCCTCTCCCTGCTGCAGATCAGCGAGAGCGATGAGGGCGCCTTCTATCTCGGCGACAGCGCGCTGCTCGCCGTCGCCGGGGACGTGCAGCCGGGCGAAGCGGCTGCGCGTTGCCGCTGGCCCTGGAGCCTGGCACTGCCCACCGAGACCCACCTGATCGACATCGTGCCCGGCGACAGTCCCGATGCCTCGATCGAGGTCTGCGGCATCTCGCGGCTGCGGGTTGGCGAGAGCTTCATCGTCGGCACACCGATCGTCGGGAGTGGCCTGCCATGACACAGGCGAACCGCGACACGCTCATCAAGCACTTCCAGGTTGGCAGCCGGCCCACGGCGGATCATTTTTCCGAGCTCATCTACTCGACGCTCAACATCGTCGAGGACGGCATCTACAAGACCAAGGTGGACGGGCTCCAGGTCAGGGCGCTGCCGAACGCGCGCGGCCTGCTGAGCTTCTACCGGCCGCAGAGCGCCGACGATGCCGACTGGTCCCTCGTGTTCGGCGAGAGGGAGAGCCAGCTCGTGTTCAGGGCCGGCACCGCCGGCGAAGGCAACCACAACGTGCCGCTCGTGACGCTGGACTCCGCGCGGCAGGGGAGCGATCCGCCCCCGGGCGCGCCCGGCCCGTTCGGACGCGTCGGCATCGGCACGGCCGCTCCCCGCCCCGACACCCGCCTCGACGTCGATGGGGTGGTCGGCATGCGCGGGCGCATCGGCAGCGCCGCCGAGGTCCCCGAGGCCATCGTCGCGAACGGCAAGTACCAGCCCATCACGGGACGGCTGCTCGGCTGCAATGCCTTCGAGGTCATGGCAGGCGTCGGCCGGCCGGACAGCGAAGGGCCGCTTTGCGCTGCTGCATGCGTTTGCCATGAACGTGCACAACCCGAGCCGCTGGAACGACTGGTTCGGACGCAAGAAACGCATCCAGCAGCACCAGGTCTGGTACGAGCGTGGCTGCGACCGGCTCGAGCTCTCCTGGATCGGTGGAAACGGCAAGGGCCAGGAGTATCGGCTCGCGATCCGCACCCGCTGCGACTACCAGGCAGAAGCGCGGCGCGCCTGCCGCAAGGCCGGGCAGGAACTGGCACCGAGCGAGGAGGTCCGGATCCAGGTCCATGTGACGCAGCTGTGGTTCGACCCGAACATGAACGGCAGCGGAAGGGCAGCGTGGAACATGAGCTCCATCCCCGTTTCCGATGCGCGAACTTGCGCCCTTCATCCGCCGCAAGTCTCCCGGACCCGGCAGCCGCCGACCCGGCCAGCTTCTGGAGCCTGCGCAGCGAGGCGGTCGCACGCGTGCAGGCCGCCTCCGGCGAGGTCTGGACGGACTACAACCTGCACGACCCGGGCGTCACCATCCTCGAGCAGGTCTGCTACGCGCTCACGGACCTCGTGGTCCGCGCGGATCGCCGCGTCGCGGAGCACCTCGCGGGCCCCGACGGCCGCATCAACTTCGCGCGCCTCGGCCTGCTGACGCCGCAGCAGGTGCTGCCTTCCCGCGCGATCACGACGACGGACTATCGGCGGCTCCTGCTGGATCGCGTGCCCGGACTCGACGACGCGCGCGTGACTGCGATCGGCGGCCTCCATCGCCTGCAGGCCAAGCTGTCGGTCGACCTCACGCCCGAGCAGGAACTCGGCTGCCTGCGCGAAGCCGTGCTCACCTGGGGCTCCCAGCGCAATCTCGGCGAGGACCTGGACGGGTTGGTCACGGTGATCGAGCGAAGGCTCTGCCACCTGCGCGCCGACATCGAGATCGGCGGCTCGCGAAGCCCCGCGCAGGTGCTGGCGGAGGTCTACGGGCGCTGCGCGCTGTACGTCGCCGACAGGGTGCGATCGTCCACGCTGGCCGAATGGATCAAGGAGGGACGCAGTCTCGAAGCGATCTTCACCGGGCCCCTCCCCCAACGCGGCTTCATCGACGAAGCCGACGCTCGCGCCGAAGCCGCCATGACGCTGACGGTGGGCGACCTCGGACGCGTGATCCTTGCGATCGACGGCGTCCGCGAAGTCAAGGCGCTGGTCTTGCGGGTGGGCGACGACGGGCCGCCCTGCACCCGCCTCGCCTGGCGCGGCGAAGGCTGGGCGCTCAGGCTCGTCACGCCGGGCCTGCCCGGATTTCGATGCGACATGACCTTGATGCGCAACGGGCACCGCGTGGTCTTCGAGGAAGCCGACCTTCACGCGGAGTTCCAGGCCCTGCGCCTGTCGCTGAGGACAGCGCCGGGCGCAGCCGAGCGGGACATCGAGGTGCTGATCGGCCTGCCGCGAGGCCAGCAGCGCACCGACCGGCGAGCCGCGACGCTCGCTGGCATGGGTCTCCGTGCAGGACCAGTTCCCCAGGCTCTATGGCCTGGGCCGCGAAGGCCTCTCCGCGACGTCCACGCCGCTCGAACACGCGCAGCGCCGCCAGTTGCAGGCCTACCTGGCGCTCTTCGACCAGGTGATGGCCAACTCCGCGGCCCAGATCGCCCACCTGACCTCGCTGTTCCTGCCGCGTTCGCGCGCGCCCACGTACTGGTACAGCGTGGTCGGCCGCGAGAGCGTGGCGGATCTCGAGATGCTGTACACGAGGTCCCTGGCCGAGATCGAATCGAGCGTCTTCGCGAGCCGCGACGATGCCGTGGACCGGCGGCACCGCGTGCTCGACCTGCTGCTGGCCCTCTACGGCCAGGCCTACACGCAGGGAGCCCTTCGGCGCTCCCTCAATCACCTCGTCGGCGACGAACTCGAGACCCTGCTGCTCGACAACAAGCGCGACTTCCTCCTGCAGACCGAGGTCCTCAGCCGCGACCGCCCCGCGGGCTTCGATGTGGCGAAGGTGCACTGGGACTCGGCGGCCAACACCTCGGGCCTGCAGCGCTGGGCCAGCCTGCTGCTGGGATTCCGTCACCGCATGGCGCGATCGCTGGTCGGTGCCCTCGTGCGACGCGGCCTGCAACTGATCGACGACGACTCCTCCTCGCTCGGCGCGCCGCTCGAACTGGACGAGGAGAAGCTCGCCGGGTCGCGGCCGGTGCCGGCGGCACCCGACATCCCGGGCGCCGAGGTGCTCCGCTGGGCCGGTGCCGGCGCCGCTCGATGGCCGTCCTCGCTGGTGCGCTGCGGTGCGCCCCGATCGCGCTACCGGCTGATGCGGCTTGCGAGCGGCGAGTTCGTGCCGATGCTGCAGGCCGACGCCGAGGGTCGTCGCTGGTGGCGCCTCGGCGCCCCGGCGCAGGACGTGGGCGAAGCCGCTCGCACGGCCACCGCCATCCGCCGGGAGCTGCTCGCGATCAACGACGATGCCGAGGGCATGCACGTGGTCGAGCATGTGCTGCTGCGGCCGCGCCGTGCCGCGGGCCCGCACCGCCTGCTTGATCTGCCGGCGTCCTTCTACACCTTGCGTGTCACCGTCGTGTTCGCGAACTGGTCGGCGCGGGCGCAGGATCCGTCCTTCCAGCGCCTGGCCGAAGAGACCGTGCGCCTGAACGCCCCCGCCCACGTGGCGACGCAATGCATCTGGCTGGACTTCGGCGCCATGGTTCGCTTCGAGGAGCGCCTGCAAGCCTGGCTGGACACACTGCGCCGATACGCGCTGGATGCGCCCGAGAACCGCGATGCGCAAGCGCTGGACGAGACGGCCTGTGCGGTGATCCAGGAGTTGCGCCTGCACGGCGCACGCTGATCGGAGGAGGCGATGGAGCACCGCCACGTCGTCGACGAACTTCGCTTCGAGCTCACCTTCGGCAGCGAAGAGCTGGCATTCGACCTGCATGAGCGGTTCGGCTCCTTTGCCGGCCGCGTCGCTCCCGAAGTGATCAGGGACCGGCTCGACGCCCGCGACCCGGGCGACGGCGTCGTGCGGCTGGACCGGCTCGAGATTGCGATCGGGCATTTGCATGTGGATGAGAGCGACGCCGTCTGGGGTGATCGCCTTCGCCACGCCCTGGACCAGGCGCTGGATGGAGCGTTCGCGGCGGCCGCCGCCGACACTTCGACGTCCGGCGGCGAACCGCGCTCGACGGTCTCGACGTCCAGGCAGACCGCAGGCCGCGTGACACCGGCCGTGCAGGTCGCGAGCGATCGCGCCGAGTTCGATGTCGTGTGGCACCAGTTGCACCATGGCCACCTGCCCTGGCAGGCGGCGCACCTCGGCCTCGATGCGTGGGAGGCCCTCTGCCGGCGAGTCGTCGAGCGCAGGGGAGCTGACCTGGCCAGGGCGATCACGGCGTCGAAGCGGCGTGCAATGCTGCAAGCCAGGATCAGGGGGCAATGGCCGGAAGACGTGGTCCGTCGGCTCGGGACATTGGTGACGAGTGCGGAACGCGTCGCAGACGGTGCAAGGCCTCGAGCCCTGTCCACCGAAGCCGGGCGCTGGGCGGACCTGCCGCAGCGGGCGCAGATCGAATCGACGCAGGCCGAATGGGCGTCACGACTGCAGCAGTTGATTGCCCGGCTGCTCGACGGCGATCGGCGCACAGGCCCCGGAGAGCGTGCGCGGCGCCTTCGCGCGGTGTTGGAAGAACCGCTGCTGCGCGAGGCCACCCCGACGTCGATATGGCAGGCGATCACCGCGGTGGCCTTGCGCCTTGGTGTGCGCGAAGAAGACGCTCTTCGAAACGCGAACGACCGAGTTGCTGCCCCGGCGGCACACGCTGTCCTCACGTCGACCGGATTGCGACGCACGTCGACGGCGCGCCAAGCACGATGCCTGACGATGCGGCAAAGCTGCGACGCGCGCGGAGGTCCCCTGCAAGGATCGTCAACAGGATCTCGCCTGGGGCGCGACATCGGTGGCTTTCGCGGCTCGTCACGGCACAGGAAGCCGAGCGCTGGGCGCAGTTGCCAGGACTCGCGGCGCTGCAATGGCTGACAGGCAAGGCGCCTGGCGACGAGGCGGCGCGGCAGGTCGAGGCGACGATGCTGCGTGAGCTTGTGTCGGTCCATGCCTCCGCCTCCTCACGGCACGCACGCGGCACGCAGATCGAATTGACGCAGGCCGAATGGGCGTCACGACTGCGGCAGTTGATCGCCCGACTGCTCGACGGAGATCGGCGCACGGCCCCGAAGAGCGTGCGCGGCGCCTTCGCGCGGTCTTGGGACAAGCCGCTGCTGCGCGAGTCCACCCCGACGTCGATATGGCAGGCGATCACCGCGGTGGCCTTGCACCTTGGTGTGCGCGAAGCAGACGTCCTAGAAACGCGAAGCAACCCGAGGTTGCTATCCGACGACGCCACGTAGCCGCCAGCGATGCGAAACGGCGACGCGAGATCTATTGCGGATCGCAACGGGTCTCGCCTGGGGCGCGACATCAGTGGCTTTCGCGGCTGGTCACGGCAGAGGAAGCCGAGCGCTGGGCGCAGCTGCCGGGACTCGCGGCGCTGCAATGGCTGACAGGCAAGGCGCCTGGCGACGAGGCGGCGCGGCAGGTCGAGGCGACGATGCGGCGTGAACTTTGTCGGTCCATGCCTCCGCCTCCTCACGGCACGCAGCGGACGCAGATCGAATTGACGCAGACCGAATGGGCGTCACGACTGCGGCAGCTGATCGTCCGACTGCTCGACGGCGATCGGCGCCCGGGCCCTAAGAGCGTGCGCGGCGCCTTCGCGCGGTCTTGGGAGAGCCGCTGCTGCGCGAGTCCACCCCGACGTCGATATGGCAGGCGATCACCGCTGTGGCCTTGAACCTTGGTGTGCGCGAAGAAGACGTCCTCGAAACGCGAACAACCGCGGTTGCTGTCAGAGCCTCACGGCGTCGCAGTAGCCGATCGGATTCCGGCGAACGGGATCTCGGCTGGGGCGCGACATCACTGGCTTTCGCGGCTGGTCACGGCAGAGGAAGCCGAGCGCTGGGCACAGTTGCCGGGACTCGCGGCGCTGCAATGGCTGACAGGCAAGGCGCCCGGCGACGAGGCGGCGCGGCAGGTCGAGGCGGCGATGCTGCGTGAGCTTGTGTCGGTCCATGCCGCCACCTCCTCACGGCCGCAGCAGACGCAGATCGAATTCACGCAGACCGAATGGGCCTCACGACTGCAGCAGCTGATCGCCCGACTGCTCGACGGCGATCAGCGCCCGGGCCCTGAAGAGCGTGCGCGGCGCCTTCGCGCGGTCTTGGCAGAGCCGCTGCTGCGCGAGTCCACCCCGACGTCGATATGGCAGGCGATCACCGCGGTGGCCTTGGACCTTGGTGTGCGCGAAGAAGACGTCCTCGAACGCGAACAACCGCGGTTGCTGCTGCGACGCCACACGGCGTCGCAGAAACCGATCGGATTCCGGCGAACGGGATCTCGCCTGAGGCGCGACATCAGTGGCTTTCGCGGCTCGTCACGGCAGAGGAAGCCGCGCGCTGGGCGCAGTTGCCGGGACTCGCGGCGCTGCAATGGCTGACAGGCAAGGCGCCCGGCGACGAGGCGGCGCGGCAGGTCGAGGCGGCGATGCAGCGTGAGCTTGTGTCGGTCCATGCCACCGTCTCATCACGGCAGCAGCAGACGCAGATCGAATTGACGCAGACCGAATGGGCGTCACAGCTGCAGCAGCTGATCGCCCGACTGCTCGACGGCGATCAGCGCCCGAGCCCTGAAGAGCGTGCGCGGCGCCTTCGCGCGGTCTTGGGAGAACCGCTGCTGCGCGAGGCCACGCCCGGCGTCGATATGGCAGGCGATCACCGCGGTGGCCTTGAACCTTGGTGTGCGCGAGAGAAGACGAGTCCTCGAAACGCAGCAACAACCGCCGGTTGCTGCCTGGCGCGATATCAGTGGCTTTCGCGGCTGGTCACGGCAGAGGAAGCCGAGCGCTGGGCACAGCTGCCGGGACTCGCAGCGCTGCAATGGCTGACAGGCAAGGCGCCTGGCGACGAGGCGGCGCGGCAGGTCGAGGCGACGATGCAGCGTGAGCTTGTGTCGGTCCATGCCTCCGCCTCCCCACGGCAGCAGCGGACGCAGATCGAATTGACGCAGACCGAATGGGCGTCACATCTGCAGCAGCTGATCGCCCGACTGCTCGACGACGATCAGCGCCCGAGCCCTGAAGAGCGTGCGCGACGCCTTCGCGCGGTCTTGGAAGAACCGCTGCTGCGCGAGGCCACCCCGGCGTCGATATGGCAAGCGATCACCGCGGTGGCCTTGCGCCTTGCCAGGTGTCACGAAGCCAAGGAAGACGCCACGCGAAGATGCGACAAGCAATCACAGCGCAGGAAGCCGCACGCTGGGCGCAGCTGCCCGGCCTCCCGGCGCTGCAATGGCTGACAGGACAAGGCGCCCGGCGACGAGGCGGCGCGGCAGGTCGAGCGCGGCGATGCTGCGTGAGCTTGTGTCGCTCTCCTGCCTCCACCTCACTCGCAGATTTCCAACGACGACGATCGACGCACGCCCCCGGGCCTGCCCGTGTCGACCCGATGGCATCGCCCGGCACGCCCGCGCTCGACGCCGCGGTGGCGGCACACGCTGCACTCGGCATTGATGCGCGCGACCCTCGCGCAAGCAGGCTCGGCCTGGCGCCTGGCGATGGTCGAGGATCGGGACTGGCTTCGCTGCGAACTGGCCATGCACGGTCGCAGCGCCCGCTGGCGGTGGGACTTCGCGCGCGAGATGGACACGATCCAGCTTGCGGAGATCGCGGGCCTGTGGGCCGGCGATGGGGAGCAGCGACAAGCAATGGAGTTTGCCGGCCTCGCCAGGAGGCCCCGCCCCTGGCTTGCGGACCAGCCCGGCTCGATGGCGCGCATGCGGCACCAGCTGCGTGCCGCCGTGCTGGACTACCTGCTGGTGGATGCGGGCAAGCGATTTCGATCTGTGCGACGCACTGACAAGCCTGCTCTCGCGGCTTGCCGAGCAAGGAGGTCGATCCCTCCATGACTTCGCACGCCAGGTGCAGGCCGCCTCGGACAGGCTGTCGGCCCATCAGGCGCTCACGCCGACGATCCAGGCGGTGGTCGCATCGCTGGCCTCCATGCCACAGCACGGCACCGACAGCGACGCCAAGCCGGAGACTCGCCCCCGTCGCAAGCGCAGACGCCTGGCCCTGGATGGCCGAACCGGAACTCGACGGCACCCTCGTGGTCCCGGATGCCGGCGTGGTATTGGCCGGTGCGTTCCTCCCGCGCCTGTTCGATCGCACCGGGCTTCTGGACGGCAAGGTATTGCGCGACCAGTCCGCGGCGTGCCGGGCGGTGCACCTGCTGCACTACCTGGGCCACGGCGAGCGCGAAGCACCCGAGCCGGTGCTCGCGCTGGACAAGCTGCTCTGCGGGCTCGACCTGTCCGTCCCCGTGCCACGCGATCTCGGACTCACCGACGAGGAATGCGCAGCCGTCGACGGCTTGCTGCAGGCCATGATCCAGCACTGGGGAGCATTGGGGACGACATCGATCCACGGCCTGCGCGAGGCCTTCCTGCAACGCGAGGGTGCGCTCGTCCGGTGCGACGAGGGCGGCTGGACACTGACCGTGCAGGCGCGGGCCCTGGACGTCCTGCTCGACCGGCTGCCGTGGAGCATCGGAACGCTCAAGGCCCCGTGGATGAGCGAGGTGTTGCATGTCCAGTGGCGCTGAATCGCTCATGGCCGCAAACGCCGCGCGGCAGCTGGCGCACGCGCGGGCGCTCGAACGCGAGCTCGCCTGGTTCGAAGCCGTCCTGCAGGCACGTCTTGCACGGCACTTCGGCCAGCCCAACGACCCACCCGACCCCCGCGCGATCGCGCCGCCGCCCTTCGACGAGCCGGATGCCGAGCTGGCATGCCTGGTACGGCGACACGGCCTCGACTGGAGCGAACGGCTGGTGCTGGTGCTGGCGCTGGTGCCGCACCTTCGGCCGCAAGCGCTCGATCCGCTCTTCACCCGCAACGCGAACCTCGACAGGGGCTTCACCGAGTTTGGCGGCTGGAAGGGGCGTGCCCACGGAGGCTTCCTGCCCACCGGAGAGACCGCTGCGCTGCTCGTGGCAGGCGAAGACCTGGCAGAGCGCATCGCGATGATGCGCGTGTTCGACCAGGACCATGTCTTCCGGCGCCACAACATCCTGCGCCTCGAGCACGACGCCCACGGGGAGCCGTATCTGAGCGGCGCGCTCGTCGTATCGGCCGAGCTCATCGACCAGCTGTGCACGGGCTTCCACCGCAAGCCGGACTTCAGCCAGCACTTCCCGGCCAAGCTCATCACGACGCCGCTCGGCTGGGACGACCTCGTGCTGGCTCCTGAAACGCGGTCCGAAGTCGATACGCTGATCGGCTGGATGCGTCACGCGCGCACCCTGATGGACGCCTGGGGACTGGCGCGCACGCTGAAGCCGGGATACCGGAGCCTGTTCTTCGGTCCGCCAGGCACCGGCAAGACGCTCACCGCCACGCTGATCGGCCAGGCCACGGATGCAGACGTGTACCGGATCGACCTGTCGATGATGGTCTCCAAGTACATCGGCGAGACCGAGAAGAACCTTGCACGCGTTTTCGACCAGGCCGAGAACCGCGAATGGATCCTCTTCTTCGACGAGGCGGACGCGCTGTTCGGAAAGCGCACCAGCACCTCGAGCGCGCACGACCGGTACGCGAACCAGGAGGTGTCGTACCTGCTGCAGCGTGTCGAGGACTTCCCCGGGCACGTGATCCTCGCGACGAACCTGAAGCACAACCTCGACGATGCGTTCGCGCGCCGGTTTCAATCGCTGGTGCACTTCCCGATGCCCGACGCCGAGCAACGGCTGCAGCTGTGGCAGGGGATGCTGGCTCCCGAGCGCCTCGATGACGACGTCGACCTGCCCGCGCTCGCGGAGCATCACGAGCTGTCCGGCGGCGCGATCGCCAACGTGGTCCGCTATGGCGCGATCTGCGCGGCGCAACGCGGCAGCGAGCGCGTCACGGCGCACGATCTCTTGCGTGGGGTGGTACGTGAACTTCGCAAAGAAGGCCGCACGGCCTGAGGTGCCCTTGGCATCCACCACATCCCGGCTTCGACGCGGCTGGCTGGCCGCCGCCGCAGGGCTGGCGGTGGCCGCGATGCTCTGGCCGGCCGGCGCACAGATGCCGGCCGAGCCTGCGTCGCAACCCGCGGCAAGCGCCCCGGTCGCCACGCCCAAGGCGGCTCCCGCATCGGCTCCGGCACCAGCACCTGCCGCCAGCAGGAACGGCGCTGCTCCCGAAGGCCCTGCCCTGCAGCTCAATTACACGCGTGCCGTGCTCCCCGGCGGCCAGGAGGGGGTCGTGTATCCGCCGGTGGTCCTGGCCCGCGGAGGCGCCGGCAGCTATCGGGTCGTCGTGCAGCAAAGCCGCCTGCCTCCCGGGCTCAGCATCGTCGATGGATTGCTGTCCGGCGTGCCCACGCAGGCGGGCAGGTACGACTTCGTGCTCGAGGTGCAGGACGGCAGCAGCCCGCCGCAGGCGGTCCGGCAGGGCTATTCCCTGGTGATCTCGCGACCGCGTGCCGCAAGCAGGAAGCCGGCGCCTGCCTCGGCTCCCGCGCCGCTGGAAACCGAGGTCCCGGCGACGCTCGCCGAATCGACACTGACGCGAACAGACCAGGACCAGATCGTGATCTACCGGCTGCTGCAGAAGGACCTCGATTCGATTGCGCCGCCGGAGGGCGACGCGCCGACCGACGACAAGCAGGCCAAGCCGCCAGACGCCGCGGAGATGGCGAAAGAGACTGTCGACCTGCTTCGCAAGCTGCAGGACAAGCTCGACCAGATGGGATTGCCGAGCTCCACGATAGACAGCGCCGCGTGGGAGGCCGCCGGGCAGGCGCCACCCGGAGCCGCAGCTCCGGCACAACGAGCTGCGCCCGGAACGCCCGCGACCCCGGCCCGGCCGCTGAACCTCGCTCAGCTGCGCGAGATGCTCCAGCCCATGGTCGACGTGGAATACCCGAGCCTGCCGCTGTTCGATGCGGCACTGCGCGGCCGACAGTGCGGCTACATGGTCGAGCTGCTGCGCAAGGGTTTCCGTGAACGCGAGGGCGAGGCGAAGAACCTGCCCCACATCGATTGCCCCCGCCCGCCGCCTGCCAAGGCCGCGCCGCGCTCTCGCGCGGACAAGCGCGCCACGACGAGCGCTGGCGCATGGTCGCTGCGCGACTTCCACGACTCGCTGCTGCCCGACGACATCCGCGAGACGGTGATCGAGTTGGCCCTCGTACCCATAGACCGCAACAAGGCCGCCGACTTGCGCTGGGCAGACGCCGACTGCGACTGCGTACACGAGATCGGCAACCATGACGTGGTGTACGGCATTCACCCCTTCTGGAGGTCCGGCGAGCCGCGCAAGGAGCCGGAAGTCGACTTCAGCCGCTTCCATCGAATCAGCGTGCTGGGCGTGCAGTTCGACCACAGGCTGGAGCTGGTCGTGCCGCCCGAGTGGCGCACCACGGTCAGCAGGCTCGCCCGCGACGCGCACCGTCACAACACGGAGCTGGACATGCTGCTGCAGCGCGAAGACTGGCAGATGCTGCGCAGCCTGCCACCCGAGCAGGTGACCGAGCGCGCGGTCAGGGCGGCGCGCACGGCATTCCAGATCTACAACACCAACCTGGAGTCCTGGCTGCCGAACCTCCGGCACCTGCTGCTGCCCTGGTGGACGGAGCCGGAGACGATCTTCACCGGCATCACGATCATGTTCACCGATTCACCGCAGCCCGGCGTGCGCGACCCGGCGGACCCGATGCTCAAGCGATTCCAGGACTTCTACCACCCGTTCGTGCTCGAGCTGATCGAGCAGATGAAGCACAGCCGGCGGCCTGCGACATTGAACCTGGTGATTCCCGACCAGCAGATCGGACGCGACGGCCCGTTCAACTGGCACCAGCTGATGGACTACATCCACCGCGCGGAGAAACGCAGCAATCCCAACATCCCCGAGGGCAGCGGCCTCGACGACTACCGCCCCGACCAGGACCCCGGCAGCGACATCACGCTGCGCCTGGTCGTGCCGCTGGCGCAGCCCACCACGCTCAGCAAGAAGGAGCTTCGTCGCCAGATCGATGACGTCGACATCCGCGGCCACCACCGTGTCGCCCTTCTCGACGCCATCGTTCCCATGCTGTTCCATCCGGCTGGAGCACAGGTGGTTGCGCTCGACCATCTCGAGGACAGGCAGCTCATGGACGATCTCGCCTACTTCCGCCACAACTTCGGAGGCATCGCGATGTGGCCGGTGCCCGTGCGCGGGATCGGCGCCGGCAACAATGTGCTGTGCCAGCTCGAGCGCAGCTATTTCGAGGCGCTGCCCCACGCGCAAGACTGCCCCGAGTCTGAACAGGCGGGCCATCAGAAGTCGGACATCCAGCGCATTCACGAACTTCCTGCGGCAGGCCGAACCCCAGGTGTGCATGTGGGTGTGTCCCAACCGCTCGCTGCTGCGGCTCCTGGAGCAGGGCCTGTTCCTGGCGGCCTTGCTGGGCGTCGTGACCTGGCGCAGCAACTGTGCCGTGCGGAAATACGGGCCATGGGTGCTGGTCACGCTGTGGGTGCTGATACTGCTGGCGGCGATCGTCGGCAGCGGCCTGATGATCTGCGATCCGGAACTGCGGACGGTGCGCGACGGCAACGCCATCCTCTACGTGCTGCTGGCGGCCATTGCGGTGGCAGGCCTGTGGTTCAGCATCAAGCCGCGGGTGCTCACGCCGTGAGCGGCGGATCCTTCAGCGCTGCCCGTTCGGGACCCGACAGCTTCCGGCTTGCAGAGCTTGACGGGCGGCGAGCCCGATGGCGTGCCCCTTTCGGACCATGCCGAGGGCCCGAATACGGCGATGGTCGCGGCGGACAGGAACACCAGCACGAGCGGCCAGAACGCCAGCTTCGGCACGAGGTCGTCGTCGCGGTGCAACCTGTCGAGCAGGCGGCCATGGTGCTGCGCGGAGAACAGGTACACGTTGACGGAAACGCCCAGCACCGCCACGTAGGTGACGAGGTAGAAGTACTCGAGGTAGACGAACTGTGTCGTCGCGAACTCGCGCCGCAGCGACACGTGGGCCAGCATCACCACGAACAGCAATGCCGATGAGGCGCCGATCGCGCTGGCAGCGTTGAATCCGAAGATCGATGCGCGCTCGCGGTCCTCCGTGGCCAGCACGAGCACGGAGAACAGCAGCACCAGCACGCTGATCAGCGGCACCAGCGCCACGATGAATGCATCCTCGAAGCGGCGGCTCAGCGTGATGTTGTAGTGCAGTTCGGGGAAGTTGTACTGTCCCTCGTAGCTCTGCAATCCGAACCGGGTGTCGTAGCACTTTCGCTTGTAGGAGAAGAACGTGTCGCGAATCGCCCAGGTGCCAGGGACGATGTCGCGGTCGATGCCGAAGATGTCGCCGCGGCCGTCCTGTCGTAGGCCGCAAGGTCGGGCACCAGCACCACGTCCTCGTCGAAGTCCTTGGGCCAGAGGCGCAGCCACAGGTCGTGGCGATCCAGGGGGTACTTTGCATAGTCGAAGTGCTGGCGCACCGTGACGTCGAAGTACCAGCCGATGACGACCTCGCGCTCCCCCGCGGCATTGGTCTGCTCTCTGCGGTAGCTCTCCTCCAGATGCGTCGAGGATGAGTCCACCTGCTCTGGAAAGAGCACGCCTGCGCGTATCTTCCCGTGGGTTACAGGCTCGTCATCAGCGGCCAGCTGATCGAGTCGATGGCGCTGCCAGACATAACCGGTCAGGTTCGCCTCGCTGGCCTTGACGAAGTCGAACGACAGGACGAAGACGCCCGTGGGCACGAGCAGGCGGTGAGACGAAGCCGGTGCGAGCTTCAGTGCCTCATGCCATTCGGCTTCGCTCGTCAACTGCTCGGCGCTCGGCCGGTAGTCCCTGACTTCATGACGCCACAGCAGCATGATCAGCACGATGCACAACGCGCAGAACACGCTGACAACGACCCAATGCTTCCTGTTGTGCATGTGTCGCTCCTAAGGCGGATCGTCGTCCCTGGTCACCACTTCCAATCTAGTGGAGCGTGGCGGTCGTGCCTATCAGCAGAAATCGGATTCGCAGCGTCCTACCGACCCAGCTCCTTCGCGCTGACGCCGGCGATGCCCCAGTTCTCCTTGGGCACGTCGTGCAGCCAGACGCGCACGTTCTCCTTGGGCGCACCGAGCGCCTCGACGATCGCTTCGGTGACCTTCGCGATGAGCGCGCGCTTCTGCTCCTCGGTGCGGCCTTCCATCAGGTAGATCTGTGCGAATGGCATGGCTTGCTCCTTTCTCGGCTTCAGATGAATCGCATCCCGACGCTGCCCATTGCCTGCACCTTCAGCGTCACCAAGTCGCCTGCCTCCACGGGCACGGCTTCGGTGATGCCTCCGGACAGGATCAAGGTGCCGGCCGGGATCTCGAGGCCGCGCGCGCCGAGGTGGTTGGCCAGCATCGCAATCGCGGCGGCCGGGTGGCCGAGCACCGCGGCGCCCGCACCGAAGGCCACCGGCTGGCCGTTCTTCTCGAGCACGATGCCCACCGTGCGCAGGTCGACAGCGTCGGCCGGCAGGGCCTGGCCGCCGATCACGAAGCGCGCGGCCGAGGTGTTGTCGGCCACTACGCTCTTCAGGTCGAACTTGAAGTCGCGGTAGCGCGAATCGATCACCTCGATGCCCGGGATCACGAAGTCGGTGGCGGCCAGCACCGCGCCGATGTGACAGCCCGGACCCTTGAGCGCACGCCGCGTCACGAAGGCAATCTCGGGCTCGACCTTCGGATGGATCAGCTCGCTCACCTTGCACTGCGCCCCGTCAGGCAGGGCGTAGTCGTCGGTCAGGAAGCCGAACACCGGGCGTCTCACGCCCATCTGCTTCATCTTCGCGTGGGAGGTGAGGCCCGCCTTCAGGCCGACCAGCCGCAAGCCACGCTGCCAGCTTGCGTTCGAGGATCGCGTCCTGGATGGCATAGGCGTCCTCCCAGTCCATCTGCGGGTACTCGTCGGTGATCTTGGGCGTGTCGCGCGCGCTGCAGCTGGCAGGTCTCGAGGTGCTCGGCGAGGGCGGCGATGGTTGTGGGGTCGAGCTTCATCACGCGGCTTCCTTCAAGTTGCGGGACAGCGTGAGCGCCGTGTCCTCGATCATGTCTTCCTGCCCGCCGACCGTGCCGCGCCGGCCCAGCTCGACCAGGATGTCGCGCGCGCGGCACGCCGTATTTCTCCTCGGCGCGCTTGGCGAACAGCAGGAACGACGAGTACACGCCGGCGTAGCCGAGGATCAGCGCATCGCGGTCGATGCGCACCGGGTGGTCCATCATCGGCACGACGCAGGTCCTCGGCCACGTCCATGATCTTGAACAGATCGACGCCGGTGTCGATGCCCATGCGGTCGCAGCACCGCGACGAACACCTCCAGCGGCGTGTTGCCCGCGCCGGCGCCCAGGCCCGCGGCCGAGCCGTCGATGCGGCTGGCGCCGGCCTCGATCGCGGCGAGCGAGTTGGCGATGCCCATGGCCAGGTTGTGGTGGCCGTGGAAGCCGATCTCGGTCTCGGGCCTCAGCGCCGCGCGCACGCGCGCCGACGCGCGCGGTCACGTCGTCGGGCAGCATGTAGCCGGCCGAGTCGGTGACGTAGACGCAGTTGGCGCCGTAGCCTTCCATCAGCTTCGCCTGCTCGACCAGGCCTTCGGGGCGGCTCATGTGCGCCATCATCAGGAAGCCGACGGTGTCGAGGCCCAGCTTGCGCGCGCGGCCGATGTGCTGCTCGCGACACGTCGGCCTCGGTGCAGTGGGTGGCCACGCGGATGGTGTCGCACGCCGCAGTCGACTGGCCATCGCAGGTCATCGACGGTGCCGATGCCGGGGAGCAGCAGCGCCGAGACCTTGGCGCTGCTTCATCAGCGGAATCACCGCGCGCAGGTATTCCTCGTCGGTGTGCGCCGGGAAGCCGTAGTTGACCGAGCGCCGCCCAGGCCGTCGCCGTGGGTGACCTCGATCGAGCGGCACGCCGGCGGCGTCGAGGCCGGCGGCGATGCGCTTCATCTGCTCGAGCGTGATCTGGTGGCGCTTCGGGTGCATGCCGTCGCGCAGGCGTCATGTCGTGGAGACGTGACGCTTTTGCCTTGCAGGTTCATGAGTCGTCTCTCCTTGCTAGGCGGCAGCGGCTTCGAGCGCAGCTGTGCCGCGAGCATCTCGTCGGCGAACATCTCGGCGGTGCGCGCGGCGGCGGCGGTCATGATGTCGAGGTTGCCGGCGTACTTCGGCAGGTAGTCGCCCAGGCCCTCGACCTCGAGGAAGACCGAGACGCGCTTGCCGTCGAACACCGGGCCGTTGCCAGCCGGTAGCCGGGCACGTACTTCTGCACCTCGCTCGATCATCTGCGTGGACCGACGCGGTGATCGCGCTCGCGGTCCGGCTCGCCCTCGGTCAGGCAGTGGACGGTGTCGCGCATGATCAGCGGCGGCTCGGCCGGGTTGAGGATGATGATCGCCTTGCCCTTCTTCGCGCCGCCCACGCGTCTCGACCGCGCCGGCGGTGGTGCGGGTGAACTCGTCGATGTTCTTGCGCGTGCCCGGGCCGGCCGAGCGGCGCGACACGGTGGCGACGATCTCGGCGTACGCCACCGGCTGCACCCGGCTCACCGCGGCCACCATCGGGATCGTCGCCTGGCCGCCGCAGGTCACCATGTTGACGTTCATCGCGCGCCTGGCCGACGTGCGCGCGAGGTTCACCGGCGGCACGCAGTACGGGCCGATCGCCGCCGGCGTCAGGTCGATCATCAGCACGCCGAGCTCGTTGAGCTTGCGCGAGTTCTCGGCGTGCACGTAGGCGGTGGTGGCGTCGAAGGCGATCTGCACGCCGTCGGCCTCGACGTGCGGCAGCAGGCCGTCGACGCCGTCGGCGGTGGTCTTGAGCCCAGCTCGCGGCGCGCTCGAGGCCGTCGGACGTCGGGGTCGATGCCGACCATCCACACCGGCTCCAGCACCGGCTGCGCATGCAGCTTGACCAGCAGGTCGGTGCCGATGTTGCCCGAGCCCGATGATGGCGCGCGTTGATCTTTGCTCATGGCTCATGTCCTAATGTGAAGACGCACCGAGCAGCCGCCGAGGCCGCCGATCGTGAGGCGCATCTGGTCGCCCGGCACGACCGGCATCGAGCGGCACCAGCGAGCCCGAACAGCACCATCTCGCCGGCCTTCAGCGGCGATGCCGCAGCCGGCCCAGCGTGTTGGCCAGCCAGGCCACGCAGTTGAGCGGCGAGCCCAGCGCCGCCGCGCCGGCGCCGGTGGCGACGATCTCGCCATTCTTCTCGAGCGACCATGCCGCAGGTGCCGAGGTCGACGCGCGCGGGTCGACCGCGCTGTCGCCCAGCACGAACACGCCGCACGAGGCGTTGTCGGCGACCGTGTCCTGGATCTTGATCTTCCAGTCGCGGATGCGCGAGTCGACGATCTCGAAGCAGGGCATCACGCACTCGGTCGCGGCCAGCACGTCGGCGGCGTCACGCCCGGGCCCGTCAGGTCGCGCTTGAGCACGAAGGCGATCTCGCCCTCGGCCTTGGGCTGGATCAGGTCGACGAGCCGATCGGCATCTCGCCCTCGTTGACGCAGCATGCCGTCGATGCAGGTAGCCGAAGTCGGGCTGGTGCACGCCGAGCATGTTCTGCACGGCCTCGCGGGTCACGCCGATCTTCTTGCCGATGACGCGCTCGCCGTCGGCCAGCCGGCGCGCGAGCATGGCTGCTGGATGCTGGTAGGCGTCCTCGATCGTGATGCCCTCGTGGCGGTCGGTCAGCGGCTCGATGACCTTGCGATCGGCAAGCGCGTGGTAAAGCTCGTCGCCGAGCTGTTGAGATCAATGTCGGGTTCCATGTCGGTCCTTCAGTTGGTACGGTCGGCTTCGGCAAGGAAGTCGCCGACCAGGCGGTTGAAGCGCGCGCTGTGCTCGATCTGCGTCCAGTGGCCGCAATGGCCGAACACGTGGAGCTGGCTGTTGGGGATCCACTGCGCCAGCGTGAGCGAGTTGGCGAGCGGAATCACGCGGTCCTCGCGGCCGTGGACCAGCAGGGTCTCGTGCGGCAGCGCGCGGATAGCCGCCTCGGGCTGGCCATCGCATCGACCCAGCGCTGGCGCGGCGCAGGGAACATGGCGGCGAACGACTCCTGGAATCCGGGGCGTACGCTGGCCTCGTAGCGCAGTTGTGCGAGCTCGTCGGTGACGAGGCTGCGGTCGTGCGCGAACACGTCCATGATGCGGCGCATGTTCTCGAACGATGGCATGTAGCCCCAGCACCGCATCCAGCCCTTCGGTGATCGGGAACGTGCACACCGACGCTGCCCATCAATACCAGTCGGCGCACACGTTGGGGCGCGCGGATGGCGATTGCCAAGGCAAGCGCCCCGCCGAAGGAGTTGCCCACCACGTCGACCCGCTCGATGTCCAGCGCATCGAGCAGGTCGAGCGACTGCTGCACCCAGGTGTCCATCGTGTAGGCGATGCCCTCGGGCCGCTCGCTGAAGCCGAAACCCACCATGTCGGGCGCGATGACTCGACGCTCCTTGGCCAGCTCGGGGACCACGAGGCGCCAGTTGGCCCAGGCGCTCACACCCGGGCCGGAGCCGTGGATGAACAGCACCGGCGCGCCCTGCCCCTGGTCGTGGAAGTTGGTCTCGAAGGTGCCGGTGCGCAAGCGCCGGGCGATCTCTGGATTGCTCATGCTCGTCTCCTCAAAGCTTGATGCAGACATTGCGCAGCTCGGTATAGAACTCGAGCGAATGCACGCCGCCTTCGCGGCCGATGCCCGAGGCCTTGGCGCCGCCGAAGGCGGTGCGCAAGTCGCGCAGGAACCAGCTGTTGACCCAGCAGACGCCCACCTCGATCCGGCGCGGCCACGCGGTGCGCACGGCCCAGGTCCTGCGTCCACACCGTGGTGGCGAGGCCGTAGTCGTTGGCGTTGGCCAGCGCGATGGCTTCCTCTTCGGTGTCGAAGGGAGCGATGTGGCAGCAGGGCCCGAAGATCTCTTCCCGCACGACGGCGGCGGTCTCGGGCAGCCCGGTCCAGATGGTGGGCTGCACCCAATGGCCTTCGGCGAGCGCGCCTTGCATCGCGGGCACGCCGCCACCGGTGACGACGGTCGCTCCTTCGGCGCGCGCCTTCTCGTAGTACGACAGCACCTTCTGCCGATGCTCCGCCGAGATCAGCGGACCCAGGCCCACGCCCTCGGCCTCGGGCGGGCCGATCTTCAGCGCCTCGGCCTTTTCCTTCAACGCGGCCACGAAGCGATCGAAGATCGGCCGCTGCACGTAGACGCGCTCGGTGCCCAGGCACACCTGCCCGCAGTTCTCGAAGGCGCTGCGCGTGATGCCGGCCACCGCCTTGTCGAAGTCGGCATCGGCGAACACGATGCCGGCGTTCTTGCCGCCGAGCTCGAAGGACACCGGCCGCACGCCCTTGGCGGCCGCGGCCATGATCGCCTCGCCGGTGCGTGTCTCGCCGGTGAAGGTGATGCCGTCCACGCCCGGATGCGCGTCAGGAACTCGCCCGCCGAGCCCGGCCCGAAGCCGTGCACCACGTTGTAGACGCCCTTGGGGATGCCGACCGCGTTCATCACCTCGCCGAGCAGGGTGGCGGTGGCCGGCGTCTCCTCCGAGGGCTTGACGACCACCGTGTTGCCGCAGGCCAGCGCCGGGCCGACCTTCCAGGTCATCAGCAGCAGCGGCAGGTTCCAGGGACACACCACCGCCACCACGCCCAGCGGCGAGCGCACGGCGTAGTTCAGCGCGATGCCGCCGTCGGGCGTGGCCGTCTCGAAGGACTCGGTCGGCACGTTCTTCACGATGTCGGCGAACATCTTGAAGTTGGCCGCGCCGCGCGGGATGTCGATGTGCGATGCGAGGTGAGCGGCTTGCCGGTGTCGGCGATCTCGGCCTGCAGGAAGTCGTCGAAGCGCCGGTTGATCTCGTCGGCCACCGCATGCAGCAGCTCGACGCGCCGAGCCACGGTCATGCTGCCCCACTCGCCGTCGAGCGCGCTGCGCGCCGCCTGCACCGCCGCGTCGACCTCGGCCTTGCCGGCCTCGTGCACCAGGCCGAGCACGCGGTTGTCGACCGGCGAGCGGTCCTGGAAGGTCTTGTCGGTCGCGACGAATTCGCCGTCGATGAAGTTGAGGATGTCTTTCATTGTCAGCTTCCGATAAGTCGATCCGAGGAAGCATCCAAAGAGCGGGAGCCGCGGATCCGGCTCCGCCGATCCGCTGGCGGAACCCCCTTGAGCGGAAGTGCCGCGCTTCGATGCCGGCCTGTCGGCCGAGCGCCGCCGCTCTGGCGGCGGCTCGCCGAAGGCGCTACGGGGGTGGGTCAAGTCAATACAGTCAGGAAGTTCTCGTTGAGCTTGCGGTCGTGATAGAAGATCGCGCGCCCGAGCTCGTCGTCGGTCCAGGTCAGCGACGGCTTGTCCGGGTAGTAGATGTAGCCGCCGGAAAACACCTCGTTGCGGTTGCCGCTCGGGTCGAAGAAGTAGATGGTTTCGCCGCGCGTGATGCCGTGGCGCGTGGGGCCGATGTCGTGCGACACGCGCTTCTTGGCGATGATGTCGGCCGCCCTGAGCACGTCGGCCCAGTTGTCGAGCACGAAGGACGCGTGGTGGAAGCGGTTCTTCTCGGGGTGGCGGATGAAGGCGATGTCGTGCGGCTTGGTCGAGCAGGTGAGAAAGGCCGCGATCAGCATCTTCTCGGGCCCGGCCACCATCTTCTCGGCGAGCTGGAAGCCCAGCACCTCGGTGAACAGCTTCACCGTGCCGTCGAGGTCGTCGCCATAGAGCAGGCAATGGTCGAAGCGCGAAGGCGCCATGCCCTTCAGGTCGTCGGGCGAGACCTCGGGGTTCTCGTAGGGCATGCCGTTGCCGACCTTGTCCTTCTCGGCGAAGAGCTCGATCAGGTGGCCCGTGGGCACGGTGAAGCGGAATCGCTCTCCTGTGTGCGGGTGCTCGCCGGCATCGATCCACTTCGTGTCCGTCACGAGCCCCGAGCCTTCACTGTCGGCCCAGGCTCTTCAGCGTGGCCGGCGAATCGACCCGGAAGCCCATGTAGTCCATGCCCGGCTCGTCGGCCTCGCGCAGCACCACGCTGTGGTGGTCGTGTTCGTCCCAGGCCTTGAGGAACACGCGGCCTTGCGCGTCGCGCGCGGTTTCGATCAGGCCGAGCACTTCGGTGTAGTGCTTGACGGCCGCGGGCAGGTCCAGCACGCGCAGTTGCACATGTCCGGGACGCAGAACGCCAGTGAGTGCCATGTGAGTCTCCTTGGGTGGTGAGTCAGGTGGGGGTGGATGAGGAACGGTGGCGCTCGATGCAGCGCGCCAGCTTGTCGACGGCCCGAAGGCGCAGGTCGCTTTCGGGATAGGCCCGGCAGGCGAGCACCAGGCCTTGGGCTTCTTCGTGCTCGCCGACGTGGCGACGGCTCATGCGCACGGTGCGCACCGCACCGGATTCGATGTGCACCTTGCAGATGCCGCAGCCGCCGCCGCGGCAGCCGACCGGGATGCCCTTGCGGGCCAGGGCTTCCATGCCGGCCAGCAAGGTGGTCGCGCTGGTGCAGGGGTACTGCTCCAGCGTGTTGGTGATGGCGATGGTGAAGCTCATGCTGCTCTCTGCGTCAGATGTTCTTGAACAGCGGGCTGCGACGCGCCGCGCCTTCGGCATCGGCGGCGGTGATGAACTTCTCGGTGTAGATGTCGCCTTCGAAGAGGCGACCTTGCATGAGCGTGGCGATGCAGGCCTCGATCATCGGAGGCGGCCCGCACAGATAGGCCTTGTGACCGCGGAAGTCGTTCTTGAATGGGCCTTCATGGCCTCGTGCGCGAAGCCGCGGGCGCCGTTCCACTGCACGTCCGCGGACAGCATCGGACAGCACCGGCAGGTAGTGGAAGTTCTCGTGCTGCCCAGCCAGGTCCTCGAAGAACTCGCGGAAGTACAGCTCGTCCAGCGAGCGCGCGCCCTGCACCAGCGTGATGTCTTCCTTGCAGCCTTCGGCCAGCAGCTCCACCACCATGGACTTGGGGCTCGACAGGCCCGAACCGCCGGCCACGAAGATCATCGGCCTGCGCCGCCGACTTGCGCACGAAGAAGCGCCCGAACGGCCCGCTGAACGAGAGCTTGTCGCCGACTTTCACGGCATCGTGCAGCCAGCCCGTGGCGCGCCCCTCGGGCACGCGGCGGATGTGCAGCTCGACCAGTTCGTCGCCGGCCGTGCTGGCGATGGAGAACGCACGCGGCCCCGGCACGCCCGGGATGTCGAGCATCAGGTACTGCCCGGCCTGGAACTGCAGCGGCTGGTTCGGCTTGAGCCAGAGGCCGCGAATGGTCGGCGTCAGCAGACGCGCCTCGACCACTTCACCGAGGTAGTCCTGCAGCGGCAGGTACTGCGCGTCCGGGTCCTCGTCGATGTCGGCCTCGATCACGAGGTCGGACTGCGCGGTGGCGCAGCAGGCGAGGATCTTCTGCTCCTCGCGCTCGAAGTCCATCAGGCGAAGGACGAAGCCTCGCCGTGGTCGCAGTCGCCCTCGAGCACCTGCACCTTGCAGGTGGCGCACAGCCCGTGGCCGCAGGCATGCGGCAGCCACACACCGGCGCGCAGGCAGGCGTCGAGCACGGTCTGGCCCTCGCGCACTTCGACGCTCTGGCCGATCGGTTCAATGGTGATCTGGAAGCTCATGGCAATCCTTTCGACCGGTCTTCAGCTGCACGAACCGCCGATGCCCTCGAGGCCGGGGCTGCGAAAGCGGATCACCGACTTGTGGACCAGGCCGTTGTCGGCGAGCGACTTCTCGGGATCCGGCCGGAAGGGCCTGCCGGAGTCGAACCACTGGACGCTGGGCCAGTCGACCTTCGCGAAGTCGGGGTGGATGCCGTAGACGCCGGGCAGCACCTCCGACAGCAGCGCGCCGAAAGGCATGTCGGCCGGCAGCGGCAGGCACACCGGGGCGCTGAACAGCAGGTGGTCTTCCCAGCCGACGTAGAGCAATCGCTTGCCGTGGAAGCGGTCCTCGGCGTCGGCGACGGGGCCGCTGTAGCCGGGCTTCAGTGCGATGACGGGCATGTCGTGTCTCCTTGGGAGTGAGCTCCGCCCGCGCGCCTCTCGAAAGGCGCGTTGCAGGCAGCAGGTTCAGGTGTGGGGCGGGTTCGGCGGCTAGGCCGCTTCAGCCTCGGACGGGACCTGTCCGGTCCAGCGTTCCCAGTTCGCCTTGTCGGGCGAGGTGTTGAACTCCCCTCCGTCGGCGCCGATGTTGAAGTGGTAGTACTTCAGCACCTCGAGCAGCGGATTGAAGTCGGGCGCGCTGGGGTCGGCGCCCTCCGGGAAGCAGTTGCCCTGGTAGATCTGGTGCACCGGCAGCCAGGCCTGCACGTACTTCTCCGGCTCGTTGTCGAAGATGTCCTTGCAGCCGTCGGAGCAGAAGTGGTACTTCATGCCGTGGTAGCTGCTCTCGCGGTAGCAGATCTTGGTGGGATCGTCGGGCTCGGTGAAGAACATCGGCACCTGGCAGGTCTGGCACAGCATCGGCAAGGTATTGTTGAACCAGCGCTTGCCCTGCTTCTCCTGCTCGGCCATCCATTCGAAGCGGGGGCGGTAGAGCTTGTCGAAGGTCTTCGGGTACTTCTCGGCGAGCCAGTCCATTTCCGCCGGCCTGGGCGTCCAGACTTGAAGCCTGCCGCATGGCCGTAGGTGTTGAACACGCTCCAGGCCTCGTGCGACAGCCGATCCTTCTCCTTGGCCGCGACCTCGTGGTACTTGGGCATGCGGATGCCGTAGCGCGAGAGGTCCTCGAACAGCGCGCCGCCGTTCTTCTCGAAATACATCTCCCAGGCCTCGGACCAGCTCATCACGCGCTTGGGCAGCATGTAGTCCATCATCATGCTCACCAGCGTCAGCAGCCGGTAGCCGCGCCAGAACCACTTGTCGATCCAGCTTCTGCACGATCGGCACGTTGTCCGGATCCTGCTCGAGCATGAACTTCATCACCTCCAGCCCCAGCGTCATGTGACGCGATTCGTCGCTCTGGGCCGAGAAGCCGAAGGTCACCGTCGCCATGTCGCCGTTGTAGGCGGCGCCGCTCATGAAGGGCATGAACAGCAGGTTGGTCAGCACGTACTCGAAGCTGAACGAGATCGAGGTGACGAACTCGAACGGGCCCGCCGTCATCGCGTCCTCGAAGTACGACTTGGGCACCGACAGGTACCAGACGCGGTCGAACATGTGCGCCGAGTCGTGCAGGCCGTTGAAGTACTTGTTGTAGTGGCTGATGGTGTGGATCTGGGTCTGCGCGTGGCGCAGCTCGTCGATCGACTGCATCTGCGCAGGCGATGCGCGCGCCCACGCCGCGGAAGTTGCGCGCCCAGCCAGCGCGAAGCCGCGATGCGCCGCGTATTCCAGCGGCGTCACGCCGGTGAGGAAGAGCTTGAGCGTGTTGATGTAGCGCGGCGTCGCTGACGTGGAACTGGCCGTTGTTCTGCTGGAAGGCGTCGATGATCGCGTAGAGCTTCTTCTCCTTCTCGCCCTGGTACTTCCAGTACGCGTCCATCGTCAGGCGGAACGGGTCTTCCCACTTGTCCCAGTCGTGGATCTTGATGCCCTCGAACTGGTCGTAGGGGAACACCTCGTCCATCGGCTGGTAGCTGGTCTCCCAGCCCAGGCCGCGGGTCATCAGGCCGTACTTTTCCTTGATGCCGAGGCGCTTGGCGGCTTGGCGGCGGCTTGGTGGAGGCGGTGCTGGCAGTCATTGCTTGGGTCTCCTTGGTGTTCACGAGCGAGCGCCCCATTGCAGGGAAAACTCGTCGTCGCTCTCGTCGATGTTTCCGGACAGCGAGATCAGGTTGAGGTGCAGTTCCTGCAGGTCCCAGCGCCGGCCCAGGCGCTCCTCGACCGACTCGCGCCTGATCACGAGGCGGTGGGGCGCGTCGATCTTGACCATGGCCGGGTACTCGACGACGCTGGCCTCGGGGTTGTCGGCGACGATGGCGTCGACGATGCTGCGCGACACGTCGGTGCTTTGCAGTGCGATGAAGACTTGGGTGTTGGCGCTCATGTGTTGCTCCTTCAAGCGATGGCCAGGCCCAGGCGGCGGGCACGGGTGTCGAGCTCGGCCTGCAATTCGGGAAGCACGGTCGAGTCATGCAAGGCGAGCTCCGCCAGCGGCTGCAAGGCCCGCAGTGCCTCGTCGCGCCATTGGCGATACCAGCTCGACAGGCGCTCGGCGTTCGCGGGCGATGCCTCGGCGGCGGTCTTCACCGTCGCATCGACCCAGCGTGCGGTCTCGTCGAACCAGTCGGCATGGAACTCGGTGACCAGGGGCAGCGCGATGCCGGTCCGATCGCCGACCTCGGCCACGTAGCGGCGCAGGACCAGCGGGTACACCAGCCCGTCGAGCACCAGGTTCTGCGCGACGAACACCTCGAACCAGTCCTTGGTGACGAACAGGTTCTCCACCACGCGCCGCACGCCCTGCCAGGTCGGATCGTCGATCCAGGCGGCAAGCGCCGCATCCAGCACGCCACTGTGGTTGCCGTCGAGCAGCAGGCCGACGCGAGACAGCGACTGCGCCATGCCCAGCCGATCCATCGCCGCGAACTTGCAGGCCTGCGTGATGGCGGTGCCATACCCGTAGGCGCAGCAATAGCCGTTGTTCATGTTGGCGCCCCACTCGTAGTGGCGCAGCGGCACCAGCACCTGCTGCAGCGAGCGGCGCACCTCGTCGTCCACGCGGGCGAGCAGCTCGCGCTTCTCGACGAATTCGAACTGCCGGTCCACGCCCTCCTGCTGCTTGGCGCGGGCGATGGTGTAGGCGCCGTAGTAGTAGTGGCGCGGATCCTTGAAGGCGTACCAGTCGGTCATCTCGATGGCAGTGCGGCGCTTGTCGTACAGCTCGAACTCCGGCTCCCACAGGGTCGGTAGTGGAAGTTGGTGGTCGACTGCAGGTCCAGCGTCGCCTCCTGGTAGCGCGAGGCCGGCTTGTCGGCGCCGAGCCTGCGCGCGACGTGCGAGAAGGTCTGCCGGATCGGCCGGATGTCCGAGGTCTTGATGTCGACTTGCACGGTGCTGTCTCCTTGGGGTGAGGGGGTTGAGGATTCAGTGATCGATGCCGGGCGCGCCGTAGCGCCACTTCATGCGCTCCCAGTCGAGGCGCGCGGCTTCGTCGGCGCTCAGGTGCCGCACGTCGTGGACGGCGCAGAACTCGCGGAACTGGTCGAACTGCATGACCAGCTCCACCGCGAGCTCCGGGTCGCCGATGGCGAACTCGAACTCGACGAAGCGCTCCTGCAGCGTGCCAGTCACGCGCACATAGCAGGCCTGGCCGGTCATGAGGGCGGCCGATGTATTCGCCTTGAGGGGAGTCGTGAGCTTCATTTGTTCATTCCACCAACTGGGTGGGGGACGGCGTCCCCGGCGTGCTCTTATGCGCAACGGCTGTGCCAGCTTTGCCAAGTGCTTGATTTGGCTGGGACCTGGCAAGAACGACCGCCGGATCAAGGGTTGATCCTCATGCGCGGGTGATCAGTTGCTGCGGTGCAGCTTGATCATTTGATGAAGTGCTTTCGCCGCCTTCCTCGAGCGCGGCCGCGACACCGATGCCACTTGATGAATTGATGAAGCGAAGCATCGACTTTCATCACCTCGACAAGCCTGCCTTGATCGCGAAACCACGCGAAAACGAGGAAGTTCCCGCTGAATCAAGCACTTGCCTCCACTGGCACGGCCGATGCGATTTCCATCGCGAAAGGACCCGCACCGACAGCAGATTCGATCTGTTGCGCAAGCGGGCAAGGCGGTGGAGACGATGGCACACGCAACGCAGCTCGAGATCGACAGACTGGCAGTGGGCATGCACCTGGTGACGCCGCGCAGGGGCTACACGCATCACGGCATCTACGCAGGCGATGGCCGCGTGATCCACTACTCGGGCCTGTCGCGCTCGCTGCGCCGCGGGCCGGTGCAGGAAACGACGCTGGTCGAGTTTGCCGATGGACACGAGGTCTGGACCGAGCCCGCCGCTTGCGCGAAGTATTCAGGCCAGGATGCGGTAGAGCGCGCATACCAGCGCCTGGGCGAGCAGCGTTATCGCATCACCACCAACAACTGCGAGCACTTCTGCGCGTGGTGCCTGTACGGCGAGAGCCGCAGCGAACAGGTCGAGCGCTGGCTGGGCGGCCCGCGCCGCGCGATGCGGGCGGCGCGCAAGCTGCTCGCGCTGGCCATGGAGGCCGCCATGGCGGCTACGACGTCGGGATTCCTTCCTTCTTCAGCCGGTACGCCAATTGCGGCCGAGTGATGCCCAGCAGGCGCGCGGCAGCCGACAGGTTGCCCTCGGCACGCTGCATGGCCATCTGCATCAGGCGCCGCTCGAGCGACTCGAGGTCCACGTTGTGGCTGAAGGCCCGCTGGCACAGATCGTCGAGTGCATCCGGGCTGCTCTCGGTGACCTTGCCCGCGGCGTCGACCGCACCTTCGGGCGCGCAAGCCGTCGCGACCGCATCGCCGAACAGGTGGTGCGCCTCGATCCAGCCGTTGTCCGGAGCGAGCAGCACGGCGCGCTCGATGGCGTTCTCGAGCTCGCGGATGTTGCCCGGCCACGGATGCTCCATCACCTCGCGCGTCGCCTTGTCGGTCAGGCCGCGCGGCTTCTTGTGGTAAAGCTCGCCGTACTTTTCAAGGAAGCGCGCCACCAGGGCCGGGATGTCCGCCTTGCGCTCGCGCAGCGGTGCGATCGTGATCGGGAACGTGTTGAGCCGATAGAACAGGTCGCTGCGGAACTTGCCGGCCTGCATGGCCTGCGGCAGGTTGACGTTGGTGGCCGCGACGATGCGCACGTCGATGGGAGTGGCCTGCTCGCAGCCGAGGCGCTCGATCTCGCGGCTCTGCAGCGCGCGCAGCAGCTTGACCTGGGCCGCGAGTGGCAAGTCGCCCACCTCGTCGAGGAACAGGGTGCCGCCGTTGGCACGCTCGAAGCGACCGGCACGCGCCAGCTGTGCGCCCGTGTAGGCGCCCTTCTCGACACCGAACAGCTCCGCCTCGATCAGCTCGTGCGGGATAGCCGCGCAGTTGACCGCGATGAACGGGCCCTTCGCGCGCGGGCCGTTGTCGTGCAGCCAGCGCGCGAACATCTCCTTGCCGACGCCGGTCTCGCCGAACAGCAGCACGGTGATGGTGCTGCCCGCCGCGTTCTGCAGCAGCTCGAATGCCGCCTTGAAGCTCGGCGAGACGCCGATCAGCTTCTGGTCGTACTGGCGGCGCGGCTGCACGCTGCGCAACTGCTCCAGGCCGATGCTGAAGGTCATCAAGTGCTCGCCCATGGTCTGCGGACGGAAGTAGCCGACGTAGCGCTCGTCTTTCCACTCCTCCGCGGGCTGGCCCACGATGCGGCAGCGCGTGTCGCCCTGGCTGCGGCATTCGACTTCCTTGAACAGCACCAGCCGGCCCATGAACGCGCTCGTGTAGCCCGAGGCGTAGCCGATCTGCGTCCAGCAGGCCGGCTCCTCGCCGAAGCCGAAGTCGGCGATGTTCGCGTCGTCCTCCCAGGAGTTCTCCCACAGGAAATCGCCGAAGAAATGGCCGGTCGCCAGGTTCATGTCGAGCTCGACCATCTCGACGCTCACGACCCCCTCGACCGAGTGCAGCTTCGGGCCCAGCAGGAAGGCCTCCTCGGTCGACATGCCGGCACGACGCCGCTTGACCGCGAGCTCTCCGTCGCGCTGCCCGGAGGCGAAGCCCATGCGCACCAGCAGGCCGCGCGTGCGCTCGACGCCGAGGGAATCGAACAGCTCCTTGCGCAGCGCTGCCAGCGCGCGCGCATGCAGCAGCAGCATGCGTTGCTCGTCCAGCCAGATGTGCCCTGTGCGGGCATTGAAGCGCAGCAGCGACAGGGGGTTGTCCACGGAGAGCCTCCTTGCTTGCGCGCCTCTGCGGGGGCGCGGCGTCTTCATCATTATGAGACGCCGCCCCCTTTCGATGGCGCTGAAGGATCCGGGCGCCGCCTGGGCGCCCGGTGCATCAGCGCATCAGCGCATCAGCGACGCATCGACGATGCAATGAGCCGATGCATCAGCGATACCAGCCGCCTCGATGGCCATCGCGGCGATCCTTCCAGTTGGGGATCCGATCGCCGTCGACGTCCCACCGCGGGTTGTAGAGCCGATCGCGCCGATTGGGGATGCCGTCCCCATCGCGGTCCCAGCGGGTCGGCTGCTGGTAGTAGTGCCGCGGAACGTACACCGGCGCGGGGCGCACCGGCTGCACGTACACCGGGGCCGGGTGGCCGTACACCGGATACGCCGGCCTGGCGCCATCGCTGGCGATGGTGACGGACCACTGGACATCGTCATTGCCGCGCGCCATCGCGGTGCCGGCGCACAAGCTGCCGGTGACGAGTGCGATGAGAACGATGTGCTTGCTCTTCATGGATCGAACTCCTTTTGAGTGCGCGGGCGGTCTGCCGATAGTGCGACCCCGCCCTCATAAAACGGGCCGGCTCGGGCGACTGCCTACGGCTGCAGGGTTAAGCCGCGTAAAGCTCTTTGAAGCGGCGTCCACATTCGAGTGCAATATGCACGCGGGCAGGACACATCAGAGGAGTCGACGCAATGGATCTCGGCCTGAAGGACACCGTGGTACTGATCACCGGAGGCAGCAAGGGCATCGGCCTGGCCTGCGCACGCGGCTTCGCCGCGGAAGGCGCGCGCGTGGCGATCGCCTCGCGCAGCGCCGAGCACCTGGCGCGTGCGGTAGCCGCACTGGAGGCCGAAGGCGCGCAGCCCGTGGCGGTAGTGGCCGACCTGGCTGACCCCGGCCAGGCGGCGACCATGGTCAGCGAAGTGGAGGCCAGGCTCGGCCCCATCGGCGTGCTGGTCAACTGTGCCGGCGCAGCCCGGCGCACGCCGCCTGCGGAACTGACCGCGGCCCACTGGCACGCCGCGATGGATGCGAAGTACTTCACCTACATCCACGCCATCGACGCCGTGCTGCCAGGCATGTCGCAGCGTGGTGCCGGGGTGATCGTCAACGTGATCGGCATGGGCGGCAAGATTGCATCGCCCACGCACCTCCCCGGTGGGGCCGCGAATGCCGCGCTCATGCTCGCCAGCGCCGGGCTCGCCAATGCCTTCGCCGCCAGCGGCGTGCGCATCAATGCAGTGAACCCCGGCGTCACCGCCACCGAGCGCATGCAGGAGGGTCTCGAAGCCGAAGCGCGGCTGGCGGGCAAGCCGCTGGAGGAAGTGAAACAGCAACGACTGCGATCGATGCCGCAGGGGCGCGCTGCAGAGCCGCACGAGGTTGCCGATGTGGTGGTGTTCCTCGCCTCGCGGCGGGCGAGCTATGTCAGCGGGGCGGTGCTGTCGCTGGATGGGGGCGCGGCAGCGATGGTGGTCTAGGTCAGTGGGCTGCTCCGATCAAGTCGTCGCGCACCATGATGCAATCGGTCTCGATGAGTTGTGGAAAGTGCCCCGCGTTGTTCGGCACGAACGCGCTGAGCTGGAAGCCGCATTCTTCGTAGATCGTGATCGCATTGCGGAAGTCCACCGAAGTGGCGTAGAGCTTCTTGACCGCAAGCTCGCTTTGCAGGCCAATGAACTCGCGCACGACATTCTTGGCCGATGACATGCTCCCCGTTGCACACCATGAGCGGGGGCGCTACCTCGATGTCGTGGTCTGCAAGGCTCAACAGGCGCGTCACCGATTGCTGGAACAGGCTTTCATTGCCGCCGAGCACCAGGAACTGCTTGGGATAGCCCATGCGCGACAAGGGCCACAGCCGCGTTCCGCTGCCACCGGCCATGACGACGGGTATTGCAAGCAGGGTCATGGCAGCGAGCCCGTGGCCACGGAACCGCATCGCGCGAGCCGTGAGTCGAAGCTGCGGACGAAGGTCGCCGCGGAGCGCTCCCAGCTGAAGCGCTCGGCCTGCTCGACGATGTGCTCGCGGTCGAACCGGGCGGCATCGAAACGTTCGAGGCAGCCGGACAGGCCTTCCGGATCGTTGCGCTCGTAGAGCATGCCGCATTCCGGCGAGACGAGTTCCGGCAGGCTGCCGATGAGCGGCGCGATGACCGGCAGGCCGAAGCTCAGTGCCAGCATTGCCGCCCCGGAAGTCAGGATCTCGCTGTAAGGCAGCACCATGCAATCGCCGGCGTTGAGGAAGAGCTGCATCTCGTCATCGCGGATGAAGCGGCCATGCAGGTGAATGCGCTCGGGCCTCTTCGCGATCAAGGCTTCGATGCCGGCCCGGTATTCGTCGGTCAGGAACTTGCCGGCGATCAGGAGATGGGCCGAGCCTTCCAGCGACTGGAAGCTCGCGATGAGGTGCTCGAGATTCTTGTACGGCCGGCACTGTCCGACGAAGCAGAAGACCGTCGCATCCGCCGGGAGCCCGAGGCGCATGCGGGCCTCGGCGCGGCTGCAGGTGTTGCTGTAGTAGCCCACGTAGTTGCCTTGCTCGATCAGCACGGTCTTGCCCCGGTCGATGCCCAGCTGGCGCACCACGGTGTCCTGTGCGGACGCGCCGTGGACGAAGACGCGGTGGGCGAGCACACGAAGCAGCCAGCGACCGGCCCGATGCACGCGCAGCGCACCGCCGTCGTGCGGATAGAGGTTGTGCGCGGTCCAGGCAATCTTCTTGCCGGCGATGCGCAAGGCCAGCAGGGCGACACCGAACTTGACGAGGCGCGCCCAATTGAGCCACGTGTCGGGGGCCTTGTAGTAGCAATACGAGGGCCAGTGGAAATGAACCACCTGGAAGTCCGGCAGCTTCTCCCAGAGCCACCGTCCGGAAAAAACACCGTCCGCCACCCGGACACCCGCTGCTTCGAGGCTCGCATTGAAGATCTCGGCGTAGGGGCTCCAGCCCCGCGGAAATGCAACTACCGAAAGCGTGCGGGACGATTGACTGGGCTGATCCATGATGGGCTCTCGCCTGCCTCCTTCGAGAGCGGCCTGCAAGGGCGATGCCAGGCAGCAGCGGTCGGTTGATCGGGAGCGAAGCTCATCCGCGGCGCGCGGGCCGCACATGCTTGCGCCGCTTTGATCGCTCAAGGTCCGCCAGTATGTCGAGATGGGTGTTGCAGAGCAGCGACCACCCTGAGCGCAGCAAGGTAATGGCTCGTCGCCTCGCCGCTGCTGGATGTGACACAGATTGGCCCTCCATCGAGCTGCGCTCACCGCGCACCTTTGCGATGGCCAAGCAGTTCCAGCATCGAATCGACCCACTGCCGATTGGCGAGGTAACTGAGACCCAGGTACAACGGCAGCGCGATGACCACGCCCAGCATCAAGCGCAGCAAGGCCCCTTGCGCCAAGCCTGCAAGGAGGTAGGCCGGCGCGATCGCAAGCACTGCAATCGCGAAAGGCCCCAGGGCCGCGAGACTGTACTCACCCAGGCCAGCATGGCTGAGTGGACGCACCAAGGCGAACCAGCCTGGAACAAACAGCGTGGTGGCCACGGCAAACAATGCCCACGCCACCCCCTCGGGACCATGGGTCGAGCCGAACCAGACAGCCGGCGGAACGATCAGCAACATGGCCAGGTTCCACTTCAAGGACAGATCGGCTCGCCCCATCCCGAGCAGCAGGCTTCCGACCGGATTGCCCGTAGATCGAAGCGCCCCCCACAGGGCGAGAATCCGCAAGATGGCGCCCGAGCGCCCCCACCCGTCGCCGAGCAGCACCTGCGTGATGTCCTGCGCGAAGAAGGCGATGCCGACATAGACGGGCGCATTGGTCGATGAAGTCATGTTCATCGTTTGCAGATAGATCGAGCGCACACGCGTGATGTCGTGCTGCACCTCCGCGATCAGCGGGAAGGCCACCCGGGTAATGATCGGGTTCACCATGAACTGCACCTGCAGGGTCAGGTTGCGCGGAACGCTGTAGAGACCGAGCAGCGCGGCCGGCAGCAGGCGACCGCCGAGGAACAGGTCAACCGTCAGATTGATCTGGTTGACCAGGTTGTTCGCCACCAGCGCCCCGCCGAAGCCGAGAAAAGAGCGGACATCGGCAAACCGCAGTCGCCATGCCGGTCGCCAGCCCTGCGCCATGAACAGCCAGGCCAGCGTCGTGAAGGCGACGGCGCTCGACACGGTGCCAGCGACGAGCGCATAGACACCCCAGCCTCCCAGCGCGGCCGAGACGGCGACCACGAAGCCGATCAAGGCCGCGGACACTTCCAGCACCATCACGGGACGAAAGCGCAGCGCCTTCTCGGCCGCCAGGCGAACCTGCACGCCCAATGCGCCAACCACGAAGGTGATCGCACTCAAGGTCACGAGCGGGATCAGCCGCTGGTCCCCGAAGAAGGCCGCGATCAACGGGCTCAGGGCGATCACGACCGCCGTCAAGCCGGCGCTCACCACGACGTTGAACCAGAACAGGCTTGAACGCTGTTCCTCCGTCACATCGCGTCTCTGCACGAAGGCGCTGTTCACGCCAAAGTCCGAAAACAGGCCCGCAAAGCTGAGCACCACGGTCACCATGGCGAGGAGGCCATAGTCTTCCGGCTTGAGGAGCCGGGCGAGGACCGCGACCTGCGCCACTTGCAGCAAGGCCTTGACCACGGCCGCCGCCGTGGTCCAGCGCACGGCAGAAAAGGTTCGTTGCCGGATGCTCAAGCTGGCGAGGCCATGGGCTTGGAGGCCGTGACGAAGTAGCCGGTACTTTCCAAGGCCCAGTCGCGGTCCAGGCGATCCAGGATCGGCGCGGCACGTTGACCGAGATACCACGCCACACCGAACAAGCCGCGCAGGAACAGCCGCACGAGGCGTGGACCCCGGATCAGGCGCAGGCTGAAGTAGTTGAGCTTCATGGTCAGCATGCTGAAGAATCCTGACTCTGGCGTGATCTTGATGTTGGTGAAGCCCGCAGATTCCATCAGGTGCCGCAAGCCATAGGGCGTATAGCGATAGAAATCGAACGGTGCCTCGTGTATCCACCACTGCCAAGGCACATGCAGCACCAGGTTCCCTCCGGGTTTCAGGATGCGAAAGGCCTCGCCCAGCATGACCTTCGGCTCGCACAGGTGCTCCAGCACGGACAGCGACAGCACCGTATCTGCGACTGCATCTTGAATGGGCATGGGCTCGTTGAGGTTGGCGACGACATCGGCCTTGATGTCGTGAGGGCTCGCGGACCAGTCGACCCCCACATAGCATGAGGCGTATTTCAGCAGCCAGTCCTTGTAAGGTGACTCGCCGCATCCCAGGTCGTACAGCGCGCCGCGAATATGGCCAGCACTCGAGAGCAAACCCCTGTCGTAGCAGTCGTACACCAACCAGTTATAGGCTCGACGATTCGGATGATTTTCAGAAGGAGAGTCTTTTTGTTTTTCAGGAGCAAGCATATGCCCAGGACCTCTTGTAGACAGCCTCCTCGATCATCAATGCGAGATGGCTTATATGCCGTTCCAGGGAGAAATGAAGGAGGGCATGCTTGCGGGCGGCGTTTCCCATTCGATGGGCCAGATCCCGATCCTTGGCAAGCTTGATGATGGCAGCCGCCATTTCATCCACATCTGCCTCGTCAACCAGGAAACCTGTTTCGCCGTCGATTACCACGTCCGGGATACCGGCATGACGGGTCGCCACCACGGGTATCCCGGTCATCTGCGCCTCGATGATCGCCACGGGGGTACCCTCGCTGTCGCCGTTGTCGGCAACCAGCGAATGCTGGACGAATGCCCTGGACTGGCGCATCTCGGATCTGACCACTTCGTGTTCCTTGCTCCCCAGGAACTTGACGGACTTCTCGATATGCAGGGCCTGGATCATTCGCTTGCAGGGACCAAGCAGCGGTCCGTCGCCGACCATCGTGAGCGTGGCTTCGGGAACCTCTTGAAGCACGCGCCTGAAGGCCAGGATCGTCAGATGAGGCGCCTTCTTTTCGACGAATCGGCCGACTGCGAAAAAAGCAGGCGGCTTGTCGCTGGGAATACCACCGGAGAAGCCATCCGGATCGACACCGCAGGGGTTGAGGTGCAAGCGCTTTTCGGGAGCACCCATGGCCAGCAGGCGCTCGTACATGACTTTCGAGACCGCCACGACTCCGGCCGCCATCCTGAAGATGTTCTGGTAACCCTCCTCGTGCTCGGTGAGAACATCGTTCACAGAGGCGTCGAACCCATGAAAGTGCACAAACACGGGCACGCCCGCACGTTCGCACGCGGGAGCCACCCAACTCCCCGTGACCCCGTATTCAGCCAATACGGCATCCGCCCGAATTGCTCGCAGATGTCGGGCAAGAAGAAAAGTCAATATTTGGCGATTCAATTTGGGGGCTTTGCGACCGAGCAATAACCCGATCCACCATCCTCCGGGCCAGACGGATTTGCCTTTTTCATTACCAATGCCGAGTTCCAACCCGTATCGGGGCAGAATAGTAAAGGGCAGCCTTTCAATGTGTGCCCTGATGAATGTCTCGGAGGTTGCGTCGCTGTTTGGCGAAAAAATGACCAGTCTCAACCGGTCCTTATCCTTCGGCATACCCCCCTCCCGCAATAAGACGTGCGATTGTGGGGTGAAGGGAATGTTTATTGCAAGCCGTCAATGTATTCATCTGTTCTCCAGAGGGGGATATTGCGCCCTGTTGCAGTGCCTGGTGAAACAAAATGCATCGGAGTATTTCATCGGCTCATTCACTCTCTTGTCGCGGTTTGCTGCCGAGGACCGCGCAGCACCCATTGACGCCCCGGCGCGTTCGCGCGCCACTCCTCGATCAGCCGCAGCAACTCGATCGGATCGATCGGCTTGACGAGGTGCGCATGAAAGCCCGCCTGCCGGGTGGCCTGCATGTCCTCGGGCTGGCCGTAGCCCGTGAGCGCGATCAGGAACAAGCCTGCTTGCTTCGCGAGCATTCGGCGTGCCAGCTCATAGCCGTCCATGTGGGGCAGGCCGATGTCGAGCACGGCGATGTCGGGCGCGAAGGGATCGGCGCACTCCAGCGCTTGCATGGCATCGGTCACCGCCCTCACCTCGTGGCCTTCGAGTTCGAGGAAGAGCGCGATCGTTTCCGCGGCGTCGCGGTTGTCATCGACCACCAGCACGCGGCAGCGCGCCGCATCGGCGTCGGCGTCGGTCGACTCGTTCTTCGCGACCGCACTGGAAGAGACATCCAGGAAGCAGGGCAGCAGCACCCGGAACTCCGCCCCCTGCCCCGACCCCGCGCTATTGCACTTCCACCCGCCCGTGATGCAGCTGCACCAGCCGCTGCACCAGCGCGAGGCCCACGCCGAGGCCTCCCTGGCTGCGGTCGAGCCCGCGCCGGCCCTGCTCGAACAGGTCGAAGACCTTGGGCAGGAACTCGGGCTCGATGCCGATGCCGTTGTCGCGGATGCTCATCACGGCCTGGCCGTCGGCCAGCGCCAGCGTGGCCTCGATGCGCCCGCCTTCGGGCGTGTACTTGGCCGCGTTGTGCACGAGGTTGACCACCACCTGCGCGAGGCGGTCGGGGTCGCCCCTGAGCCAGACGGGCGTATTCGGCAGCTCGACCACGAGCTGGTGGCGCAGGCTGTCGACCAGTGGACGCACCGTCTCGATGCCCTGTTCCATCGCCGTGCGGAAGTCGACCGTCTCGGACTTGAGTTCGATCTTCCCCTGGCTGATGCGCGCCACGTCGAGCAGTTCGTCGACCAGCCGGGTGAGGTGCTCGACCTGTCGCGCGGTGACACCCATCGCCATGGCCAGCTTCGGATCGTCCGGCGCGACGCGGCGGATGATCTCGATGGCATTGCGTATCGGCGCCAGCGGGTTGCGCAGCTCGTGCGACAGCATGGCGAGGAACTCGTCCTTGCGACGGTTGGCCACCTGCAGCTGCGCCTCGGCGGTGCGGCGCTCCTGGATCTCGACCTGCAGGCTGCGATAGAGCCGCGCGTTCTCGAAGGTCATCGCCGCCCGGTCGGCCAGCTCGCGCAGCAGCGCCTTGTCGATCGGCCGTTCGGTGTCGCGCACCCACAGCGCGCCGATGCGGCTGTCGCTCAGCATCAGGGGCACGATGTGCTGCTCGGCCGGCAGGCGAGACGGCAGGGCCGCGTCGTTGTCGCCGCCGAGCGCCGCGGCCATCTCCTGCACGGGTGCCTCGGGATGCGGGCTCCAGAACACCGTGACGGCGCGGCTCGCCATGGCGCCCGGCTCGTCGTCGAAGCGGCAGCTCATGAGCTTCACGCCCTGCTGCGCGTCGGCCAGCACCAGCGTGGCGGAGGAGGCCAGCACCGGCACGACCAGCTCGAGCATGCGCCGCATGCCCAGGTCGATGTCGAGCGTTCCGCCCAAGGCGCGGCTGGCGTTGGCGAGGAAGCTGGAGCGGCGCGTGGCCTCCTCTGCGGCCTGCCGGGCGACATTGGCCGCCGCGAGCGCCACCCGCTCGTCGGCCTGGCGGCGCAGGCGGCGCTGCAGCACGTGCAGCTCGACGAACACCTTCACCTTCGAGCGCAGCACCTCGGGAACGACAGGCGAGAGGATGTAGTCGACCGCGCCGAGCGAATAGCCGCGCACCGTCTGCATCTCGTCGGCATACGAGGTGACGAAGATGATGGGCGTGTGCGCCGAGCGCTTGTACTTTCGGATCAGCGCGGCGGTCTCCAGCCCGTCGATGTCGGGCATGTTGACGTCGAGCAGGATCACCGCGAACTCGCGCTGCAGCACCTCCCGCAGCGCTTCGCTGCCCGAGCGCACGCAGACGACGTGCTGGCCGAGCTCCTGCAGCACGGTCTCGAAGACCAGCAGCTTCTCCGGCAGGTCGTCGACGATGAGGATGCTGGCGCGGTCCTCGTCCGGCGTATCGGCGGCGCCGGACGGCACGCCGGGCGGATCGTTCAGCGGCATAGCCAGCCTCGCAGCACGGCCAGCAGGTGCATCGGGTCCACCGGCTTGGAGAGGTAGTCCCAGGCGCCCGCCTCGATGCACTTCTGGCGGTCGCCCTTCATGGCCTTGGCCGTCACGGCCACCATCGGCAGCTCGCGTCCGCGCGGCAGCCTGCGGATCTCCTGCATGGTGGCGATGCCGTCCATCTCCGGCATCATGATGTCCATCAGCACGATGTCGATGTCCGGGTCGGCACGCGCCAGGCGGATCGCCTCGCGCCCGTTGTCGGCCGAGACGATGACCATGCCCTCGTTGTCGAGCACGGTGGCCAGCGCGAAGATGTTGCGCATGTCGTCGTCGACGATCAGCGCCTTCTTGCCTTCGAGCGAGCTCGCGCGGCCGAGCTCGGCCTCGCAGGCACGGCGCTCGTCTTCCGACATCGCCGCCGCGTTGCGATGCATCAGGAAGGCCACCTGCGCGAGGGCCGATTGCACGCCCTGCGCCTTGCGCAGCGCGAAGCCCGATGCCCGCTGCTGCCACGCACCATCGGAGCGCGGCGAGCCGGCGTTGTAGAGCACCACCGGCAGCTGGCACAGGCCGCGGGCCTCCATGGCCTCGAGCACGTCCTGCGGTCCGAGCCCTTCGACCGATTCATCGATCAGCAGGCAATCGACCTGCGTCAGCAGCTCCGGAGAGAAGTCCGCATCGTCGGCCACTTCCACCCTCACGTCCGGCTCCAGCGCGGCCACGATCGCATCGCGCTCGCTCGAGCCGGGCATCACCATCAGCAGCGTCGGCGAGCCGCGGTCCAGGTAGCGATGGAGCTGCGCCAGCGCGGCGTCGATCTGGTCGGTCGAGCGCAGCGGCTTGGGCAGGAAGCCCAGCGCCCCGCTGCCGAGCGCGCGCTCCTGGGCGTCGTCGGTGGAGACCACGCAGATCGGGATGTGGCGCGTCGACGGGTCGGCCTTGAGCCGGTCGAGGATGCGCCAGCCCTCCATGTCGGGCAGGTGGATGTCCAGCGAGATGGCCGAGGGGTGGTACTCGCGGATCGTCGTGAGCGCGCCCGCGCCGCTGCCGCTCACCAGCCCCTTGAAGCCGGCATTGCGAGAAGCCTCGAGCAGCAGCCTGGCGAAGCCCAGCTCGTTCTCGACGATGAGCAGGACGCGATCGGTCGAGCCGATGTCGTCGCGGTCGTCGTCGGCGATGTTGGCGAAGGAGCGCAGCTCCTCCTCTGCGGACTCGTCCGCAGGGGCCAGCGCCACGGCTGCCAGCGAGGCGCCGTCGAACACCGGTGCCACGGGGGCTTCCTGCCTTTCGGATTGCGGCGCACGCGTGGTCGCCACATCCTGCCCCGCATCGAGCGGCTGCACCGCCACGCGGGAAGGCCGCGGGCTGCGGATCGGCGCATAGACCTGCGGCAGGTAGAGCGTGAAGGTGCTGCCCTCGCCGGGGGTGCTCGACAGGCGGATCTCGCCGCCGAGCAGGCGCGCGAGCTCGCGGCTGATGGCCAGGCCCAGCCCGGTGCCGCCGTACTTGCGCGAGGTGGAGCCGTCGGCCTGCTGGAAGGCCTCGAAGATGATCTGCTGCTTGTCCTGCGAGATGCCGATGCCGGTGTCGGAGACGCGTGAATGCCAGCACCTGGCTGGCGCGGTTGAGCTCCTCGTTCTCCGGCTTCCAGCCGCTGGTGGCCACCGTCATCGAGAAGGACACATGCCCCTGGTGGGTGAACTTCAAGGCGTTGGACAGCAGGTTCTTGATGATCTGCTGCAGGCGCTTGGCGTCGGTCACGACCGAGCGCGGCAGCGGCGGCTCCATGTGCACGATGAAGTCGATGTGCTTGGATTCGGCGAAGTGCCTGAAGCCGCGCTCGACCGAGCGCTGCAGGTCGTCGAGCCGCAGCTCGCTCACGTCCACCGCGACCGTGCCGGATTCGATCTTCGAGAGATCGAGGATGTCGTTGATGAGCATCAGCAGGTCGTTGCCGGAGGAGTGGATGGTCTTGGAGAACTCCACCTGCCTGGCGCTCAGGTTGCCTTCGGTGTTCTTGCAGAGCTGGTCGGAGAGGATCAGCAGGCTGTTGAGCGGCGTGCGCAGCTCGTGCGACATGTTGGCCAGGAACTCGGACTTGTACTTCGAGGTGAGCGCGAGCTGCTCGGCCTTTTCCTCCAGCGCCTGGCGGGCCTGCTCGACCTCGCGGTTCTTGCGCTCGACCTCCTGGTTCTGGTGCGCCAGCAGCCGGGCCTTCTCCTGCAGCTCCAGGTTGGTCTGCTGCAGTTCCTGCTGGCGGCTCTGCAGTTCCTCCGCGAGCGACTGCGACTGCTTGAGCAGGTCCTCGGTGCGTGAGTTGGCCTCGATGGTGTTGATCACGATGCCGATGCTCTCGGTGAGCTGCGCGAGGAAGGCTTCGTGCACCGGGTTGAAGCGCTGCAGCGACGCGAGCTCGAGCACGCCGCGCATCTCGCCTTCGAACACCACCGGCAGCACCAGCACGTCCATCGCGGCGCTCTCGCTCAGGCCCGAGGCAATGCGGAAGGCCGAGGTCGGCACGTTGGTCAGCAGGATCTTCTCCTTGTCGATCGCGCACTGCCCGACCAGCCCCTGGCCGAGGTCGACTTCCTTGCCGTGCGTGGGCTGGCCCCCCGAGGCATAGCTGGCGAAGAGCTTGAGGCGCGGCACGTCGGCCCCGGTGCTGAGCACGTAGAACTCGGCCTGCTGCACGCCCACCACCGGCGCCAGTTCCGAGAGGATCAGCTGGCCCACGGTGACGAGGTCGCGCTGCCCCTGCAGCATGCGGCTGAACTTGGCGAGGTTGGTCTTGAGCCAGTCCTGCTCGGTGTTCTTCTGCGTCGTGTCCTTGAGGTTGCGGATCATCTCGTTGATGGTGTCCTTGAGCGAGGCCACCTCGCCCTGCGTCTCCACCGTGATCGATCGCGTCAGGTCGCCCTGGGTCACGGCGGTGGCCACCTCGGCGATCGCGCGCACCTGCGTCGTGAGGTTGGCCGCGAGCTCGTTGACGTTCTCGGTCAGGCCCTTCCAGGTGCCCGCCGCGCCCGGCACCTTGGCCTGGCCGCCGAGCTTGCCTTCGACGCCCACCTCGCGCGCGACCGTCGTCACCTGGTCGGCGAAAGTGGCCAGCGTGTCGGTCATGCTGTTGATGGTCTCGGCCAGCGCGGCGATCTCGCCCTTGGCCTCGACGGTGAGCTTCTGCTTCAGGTCGCCGTCGGCCACCGCCGTCACCACCTTCGCGATGCCGCGCACCTGGCTGGTGAGGTTGCCGGCCATGAAGTTCACGTTGTCGGTCAGGTCCTTCCAGGTGCCGGAGACGTCGCTCACCTCGGCCTGGCCGCCCAGGCGCCTTCGGTGCCCACTTCGCGCGCCACGCGCGTCACCTCGGAGGCGAAGGAGGAGAGCTGGTCGACCATGGTGTTGACGGTGTTCTTCAGCTCGAGGATCTCGCCCTTCACGTCGACCGTGATCTTCTTGGACAGGTCGCCCGCGGCCACGGCCTTGGTCACGTCGGCGATGTTGCGCACCTGCGAAGTGAGGTTGCCGGCCATCGAGTTGACCGAATCGGTCAGGTCCTTCCAGGTGCCCGAGACGCCCTCCACGCGGGCCTGCCCGCCGAGCTTGCCCTCGGTGCCCACCTCGCGCGCCACGCGAGTCACCTCGGCCGCGAAGGAGCGCAGCTGGTCGACCATGGTGTTGACGGTGTTCTTCAGCTCGAGGATCTCGCCCTTCACGTCCACCGTGATCTTCTTGGACAGGTCGCCCGCGGCCACGGCGGTGGTGACCTCGGCGATGTTGCGCACCTGCGAGGTCAGGTTGCCGGCCATGAAGTTGACCGACTCGGTGAGGTCCTTCCAGGTGCCGGCCACGCCCTGCACGTCGGCCTGGCCGCCGAGGCGCCCTTCGGTGCCCACTTCGCGCGCCACGCGCGTGACCTCGGCCGCGAAGGAGCGCAGCTGGTCGACCATGGTGTTGACGGTGTTCTTCAGCTCCAGGATCTCGCCCTTCACGTCGACCGTGATCTTCTTGGACAGGTCGCCCGCGGCCACGGCCTTGGTCACGTCGGCGATGTTGCGCACCTGCGAGGTGAGGTTGCCGGCCATCGAGTTGACCGAGTCGGTCAGGTCCTTCCAGGTGCCCGAGACGCCTTCGACCCGCGCCTGGCCGCCGAGGATGCCCTCGGTGCCGACCTCGCGCGCCACGCGCGTCACCTCGGAGGCGAAGGAGCGCAGCTGGTCCACCATCGTGTTGATGGTGTTCTTGAGGGTGAGGAACTCGCCCTTCACGTCGACGTCGATCTTCTTGGAGAGGTCGCCCTTGGCCACCGCCGTGGTGACGTCGGCGATGTTGCGCACCTGGTCGGTGAGGTTGCCGGCCATCGAGTTGACGGAGTCGGTGAGGTCCTTCCAGGTGCCGGCCACGCCCTTGACCTTGGCCTGGCCGCCGAGCTTGCCTTCGGTGCCCACCTCGCGCGCGACGCGCGTGACCTCGGCGGAGAAGTTGCCGAGCTGCTCCACCATGGTGTTGATGGTTCGCGCGGTGCGCAGGAACTCGCCTTCCAGCGGCCGGCCCTCGACTTCCAGCGCCATGCTCTTGTTGAGGTCGCCCTGGGCCACCGCGCCGATCACGCGGGCCACTTCGCTGGTGGGGTGCACGAGGTCGTCGATCAGCGAGTTGACGCAAGCGATCGACTCGCCCCAGAAGCCGCGCTTCTCGCGCAGCGATGCGCGCTGCTTGAGCATGCCTTCCTTGCCCACCACGTGCCGCAGCCGCGCGAGCTCGCTCGCCATCTCGGCGTTGAGCTCGACCACCTCGTTGAAGGCATCGGCGAGCTTGCCGGCGATGCCCTGCCAGTGGGCCGGCAGCCTCACCTCGGCATCCCCCTTGCGAAGGGATGTGAGGGCAGACAGCAAGGCGGTGAGTTCTTCCTGCTCCCGGGGGGATGACTCGGGCTTGGGGTTGTCCAGCACTTTCATTCGCCTACTCCTTCGAGAGGACACGGGCAAGGCGGCACGGCCCCGCGGGCCAGCGAAAGATTCTGCGCCTGAAGCGGTGGCGACTCATACATAGAAATCGTCCAAGGCCGCGGGCATGACGCTTGCTCAGAGCGCCCGGGAGCCTGGGCTCCCGGCCATGCTGGCCACGCACACCGAACGCGCATGGCGCGCCATCCCATGAAATTCGTCGCCCTGCTTGCAGCTTGCCTGCTTGGCTCGACCGCCCAGGCCGATGTCATTCCACGTCCGGACCGCTGGTTCGTGCAAGTGGCCGGAGCCCGCGATGTGGGCTCGGTCAACCTGGCCTGCTCTGGAACTGGGACTCTAGGGAAGGAGTTGTGGCGCAAGGCTCGCGCGAGCGCCTATACCGAGCTCTCGCTGGGCCATTGGCGGGTGGACGACAGCGGCGGCTCGGCCCACTCGACCAACACTCAGTTCGGCGTGACCGCCACGCTTCGCTTGACCTCGGATGGGTCGTGGGGCTTCTTCGGCGAGGCAGGGCTCGGAGCCAACTTCATCGTGCCCATCTACCGCTCGATCGACAAGCGCTTCAGCACGGTCTTCAACTTCGGCGAGCACATCGGCGTCGGCATGCGCCCCTGGGGCGCGCAGGGCGCGGAGATCAGCCTGCGGGGCCAGCACTTCTCCAACGCAGGCATCAAGCATCCGAACCCGGGCGAGAACTTCGTGCAGCTGAGATGGAGCATGGCGATCTGATCGAACCAGTCCGTCAGCATGAGCCCCAAGCCGATGCGGTTGGTGTAGTGATTGCCGTCGATCAGGCTCTCCGCGTAGCCGGTGTAGGCCTGCACATAGCCCTTCAGGTGCGCGTACAGCGGAAAGCTCCAGTCGAGCTGCAGCCCGCTCTTGTTGTCGGCGCGAAGGTTGTTCCTGAGGATGCCGGCGAAGGTGTGGACGCCCCACTTGTAGGCGAGCCCGAATTCACCCTGGCCCATGTAGCGCTCGATGTTCGGGTTGTCGTCGTCCTCCGCGCTCTCCTGTATGCGCCACCACAACTTGGTGTATCCGCCGAAGTTTCCCTTCTCGAAGGCAAGTCGCCCGATGACGCGATTCCAGCTCCGCGACAGCGGCTCGGTGCGGCCGTTGGACTGGTGGTTGAGCGACAGGGCAGCTTCCCTGATCTTGATGCCCCCAACGCTGGCCTGGAGCGGCCACACGGCGATCAGTTCCGGCTCGTAGTCGGTCTCGCGAAACGGCGAGGAGATATCTCCGGCATAGACCTGCCAATAGCTTTGCAAGGTGAAGGCACCCCAGATGCTGAAGCGGTCGTGCGAGTCCGACGGCCACAGCAGGGTCTGCACGCTGATCTGGAACTTGGCCTCGATATCGTCGAGGCCGCCGGCGGCTCCCGGCCCCAAGGCTTCATAGGGCTCGTAGTTGGGATTGCGCCGCCACGTGACCGGCAGGAAGTAGTTCGTCCGGTACGGCGTGATCGCAAACCACTCACCCTGGAGCGCCTGCACCGAACGCTGCCGGATGGTCATGGGCGTTTCTTCGCCGGGGGGCTTTTCGGGTGCCTCCGTCGCGGCCGGGGGCGTCGGCTGCGCCGCCTTGGGCTCGGCAGGCTCCACCGGCTCGGGCTGGCGCTTGAACAGCATGTCGTAGCACGCCAGGCGCTTGGCATCGTCTTCGATCGCACCGCACTGTGCGACCGTCTGGGGCGCCTGCGCGAGCACCGCCGGCGCGTGCGCCGCAAGCACGAGACCGAGGGCCGAGCCAAGCGCATGCTTCATCGGATTCCTCCTGGTCTGGTGGCAGTCGGGCTGGATTTGACTATCCGGGGAGCAGGAAATCAAGAAGCGCGTCGGCGCGCATACCGAAGGCCGAGCATGCCCAGCCGCGCCGCATCGAAGTCAAGGTGAGTCGAGGGCACGGGCGGCCGCGAGGCCGCCCTTCACGCATCGCGCTGCAGCCCCCTGCGCTGCGCCAGCAGCCGCAGCAGCCACGCCACGGCGGCGATCGCCAGCACCACCAGGGCCGCCCGCATGAGCGTGGAGGCATCGAGCTCGGGCGGCTCGGTCTTCATCAGCGCGGCCCAGCGCTCGGTCATCCAGTGCCATGCGGTGTGTCCGGCCAGCAGCGCGATGAGCACCACGCCCAGCTTCTCGCCGACCTTGGAGCGACGCAACAGCAGCACCAAGGGCGGCCAGATGATGACCAGCACCATCAGCTGCCCGAGCTCGATGCCGACATTGAAGGACAGCAGCGACAGCAGCAGGTGCGAGCCCGCGAACTGCAGCTCGTTGACCAGCGAGAACGAGAATCCGAAGCCGTGCACGAGGCCGAACAGGGCCGTCACGATCCAGCGGTTGCGCGGATCTTCCAGCACCACGTTCTCGATCGCCATGTAGAGGATCGACAGGGCGATGAGCACCTCGACCAGCGGCGGGAACCAGGCGCCGCTCGGCACGAATCCCAGTGCCGCGGAAATGAGCGTCACCGAGTGCGCCACGGTGAAGGCCGTGACCACTCCCACCAGCGGCCAGCCGAAGCGGCGAAACGGCACGACGAGGCACAGCAGGAACAGCAGGTGATCCACGCCGCCGAGGATGTGCTCGATGCCCGAAAGCACGAAGGTCCAGGCCGCCTGGTACCAGTGCGGGTCGAGCGCGATGCGACCGCTGGCGGTGGGGAATTCGAAGGCGCGCACGCCGCCGTCGGGCAGCAGGTAGCGCATGTCGAACTTGAGGCGGTCGCGCAGGCCCGGGCTCACGTGGAAGTCGACCTCGAAGCTGCTCGCGGCCGAGCGGATCGGGTATTCGAGATAGGCGTCGAAGTAGCCCTGGTTCCAGAACACGTCGGTACCCGGCGGCAAAGGCGGGCCGCGCACCGAGGCAAGCGCCTGTTCGTAGGACTGGAAGGACTTGTCCGAAGGCAGCGAGATGCGGGCCTCGGACTTCTCAGGCTTCAGCCGCTCGCCCTCTTCAATGAATTCGAGGTCCTTTGCGAGCGCCGCAAGGGCCCGCGGAAAGTGCTTGTCGAGTTGCGACAGCTCGAGATAGCCGTTGGGGCGCTTGGGCAGGTCGATATTCAGGAGCAGGTCAAGCGGCACGCGCACCAGGACTCGCAGGTGCTCGCCTTCGGGGCGCACGAAGGCATGCACCCGCAACTCGTTGGGCACATCGTGCGCGAGCGATGGCGCTGCTGCGCAAAGCAGCAGCGCCATCGCCGCGACCCATCTCCACCACCAGGGCGTCGCGACGGGCCGCATCATCGACCTTAGAAGAACTTCTTGATCAGCTCTCTCAGGCGGTCTTCCGCGTCGTTCCGGCCATCGCGTCCGTGCCCGCGACCGCGGTCCTTCGGCTCGAACTTCTGCGCCCGCTTGCCGGTGTCGACCTCGGCGGTGTAGATGTTGCCGCGCGAATCGAGCGCCAGGTTGTGCACCCAGTGGAACTGCCCCGCGCTGCGGCCGTTGCGGCCGAAGCTGCCGAGCACCTGGCCGCTCTCCCGATCGAAGGCCCAGACGGTGTTGTTCTCCCCGTCGGCGTTGTAGAGCCGCCGCTGGGCGTTGTCGACCGAAAGGTCGATGTCCCACATCGAGCCGTTGCCGAGCGTGTCGCGCTCCAGGAAGGCTTCCTTCACGAAGGTGCCGTTCTTCTGGAACACCTGGTAGCGGTTGTTGACGCGGTCGCAGACGTAGACGAGACCGTCCTTGGCGATACGCACGCAGTGCACGGGGTTGCGGAACTGCCGCGCTACCGGCGCGCCCGGATCGTAGTCTCCCGGGTCGGCGTCGTTCGGGACGTTGCCATAGGCGCCCCAGTGGCGCTTGTACTGGCCCGGTAGCGGCGTCGACCACCAGCACGCGCTTGTTGCCGTATCCGTCGGCGATGTAGAGCTCGTTGGTCGCCGGGTCGACTTCCATGTCGGCCGGGTTGCCCAGCAGCGGACTGCCGTTCGGTGCGCCGCCGGTCGTCGTTGCTGCCCGCGTTCAGGCCGGCCTTGCCGACCTGCATGCACGAAGGTGCCGTCCATCGTGAACTTCAGCACCTGGTTGTCCGGTCCGCCGTTGCCGGCGATGTAGACGAAGTCGTTGTGGTCGACGTAGATGCCGTGCTCGTTGGTCGGCCACTCGCAGCCCATCGCCGGCGCGCAGCGACTGGTCAGGAAGCCCGGGTCGGCCGGCCCGCCCCAGCTCCTCAGCAAGTGGCCGTCGCGGTCGAACACCATCACCGACGGAGCGAGGTTGCAGCAGTCGCTGCGCCGCACTCCCGGTGGAGTCAGTTGTCGTATCCGGGTCGGAGCCTCGCTCGTCCGCTGTCAGGGTGCGGGGACGCTGGATGATCCAGATGTTGTCGTAGCGATCGACCGCCACGCCCGCGACCTGGCCCACGAGCCAGTTGTTGGGCAACTCTCTCGGCCAATCAGGATCGACCTTGTAGTCGGTGCCATTGCGGCTGCCGTCAGCGACGGCGGTCGAAGGCATCTGCCATGCTGCGAGGCCGGCGGCGAGCGCCGTGAGCGCTGCACCGGCGATTGCAATGCCGTTCTTCATTCCTATCTCCTCATCGTTGATGAGTACGACCGGCGGAGTCGCAATTGAAGATTCGTTCGTGTCGTGACCCAAATCAACAATGAAGAAAACGTAGTTACGTCTCTCTTTGTTTCGCTCGTTGTTTCCTTGTATTCATCCTCATTGACACGCGCAAAATCGCGACGGTATGAAGCAAGGCAAGGCACGCCCCCTCTCGTTTCCACCAACCTGAGGCGGGGCATCATGGGCATGCTGCTTGCCCTCGGCGCGGTGCTCGCCTGGACCATGTGGAGATCGGATTCCGAGAGTAGCGAAGAAGCCGTGCAGGCCGAGTCGCCCGCCGCCTCGTCGGTCGCGGCAAGCCCTTCCCGCATCCGCACCGAAGCGTCCGCCTTCGCCGTTCGACGATGCCGCGCCGGTGATCGGCCCCGATCGTTCCATGCTCGAGGAGCGTGCCTTGCGCAATGCGCCCATCGTTGCCGCGATGCCGCGCGATCCCGTGCTGGCCTGGCAGGCTTGGCGCGAAGCGGTCGAAGTGTTTGCCGACATGCGTATCGATGGCGCGCCACGAGAGCAGCTCGAGCAGGCCGCGCGACTGGTCGATGCGGGCATCGATGCGCGCATCGAACGCAAGGAGATCACGCTCGCCGACGGCCTCGAGCTGATGACCGAGCTCGCCTATGTGCTCGAGCCCGACCCGGTGCGGCGCAATCTGCTGCTCGAGCAATGGCGCGAGGAGAAGCAAGCGGCCGAGCCACCCGCGCAACGCTGAAGACGCATGCTCGCACGGGGCGCGCATGTCGCTCGTTCTCCTACAAGCGCAAGCTGCGAGCGGGCACCGCGGTTGCCCTCGCTCTGGCACATCGCTTCTCGCCGAGGCGCCCTCCGCTTCCACCAGGGAGACCATCATGCGTCTGCTCATCGCTGCCGATCGCAGCACTCTGCTTCCTGCCCGCTGCCCGAGCCACGCAGGTCGCTGTCCATCAGGGCGAGGGCGGAACCATCGTCCTGTTCGACGACCGTTGTGCCTTGAAGATGCCGCACAACAGCTTCGCCAACAAGGCAGCGCTTCGCACCTCGAAGGGCGAAGAGTTTCCCGGCTGCTTCCGCATCAACGGTCCCTGGGTCGAGCTGGTCTACGAAGACGGCGACATCGGCGTCCTGCCTGCCGCAATATTTACGCGGGCGCCGGGCGGGACACCGAAGAAGAGCATCGAGCTGTAGAAGGACCGCACGAGAAAAGCAACAGTCGGTTGCTTGTTCTCGAGCGGTCGCAAGGAGTTCGTGGAGGGTGAGCTTCAATCCACCGGCGTGAGCTTGGCCACGCTGAGCGCGAGCCACTTCATGCCATGGCGGCCGAAGTTGACCTGCGCGCGGGCATCCGCGCCGCTGCCCTCGAGCGTGAGGATCACGCCTTCGCCGAACTTGGTATGGAACACCGATTGCCCGCTGCGCAGCGCCACGCCTTCGGAGGTGGTCACCTTCGGCGCCGTCCATGAAGGTGGCTTGTCCCGCCTGCCCGCGCCCACGATGGACCCCATGCCCGAGCCGCGGCTCCAGGCCGACTGGTAGTCGCGCTCGAAGCCCGATCCGAAGGCCTGCGCCTTCGGCGTGATCCACTTGAGCGCGCCTTCGGGCAGCTCGTCGAAGAAGCGGCTCTTCACGTTGTAGCGGGTCTGCCCGTGCAGCATGCGCGTCTGGCTCTGGCTGAGGTACAGGCGCTTGCGCGCGCGCGTGATGGCGACGTACATCAGGCGTCGCTCCTCTTCCAGCCCCTCGTGTGAAGACAGCGAGTTCTCATGCGGGAAGAGGCCCTCCTCGAGTCCGGTGATGAACACCACGTCGAACTCCAGCCCCTTGGCGGAGTGCACCGTCATCAGCTGCAAGGCGTCCTGCCCCGCCTGCGCCTGGTTGTCGCCGGCCTCGAGCGCCGCATGGGTCAGGAATGCGGCCAAGGGCGAGACGATCTCGCCGGTCTCGGCATCGGGAGTCTGGTCCACGAGCGCCACGGCGGGCGGCTCGCCCACGGCGATGGTGCCGGCCTGCTCGTCGACGGGCAGCGCCACCGCATCCTTGCCAAAGCCTTCCTGCGTGACGAAGGCCTCGGCAGCGTTGACGAGTTCGTCCAGGTTCTCGAGTCGCTCGCGGCCTTCCTTCTCGTTGCGATAGAAGTCGGCCAGGCCGGAAGCTTCCGTGACGTGCTCGATGATCTCGCGCAGCGTGAGGCCATGCGTGGCTCCGCGCATCGCATCGATCAGCGCGGTGAAGGCGAGCAGGTTCGCGCCGCCCTTGCCGGTGACCGCACCCACGCTCTGGAACAGGCTGCGTCCGCTCGATCGGGCGGCGTCCTGCAATTGCTCGATGGTGCGCGCGCCGATGCCACGGGTCGGGAAGTTCACCACGCGCAGGAAGCTGGTGTCGTCGTTCGCGTTCTCGAGCAGGCGCAGGTAGGCCAGCGCATGCTTGATCTCGGCTCGCTCGAAGAAGCGCAGGCCGCCATAGACGCGATACGGAATGCCGGCATTGAACAGCGCGCTTTCGAGCACGCGAGACTGCGCGTTGGAGCGGTAGAGCAAGGCGATCTCGCTGCGGGCAGTGCCTTCGCGGTGCAGCTGCTGCGCCTCTTCGAGCAGCCATTGCGCCTCGGCATAGTCGCTGGTCGATTCATAGACGCGCACGGGCTCGCCGGGGCCGGCCTCGGTGCGCAGGTTCTTGCCGAGGCGGCGCTCGTTGTGCGCGATCAGCGCGTTGGCCGCGTCGAGGATGTTGCCGAAGCTGCGGTAGTTGCGTTCGAGCTTGATGACCTGCTCGACCCTGAACTCGCGCTCGAAGTCGGCCATGTTGCCCACCTGCGCGCCGCGGAAGGCATAGATGCTCTGGTCGTCGTCACCCACCGCGAAGATGCGGCTCTCGCGGCCGGCGAAGATCTTGAGCCAGGCGTATTGCAGGCGGTTGGTGTCCTGGAACTCGTCGACCAGGATGTGCCTGAAGCGGTGGTTGTAGTGCTCGCGCAGCGCGGCGTTGTCGCGCATCAGCTCGTAGGTGCGCAGCATCAGCTCGCCGAAGTCGACCACGCCTTCGCGCTGGCACTGGTCTTCATAGGCCTGGTAGATCTCGACCATCTTGCGCGACTGCTCGTCGTGCACCGCCACGTCCTTCGGGCGCAGGCCGTCTTCCTTGTTGCCGGCGATGAACCACGTCACCTGCTTGGGCACGAAGCGCTCCTCGTCGAGGTTCATCGCCTTGATGACGCGCTTGACGGCGGAGAGCTGGTCCTGCGCGTCGAGGATCTGGAAGCCCTGCGGCAGGCCGGCGAGCTTCCAGTGCGCGCGCAGGAAGCGGTTGCACAGCCCGTGGAAGGTGCCGATCCACATGCCGCGCACCGGGATCGGCAGCATGGTCGACAGGCGCGTCAGCATCTCCTTGGCGGCCTTGTTGGTGAAGGTCACCGCCATCACGCCGCCCGGCGAGACCTGCCCGCTCTGGATCAGCCAGGCGATGCGGGTGGTGAGCACGCGGGTCTTGCCGGAACCCGCCCCGGCCAGGATCAGGCCGTGCCGGTCGGGCAGGGTGACCGCGGCGAGCTGTTCGGGATTGAGGTTCTTGAGCAGGGGCGAGGCGGCCTCGGGGGCGCTCGCGAACTCGAAATTGGATTGCATACCTGATTGTGACCCACCCCCGGAGGCGCTTCGCGCCACCCCCTCCAGGGGGCTCCGCCAGCGGACCGGCGGAGCCGGATCCGCGGCTCCCGCTCGCTGGCACTGGTTCAGGCAGGAGCGGAGCGCCGCTCCTTACATCATGTCAAGCGCCGACCATGACGCTTTCCTCCTGGCTCGTGAGCTGCGGGCCGTCGAGCGTCACGCGCGAGTGGTCGGTGCGGAACCTGGCAATGATGGGCTTCAGCTCTTCCTTGACGTGCTTCTCGCTGTAGCCGTTGAACAGGTGTCCGACCAGGCCGCGGCGCAGGTCGCTCGTGCCGAGGAACCAGTCGGCGATCGGGAAGCTGAGGTTCATGTTGTACTTCATCATGATCCCCAGGTTGTGATGGGCCGTGTGATGGCGGCGGATCGTGTTGACGAAGGGCATGTTGCGCACGAACCAGTTCTCGTGCACGTGGCAGCAATAGTGGAAGGTCTCGTAGACCAGGTACTGCACCACCATCGTCACGAACACCACGTAGCCCACGTTGGCGTTGAAGACCAGGCTCGCCAGCCAGCCCAGCGTGAGGCCACCCACACCCAGCGTGATCAGCACCCGCCACGGGAAGAACACGATCCGGAACTCGCGCGTGGTGTCGATCGTCGGCTCGAGGTCGGAGAAGTATTGATGGTGCTGCCGGGTGTGGCGCTCGTAGATGGCGCGCAGCGCAAAGACATCGATGCGCTTGTGCATCACGTAGCGATGCATGAACCACTCGACGAAGTTGCCGGCGATGAAGACCGGAATGGCCATCAGCCATTCCCAGCCGGCGCCCTGCATTTGACTCACGCAGTACCAGATGGCGGCGATTCCTGCGCCGTAGATGACGGTGATATGCAGCAAGCCGTTGTACAAGGGACTGATCTCCGACTTGTACTGCTCGCGAAACTTGCGCTGGCGTTCGGTCATCATGGTGAGGTCTCCTTCGTGCGTGTGCAGTACAACTAATATATTAGTTGTGCATCTCGTTGTCAAGAAATGCTGTCCTCGGCAGCGAGGGTCGCGCGCTCCTTCGCCGACAGGCGCCCGTCGAAGGCGTTGCGCACGATGGCGCGATAGCGCGTCGCGACGTCCGGCACCGGGAAGGCCTTCGCCAAGCGGGTGACGGCGAGCGCATCCTCGACCAAGGCGGAGAGCTCGCGCTCCTGCACGCCGAACGCCCGCAAGTCGGTCGGGATGCCCAGGCGGCCGACCATGTTGCGCACCGCCAGCGGCACGGTGCGCAGGGCGAGTTCCTCGTCGCCGACCGCAAGCCCCAGCAAACGGGCCACCTCCAGCAACTCGGCGCGCCGCACGTCGCGCATCGCATCGAGCACGTAGGGCAGCATCACGGCGTTCGTGCTGCCGTGGCTCTTGTGGGTCTGCCCTGCCACCGCGTAGGCGATGCCATGCACAGCATTGAGCCCTGCGCTGCCATAGGACAGCGCCGCGTAGAGGCTGGCATAGGACATGCCGATGCGCGCCTGCATGTCGCGGCCATCACGATAGGCGCGTTCGAGCCAGGCGAAGCAAAGGCGCATCGACTCGCGCGCAAACATCATCGTCAGCGACGAGCGGCCGCTGTAGCCCGGATCGACCTGCCCTGCGCGGTCGTAGTCGAACGAGTCGATGGTGAGAAAGGACTCGATCGCATGGGTGAACGCGTCGATGCCGGCGTCCGCGGTCACCCGCGGCGGGCAGGTGAAGGTCAGCTCCGGGTCGATCAGCGCGACCTGCGGGCGCAGGGCGTTGTCCATCACGGCCAGCTTGGTCGCGTTGCCCGGATCGAGCAGGATGGCGCCGGGCGTGGCCTCCGAACCCGTGCCGGACGTGGTCGGCAAGGCGATCAGTGGCAAGGGTCGGCAACCGCCGATGTCGCCGACGAACTCGCGCACCGGCCGGCCGCTGGGCAGCGTGAGGCACAAGGCCTTGGCGAGGTCGATGTTGCTGCCGCCGCCAAGCGCGATGACGTGGTCGGGCTGTTCGCCCTTCAGCGCCTCGCGCACCTGCGCGGTGGCATCGTCGCACAGCGTGGTGGTCGGGTCCGGCAGGCCGCCGTCGAAGACCACGGTGCGTATGCCCAGCGCATGCGCCGCATCGAGGTACTCGTGCGCCCATGGTGTCTGGCGCATGAAGAAGGCGTCGGTCACGAGCACGCCGAGCCGATGGCCGAGGCGCCGCATGAGCGCGGGCAGTTGCGTGCGCGCCCCGCAGCCGATGATCAGCCTTCCAGGGGGACAGAAGTGGACAAGGTCCTCAGGTCTCATTGCGGAATCCTCGATATATCAGTTGAATGCCAATTGCACTAAAGTTGCTGCCGTGAAGATCTGGAGAGACTCCTGAATGGCGACCAAGCCCCCAGGCCGGCAGAAGAACGGATCAGGCTCGACGAGCGCGGCCGCGTCGCTCGAGCCGAAGACCAAGCTGACCGACGTGGCGTATGACATGCTCGAGGAGGCCATCGTCACCTTGCGCATCCCGCCGGGCGCAGTGATCTCCGAGCAAGCCCTGGCGGAGATGACCGGCATCGGCCGCACGCCGATCCGCGAGGCCATCCAGCGCCTGGCGCGCGAGCACCTGATCGTCGTGCTCCCGCAGCGCGGACTGCTCGTTGCGGAGATCGACATCAACAAGCAACTCAAGCTGCTGGAGACGCGGCGCGAGATCGAGCGCCTGGTGTGCCGCAGCGCCGCCCGTCGGGCCAGCGAAGAGGAGCGCAAGCGCTTTGCCAAGCTGGCGGAAGACTTCACCAAGTCGGCCGCAAGGAACGATGACGTCGCCTTCGTTCGTGCCGACCGCGAGTTCAACGAGCTCTGCCTGGCGGCGGCCCGCAACGAATTCGCCGAAGGAGCCATGCGCCTGCTGCACGGCCTGTCGCGCCGCTTCTGGTACATGCACTACAAGCAGTCGCCCGACATGCCGGAGATGGCGCGCCTGCATGCCGATATCGCGCTCGCCATCGCGAAGGCCGACGTCAAGGGTGCCGGCGAGGCGCTTGATCGTCTCGTCGACACCATCGAGCAGTACACGCGCACCACCGTGCTCGAGCGATAGTCCAGTGAACCCGTTGCCTCAGCGGGACAGCTGCTCGAGCGACTGGCCCTTGGTCTCCGCACCCAGCAGCAGCACCACCGTGGCAGCGACGACGAACGATGCCGCACCGAGCGTGAAGATCCCGGCCTGGCCGGCCACCGGCAACAGCACGCCGACCACATACGGCCCGACCAATGAGCCCACGCGGCCGATCGACGATGCGAAGCCGGCACCGGTGGCGCGCGAGCGGGTCGGGTACAGCTCCGGCGTGTACGCGTAGAGCACCGACCACATGCCGAACAGGAAGAACTGCATCGCGAGGCCCGCTGCGATCAGCTGCGGCACCGGCGCCTGCGTGGCTGCCGCCTGCCCGTAGAGGTAGGCCGCGATGGCGCTGCCGAGCAGCATCAGCACGCAAGTGGGCTTGCGACCCCAGGCTTCGAGCAGCCATGCGGAGAAGATGAAGCCCGGGATGCCCGCCAGCGAGATCAGCACCGTGTAGAGGACCGACTTGGTGACCTCATAGCCGGCCTGCTGCAGCAGCGCACCGAGCCAGGTCGTCAGCCCGTAGTAGCCCAGCAGCGCGAACAGCCACAGTGCCCACAGCATCAATGTGCGCTTGGCGTAGACGCCCTGCCAGAGCTCGGCGAATGCGGCGCGCCGGTTCGTCCTGGCCTCGAGCGGCTGCGGCTTCGAGAGCGGGGGCAAGGCATCGTGCTTCGACGCACGCAGCACCCGCATCTCGAAGCTGGTGGTGACCTCATCGGCCTCCTTCAGGCGGCCGGCATCTTCCAGCCAACGCGGCGACTCGGGCACCCAGCGGCGCACGACGAAGACGAACACGGCCGGCACCGACAGGGCGATGAAGATGCCGCGCCAACCGATCATCGGCAGGAACAGATAGGCAGCGATGCCGGCCGCGATGAAGCCAAGCGGCCAGAAGCCTTCCAGGATCGCGACATAGCGGCCCCGGCTCCTGGCAGGCACGATCTCGGACACCATGGCCAAGCCGATCGGGAACTCCATGCCCATGCCGAACCCGAGCAGCACCCGGTACGCCATCAGCTCGTTGACGCTGTGGGACAGCCCGCACATCAGGCTGCCGATGCCCCAGAAGATCATGCTCATCTGGAACACCGGCTTGCGGCCGAACCGGTCCGCCAGCATGCCGGCGGTCGCTGCGCCGAGGAACATGCCGACGAAGCTCGAACTCGCGCAGCAGGCCGGCCTGGACCGCAGTCAGGCCGAACTCCGTCTTGATGGAGCCCAGCACGAAGGTCATGATGCCGAGGTCCATCGAATCGAAGAACCAGGCCGTGGCGATGATCGCGAAGAGGCTGCGCTGGTAGCCGCGTCATCGGCAATCGCTCGAGGCGCGCTGCCACAGTGTGGCGGTGAAGTTCGCCAACCAGGGTGTTCATGGGTCGTCTCCTTGACATGGATCGCACTGATGCACTGCTAATATATTAGTTGGATGCGATGACTTGGTTATGCGGGTAGACCCGGAGATCACCAAGCTGTCCGCCATATCGGGGAGCTCGAACGCCTGCGCTGGACCGGCAGGACAAAGGCCCTAAAGACCGGTGGGCGTAGAATGCGGCACCGGGCCCAAATTTTGGCGCCCGGTTTTTCGTTTGCGGCTCCCCTGCCTGCTTTCAGGGTGTTCAGCCGCACGGCCGGGTCTCCAAGTCAAGCGCTCTCTCGTCCTATGCAGCCATTGGGCCGCGCACTGCTTCAACGCGCCGCCCGCCTGACCTGGAGCGTTTTTCATGGACATCTTCGACTACGACAACATCCTCCTGCTGCCGCGCAAGTGCCGCGTCGAGAGCCGCGCCGAGTGCGACCCTTCGACCGAGCTGGGCGGACGCCGCTTCAAGCTGCCGGTGGTGCCGGCCAACATGAAGACGGTGGTGGACGAGTCGATCAGCGAGTACCTGGCGGCCAACGGATATTTCTACGTGATGCACCGCTTCGACCTCGACAACCTGGCCTACGCGAAGCGCATGCGCGACAAGGGCCTGTACGTCTCGATCAGCTCGGGCGTCAAGCAGGCGGACTACGAGGTCATCGACCGCCTGGCGGCCGAAAGCGTGGGGGCCGACTACATCACCATCGACATTGCGCACGGCCACGCCGACAGCGTGCAGAAGATGATCGCCTACATCAAGCGCAAGCTGCCCAAGGCCTTCGTGATCGCAGGCAACGTGGGCACGCCCGAGGCGGTGATCGACCTGGAGAACTGGGGCGCCGACGCCACCAAGGTGGGCATCGGCCCGGGCAAGGTATGCATCACGCGCCTGAAGACCGGCTTCGGCACCGGCGGCTGGCAGCTCTCGGCGCTGAAGTGGTGCGCCCGCGTGGCGACCAAGCCCATCATTGCCGACGGCGGCATCCGGGAACATGGCGACATCGCCAAGAGCGTGCGCTTCGGCGCCACGATGGTGATGATCGGCTCGCTCTTTGCCGGGCACGAGGAATCGCCCGGCAAGACAGTCGAGGTCGACGGCACGCTGTACAAGGAGTACTACGGCAGCGCGTCCGACTTCAACAAGGGCGAATACAAGCACGTCGAGGGCAAGCGCATCCTCGAGCCGGTGAAGGGCAAGCTCCCCGAGACCTTGCGCGAGATGCAGGAAGACCTGCAAAGCTCGATCTCGTATTCCGGCGGGACCAGGCTGGCCGACATCCGCAAGGTCAACTACGTGATCCTGGGCGGCAGCAATGCGGGCGAGCATCTCCTGATGTAAGTGGTACCTGGCCTGCGCCCTAAAATCGCGGCCATGTCCGAACTAGCCAAATCCTTCGAGCCCGCAGCGATCGAGGCCCAATGGGGCCCGCTGTGGGAGCAGCGCGGCCTCTACGAGCCCACGCTCGACGCCACCCGGCCCTCCTTCGCGATCCAGTTGCCCCCGCCCAACGTGACGGGCACGCTGCACATGGGCCACGCGTTCAACCAGACCATCATGGACTCGCTGACGCGCTACCACCGCATGAAGAGCTTCAACACCCTGTGGGTGCCGGGCACCGACCATGCGGGCATCGCGACGCAGATCGTCGTCGAGCGACAGCTTCAATCCAAGGCTGGCCAATCGCGCCACGATCTGGGCCGCGAGAACTTCATCGCCAAGGTCTGGGAGTGGAAGGAAGAATCCGGCTCCACCATCACCCGCCAGATGCGCCGCATGGGCGACTCGGTGTCGTGGCAGCACGAGTACTTCACGATGGACCCGAAGCTCTCGAAGGTGGTGACCGAGACCTTCGTGCGGCTCTATGAGCAAGGGCTGATCTACCGCGGCAAGCGCCTGGTCAACTGGGATCCGGTGCTCAAGTCGGCCGTGTCCGATCTCGAGGTGGTGAGCGAGGAGGAAGACGGCTCGCTCTGGCACATCCGCTACCCGCTTGACGACGGCTCGGGCTCGGTGGTGGTGGCCACCACCCGCCCCGAGACCATGCTAGGCGACACGGCCGTGATGGTGCACCCCGAGGACGAGCGATACGCCGCCTTCCACGGCAAGGAAGTGCTGCTGCCCCTGACCGGCCGCCGCATCCCGGTGATCACCGACGAATACGTCGATCGCGAGTTCGGCACCGGCGTCGTGAAGGTCACGCCGGCGCACGATTTCAACGACTGCGCGGTCGGCCAGCGGCATGGCCTGCCCTCGATCACCATCTTCACGCTCGACGCGCAGACCAACGACCAGGTGCCCGAGGCCTATCGCGGCATCGATCGCTTCGAGGCGCGCAAGAAGGTGGTCGCCGATCTCGAGGCGCAGGGCCTTCTGGTCGAGGTGAAGAAGCACAAGCTGATGGTGCCGCGCTGCGAGCGCACCGGCCAGATCGTCGAGCCCATGCTGACTGACCAGTGGTTCGTGGCCGTCTCGCGGCCCGGCCCCGACGGCAAGTCGATCGCGCAGAAGGCGATCGAGGTGGTCGACAACGGCTCGGTGAAGTTCGTCCCCGAGCAATGGATCAACACCTACAACCAGTGGATGAAGAACATCCAGGACTGGTGCATTTCGCGCCAGCTCTGGTGGGGCCACCAGATCCCGGCCTGGTACGGCACGGGCGGCGAGCTGTTCGTTGCCCGCAACGAGGAAGAGGCGCGCGCCAGGGCGCAGGCCGCCGGCTACACCGGCGAGCTCACGCGCGACGAGGACGTGCTCGACACCTGGTACTCCTCGGCGCTCGTGCCCTTCTCGTCCCTGGGCTGGCCCGAGAAGACGCCGGAGCTCGATCTCTTCCTGCCCTCTTCGGTGCTGGTCACCGGCTTCGACATCATCTTCTTCTGGGTCGCCCGGATGATCATGATGACAGTGCATTTCACTGGGCAGGTGCCCTTCAGGCACGTCTACATCCATGGCCTGGTGCGCGACGCGCACGGCAAGAAGATGAGCAAGTCCGAAGGCAACGTGCTCGATCCGGTCGACCTGATCGACGGCATCGCGCTGCCGGCACTGCTCGAAAAGCGCACCAACGGACTGCGCCGGCCCGAGACCGCGCCCAAGGTTCGCGAGTCCACCAAGAAGGAGTTCCCCGAAGGCATTCCCGGCTACGGCGCAGACGCGCTGCGCTTCACCTTCGCGGCGCTGGCCAGCCTGGGGCGGGCGATCAACTTCGATTCGAAGCGCTGCGAGGGCTACCGAAACTTCTGCAACAAGCTCTGGAACGCCACGCGCTTCGTGCTGATGAATTGCGAAGGCCAGGACTGCGGCCTGCGCGAGCACACGAAGGAAGAATGCCAGCCCGGCGGCCCGGCGCACGGCTATCTCAGCTTCAGCCCGGCAGACCGCTGGATCACGGGCGAGCTGCAGCGCGTGGAAGCGGCGGTCGAGCAGGGCTTTGCCGAGTACCGGCTCGACAACGTCGCCAACTCCATCTACCAGTTCGTGTGGGACCAGTATTGCGACTGGTACCTCGAGATCGCGAAGGTGCAGATCGCCACCGGCGATGACTCGCACAAGCGCGCCACGCGGCGCACGCTGATCCGCGTGCTCGAGACCGTGCTGCGCCTGCTGCACCCGGTCACGCCCTTCATCACCGAGGAGCTGTGGCAGAAGGTCGCGCCCGTCGCCGGCCGCAAGGCCGCCGCAGACGAGGCTTCCATCGTCGTGGCGCCCTACCCCAAGGCCCAGCTCGAACGGGTAGACCCGAAGGCCGATGCCTGGATGGAGCAGTTCAAGGCACTGGTGGGCGCCTGCCGCAACCTGCGCAGCGAGATGGAGCTTTCGCCGGCGCAGCGCGTGCCGCTCTTCGTGCTTGGGAACCAGGAATTCATCGCCCAGGCCGCGCCAGTCCTCCAGGCGCTGGCCAAGCTGAGCGAAGTGAAGATCTTCACCGACGAAGCCGAGTTCGCTGCGGCCACCCGGCTCGCTCCGGTGGTCGTTCTCGGTGACGCTCACCTCGCGCTCCATGTGGAGATCGATGTCGCCGCGGAGCAGGAGCGCCTGGGCAAGGAGGTCGCCCGCCTCCAGGCCGAGATCGCCAAGGCCAACGCCAAGCTGGGCAACGAGAGCTTCGTGGCACGCGCGCCGGCCGCCGTGGTCGATCAGGAAAAGCAGCGCCTGGCCGACTTCTCATCGACGCTGACCAGGGTGAGCGAACAACTTGCCCGGCTGGGCTGAACTATCTGTGAGGCACACCGTTTTCGGCGCGTTCGCTTTCCGTTACGGGCACGGACCTTGCCTCTGGCATCATCCCCTTCGCACCTGCTGACCAAGAGAACCATGATCACCAAAGCCGTATTTCCCGTCGCCGGCCTCGGCACGCGCTTCCTCCCTGCCACCAAGGCGCAGCCCAAGGAGATGCTGCCCGTGGTCGACAAGCCGCTGATCCAGTACGCCGTCGAGGAAGCCTACGACGCAGGCATCCGCGAAATGATCTTCGTGACCGGCCGCACCAAGCGCCCGATCGAAGACCACTTCGACATGGCCTACGAGCTCGAGACCGAACTCGAGGCTGCCGGCAAGCATGAGCTGCTGGACATCGTGCACTCGATCAAGCCGGAGGACATGGAGTGCGTGTTCGTGCGCCAGCCGCAAGATGCTGGGCCTCGGTCACGCCGTGCTCTGCGCCGAGCGCCTGGTCAACGACGACCCGTTCGCCGTGCTGCTGGCCGATGACCTGATGGTGGGCGAGGTGCCCATCATGAAGCAGATGGTCGAGCAGTTCGCCGACTGGCGCGCCTCGATCCTGGCGGTCCAGGAAGTGCCTGCCGAGCACACCAAGCGCTACGGTATCGTGGCCGGCACCCCCGTCAATGACCGGCTCATCGATGTGAGCCATATGGTCGAAAAGCCGAGCCCCGAGGAAGCCCCTTCACGCCTGGGCGTCGCGGGTCGCTACATCCTGACGCCGGGGGTGTTCGACGAGATCCGCCGCCAGCCGCGCGGCGTGGGTGGCGAGATCCAGCTCACCGACGGCATCGCGGGGCTGCTGCGCAGGGAGAAGGTGTTCGCCTATCGCTATGAAGGCGTTCGCTACGACTGCGGCAGCAAGGAAGGCTTCCTGCAGGCGACCGTGGAGTTGGCGCTCAGGCACCCGCAGTTGGGGCCGAGCTTCCGTGAATACCTGAAGGGCTTGCAGCCCTGATGCACCCCTCAATGCGTGAACCGACCCCAGTGAGCGGGAGCCGCGGATCCGGCCCTGCCGGTCCGCAGGCGGAGCCAGCCGCCAGAGTCGGCTGAGCGCCGTGGCTCCAAGCCGACGCAGCGTCGGCTTGGAGGCACGGCACTCTCACCCGACTCTGAGGGTTGGTGCGCCGAAGGCGCTACGGGGGTGGTCAACGTCTCCGCAGGACGTGGATGAATTCCTTGTCGAGCGTCTGCTGCTCGACCAGCTCGTTGCCTGTCTGCTTGGCAAAGGCCTGGAAGTCGCGCAGCGAGCCCGGATCGGTGGCGACCACCTTGAGCAGGTCGCCGCTTTGCATGTCGGCCAGGGCCTTCTTGGCCTTGAGGATGGGCAGCGGGCAATTCAGGCCGCGGGTGTCGAGCTCTTTCTGGATGTCCATGGAAGGGTCCGGGTTCAGTCAATCCGGCAATTTTAGGCGCGCGTGAGTTCCAGCCAGTTCACCGGATGCCCGCGGGCCGTGAGCCAATCGGCCAGCGCGTAGCCGGTGCCTGCCGGCCAGCACTTCACTTCGCTTGGTGAATACAGCTGGTACTCGGCCAGCTCGGGCGAGAGCACGATCTCGCCATGCGCCACCGCGTGGTAGGCGATGATCACCTGGTTCATGCGCTGGAAGTCGTAGGCGCCAATGATCTCCAGCTTCGAGACCTGCAAGGAGGTCTCCTCGGCGATCTCGCGCGTCATGCCCTCCGTGGGCGTCTCGCCCGCTTCCATGAAGCCGGTGATCAGGCCGAAGCGACGGCCTTGCCATGCCGCGTTGCGGGCCAGCAGCAACTGCCCGCCACGGTCCTCAAGCTCGATGACCGCCGCGAGCACCGGCGTGGGATTGTTCCAGTGCGTATAGCCGCACCCGACGCAGCGCAGGCGCTCGCGCTCGCCGCCGTCTTCGAGCGCGGCGATCCACTCCAGCGGCGTGGCGCATTGCGGACAGAACTTGAACATGCTGCTTGTCATGCGGGGAAGACGCCCGTGGAAAGGTAGCGATCGCCTCGATCGCACACGACGAAGACGATGGTCGCGTTCTCGACCTGCTTCGCAACCTGCAAGGCCACCCAGCACGCGCCCGCCGACGAGATGCCGGCGAACAGCCCTTCCTCGCGGGCGAGGCGCCGGGCCATGTCCTCGGACTCGGCCTGGCCGACGTAGATCATCTCGTCGACCGCCTTGGGGTCGAAGATCCTGGGCAGGTATTCCTCGGGCCACTTGCGGATGCCGGGGATGCGCGAGCCTTCGGTGGGCTGGGCGCCAACGATGCGCACTGAAGGGTTCTTTTCCTTGAGGTAGTGCGATACGCCCGTGATGGTGCCGGTAGTGCCCATCGCGCTCACGAAGTGGGTGATGCGGCCTTCGGTGTCTTCCCACAGTTCCGGACCGGTGGTCTCGTAGTGGATGCGCGAATTGTCCTGGTTGGCGAACTGGTCGAGCACGCGGCCCTTGCCTTCGCGCTGCATCTGCTCGGCGAGGTCGCGGGCGTATTCCATGCCGCCGGCCTTGGGAGTGAGGATGAGTTCTGCGCCGAAGGCCTTCATGGTCTGGGCTCGCTCGACGCTGAGGTCCTCCGGCATGATGAGCAGCATGCGGTAGCCGCGGATGGCGGCGGCCATGGCGAGCGCGATGCCGGTATTGCCGGAGGTGGCCTCGATGAGCGTGTCGCCGGGCTTGATCTCGCCGCGCTCCTCGGCGCGCCGGACCATGCTGATGGCCGGCCTGTCCTTCACCGAGCCGGCGGGGTTGTTGCCCTCGAGCTTGCCGAGGATGACGTTGCCGCGCTGATCATTCTCGAGGCCGGGGATCCGCTGGAGGCGGATCAGGGGCGTGCCGCCAATGGCGTCTTCGATGGTCTTGTACTGGGGCATGGGGCGTTTTCTCCTGCGCTCCATTGTGGCAGGGAAGGAAACCCCCGGACCGTATGACATAATCTCCGGCTTCTTCTGCTTGCCCCCTTCAAAAGGGCAACTCGCTGCCGAGATGGCGAAATAGGTAGACGCAGCAGACTCAAAATCTGCCGGTAGCAATACCGTGCCGGTTCGATTCCGGCTCTCGGCACCAACGAATGCACGGCTTCCAAGCGAAGCAACCCTGAAGCGAAACGGGAAGGATGTCTTCCCTCCCCTGCGCGACGTGGCGATCGTGACCTGCCCCCCAAGCGCGTACCAAGCCGAGGTTAGTAGAGTCCGTTCTAAGAGGAAGGAGCGGACATGCGCAAGACGCGGTTCACCGACGAGCAGATCGTCGGCTTTCTTACGCCGGCCGCCGATGGCTGGCGCGATTCACAAGCCACTGTGTCTACCAATCGCGCGCCTTGCGCGCGCGCAATCCCGCGCTAGCAGTAGCACGGGCCCGGTGCTGGCCAGCAGCGAGGGACAGCGCCTGCGTATCGGCACTGGACTCTTGCAGGTAACCCAACTGCCATCGTCCATGCGCCCCTTGACCCGAGCCATGGACCGCGCAGATGGCCGCACCCGCTCCAGGCCAGCAGCGAGTTGATCGCGTCGGCCTGGTGCTCAAAGCAGTAGTGCCGGTCGTGGCCGGCGACATCGAGGTGCACGTACACACCCCAGGCCCCAGTCTCCATGCGCCGGATGCCGCATAGGTGCGAGCCGCGCCCCATGACATGTGTGTAGCCGCGATCGACCAACTTGGTGTGCAGGGCCAGCTCGGCGCGCACGGCCAGATTGGCGTCGCCTTCACGGCAGTGAGGGCTGAGTCTCTTCGTGGTACTTCCATGCGTGATGTCATGAAACTACTCTAGGCGCCTGCTGCTGCCACGCCCCCTTCTTCAGGCAGGGGCGGGGAGAGGCGGCACCACCTTGGCGCCGGCGCCAATCCGCCGCATCGCCCGGAAAGCCGCGAAAGCCTGCGGCGTTCATCCAGAGCGGCTGTGCGTGGTCGGTCAGCGAAGAAGGAATCTAGCGGCGGCCCCGGGATACTGGATGGATGTACAGTGCTGCGCGTGCAAGCCCAAGTTCTTCTCCTGCGCCGCCACGGCGTGAAGCTACCCGATCCGAACCAGCGCCCGGCCAGTCGACTGGCTTGTGGGCGAGCTCGAGACCGAGTCTCCCTACGTCCACCAGCGCGTCGACACAGCGACTCGTGCTGCGCGACTTCAAGGCATCGCCCACGAGCGGCCAGCGTGCAGTGCTCTACCAGGTGCGCATCGCGCACAGTGCACGGGATTTTTCGGCCACTCTCCGCAGCGCTTGCTGGAGAGCCTGGTCAAAGTCGTTATCAACGAAGAGGCATCGAGCCAGCCTCCACAGAGGCTTGCCCAGATGCCTTGCGAAAGTGGCGAAAGCGACGAGTATGCCTTCAACGGCGCGGCGTTGCGTATTGCCTGGCATCCGCTTGATGAGTGGCGGATCGCCCGGTTGAACTTCCAAGTCGCAGAGTCCGACCTAGATTCCTCATAAGGTCGGTGACGACGCGATTTTCGAAGGGACTGGCATGCGACGCTCCCTCACGACAACGTGGTGCACGCGGCTGCTTTTGCCGCTGGGCTTGGCGGCATCGGTTGCCGGCAATGCCTTGGCGCAGCAACAAGGTGTGGCGCTGGCCTTGTCCCCGACCAACCTGGTACCCTGGACGGTGCTCGAACGGAGTTCGCCGACTTCAACAACCACGGTCAGGTAGTCGGCACCGCCTATCCCGGCTTCCCGGACTCTCCGGTAGGCGAGCGCCGTGCCTTTCTCTACGACGCGGGCCCCATGACAGCCATCCCGCCGCTGCCCGGGCTGCGCTTCAACGAAGGTCAGCGCATCATTGACCGTGGCCAGGTCATCGGCCTGGCACGGGATGCCGGGATTGAGCGTGGCTTCCTCTTCAGCGGCGGCCAGCTCACGCCGCTGGTGTGCAGGGGGTTACCGTCGCGCGGCCGTTGAACATCAACGAGCGCGGCGACGTGCTGTTGGAAAGTCGCATATGGCAGGGGACAGGTCCGTGTTCGGGGGCGACAGCTACAGCAACGGCACCTACAACAACATCGGCACGGTCTGGGGGCCCGGGACGCTCCCTGGCTCAATCAACAACCGCGGTCAGGTGATCGGCAGCAGCCAGCTTGCCAACGAGG
>CAWFRK010000024.1:0-11857 GCA_963818175.1 uncultured beta proteobacterium | reverse complement strand
AGCGGAAATAGGCCAAGCAGGATTCGGTGCCCGGAAGCAGACAGTCGACGTCCGGGCCTGTCCTTTTTCAGGCGCTTCTTCGTGACGCTCTTGACCTTCTCGTAGGTCCACAAGGTCCCGAGGCCCAGCATGCCGCCCAGCACGTAGAGCAAGGTGTCGTTGTCGATCGCCGGCGCCGGCGGCCAGCCGTGGTGCTGCTGGTGGACCATGCGGCTAGCGAATCACCGTTCAGCTGTCGTGCACATCACGCTGTGAGCTGTGCAGCCGAAAGCGGGATGGCCGCCGCAGCAGCCACAGGGCGAACATGCCGCTCAACATCAGGGCCAGCGTGCTCGGTTCCGGAACTGGCGTGAGAAGCAGGATGCCGTATGTGGCGTTCGACAGACCGCCTTGCAGCGCGATCTGTCCGGTGTTGTTCAAGTCCATCACGAACCGGTCCACGTAGGTCACACCATAGGTGTCCGCAGGTACTGGGTCAGGTCGATGGCCTGACCGTTGTCGTAGAAGAAGATGTGGTCGGCCAGCTGGCCGTCGCGTTCAGTGACATAGGCCAAGGCCAAGACCTGGCCCAGGTCGTTGATATGCAGCCCATCGCTCCAGACGCTGTCGCCAAACAATGGGTCGAGGTCCCTCATCTGGCCGTCGCTGTACAAGAAGGCGTGAATGGCATCGGGCACGGTGGCGGAGTCCGGTGCCGCGGCGCCCACCGCCTGGCCCAGTTGGTAGAGTTCGTTGCCGCGGCTGTCGGTTCCCCGAGCGTGCCCAGGTCGGTCATCACGCCGGCGTCGTACAGGAAGGCGTGGTGCTGGCTGTTGCCCACGGTGTAGGAGTTGCCGAGCACTTGGCCACGCTCGTTGAGGTCAGTGGCGTAGCTGTATCCCCCCAGCGTCCCGAGGTCGGTCATCTGGCCGTTGGAGTACAGAAACGCATGCTGGCCCACCGCACCGGTCAGGTGGCTTTCCCCTGCAATCTGCCCTCGATGGTTCATCGCGGCTGCGATGGTGTACCCCCGCCCAGTGACCCGATGTCGGTGAATCGGCCATCGGGTCCGGCCACGGTTGTTAGAAGGCGGGCGTCCTGGGTGTAATAGGTGATGGCGACTTCACCGCGGTTGTTGGGACCCAAACCTCCGTCGCCTACAACCACGTCCAGACCTGGTGGGATGAGTGGGGTGGGGGATGCCGTTGCGATAGATGTAGGTCGCGAATTGACCTCCCGGTGTGGGCTGCCCCAGGCCCAGGATCTCTCCCCGTACATTCATGCCGCTGGTAATACGGGGGTCTCCAGCGCGGCCGATCAGCTGGCTGGCGCCGTTGGTGTCGATGAAGCCGTGCAAGCCGTACGGCATGTGGGTGTTGCCGACCACTCGTCCCTGGTCGTCCAGTGCGACAAAGTTCGCAGAGGCGCCCGGGCCGCTGATCGTCCGCAGGTTCCATGCAAAGTTCTGCGCCTGGCTGAGACCCGCAGCGGCCAAGCCGAAGGCCCACAGCACCAAGGAACGTGTTGCGATCAACATGCTGCTCCTCCTGGAGTGCCGTCCCTGAACTCTAGGTAGGCGTGGGTTCGATTGCTGTAAATGGCAATTGCCGTTTACTTCTGACACACGTTGTCGCATGGATGCCCGCAGATACGCTGCAGAGCCGGATGCGCGATGCGCGTTGTGGCGGCCATGGCAGCCAAGCTGGCATCCAATGGCCATCTGTCAATGGAACACACGCGAGGCGCCATCCTCTCCATTTCGGGTGCTGATCAGACTGACTGTTGGCACATTGTCCCGACTTGCGCTTGAAGGGAGCGGAGCCAGACGTTTGAACTCTTCGAGCAACTGTGCCGGCGCCACCTCTGCTCTCGGGCAGCTGCAGGCTGTCCAGGTACACGGCGATCGCGAGGTAGTACCGCATCGCGTTGCGCTCCATGGCGCCTCGCATGCCGCGCACCGGCTGCGTGCCTTCGCTGCTGAAGCCGATCTTGCCCGACCCGATCGTGTTGAGGTAGGTCTGCATCGCGAAGGCCGACAGCGTCCCATGGCCCACCGTGTAGCTGAAGTGCAGGAAGGTGCGCGCCGGCGGCAGCGGCGTGGCCTCCAGCTCGATGACGTAGTCGCGCGTTCCCATGGGCCCGCTGGGCGCCTCCATGCGCACGTGCAGGTAGTCGTCCGTGTCGGCCGCCACCGCATGGGAGAACTGCAACCGGTACGCCTGCTCGATCGGCTGCGCATACTTCCTGCCGAGGTACAGCACGATGCGGTCGCCCCCGGCCGCGCAACGCTTGACGTTCAGGTGCAGGATCAGGACGTCGCACCATTGCCTCGGCAGCACCAGGGCGGCCTTGACCACGGAAAAGGGATGCGGCAGCACCGCATACACGTGACCACTCGCGCGGCCGGCCCTTTCGCTCGATTCGATCACCAAAGGCTGGCCGAAAGAATTGGTCTGCAGCCGTCGCGCGAGCGCAGCTTCCCGTTCGCGCAGGGACTGCGCCTGCGGGCTCGGCGATGGATCGGCCACCGCACTGAAGGCGAGCAGCACGCCGACGAGCAATGCAATCTTGCGCATGACTTGATCAGGCTCTCATCGCCCCTCACGAGTCTCCTGCCAGGGATCGGACCTGCGCACGGAAACGATTGTTTCACCATGCCGGAGTGCGAAGTGCGGTGACGACGGACATAGACCGCTGAGCACGGCACGACGACAAGCCATGCAATGTCACCTCGCCATGCATGGCCTCGCAGTCCTGACCGCCTTGCTAGGAAAGGCGATGCCAAGGCGGTCGAGGAATCGCGATCACGCGCAGCGCTCGACCCAGCGCGAGTACAGGCGTCGCAGAACGCGCGCCATCTCGGCCGCACGCTCGGGCAGGGCGCGGCGCGTGTCTTGCATCGACGTCACGGCCGGATTGCCGGCCGCGTGCTCGCGCAGCAATTGCGCTCCATTGCGCTGGAGCGACAGCTCGACCAGGTCGGGCGTCATCTCCAGATGCGACTGCAGCAGCAGATGCCGGTCGTTCAGCACGAAGGCCTGGCTGTCGCAATGCACGGCGCGAGCGATCTGCGTTGCGCCGGGCGGCGGCACGAACGTGTCCCCGTGCCACTGGAAGGTCGTGACCGCGCGGCCCGCGAAAGGCCCCCACCACTCGCGCGCGATCGCGTCGTCCGTCGTCTCGATGTCGTTCCACCCGATCTCGGGGCGTGTGTGACGATGCACTTGTCCGCCCAGAGCCAGCGCCACCAGCTGGCTCCCGAGGCAGTGGCCAGCGACCGGCAGCCCGTGGGCATCGGCATCGCGAATCAGTGCCATCTCGCGAGCGATCCAAGGCAGCTCGTCGTGCGCAGCCATGGAGCCGCCCATGAAGACCAGGCCGCCGAACTCGCAGACATGCGAAGGCACGGGCTCGCCGTCGACGATGCGCACGAGACGCACCTCGCGTCCGAGCGACTGCAGGATGGTCGGCAGCGTGCCCGGTGCTCCCACCTCGGTGTGTTGAAAGACGGCGATGGGCTTCATGCGTTGTCAAGAAGTTCTTCAGCTATCCCCACGCCGAGCAGCCGCTCGAGCAAGGCAGGATTCGCCGCCAGCGCAGCGCTGGGGCCGGCGTGAACCACCGTGCCGCGCTCCAGCACGATGGCCTGGTGGGTCATTTCGAGCGCGAGCACCGGGTGCTGCTCGACCACGATGGAGGCGAGGCCGTCGCTCTCGCACAGGCGGCGGATCGCAGCAGCGAGCTCCTGCACGATCAGCGGCGCCAGGCCTTCCATCGGCTCGTCGAGCAGCAGCAGCTTCGGGCTGGTCATCAAGGCGCGGCCGATGGCGAGCATCTGCTGCTCGCCGCCCGAGAGCTGGTTGCCGTAGTTGCCCCGGCGTTCGCGCAGCCGGGGAAAGAGCTCGTAGACGCGGTCCAGCGTCCATGCGCCCGGCCGCGCCACCACGACGAGGTTCTCTTCCACGGTCAGCGACGGGAATACCTCGCGTTCCTGCGGAACCCAGCCGATGCCGGCGCGCGCTCGCGCATGCGACGGCACTCGCGTGATGTCGCGGCCGAGCCAGCGAATGGCGCCGCTCATTACGCGGGTATTTCCCATCAGCGTCTCGAGCAGTGTCGTCTTGCCGACGCCGTTGCGGCCCAGGACCGCGAGGCTGCAGCCCTGCGGCAGCGAGAAGCTCAGCCGGTCCAGCACGACCGCGTTGCCATAGCCGGCCGTCAGATCATCGAAGGCGAGGGCTTCAGTCATCGAGGACTCCCGTGAGGACGGCACTCGCGTGGCGCGGAGTCGAAGGCCGGCGATCCCCGACCGCTGCTGTGGCGTGGCCCAGGTAGACCTCGCGCACCAGTGGATCCGCGCCGATCTGGGCCGGCGTGCCTTCGGTGACGATGCGTCCGGCCACCAGCACCGAGATGCGGCGCGAGAAACGGAAGACGAGGTTCATGTCGTGTTCGATGAAGAGGACGCTGATGTCCTCGGGCAACTCCGCAATCGCCTCGAAGAGTTCGCCGCTCTCGCTCTCCGGCACGCCCGCGGCGGGTTCGTCCAGCAGCAGGATGCGCGGGCGCGCCGCCAGGGCGAGCGCGATCTCGAGCAGCCGCTGCTTGCCGTAGGCCAGCTCGGCGACAGGCACATCGGCCAGGTCGTCGAGCCGCAAGCGCGCGAGCAGGGCGTGGGCCTCGTCGTAGACAGCGGTGCAGCGCTTGAGCGGGCGCCACCAGGTGGCGCCCAGTCCCTCGCGCTCGCTGATGGCCAGCACGACCGACAGCAGCGGCGTCAGGCTGGGGAAGAGGGTGTTGATCTGGAAGGTGCGCACCAGCCCCATGCGGGCACGCTGGTCGCAGCGCAGTCTCGTGATGTCCTGGTCGCCCATGTGAATGGTCCCCGCCGTCGGTCGGTACACGCCGGTCAGCAGGTTGATCAAGGTGGTCTTGCCTGCGCCGTTGGGACCGATCAGCGCCTGGCGCGCGCCGGGTTCGAGGCTGAGGCAGAGGGCATCGACGGCCTGGAAGGCGCCGAAGCGGAGCCCCAAGTCCTTCGTCTGCAATGCGTGGGTTTTCATTGGGCCTTCTCCGTGCGGATGAAGCGCGACAGCATTCCCATCACGCCGCCGCGCCCGAGCATGACGGCGGCGATCAGGAAGGTACCGAGCCAGAACATCCAGTACTGCGGGTCGAGCTCGGCGAAGGCGTCGTGCAGCAGCATGTAGACGACGGCGCCGACCAGGCCGCCATAGAGCCGCCCCGTGCCGCCGAGCACCAGGATGATGAGGATCTCGGCCGAACGGTTGAAGCCGATCGATTCGATGCCGACGAACTGGGTGGTCTGCGCCAGCAATGCACCCGCGGTGCCGGCCACTGCCGCGGAGAAGCAGTACGCCATGCGAAGGCGTGCCTCCACCGGCGAGCCGATCGCCAGCATGCGCTTGCGGCTGTCATGAATGCCGCGCAGCGCAAGCCCGAAGGGCGAGTGCAGCATCAAGCGCACGAGCAGGAAGACTGCGAGCACGACGGCGTAGGCGTACCAGAAGGCGGTCTTGCCGAACAGGTCGAACTCGAACAGTCCGAGCACCGGTGCGACGACCATGCCTTGCAGCCCGTCGGTCCCGCCGGTGATGGGCGCGAGGCGGTTCGCCAGCTCGGCGAAGAGCATGCAGACGCCGAGGGTGATCATCAGGCGCGCCAGGTCGGTGCCGCGCACCACGAGGTAGCTGAGGGCGTAGCCGAGCACCGCGCAGCAAAGCAGCGCGACCGCAAGCCCCAGCAAGGGATCGCCCCAGCCGTGCTTCGCCAGCAGGCCCGCGGCATAGGCGCCCGCGCCGAAGAACGCCGCGTGGCCCACGGTGAGGATGCCGGCGTAGCCCAGCGCCATGTCGAGCGACACGGCGAACAGGCCGAAGATCAGGATCTGGCTCATCAGCGCGAGCTTGTCCGGCACCAGGAAGAAGGTGGCGGCGAGCAGGAGCCACACCGCGATCTCCGCGCCGCGCATCCGGGCGGGAGAGAAGGCCAGCCTTTTCATGCGATTCCCTTTCGCGCCACGATGCCGTTGGGCCGCAGCAGCAACATCACGATCATGAAGACGTAGACAAGAAAGCCGCCGGTCGCGGGCAGGTAGTACTTGCCTGCGACGTCGACGATGCCCACCAGCAGCGCAGCCGCGAACGGCCCGGTGATCGTGCCGGCGCCGCCGACGCAGACCACGATCAGGAAGTACACGAGGTACTTGAGCGGAAACGTCGGCTCGAGTCCGAGCATCCCCAGGCTGAGGGCACCGCCCAGGCCCGCGAGGCCGCAGCCCAGGGAGAAGGTCAGCAGGAACAGCCGCTGCACGTGGATGCCGGTGCCTCGAGCCACCCGCTGGTTGTCGACCGCCGCGCGCACCATGGCACCGTAGCGCGTCTTGCCCAGGCCGAGCAGCAGGCCCGCCAGCACGAGCGCGCCGCAGGCGATCAGGAAGAGGCGATAGCGGCCGACCTCCAGCCCGGCGAACGACAGCTGGCCATCGAGCGCGGCCGGCAGCTTGAACGGCTGCATCGAAGGGCCGAAGAGCCAGGTGAAGGCGGCGATCGAGACGAACACGATGCCGATCGACAGCAGGACCTGGTCGAGCGGGTGGGCGCGATACAGCCTGCGATAGAACAGGAGCTCCAGCACGGCGCCGGCCATCGCGGCCACCACGAAGGCCGCGGCCAGCGAAGCGCCGAACCCGGCGTCCCACCGGCCCATCAGCGTGCTCGCCACGTAGCCACCCACCATCGCGAACGCGCCGTGGGCGAGGTTGACGAAGTTCATCAAGCCCATCGTGATGGACAGGCCCACGCCGATGAGAAACAGGAGCATCCCGTAGGCCACCCCGTCGAAGATCACGATTCCCATGAGTTATCCAATGCAGCAGCGAGGAGGGCGTCACCCGCCCTCCGCGAGGTCCTGATGTTTGCGGGCTAGTTGCTGGCCTTGGCCGGGTCCTTGACGCGCTCGAACTTGTCGAACTCGACGTTGACCAGTTGGCCGTTGGGCCGCTCGGTCTTGCGGATGTAGACCGTCTGGACGACGTCGCGCGTCACCGGATCGATCTCGATCGGCCCGCGCGGGCTCTCGATCTTCAGGCCCTTGAGCGCTTCCATCACCTTGTCGCCCGACGTGTCGCCCCGGGTCTTGCCCAGCGCGACCTCCAAGGCCGCCAGGGCGTCGTAGGCGGTCACGGCGAAGTAGTTGGGGCGCACCTTGCTGCCGAACTCGGCGGCGAAGTCCTTCACGAACTTCTGGTTCTTCGCGGACGGGTGCGCGTAGGAGTAGTGGTGGCTGGTCACGAGGCCCAGCGCGACGTCGCCGGTCGCTTCGAGAAAGCTGTCGTCGGTCGCCTCGCCGGTCGCATAGAGCTTGATGCCGGCCTGCTCCATGCCGCGTTCCTTCCACACCTTGAGAAAGGCCGGCGGCATCACGCCGGACGGGAAGAAGAAGAACACGGCCTGCGGCTTGGCGTCCTTGATGCGTTGCACGTAGGCCGAGAAGTCGGGGTTGTTCATGGGGGTGCGCACTTCCCCGACGATCTTGCCGCCGCCGGCGGTGAACGCCTTCTTGAAGGCGACTTCGGCGTCTTGCCCCGACGCATAGTCGGCCACCACGGTGTAGGCCTCCTTCGCGCCGTCCTTGAGCATCCACCGCGCCATCGGCTCGGTCACCTGTTGCACGGTGAACGACAGGCGTGCCACGTAGGGCGAGCTGGTCGTGATGGCCGACGACGCCGCGTTCATCACGAGCGTGGGAGTCTTCGCCTGCGTCGCGATGGCCGCCACCGCATAGGCATTCGGGCTGAAGTCCAGCCCGGTCAGGATGCTCACCTTGTCGCGGACGATGAGCTCCTGTGCAATGCGCTTGGCGGCGTCCGGGGCCGGGCCGCCAGTATCCTTCTTGACGATCTCCACGGGTCGGCCCGCGATCTTGCCGCCGTGTTCCTTGAGGTAGAGCGCGATGCCGGCGTCGAACTGGCGGCCGTAGTCGGCATAGGGTCCGGAATACGTGGCGATCAGGCCGATGCGCAGCGGACCCTCCACCGCTTCGGCCATGCCGGCGCCCGCGAGGCAGGCCAGGCAGTGCTGTCGCCAGCACGCTTCTTCTGTTCGTCATCATGGATCTCCTTGGAAAGTTCATGCAGCGGCCTTGAGGCTCTTCAGGTCGACCGACTCGTCCGCGAGGACCTGCGGTGCGATGCGGGCTGCGGTGGCGATCAGCTTGCGGCTTTGCATATGCTCGGCCGGCCGGTTGACCGAATGCGCCGCGACGACAGCGCCGTCGCGCAGGTAGAAAAGAGTGAAGCGATCGGCGGCCGTGTCGCCGCGCAGCACGGTGACGTCGCCCGGTGCGGGCAGGCCGGCCATCTGGAACTTGAGCTCGAACTGATCGCTCCAGAACCAGGGCACGCCGGTGAAGGGCTGCTCCTGTTCCACCAGCACGGAGGCCGCTGCGCGCGCGCCGTCGTTCGCGGCCTGGATCGACTCGAGCCGCACGCGCACGTGGCCGCCTCCCACGCTGGGCATCGCCATGTTGGCCACGTCGCCGGCCGCGAGCACTCGGGGGGCGGAGGTCCGCCCCAGCGCGTCGGTCAGGATGCCGTTGCCGGTGGCGATGCCCGACTGCTCTGCGAGGTCGGAATTCGGCAGCACGCCGATCCCGAACACGACCAGGTCGCACTCGATGCGCGTGCCGTCATCCAGCTCGACCGCGGCGATGCGTCCTTGCCGGCCGTGCAGCTCGCGCACGCCACGACCGGTGACCAGCGAGACGCCGCGCCGCCGGTGAGCGGCCGCCACGTACTCCGACATGTGCGGCGGGAAGGCACGTGCCAGCAGGCGCGGCTGGCTCTCGACGACCGTCACTTCGGCGCCCCGGGTGCAAAGCGCCGAGGCGACCTCGAGGCCGATGAATCCGCCGCCGATCACGCAGGCCCGCTTCGACGCGGCGAGCGCGTCGGCGATGCGCAGCGCGTCGTCAAGGGTGCGCAGGTTGAACACGCCCTGCAGTTGCGTGCCGGGCATGGTGAGGGGCCGGCAGCGCGCACCCGTGGCCAGCGCGAGCCAGCCGTACGACAAGCTGGAGCCGTCGTCGAACGTGACGCTGCGCTGTTGCGCATCGAGCGAAGTCGCCCGCATCCCCAGCCGCAGATCGATGCCGTTCTGCGTGAAGAACTCGGGGCCGCGCAGCTCGAGCCTGGTCGAGGGGCGTCTTGCCGGTCAGCAGTCCCTTGGACAGCGGCGGGCGCTGGTACGGAAGGTGGCGCTCGTCGCCGACCATGACGATGGGCGCGTCGAAGCCCGACTCGCGGGCGCTCGCCGCGAGTTGCGTGCCGGCGTAGGACGCGCCGACGATGACCAGGGGTGCTTGCGATCCCATGGTCAGGCCTGCGTCTGCGGCACGCGCACCGTCAGCCCGTCGAGCTCGGCCGTCATGGCGATCTGGCAGCTCAGGCGGCTGCTCGGTTGGCGTTGTGCAGCCACGCCATCGAGCAGCTCGCTTTCCATCTCGTCAGGCGGCGCCAGGGCGTCGACGAAGGCGTCGTCGACGTAGACGTGGCAGGTGGCGCAGGAGCAGCTGCCGCCGCATTCGGCGTCGATGCCGCGCACGTTGTGGTGGACGGCGGTCTCCATCACGCTGGCGCCGAGCCGGGCGTCGACGCTGCGCGTGCTGCCGTCCTTGAGGATGTAGTGGATGGTGGGCATGGTGGGTTGGGTGGTCAGAACATGTCGAAGTACTCGCGCTGTTCCCATTCGCTCACTTCGAGGTTGAAGCGGTCGATCTCGGCCTCCTTGATGAAGGCGTAGTAGTCGACGAAGGCCGGGTCGAGCAGATCGACCAGCGTCGCATCGGCTCGCAGGCAGGCGAGGGCGTCTCGCAAGGTGCGTGGCAGCGGGTCGGCCGGCGTTTCGTAGGGCGCGTCGGCCGAGGGCCCGGGGTCGAGACGGCGCTCGATGCCGTCGAGGCCCGCGAACAGCTGCGAGGCCAGGTAGAGATACGGGTTCGCCGTCGGCTCGCCGATGCGGTTCTCGATGCGGCTGGCGCTTTGTCCGGCGCCGCCGAGCACGCGCAGCATCGCGCCGCGGTTGTCGCGCGCCCAGTTGGCGCGGTCGGGGGCCAGCGAGAAGGGGCGGTAGCGCCGATAGCCGTTGATCGTGGGACTGGCCAGCGCGGCGCCGCCGCAGGCATGTGCCTTCAGGCCGGCGAGGTAGTGCATCCCGAGCTCGCTCAGCGGCTGCGTGTCGCGCTCCGGCATGAAGGCATTGCTGCCGTCCTTCTTGTCCCGCAGCGACTGGTGCAGGTGCCAGCCGCTCGACATCACGTTCGGGATGCGCGGCCGGCACATGAAGGTCGCGTGGTAGCCGTGGCGCCGGCAGACCTGCTTGACGGCGCTGCGCAGCAGCACCATGGTGTCGGCCGGCGCGACGCCCACGGTCGGAGCGAACACGAGCTCGAACTGGCTGGGTCCGAACTCGACCTCGAGCGAATGCAGCGGCAGGCCCAGCGCGCCCAGCTGGGATCGCAGCAGGTCCATCAGCTCGTCGACGCTGTCGTAGCGCAGCTCGGTGAGGTACTGGTGCCCGTGAGTCAGCAGCGAGACCCGCGGCGGCTCGCCGGGCTGCCCCGAGTCGGACAGCCGCAGGCTCGGGTCGTCGAGCTTGAAGACGTGGAACTCGACTTCCAGGCCGGCGACGAACTCGAGGCCGAGGGCGTCCGCGCGACGCAGCGCGCGCTGCAGGATCTGCCGCGTGCCGAAGGGCAGGGCCTGCCGTCCGGCATGTGGGCGTCGCACAGCACCCAGCCGGTGCGCGGCGTCCAGGGCAGGGTGCGGAAGGTGGACGGGTCGGGCACGATCGTGAAGTCGGCGCCGCCCTGGAAGCCTTCGACAGCGAAGCCTCCGCTGCGGGCGAACACCGGGAACACGGTCTTGTGCGAGCTGTCCTTGCCCAGCAGGGTGGAAGTCAGGTTCACGCCCTCGCGCAGGGCGTTGCGAGCGGCGCTTGCCACCAGGGTCTTGCCGCGCAGGATGCCGTGCTGGTCGGGCCAGGCGAAGCGCACCACGTCCACCTCGCCTGCATCGAGGCGGCCGATCACGTCCCTGGCCTGGTCTTGCTGCGCTTCGGTCCACAGACCGTGGCGATCGACGAATGTCGTCATGGCCGTTCGTCCTGTCATGCCGCCAGCCGGGCCGAGGCCCAGTCCGACTTTTTGCGCCGCTCGAGGTCGGCTTCCTGCCAGTAGCTGCTCGCCTGCGCCGCCTTGGCGACGCCGTCGATCGACGGCGGCCCGGTGAATTCGCTGGCCTGGCCGTTCGTGGGGAGCATCGGCGCGGCCTCGCCCGCCTGCGTGCGCTCGATGGCGTCCACGAGCAGGCGGCGATAGGCGATGAGGCCCTTGTCGGTCGTCCCGAGGTGTTCGCGGGTGCGGTCCTGGATCGGCCCCTGCGACTCGCAGGCCCACTGGTCGTGCACGTTGATGTCCGTGCCCATGCCGGTGTAGGTCTCGCTGAGCTGCTCCTCGACGCTGTAGCCGTACTCGTTGCGCTTGTTCTTGCGCGACGTGTAGTGGGGCAGCTCGATGGTGGCCAGGCGCTGCTCGCGCATCTGCCGCTTGTCCACGGGATCGGTGAAGCTGGTGAAGATGGCGTACCAGTAGCAGTGCGTGTCGTCCACCGGCACGTGCCACTGCGAGATGGTCATCGCCGAGCTCATCGGGATCACGAAGGCCTGCGGGAACACGAGGTTGGTGACGCGAACGTGCGTGTCGTCCTCGGACAGCTTGCGCAGCGCGGTCAGCCGCATGCCGTACGGCGCGGGCTCGACCTGGATGTCGGGGCGGTCGTATTCGCGCAGCACCTGGGTGA
>CAWFRK010000023.1:0-172859 GCA_963818175.1 uncultured beta proteobacterium | reverse complement strand
GCGTCGTTGCGCGCGGCCAGCGCGATGGTGGCGCTGGCCCAGGTCTGGCCGCCGGTGCCGTCGTCGACCAGGTAACGGAACGCGGCCGCTCCGAAGTGATCCGGTGCCGGCGTGAAGGCCAGCGTGCCGTCGGGCAGCAGCGCCACCACGCCGCCTTGCGCGTCGCCGACGGCGCTGATGTGCAGCTCCGACGGCGCGTTGTCGATGTCGCGGTCGTTGGCCAGCAGCGCGCCGGGGGCGATCAGCAGGGCGGTGTCTTCGACGCCCTCGAGATGCTCACCAAAGGCTTCGAGGCGCGTCATTGACCGGGGCGATCGTGAGCGTGGCCAGCGCCTGTGCACTGCGCACGCCCGTCGCTGACGGTGTAGCTGAAGCTCGCGGGTCCGAAGTAGTCGGGTTCGGGTCGGAAGTGCACGATGCCCTGGGCATCGAGCCACACTTGGCCCTGACGGGCATGGCTTACCGAGACGATGCGCCAGTTCGTCGCCATCGACGGCGCTAGTCCACGTCCAAGTCGTTGGCCAGCAGGCTCGCGCTCGTGAAGCGCAGTTCGTGGTCCTCATCGCCTTGGGCGCTGTCGCCGGTCGCGATCGGCGCATCGTTGACCGCCTCGATCTCCAGCGTGGCCCAGGCGCTGTGGCTCACGCCCCAGGTGTCCGTCACGGTGTAGGCAAAACCGGCCTGGCCGTGGAAGTTCGCGTCCGGCACGACCGACCTCGGTGACGCTGGCGCCGTGCTCGTCAGTGCGGGTCACCATCGCGACCCGTCCGTGGCGCGCTTCGCCGACCGCCGTGACGGACAGCGGCGCCTGGCCGGCAGGTGGCGGGTTGGTGGTGTGGTCGTTGGCCAGCAAGAGCGTCGTGCTCAGGCGCAGGCCGAGGTCTTCGCTGGCGGGCAGGATCTCGCCGCTAAGGCTCGGGGGTCGAGCAGGAGTTGCGTTGCCGGGCCGGCGGTGCCGGTGGCTGTCGCGCTGGAGGGGCCGGGGTCGGTGGATGCCGGCGCGATCGGCTCGGCCGCCGACGGCGGCTCGGTAGCGAGCGCCTGCGGTTCGGGAGCCAGCGCGCTGGTGTTCACGAGCGTGCCGCGCCAAGGGGCGGCCTGGGCCGGGTGGGCGTCGAGGGAGGAGCCGCCCATTGCAAAGGAGCCGAGATCGACCTGCCGGAACCTCAGGGGCCCGTCGAACGTGGCCAGCGACACATCCAAGGGCGGCACGATGGACGCTCCATGCTGCGGCGGTAAGACGAACGCCTGGGACGGCATCGCGGGGGGCGCGGCAGCGGGCACGCTGTCGCTGCCCCCCCCCGGTGCCGTTCGGCGCGGACACGCCGTTGCCGCGGATGCGCCGGGGGTGGGGAATGCGGCGCTGCCGCAGATGCGCCGGGGCGGTGCTCGCCACGGCGGGCCATTGCACCGCGCTTGCGCCCAGCGCCACGGCGGTGAGGGGCGCGCCCGAGCCGATCCCCGCGCCGAGCCCGAGCGGTCCGGCGACGGCCTGCGCCACGGCGGTGCGGCGCAGTTGTTCGGCCTCCTGTGCCGCCCTGGCGCCTGGGTGCGATCGCACGCGCGGGTCGCCTGCGCGGATCAACAGATCGCTCCTGCTGCCATTGCCGGCGCGGTGGCCACATCGCTCGCACCGCCGCTGGCCGTCGGTCCTGCCCGGCGAGCGCCTGGCCGGCCGCACCTGCGCCGAGCCGCGTGTCGCCAACGGCCACGCTCGTCTCGCTGCGGCGGCTCTCGGATTCGATGCTGCGTTCGCTGGTGCCGACCAGCCGCGGGTCGCCGGCCTCCACCTCGGGGTTCTCGCCGCCGTGCATGTGTTCGTCCTGGCCGTCGTAGGCGCGCGTGTTGGTCGCATGCAGCACGGTCGGCGCGGCCGCCTGGCCGGGGGCGCCTTCGTCATATTGCAGCAGCCCGCCCTCGGTCTGCTCGAAGGCCACGCCGCGCACGTCGCCCGTCAGGCGCTGTTCGCTGAGGCTCTGGCGGCTGCCATCGGCGTACACCACTTGGGCACCCTGGTCGCCGAACTCGATCGCGACGATGTTCGCTTCGGCCATGCCGAGCAATTCGCTGGCCATCGCGGGCGTCTGGCCGGGCGTCGTGCCGGCCACGGGGACGAAGGCGACACCGTCGCCATTGACGTCGAGCCACAGCTTGAGTGCCGCGAATGCCGGATCGCTCGCATCAAGGCGACCGTCGGCGTTGGCGTCGAGCCACCCCAGCGCAAAGCGCCCGCTGCCTTGGGTCACGAATTCGTGAACGCCGATGCGCCCGTCGAGGTTCGCATCGATGACGAGCACGCCCTGGTTCGCACTCATCCATTCGGTGCGCTCGAGATAGCCGTCGCCGTCAATATCGACCCAGGACTCGCGCAGCTTGGTGTCGCCCGCCATCTCCGCGGCCACTTGCAGGCCGAGTGCCTCGAAGCTCTGGCTCAGGCCATCACTGGCTTCTTGCGCGCCGCCGTGCACCAGGCTGTGGGCCAGCGCCCGCCGGTCGGCCGTCTTGCACAGCGACGCGGCGGTCGTCTGCAGATAGTCGCTGCGCTCTTGCCACCAGGCGATCTCGCGCTGCAGCTGGGCCACCTGGGCCTGGCGTTGCGGGTCGGCCTGGAAGGTGTCGAACTCCCCGTTGGCATTGCTCTGCGGGATGAGCGCTTCCATCTGGGCCTGCAGCTCGCCGACGCGGCGCTGGATGTCGTTCGCCTGGGCGGCGCATTCGCCGGCCTCGTCGGTGAGGAAGCGCCAGTGCTCGAGCACGGTCTGCGCTTCCCAGGCGGGCACGGCTGCGGCCTCGACGAGCTTGGCGAAGTCCAGTGCCAGCGACTGGCCGCTGCCGTCGTTGCGCTGGCCCATGCCGTCGTACCAGCGGGTCTGCTCCTGGCCCTGCGCGTCGATCCACTTCAGATAGAGGTGGCCCTGGGTCCCGTTGAAGTTGAAGCCGTCGGGGTCGAACTGGAAGCCCAGGCTGGGGATGCGTTGCGGGATCAGTCCCCGCAGCGGCTGGCCTTGTGCGTCGGTCGCCTTGGCGAGTTCGGCCTGCAGGCCGTTCAGCAGCTTTTGCATCCAATCGGTGGCATTGGCGCCGCCGCCGTGCTTGTCGAGCGTGGTGGCCACCTGCAGTCGGCCGTCCCAGTCCCACTCGATGTGCGCCTCGCCTTCGTGCATCGGTTGGTCGGTGCCGACCAAGCCGCCGATGATGGACAGCACCACGCCGACGATGATCAGCGGCGGGCAGACGGTGCCGGCCATCATCATCGCGCTGGCCGCGGTGCTGGCGGCGGCGCCGGCCACTTGCAGTGCGTTGCCGTGTTCGAGCGCGTTGTCCATCGCGATGAGGCCACCCACGACGCCGAGCGCACCGGCCGTCTGGCCCAGGGTGGTGACCACGCCGCTCTTGGTCACGAGCTCGGCGCCGGTCACCGCGGCGGCGTACGCCTGGATGCCGGCGCTGCCGAGGTTGGCGCTGGCGCCGACGATGGCCTGGCCGTCACCGGCCTTGAGCGCGTCGTGCAGGTTGAGGATCGAGGAGATCAGGCCGAGGGTGGAGCCGACGCCATTGAGCGTGCCGACGTAGGAGCCCAACGCTTCGGGCAGGTTGTTCGGGCCGATCGTGGCCACGAGCTGGTTGATCGTGGCCACCCCGGCGACGGTGGCGGCGACGTCGTTGTCCTGCTCGATCGCCTGCAGGAAGGCCAGCGTGCTGCTGAGGGCGCCGAGGCCGGATTGGATGGTCTGTTGGTGGCGCGCCTGCGTGGCAGCGTCGCTTTGCGAGTCGAGGCCGTTGATCGCGTCGATGGAGGACGGGTCGGTGGGGTCATATGAATCGACAGGCAGGCCGGGTCGAGGACTCCCTCCGTCAGTCCATATGCCATCGCCGGCGTCAGCAACCACGCTTGCGCTGCCTGACGGGCGATGCGGGTTCTCGAAGGCATGGATCAGCGCATCCTGAAACTCCGTACCGCTGGCGCTCGCGCTCTCCGCCGGAACCCAGCCGCCTTGTCCGTCGGGGCGCAGCGACTCGGTGCGCAGCAATCGGCCCTCGCCGTCGTACATCTCGCGACTGCCCCAAGCGGCCGGCCACGACTATCGTACTCATAGCGCGTGACGCTGCGACCGAGAAGCTCGCGGTTGCCGCTGACAGTGCTCTCGGTCTTGCTGTAGGACCCGCTCTCGCCGTCGCGGCTCCAGTAACTGTTGATGGTTTGATCTGGGTTGTCGGGGTGCGGCCGCGCAGTGATCATCTCCAGCGGCATGCCGTTCGGGGCATGGGTATCCGGCGCCTGGACCTCGGTGTGCGCAATGCCGGATCCCTTGACGATGAAGACGGTTTGGCCTCGCTCGTTGATCTGTGCGACGCGGCCATCGGCGGTGATCGCGAACTCCTTGCGGATCGGCTCTCCAATGGGCTGGCCGGCCGCATCGACGGGAATGTAGATTTCGGCGATACGCCCCGTTTGCTCGTCCGGAAAGGCGCGCACCTCGAAGACACCGATGACGATGGGCCTGCCATCGAGCGATGCGCCGTTCGGCGACATGCCGCGCGCGACGTTGGCCGTGTAATAACGGTCCAGGTACGCCAACCCCGCTCCGTACGCAGTGGCGCTCCACATGCCCGCACGGTACAGCTGCAGTTCCGGTGCTCCGCCAGCCGGACCCCAGTCGATCGCAGCTTGATCGGCAACACTCAGGCCCAGCTCGGCTTCGGCGCGCTCGACGATGCTGCCGCTTGGATGCCGGGTTGCGCTGGCACCGGCTATTCCCACTCCAACGCCAAAACCGAGGGGGCCGATGAAGGGCGCGCTGGCGGAAGCCACCAAGGCAGCGGGATAGGCCACGGCGGCGTCGGGCGTCGCAAAGTGCACAACGCCATCGGCATGAATCCCCGCCTGGCCCACCACCGATGAGCTGTGCGAGGTGAACTCACCTTGCAACTCGTACTTCGGCTGCAGGTTCGGGAACTCCTCGGATACGAATTCTTGGAAAGCGGCGAACTGGCTGTGCTGTGTGAGCACCTTTACGCCGGGGCCGTCGATGTTGCAGCCGGCCAGGCCGAAGAGCTGGCTCCCCAGTTCGGCCAGTGCTCCTCCGAGGGAGTGGCCGGTGATGTCTAGTCTTTGGCGCGGATTTGATCAAGCGTCGGATCCTGAACACCTGCCTTGATCAAGTCGGTGCGAATCTGCTTGATCGCCGCAAACGTGAAGTTCAAGGCATCGCTCATTTGGGGATGCCATTCGCCGACGAAATGCCGGGCCATTGAGGCGATGTCCTGCGTTGCCAGCACCCCGTCAGCCGCCATGTCGCCCGAGAGCTCGTTGGTACCTGCTATCGCGATGCGATAGCGGCCGGTAGATGTGTCCTTGTAGAGCGCCGCCTGGAAGTTAGGAGAACTGGCCCCAAAGCCATGAACGGGAACGACGTTGTAGGTCCCCGTGGCCAGCGCTGGCGTTCCTGGTCCTGTGCCATAGACGCCCCTCGCCTCATTGGCGACTCTCAGCAGTTGTGCATAGTTCATGTGATTCTTCCTCCCCTGTCATTGGTGTTTCAGGGCTTGATGCCCAGGGAGCGCTTGCCCAGTTCCTCGATGTTCATGCCCCGCGCCTTGTCGGCGGCGCGCACTTGGTTGGTGAAGGCTTCGGGCAGCTCGATGACGTGAGCGAATTCAGAAAGCGCGCGCTTCTCGCTTTTGGTGCTGTCGCCGACAGCCCGCACCGCGATCACGAACTCCTCACCCCAAGCGCTTCCATGCGCGGATTGGTGAACCAGCCCGGTCAACCCTGAGCAGCAAGGTAGTCGATCCCCTCGAAGACCTCCTCGTAGTAGAGCTCTGCACAAGCGTTGCGATGGGCCAAACCACCTTGCCGTCCATGACCCCGTTGAGGCCGAATTGCGAGGTCTCGAATGGCCCGAGCCCCACACGGGGCTTTGTTTGGGCTCTGAGGACGTCGCTTGTGAAGTCCCCTTTCGGATTGTCGCGATCAGCATTGCAGAAGGCAGATGGGCCGGATGGAAATACCGAAGTCGCGCTTCTTCGGCAGCACGCCATTCTCTGATGTAGATCTCGAACCGCAACTCCTTGCTTCGCGAGCACACATGTTCCCGCCCGCCCCAGCCACAGCGCTCTTCATCAGCATCCTCGACGATGCGAAACGCCACCGCCTCCGCACCTTTAAGCTCCGCACTCACGAACTCCGGCGGCATGCAGAACTTGCGCGCGAACTCTGGCGTCACCACCCACAGGAAGTTGTCCTTCGTGTAGCGCGTCTTGCCCGGCCGCGGACCGGAGTAGTAGCCGTTGGGGCAGTTCTGATACTTCGCGCGTACTTCGGCTTCACTCAAGCGTGTGACACCGCTGGGCGTCAGGTCCTGTGCCCGAGCAAGAGGTATCGAAGCGATCGTCAATAGCGCTGCGATGGCAGCGAAGCCAACGCCTCGCGCTTCGTTGACGCACTTCAGCAGCTGTCCGTATTGCATGTTCTTGTTCCCAGCCTGTCATCTGCGATTCAAGGTTTGATGCCGAATGCGCGCTTGCCCAGCTCCTCGACGTTCAACCCGCGCGCCTTGTCGGCCGCACGCACTTGGTCGGTGAATGCTTCGGGCAGCTCGATGACATGGGCGAAATCGCTCATCGGCCTGATGTCACTGCTTTTTCCATCACCAGATGGCGAGCGACGGTGAATGGAACCGCCGCACGTTGAGTGCCTCCATGCGCGGATTGGTGAAGCGGCCGGTAAGGCCCTGAAGCGCGAGGTAATCGATTCCCTTCGAAGACATCCTCGTAGTACAGCTCGGTGGACAAGGTGGCGATGGGCCAGACGACTTTGCCGTCCACGAAGCCGCTGATGTCCGAATTGCGAAGTCTCGAAAGGACCGAGCGCACCGAGTCGTGGCTTCTCAACGACGCTCTTCCGCTTTGCAGCCCATTCGCGGTCGGTGACGGAGAGAAGCATTCGTCGAAGGCAGGTACGCCACATTGAAGTAGGGAACGTTGCGCTCCTTCGACAACAGGCCGTTCTTGAGATAGATCTCGAACCGCAATTCCTTCATGCGAGCACACACCTGCTCGCGGCCGCCCCATCCGCAAATCTCCTCGTCGGCATCCTCGACGATTCGAAACGCCACCGCCTCCGCACCTTTGAGCTCCGCACTCACGAACTCCGGCGGCATGCAGAACTTGCGCGCGAACTCTGGCGTCACCACCCACAGGAAGTTGTCCTTGGTGTAGCGCGCCTTACCCGGCCGTGGGCCGGAGTAGTAGCCGTTCGGACAGTTCTGGTATTTCTCGCGCACTTGCGCTTCGGTCAGCCGTGTTTGCTCCGCAGGCATCGGCTCGTTGGCCCACACCCAGGGAGTTGCGGCGAGTGCAACCGCGCAGATGACGTGTGCCGGCACCAACCGAAAGGTCCTTGCCTCACTGGCGTGCTTCAGCAGTTGCTCGCACTTCATGCTTCCTTTCCCTCTCGGTTGTCCCGATTTCGCGTGAAGGACGAGTTGTTCATCCCTCAGTCATTGCCAATGGCCAAGCACGCCCGATCGATTCGCCGTCGGGCCGAGGCTGTTCAGGGCGCAGCCACCTTCGTGTAGCCCGCGGATTCGCTGAACTCCGGCGAGGAGCTGATCCAGAACTTCGTGTGGGAGGACATGAAAGTGATGTAGCGCACGACCTCGGGCGTATTCCCTATCTTCGCGGTCACGCGGTCAGCGTTGCCGTGGAGGTAGCCGGTGGCAGGCACGGCCACCGGGTCGATCGTGAAGGCAACCGGCCCGGTGGCGAAGCTGAAGTTCCCAGTGCAATTCGGCTCGCCGTAGTGGCGAATCTCGACTTGGCCGCTGGCCACGTTGTCGATCACGGTGTCGAACCTCAAGATGTGCGCTTCGCTTTGGAACGGGTGCTGAGAATCGGCCACACATGCGCGAGTCCAGGTGCCCAAGTACTTCGCCGCATCGCCATTCGATGCCATGGCCTCTTCCAGGATGGTCGCCCTGAAGGACAGGCCAACTTTCTCGTAGCCTTCAGGCTTGACATAGAAGCGACCCTCGGTGGTGCTGTAAGCGCCGGTCGGTGTGCCACTGATCTGCCCCGTGCTGGTGTTCAGGGTCAGCCCCGGCGGCAATGCCTGCGCATCGACTTCGTAGCTCACCTTGCCGCTGCAAGACGGCGGAAGCCCCGAGACCACGGCGTCGGCCACGAGGGGTTCGCCCACCTTGCCTTCGATCCCCTCGGTTGGCACTCCGTTGGAGATCCACGAGAGCCCCAGAACCAGGGCTTGCCGATCAGCGCATGGATCATCGCCACCACCCCCGCCGCAGCCGGCGGCGAGCAAAAGTGAGAGGCTCAAGGCACTGGTATTTCCGAGTGCCTTCAGATTCCGCATAGAAACAGACAGCAGTGCCGGCAGTGCAAACCGACGTCGGGTATTCGCGTTCATGATGTTGTGGAGGCCAATCAAGCCTCGGAAGGAGGAAGCCGCGCGTCCTCAAGGTTCGATCGCAAGGACGCAAGCGGCGCACTTTGCCGTGCTTGGCGACAGGCGAGATTCACCCAAAGGAGTGAGAGGAGGAGATCGAATGTCAAGTAATGCACGGCAGCGCGCTGAAATTCGCGATCCCCTCAGCGAGGCCTATCCAGGTGCGGCATGCGGCAAAGCCCGGTTCGGTCACCAGCGATACGTGCGCCAAACGGCCGATCAATATCTGCACCTGCTGGACTGATCGGAGCAGAGCCATCCCGAGCCAGGGAAATCCCCTAGCAAATTTGGCATACCAAACGGCATTCCATTCCTAAACTTGTCTTGCCAGCTGACAAAGGCAGGAGAGTCATCCCCAGGCGACGGCCGGAGCCGGTGGACTCTCACCCTCCTATCCCTCATAATCGGAGAGTCCTGTGTTCCGTTTCTTCAACTCACTGTTCGGGCGCGTGGTGATCGCGCTGGTGCTCGGCATCGCCGTAGGCGTTCTCTGGCCCGACTTCGCCGTCTCGCTCAAGTGGCTGGGCGACGGCTTCATCAAGCTGATCAAGATGATCATCCCGGCCATCGTGTTCTGCGTGGTGGTCACTGGAATGATGGGCGCAGGCGACCTCAAGAAGGTCGGCCGCGTGGGCGTCAAGGCGGTCGTCTACTTCGAACTGGTCACGACCATCGCGCTGGCCCTCGGCATCGCCCTGGCCTTCTGGCTCAAGCCGGGCGTCGGGCATGAACATCGACCCGAACTCGCTGGATGCGGCCTCGATCTCGACCTACGCCTCCAACGCCAAGAGCCTGAAGACGACCACCGACTTCTTCCTCGGCATCGTCCCCAACACCATCTTCGACGCCTTCGCCAAGGGCGACATCCTGCAGGTGCTGCTGGTGTCCATCCTGTTCGGCGCGGCGCTGTCGCTGATCGGCGCCCCGGCGCGCGGCATCGCCGATGGCATTGCCAAGGTGTCGGACGTGTTCTTCAAGATGATGCTGTTCATCATCAAGCTCGCGCCGCTGGGCGTCTTCGGCGCCATCGCGTTCACCACGGGCAAGTACGGCATCGAGTCGGTGCAGAAGCTCGCTGGCCTGGTCGCGCTGTTCTACCTGGCCGCCTTCCTGTTCGTCTTCGTGGTGCTGGGCGCGATCCTGCGATTCTGGTGCGGCCTGTCGATCTTCAAGTTCGTGCGCTACCTGCGCGAGGAGCTGATGATCGTGCTGGGCACGGCCTCGTCGGACAGCGTGCTGCCGCAGATCATGCGCAAGCTCGAAGCCATGGGCATCAAGGATTCGACCGTGGGCCTGGTCATCCCGACCGGCTACTCGTTCAACCTCGACGGCTTCTCCATCTACCTGACGCTCGCGGCGGTGTTCATCGCGCAGGCCACCAATACGCCGCTGTCGATGATGGACCTGCTCACCATCCTGGGCATCGCGATGGTCACCTCCAAGGGCGCGCACGGGGTGCCGGGCTCGGCCATCGTGATCCTCGCGGCCACGCTGGGCGCCTTCCCGGCCATCCCCGCCATCGGCCTGGTGCTGGTGCTCTCGGTGGACTGGTTCATGGGCATCGCCCGGGCGCTGTCCAACCTGGTGGGCAACTGCGTGGCGACGGTGGCGGTTGCAAAATGGGAAGGCGATATCGACATCGCCCAGGCGCGTCGCGTGCTCAACCGGCACACTGAAGGCGAGGAAGTCCTGGCACATCCCGTCGAGCCGGTCGTGCAACCCCTGGCGGCCGATCGCAGCACCACCTGATCCAAGCTGACGCAAAGCAATGGTCTCTCTCGCCCTGGCCCTGGCCCTCGCCCGCAAGCACACCGATGCGCCGGGTGAAGGCGACCCCGGGGCGGAAGAGCTCATCTCGCTGGCCGATGGCGCCGAGCAGGTCTCGAGCGCGGACCGCATCGCCGATGCGCTGTACGCGGCCATCATCCAGCACCGCCTGGCGCCGGGCACGCAGCTCAAGGAGCGCACGCTCGGCGAGATCTTCGGCGCTTCGCGAACCCTGGTGCGCGAAGCGCTGATCCGCTTGAGCCAGGCGCGGCTGGTCGATGTCGCATCCAACCGGGGCGCCTTCGTGGCGGTGCCCACCGCCGAAGAGGCCCGCGAGGTCTTCGCCGCGCGCCGCATGCTGGAGTCGCAGCTCCTGGCCGACTGGATTCCGAATGCCACCGTGGCGCAGATCGATCGGCTCAAGACTCATGTGCAAGCCGAGCAGGAGGCGGTCAGCTCGGCCGACGCGGCACGGCGCACCTACCTGCTGGGCGACTTCCATGTCGAGCTGGCCCGCATCGCCGGCAACTCGGTGGTGACGGAGATCACCCAGAACCTGAGCGCCCGCTCGTCGCTGATCCTGCTCGTGTACCAGTCGCTGGGCTCGGCCACCACCTCGCATGATGAGCATGGCCACATCGTGCGGGCGATCGAGCGGCGCGACGTGGCCGGCGCGGTCGGCCTGGCCCGCGAGCACATCGATCACGTCGAGCAGTCGATGCGGCTCGATTCCTTGCGCCCGCTCACCGATCTCAAGGCCGCCATCACGGGCGCTACCGCCGGCTTCGAGGCCAAGCGCCGCGAGCGGGCCAGCCAGCCCGGCGAGGGTTGGGAATAGCGGCGTTCGGACCTGGAGCGTCAGATGGCCAGCGGATCGATATCCACTGCCCAGCGCACCAGGCCCTTGTGTTCGGCGCGCAGCGCGTGCAGCTCCGGGAGCCACTGCGCGAGAAAGCGCTGCAGGAGCGGCCGCGAGGCCGATTCCACCAGCATCTGTGCGCGCTCCACGTTGGCCACGCGGGCCACGCTCATCGGCACCGGTGGATAGAGGGCGACGCCCTCCGGCAAGCCGCCTATCGAGTCGAGCCTGATGTGGCGGCGGCGTTCAGCCAATCCTGCGCTGCCTCCTGCGTGCGCCCTTCGGCGCGCAGCAGCGCCAGATGGGCATGAGGCGGCATCCCTGCCATCTCGCGTTCGCCGAGCTGGGCGGCCGCGAAGGCCTCGAAGTCGTGGTTGCGCAAGGCGGTGTAGAGCGAATGTGTCGGCTGCCAGGTCTGGATCAGCATCTCGCTGCGCGCGGCCTGTTCCGCATCGCGCCCGGCCCGGCCTGCCGCCTGCATCAGCAGCGAGAACAGCCGCTCGCCGGCCCGGAAGTCGCTGCTGAACAGGGCAGAGTCCGGGTTCACGGCGGCCACCAGGGTGACGCGCCGGAAGTCATGGCCCTTCGCGACCATCTGCGTGCCGACCAGGACGTCCACCTCGCCGGCATGCACGCTGGCCAGCTGGGCCTCCAGCGTTCCCTTGAGTCGCGTGGTGTCCGCGTCGATGCGCGCCACCCTCGCCCCAGGCAAGGCCACGGCCAGCTGCTCTTCGAGGCGCTCGGTGCCGCGGCCCACCGGCTGGATGTCGGCATTGCCGCAGTCCGGGCAGGCGCGCGGCACCCTCACGGTGAAGCCGCAGTGGTGGCAACGCAGCGTCCGGTCCACGCGGTGGAACACGCGCCAGGCGCTGCAATGGGGGCAACCGCTCTTCCAGCCGCAGTCCACGCATTCGAGCACCGGCGCATAGCCGCGCCGGTTGAGGAGCACCAGGCTCTGCTCGCCACGGCTGATTCGATCCTGCAGGGCCGCGACCAGGGCCGGCGAGAGCGCCGCGTTGCGCGCCACCTCCTTGGCGACGTGGTTCATGTCGATGAAGCGCACCTTCGGCAAGGCGCCCCCGCCGATCCGCGTGGGCATGGAAAGGCGCCGGTAGCGTCCGCGCTCGGCCTGGTGCCAGCTTTCGAGCGATGGCGTGGCCGAGCCCAGGATCACCGTGGCGCCTTCGAGCTTGCCGCGATAGATCGCGAGGTCGCGCGCCGAGTAACGGGCGCCTTCCTGGCTCTTGTAGGACGGGTCGTGCTCCTCGTCGACCACGATCAGCCCGAGGCGCGGCATGGAGCAGAACACCGCCAGCCGCGTGCCGAGCACGATGTCGGCGCGGCCCAGGTGGGCCGCCAGCCAGTGCTTGAGCCGCTGTGCCGGCGTGAGACCGCTGTGCAGGGACACGATCAGGCGGCCCGGAAAGCGCTCGGCGAAATCGGGCTTCGAGCTGCGGAGTCAGGTTGATTTCCGGCACCAGCACCAGCGCCTGTCTTCCGCCCTCCAGCGTGCGGGCGACGGCGCGCAGGTAGACCTCGGTCTTGCCGCTGCCGGTGCTGCCGTGCAGCAGGACGGGCCGGCCATGCTCGTCCTGCAAGCCATCGAGCGCGGCCTGCTGCTCGGGCGTCAACTGCGGCATCTGCGGTGCCGGTCCGTCGGCCGCGGCCAGCTTCTCGAGCTTCTTGAGCCGGGATGCGAGCTGCTTGTCGTCGAGCTTGCGCAACTCCGGCGGCAGCACCGCCAGCGCCACCTCGCCGATGCTGCGCTGATAGTAGGCAGCCGCGAACCGAACCAGCTCGCACCATGCGGCAGGCAGTGGCGGCAGGCTGCCGATGGCCTGGGTCACGGCGCGCAACTGGAGGTCTGGCGTCGGCACTGCGGCTTCGCCAGGCCAGAGCACCCCGCAAACCGTCCGTCGGCCGAGAGGCACCTGCACCAGCGTACCTGCGGGCCAAAGTGGGTCGCCCAGGTAGCTCAACGCCCCACGCACGGTGCTGTGCTGGGGCGCATCCACGACGACGGCAACCGGAACCAGGTCAGTCATTCACATCTGCACTAATTTGAGAGTTCGGTTCAGCAATGCCGCCTAAACGCTTGATCTGCAAGGTCTTTTCAAACGCTCCACAGAAGCTGTGGAAAACTTTGTGGGCAACCTGCGCAAACGCGCCGTAAATGCTTGTGGGGCGCGCGTTTGGGCCATTTGACGCCTCGATATGCATTTCACAGATGCATTGAAAATCAATGACTTACGGCAGGCTTGTTACTTGAGAATGCTTCACTGCAGCATCTAGCAACTGGTTACATCGGGCGGCCCAATGTGGGGATAAGTCAAGTGCAAGTGTTGCTTTTGGGGGTTTTTCCGAGTTGCCTGACGCTTCGTGCGGACATGCGTCCAGTTACCCGGGAAAGTTCATCACTGGCGCTGGCGACGCGAGTATTCATGCACCGCATCGACCAGAACGGACACGCTTTCCGGCGGCGTGAACTGGCTGATGCCATGGCCGAGATTGAACACATGGCCGCAGTGGCTGCCATCGGCGTTGCGTGGCGGTCCGAAGCTTTCAAGGGTCCGTGCGACTTCAGCGCGGATCTGCTCCGGATCGGCAAACAGCACGTTGGGATCGAGGTTGCCCTGGAGGGCGACGCGATGTCCCACGCGAGCGCGCGCCTGGCCGAGGTTCACCGTCCAGTCGACACCCACGGCATCGGTATCGCTGGCGGCGATCTCTTCCAGCCACAGGCCGCCGCCCTTGGTGAAGACGATGCGCGGAATGCGCTGGCCGTCGTGCTCCTTCTTGAGCTGCTTCAGCACGCGCTGCGTGTAGGCCAGGCTGAAGCGCTGGAAGGCGCCGTCGGCGAGGACGCCGCCCCAGGAGTCGAACACCATCACGGCCTGCGCGCCCGCCTCGATCTGGGCGTTGAGATAGGCCGCGACCGCATCGGCGTTGATGGCGAGGATCCGGTGCATCAGGTCGGGGCGCTTGTACATCAGCGTCTTGACCTGTCGGTAGTCGTCCGAGCCGCTGCCTTCGACCATGTAGCAGGCCAGCGTCCAGGGGCTGCCGGAAAAGCCGATCAGCGGCACCTTGCCGTCGAGCGCCTTGCGGATGCTGGCGACGGCGTCGAACACATATTGGAGCTTGGCCATGTCGGGCACGGCGAGGCGATCGACGGCCGCTTCGTCGCGCACCGTGGTGGCAAAGCGCGGCCCTTCGCCGACCGCGAAGCTCAGGCCCAGGCCCATGGCGTCGGGCACGGTGAGGATGTCGCTGAACAGGATGGCGGCATCGAGCGGATAGCGCTCCAGCGGCTGGAGCGTCACCTCGGTGGCGAAATCGGGGTTGGTGGCCAGGCCCATGAAGCTGCCGGCGCGGCTGCGCGTGGCGTTGTACTCGGGCAGGTAGCGGCCGGCCTGGCGCATCAGCCAGATGGGGGTGTAGTCGGTCGGCTGGCGCAGCAGCGCGCGCAGGAAGGTGTCGTTCTGGAGCGGGGAAGGCATCCGCGCATTGTATGAACCGGACCACCCCCTAGCGCCTGCGGCACCGCCGAAGCCGGATCCGCGGCTCCCGCTCGCTGGAGTCAGTTCACGCAATTAGGTGGGCAACTCGAGCCAGCGCACCACCAGCTCGTCCACGGCCTCGGTCTGCGAGGCCTCCCACACCAGCTCCGGCCTCGCCACCCAGGTTCCGGGGCGGGCGCGGGGCAAGTGCGCGAGCGCCTGGCAGACGAACTCGGCCACCTTGGCCGGGCGCACGGGCTGTTCGCGCTGCGGCACCATGAGGTGCAGCTGCGAGAGCATCCAGTGCGCCAGGCGCTCCAGTTGCGAACCGGAGCGCAGCTGCGCGGGTCGTTGCGCAGAGCGCACGAACAGCAGGCGCTCGAAGTCGAGCATCGTCACCGCCTCTTCGTCGAGGTTGGCGAGGCCTTGCTTCAGCGCTTCGGGCAGGGTCGAGGGTGCATGCGGCATCACCACGGCCAGCACGCCGATGCCGCAGGCGCGCAGCCATTGCGCCACGGGCAGGAGATCCTCCGGCCGGGGGCACCAGAAGGCGTCGTCCCGGCCGTTCGAAAAGCGCGGCCGGTCGTAGACGAGCACGGCGCAATCGGCACGAAGCGTGGGCAGCGGGCAGGGAGACATCGATCCGCACTTCCTGCAGGCCCCGGATGCCGACGTTGAGCAATTCTCGGGTGGCCACGAAGACGGGCCCGCCACCCGGCTCGGCGAGCAGGCGCTCCAACAAGGCGCTGCCGAGCGAACCGGCAGCACCGAGCAGAAACACGGATGCGAGGTTCAGGCTGGTCATCGCTGGATCGTAGCGGCCCGAGTGCGCGCCGCTGCCAGCCGGAGCCCCGCCCAGGGCGTGGGCGTCGCGGGCCGAGCGCCGGGCCGCCCAAGCCGGCCCGCACTCTGTCGACCCTCGGGGACGACTCGACACGGCGTACCCGCCGGGCGAGGGGCTGTCATCCCTCGCTTGACCGACGCGGTGGCGATGCAGATGATTCCGCGCCGACGCATCCAACTTCCGGAGCCCTCATGAAGCGCACCTTGACCTTGTGGATCGCCACGCTCTTCGCCGTGCTGAGCCTGAGCGGCTGCGGCTACAACGACTTCCAGCGCCTGGACGAGCAGACCAAGGCCGCCTGGTCGGAAGTGCTGAACCAGTTCCAGCGGCGCGCCGACCTCATCCCGAACATCGTCAACACCGTGAAGGGCGAGGCGAACTTCGAGCAGGAAACGCTGACGCGCGTGATCGAGGCCCGTGCCAAGGCCACCTCGATCCAGGTGACGCCCGAGACGCTCAACAACCCCGAGGCATTCAACCGCTTCCAGCAGGCGCAGGGCGAATTGAGTTCGGCGCTCTCGCGGCTGATGGCCGTGAGCGAAAGCTATCCCAACCTCAAGGCGAACCAGGGCTTCCAGGACCTGAGGGTCCAGCTCGAAGGCACCGAGAACCGCATCACCGTGGCGCGCAACCGCTACATCAAGGCAGTGCAGGAATACAACGTGCTCGCGCGCAGCTTCCCGACCAACCTGACGGCGATGGTCTTCAGCTACGACGTCAAGCCGAATTTCAGCGTCGCGAACGAGGCGGCGATCTCTGCCCCGCCGAAGGTGGATTTCGGCGCGTCGCGCTAGGCGTTCCGTGGCCTTCGAGCGCATCGCGCGTGCCTGGGCGATCGCCCTGCGCGCCCTCTTCTCGCTGCTGCTGTGCGTGGTCGCGGCAGCCGCGCATGCGCAAGACGTGCTTCCCGTCCCGCCCTTGTCGGCACGCGTGATCGACCAGACCGGCACGCTGAGCGAAGCGCAGCGCAGCGCGCTCGAAGCCAAGCTGGAACGCTATCGAACGCGAGCGCGGCAGCCAGATCGTCGTGCTGCTGGTGCCGACCGTGGCGCCGGAAGACATCGCCTCCTATGCACAGCGCGTCGCCGACACATGGAAGATCGGCCGCCGCGAGGTGGGCGACGGCCTGCTCGTCGTCGTCGCCAAGAACGACAGGCGCGTGCGCATCGAGGTGGCCAAGACACTCGAAGGCGCCATCCCCGACCTGGCCGCGAGAAGAGTCATCGACCGCGCGATCACGCCGGCCTTCCGCCAGGGCGATTTCGCCGGCGGGCTCAACGCCGGGGTCGACCAGCTGATGGCGCTCATCACCGGCGAGGCGCTCCCGGTGCCCGCCGCCGATCGCGCCGAGGCCGGCACGCAGTTCTCCGACATGGCGGTCTTCCTGATGGTGGCGGTGCCCATCATCGGCGTGATGATCACCAGCATCTTCGGGCGCAAGCTCGGCTCGATGCTCACGGGCGGCGCAGCCGGCGCCCTGGGCTGGTGGTTCACCGCAAGCCTGGGCATCGCACTCGGCGTGGCCGTGGTGGCCTTGATCCTGGTGCTCGTGCTCGGCATCGGCGCGGGCCGCCGGGCAGGCCGCGGCTATTCCGGCGGCCCGGTGATCTGGGGCGGCGGCGGCGGCTGGGGTGGCGGCGGCTGGTGGCGGCGGTGGCGGGGCGGCTTCTCATCCGGTGGCGGTGGCGATTTCGGCGGCGGCGGCGCCTCGGGCGGATGGTGAAGGTGCAAGGCATGAACAAGCTGACGCGCATCCTCAAGCACCGCTGGCTCGACGAAGACGATGTCCGGCGCGCACTGGGCCGCCGACGCACTTGCAGCGCCTGGAGGCACGCGTGCGTGAAAGCGAGCTGCGGCACAGCGGCGAGATCCGCCTGTGCGTCGAGGCAGGCCTGCCGCTGAGCTACCTCTGGCGCGACGCCACCGCCGCGCGAGCGCGCCGTCACGATGTTCGGCAAGCTCAAGGTCTGGGACACCGAGAACAACAACGGCGTGCTGATCTACCTGCTGCTGGCCGAGCACCGCATCGAGATCGTGGCCGACCGCGGCCTGAGCCGCCACGTGCCGCCGGAGCAATGGGCGGCGATCGTCGACGGCATGTCGGCGGCCTTCAAGGCGGGGCGCTTCGAGCAAGGTCTGGCGGCTGCCATCGATGCGGTCGATGGCCTGCTGCAGCGCCACTTCCCCCTCGCGCCGGGCCAGATCAATCCCAACGAACTTCCGGACATCGCGCACCTGGGCTGAAGGACCCACAAACAACAACGCCCGCGGCGAGAGCGCGCGGGCGTTGTCCAGGACGGTGCGCCGCCTGGGCGGCAGCACCATGCTGCAGGCTTACTTCTTGCGGTACTTGCGCAGCGCAGCGATCTGCGCGGCCATCGCCGCGAATTCGCTCTGCGCCTTGGCGAAGTCGATGTCGCTGGTGGCGTTCTTCATCGCCTCTTCGGCCGCGCGCTTGGCTTCGGTGGCCTTGGCTTCGTCCAGGTCCTTGCCGCGGATCGCGGTGTCGGCCAGCACGGTCACGGCATTGGGCTGCACCTCGAGGATGCCGCCGGCGACGAAGACGAACTCTTCCTCGCCGGTGTCGGCGCGCTCGATGCGAACCGCGCCCGGCTTGATGCGCGTGATCAGCGGCGTGTGCTGGGGAAGGATCCCCAGTTCGCCCGCCTCGCCCGGCAGCGCGACGAATTTCGCCTCGCCGGAGAAGATCGACTCCTCGGCGGAAACGACGTCAACGTGAATGGTTGCCATGCTCGGTCTCGCTTGAGTGCTTGCCGCTTACTGGAGCTTCTTGGCCTTTTCGAAGGCCTCATCGATGGTGCCGACCATGTAGAAGGCCTGCTCGGGGAGGCTGTCGCACTCGCCGTTGATGATCATCTTGAAGCCGCGGATGGTTTCCTTCAGGGGCACGTACTTGCCGGGCGAGCCGGTGAACACCTCGGCCACGTGGAAGGGCTGCGACAGGAAACGCTGCATCTTGCGGGCGCGGGCCACGGCCAGCTTGTCTTCCGGCGACAGCTCGTCCATGCCCAGGATCGCGATGATGTCGCGCAGTTCCTTGTAGCGCTGCAGCACCGCCTGCACCGTGCGGGTCGTTTCGTAGTGCTCTTCGCCGACCACGTTCGGGTCGACCTGGCGGCTGGTGGAGTCCAGCGGGTCGATGGCCGGATAGATGCCCAGCGAGGCGATGTCGCGCGACAGCACCACGGTGGCGTCCAGGTGGGCGAAGGTGGTGGCGGGCGACGGGTCGGTCAAGTCATCGGCAGGCACGTAAACGGCCTGGATCGAGGTGATCGAGCCCACCTTGGTGGAGGTGATGCGCTCCTGCAGGCGGCCCATTTCCTCGGCCAGCGTCGGCTGGTAGCCCACGGCCGAAGGCATGCGGCCCAGCAGCGCGGACACCTCGGTGCCGGCCAGGGTGAAGCGGTAGATGTTGTCCACGAAGAACAGCACGTCGCGGCCCTCGTCGCGGAAGGACTCGGCGATCGTGAGGCCGGTCAGCGCGACGCGCAGGCGGTTGCCCGGGGGCTCGTTCATCTGGCCATAGACCATCGCCACCTTGGACTCGCCCAGGTTGTCGAGCTTGACGACGCCCGATTCGGCCATCTCGTGATAGAAGTCGTTGCCCTCGCGGGTACGCTCGCCCACGCCCGCGAACACCGACAGGCCCGAGTGAGCCTTGGCGATGTTGTTGATGAGCTCCATCATGTTCACGGTCTTGCCCACGCCGGCGCCGCCGAACAGGCCCACCTTGCCGCCCTTGGCGAACGGGCAGATCAGGTCGATCACCTTGATGCCGGTCTCGAGCAGTTCCTGCGAGGGGCTCAGCTCGTCGTAGGCGGGCGCCTTGCGGTGGATCGAGGCGGTGAGCTCGTCGCTCACCGGGCCGCGCTCGTCGATCGGGCGACCGAGCACGTCCATGATGCGGCCGAGCGTGGCCTTGCCGACCGGCACGGAGATGGGCGCGCCGGTGCTTTGCACCATCATGCCGCGGCGCAGGCCGTCGGAGGAGCCCAGCGCGATGGTGCGCACCACGCCGTCGCCGAGTTGCTGCTGCACCTCGAGGGTCAGCTCGGTGCCTTCCATCTTGAGGGCGTCGTACACCTTGGGCATCGCGTCACGCGGGAATTCCACGTCCACCACGGCGCCGATGCACTGAACGATCTTGCCTTCAGCCATTTTTCGTTCCTTCAATCAAATATTCGTTGATGCTGACTGCGCTGGTGCCGTCACACGGCCGCCGCACCGCTCACGATCTCGGAGAGTTCCTTCGTGATCGCTGCCTGACGCGTCTTGTTGTATTCGAGCTTGAGCTCGTTGATCAGGGTGCCGGCGTTGTCGGTAGCGGCCTTCATGGCCACCATCCGCGCCGACTGCTCCGAAGCCATGTTCTCGGCCACGGCCTGGTAGATCAGCGCCTCGACATAGCGCACGAGCAGCTCTTCGATCACGGTTTGCGGGTCCGGCTCGTAGAGGTAGTCCCAGCCGTGCTCGCCCCCTTCAGCCTCGGACCTGGCCTGCAGCCTGTGAGCCTCCAGAGGCAGCAGCTGCTCGACCACCGGCTCCTGCTTCATCGTGTTGATGAAGCGGGTATACGACAGGTAGACGGCATCGAGCTTGCCCGCTGCGTACTCGTCGAGCAGCACCTTGACCGGCCCGATCAGGCGGTCGAGGTGCGGCGTGTCACCGAGCTGGGTGATCTGCGAGACCACGTTCGCGCCGATGCGGTTGAGAAACCCCAGGCCCTTGTTGCCGACGGCCACCGTCTGCGCCTTGATGCCCTCGCCCTCGAGCTCCCTGAGCTTCTGGGTGACGGCGCGCAGCACGTTGGTGTTCAATCCGCCGCACAAGCCCTTGTCCGTGGTCACGACGATCACGCCAACCTGCTTGGCAGCCGATTGCGTCACCATGAACGGGTGCTTGTACTCGGGGTTGGCCTTCGCCAGGTTGGCCGTGACGTTGCGGATCTTGTCGGCATACGGACGGGCCGAACGCATCCGATCCTGCGCCTTGCGCATCTTGGATGCGGCGACCATTTCCATGGCCTTGGTGATCTTCTTGGTGCTCTCCACCGACTTGATCTTGCCGCGTATTTCCTTGCCTGCCGCCATGACGGTGCTCCTTGTGGTTCAGCCGTTGGCGTCTCAGGCGAAGGACTTCTTGAACGAGGTGATCGCTTCGGTCAGCTCGGCCTCGGCGTCCTTGTCCAGGGCCTTCTCCTTGTCGAGCTTGGCGAGCAGCGCAGCGTGGCTGGCCTTGAGGTACTGGTGCAGGCCGTGTTCGAAGGCGAGCACCTTCTTGACGTCCACGTCGTCCAGGAAGCCCTTGTTGACGGCGAACAGCGTCGCGCCCATCAGGCTGATCGGCAGCGGCGAGTACTGGGCCTGCTTGAGCAGCTCGGTCACGCGGGCACCGCGGTCGAGCTGCTTGCGGGTGGCGGCGTCGAGGTCGGAAGCGAACTGCGCGAACGCGGCCAGCTCACGGTACTGCGCCAGGTCGGTACGGATACCGCCGGACAGGCCCTTGATCAGCTTGGTCTGGGCTGCCCCACCGACTCGCGACACCGAGATGCCCGCGTTGATGGCGGGACGCACGCCGGCGTTGAACAGGTTGGTTTCCAGGAAGATCTGGCCGTCGGTGATCGAGATCACGTTGGTCGGCACGAAGGCGGACACGTCGCCGGCTTGCGTCTCGATGATCGGCAGCGCGGTGAGCGAGCCGGTCTTGCCCTTGACTTCGCCGTTGGTGAACTTCTCGACGTAGTCGGCGTTCACGCGAGCGGCGCGCTCGAGCAGGCGGCTGTGGAGATAGAACACGTCGCCGGGGAAGGCTTCGCGGCCCGGCGGGCGGCGCAGCAGCAGCGAGACCTGGCGGTAGGCGACGGCCTGCTTGGACAGGTCGTCATAGACGATCAGCGCGTCCTCGCCGCGATCGCGGAAGTACTCGCCCATCGTGCAGCCGGAGTAGGCCGACACGTACTGCATCGCGGCGGAGTCGGAGGCCGGGGCGGCCACGACGATGGTGTATTCCATCGCGCCGTTGGCTTCGAGCGCGCGCACCACGTTCTTGATCGACGAAGCCTTCTGGCCGATCGCGACGTAGACGCAGGTCACGCCCTGGCCCTTCTGGTTGATGATCGTGTCGATCGCCACGGCCGTCTTGCCGGTCTGGCGGTCGCCGATGATCAGCTCGCGCTGGCCACGGCCGATCGGCACCATCGAGTCGATCGACTTCAGGCCGGTGGCCAGCGGCTGCGACACGGATTGACGCGCGATCACGCCGGGAGCGACCTTCTCGATCACGTCCGTCATCTTGGCGTTGATCGGGCCCTTGCCGTCGATCGGCTGGCCGAGCGCGTTGACCACGCGGCCGATCAGCTCGGGGCCGACGGGCACTTCGAGGATGCGGCCCGTGCACTTGACCGTGTCGCCTTCGGAGATGTGCTCGTATTCGCCCAGAATCACCGAGCCCACGGAGTCGCGTTCGAGGTTGAGCGCGAGGCCGAAGGTGTTGCCCGGGAATTCGAGCATCTCGCCCTGCATCGCGTCGGACAGGCCATGGACACGGACGATGCCGTCCGTCACGGAGACCACGGTGCCCTGGTTGCGGATGTCCGCGGCCGCGCCGAGACCTTCGATGCGGCTCTTGATCAGTTCAGAAATTTCTGCGGGATTCAGTTGCATTGCATTCTCCCAGTCATGTTCCCTGCTTCGTCACTTGCGACTCGGCAGGAACTTGCCTGACTCGGGCTCTCGCCCCGAGAAGTCCGGAAAGCCGCTTGCAGCGGCACCGGCGCGTATTTTTCGGGGCTGAACCTCAAGCGGTCAGCGCCACCTTCATGCGATCCAAGCGGGCCTTGACCGAGGTGTCGAGCACCTCGTCGCCGACCACCACGCGCACGCCGCCGATCAGGTCGGGCTCGACCTCGACCGAGGGCTGCAGCTTGCGGCCGAAGCGCTTTTCCAGCACCTGCACCAGTTCGCCGAGCTGCGCGGACTCGATCGGGAAGGCGCTGTACACCTTCGCGTCGGCCACGCCGGACTCGGCGTTCTTGAGGGCATGGAACTGGGCTGCGACCGCCGGCAGGGTGTCCAGGCGACCGTTCTCGATCAGCGTGCGAAGGAAGTTCTTCACGCCGTCGAGCAAGGGCGCGCGCGCCGCCGACGGTGATCACGTCGAACACCGTCGGACTCGCTCACCTTCGGGTTGTCGGCGAACTGGCGCAGCGTCTCGTCGGAGGCGATTTGCGCCAGCGCGTCGACCTGCTCGGCCCACTGGTTCAGGTCACCCTTGCGCGCGACCTCGAAGAGAGCCTCGGCGTAGGGACGTGCGATGGTTGCCAGCTCAGCCATGATCAGAGCTCCATCTTCAGGCGACCCAACAGCTCGGCATGGACGCCGGCGTTGACTTCGCGCCTGAGGATCTGCTCGGCGCCCTTGACCGCCAGGGCGGCCACGTCCTCGCGCAAGGCCTCGCGGGCGGAGATCACCTGCTGCTCGGCCTCGGCCTTGGCATTGGCGATGATCTTGGCACCCTCTTCGTCAGCCCGTTTCTTGGCCTCTTCGATGATGGCCTGGGCGCGCTTCTCGGCGTCGGCCAGGCGACGGGTGGCCTCGTCGCGGGTTTGGGCGAGCTGTTCCTCGACGCGCTTGTTTGCGTTGTTCAGTTCGGCCTTGGCTTTGTCAGCCGCTGCCAGACCGTCGGCAATTTTCTTTGCGCGATCGTCGAGCGCCTTCGTGATGGGCGGCCACACGAATTTCATCGTGAACCACCAGAGGATCGCGAAGACGACGATCTGAGCAAGCAGTGTTGCGTTCAGATTCACGGCTTCGACCTTTCTCGGTTAGTACTGGAAATAACGGCGAGAAAGACCGATCAGCCGGCGATCACGAACGGGTTGGCGAAGGCGAACAGCATGGCGATACCCACGCCGATCAGGAAAGCAGCGTCGATCAGGCCGGCCAGCAGGAACATCTTGGTCTGCAGTTCGTTCATCAACTCGGGTTGACGGGCCGATGCTTCGAGGTACTTGCCACCCATCAGGGCGATACCGATACAGGCACCGATGGCGCCCAGACCGATGATCAGACCGCAAGCCAGCGCGACGAGACCCAACACGTTTTCCATGATTGCTCCTATTTGTAGAGGAAAGTTGACGGACGGAAATGAAAGAAGAAGAGGAAACCTTGCGACAGGAACGCTGGTGCGATCAATGCTTGTCGTGAGCCTGACCCACGTACACGAGCGTCAGCATCATGAAGATGAAGGCCTGCAGCGTGATGATCAGGATGTGGAAGATGGCCCAGGCGGTACCGGCGATGACATGGCCGATCCACAGGAACACCCCTCCCAGGGAAGCCACGCCCACCGCGCCCATCAGCGCGATCAGCATGAACAGCAGTTCGCCGGCGAACATGTTGCCGAACAACCGCATGCCGTGCGAGATCGTCTTGGCGGCGAACTCGATGATCTGGAGCAGGAAGTTGACCGGCGCCAGCAGGATGGCGGCGAAGCCGTGGGCATGGAAAGGCGCGGAGAACAGCTCCTTCACCCAGCCGCCCAGGCCCTTGATCTTGATGTTGTAGTAGATGCAGGCCAGCAGCACGGTGATCGAGCAGCCGAGCGTGATGGACAGGTCGGCAGTGGGCACGATGCGCATGTAGGCGTGGCTCGGATCGCGGCCGGTAGCGCCGTGGATCCACGCCCACAGGTTGGGGATGAGGTCCAGCGGCAGCAGGTCCATCGCGTTCATCAGGAAGATCCAGACGAAAGCGAGTAGCGCAAGCGGGGCAACCGCCCGACGCGAGGTTTCGTTGTGGATGATGCCCTTGGCCTGGGTGTCGACCATCTCGACCAGGAACTCGATCGCGGCCTGGAAGCGGCCGGGGACACCGGAGGTGACGCGCGTGGCAACGCGCCAGAGGATGAAGCAGCCGAGCGCGCCCAGCAGGGTGGCCCAGAACAGTGAATCCAGCTTGAACACCGGCTCGGTCAACGAGAAGTTGGCGATGCCATCCTGCACACGGTTCTGGAAGTGCTGCAAGTGGTGTTGGATGTATTCACCCGCGGTCGGTGCGTGTCCTTCGGCAGCCATCGTCTCTTCTCGTCAACGGTTGTCGCTACGCGACTGGTTGTTCTTCGACCGTCCCAGCAGCAGCAGGGCCAGCCAGTTCACTTTCATGCACACCACCATCGCCACCAGCAAGGCTGGCCAGCTCAGGTTGGGCACAACTTTTGCAGCGGCCACCAGCATGGCGACCGCCAGCGCGATCTTCACAAACTCCCACAGCATGAATCCGAACACCAATGAGCCCGGATCCCCCCTGCTGGTTCGTCGGGTCATGCCGCGCGCCAACAAGGCGCCCGGCACCACCACGGCGGCCGCGCCGTACAGCGCGGACCAGGCCGCCTCACCCTTGCCGGTGATCACGTACGCGAGCAGCGTGACCACCAACCCCGCCATGGCCTGGGCCATGACGACCCGCCAGGGAGAGACCGGCGGGTGCTTCGCGCTCAAGGCCTGGGCTTCTTCTCGCGTCAGGAGCTTGAACGGCGCTTCCTCGGCCGCACCTTCTTCGTCTTCATGGCCGTCCAGGTGCAATCGGTCGGTCATGTGATGAAAGTTACAAATCGGTTGCGGCAAAGCCACGGGATTATACGAGGAAACCCCCATCCGGCCAGCGCGCCCCTCACCCGCGGGTTTCTTGGCCCGCCGCGGGCATGTGGCAGTGCGGGCATTGCATGCGCGCGATGACGACATGAGACGATCGCCTGCATGAGCTGGACGAAGGATCGGCTGACGCAGTGGCTCAAGAAGCACGCGCCGAAGCGCGAGGATCTCGCGCGCAGCCGCTGGCTGCGCCCGATCAAGGAGCATGTCCTCGCGCCCGAGCTGTGGCAGTTGAGGTCGGAAGCAACGGCGCGCGGCGTGGCGGTCGGCTTGTTCTGGGCCTTTGCGATCCCCTTTGCGCAGATCCTCTTCGCGACTGCCCACTGCGTCTGGTGGCGCGCCAACATTCCGGTGGCCGCGGCCATCACCTTCATCACCAATCCGCTCACGGTCGGCGGCTGGCTGTGGCTCGCGTATCACGTGGGCAGCCTGCTGGTGATCGCTCCTCCGCCCCATATCCCGGCTGACCGCGGCTCCATCGCGGCGTGGATCCACGCCATCGGCCTGCCCGCGATCGTCGGGATGGGCTTGTTCGCGGTGCTCGGCGCGGCGCTCGGCTACCTCGTCGTCAAGCTCGCTTGGCGCATTCGACCTGGGGCGACGCATCCGCGAGCGGGCATTGCGCCGCCGCGCAACGTCTTCAGGAAGCGCGGAGTGACTCAGCCGGCGTAGCGGCAGGTCGCGATGCCGGGGATTTCCACCTTCATCTGAAGTACGCATCCTGCCCAGGGCTGGGCTTCGAGCTCTGCTGCCGGCCGCTTCTCCCGCGACGTGGTGACATAGAGCGTCTTCAGGTCCGCGCCACCGAAGGCCGGCATCGTCGCGCACCGCACCGGCAGCTTGACTTCTCGCAGCAGCGCTCCCGAGGGCGAGAACTGGAGCAGGCGCGAGCCCTCGAACATGGCGACCCAGTAGTTGCCTTGCGCATCCATCGCCGCGCCATCGGGGCGACCGCCGTAGTCATCGAGGGGCTGGCCCTCGCGCTTGGGCTCGAAGCGCGCGAACACCCGGCGATTGGCCAGCGTGCCGGCTTCGCAGATCGAAATCGAAGGCGTAGATCGTGTGCGCCTTGGTGTCCGACCAGTACATCGTGCCTGCGTCGGGACTCCAGGCCAGTCCGTTGGAGACCGTCACGTCGCCGGCCTTGCGCGCCAGCTGCGCTCGAGCGTCGAGGCAATACAGCGCCGCCCGCGCCGCATCGCGCGGCTCGTAGATGGTGCCGCACCAGAAGCGCCCGGCCGGGTCGCACTTGCCATCGTTGAAGCGCTCGGTGGCGGTGTCATACGGCGGTGGCTGGATCTGCGTACGGCGTCCCGATGCCGGATCGAAGCGCCACAGACCGTCCCGCATGCCGAGCACCAGGGTGCCGTCCCGCGCCGGAGCGCAGCAGGCCACATCGGTGTCGAATTCCCAGGTGTGCTGCTTCGCCGAGAGCGGATCGAATCGGTGCAGCTTGTGGCCCGGGATGTCGCAGTAGTAGAGCACCTGCTCGTCCGGATGCCACATCGGCGACTCGCCGAGCAGAGCCGGCTGCTCGATGGCGAGCGTGACTTCGAAGAGCTTCACTGCCGGTTCAGCCGCGTGCCTCGCTCAGGGCGAGCTTCATCCATGCGCTGGCCGTCTCGCCGGGCTGCAGCGTGATCACGCCCTGCGCGGCAGGGTCGGGCATGTTCAAGGCATTGTTGGCGTGGCTGACCGGCTCGACCGCGAAGTAGTCCTTGTCGCGCGGGGTATAGACGACGAGGTAGCGCAGCGAGGAGGTCATCACCAGCGAGAACCTTTCGTCGCGGATGCGCGCTTCGCCCTGCCAGCCGGTGAAGCAGTTGTCGAAGTCGAGGTGCGACACGTCGGCATCGATGCCGTGCTGGGCCACGTGCGTCGTCGGCAGCAGGCTCGCGTCGGCGTTCCAGCGGCCGTCGAGTTCGGCATGGATGCGGCTGCGCGGACGCAGCGGGAAGTACGGATGCCAGCCCAGCCCCATCGGCGCAGGCTGCCCGGCGCGGTTGGTGACGCTCAGGGTGAGCTCCAACGCGGCCTCGGTCAGCACGAGGTGCTGGATCGCGTCGAAGGCAAAAGGCCATAGCGCATCGCCGGCATGCGAGAGCGTGAGCACCGCGCGATCAGGGCCAAGTTCCTCCACGCTCCAGGCGAGCAACTGCCCCACCCCATGCAGGGCATGCGGCTCTTCCGCCCGGGTGGGTTGCGCCTGCCACGCTTGCCCTGCCCATGGAAAGCGGCCCGACCCGATGCGGTTCGAGAACGGCACCAGCGCGTACAAGGCCGAATGGCAAGCCGCATCCAGCGCCTGCGGCTCGGTCGAGCGCAGCACGGGCGTGTCGCGATGCCACAGCCCGGCGATCGAGCCGCCGAGGTCCGGCCGAAGGGCGAGCCTGAGCGCACCGGCGCGCAGCTCGATCGGGGTCGTGGGTTCGGTCATGTGTCTCCTTCACGATGGGTGGTTCAACGTCCCTGGCCGCCGCTCATGCCCAGGGTCCCGGCCGTCACTGAATGGACGATGTCGGTGTCCTGCGTCCTCAGCGCCGACAGTGCGGCCGCGGCGGCGCGCATCAGGAGGCCGAGGTCCGAGCCGATCGCCACGAAGTCGAAGCCCATGGCGCGGTACTGCGCGACCACGTCCGGCGTGCCGCCAACCGTGCCGATCGGCTTGCCAAGCTTGCGCGCGCGCTGGGCGGCCTTGGCGCAGGCGTCCATCACCTGCGGATGGGTGGGCTCGCCGAGGAAGCCCATCGAGGCCGACAAGTCGCCCGGGCCGACGAAGATGCGCATCGACCCCTGGCACCGAGGCGATCTCCTCGAGCCGCTCGAGCGCCGCCGGCGTCTCGACCTGCACGATCACGCCCATGTTGTCGTTGGCCGTCTTGAAGTAGTTGTAGGCCGTGCCGTAGCGCGAAGCGCGCGTTCCCGGAGCGACGCCGCGAATGCCCTGCGGCGCATAGCGCGTGGAGGCCACCGCGCGGCGGGCTTCCTCGCCATCCTGCACGAAGGGAAAGATCACCGTCGTGGCGCCCGCATCGAGCACGCGCTTGACCACCACTGCGTCGTTCCACGGCACGCGCACCACCGGCACCATCTTGGTCGCCGCCAGCGCCTGCAGCATGTGGACGACGCCCATCGTGTCCAGGGGCGTGTGCTCCATGTCGATCACGCCCCAGTCGAAGCCGGCATGGCCGATCGCCTCGGCGACGATGGCGCTGGCGGACATGATCCACGTGCCGACGGGAGGGTGGCTTCCTGCAGCCTTGAGCAGATGGCGAAACGCGTTCATCTTCAATGCCCCCGAGGTGTCGCCGCATGGTGCGCGATTTCGGGCCCGCGTTCAAGCGGCCTGCGAACCTGTATTCCGTGGAACCGGCGCCCCCCACGCATGAGCCCAGTGCCAGAGAGCGGGAGCCGCGGATCCGGCTTCGCCGGTCCGCTGGCGGAGCCAGCCGCTAGAGGCGGCAGAGCGCTCGCGCCTCCAAGCCGACGCTGCGTCGGCTTGGAGCCGCACGCACGTCAGCCGACTCTTGCGGTGGGCTCCGCGCCGAAGGCGCTACGGGGGTGGTCAATATCGGGAGGGGTTGTCGTCCAGCTCGGCCTTGAGGTAGTGGGCACCGGGCAGCGGGTTGAAGTAGTAAGGCGCCACCTCCTCGAAGCCCAGGGTCTCGTAGAGCGTGCGCGCGGCCTCCATCTCGTCGAGCGTGTCGAGCAGCATCACCGAGTAGCCGCTGCGCCGCGCCTCGTCGATGAGCGCCTGCGCGAGCATGCGGCCGAGGCCGAAGCGCCGGAACGGCTTGCGCACGTACAGGCGCTTCATCTCGCAGGCGTTGGCGTAGTCGACGTCGGCGATCGCGCGAATCGCGCCGCAGCCCGCCACCTCGCCCTCCACCAACGCAAGCAGCAGTTGCCCGTCCGGCGCGGCGTACTCGCCCGGCAGGCAACGAAGCTCCTCGTCGAAACCCTGGAAGGAGAGGTCCACACCCAGCGAGGCGGCGTACTCGAGAAGGATCTCGCGCGTCGCATCGAGCAATTCGGGCGTGTCGGGGGTGATCAGTCGTATGTCGGGCGTGATCATCGAAGGGGCGCGGCCTCGGGCCCGCAGGCGCATCGCGGTGGGGCCAGTTTAGTCCTACCCCGCCAGGCGGATGAGCCACTCCACCAGGGCGAAGCAAGCGACCAGCAGCACGAGGGCGAGCATCCGGCTGGCGGCGGTGTCGCGCGAAGCCGGCACGTCGGCAATGGAAAGATCCATGTCTCCAGTGACCATTGCGCGGGTAAGGCGCCGCCCTCTTCGGAGCCGATAGAAGGCAATCGCGCCGATGTGGAGCAGCACGAGCGCCAGCAGGATCCACTTGCCGACACTCTTGTGGTACGAGGTGAGCCCCAGGCTGAGTGCGGTGGACACATGCTTCGCCAGGGGGCCCTGGTTGGAGATCTCGTCATCCGCAAAGAGGCCCGCGCCCACCTGCAGGACGAGGATCAGGAGCATCGCCAGCACCGACAGGCTCCCCAGCGGGCTGTGGCCCACCTGGTGCATGGGATCGTTCGAGCGCCCGCCCACGTAGGCCAGCACCGTGCGCGGCGCGTACACGAAGCTCGAGAAGCGCGACCAGCGCCCGCCGACGAATCCCCATACGAGCCGGAACAGGAGCAGGCTGATCACCGTGTAGCCGCCTCGAAAGTGCCACTGCATGGCATTGCCGCCGATGCTTGCGGTGATGACCTGCGAGATCACGCAGGCAACGAGCGCCCAGTGGAAGAGGCGGGTCGGCAGATCCCAGATGCGCACCTTCATATGCAGGCGATCCGTGTCGGGGAGGTGGCCTTTTTACCTGCATTTCACCCTGAGCGCACCAAGGAATAAGCTCTGGCCCTTGCACGTATACCGCTTCGAGCCGTGCCCGAAGGCTGGGTGGACGGTTCTCCCGCAAGTCTCCCCTTCCTCGTTCAGGAGCGACCACGATGAGAAAACTGTCTGCCTACATCCTTGGCGCCGGCGCACTTGTGGCAGCGATGCCTGCCGCGGCCCAGTTCGCCAAGCCGGAAGATGCGATCAAGTACCGCCAGAGCGCGATGTACGTGATGGGCTTCAACGCCGGGCGCCTCGGCGCCATGGTCAACAACAAGGCACCCTTCGACCCGAAGATCGCTGCCGAGAGCGCCGCCAACATCGAATACCTCTCCAAGCTGCCTTTCATCGGCTTCGTCGAGAACACCGGGTCCGACAAGGGCAAGACCAAGGCCAAGCCGGCGGTCTGGCAGCAGAGCGACAAGTTCCGCTCCGCCCAGCAGAAGATGCAGGAAGAAGCGACCAAGCTCAATGCCGTGGCCAAGAGCGGCGACCTTGAGCAGATCAAGGCCAGCTTCGGCGCGCTGGGCCGCAGCTGCAAGGCCTGCCACGACGACTTCCGCGAGGAATGACGACCACCTCGGCCGATGGGTACTTCGGCCGATCCCCCGCAGGGGATGCGCGGCCGGCTTGGGGCGGCCCGGCGCTCGGCCCGCGACGCCCACGCCCAAGGGCGGGGCTCCAGGTCGCTTCCGCTCAGCCGGCGCGGCGTGCTCAGCTCCGCGCAGGCTCAACTGCTGTACTTGACCGAGCAGCCGTACGCACGAGTGGTGGCCACCGACACCGGGCGGCCGGCCATCGCCTCGCTCAGCGCCTGCTTGACGTAGTTCGTCGCGCCCTGGATGTCGGCCACCCTCGAGGTCGGCTTGTCGTCGATCGCGCCCGCATAGATGAGCACCCCGCCCGGATCGATGACGTACATGTGCGGCGTGGTCTTCGCGCCGTAGGCCCTGCCGATGAGGCCCTTGTCGTCCATCAGCGTGGCGGTGGACGCTGTGTTCTGCCCCTTGAGCCAGGCGGCGAGGTCGGCGGGCGCCTTGTAGTCGTAGGCGTCGGCCGCGGTCGAGCTCACCGAGAACCACACCACCCCCTTGGCCACCGCCTCCTTCTGCGTGGCCTGCATGTTGCCGCTGTAGTGCTTGCGAACGTAAGGGCAGCCCGGATTCACCCACTCCAGCACGACATACTTGCCGCGATAGTCACCCAGCTGGACCGGCTTGCCGCTGGTATCCACCGCCTTGAAAGCCGGTGCGTCCTGGCCGACCACGGCATTGGCAAAGGCGGCGGCGCCGAAGGCCAGCAGGCCAACGGCGGTCAAGGCAGGAATCAGGGCTTTGCTCATCGATGTCTCCTTACAACGAGGCGAGCGCCGTGCGCACTTCCTTCACCGTGAGCAGCTCGCTCAGCACAAGCGGCGGCCGGCCGGACCGGTAAAGAACATACACCGGCACGCCGCTGCGCCCAAGGGCAGCCAGCGTGCGGGTGATGGCCGGGTCGCGCCGCGTCCAATCGGCTCGAAGCAGGGTCACGCGGCGCCGGTCGAAATCGGCCAGCACCTCGCCGTGGGCCAGCGTGGTCCGCTTGTTGATCTGGCAGGTGACGCACCAGGCCGCAGTGAAGTCGACGAAGACCGGCCTGCCTTGCTCGACGAGTGTCGTGACCCGATCGGACGTCCAGGGCAGCCAGCGCCCGCCGGCCGCCCGCGCATCTGTCGGTGAAGAGTCTGGCGCGAGCATGGGCGAGGCCCACCACAGCGTGGCGGCCAGCAACGCCAGGGCCGCGCCGCCCGTCCACCGGCGCGCAGGCGCGTTGGCGCTCGCTGCCCAGACCCACGATGCAAAGCTCGCCGTCACGAGGACGCCGAGCCAGGCCGCCGCCCCGTCGATGCCCACCTGGTGACCCAGCACCCAGAGCAGCCACACCACGGTCGCAAACATGGGGAAGGCCATCGCAACCTTGAAGCGGTGCAGCCAAGGCCCCCGATGCGGGCAGCAAGCGCGACACGGACGGCACCACGCTCAGTACCACATAGGGCAGCGCCATGCCCACTCCCAGAGCCGCGAACACGGCCAAGGCCTCGGTCGCGGGCAAGGCCAGGGCCAAGCCGAGCGCAGCACCCATGAACGGCGCCGTGCAGGGCGAGGCCACGGCGACGGCAAGCACGCCTGACATGAAGGCCTCTGCCGCGGGATGGCGCGCTTGCAGATCGAGCCAGCCAGCCGGCAGGATCGAGCCCAGCTCGAACACTCCCGCCAGGTTCAGGCCGATCACCGTGAACAGCAGCGCCAGGCCCGCGACCATCGCCGGCGACTGGAGCTGGAAGCCCCAGCCGAGTTGCTCGCCCCCCGCTCGCAAGGCCAGCAGCACCGCGCCCAGCAGCGAGGAAGGACAGCAGCACGCCGGCCGCGTAGGCAAGCGCTCCCGCCAGCAAGCGCCGTCGCTCGCCGGCGTGGCGAGCGAACCCGAGCACCTTGAGCGAAAGCACCGGAAAGACACAGGGCATCAGATTGAGCAGCACGCCGCCCGCCAAGGCGGCCAGCAAGGCCAGGCCGAAGCCGAGCCGCCCGCTCTCGACCCCGGCATCCATGGCGGCATCCGCGGCTCCCGATGGGCCCGCCGTGGCGATCTGCCCCTGCTGGCCGCCGCGCTCCTGCGGGCCACTCGCCGGCCACGGGCGCATCGAGTCGCACCGGGGGCCGGTCTGCAAATCGCAGCACGACGGCCAACTGCCTCGGGCTCGCACTGCGCTGCATGGCAAGCGGCAGGCGGCCGGTCCAGGTGTCGCCGGACCAATCCTGTGCGACCGGTGCGGCAGGCTCGATGACGCCCGGCACTTCGGGGAAGACCTGGGCCTGCAAGCCGCGCAGCGGCGCGGGAAGTCCGGTCGCGGCCAGCAGCAGCGCGCCGTCCTCCACCCGGGCCTGCGCAACGGCCGGGATGGCCGCCGGGCGCGCGGCGGAAGCGGCATCGAAGACCTGGTGGTGGCTGGCCAATGGTGTCGCGCCAGTGGGCAGTGAAATCTGGAAATCACCCGATTGCGGGAGGCATTCCACCTTGCACACCAGCCAGTCGGCACGCAGTGCGATATCGACCGTGCGCGCGGAGTAGCCCGCCGGCAGGAACAGCGGAGCCGCCAGCAGGACCTTGCCCTCGTAGCCGTAGTTGACCAGCGGGCCGATCGGCAATCGATGGGGTGCCGGCCAGTCGATTTCGCCTGCCGACACGCCCTGCGGCAAGCGCCAGTCCAGCGTCGTCGCAGCGCCGGAGTCGCCGGGGTTCTTCCAGTAGGTGTGCCAGTCAGGGGCGTGCTCGAGCTGCAATCCGAGCCAGATGGGCTGGCCGGGCAGCACGCCCTGGGGTGCGTGGGCCAGCAGCTCTGCCCGGACTTCGGCGGTGCGGACAACCGAGGCGGCGCGCGCAGGCAGGGTCGGGAGTGCGGCCGCCAGTGCGAAGGCCAAGGCAGCCGCGGGAGCGAGCCGAAGTGCTTGCAGGGGCGCGATGGGACCCATGGGCGCTTCGAGCCGCGATGCGCGTCGGGAGTTCCTGTGGGAGAACCCGCCGCCGGATCTCCCGGCGGCCTTCCCTACTCGGCAAAACCCAGCACGACGCGCCGGGTGCTGGCGCTCTTCTTCTCGATCTTGGTCGCCACCACCGCCCCCACTTCCGCGGTGTTGGCGACATGCGTTCCCCCGCAGGGCTGCAGGTCAACGCCGTCGATGCGAAGCACCCGCACGCGGCCGGTCCCGCGCGGCGGCTGCACGCTCATGCTGCGGACCAGTTGCGGGTTGGCGTCGAGCTCGTCATCGGTGATCCAGCTATGGCCGACCGGACGAGCCTCGGCGACGAGACGGGCGATGCCCCGGCTGATCTCGTCCTTGTCGAGCGGGTCGGTCATGTGGAAATCGAGCCGCGCGTAGTCGGCAGTGATGGAGCAGCCGTCCACGGCATGCGGGACGAGGACGCACAACAGGTGGGTCGCCGTGTGAAAGCGCATGTGGCGGTAGCGACGTGCCCAGTCCACCCGGGCGGTGACTCGATGGCCGGAGTGCAGGCTGGACAGCAGCTTCGTCCTGCCCCTCGGCAGGAATGTGCAGGATGGTTCCCGGCTCGGCGCCCTTGCGCGTGTCGACGATCTGAAGGCGCTCGCCGCCGGGCAGCAAGAGCTCGCCGGCATCGCCGGCCTGCCCGCCGCCGCGCGGATAGAACACCGTACGGTCGAGTTCGACGCCCTGGTCCGTCACCGCGATGAGTCCGGCTTCGCATTCGCGCAGATAGCTGTCCTCGCGGAAGAGTTCCTCTGTCATGGAAGCTCCAGATGCCGGTCACCGGCGTTCGATGATGGTCGGCACCAATTGGAGCGCCTCGCGCACGCGCTGCGCAACCGAGCTGGCCTCCTCGCGGCTTCTGTACGGGCCGGCCTGCAGGCGATGCACCGGCGCATCGTTGAATACGGCCAGCAAGGGCGACAGCCAATCGAGCTCCTTGGCGACGCGGCGATGGAAGCTCACCGCTCCGTCGCGCTGGCGAAACGCTCCGAGCTGCACCCAGAAGCCTGGCGTCGTCTCGGCGCCCGCCGGAGCGGCGGGTGGAACGATCCGGGCGAATCGGCCACGACGGCCGTGCCGGCAGCCGCGGATGTGGTGACGATCGCTTCGGTCGGATGATAGGGGTGGATGGAGCCTGGCTGGGCGCGGCAAGCGTAAGCGGCACCCTCCGACGTCGCCACCTCGTTCGCCGCGCCTGGGGCGGGGTCGACGCGCGATGAGGGCGGCGTGGGAGGCGCCGCCACCGGGGCTTGCGCCACGGCTCCGCATTGCCGCCACGCTGCCAGGCACCGGTGCGGATGTCCTCATGCGTGATCCGCTCGACCTCCACTTCGGCGCTCCCGCGAGAGATGATCCCCAGCTTCAGCGCGGCGGTGTAGCTCAGGTCGATGATCCGGTCGCTGTGGAAAGGCCCGCGATCGTTGACCCGCACGATCACCTCGCGTCCGTTGCTCGTGTTCCGGACCCGCGCATAGCTGGGGATGGGCAAGGTCGGATGGGCTGCCGTCATGGCGTACATGTCGTAGACCTCGCCGCTCGCGGTGCGCTTGCCGTGGAACTTTCGGCCATACCAGGAGGCGCGGCCGCGCTGGCGATAGGCGGCGTCCGCGGTCTGCGGCACGTAGTCGCGACCGAGCATGGCATAGGGACGATTGGCACCGCGCGCGAGGGGTTCGATCTGCGGCTGCGCATCGGGCGTGGCCACCAGCTCGCCTTCCGACGCCGGGCCCTTCCCCTGCCCGTCCTGCTGGGAGCGGTCGATCTTCGGCCCGGCCGACGAACGTGGGCTCGGGGTGGTGCCGCAACCGGACAGCCCGAGAGCGCCTGCCACAGCCAGGCACAGCATCGGCCCCCGGATGGCACCTGACCATCGGAGCGAAAGTCGGTGCATGTAGAAAGGTTAGCCGCGGCCGGGGCGCATTCGTAAGCAGGTGCAGAACAACAACAACCCGCCGCCGCAGCCGGCACTGAAGAAGAAGCCTTGGCGCGTCTGGCTGGAATCGAACCAGCGACCCTCGGCTTCGGAGGCCGATACTCTATCCACTGAGCTACAGACGCACAGCCGGGAGTGTAGCCGCTTGCGCGCAGCGCTCCGGCGAGCACGGGGCGCTCGAGGCGCCCGCATATAATTCCACAGGTTTTGCGCCGGGGGCAGATCCTCTTTCCGGCACTCCCTTTCCCACTCACAAACTCCACCCGCTGCCTGCAGTCGAGGTTGCCTTTCATGAGCGATCAACAACACCCCCACGACGAACACGACGCGCCGCACCACGGGCCGATCAAGACGCCGAAGCAGCTCATCGTGGCGGTGATCTTCTCCTTCCTGGTGCCCATCATTGCCATCATCCTGCTGGTGAACTTCGTCGCGGCCGACAAGAAGACCGGCGCCGGCGGCGAAGGCTTCACCGAGGAGGCGATTGCCAAGCGCATCCAACCGGTCGGGATGGTCGAGGTCAAGGATGTCTCCGACCCCGCCGCGCTCAAGAACGGCGAAGACGTGTTCAAGGCCCAGTGCGCCGCCTGCCATGCCACCGGCGCGGCCGGAGCGCCCAAGCTGGGTGACGCGGCCGCTTGGGGCCCTCGAGTGGGCCACGGCTACGAAGCCCTGCTGACGGCGGCCCTCAAGGGCAAGGGCGCCATGGGCCCGCAGGGCGGCGGCGACTTCACCGATTTCGAGATCGGCCGCGCCGTGGTCTACATGGCCAACGCCGGCGGCGCAAAGCTGCCCGAGCCCAAGGCACCGACCGCAGGCGCTTCGGCTCCTGCCGCAGACGCGTCGGCCCCCGCGGCCGCCGCTTCAACGCCTGCGGATGCCGCGTCGAAGTAATACGCCACCTGCCTCTTCCACGAAAAGCCGGTCCTGACCGGCTTTTTTGTTGCCCTGCCCCTTCGTTCACAGCGGCATCTGGTCGCTGTGATAGGTGAATTCCTCGCCCACGCAGGCATAGCCGTTGCGGCCGTCCTGCTTGACGCGATAGAGCGCCCGGTCGGTGCGCACCAGCAGGTCCAGCATGTCGGAGCCGTCGCGCGGAAAGAGCGCGATGCCGACGCTGGCGCCGACCCGGTGCATCGCGCCGCCCAGGTCGATGGGCTGGGCGATCGCCCTGACGAGCCGGTCGGCCACTTCGCGTGCCGTTTCCGGATCGCTCACGCCGTGAAGCAGCGCGGCAAACTCGTCACCTCCAGTGCGGGCGACCAGGTCGGGCTCGCGCAACAGGTCACGCATGCGCTCGGCCACGGTCCGAAGCACACGGTCTCCTGTCGGGTGGCCCAGCCGGTCGTTGACTGCCTTGAAGCCATCGAGATCGATCAGCAGCAGGGCGCCCATGCCGCCGTGATGGCGGGCCCATTGCAGCGCCTCGTGCAGACGATCCTGGAACAGGCGCCGGTTCGGCAGGCGCGTCAGCGGATCGTGCAGGGCCAGCAGGCGGATGCGTGCGCGGCTCTTCAAGCGTGAGATGCGCCAGCAGGCCGATGCCCACGCTCAGCAAGGCGCTCAAGGCTCCCTGGGCCAGGGTCGGCCGGCTCCAGTGCAGCCAGCCCTCCGTGGGAATCGCTGCGAGCTCCCATTCACCGGCGCCCGGCAGGGGAAAGCGCGAGGACACGTGCGGCACCTCGAAGAGGGCCGGGTCTCCCCACAGGGCAGCGCTCGCAGCCGGCGAGGCCTGGCGGGCCCGGACCGCGAGCTTGATGTCGGCATTGCGGGCCGCGGCTTCGAGGCGGGCAAAGAGCTGCTCCTGGTCGAGGAGAACGGCCACCGCGCCCCAGTAGCCGTCGGGCGCGCCCGTGCCCTCGTCACGGAATATGGGCGTGTAGGCAATGATCGCTGTGCCTCCTTCGAGCAGGCTCGTCGGCCCCAGCGTCATCCCGCTCGGCGAAGACCGCAGGGCGGCCAGCACCCCGGCGCGCTGCGGCTGCTGCGCGAGGTCGACGCCCTTCAGGGACATGTCGGGGCTGGACGGGTAGGCGCGCTCGATGACGGTCCCGCGCACCAGCGTGACGCCGCGGATCAGCGTCTGGCCTTGCAGGAAGCGCTCGGCCAGCAGGTCGAACAGGGCGTCCGAAATGCTGCCCTGCTTGGCGACGATATTGCGCAGCCCCTCGCCCAGCGCCAAGGCGGCCGGCAGTTCGCGGAACAGCGCTGCCTCCAGGCCCTTCAACTTTTGCCCGACGAGCTGGCGCTGCTGTTCCGCCTCGAGCCGCCGCTGGGCCAAGGTGCCCTGGATGCTGATGGTCAGGAGCCCCAGGGTGACCACCAGCGCCACGCCGATGATCCCTCCCTTGGTATGCACCACCCGCTGCCAGGCACGACGCACCCAGAAATGCCACCGCCACCCCCAGCGGCTGCGAGTTTGACGGCGATCCGGGGAACTGGACATGTGATGCAAGTGTGTTACATCTTCACTTTATCCATTCCGACCCCCGTGCGCGAGCGGCTTGGCCTCATCCTTTGGGGGAGACGTGTGAAAAATTGCCAACGGGCCTCCTACCCGCGGCAACGCTCAGCAAAAGAGCCTGGAAACCGGCCTCGAGCCGTTCACAGGTCCTGCGGACTGAGCACATAGCCGAACCGCTTCGGCAATTCGGCGAAGCGAAGCTCGGTGGGCGACCAGCGGCCCGATTCGACGATCTGCGACGCGGCCTCCATGTCGAGCGTGTGCACCAGGCCCAGTCCCCGATCGGTCTGGAGGAAAAGCCTGCCCGCCTCGTCGAGCCAACTCGATTCGACACGAGCGTCGAACCCGGTGTGGCTTTGCACGCGAGGCTCGCCGTCCGCACCGGTGGACACCCGCCACACGAAGGGCGCCGCTTCGAGCTCGACATGGACACGCTGCGGCCCGTTCTGGAAGAACCAGCAGCCGCGATCGTCCGACTCGTAGTTGCGATGGATGAATTCCTTGAGCTTGTCGTGCTCGATGCGGCTGCCCTTGACGGCGGGGAAGCGGCCCGCTGCCTGGACGACTTCGTCGCGCAGGTACCAGTCGCCACGTGCATCGAGAGCGAGCCAGCCGTAGGCGGCCGGCACATTGGGCCACTTCTGCAGAGCCGCCTTGACGATGTCGTCCATCGGTCGATGCTCCTTCAAATGTGCTGGCGCAGCCAGCCCATCACTCTTTCCGGCAGGGTCATGAGATGCCCTGGAGGCAAGCGGCCGCCGGGGAATCCGACATGCCCTCCGTGCGGCGGCTGCCACAGGGTCACGAAACGGCCGACCTCGCCCGGTCGCGGCAGGCTGGCGGCCGGAACGAAGGGATCGTTGCGCGCATTGAGCACCAGGGCCGGCACGCAGATGCGCGCCAGGTGCGGCTTGGCCGAGCCGCGCTTCCAGTAGTCGTCGGTGTCGCGAAAGCCGTGCAAGGGCGCGGTGAAGACGTTGTCGAACTCGTACAGCGTGCGCGAGCGGATCAATCGGTCGCGATCGAACAGGCCCGGATGCTGCTGCAGCTTGGCGAGCGCCTTGGGCTTCATGGTGCGCAGGAACATCCGCGTATAGACCACCCTGTTGAAGCCGCGCCCGATCGCCGCCCCGCCGGCCGCCAGGTCGACAGGCGAACTGATCGCGCAGACGGCGCCTGCCGTCTGCGCTGCCGTGTCGCCAGCCTCCTCCGCCCAGCGAAGCAAGGCATTGCCGCCCAGCGACACGCCGACCGCGACGATCGGCCCACGGTGGGCCGCGCGCAGGCGCGCGAGCATCCAGCCGATCTCCTCGTAGTCGCCCGAGTGATAGGCGCGCGGCGCCAGGTTCATTTCGCCCGAGCAGCCACGGAAATGCGGCACGGCGTAGTGCCAGCCATGCTGCTCGGCCCAGTGCCCGAAGGCCAGCGCATAGTGGCTGCTCGATGAGCCTTCCAGGCCGTGGAAGAGCACGAGCATCGGTGCCTCGTCGGGCGGCGTGCCGGCGCGGTGCGCGAGACGGTCCACGTCGACGAAGTCGGCATCGGGCGTGGTCCAGCGCTCGCGCGCAAAGGCGGGCCGGTCTCCCAGGAACGGCCGCGAGAAGAGCGCGGGCCAGATGGTCTGGGTGTTGCCCCCCACCAGCCCCGAGCCCGACAGCCAGCCAGGCGCGCGATATGCATCCATCGGTCAGGTCAGCTAGTGAAGCGTCGTGGGCGTCTTCGGCACTTCCTGCGATTCACGCGTCGTGCCCGGGCTGGCGTGATGACACACCAGCCGCCAGCCTTGCGGCGTCTTCAGGTAGACGTTGGTGGCGATCACCCATGCGGTGCGCGGACCTTCCTTGGTCATCAGCTCCACATACTCCACGACGCTGTGGATGGCGCTGGCATGGGTGTGCAGGCGCCGCACGCTCTCGGGCCGGGCGTTGATGCGGTTGTTCGCGAAGATCGCCTCGAAGTGCGCGCGGATCGCTGCATGTCCAAGGATGCGCGAACCGCCGGGATGGATGCACAGCACCTCGTCGTCGTCGGACCACACGGCCATCAACTTCTCGATGTCGGCCTGCTGGAGCGCCTCGTAGAACTGGGCTTCGGTGTCATCGGGCGAACCCATCAGGGCTTGGGGCTTGGGCATGAAGGCAATCTCCAGGGATCGAAAACACCGCTAGCGGAAAACCACGCTCTTGTGGCCGTTGAGCAGCACGCGATGCTCGATATGCCAGCGCACCGCGCGCGCCAGCACCACGCTTTCGACATCGCGGCCGACGGCAGCGAAGTCCTCGGGACTGAGCGTGTGGTCGACGCGCTCGACGTCCTGCTCGATGATCGGGCCTTCGTCGAGGTCGGCGGTGACATAGTGTGCGGTCGCGCCGATGAGCTTCACGCCGCGATCGTGCGCCTGGTCGTAGGGCTTCGCGCCCTTGAAGCTGGGCAGGAAGCTGTGATGGATGTTGATGGCCCGGCCCCTGAGGAACTCGCAGAACTCGGGACTGAGGATCTGCATGTAGCGCGCCAGCACCACCAGGTCGACCTCATGCTCCTCGACCAGCCGCTCGACCTGCTGCTCCTGCTGGCGCTTGGTCTCGAACGACGAGCCGGCGACCAGGGGCAGGTGGTGGAAGGCCAGGCCGTAGCCGCGCGCCAGGTCGCCGAAATCGGGGTGGTTGGAAACGATCGCCGGAATGTCGACATCGAGCTGGCCCGAATGCCAGCGAAACAGCAGGTCGTTCAGGCAATGACCGTGCTTGCTCACCATGAGGAGGATGCGCGGCTTGCGCGCCAGCGCGTGGAAGCTGGCCGTCATGCCGAACTGGTCGCGCACGTTGACGAACATGTTCTCGAGCACTGCCGCATCGCTGAGATGCCCCGGGGCCTGGAAGTGCACCCGCATGAAGAAGAGACCCGTGCCGTCGGGGTCCTGCACATCGCCGAACTGCTGCGAATCGATGATGTTGCAGCCGGCCTGGTAGAGCAGGCCGGAGACGGCATAGACGACCCCCTTGGTGTCCTTGCACGACAGGGTGAGGATGAATTCTTGCGAGACGGTCATGAGGATCCTTCGGAACCCGTGATTCTAAGGAGGGGCCATGTCGGCACGCGGCCCGGCAGCCATCGGCGGCGTGCCAGGCCGATGGCCCTGGAGCAAAATCCATCGGCATGAGCATGGAGCGGGGATGAGTACCACGCCGGTCAGCGACTGGTCCGGGCGCAGCCATGAGCTCGCGCAGGCGCTCGCGCGCATCGGCATCGGTGACCGTGCGGCCCTGGCCGAGCTGTACCGGCTGACGGCCTCGCATCTGTTTGCGGTCGTGTTACGTATTGTTCCTCAGCGCGCCCTGGCTGAAGAAGTGCTCCAGGAGGTCTATCTGAACGTCTGGCGCGCCGCTGCAAGCTACGAGGCGGCACAAAGCCAGCCGCTGACCTGGCTGACCAGCATCGCCCGCAACCGCGCAATCGACAGCGTGAGGCGCGCCAAGTCGCAGCCCCAGTTCCTCGACAGCGCGATCTCCAACGACGAAGAACAGGACCGCGACGTGTACGAGACCCGACCCGACCCAGGCCCTGGTCCGGCAGAGCTGATGCAACGGGCCTCGGAGGCCCGCCTGCTGCAGCTGTGCATCTCGCGGCTGTCGGCTGAGCAGCAACAGAGCCTGGCGCTGGCCTACTTCCAGGGGCTCACGCACAGCGAGGTCGCGGCCCAGATGGGGCAGCCGCTCGGCTCGGTGAAGTCCTGGGTGCGTCGCGGGCTGCAGGCGCTCAAGAATTGCCTCGAAGTGTTCGCCGTGGGAAGTGCCGCATGAACTACGCCCGCGCCGAGCTCGCCGATCGCCTGGCATCCGAATACGTGCTGGGCACGCTGCAGGGCGGTGCCCGGCGCCGCTTCGAGGCCCTGCTGCCCGCGCACCCGATGCTGCGCCAGGCCGTGACACGCTGGCATGACCGCCTGCAGCCCTTGGCCCGCGCGATTCCGCCCGTGGCGCCGGCTCCGGCGGTGTGGGAGCGCATCGAGGCGCGGCTCGATGGCGCGGCGGTTCCCGTGCGGGCTCCTGCCGCAACGCCTGCGCGCGCGCCCTCGCCTGCTCACGCTCCCGCGCCTGCACGGCCCGGCTTCTGGGGCGCGCTGGCCTTCTGGCGCGGCTGGTCGCTCGTCGCCACGGCTGCGGCCGCGGTACTGGCGGTGCTGCTGATGCAGCCCGCGACCGTGCCGCCGCCGATCGTGGTCTTGCTCTCGGCTCCCGAGGGCGCGAATTCCTTCGTCGCCAGCGTCGCCTCGGACGGCGGCAGCATGGTGGTGCGCCCGGTCATCAACGTCAGCACGCAGCAGAACCGCGCGCTCGAGCTGTGGGCCGTGCCCGGCCAGGGCGCACCGCGCTCGCTCGGCCTCATCTCCGCCGACCGGCCCACCGTGCTGCGGCGCGGGCGCCTGCTGGAAGACACGGCCGCGTTCGCGGTGAGCCTGGAGCCTCCAGGCGGATCCCCGACCGGCGCACCGACCGGTCCCATCCTCTTCACCGGCAAGCTGCAGCTTTGAGGCCGACGCAGGCGCTGCGTCGCCTGCATCCGATCGCGAGCTCCTTGCGTAAGTGGTGCACGTGACCGCAGCGAGGCCTTTGCTTTCGCGTCCTTCGCGGTCCGCTCCCTCGAACCATTTACGGAGACCGCGATGACCCTGACCCTTCCCTTTCCACCGCTCCTGTTCCGATCCCGCCGGCGCCTGCTGGCCGGCGGAGTCCTGTCGGCCAGCGCCGTGCTGCTGCTTTCAGGCCGCGAGGCCCTGGCACAAGCAGCAGCGGCAAATCCACAGGGTGACGTGAACATCCTCAACGTGGCGCTGGCGCTCGAGTACGAGGCGATCAATGCGTACCAGCTCGGCGCCTCAAGCGGGCTGCTGCAGAAGCCGGTGCTCGACGTGGCGCTGCGCTTCCAGTCCGACCACAAGGCCCACCGCGACGCACTGGCGCCACCATCCGCAAGCTCGGCGGCACACCCGCGATGGAAACGAAGCTCGACGAAACCGCGCGTTCGCTGAAGGCAGACATGCTGAAGTCTCAGTCCGACGTGCTCGACCTGGCCGCGCGGCTGGAGATGGGGGCCACCAACGCCTACCTCAGCGTGATTCCGCCTTCAAGGACACGCAGCTCGCCAAGGTGGCCGGCCGACTGGCTGCGGACGAGACCCTGCACTGGGCCCTGCTGAACAACGCGCTGGGCCGCCCGCTCCCCGGGGCCGCGTTGTCCTTCGGCGCCTGAGCGCGATGACAAGGAGAGCAGACATGGAAGCAGCATTGACGAACAGCCTGGTGGCGCGGCTTGCGCCAGTGGCCGCGGCCCTGGCCCTCGGCGCCTGCGCGATGCCGATGAGCCGCACGGCGATGACCGTCGACAACATGAGCCTTCCCGAACCGGTGCGCGTTCCCTCCGGCGAGAGGCAGGCCATGCACACCACCGGCATCGGCGAGATCACCTACGAATGCCGCGAAAAGAGCGGTGCCGCAGGCCAGTACGAATGGGCCTTCGTGGCGCCGGTGGCCACGCTGTACGACATGCACCGGAAGGCGGTCGGCAGGTACTACGCGGGCCCCACCTGGGAGGCCATGGACGGCTCGAAGGTGACCGGCAAGCAGGTCGCGGTGGCGCCTGCCGCCATGGGCAACATCCCGCTGCAGCTGGTGAAGGCCGAGCCCGCAATGGGCACAGGCCGCATGCAGGGCGTGACCTACATCCAGCGCCTGAACACCAAGGGCGGCGTCGCGCCGTCAGGACGGCCTGCGTCGCAGACAGCAAGGGCACGCGCCAGCAAGTCGCCTACCAGGCCGACTACGTGTTCTATGCCCGCTGAGTGCTATTCCGGCTGAGCCTTGCGGCGGGCAGGCGGGCGTCCGAAGCGGATGTCGGAGCTGCCGTGTTCGGCGTCTCGCCCTTCACCCGGGTGCGCACCAGGTCGATGTGCTGGCGCAGCGCATAGAGCTCGTCCGCATACGACAAGGGCACGCTGATGCGCGCGGCGCGCGCCTCCACGCGGTCGAGCTCCTCGAGCAAGGCCGCCGCGATCGGCGCGCGGCCGCGGCCGCGGCCTCCTCCACGTCGCGCAGGCGGGCGTACCAGCGGAACACCCGCGAGCGCACACGCAGTTGATAGAGCGGCGGCACCAGTCGCGACAACGGAATGAGCACCGCGATGATCGACACCAGCGCCACCCACATGCGATCGATCAGGTTCGACGCCCAGAACGGCAGGTAGCGCTGCAGCCAGGGCGTGCCGCTCTTGAAATAGCGCTTCGCCTCGCCGGCAAGCGGCAGGTCGACGCTTTCCGCATTGGGGAATTCGTCGGGGCGCGCAAACCAGCCCGGGCGCGCCGTGGATGCGATCGGCGGCCTGCATCATCAGCTGGACCAGCGCAGGATGCACGCCCTCGCGCGCTGCCAGCGTCGCGGTCGGGGCGACGAGCCGCACGTCTTCGCCCGGCAGGTCGCGACCGAGATCGACCACCGCGCGCGGCAGCGTCACCGCCGAAAGATAGGGCAGCTTGCGCGAATAGGCCTCGGCCTGCGAAAAGCTGAACAGCCGCATGCCCGGCGTCATCAGGAGCATCTGGATCAGCGGCGAGTCGGAGGCCGAGACGAACACCATCGCATCGATGCGGCCTTCGAGCAATTCGACCACTGCGGGCGTGTTGGCGAGGTGGCCCAGGTGCAGGTCGGCAAGCGCCACCGAGTTGAGTTCGAGCAGCCTTTCGGCCAGCAGCTTCACGCCGCTGCCGGGGGCGCCGGCGTTGAGCTTCCAGCCCTTGAGCTCGTTCAGGGCCCCGAGCCGCGGGCGCCCGAGGAGCCGCTTGGCGCTGTCCTCGCGGTAGAACAGCCAGACCGGCTCGTAGAACAGGCTGCCCAGCGAGACGAGGCCGGGATCGTTCTCGTCTTCACCCGGCGGCCGCTGGTAAGTGCCGCCTTGCATGAAGGCCATGTCGACGTCGGAGTCCTCGCGCTGCAGCAGCGCGAGGTTCTCGCCCGAGCCGGCCGAGTTGCGCAATTCGACGTCGATGCCATAGGGCGCCAGGGCCTCGCGATAGCGGCGCCCGAGCGCCTCGTAGGCGCTCTGCGGCCCACCGGTGGCCAGCACCAGCTTCTTCGGCGGAGTGGGGTCGAGGGCCAGGTAGGCCAGCACCATCAATGCCGCCGTCAGCAGCAGGAAGGGCGCCGCTGCGGGGATAAGTCCCGCAGCGACAGCAGCATGGACTTCAGGCGGGCCAGCATGGGGGGTGTTTCCATCCCTGCGGTCCGCCAGGTTCGCCTTCAGTGGGAATGGAGCTTTTCGCCGGGCGCGAGACGATAGACCGTGCCGCAGTATGGGCACTTGCCCCGCCCTTCCGTCGCCACATCGATGAACACCCGCGGATGGTTGCTCCACAGGGGCATCTTGGGATTGGGGCAGTGGACCTGCCCGTAGCCTTGCAGATCCTTGGCCGTGACTTCGACGACCGTCTCGGGCTTGTTCATCGCCATCCCTCGCTCAGACCTTGGCCAGCCACTCGGCGTACTTCGCATTGCGTCCGTTGACGATGTCGAAGAAGGCGGCCTGGATCTTCTCGGTGACCGGTCCGCGCGAGCCGGCGCCGATCTGCACGCGGTCGAGCTCGCGGATCGGCGTCACTTCGGCGGCGGTGCCGGTGAAGAAGGCTTCGTCGCTGATGTAGACCTCGTCGCGCGTGATGCGCTTCTCGACCAGCTTGAGGCCGAGGTCCTCGCAGATCGCGAAGACCGTGCCGCGCGTGATGCCGTTGAGGGCGCCGGCCGACAGGTCGGGCGTGTAGACCACGCCGTTCCTGACGATGAAGATGTTCTCGCCCGCGCCTTCGCTGACGAAGCCGGAGGCATCGAGCAGCAGCGCCTCGTCGTAGCCGTCGTCGGTGGCTTCCATGTTGGCGAGGATGGAGTTGCTGTAGTTGCTCACCGCCTTGGCCTGCGTCATCGTGATGTTGACGTGGTGGCGGGTGTAGCTCGAGGTCTTGACGCGGATGCCGCGCTTGAGGCCCTCTTCGCCCAGGTAGGCGCCCCATTCCCAGGCCGCGATCATCAGGTGGACCGTGTTGCCCTTGGGGGAGACGCCGAGCTTCTCGGAGCCGATCCAGGTGAGCGGGCGGATGTAGCAGCTCTGGAGCTTGTTGGCGCGGACGACTTCCTTCTGGGCTTCGAACACCTGCTCGAAGCTGTACGGCAGCTTCATGCGCAGGATCTTGGCGCTGTTGAACAGCCGCTCGGTGTGCTCGCGCAGGCGAAAGATCGCGGTGCCGCCGACGGTGTTGTAGGCCCGCAGGCCTTCGAAGGCGCCGCATCCATAGTGCAGGGTGTGGGTCAGCACGTGGATCCTTGCGTCGCGCCAGTCGACCAGTTCCCCATCCATCCAGATCTTGCCGTCGCGGTCTTCCATGCCCATGAAAGGCTCCTAGAAACTGTGTTTGAAAAGCTGCTGATTTTACGGTTGGGGCCCGGCCTGCCTCTTCGGTCGGCTGCTCGGGCCGCCATAGCGTCCAGCTGACGGCGCGCCCGCGTCGCATCTCGACGGTCACGTGCGAGTCGCCTTCATCCGTCCAGCGGTAGCGCTCCGGGTCGTCGCCGAGCTTCTGGCCGAGGCTCTTGGTGAGCGTGACGATCTCCATCATCTGCATGCCCTCCTTCAGCTTGGCATTGAGCATCACCGCGCTGTCGACGCTGCCGATCGGCGCGCTTGCCGGCCTGCCGCATCGCGCGCACGGCCTTGTTGAATTGCAGCAGCAGCCAGAAGACCACCGCCGTGCTGGCGAAGAGCAAGCCTTGCCAGCCATATTGAGTCCAGCCTGCGAGCACGAGCAACGCGGCCAGCGTCCAACCTATCCAGGGATTCATGGGGGCAGATGGTAGATGACACCCACCCCCGTAGGCGCTTCGCGCCACCCCCTCCAGGGGGGAGAGTGCCGCGGCTCCAAGCCGACCTGCGTCGGCTTGGACGGCACGAGCGCCAGCCGACTCTGGTGGCTGGCTCCGCCTGCGGCCCGGCAAAGCGCTTGCGCTTCAGCGAAGGCTCATACTCATATTTTGAGTATGTTGAGACAGATGACGCAGCACCCGTTCGCGGTAGCGCTCCTCGTAGTAGTCCTGACCTTGGTCGGTGTATTCCTCACCCTTGATGAGCATCATATAGATGAGTCGAGCGAGCTAATGAGCTACAGCAATGATAACCTTAAACTTATCCATGAAAACGCACATCCTTCAGAAATACACTCCCAATACCTATTAACTAACACACAACACTACAACAACTAAACAAAAAACCTAAACCACATAATTAACACAACACTTCATATTTCCATTCATCACCTTACCACCCATAATCTTCATACCCAAACACAAACCCAACCAACTAATAAAATACTTAACCATAACAAAACATAACATATATACTCCAATCTCACTAATAAATACCAACACCATAATCACATCTATACCATCCATACACATCAAATACACAACACACATCTTAAACAAATACATACACAAATCAAACCTCAACACATTACAAACACAACCACTCTACTTACCTTAAACCAACTCACCCTCATAAACCTACAACACCTTCAATTACTACTCTATATCAATATCACACTCAACCAACTACTTACCAACAAAATCAAACACACCTAACACTTACTTAAACACAAACAAATATTCAACTCGCCAATTACCTTACAAACTCTTAACTATCTCATCAACACTAACACTTAGACACACCTTCTTCATCACACCAAACACTAAACCATCCCATTCACCAACCACTATAACACACAATATCTTCTAACTCATCTCACCTACCACATCAAAAATAACATTAACAAATTATACATTCATATAAATCAAAACCTTTTACATATACTATACATAACGTCCCTAGATACGCAGCAACATCCCGCTCTGACCCCAAAGCAAACGCAGCACACAAACTTAATCAACCAATCAAAACACCCCTCTAAACAAACCATAAATCATATCTTACTATATCCACTAACAATCCAACACATCAAACTTACACCTTAAAACATTCTTAACATAACACACATTAACCAAAAACAACATAAAAACGCGACTCCAACAACTCAAACAAAAAAATCCAATACACCCACATATATTCCATCTCAACAATATCTAATACACAAATCTTAAACCAATCTGCGATCGCATTGACTTCTACCCTGCACCTGCGACACTCGCGCACCCATACATCGTCTCGCACCCGCCGCACAACCACAAAATAAACCATATTACCAATATCTATACCAACTACATTAACATAAATAATCATCAATACCACTCTAAACTTACCAATCTAAAAACTAACACTACTATTACATTAAACCAAATCTTACTCCATCATTCAATTAAAAAAATAACAACACATCTCATACATCATCTAACTCACTCTCTTAAACAACATATAAACCCAACAACTATAAAATACCATACCTATTCACCAATATCTATAACATCACCCAAAACCACTCTCATACACAAACATTACACACTAATACCTAATCCATCTTCAACAACACCACCTTCCACTCTACCACTACCAACACACCAAACATTTCTTCCACTCTATTCACCACAATAACCATCTCAATCGCGTCAGCGATGTGATGCCGCAGCTAAAGCCGGATCCGCGGCTCCCGCTCACTAATGCTGGTGCGTGTGCCCGGCACGATGCTTCGGCGGGCTCATGTGCTGGCCGCAACGGCGGGCGCGTCTCGCTCCAGCGTGCCAACCCGGCCGCTGCGCAGCGCATCGGCCCAGTCGGGGCGGCCGTTGCGATCGGCCTGGACCGCAGCCGACTCCCAGTCGTAGGCGACGTTGCGCAGTTCGACGCTCCAGCGGCCGTTGTGTCGCTCCAGCAGCGCGTAGCGGGCATGCGGGCTGCCCGTCTCCATCAGGTGGAAGTGCGGGTGGTTGTCGTCATAGGCGGGCAGTCCCACGCTGCCGGGGTTGACGACGAGCCGGCCGTCGTCGAGCTGGCGGATGCGCGGCTGGTGCGTGTGACCGCACAGGATCAGCGAGGCCTGCACCTTGCCGGCCCGCTCCATGGCCTCGTCATGGGTGGCCGCGCGCACGCCGCGCGAGCCGTTGCTGCCGAAATCGGGCGTCACGGTTTCGAGGAAATAGCGCAGGTCGTTGTCCGGCGTGCCGTGGCAGCAGAACACGTCGCTGGCCGGACGCATGGTGGCCGGCAGCGTCGCGAGCCAGCCGCGCTGCGCGGCAGTCAGCCGCAGGGCCGCATGGCGGTCGGACGCGCCCATGCCTTCGAGCGGACGCAAGACCTGGCGCTCGTGGTTGCCGCGGATCGTGGGCAGGGCAAGCGCCATCAAGCGGTCGGCCGTCTCCACCGGCCACAGCGGGCCCGAGACGATGTCGCCGAGGTTGACGACGAGGTCCACCTGCGACCGCGCGATGTCCGCGAGCACCGCCTCCAGGGCCGGCAGGTTGCCGTGGATGTCGGTGACGGCGGCCAGGCGCATGGCACTTCGGGAAGCTACTTGGCGAGTTGGCGCAGGACAACGCGCCGCTCTTCCATGATTCGCCGGGCCTCTTCCGTCTGCGCCTCGAGATTGGCGCCAGGCATGGCCGTGCGCGGCGCCTTGCTGGTAGTGCGCACGACCTGGGCGATACGCAGCTCGAACTGCGTGTACCACTGCTGATGGCCCATGCGCTGCGCCACGCGGTGCTCGGCGTCCGCCTTCCAGGCGGCGATGTCCGCCTCGGAACGCCAGTACGACACCGTGATGCCGAAGCCGTCGGCTCCGCGCGTGGTCTCGACGCCGAGAAAGCCCGGCTGCCGCGACGCCAGCTCGACCATGCGGTCGGCCATCTCGCCATAGCCGGCGTCTCCATCGGTGCGCTGGCTGCTGAAGATGACTGCGTAATAGGGTGGTGCGGGAGTCTGGGCGAAGGGCGACATGCGCGGTCCGGGGAAAGTGGCCCTTGAGCTTGCCCGACCCCTTGCCGCTCGACAAGCGCGGCTCGGGGAAACCCTTCACCCGAATTCGCGTGACGCCCTGCCTCTAGTCGCCCCTAGCCGAGCAGGCTGTTGAAAAAACACTTTCACTTTCTGGTGGGTTGTGGCCCTGGGGGGGAGCCCGCCGGGGCGCCCCCGGCGGGCTCTGCCGAGCGTCCACAAGCCCAACCAAAAAAGCAATCACCCCACCTAAACCCCATTTTCAACAGCCTGCTGGGTGGGGCCTGCCAGCCACCAGCGCGAGCCCCCATGGCGTTAGCAGGCCTAGAAACTCACCCGCAGCCCGGCGGTGGCCTGATAGGCGCTCTGCCCCGAGCCGCGGTATTCGTAGTTGGCGTCCAGGTAACCCGAGACGCGCTTCGAGAACTGCCCCGACAGCGTCGCCCCCAGCGTCAGCGCATCGCGCTTGAGCGGCGCGCCGTTGGCCGTGAAGCTGCCCCGCTGCCCCGCGAGGCTGGCCGTCACCGGCGAGTCGTTGTCGCCGGCCAGGTGCGAGGCCATCGCGCGCAGCTCCAGCCCGCCCTTGCCCTCGGTTGAACAGCCGCTCGAAGTGCACGCCATAGGAGAACAGCGTGTTCTGCGTGGTGCGCTCCGCCACCGCCAGGTCGGCGGCGCCGGCGCCCGTCTCGGTGAAGGCGTCTTCCTCCAGGTGGGCGTAGCGCAAGCCGGCCAGCGGGCGCAGCTTCCACTCGCCGAGCGGCACCGGGCGCCTCGACCTGCGCGGCCAGCGCCCCACTCCTGGCCGCGGTGGCTGGAGTCGGCCGTGGCGCTGCGCCTGCCCGATGCTGATCGTGCGCTCGGTGCCGAAGTCATGGTCGGCGTAGGTGGCGTCCAGCCGCAGCCGCCAGGCGTCGCCGGCCTAGCGCGCATACACGCCGGCTTGCGGCGAATCGAGGTCGCCGCTGGCGGGCTCGCCGCTGGTGGCGTGCCACTAGCTGCGGCTATAGCCCACTGCGCGCCGCCGGCCAGCCAGCGTGCCATTCACCGGCTGGTCGTAGCCCAGCACGAAGCCGTTGCTGCGATAGCGCCAGCCGTTGGCGTTGCGTCGCTCTCGATGCGGCCACCCGCGCCGAGCGCCTGCACCCACAGGCCGCGCTCCTCGGCGGAGGCCAGCGGCGTCTCCACGCCACGGGCCGGGCCGGCCTGCGCGATCTCGACATCGCTGAGTGGATCGACGCGGGCTCGAACGCAGGCCAGATCGAGGCTGGCGTAGCGCGTGCGCGCTCCAGTCGGGCTGTCGCCTTGGCCCGGCCGCCGAGGCTGAAGTCGGTGCGCGCGGCCAAGGTGGCGGAGAAGTTGCGCCCCAGCGCCGAGGCCACCTGGCTGGCCGAGGCGTGGGCGGTGCCCGCCAGCGCACCGAAGGCCTGGCGCGCCTGCTCGGCGCTGAGGTTGTCGATCTGCTGGATCAGCGCCGGCCGCCATCGCGTTGCCGGGCGCATTGGCGAAGCTGCCGAGGTGGTTGGCCACGGCCGCCTGGTTGGGCGTGCGCGCCACGCTGGCGTAGCTCAGGATCGTTGGCCTGCAGGTTCAGCTGCACGGCGTTGCCTTCGTAGATCAGCGTCGGGGTGAGGAAGGCGAGGTTGGTGGTGGCGTCGGTGAAGCTGCCGCGTGACGCCGCCGGCGGCATTGAGGATGGTGTAGCGGGTGTTGCGCTGGTAGCCGCCGCCGCCGGCCTGCACGTCGACCGTGCCGCCGTCGATCGTGATCGTGCCGGCGCCCACCGTGTTGACGCGATCGGCCGCGCCGGCGGCATTGGCCTCGACGCGGTAGATCGAGCCCGGGGCGAAGGTCAGGTTGCCGCGCACGGTGAGCGTGCCGATGGAGTTGCCCGGCGCCAGCGTGCCGCCGGAGGCGATGTGCACGCTGCCCACCGTGCCGCTGCCGCCGAGCGTGCCGCCGCTGTTGACGGTGATGGCGCCGGTGATGGAGCCGTTGACCGCAGCGTGCCGGCGTTGACCAGCGTCGGCCCGCTGTAGGTGTTGGCGCCGGTGAGCACCAGCGTGCCGGCGCCGGCCTGGGTCAGGCCGCCGGTGCCGGTGATGGTGTTGGCCACCGTGACGGTATCGCTGCGGTTGAAGGCCAGCGTGCCGTTGTTGGTGACGCTGCCGGCGCCGAGGTTGCCGCTGGTGCCGCCGTCGCCGACCTGCAGCGTGCCGGCGGCGATGGTGGTGCCGCCGCTGTAGGTGTTGTCGCCCGTGAGGATCGTGGTGCCGGGGCCGGCCTGGATCAGCTTGCCCGTGCCGCCGATGGCGTTGGCGACCGTCGAGCATGTCGCTGCGGTTGAAGGCCAGCGTGCCGTTGTTGGTGACGGTGCCGCCGCCCGAGGCTGCCGCGTGGTGCCACCGTCGCCGATCTGCAGCGTGCCGGCGGCAATGGTGGTGCCGCCGCTGTAGCTGCTGTCGCCCGTGAGGACCGTGGTGCCCGGGCCGTCCTGGCGTCAGCGCGCCGCTGCCGCCGATGGCGCCGGCGACCGTGAGCATGCCGCTGCGATTGAAGGCGAGCGCGCCGTTGTTGATGACGCCGCCCTTGCCCAGGCTGCCGCTGGTGCCGCCGTGCGCCGACCTGCAGCGTGCCGGCGCGCGATCGTGGTCGTGCCCTCATAGCTGTTGTCGCCCGTGAGCACCAGCGTGTCGCCGCCAGTCTTGATCAAGCGACCGGTGCCCCTGATGGTGTTGGCCACGCGTGAGTCGGATCGCTGCGGTTGAAGACCAGCGTGCCGTTGTTGATGACGCCGCCCGCCGCCCAGCGTGCCGCTGGTGCCGCCCTTGCCGACCTGCAGCGTGCCGGCGGCGATCGTGCGTGCCGCCGGTGTAGCTGCTGTCGCCCGTGACGCACCGTGGTGCCGGGCCCGGCCTGGACCAGCTGGCGCGCCGCCCGTGATGGTGCCGTCGAAGTCGCCGGACCTTGCCGCGAGCACCGTGCCGTCCGCCCGGACCGTGCCGGCACCGAGCAGCCCGTTGATGTGGCCGGTGCCGTCGTCGTGGTAGTCGAGCGTGGCGCCCGCATCGACGGTGACGGACGAGGCGAGCGCGGTGAACGAGGCAGCGTGCGTTCCGCCCAAGCTGCCTCCGGCGACGTGGATCCGTGCCGTGTCGGGGTACTCCGGAACAGCGCCGTCCAGGGCCACGGTGCCGGCCTCGTCGCTGCTGCCGAAGCGAAGCACGTCGTGGGCCCGCACGTGCCCGCCCAGCGACAGCACGGTGCCGGTCGCCGCGGCGAGGCTCCCGCCCTGGCCGGGTCGCGAACTCGAGGTTGTTGCTGACCGACAGGTTCGGGCCGTCGCGAGCGTGGTGAGCCGGCCGCCGTTCAGCTGTGACCACGCCGGTGCCCAATGCCGAGTCGCTGCCGATGCGGCATCGTGCCGGCGTCGATGCGGGTGCCGCCGCTGTAGGCTGCTCTCGCCCGTCAGCACCGTGGTGCCGGGGCCGGCCTGGACCAGCCGCGCCGTCGCCGTCGATGGCGTTGGCGACCGTGAGCGTGTCGCTGCGGTTGAAGGCCAGCGTGCCGCTGGTTGACGTGACGCCGCCCTGGCCCAGCTGCCGCTGGTGCCGCCGTCGCCGATCTGCAGCGTGCCGGCGGCAATCGTGGTGCTGCCGGTGTAGCTGTTGTCGCCCGTGAGGACCGGCGTGCCAGGGCCGGCCTGCGTCCAGCGCGCCCGCGCCGTCGATGGCGTTGGCGACCGTGACGGCGTGCCGCTGCGGTTGAAGGCCAGCGTGCCGTGGTTGGTGACGCCGCCCTGGCCCAGGCTGCCGCTGGCGCCGCCGGCGCCGACTTGCAGCGTGCTGCCGCTCGCGATGGTGGTGGTGCCGGTATAGTTGTTGTCGCCGGTGAGCACCAGCGTGCCGCTGCCGGCCTGCACCAGCGTGCCGCGTGCCGCCGATGGCGCCGGCCACCGTGTAGGGGTCGCCGCTGCGGTTGAAGACCAGCGTGCCGCGGTTGCCGACATTGCCCGCTGCCCAGGCTGCCGCTGGCGCCGCCGGCACCCACTTGCAACGTGGTGCCGGCCGCGATCGTGGTCGTGCCGGTATAGCTGTTGTCGCCCGTGAGCACCAGCGTGCCGGTTCCCGCCTGCTCGAGCGTGCCGGTGCCGCCGATGGCGTTGCTAACCGTGTACGGTCGTTCGATGCGCTTGAAGACCAGTGCGGCGTTGTTGAGGCACGTCGCCCGCGCCCAGCGTGCCGGTGTCTCCGCCTGCGCCGACCTGCAGCGTGTTGCCGCTGGCGATGCTGGTGCCTCCGGCATAGGCTGTTGTTGCCGGACAGGATCAAGCTGCCGTGCCGTCTGAATGCTCTGTCAACCGCGAGGGGGCCGCCTTCGATCGCCCCCGAGAAGTTGCCGCCGCCCAGCATCAGGCCGTCAACGGACGCCACCGTGCCCGCGCCCTGCAGGTTGCGCACGACACCGCCGAGGTCATATTGCAGCGGGCATTGGCATCGACGGTGGTCGTGCCGGCGACGGCGGTCGCATAGAGGAGCCGCGCCGAGGTCGTCTGCCAGCGTGCCGCCGGCCACGCGCAGCGTGTCGAACGAGCCCGACTCCGGGTTTCGAACCGGTGCCGACCTTGATGGTGCCGGTGTTGCCGGCTTCTCCGAAGACGATGGCCGGCATTGTTGCCTGCGGCCGCCAGCACGCCGTTCAGGACCAGCTTGGTGCCGCTGGCGGCGACGATGGTGCCGGTCTGCTCGGGGACCAAGGAGTTGGCCAGGTTCGTCGGGTCGCTCGGCAGGCCGCTCGTCGGGCCGAGGCCGAGCAGCTGCCGCCACCCAGGATGACCCGTCCCTCGCCCAGCGCCTGGCTGTTGTCGATCGCCAGCGTGCCGGCGGCGATGGTGGTGCCGCCGGTGTAGGTGTTGGTGCCGGTGAGCTCCAGCCTGCCGGGACCCGCTCTGAGTCAACGAGCCGCTGCCTTCGATGATGTTGGTGACGGTGACGTTGCCCGAGCGGTTGAAGACGAGCGAGCCGGCGTTGCTGACGGTGCCCGCGCCGAGGTTGCCGCTGGCGCCGCCGGCGCCGACCTGCAGTGTGCCGGCGGCGATGTGGTGCCGCCGGTGTAGATGTTGGCGCCGGTGAGGACCAGGGTGCCGGCGCCGCCCTTGCTCACGCTGCCGCTGCCGCTGATCGCATTGGCCACCGTGATCGGGCCTGCGGCGTCGCTGTGGTTGAAGGCCAGCTCACCGCCTGTTGATGACGCGCGCCATGGCCCAGGCTGCCGGTGGTGCCGCCGTTGCCCACCTGCAGCGTGCCGGCATCGATGACGGTGTCGCCTTCGTAGCTGTTGTTGGCGGTGAGCACCAGCGTGCCGTTGCCGGCCTTCGTTCACGCTGCCGTTGCCGCTCGATGGCGTTGGCCACCGTGACGTGTATCGGGCCTGCGGCGCTGCCGTGGTTGAAGGCCAGCACGCCGTTGTCGATGACCGCTGCCGTTGCCCAGGCTGCCGGTGGTGCCGCCGTTGCCCACCTGCAGCGTGCCGGCGTCGATGGCGGTGTCGCCTTCGTAGCTGTTGTTGGCCGGTGAGCACCAGCGTGCTGCTGCCGTACTTGGCTCCAGCTTGCCGTTGCCGCCGATGGTGTTGGCCACCGTGATCGGCCCTGCCGTCGCTGTGGTTGAAGGCCAGGGTGCCGTTGTTGGCGGGTGACGTTGCCCGCGCCCAGGCGGCCGCTGGGGCCGCCGTCGCCGACCTGCAGCGTGCCGGCGGAGATGGAGGTGCCGCCGGCGTAGGTGTTGTCGCCGGTGAGCACGGTGGTGCCGCTGCCGCCTGCTCCAGCGTGCCGCCGCCGCTGAGGGTGTTGGCCACCGTGGCCACGTCGCTGCGATTGAAGGCCAGCGTAGGCCTCGTCGATGCGACCTCGCCCGCTGCCCAGGCGGCCGCGGTCCTCGCCGTTGCCGACTTGCAGGGTGCCGGCGGAGATGGTGGTGGCGCCGCTGTAGGTGTTGTCGCCGGTGAGTAGCAGCGTGCCGGCGCCGGTCTTGGTCAGGCCGATGCTGCCCGTCGTTGGCACCCGTGCCGCCGGAGCCGTGTCTGGTCGGCGATGACGTCGGCAACGGACTGGTCGTGCCGGCGGTGGCGTCGAAGGTCAGCGTTCGGGCGTTGCCGTTGCCCTGCAGGAAGATGCCGGAGCCGAAGGCGGAGCCGGGCGCCGCGGACTGATTCCGCCGATGGGCCGTGGCCGCCCTCCGCCGCCACTGACGGCATTGCCTTCGACGGTGAAGGATCCGCTGATGACGAGCGAACCGCCTTCCACGACGAAGATGGCCCCGCCCATGCCGGCACCGCCGCCTCCGCTGCCGCGTCCCTGCCCGCCACCGAAGCCGCCAATGCCGGTCTGACGCGAGTCGAAGTGTGCCGCCGCCGCCGCCGCCGAACGCCGCCTCGCCGGCCGCTCAGCTGGCCCTTGGTAGCCGGCGCCCCCGCCGCCGCCGCCGAAACCCCCTGTGCCGCCATGGAGTTGCCGCCGTCTCGTCGGCCGCCCGCCGCCCGCCGCCCCCACCGAAGCCTCCGTGCCGCCACTCGCTCGGATCGCCATCCAGCAATCCAAGGAGCGCCACCGCCGCCGCTGTAGTCGCCGCCATTCTGGCGACGTTGCCGACACCCTGGCCTCCGCCCATCCACGAACAGGCCGCCGCCCTGCGGCCCCTCCCACGCTGTATGCGTCTGGAGTCACGGGCCGCCCCGCCCCCGTCGCCTCCCATTCCGCCGCCGCCGCCGCCGCCGTGCCACTGCAGATCGAGCTCAGCTCGCCCCCGTTGCCGCCGACCGCCGCGTTGTCGAGGAGGCTGACGTTTTCAAGGGTCACCTGTCGCCCCGCCGCGCACGAAGACGGCCGCACCCGCTCCCATGCCACCGCCGCCGCCTCCGTTCCGCTCCCCCATTTCCTCCGGCCGCGCGCAGCTGGGTCATTTCCAGATCACTGATGACGACGGCGTTGCCCTTGCCCGACGAAAAAGCCGCGGTACTGCCCGCCGCCATTCAGGCTGTATCCGTTCCCGTTGATCGTGACGCATTGCACGGTGAAAAGCACGCCGATGTTGTCCGTTCAGCGTGATGGTGTTCTTGAAGTTGATCGTGTATCCGTGCCCCGTTGGCCGTTGGCCTCGTCGATGCAGCCCTTGAGGGTCGCGGTGTCGCTGGCATCGCAGGCCAGGGCCGCGCTCGGCACCCCGGCGCAGGCCAGCAGGCACGACAACGCGATGGGCCGCAGCGGCGAAGGCACGCGCGCATCCTGGCGCCGACGGAGATGTTTCGATGAGCCACAGGCAAGGTGGCGCATCGTGCGAGTCGACAAGGCTTGCATGGATTTCCTCGGGAAATGCGCCGCTGGGTTCGATGGGCGAGCGGCCGCGCACTGGACTGGAAGGGATCCGGACAGACGAAAGGCTTCCCCCGAAAAGGGGAGGAGGCCTGCTGCAGTCACAGCGCGCGCGGAGCGGTTCCCTCGACGGACGCATGGCGCGTGATGCCTTGCACGAATTGCTGGCTCGTCGGGTGAAGCACGAGCCGGCTTGCCGGCCGGCAATGCGATTCAGTCCTCGCTCGCTCACCCCCTCTTGGCCCCGCCACGCGGCTCGCCGACCCTCGGCCGGCTTGTCATTCATGCTGGAGCCCCCCCCGGAGGGGGGCTGGGGGGAGCGGTGCATTCGGCGCGTCGCCTAGGAGGCCTGCGCGGCTCTGCCGTGCAGGCCCGCGCATCAGCTCGATGGCCTGCTCGATCCGCTCGACCGCATGCATCGTCAGGCCCTCGATGGCCTTCTTCGGCGCATTGGCCTTGGGCACCAGCGCGACCGAGAAGCCGAGCTTGGCGGCCTCCTTCAACCGCTCCTGGCCGCGCGGCGCGGGCCGCACCTCGCCGGCCAGGCCCACCTCGCCGAAGGCGATGAAGCCGCGCGGCAGCGGCCGGCCGCGCAGCGAGCTCTGGATCGCGAGCATCACCGCCAGGTCGGCCGCCGGCTCGCTGATGCGCACGCCGCCGACGGCGTTGACGAACACATCCTGGTCGAAGCAGGCGATGCCCGCATGCCGATGCATCACCGCCAGCAGCATCGCCAGCCGGTTCCGCTCCAGCCCCACGCTGAGCCGCCGCGGGCTGGGCCGGCCGCGTGTCGACCAGCGCCTGCACCTCGACCAGCAGCGGGCGCGTACCCTCCAGCGTGACCAGCACGCAGGAGCCCGGCACCGGCTCGCCATGGGTCGACAGGAAGATCGCGCTCGGATTGGCCACGCCCTTCAGGCCGCGTCTCGGTCATCGCGAACACGCCGATCTCGTTGACCGCGCCGAAGCGGTTCTTGAAGGCGCGCACCAGCCGGAACTCGAGCTTGCGTGTCGCCCTCGAAGTACAGCACCGTGTCGACGATGTGCTCCAGCACTCGCGGCCCGGCGAGCGAGCCTTCCTTGGTGACGTGGCCCACCAGCACCATGGCCGTGCCGGTGGCCTTGGCGGTGCGCGTGAGCTGGGCCGCGCATTCGCGCACCTGCGCCACCGAGCCGGGCGCAGAGGTGAGCTGGTCGGAGTAGAGCGTCTGGATCGAATCGATGACGGCGAAGGCCGGGCGCTCGGTCTCCAGCGTGGCGAGGATCTTCTCGAGCTGGATCTCGGCCAGCACCCTCACCTTGGAGCCGTCGAGCCCGAGCCGGCGCGAGCGCAGCGCCACCTGGGCGCCGCTTTCCTCGCCGGTCACGTAGAGCACGGGCATCCGCCGCGCGCGCATCGATCGCTTGCAGCAGCAGGGTGGACTTGCCGATGCCCGGGTCGCCGCCGATCAGCACCACGCCGCCGGCCACGATGCCGCCGCCGAGCACGCGGTCGAGCTCTTCGATGGAGGTGGGCGAGCGCGGCGACGTCGGCCGCATCGATCTCGGACAGGGTGGCCGCCGGCTGCGACTTCGCCAGCGCCTGGAAGCGATTCTTCGCCGGCGCTTCGGCGATGGTTTCCTCGAGGGTGTTCCAGGCGTTGCAGCTCGGGCACTTGCCGAGCCACTTGGGCGTGGTGCCGCCGCATTCGGTGCAGGTGTAGAGGGTCTTTTCCTTGGGCATGGGCGCGATTGTGGCCTCGGGCTTCGGCGGTGATCGGCGGGAACGCGGCTGCAGCCGGCGTTACCAAGGCATTCCTCTCGACCAACCAAGTTCACACCGACGAACCATGAAAAACATTTCACGCCACGAACGCTTCGCCAAGTCGCCAAACAATCCCGCTTCAACGACTACCTCATCCCCCATCTCCGACATTCAGCGGCTCGCCCAGGAGACGCCGGCAGACGAGGTGATGGTCATCACCCTCGGAAGTGACAACCCCGGCAAATTGCTCCACGAATTGAGCCAGCTCGATCGCCCGTGCAAGGTGATGCTGCATCTCGACCAGAAAGGCGTCGCGGCCGAGGCGCTGCTGGGAGCGCTGAAAAACATCCCCTGCATCCAGCATCTGCACGGTGACTGGGCCGCGCTCCTTCTTCAACTCTCCTCGCGTTTGCCGCAGGGCTTGGCAGGCAGTGGGCTCGTCTCGCTGGCGTTCGACCTTGAAGGCTTGGAGCGGGAGTCGGGCATGGAGAACCTCTTCCCCGCGCTGGCCACTTGCGCCTCCTCTGAAGCAACTCACGTTGACCAACTGCCTCTGCGGGAGTGAGAACGAGGTCCGCGGGCTGACGGATCTGGTCTCTCGTGGAGCCCCTGAAGGAACTGACCGTTTGTGACGCCGCTGCGGGCCATTGGGTGGCGCTCAAGGCAGTGAGCGATTAGCTGGGGCGGGGCCGTCTCCAGGTTGCACCTGACACCGTCAGGCCAGTCCTTCCAAGAAGCAGCACGGGCCGATGATGACCCTCCATGCGATGGAGATCATCAGAAAGACGACCTCGCCTCTCGTAGACATCGTTCTGCCGCCCACCGTACTGTCCGCGGGATGGAAGGAGGTCGTCAAACGCCTGCGAACCAACTGGACGGTGACCCGCTTCGAGCTTCTTGGGCTGGACGACCAGTTGCCCATGAGCGATGCAAAAGAAGCAATGCTCGCGATCAACAAGATCCTCGACCCGCAACCTGAAATGGGCTTCCTCAGCGAATAGCCCGGAGCTCAAATGGGCGAAAATCTGCGATCAATCTATGCCTTGACTATGGGGACGACTGTGCGCCCCACGTTGCGCAAAAGCTGGCAAATGGCAAGCTGGGAACCGAGCGAGAGCAGCTATCACCTCATAGCCGAAGAGGCCAGCCCCAAATTCGCAAGCGAGCTGAGGCGGCTCTTGCCCGACTACCGGCTGAAAAAGCAATTCGTCGAGATCTATGTAGACAATCAGCGGCAGATCGATGAAGTTGCGTCGTTCGTTGCATTCAACGAGGTGACGCTGAGCGCGAAACTCCTGCAGTTGTTGCGTCGAAGACATCGGTGACGTGCCAGTCGGATGAGCTGCTGGAGGTGCTCCCTGCCTCCTCATGACGAAATGCGGCGAATACTTGGCGGCCCGATGACTTGAGACAGCGGGGCGTCGGCCGCTACCCTTGCGCCTTCACGCCCTGATACCGCTGCTCCAGCTCCTGCCGCAACTGCTTGCGCACCGCCGCCTGCTGATGCCGGCGCACTTCCTCAGGCGTGGCAGGCACCAGCGGCGGCACGGCCGTCGGCTTGCCGTCGTCGCCCACCGCCACCATCGTGAAATAGCAGCTGTTGGCATGCCGCACCACGCGGTTGCGGATGTGCTCCGTCACCACCTTGATGCCGATCTCCATCGACGAGGTGCCGGTGTGGTTGACGCAGGCCAGGAAGGTGACCAGCTCGCCCACGTGGATGGGCTGCCGGAACATCACCTGGTCGACCGACAAGCGTCACCACGTAGCGGCCCGCATAGCGGCTCGCGCAGGCATAGGCCACCTGGTCGAGCAGCTTGAGGATGGTGCCGCCGTGCACATTGCCGGCGAAGTTCGCCATGTCGGGCGTCATCAGCACGGTCATCGAGAGTTGGTGGCTGGGCAGGTCCATGGCGTCTTCTCTCCTATTCGTGGCTGCTCGCCACCGGCACCCGCGGCGCCAGCGCGCACATCAGCTCATATCCGACCGTGTTGGCCGCCAGCGCCACCTCGTCGATCGGCAGCACGCTGCCGCGCGGCCCGTGGCCCCACAACGTCACTTCGGCGCCGATGCCGCAATTCGCATGGGCCTGTTCCACCGGGGTGAGGTCGACGGTGATCATGTCCATCGACACCCGCCCCACCACTTGCGTGCGCACGCCATCGACCAGCACCGGCGTGCCGGTGCCGCAATGGCGCGGATAGCCGTCGGCATAGCCGCAGGCCACCACGCCGATGCGCATCGGCGTGGTGGCCGCGTAGTTGCTGCCGTAGCCCACCGTGTCGCCGGCTTCGAGGTGCTGGATGCCGATCAGCTTCGAGCGCAGCGTCATGGCCGGCTGCAGGCCCCAGTGCTCGATCGAGTTGGCGGGAAAGTCGGGGGCCGACCCATAGGTCATGATGCCCGGGCGAATCCAGTCGGCCCGCACCGACGGGTGGCCTGGCGGCAAAGCGCAGGGTGGCCGCGCTGTTGGCCAGCGAACGCTCGCCCGGCAAGTCCTGCGTGGCCGCCTCGAAGCTCGCCACCTGGTGGGCGACGCCGCGCTCGCCGTCGGCATCGGAGAAGTGCGTCATCAGCGCGATCTCGTCGACCTGCGTCAGGCCCGACAGGCGCATCCAGGCCGAGCGGAAGCTCGCGCTGGTGAAGCCCAGCCGGTTCATGCCCGAGTTGAACTTGACAAAGACATGATGCGGCCAGGTGGTCTTGTGGGTGGCGAGCCAGTCGATCTGCTCGTCGCAGTGCACCACGTGCCAGAGGTTGAGCCGCGAGCAGGTCTCGAGGTCGCGCGCCTCGAAGCAGCCTTCGAGCAGGAGGATCGGGCCGCGCCAGCCGAGCGCACGGACCCGTTCGGCCTCGGCCAGGTCGAGCAGTGCGAATCCGTCGGCACCTTGCAGGCCCGGGTAGGCGCGCTCGATGCCATGCCCGTAGGCGTTGGCCTTGACCACCGCCCAGACCTTGGCATCGGGGGCGCATTCGCGGGCGCGCCGCAGGTTGTGGGCAAGGCGTCGGGATGGATCAGGGCTTGGATCGGTCGTGGCATGCGACGGATTCTGCCCGCGAAAGCCCCCTGGAGCCGCGCCACTCTCTCCCCTCGGGGGATCGGCCGACGTACTCGTCGGCCGAGGGGCCGTCATCTCACGCATGCTATAACCGCGGGCGTTTGGGCGACCATTGCACACATCGAGCCAGTTGCAAGACACGCTGAGGAGACCCGCCACGCCAGCCCCATGAAGCCGGTGAACGAGCAGTAGCGAATGAAAAAAGGCTTCTACACCATCATGTCGGCGCAGTTCTTCAGCTCGCTGGCCGATAACGCGTTGTTTGTCGCGGCCGTCGAATTGCTGAAGATCTCCGGCGCCGCCGAATGGCAGCGCGCCGGACTGGTTCCGATGTTCGCGCTGTTCTATGTCGTGCTGGCGCCCTTCGTCGGAGCCTTCGCCGACTTCATCCCCAAGGGCAAGGTCATGTTCACCGCAAACATGATCAAGATCGGGGGATGTCTCCTGATGCTGTTCGGCACCCACCCCCTGATGTCCTACGCCATCGTGGGGCTCGGGGCGGCGGCCTATTCGCCGGCCAAGTACGGCATCCTCACCGAGCTGCTGCCGCCCTCGCAGCTGGTCAAGGCCAACGGCTGGATCGAGGGGCTGACGATCGCCTCGATCATCCTCGGCGTGCTGCTGGGCGGGCAGCTGATCGGCCCGGTGATCGCGCCGAAGCTGCTGGCGCTGGACATGCCCGGCGTCGACATCAGCATCGACTCGCCGCCCGACGCGGCGATCGCCTTCATCACCTTGCTGTATCTCGTCGCCGCGGTCTTCAACCTGTTCATCCCGCGCACCGACGCGCCGCTGCAGCCGATGCCCGAATCGCTGCCCGAGATGGTGAAGGACTTCCGCACCTGCAATGCCCGCCTGTGGCGCGACAAGCTGGGCCAGATCTCGCTGGCCACGACGACGCTGTTCTGGGGGGTCTCGGGCAACCTGCGCTACATCGTGCTGGCGTGGTCGGCGGTGGCGCTGGGCTACACCACCACCGAGGCGTCCTCGCTGGTGGGCGTGGTGGCGGTCGGCACGGCCGTCGGTGCGGTGGCGGCCTCGGTGCACATGAGGCTCGACGCAGCGACCCGCGTCATCCCGATGGGCATCGCCATGGGCGTGCTGGTCATCCTGATGAACTTCATCGACAACGTCTATTTCGCCGCGCCCTTCCTGATCCTGCTGGGCGCGCTCGGCGGCTACATGGTGGTGCCGATGAACGCCCTGCTGCAGCATCGCGGCCACAACCTGATGGGCGCCGGCCGATCGATCGCCGTGCAGAACTTCAACGAGCAGGCCTGCATCCTGGGCCTGGGCGCGTTCTACGCCGCCATGACGCGCATGCACCTCTCGGCCTTCGGTGCGATCACGCTGTTCGGCGTGCTCGTGGCCGGCATCATGTGGCTGATCAAGCGCTGGCACATGCACAACCTGACCCACCACACCGAGGAGGTGGATCACCTGCTGGAGATCGCCCGCAGCGACCGGCACTGACTCAAAGGTGGCCTTCGATCTCCGGCCCCCAGGCCCGGCCGAGCTTGCGGTAGCCCCCGCGGGTCAGGTGGATCTCGTTGACCCAGTCGCCGCTCGGGCCGGTGTGGGTCTCGTCGGCCGGCCACCAGCAGCACCTTCGTGGCCGTGTCGAACACATGCAGGTTGGGGAATCGGGCCGCATCGGCGGCAGCCTCCTGGAACAGCCGGCCCAGGCGGCCAAGCATGTCGGCCGCGACTCCCCACCTGTCGTCAGCCGGTATGCCGTAGGCCGACATGGCCGGCCACAGCCAGGGGCCCTTGCCGAGCCCTGCGCCGGCGTTGCGCGGGGTCGGCAGCGCATAGGTGTGCATGAAGATCGGCACCCCCTTGGATTCGCTGTCTGGATGGTCGCGCAGCGCGATCAGGTCGTCGAGGTTGGCGCGCAGGTACTCGGCCAGCCGCTGCCATCCGGTGTCACTCACGTAGCGGGCCGGACCCTGGCTTTCGGGGCCCCACTCGGCCGGCAGGAGCAGCAGGCGCATCGACGGGTCGGCGGCCTCGTCGGGACGGACCGACGCAAGCTCGATGACGTCGTTGCCGCCGCCGGAGATCAGCAGCGCGTCCCAGGGCCTGCGAGTGACGCCGATCAGCAAGTTCTCCATGTGCGGGTCGTGCACCACGTTGACGATCCGGCGCAGCGTCTCGCCCGGGTAGCCGCAGTTGATCGCGATGGCCGAGCGGCTCAGCGAGAGCTCGAACAGCAGGTTGGAATTGGCCAGCAGGTTGAGCGTGCCGATGGTGAACCAGGAGTCGCCATCAGCCAGGAAGCGCCACTGGAATTGCTCGAGGGCGGGCGGGTTGTCGGCGTCGAGGGCGGCCGGGGGGTGGACGGTGAGCTTGGGCATGGAGACTCCTGAGAACAAGGCGCCACGCCGACAGGCGGCCGTCGAAAGCGCTGCCCTCCGAAGGTAGGCGACGCCCGCCGGTGCCGGCATCCTCCAGATGCGGGAAAGCTCACCCCCGGGGCCGCCCCAAGGCCGTCACGGACAATCCCGGGATGACTTCCCCTGCCTGGCCGGCCCTGCCCGTTGCGGCCCTGTCTGTTCAATGCCCTTGTCTGGGGCCTGTCGTGGTGGCCGCTGCGCGAGCTTCAGGCGCAGGGCCTGCACCCGCTGTGGTCCACCGTGATCATGTATTCGGTCGCCGCGCTGGTCATCGTCGCGTGGCGGCCGCGCGCGCTGCTGCAAGCCTGCACGCAGCCCCGGCTGTGGATCCTCGCCGCGGCATCGGGGGTGACCAACGCCGCGTTCAACTGGGGCGTGAGCACGGGCGACGTGGTCCGGGTGGTGCTGCTGTTCTACCTGATGCCGCTGTGGACCGTGCTGCTGGCGCGCGTGGTCCTGCACGAGCGCTTCAGCGCGCACACCCTGCTGCGTGTCGCGCTCGCACTGGCCGGCGCGGTGGTGGTCCTCAAGCCGGCCGATTCGCCCTGGCCGGTGCCCCAGGGGCTCCCCGACTGGCTCGGCATCCTCGGCGGCTTCGCCTTCGCGGTCAACGGCGTGGCGCTGCGCCGCATGGCCCGGCACACGCAGGAGGAGGCGCGCGCCGTCGCGATGCTGCTGGGCTGTGTCGTGGTGGCCGGCGTTGCGGCGAGCGTCCTCGGTGCGCATGGGCGGCTGCCCAGCCCGCCTCATCCCCAGGCCGCCTGGCTCGCCATCGTGCTGGCCACGGCGCTGGCCTTCATGTGTTCCAACCTGGCCTACCAGCACGGTGCGGCGCGGCTGCCGGCCAACGTGACCTCGGTGGTGATGCTGACCGAGGTGGTGTTCGCCTCGGTGTCCTCCGTCCTGATCGCGGGCGAATCGCTCACGCCGAACAAGCTGGTCGGCGGCGGGCTCATCATCGCCGCGGCGCTGCTGGCCGCGCTAGGGCCCACCCGTTGGGGTCAGCCCATGACCAGGCGGCGCACTTCGGCGAGCAATTCGTCGTCGGCGTAGGGCTTGGTCAGGAAGACATCGACGCCGGCCTCTTCCGCGCTCTTCAGGTGCTTGTGGGTGGCGCGCGAGGTGATCATCACCACGGGCAGCTCCTTCCACAGGCGCGACTCGCGCAGGCGCCGGGTGAGCTCCAGCCCGTTGAGGTTGGGCATTTCCAGGTCGGTGAGCACGACGTCGGTCTTGCGACGGATCAGCGCGTCGAGCGCGTCGAAGCCGTCGCGCGCGGTCGTCACCTCGTAGCCGGCATCCTGCAGCAGCTGCGCGAGCGTCTTGCGCACCGACACCGCGTCATCGACCACCAGCGCACGCTTGCGCTCGACCTGCATGCGCTTGCGCAGCAGCGTCGAGGCCTTGTGCCGCACGGCGGTGGATGCGGCCGATTCGAGCGCCTCCAGGTCGAGCAGGAATAGCAGCTTGCCGTCGGGCCGGAAGGCGCCGCCCGCCACGCCGCGCAAGCGCCGCAGCAACCGGCCGATGTCCTGCAGGATCAGCTCGCGGGAATCGATGATGCGGTCCACCTCGATGGCGACTTCCCCTCCACCCACCTTGGCGAGCACCACCGGGCGCGGCCCGCTCGAGCCGGCATCGGTGCTCGCCAGGCCCAGCCAGGCGGCCAGCTTCTGGTAGCGGTAGTCGCGCCCGGCATGGCGAAACACCATGCCTTCGGGCTTGACGGCCAGCGTGCCCTGGCCCGGCGCCAGCGCGAGCGTGATGCCGTCGCTGGGCAGCGCATAGCGCCGACCCTCCACCTCCACCAGCAGCGCATGCTGCAGCCCCGTCGTCGCGGGCACGCTCAGGGCGAAGGTGGTGCCGCCGCGCGGCTGGCTCGAGATGTCGATGCGGCCTTTCATGGCGCGCAGGCGGTCGGCAACCACGTCCAGGCCGACGCCGCGACCGGAGATTTCGGTGACCTCCGGCTTGGTGGAGAAGCCCGGCAACAGGATCAAGCGCGCCAACTCGGGCGGGCTCGCTTCGGTGATGCGGTCGATCAGGCCCAGCTCGACCGCGCGCTCGCGGATGGCGGACAGGTCGAGCCCGCGGCCGTCGTCGCTGCAGGTGACACGTACCACCTGGCTCTCGCGGGTGAAGGCGAGCTTCACCACGCCTGAGCGCGGCTTGCCGTTCGCCTCGCGCTCGTCGGGAGGCTCGATGCCGTGGTCGACCGCGTTGCGCAAGAGATGCAGCAGGGGTTCGGTGAGGCGGTCGAGCACGTCGGTGTCGAGCTGCACCTGCTCGCCTTCGATGAGCAGCTGCACCTCCTTGGCGGTGGCCCCCGCGGTCTGCGTCACGTTGCGCTTGAGCCGCGCGACGACCTGCCGCACCGAGACGAGCCGCGCGCCGATCAGCTCGCGATGCTGCTCGGCCAGCTCCTGCCCCTGCTTGCGCAGCGCGTGCAGCGCATGCTGGGCCTCGGTGCGGGCGGCGCGGGCGTGCTCCCATTCGTCGGCCACCAGCTCGGCGGTGAAGCGCGACAGGGTCTGGAGCTCGTTGTAGCGGTCCATCTCGAGCGCGTCGAACATGGTGAGTGCCGCGGCTCCAAGCCGACCTGCGTCGGCTTGGACGGCACGAACGCCAGCCGGCTCTGAGCGGCTGGCGGCCCGGCGCCGGCCTCGCGTGCCGATCGAGCGCCAGCTCGAGATCGCGCAGCCGATCCTGCAGGCGGCGGTTGCTCGATTCGATCTGGCCCAGGCGTTCCTCGATCAGCCGCATGTGCTCCTCGACGCGGCCGTGATGCGCGAGGCCCTGGCCGGCGCGGCGCAGCAGGTGGTCGAGCCGATCCACGCCGATGCGCAGGGTCGGGATGGGGTCGGCGTGTACGCGGGGCGAGGCGCCGACGCGCACCGGCGGCGCCATGGGTACGGGCCCGTCCAGCGCCGCCAGCAGCGTCTCGGGCGCCATCGATTCCACCGTGCCCGAGGCAATGGCGTGCACCCACTCGCCGAGGCGGCGCAGCCAGTCCAGCGCGTTCTCGGGCGGGGATTCCTCGCCGCGCAGCGCATAGACCATCTGGTCCAGGCAGGCCGTGGCCTGCTCGAGATCGCGCGCCAGCGCGGCGGGGATTTCGTCGGGCCGGTCGATCGCGTGGTCGAGCACGTCCTCGATGCGGTGGGCCAGCCTGCCGATGCCGCGGATGCCGATGATGTGCCCGCTGCCCTTGAGCGTGTGGGCCACGCGGCGCGCCTCCTGCAGGGCGGCGCGGTCGACACGGCCGTGGGCCAGCGTGCGCACCGCCTCGCCCAGCACCGCCAGCTGCCGCGGGGCATCGTCGAGGAAGGCGTCGTAGAGCGCGGCGTCGACGTCCTCGGGCACCTCGAGCGACACGTCTTCGTCGCCCAGGCCGGCCAGCGCCGTCGGGCTGGGCGGCTCGTCGCCTTGCAGCTCAGGGGACAGCACGGGCGGCAAGCGCAGCAGCGTGGCCAGCTGGCGCAGCGATGCGGCATCGGGCGCGGCAGGGCCCGCGCAGACGAATTCGCACACCGCCACCACGGCGGCTTCGTCGGCCGGCGCATCGAAGTAGGCGGCCAGCGGCGGCTGCCAGCCGATCAGCCAGGTGAGCCCTGCGTTCAGCGCATCTGCCGACTGCGCGGGCAGCGCCTCGACGCTTTCGCGCAGCAGTTCGAGCACCAGTGCCGCGCCTTCGAGCCCGACCAGGCGACTCGCCTGGGCCAGGCGCCCGAACATGGCGCCAGACTCCTCGGCCTGGCGTTGGCCGCCGGCGGGATCGCCCAGCCATTGCATCAAGGCCGCATCGACCTCAGGACGCTTGCGAGCAGCAGAACTTCTTCCTTCAGCACCTGCGAGCGAGTCGCGTCGATCTTCATGTCATGCCACCTCAGGCAACTTGAACTGCCCCACCGATTCGGACAGGCGCCGCGCATAGTCCACCAGCGTGGCGGTGGACTCGGTCTGCTGCTCGATGGCGAGGATGGTCTGCACCGAGCCGCGATTGAGGCGATCGACACTCATGCGCAGCTCGCGGGCGAGCGTCGATTGCTGCTCGGAGAAGCCGGCGATCTGCCGCACCAGGTTCACCAGCTCGGCCGTGGTGTCGCGCGTGGCGACCATCTGCTCGCCCGCCTGCTGTGCCTGCCCGGACTGCCGCACCACCTGCGAGATCAGCCGGTTCATCGTGAGCAGGGTGTCGCCGGTCTCCACCTGGATGCCCTGGACCAGTTGCGCGATCTGCCCGGTGGCCTGGCGCGCGCTCTCGGCGAGGCGCTGCACCTCCTCGGCCACCATCGCGAAGCCGCGGCCGGCCTCGCCCGCGTTCGAGGCCTGCATCGAGGCATTGAGCGCCACCACGTGGGTGCGCTCGGAGATCGTGTTGATCATGTTGACGACCGTCGAGATCTCCTGGCTGCGCTCGCCCAGGCGCTTGAAGCGCTTCTCGGTCTCGCCGATCGATTCGCGCAAGGTGTCCATGCCCCGCATCGTCGCGCCCACCGCGGCGAGCGCCGCGTCGGTCGCGGTCGAGGCCTGCTCGGCGGCCTCGCTGCTGTTGTTCGAGAGCGCGGCCATCTGCGCGAGCTGGTAGGTTGCCTGGTTGAGACCGGAGGCCATCGCCTCCAGCGAGGCGCGTTCCTGCTGCGCCGTCGCGTCGACGCGCAGCGCCTGCTCGCCGACGAACTCGCAAGCGCTGCGCACCTGCTCGGCGATCTGCTGGACTTCGATCAGCGTGCGACCGGTCTCCTCGCCGAGCTGGTTGATGGAGGACGACAGCGTGCCGATGATGTCCTCGGTCACGTCGGCGCGCGCGGTGAGGTCCTTGTTGGAGAGCTGGAAGACGGTCTGCAGCAGGCCGATCACGGAGGTGTTCAGTGCGTCGTTCTCCTGCGAGGCCTTGTCGACTACCGCGATGCGCTCGTCGAGCACGCGATCGAGCAGGCGGGCGGTGTCGCCGAGCTCGTCGCCCCGCCGGAGGCGGCTGCGAGCCTTCAGGTCGCCGGCCAGCACTTCCTGCAGCGTGGACTGCATCGTGGCCAATGCGCCGTACCAGCGTCGCATCAGGAGGAACATGAGCGCGCGCACCCGCGAGCAGCGTGGACACGGCCGCCAGTGCGACCGGCCACAGCAGCGGCGAGGCGCTGCCAGCCGCGCGCGGGCCAGCAGCCTGGGCGGTAATCGGGCTGCGTTCGCCGTCGCCGGACTGGAGCAGCGCCTTCCCGTCAGGCCCGAGCACCAGGGTTCGCAGGTTCGGCAAGCCTTCGGTCGACGCGCGCACGAACGCAGGCGGGAACAATTGCTCGATGCCGCAGCGCCAGGCGAGCACGCCAAGCTGGAGTTCGCCTTCATAGACTGGCACGGCGGCGAACACCACGGTTCGGCCTGCAGCCGGCGCGTAGGCGGAAGCTTCCGAGAGGCCAAGGCTCTCCGGCCCTTGCGCTCGATGCACGCTGGCGTAGGCCGCCGCCAGCGGCGTGCCGGCGACGATGCCGAGGTCGAGGTTCCTGGCCAGGCTGTAGACCACCTGGTCGGTGTCGCTGTCGATCAGCAGCACGTCCTGCAGCGCGTACTGGTCTTGCACCTGGCCGAATGCGCGATGAAGGGCAGCTTCGGGGCTGCCCGGGCCAGACGCGAGCTTGAACTGCTTGAGCGCCTCCACGGTGCCTGGCTGCGAGGCCAGCACGCGCAACGCGGCGATGCGGTGGCGAAACTCCTGGCGCACGGCCTGGACTTGCGCCTCGCGACGCTCGACAAGCAGCGCCTCGTCGCGGGCCGCGAGACGGGCGGCCGTTTCCGCGCGGCCGGCCTGCCACAACGCGCCGCCGGAGATCAGCGCGCCCAGCAGGGCGGCGGATGCGCCACCCAGCAGAGTCTCTGGCGCAGGTTCATCAGGTGTCCTCGGCTTTCAGTTCTTCAGGCGAGCGCGAGCTCGGCGGCCCAGGCATCGAGCAGTGCGGGCGCATCGACCAGGGCATGCGGCCGGCCGCCGGCATCGACCGCCCTGCCCCGCACGAATTCGGCCAGCGTCGCGGGCAGTGCCGGCGTCGCGGAGCTGTCGCCATCCGGCGCAGGCGGCTTGACGAGCGCAGGCAAACCGCGAAACACCAGCCCGGCGACGTCGTCACCCTCGCCGCCGATGAGCAGGTAGGCACCAGGCCCGCGTTCGACGGCATGGGCCGGGTCCAGCCACGACGCGAGGTCGAACACCGGCACGACCTTCCCATCGATGTTGGCCGCGCCCAGCAGCCAGGTGGGCGCGTGAGGCACCTCCGAGAGATCGAACTCCTCGACGATGCTGCGCGCCCAGCTGAAGGAAAAGGCCAGCGCCCACGGGCCGCACATCACGCCCTGGGCCAGCGCAGAGTCCACCACGCCCGAACCGATGCCAGCGAGCGGGAGCCGCGGATCCGGCTCCGCCGGGCCGCTGGCGGAGCCCCCTGGAGGGGGTGCGCCGGAGGCGCTACGGGGGTGGGTCATATCAAAGCCGGATGCCTTGCTCGGTGCTCTGGAAGCTGCGCTGGAAGGCTTCGTCGTGCGCGCCGATCACGCGTACCAACTCTGCTTCGACCAGCGGCTTGGTGAGGTAGGCATCGCAGCCGGCCAGCGTGCCGCGGATCTTGTCGATCGCGCCGGCGCGGCTGGTGAGCATGACCACCACCGGGGCGCGCCGGCCGGCAGGGTAGTGGTGGCGCTTGATCGTCTTGCAGGTCTGGTAGCCGTCCATGCCATCCATCATCACGTCGAGAAGCACGAATTCGAACTGGCGTTCGTCGATCATCCGCATCGCCTCCTCGCCACTCGTCGCGAGGTGGGCCTTGAAGCCGAAGCGCTTGAGGCGCGACTGCATGAAGCGCAAGGCGATGTCGGAGTCGTCCACCACCAGGATGTGGTCGTACTTCTCGTCGCTGCCGAGGATGACCGAGTTGGCGAACTCAGGGTATTCCTGCGTGTTGGCGTTGCGTTCGCGGCCAGGCGTCGGGTCGACCGACGGCCGTGCGGCGGGCGCCACCGGCTCGGGATGCATCGTCTTGCGGGACAGCTCGTCGAGCACCCGCAGGATGTTCATCAGGTTGATCGGCCGCGGCATCTGGGCGATACCGACGCCCATGCTGCGGGCGCCGATGAAGACCGTGCTCCACTGCTTGCGCGCCGATTCGACCGCCGAGACGGCGGCGGCGTGATCGGCATCGGCGATCACGTAGTCGGACTGGGCCAGGTCGGCAACGAAATCGTAGGCCGGCGATCGACGGGCTGCGAGCCTGAAGAACGACTCGAAGGTCGCCCTTTCGAAGGCGCTGAATCCCTGGACTGCCACCCGGTAGCGAATGCTCATTGCTGCTCCACGAGAAGATTCGCCCGGCGAGGACACGGTGGCAGTGCCTCTCTTCCGAGCGCAAGTAACAGTATGTTTGGTTGCGGGGCTGTTTAGCGTCAAGCCCGGGGCTTGGGGCCGATACAACAGCATCGACAGCGAGGCCGGTGTGGAGTCCTTCACGTTCTGCCGGAAGTAACATCGACACCCCGCCCTGCCTGCGAGCCCGCCATGACCGAGACCGTCACCCCCTCCGTGTACGACTTCAACGCCCAGGGCATCGACGGCAAGCCGGCGCCGCTGGCCGACTATCGAGGCAAGGTGCTCCTGATCGTCAACACGGCCAGCGAATGCGGCTTCACGCCACAGTTCGCAGGGCTCGAGAAGCTCTGGGAGCAGTATTCGGTCCGCGGCCTGGCGGTGCTGGGCTTTCCCTGCAACCAGTTCGGCCACCAGGACCCGGGCAACGACGCCGAGATCGCATCGTTCTGCTCGGTGAACTATGGCGTGAGCTTCCCGATGATGAGCAAGATCGAGGTCAACGGCAACGGCGCCCACCCGCTGTACAAGTGGCTCACCGCCGAAGCGCCCGGCCTGCTGGGCACCAAGCTCATCAAGTGGAACTTCACCAAGTTCCTGATCGGGCGCGACGGCCGGGTCATCAAGCGCTATGCGCCGACCGACACGCCCGAGGCGCTCGCCGCGGACATCGAGAAGGCGCTCGCGGCCTGATCGCGACAGGCCCCCTCTTTCACCAACCCCAACAGATCCAAGCCATGTTCCAGCACGTCGATGCCTATGCCGGCGACCCCATCCTGTCCCTCAACGAGAACTTCCAGAAGGACCCGCGGGCCGACAAGATCAACCTGAGCATCGGCATCTATTTCGACGATGCCGGCCAGCTGCCCGTGATGGGCGCCGTGCGCGAGGCCGAGGCCTCGATGCTGCAGAGCATCGGCGCGCGGCCCTACCAGCCGATGGAGGGCGCGGCCAACTACCGCCAGGCGGTGCAAGAGCTGCTGTTCGGCGCCGACCACGAGGCGGTCAAGAGCGGCCGCATCGCCACCATCCAGACGCTCGGCGGCTCGGGCGGACTCAAGGTGGGGGGCGACTTCCTCAAGCGCTACTTCGCCCAGTCGGAGGTGTGGGTGAGCGACCCGACCTGGGACAACCACCGCGCGATGTTCGAAGGCGCCGGCTTCGCGGTGCACACCTACCCGTACTACGACCCCGCCACCGGTGGCCTGAAGTTCGAGCAGATGCTGGCCGCATTTCAAGACATGCCGGAGAAGAGCATCGTGCTGCTGCACGCCTGCTGCCACAACCCCACCGGCGTGGACCTGACGCGCGAGCAGTGGGCGCAGCTCATCCCGGTGATCGCCAGGCGCCGGCTGATCCCCTATCTCGACATCGCCTACCAGGGCTTCGGCGACGGCATCCAGGAAGACGCCTTCGCGGTGCGCGCGCTGGCTGACGCGGGAGCGAGCTTCTTCTGCGCGAACTCGTTCTCCAAGAGCTTCTCGATCTACGGCGAACGCTGCGGCGGCCTGAGCGTGGTCTGCCCCAGCAAGGACGAGGCCGAGCTCGTGCTCGGACAGCTCAAGGCGGCGATCCGCCGCAACTACTCCAGCCCGCCCACCCATGGCGGCCAGGTGGTCGCCCGCGTGCTGCAGACGCCGGCCCTCCACAAGGCCTGGGCGGCCGAGCTCGGCGGCATGCGAGACCGCATCAAGGCCATGCGCCAGCGACTGCACGCGGTGCTGGTCGCGAAGCTGCCGGGGCGCAACTTCGACTACTTCCTGACGCAGCGCGGCATGTTCAGCTACACGGGGCTGAGTCCGGAACACGTGGACCACCTGCGCGAGAAGCACGGCGTCTACCTGGTGCGCTCGGGCCGCATGTGCGTGGCGGGGCTCAACCAGGACAACGTCGAGGCGGTGGCCACGGCGATGGCGGCGGTGCTGGCGGAGTGAGCCAGCTTGGCGCGCATCGTTCCATGTGCCAAACTGTTGCATCGCATTTGTGATGCATCGGAGTGGCCATGAACGTCACCAAGTCAGCAAGCCTTCCACCTCTGCGAGTTGCGCCCGAACTCAGGAAGTCCGCCGAAAGCGTGTTGACGGAAGGCGAGACCCTGTCCGCCTTCGTCGAGGAGTCCGTACGCCTGAATGTCGAGCGGCGCCGCGCTGAGCAGGACTTTGTCGCACGCGGCCTGGCCTCCGCCGAGCGCGCGCGGCAGACCGGTCAATATGTGAGCGCCGACGTGGTGATCGAAGGCCTGCGCAAGCGGCTCGCGCGTCACAAGCAGGACATGGCGAAAGCATCCTCCGCGACGAAGAAGAAGCCGCGGACGCGATGAGCTTCGATGTCCGGTTCACGATCGATGCGCAAGAGGACCTCGAAAGGCTGTACGAATTCCTCTTCGAGCAAGATGGTCCCGCGGCTGACCGGGCCTTCGAAGCCATCGCGCGAGGTTTCGACTTCTTGCGGCACAGCCCGTTTTCCTGTCGCAAGTCGCGGATCGCCGGCAGTCCTCGCATCAGGGAACTGATCATCACGTTCGGTCGTGCAGGCTACGTCGCCTTGTTCGAGATCGACGATGCGAGCACCGTTACGGTGATTGCGCTGCGCCACCAGCGCGAAGATGACTTCCACTGAGGGGTTTCAGGCGCCTGCCCGGTGAGTTTTCAGATGACCCGCGGCGCCGTACTCGAGCAACAGCCGATCGTCTGTAACGAGGATGGCGGTGTGGTGGCGCGCAGTGGCGGCGATCATGCGATCGGCCGGGCCGCCGTGCAACTCGCCGGGCAAACGGGTCGGGCTCGAGCGGGGCTCATCGCAGGGCGTCCCAGGCCTCGTCCAGCGGCGAGACGATGTCGTCTTCCCGCAAGACGCTGCCGGCCAAGGCGCCAAACAAGGCGGCGGCCGGAGGCATGGGCACAAGCTTGGCCACGGGCCGGCCATGCTTGGTGATGATCACGGGCTGGCGACTGCGGGCTACCTCATCGAGCAGCTTCAGGCAGGTTGCCTGGAAGTCGCCCGCTCCGATGCTGTGGCTGTGTTGGCTCATATCCTTCCTATGGTCACATACTGTGGGGGCGCCACGGCGATTGCACAAGACTCTGCGCGGCCCGTCGGACAAGGTCCCATGTGCAAAACTCATGCATCGCTTTTGCCACGCCTCATGTTCGACACCGACGATGCAAGCACCGTGACCCCGACTCCCCTGCACCAGCAGCGAGAAGACGACCTCCACCAAGCATGAGCGTCTTCCTCCTCAAGCGCTTCGCAAGCTTCGTGGCCACGCTGCTGGCCGCATCCATCCTCGTCTTCTGGGTGCTCGAGATCCTGCCGGGCAATGCGGCGCAGGTGATGCTGGGCGCGACCGCCACGCCCGAGGCGGTCGCCGCCCTCGCCGCCAAGCTGGGCCTCGACCGGCCGCCCCTCGAGCGCTACCTCGACTGGGTGCGCGGCCTGCTTGACCGGCGACCTGGGCGTGAGCTACGCCTACGGCACGCCGGTGTCGGAGCTGATCCTCGAGCGCCTCGCGCTGACCGTGCCGCTGGCCCTGATGGCGATGGCGCTGACCACGGTGCTGGCGCTGGCGCTGGGCGTCTACGCCGCAGCGCGCCACAACAAGCTCGGCGACGTGGGCGTGATGGCGCTGACCCAGATCGGCATCGCCATCCCGAACTTCTGGTTCGCGATCCTGCTGATCCTGCTGTTCTCGGTGCAGCTGCAATGGTTCTCGGCCGGCGGCTTCCCCGGCTGGGACGAGGGCGTGCTGGCCGGGCATTCAAGGCGCTGCTGCTGCCGGCCGTGTCGCTGGCGGTGGTGCAGGCGGCCATCCTGGCGCGCATCACGCGCTCGGCGGTGCTCGAGGTGATGCGCGAGGACTTCGTGCGCACCGCCCGCGCCAAGGGCCTCAGCCAGCGCGCCACGCTGTGGCGGCCACGTGCTGCGCAACGCGATGATCCCGGTGGTCACGGTGATGGGCCTGCAGTTCGCGCAACCTGCTCGCCGGCACCATCGTGGTGGAGAACGTGTTCTACCTGCCGGGCCTGGGCCGGCTGATCTTCCAGTCGATCTCCAACCGCGACCTCGTCGTGGTGCGCAACGCGTGATGCTGCTGGCCGCTGCTGGTGATCGTCATCAACTTCGTCGTCGACGTGCTGTACGCGGTCATCGACCCGCGGGTGAAGGTGCAGCGACAGCATGAGCGCGTTGCTGCAGACGCCGGCTCGCGCGCGCCATCCCGAGCTTCGTCGCGGCGCGCAGTCCTGGTGCTGCTGCTGCTCGCCGCGCCGCCCTGTCGCTGGTCTGGACGCCGCTACCCGCCGCACGAGATCGACATGCCGCACAAGCTGCAGCTGCCCTCGGCGCAGCCACTGGCTGGGCACCGACGCCTCGGCCGCGACGTCGCCTCGCTGCTGCTGGTGGGCGCGCGACTCCATCGCTGGTGGGCGTGATCGCGGTCGGCATCGGCCTCGGCGCTCGGCACGGCGCTCGGCCTGCTGGCCTCGGCGCGGCGCGGCTGGGTCGAGGAGCTGATCATGCGCCTGGCCGACTTCGCCTTCGCCTTCCCCGCCATCCTGTCGGCCATCATGCTGACGGCGCGTCTTCGGGCCCGGGCATGGTCAACGCCATCGTCGCGATCGGCATCTTCAACATCCCGATCTTCGCGCGCATCACGCGCGCCGCGGCCAACGCGCGTGTGGGCGCGCGAGTTCGTGCTCGCCGCGCGCGCCTGCGGCAAGGGCGCGTGGCGCATCACGCATCGAGCACGTGCTGCCCAACATCGCCGCGGTGCTGATCGTGCAGGCCACCATCCAGTTCGCCGATCGCGATCCTGGCCGAGGCCGCGCTGTCCTACCTGGGCCTGGGCACGCAGCCGCCGCAGCCGTCCTGGGGCCGCATGCTCAGCGAGGCGCAGACGCTGCTGTTCCAGGCGCCGCTGCTGGCGGTCTATCCCGGGCCTGGCGATCGCGCTCGCGGTGCTGGGCCTCAACCTGCTGGGCGACGGGCTGCGCGACCTGCTCGATCCCGCGCCTGGCGCGGTCGAGATGACGCGCCGACATGGCAGCCCCTGCTCGAAGTCGCGACCTGCGCGTCACGCTGCAGACCGCGCGCGGCCCGGCCTGACGCCCTGCGCGGCATCGACTTCACGCTGGAGCGCGGCGAGACGCTGGGCCTGGTCGGCGAATCGGGCTGCGGCAAGTCGATCACCGCGCTGGCGCTGATGGGCCTGCTGCCCGACGGCGCGCAGTGTCACCGGCAGCATCCGCTTCGACGGCCAGCGAGCTGGTCGGCCTGCGACGAGCGCGGCGATGTGCCGGCTGCGCGGCGACCGCATCGGCATGATCTTCCAGGAGCCGATGACGGCGCTGAACCCGGTGCACACCGTCGGCCGCCAGGTCGCCGAGCCGCTGCGCCTGCACCGCGGCCTCGTCGCGCGCGCGACGCGCGCGCCGAGGCGCTGCGCGCTGCTCGACCGCGTGCGGCATTCCCGAGGCCGCGCGGCGGCTCGACGCCTACCCGCACCAGTTCTCCGGCGGCCAGCGCCAGCGCGTCGACGATCGCCATGGCGCTGGCCTGCGGGCCCGACCTGCTGATCGCCGACGAGCCGACCACCGCGCTCGACGTGACGATCCAGCGCGCAGATCCTCGACCTGATCGCGCGAGCTGGTGGCCGAGCGCGGCATGGCGCTGATGCTGATCTCGCACGACCTCGGCGTGATCGCGCAGAACGTGCGAGCGCATGCTGGTGATGTACGGCGGCAGCGTGGTCGAGAGCGGCCCGACCGACGAGGTGTTCGCCGGCCGCGCGCATCCCTACACGCGCGGCCTGTTCGCGCGCGCGGCCCGCGGCTGGGCGCGCCGCGCGGCGAGCGGCTGGCGACGATCCCCGGCACGCGTGCCCGAGCTGGTCGACCTGCCGCCCGGCTGCCCGTTCGCCGGCCGCTGCCGCTTCGACGATCGACGCCTGCCGCGCCGCGCTGCCGCCGCCGTCGCCGTGGCGCCCGGGCACCATGCGCGCTGCATCCGGCTGGACGCGGTGGCGGCGAGCGCAGCCGGCATCGCGAGCCTGCGAGCATGACGCGACGCCGCTGCTGCGAAGTCGACAACCTGGTGCGCGCACTACACGCTGCCGCGCGAGAGCGCTGTTCGCAGCCGGCGCCGATCGTGCACGCGCTGCAACGGCGTGAGCTTCACGCATCGAGGCCGGGCCGCAGCCTGGGCATCGTCGGCGAATCGGGCTCGGGCAAGTCCACCCTGGCCCGGCTGGTGATGGCGCTGGAGCCGCCGACCGCCGGGCAGCGTGCTGCTGCTGGGCCGCGACCTGCATGCGCTGCCGCCGAGGCGAACTGCGACGCGCGCGGCGCGACTTCCAGATGGTGTTCCAGGACCCCTACGGCTCGCTCGACCCGCGCCAGACGCGTCGAGCGCATCGTGGCCGAGCCGCTGGCGGCCCTGGGCGACGCGCCGCGCCGCGAGCAGCGCGAGCGCGCCGCCGAGGCGCTCGACGCGGTGGGCCTGCGCGCCGCCGACCTGGACAAGTACCCGCACGAGTTCTCCGGCGGCCAGCGCCAGCGCATCGCCATCGCCCGCGCGCTGATCACCCGGCCGCGGCTGATCGTCGCCGACGAGCCGGTCAGCGCGCTCGACGTCTCGGTGCAGGCCCAGGTGCTCAACCTGATGCAGGACCTGCAGGCAGCAGTTCGGCGTCACCTACCTGCTGATCAGCCACGACCTGGCCGTGGTGCGACCACCTGTGCGACGAGGTGGCCGTGCTGCTGGCAGGGCCGCATCGTCGAGCAGGGCCCGCCCGAGCAGCTGTTCCGCGCAGCCGGAGCACCCCTACACCCGGGCCCTGCTCGACGCCGTGCCGCGCGCCGAACCGCGCCGCCGCAGGCATCGCCTCTTGCCTGCCGCGCAACGTCGGTCGAATGCCGCACGAGCCCGAACTCGACTCTCGCCGGACGCCTGGAGACACCATGATCGAACGCCGCACCGTCCTCGACCACTCGCCGCCCTGGCCGCTCGCGCCTGGCCGCTGCCGCTGGCGCGCTGGCCCAGGGCCGCAAGGACGCCGTCGTGCTGGCATGGCGCTGGAGCCCGCCCGGGCCTGGACCCGACCGCCGGCGCCGCCGCCGCCATCGCCGAGATCACGCACTACAACATCTACGAGACGCTGACCAAGATCAACGCCGACGGCACCGTGACGCCGCTGCTGGCCGAAAGCTGGGAGGTCTCGCCCGACCTGCAAGACCTACACCTTCAAGCTGCGCAAGGGCGTGAAGTTCCACAACGGCGAGCCCTTCGACGCCGCAGACCGTGAAGTTCTCGCTTCGAGCGCGCCGGCGCCGAGAAGAGCACCAACAAGGACAAGCAGCACCTTCGCCAACATCAGCACGCAGCGCGGTCGACGACCACACACTGGTGATCCTCACCAAGGAGCTCGACCCCGACTTCCTCTTCCTGCATGGGCCAGGCCACCGCCGTGATCGTCGAGCCCAAGAGCGCCGACAGCAACGCCACCAAGCCGGTCGGCACCGGCCCCTACAAGCTCGAGAACTGGGCCAAGGGCTCGTCGGTCACGCTGGCCAAGTGGGACGGCTACCGCAACGCCGGCCAGCGATCAAGCTCAAGAAGGTCACCTTCCGCTTCATCTCCGACCCGGCCGCGCAGGTCGCCGCGCTGCTGGCCGGCGACGTCGACGCCTTCCCGCGCGTCACGCCGCGCAGACGTGCCGCAGTTCAAGGACAACCCGCGCTTCCAGGTGCTGGTGGGCGGCTCCGCGGGCCAAGACCATCCTGGCGATCAACAACAAGCAGAAGCCGCTCGACGACGTGCGCGTGCGCCGCGCGATCGCCGCGGCCATCGACCGCAAGGCGGTGATCCAGGGCGCGGGCGACGGCTACGGCGCGCCCATCGGCAGCCACTATCGTGCCCAGCGCGCCGGGCTACGTCGACACCACCGGCGTCAACCCGTACAACCCCGAGAAGGCCAAGGCGCTGCTGAAGGAAGCCGGCGTCACCGACGCCGCTGGAACTCACGCTCACGCTGCCGCCGCCGCCGTACGCGCGCCAGGGCGGCGAGGTCATCGCCGCGCAGCTGGCCAAGGTCGGCATCAACGCCAAGATGCAGAACGTGGAGTGGGCGCAGTGGCTCGTCGGGCACCTACGGCAACGGGAACTACGACCTGACGCATCATTTCGCACGTCGAGCCGTTCGACCTGGGCAACTCGCCAAGCCCGGACTACTACTGGGGCTACGACTCGCAAGCTTCAACGAGCTGTACGACCAAGTACAACGGCAGCATCGACCGCCGACCGAGCGCAACAAGCTGCTGGGCGACATGCAGCGCATGCTGGCCGACGACTGCGGTCAACGCCTTCCTGTACCAGCCGCAGTGGGTGACGGTCGCCAACAAGAACCTCAAGGGCCTGTGGAAGGACATGCCGATCTTCGTCAACGACCTGTCCGCGCTGTCCTGGGCACTGAGGCCGCAGTGCGATGGCTGACAGCTGCATCGAACTCGAGCGCCGCCGACGCTGCGTGCGAGCTGCTATCGCCGCGGCGACGCTCTCGCCGGTGGAGGTCGACGCGCGCGGTGCTGGGGCACATCGAGCGCTGGGAGCAGCACCTGCAGGCGCTCGTACCTGCTGCGACCCGAGCGCGCGCTGCAGCAGGCGCGCGCCAGTCGAGGCGCGCTGGCTGCAGGGCGAGCCGCTGCGGCCCGCTCGACGGCGTGCCCGTCACGATCAAGGACAACATCGCCACCGCAGGGCGACCCGACGCCGCTGGGCACCGCCGCCACCGAGCTTGTCGCCCGCGGCGGCCGACGCGCCGCCCGCGGCGCGCCTGCGCGAAGCCGGCGGCGTGATGCTCGGCCAAGACCACGATGCCCGACTACGGCATGCTGTCCTCGGGCCTGTCGAGCTTCCACCAGCTGGCGCGCAACCCGTGGGACCTCGATCGCGACGCCGGGCGGCTCCAGCGCCGGCGCCGGCGCGGCGGCCGCGGCCGGCTACGGGCCGCTGCACATCGGCACCGACATCGGCGGCTCGCTGCGCCTGCCGGCCGGCTGGTGCGGCATCTTCACGCCTCAAGCCCAGCCTGGGCCGCATCCCGATCGACCCGCCCTACACCGGCCGCGCCGCCGGGCCGATGACGCGCACGCGTGGCCGACGCGGCGCTGATGATGGGCTGCTCTGCCTGCCCGATCGCGCGCGACAGCATGAGCCTGCCCTCGCAGGACATCGCCTGGCTGGCCCTCGACCGGCGCGAGCGCTGCAAGGGCCTGCGCATCGGCCTGCTGCTCGACGCCGGCTGCGGCCTGGCGGTCGAGCCCGAAGTGCGCGCGGCCGTGATGGCCGCCGCGCGCGCCTTCGAGCGCGCCGGCGCCATCGTCGCGCCCATGCAGCCCTTCATGCCGACCGCCGATGCTCGACGGCATGGACCACTTCTGGCGCATGCGCTCGCACTCGACATGGAAGCGCTGCCGCAAGAGCGCCGCGACAAGGTGCTGCCCTACATCCGGCACTGGGCCGACAGGCGGCGCGGGCACGAGCGGCGAAGCGGTGTTCAAGGGCTTCGAGCCAGTTCCTACCGATCGCGCGTGGCCACGGTCGACGCCTGCCGCAGCCTTCGACTACGTGATCTCGCCCACCTCGCCGGTGCCGGCCTTCGCGGCCGAGCTGCCCTCGCCCACCAACGACCCGCTGCGGCCGCTTGAGCACATCGGCTTCACGGTGCCCTTCAACATGTCGGAGCAGCCGGCGGCGTCGATCAACTGCGGCTACACGTCCGACGGCCTGCCGATCGGCCTGCAGATCGCGGGCCAGCGCTTCGACGACCTCGGCGTGCTGCAGGTGGCCCGCGCCTGGGAGCGCATGCGGGCGCCGCAGCGGCCGTGGCCCTCGCCGTTTTCGGCATGAGGCCCATCGACGTCTGAGTCACACCCAGGGCTCTGCGATCCCTTCCTGCTCGAACGCGCGCCGCACCGCCGGCCTCGCCAGCACGCGCTGCAGGTAAGGCCCCAGGCGAGGCAGCGCGCGCGCCGGCCGCTTGAAGTAGCGCGTCCAGCGGCACAGCATCAAGGCGTATGCATCGGCCGCGCTGTAGGTGTCGCCGAGCAGCCACTCCTTGCCATGGCCGGCCAGTTCGGCATCGATCAACTCCAGTTGCGTGCCGATCCGCGCTTCGGCCTTTTGTTTCACCTCCGCCACCGCCCCAGGCTCCCCGGCGAAGCGCTCGGGATACCAGTACATCTGCGAGGTGGCCTGCAGCGTGTTGCTCAGCCAGAACAGCCACTTGTAGAAATGCGCCCGCTCATGCGACCCGGGATTCGGCGGCGCCAGGCCGGATTCGGCATGCGTGTCGCACAGATGCAGGCAGATCGCAGCCGATTCATACAGGACCAGGTCGCCATCGACCAGCACGGGGATCAGTCCGTTGGGATTGAGCTTGAGGTATTCGGGCGCCTTGTGTGCGTTCTTCGTACGATCGACCAGCTTGAGCTCATAGGGCACGCCCAGCTCCTCGATCAGGATGTGCGGAGCCATTGCAGCCGTGCTGGGGTAGTAGTGGAGTTGGATCATGGCGTCCGTGCGCTCGAAGGGTGGCCGAGGGCGGCTGCCCCGGCCAGCGATTGTGATCCTCGACCGGGCCCCGAGGTTCACTGCGGCTTGCGACAACACGTAGCGTGCCTGCTGTTCAACGGGGCTGTCGTGCGGGTGCCACGGCGCCCGTATTCCCGCGCCCCACCATCCTGCGGCTGACGATCACATTGAGCGCCAGCCCGGCGATCACCAGCGCAGCGGCAGCGAGCTTCCAGCCCGGCAGCGACTCCCCCAGCCACCAGGCCGAGGCGGCCATGCCGAACACCGGCACCAGCAGGGCGCTCGGCGTCACGGTCGCGGCCGGGTGGTGCGAGAGCAGCCAGTTCCACGCACCGAAGCCGAACAAGGTGTTGCCAACCGCCTGCCAGGCCACTGCCGCCCAAGCCAGCGGGCTGGCATCGCGCAGGGTGGCGACGATCAGGCCCGGCCCTTCGAAGGCGAGGCTCAAGGCCAGCAAGGGCGGCACGGCGAAGATGCTGCTCCACACCATGAACTGCAGCATGTCCACCTTGCCGGCCGACTTGGCGACCAGGTTGGCCAGGGCCCAGCAGAAGGCGGCCGAGAGCACGAGGGCAAGGCCTGCGAAGCTAGCCGAGGCATCCTGGCGAACGGCGATGAGCACGATGCCCGCGATCGCGAGCGCCAGCGCCGCCCACTGCATCGGCCGCACGCGCTCGCCCGCCAGCGCAACCGACAGGCCGATGGTGAAGAAGACCTGGCTCTGAACCACCAGCGAGGCCAGCCCCGGGGAGATGCTTGCCCGCATGGCCCAGAACAGGAGGCCGAACTGGCCGGCGCCCAGCAACACGCCGAAGGCAAGCAGCGTGCGCCAGCGCACTGGTGGCCGCCGGATGAAGAACACGAACGGAAAGGCCGAGAACAGGAAGCGCAAGGTGGCGAACAGGAAAGGCGGCAGTTCGCCCAGGCCCAGCTTGATCACGACGAAATTGGTGCCCCAGACGAGGACGACGGCCAAGGCGAGCAGCAGATGAGTCAGCGGCATGAGGGCCTGTAACGCAATGAGAGGGCTCGCGCCGGCGGCTGGCAGGCCTACTAGCCGAGGTCCTGCTGCCTCTCGATGATGCGCGAGACGATCCCGTAGTCCACCGCCTCCTGCGGGTTCATCCAGAAGTCGCGCTCCATGTCGAGCATCACCTTCTCGAGCGGCTGGCCGGTCTGCCTCGCGATCACGCGCGCGATGCGCTCGCGGATGCGCACGATCTCCTTGGCCTGGATCGCGATGTCGGATGCCACGCCGCCGGCCCCGCCCGCGGGCTGGTGGATCATGAAGCGCGTGTTGGGCAGGCAGACGCGCCGCTCCTTGGGCGCCGCCAGGAAGACATGCGTGCCGGCGCTGGCGACCCAGCCCGTGCCGACGGTCGTGACCGGCGCGCTGATGAAATTGATCATGTCGTGGATCGCATCGCCCGACTCCACATGGCCGCCCGGCGAGGACACCAGCATGTGGATGGGCGCCTGGGACTCCTGCGACAGGGCGATCAGGCGCTCGCAGGTGGCCCGCGCCATTGCATGGTTGATCTCGCCGAACACCATCACGAAGCGCGACTTGAAGATCAGCTTCTCGGTGATGCTGTCGATCTTCTCGTTCTGCTCCTGCTTCTCGGGGAGGTCTTCCTCGGGTGTTTCCATGGGGCGTCTCCTGTTGACGGGTCATTGTGCGTGCTTGATCGGTGACGCGAAACCCTGGCCGTGGTGCAGGAAATGCGCCCGGGCCGGCCAAACGGAGTGACGATATCTCGCCTGCCCGGCTGGAGGAGACACCATGAAACCGGCAAGCCCTGATTCGATCTGGCGTCGCATCGTTGCGGCCTCTTGTCATGGTGCTGCTGGCCGCTTCGTGCGGCGGCGGCAGCGATCGTGATGGCCGGGCCAGTGCCCAGGCCTCGGACCCGGAGGCGGTGGAGGTCGCCCGGCAGCTGTCTGCGGGCGACGCGCAGGCGGCCGATGCGGTCGCGGCCGCGCAGGCCGCCGCCCAGGCGACGGACTCCGAGGCGGCGCAAGGGCTGTTCGGCTTCGGCGGGCGCATCCGCCAGGTGGTCGTCTTCGGCGACAGCCTCAGCGACGTGGGGACGTATCAGGTCGGCGACATCGCCGCGGTCGGCGGCGGCAAGTTCACCACCAACCCCGGATGGGTCTGGCCAGAAGTTCATCGGCATCCTGTTCGGCGCGCGCGTCACGCCCTTCCGGCAGGGCTTCGGCGGCGTGTCCCAGGTGGTCGGGGGCACCGGCTTCGCGATGGGCGGCTCGCGCGTGTCGCAGCAGCCGGGCATCGGTTGCGATCCGGATGCCGCGACGGGAGCCTGCACGGCAAGCACTGACGATTCCGGTGACCCAGCAGATCACCGACTACCTCGGCGCCAACGACGATCGCTTCAACCGCCACCAGATGGTGTTCGTGTTCGCCGGGGCGAACGATGTCTTCTTCCAGCTCGGCGTCTTCGCGGCGCGGGTGAACGCCGGCATGCCCGTGCAGCAGGCGCAGGGGCTGGCGCTGGAGGCGATGGGGCAGGCCGCGCTGGAGCTGGCTGCCGAAGTGAGGCGCATCCAGGCCCACGGCGCGACGCGCGTGGCGGTGCTGACGGTGCCGGACATTGCCGATTCGATCTTCGGCCGGGCCCCGGAGCAGGCCGCGATCAGGCCGCTGATCGCCGCGATGGTGCAGACCTTCAACGGCACGCTGGTCGCCGCGCTGGCCGGCTCGCGCGGCGAAGGTCATCGACACCTATGCGCAGTCCAAGGACGTGATGGCCAATCCGGGCAAGTACGGCGTGAGCGAGCTCAACGTGCCCGCATGCGATGCCGGGCTCATCGCCGCCGTCACGCTCGGCCGGGAGACTCGATGGCTCGAGCCTGTTCTGCTCGCCGCTGACGCTGGTGCAGCAGTTCGCCCCGTTCACCTTCCTGTTCGCCGACAGCGTTCACCCGACGACGCTCGGGCATCTGAACATCGCGCGCTTCGTGTTGACCGAGATGTGGAGGCAGGGCTTGTTCTAGGGGCCACGGGCGCTATCCGACCCTGGCGCCCTTTTCGAGCAGCAAGGCGCGCAGCACCGAGCGATGGCAGTGCGCCTCGTCCTCGCAATAGCAGCCCACCGAGAAGTCGGCGTGCTGCGAGAGCGCCGCGAGCAAGTCGATCGAGCGGCTCGCGTCGGGCTGCGCCATCTCGGCCTTGTACTTGCGTATGAACGCGGCCCACTGCGCGGGGGTTTGCGCTTCCTGGGCGAGCTTCATGATCTCGACGCTCGGCGCGAGGTTGGGATACCACACGTCGTACCAGTTGCCGGAGGCGAACTCCGACTTCGGCACGCCGCGCGGCGGGCGGCGCACCGTGCCGATGCGCAGGCCTTCGTCTTCCGCCCTTTCCGTTCCCAGCCTCACGACACGCACGACCATGATGCTCTCCGATGTGGTGTGACCCAGATCAGAAACGGTAGCCGACCGAGACGATGTAGACCACCGGGTTGAAGTCGATCCGGTCGACTGTGCCGCGTGAGGCGCGACGCACAGGTCGAGTGCAATATCCGGTAACGCAGCATGGGCAGGAGCGCGGCAAGTATGAGTCGAACGCACTGTTCGAGTCTTCGAAGATTTCGATAGCGGGCCGCAGCGGTGGCGCGCGGTGCCTGGCGATCCGGCTGCGCGAGGCGCTTGTTGTCACTGCCGCTGTCGCTCGTCGTCGTGGCTGGCGGGCTGCGCGACGCAGCCGAGCGGGCCGCCGCCTCGCACAGTGGCCGGTTTCCGGGTGCCGCCGGAACGGGTGCCGCCACAGGGCAAGTGCGCCATCTGGTACCCCGGCGTGCGAGCCGACCGGCAGCCGCCGGCCATGTCATGCAACAAGGCGCATGCCGACGCGGAAAGCTTCGGTGGCGTCGTGATCTGGGCTGAATCTCCCGATGCGCGCAGCACCGGAGAGGTGGCCTATGTGCGCTATGGCCCGCACCAGCTGAGCGGCGTGCCGGCGGATCGCCTGCCGCCGCCGGGGCGCTGCCGCCTGTGGCTGGCCGACACCAGCGCGGACAAGCAGCCGCCGCCGGACACGTGTTCGCGAGTCGAGGAGCAGCAGAAGCTGAGCGGCGGCAGGGTGCTCTACATGCCGGGGACGGATATCCGATGAGCGGCTTGCGTTGACGCGCTCACTCGACCTACCATTGGCCGGATCTAGCTGAGGGGTCGTCGTGAGTGTCATCGTCAACATGCTGGAAGCCAAGAGTTCGCTGTCGAAGCTCGTTGATGCGCTGGAGCACGGGCGGGAGCCCGAATTCATCATTGCCCGCAACGGCCGGCCTGCGGCGCGCCTGGTGCCTCTGCAGGCCGGCGCCACGCCGGGCCGAAAGCGAATCGGCGTGGCCAAGGGCCGCTTCGAGATACCGGACGACATCGACCTGCCGAATGAAGCAACCGACAAGCTTTTCAAGCAAGGATGAGAGCGACGCGACTCTGGTGCGCTACAGCCCGAGCTTCGAGGCTGTATGAGCCCCGTCACTCCAGCGTCGCCTGCCTGACTGCCTTCTCCCATCGCGCCATCAATTCCTGCGCCCGGTCACGCGGCATGGTCGGCAGGAAGCGTCGCTCGACCTGCCATTGGTCGCTCAATTCGTCGAGGCTTCGATACATCCCCGTGGCCAGGCCCGCGAGGTAGGCGGCGCCGAGGGCGGTGGTCTCGATCACCTTCGGTCGCACCACCGGCACGCCGAGCAGGTCGGCCTGGAACTGCATCAGCAGGTTGTTGACGCAGGCCCCGCCATCGACCCGAAGCTCCGCGACCGGGGCGCCGCCGCCGGCCTGCGCATCGAGGCTCATCGCCTGCAGCAGCGCGGCACTCTGGAAGGCAATCGACTCCAGCGCGGCGCGAGCGATGTGCGCCGCATTCGTGCCGCGCGTGATGCCGACGATGGTGCCGGTGGCATGCGGCTTCCAGTAGGGCGCGCCGAGCCCGGTGAAGGCCGGCACGAACATCACCCCGCCGGAGTCGGGAACGCTCAGCGGCGAGGCCCTGCACTTCGCCCGATCCCTTGATCGCGTTGAGCCCGTCGCGCAGCCACTGCACCACGGCGCCGGCAATGAATACGCTGCCTTCGAGCGCGAACTCCGGCGTCGACGTGGGCTGGGCCGCGCTGGTGGTCACCAGGCCGTTGTCGGAGATGCGGAACTGCTCGCCGGTATGCATCAGCATGAAGCAGCCGGTGCCATAGGTGTTCTTCGCGAGCCCGGCCTTGAAGCAGGCCTGGCCGAACAACGCGGCCTGCTGGTCGCCGGCGATGCCGCGCGATGGCAAGCTGCCGCGGCGCCAGCGGCCCAGCACGTCGGGCAGCACGTGGCCGTAGACATGGCTGGAGGGAAACACCTCGGGCAGCAGCTCCGCCGGAATGTCGAGCTGCTTGCAGCAGGGTCTCGTCCCAGCGGTTCTCGCGCACATTGAAGAGCATGGTGCGCGAGGCATTGCTCACGTCGGTCGCATGGACCGCGCCGCCGGTGAGCTGCCACACCAGCCAGCTGTCCACCGTGCCGAAGGCCAGCTCGCCGCGCCGGGCCTGCTCGCGCGCATCGGGCACATGGTCGAGGATCCACTTGAGCTTGGTGCCGGAGAAGTAGGCGTCGATGCGCAGCCCGGTGCGCTCCTGGATCATCGGCTCCAGGCCGCGCTCGCGCATCTCGGCGCAGATCGGCTCGGAGCGGCGGTCCTGCCAGACGATGGCGTTGTGGATCGGCGCTCCGCTGCGGCGGTTCCAGACCAGCGTGGTCTCGCGCTGGTTGGTGATGCCCAGCGCCTCGATGGCTTGCGCCCGTGCGCCGGCCTTGTCGAGCGCCTCGCGGGCGGTGGCGAGCTGGCTGTCCCAGATCTCGCGCGGATCGTGCTCGACCCAGCCCGGCTGCGGGAAGATCTGGCGGAACTCCCGCTGGGCCATCGAGACGATCTGCCCCGAGCGATCGAACACGATGCTGCGGGAGCTGGAGGTGCCTTGGTCCAGGGCTAGCAGGAAGCTCACGGTCTCTCCTCATCTCTCCATGCCGAAGACCATCGCATGCATCCCAGCGAGCGGGAGCCGCGGATCCGGCTTTAGCTGGGCCGCACGCTGACGCGATATCAGCCTTCGCTGACGCAAGCGCTGCCAGGCGACCCCCTGGAGGGGGTGGCGCGTAGCGCCTACGGGGGTGGTGCAATTTCGCACTGTACGTCTGCCTCGGCCAGCATCGCGGGAAAGGGCGGCGGCGGCATCTGGTCGGTGAACAGCCGGTCGAGCTGGCTCACATGCCCGAGCTCCACCATCGCCGGGCGGTTGAACTTGCTGTGGTCGGCCGCGAGCCACACCTCGCGCGAGTGCTCGATGATCGTGCGGGCCACCTGCACCTCGCGATAGTCGTAGTCGCGCAGGCTGCCGTCGGACTCGATCGCCGAGATGCCGATCAGCCCGATGTCCGCCTTGAACTGGCGGATGAAGTCCACCGTCGCCTCGCCCACGATGCCGCGGTCGCGCGAGCGCACCACGCCGCCGGCCACGATCACCTCGCATTCGGGGTTGTCGGACAGGATCGCCGCCACGTTGAGGTTGTTGGTGATGACGCGCAGGCCGCGGTGATGCATCAGCTCGCGCGCCACCGCCTCGGTGGTGGTGCCGATGTTCAGGATGAGCGAGCAGCCGTCGGGCACAGCGCGGGCCACCGCGCGCGCGATGCGCCGCTTGGCCTCGGCATTGAGGTTCTGGCGCTGGCGGTAGGCGATGTTCTCCACCGTCGAGCTCGGCACCCGCACTCCACCGTGGAAGCGCGCCACCATGCCCGCCTCGGTGAGCAGCTTCACGTCGCGCCGCACGGTCTGCAGCGTCACTCCGAAGCGCTCGGCGAGCGACTCCACGGACGCGGCACCCTGCGTGCGGACTTCCTCGAGCAAGGCGGCCTGGCGGGGGTTGGGTGTCATGGTGCAAAGCGAAAGGGCAGCAAAGGCAACCCTGCCCGAGGAACGATAAACGAACAAAAACGAAAACCCAGCGGGCTTTACTGTATTGCTCCTCGCTTCGCTTTTGCACTACAAACCAGCCAAAAGAACAAAAACGAACGCAATCGAACTGCCCTCGCCGGGAAGGCTTCACGCTCCCGGCGCTCCCTTCGTTCCAGGACACTGACGAGGAGGCCCCGGTTGAACTCAGCATTGCGCCCTGCGATGACCGCATCCGGCGGGCCCGTTCCCGGCGAGCTGGGCTGCGACGTGCTGGTGGTCGGCGGCGGCATCAACGGCGCCGGCATCGCGCGCGACCTGTCCGGCCGGGGCCTGCGCGTCGTGATGTGCGAGAAGGACGACCTCGCGCAGCACACCTCCTCGTCCTCGACCAAGCTGATCCACGGCGGCCTGCGCTACCTGGAGTACTACGAGTTCTCGCTGGTGCGCAAGGCCTTGCAGGAGCGCGAGGTGCTGCTGCGCAGTGCGCCGCACATCATGTGGCCCCTGCGCTTCGTGATGCCGCACGACCCGCGGTCGAACGTCCTGCGGCCGGCCTGGATGATCCGCATCGGCCTGTTCCTGTACGACCACCTGGCGCGCCGCGAGGTGCTGCCGGGTTCCGAGGCCATCGACCTGCGCACGCATGCTGCCGGCCAGCCGCTCAAGGGTGACTACACGCGAGGCTTCGTCTATTCCGACGGCTGGGTCGACGATGCGCGGCTGGTGGTGCTCAATGCCATCGATGCCCGCGAGCGAGGCGCCACGGTGCTCACGCGCACCCGCTGCATCGACGCCGTGCGCTCGCCCACCGGCTGGCAGGCCGTGCTCGAGACGAGCGAAGGCGACATGACGCTGGTGAAGGCCCGCGCGCTCGTCAACGCCGCGGGGCCGTGGACAGGGGAGTTCCTGCGCGACCACGTGCACCTCGCGAACGCCAAGGGCCTGCGCCTGGTCAAGGGCAGCCACATCGTGGTGAGGAAGATGTTCGACCACCCGATGGCCTACATCTTCCAGAACCCCGACAAGCGCATCATCTTCGCGATCCCCTACGAGAGCGACTACACGCTGATCGGCACCACCGACGTCGAGCATCGCGGCCCCGTGGGCAGCGCCCGCATCGACGAGAGCGAGATCGCCTACCTCTGCGAGCAGGCCAGCCGCTACTTCAAGCGGCCACTGTCTCGCGAGGACGTGGTGTGGACCTATGCCGGCGTGCGCCCGCTGCTCGACGATGATGCGGGCGACCCCTCGGCGGTGACGCGCGACTACCTGCTGGATCTCGACACGCGGCCGGGCGCGCCCCTGCTTTCCGTATGGGGCGGCAAGATCACGACCTTTCGCAAGCTGGCCGAGGAGGCCGCTGACCTGCTGTGCCCGCAGCTCGGCCACGCCGCCGCCGGATGGACCAAGGGCCAGTACCTGCCCGGTGGCGACTTCGGGCCCTGCATCGGGCCCGCCACGCGGCCGGATGCCGACTTCGAGCGTTTCAAGCAGCACCTGCAGCAACGCCACCCCTGGCTGCCCGAAGCCTTGCTGCATCGGCTGGCCCGGGCCTACGGCACGCGCATCGAGCTGGTCCTGGGCAATGCGCAGCGGCTGGCCGACCTGGGCGAGGAGGTCGCTCAGGGTTTGCACGAGGCCGAGCTCGACTACCTGCATCAACACGAATGGGCCGCCAGCGCGGATGATGTGCTCTGGCGTCGCAGCAAGCTCGGCCTGCATTGCACGGAGGCCGAGCGGCAGGCGGTGGCTGGCTGGTTCGAGCGGATCGACGCCGACACCGCGCCGGCCCCGCTCTTCACCTCGCATTCGTCGTTCGGCTGAAGAGGAGCACGAGAAGCTGATGGAGACACCATGCAGTTGATGCTCGAGCGCATCGAGAAACAGGTGGGGCCTTCGACCCACCTCTACCCGACGGACCTCGCCCTGCAGAGCCGCGCGGTGACGGTGCTGCTCGGCGCGACGCAGGCCGGCAAGACCACCTTGATGCGGCTGATGGCCGGGCTCGATGCGCCGAGCAAGGGCCGCGTCACCGTCGATGGCGTGGACGTGACCCGCGTGCCGGTGCGCGAGCGCAATGTCGCGATGGTCTACCAGCAGTTCATCAACTACCCGTCGATGAAGGTGTTCGACAACATCGCCTCGCCGCTGAAGCTGCGCGGCGAGAAGAACATCGATGCGCTGGTGCGCTCGCTGGCCGCGAGGCTGCACATCGAGCCCTTCCTCGACCGGCTGCCGGCCGAGCTTTCCGGCGGACAGCAGCAGCGCGTGGCGCTGGCCCGCGCGCTGGCCAAGAAGGCGCCGCTGATGCTGCTCGACGAGCCCTTGGTGAACCTCGACTACAAGCTGCGCGAAGAGCTGCGCGAGGAGCTGTCGCAACTGTTCGCGACGGGCGACTCGACCGTCGTCTATGCCACCACCGAGCCGACCGAGGCGCTGCTGCTGGGCGGCTATACCGCGGTGCTCGATGCCGGCGAGCTGCTGCAGTACGGGCCCACGGCCGAGGTGTTCCATCGCCCGCAGTCGATCCGCGTGGCGCGCGCCTTCAGCGATCCGCCGATGAACCTGATCGCCGGCGAGGCGGCCTCGCTCGGCGTGCAGCTCGCGCAAGGCGTGCAGGTGAGCGTGCCGCTGCCGAACTCGGGCACGCGCGCGGTGACGCTCGGCGTGCGCGCCAGCGCCTTGCGCGTGGTGCCGCGTGGCGGCGAGGTGCCGCTGCCTGGGGTGGTGCAGCTTGCCGAGATCTCCGGTTCGGACACCTTCGTGCACGTCGATACGGCGGTCGGCGAACTGGTGGTGCAGCTCACCGGGGTGCATTACTTCGAGCTGGGCTCGCACATCACGCTGTACCTGCATCCCTCGAATGCCTACGTGTTCAACGAGGCGGGCGTGCTGCTGGTGGCGCCCGATCGAGCCGAGCGCGCGGCAGCAAGAGCCGCGACCGAAGCGGCCGCGCAAGAAGAGCAGCGGAGCGACTGACATGGCACGCATCGACCTCGACCTCGCCCACTCGTACCAACCGCATCCGCAGCGCGACGAAGACTACGCGCTGCTGCCGCTGAAGATGAGCTTCCGCGACGGCGGCGCCTATGCGCTGCTCGGCCCCTCGGGCTGCGGCAAGACCACGATGCTCAACATCGTCTCGGGCCTGATCGCACCCTCGCACGGCACGGTGAGCTTCGACGGGCGCGACGTCACCGCCCTGTCGCCGCAGGAGCGCAACATCGCCCAGGTGTTCCAGTTCCCGGTGATCTACGACACGATGACGGTGGCCGAGAACCTCGCCTTCCCCTTGCGCAACCGGGGCGTCGATGCGGCTCGCATCAAGCAGCGCGTCGGCGTGATCGCCGAGATGCTCGAGTTGCAGCGTCAGCTCAACCACCGCGCGGCCGGGCTCGCCGCCGACGCCAAGCAGAAGATCTCTCTCGGCCGCGGACTGGTGCGCGAGGACGTGTCGGCCGTGCTGTTCGACGAGCCGCTCACGGTGATCGACCCGCACCTCAAGTGGCAGCTGCGGCGCAAGCTCAAGGAGATCCACAAGGAGCTGCGGCTCACGCTCATCTACGTGACGCACGACCAGGTCGAGGCGCTCACCTTCGCGCAGCAGGTGGTGGTGATGACGCGCGGCCGCGCCGTGCAGGTCGGCTCGGCCGACCAGCTCTTCGAGCGGCCGCAGCACACCTTCGTCGGGCACTTCATCGGCTCGCCGGGCATGAACTTCCTGCCGGCGCGCTTCGATGACGGGCGGCTGCTGATCGGCGAGCAACGCTTGTCGGCCCCGCCCGAGCGAGCCTCGGCGCTGCAGCAGGCCGGCGACTTCACGCTGGGCGTGCGGCCCGAATACGTGCAGCCGGCCGAGGCGGGAGACCAGACCGCCCTGCCCGTCCAGGTGGTGCAGGCGCTGGACATCGGCACGCATTGGCTCGTCACCGGATCGGTGGGCGAATCGACCGTGCGCGCGCGCCTCGCGCCCGACCACCCGACGCCCCATGCCGGAGACACGCTGTGGCTCTCGGTGGTGGGCTCGCACACCTGCTACTACAAGAACGAGGAGCTGATTGCATGAAGCCGGTCAATCAGAAGGCCTGGCTGCTGGTGCTGCCGGTGCTGATCTGCGTGGCCTTCTCGGCCATCCTGCCGCTGATGACGGTGGTGAACTATTCGGTGCAGGACATCATCTCGCCCGAGCGCCGCGTGTTCGTCGGCACCGAGTGGTTCACCGACGTGATGCGCGACCAGGACCTGCATGCCGCGCTGCTGCGCCAGCTCGGCTACTCGCTCGCGGTGCTGCTGGTCGAGATCCCGCTGGGCATCGCGCTGGCGCTCGCCATGCCGGCGTCGGGGCTGGAAGGCATCGGCCGTGCTGGTGCTGATGGCGCTCTCGCTGCTGATCCCGTGGAACGTGGTCGGCACCATCTGGCAGATCTACGGCCGCGCCGACATCGGCCTGCTCGGCAGGGCGCTCTCGGTCATGGGCCTCGACTACAACTACACCGGCGACGCCACCGACGCGTGGATCACCGTGCTGGTGATGGACGTGTGGCACTGGACGCCGCTGGTGGCGCTGCTTTGCTACGCCGGCCTGCGCGCGATCCCCGATGCCTACTACCAGGCGGCGCGCATCGACGGCGCGAGCAAGGTCGCCGTGTTCCGCTACATCCAGCTGCCCAAGCTGCGCGGCGTGCTGATGATCGCCGTGCTGCTGCGCTTCATGGACAGCTTCATGATCTACACCGAGCCCTTCGTGCTCACCGGCGGCGGGCCGGGCAACGCGACCACCTTCCTGTCGCAGTACCTCACTCAAAAGGCGGTGGGCCAGTTCGACCTGGGCCCGGCGGCGGCCTTCTCGCTGATCTACTTCCTCATCATCCTGCTGCTGTGCTTCATCCTCTACACCTGGATGCAGCGCGTCGGCACGCTGGACAAGTCGGAGGGCGCCTCATGAAGAGCGTTTCATCCAGTGCCATCGACGCCGCCGCGCCTGCGCGGGCCGCGCGCGAGCGCCGCGTCGGCACCCTCGCCGGCCGCTTGCCGGCGCGCACGATCTTCCTCGTCGCCTACCTGGTGTTCGCCATCCTGCCGATCTACTGGATGGTGAACATGAGCTTCAAGACCAACAACGAGATCCTCTCGAGCTTCTCGTTCTTCCCGCAGAACTTCACGCTCGCCAACTACAAGGTCATCTTCACCGACGCGTCCTGGTACTCGGGCTACATCAACAGCCTCATCTACGTGGCGATCAACACGGTGATCTCGATCACCGTGGCACTGCCTGCGGCCTATGCCTTCTCGCGCTACCGCTTCCTGGGCGACAAGCATGTCTTCTTCTGGCTGCTCACCAACCGCATGACGCCGCCCGCGGTCTTCCTGCTGCCCTTCTTCCAGCTCTACACGACGGTGGGGCTGATGGACACGCACATCGCGGTGGCCCTCGCGCACCTGGTGTTCAACGTGCCGCTGGCGGTGTGGATCCTGGAAGGCTTCATGAGCGGCGTGCCGCGCGAGATCGACGAGACGGCCTACATCGACGGCTACTCCTTCCCGCGCTTCTTCCTCACCATCTTCGTGCCGCTGATCAAGGCGGGCGTGGGCGTGGCGGCCTTCTTCTGCTTCATGTTCTCGTGGGTGGAGCTGCTGCTGGCGCGCACGCTCACCAGCGTGAACGCCAAGCCCATCGTCGCGACGATGACGCGCACGGTCTCGGCCTCCGGCATGGACTGGGCCGTGCTGGCCGCCGCGGGCGTGCTCACCATCGTGCCGGGGGCGATCGTCATCTGGTTCGTGCGGCACTACATCGCGAAGGGCTTCGCGATGGGCCGCGTCTGAAGGAGGCTTGAGCGATGTTCAGCTGGATGGTCTGGACGACGCCGGTGGCGGTGTTCTTCACCTGCGTGGTGCTGATGCTGATCGGCATGACGGTGTGGGAGCTGAAGTCGCCCACCACGCTGCGCAAGGGCTTCCTGCCGATCGAGACGACACGCGGCGACCGGCTCTTCATCGGCCTGTTGACGGCGGGCTACATCAACCTGGCCTTCGTGGGCATCGCGGGCAAGCTCGCGCAATGGCTCTCGCTCGACAAGGAGCCGAGCGTGTGGATCAGCTTCGTCATCTCGATGGCGGTGCTCGCGCTGATCATGAAAAAGGGATAGCGTTTGACTGAAGGAATCCGGCCCGGAGCTTCCCCGGGGCCGCGTGACCCATACCGGACGCGGGGAAGCTTCTTAAAACACTGCGCCTCCAGGCCGCTCGCGACCCGGCGCTTCCACTGAAGAGGAGAACGACCATGAAGTTGCAATACACCGCGCTAGCGGCCGCCAGTTGCACTGGCATTGACGGCCTGCGGAAAGAAGGAAGAGCCGCCCGCCGCGCCCACGGCCACGGCGCCCGCTCCGGCCCCGGCGGCGACACCCGCGCCTGCGGCCAACGCGGCACAGGCCGAAGCGGCCAAGAAGTGGATCGACAGCGAGTTCACGCCGTCGACCTTGTCGAAGGACCAGCAGGCGGCCGAGCTCAAGTGGTTTGCCGATGCGGCGGCCAAGCTCAAGGCCAAGGGCGTCAACGAGGTCTCGGTCGTCTCCGAGACCATCACCACGCACGAGTACGAATCGAAGACGCTGGCCAAGGCCTTCGAGGAGATCACCGGCATCAAGGTGAAGCACGACCTGATCCAGGAAGGCGACGTGGTCGAGAAGCTGCAGACCTCGATGCAGTCGGGCAAGTCGATCTACGACGGCTGGATCTCGGACTCGGACCTGATCGGCACGCACTACCGCTACGGCAAGATCATGAACCTGACCGACTACATGGAAGGGCCGGGCAAGGAGTACACCAACCCCGGCCTGGACGTGAAGGACTTCATCGGCACCAAGTTCACGACCGCGCCGGACGGCAAGCTCTACCAGCTGCCTGACCAGCAGTTCGCCAACCTGTACTGGTTCCGCGCCGACCTGTTCGCGCGCGACGACATCAAGCAGAAGTTCAAGGCCAAGTACGGCTACGACCTCGGCGTGCCGCTCAACTGGAGCGCCTACGAGGACATCGCCGCCTTCTTCACCAATGACGTGAAGACCATCGACGGCAAGCCGATCTACGGCCACATGGACTACGGCAAGAAGGACCCGTCGCTCGGCTGGCGCTTCACCGATGCGTGGCTGTCGATGGCGGGCACGGCGGACGTCGGCATTCCGAACGGCCTGCCGGTGGATGAGTGGGGCATCCGCGTGAGCGACGACAAGTGCAATCCGGTGGGTGCGTCGGTGGCGCGCGGTGGCGCGGCCAATTCGCCGGCTGCGGTCTATGCGCTGACGAAGTACGTCGACTGGATGAAGAAGTTCGCGCCCAAGGAAGCCACCGGCATGACCTTCGGCGAAGCGGGCCCGGTGCCTGCGCAAGGGCAGATCGCGCAGCAGATCTTCTGGTACACGGCGTTCACTGCCGACATGACCAAGGCGGGCCTGCCGGTGGTCAACGCGGATGGCACGCCGAAGTGGCGCATGGCGCCCTGGCCCCAACGGCGCGTACTGGAAGCAGGGCATGCAGAACGGCTACCAGGACGTCGGCTCGTGGACCTTCTTTGCCGACCACGACCCGGACCGCAAGGCGGCGGCGTGGCTGTATGCGCAGTTCATCACCTCGAAGACGGTGTCGCTGAAGAAGACCATCGTGGGGCTCACGCCGATCCGCGAGTCGGATATCCAGTCGCAGGCGATGACCGATTTGGCGCCGAAGCTGGGCGGGCTGGTGGAGTTCTATCGCAGCCCGGCACGCGTGGCCTGGACGCCGACGGGACCAACGTGCCGGACTATCCGAAGCTGGCGCAACTGTGGTGGAAGAACGTGGCGCAGGCGGTCACGGGAGAGAAGACGCCGCAGGGGGCGATGGACACGCTGGCCGATGAGATGGATGACGTGCTGTCACGGCTGGAGCGCGCGGGGATGGCGCGGTGTGCGCCGAAGCTCAATGGCAAGGAGGATCCGAAGAAGTGGCTGAGCGACCAGCATGCGCCTTGGGCGAAGCTGGCGAATGAGAAGCCGAAGGGGGAGACGATTGCTTATGAGACTTTGCTGAATGCTTGGAAGGAAGGGCGGGTGAGGTAGGAGCGTCGGTGGGATTCCTTGCTCCGCCTGGTAGGGATCGGGCGGAGATCCTCGACCGCATCCCGGCTTCGGCCGGGGTGCGGGTTTTTTTGTCTACACGACCCGGTCGAGACCGAAGGCCAGCGGCACGTAGGCGCTCGCCTGCGCGCCAAGCTGCGGGATCATTGAAGCGGGCGTTTGCGGGCGGATCGGAAAACCCGCGCCCGGCGCAATACCGCATGGGCAGTAGCCGTTGGCCCGTGGCAACGGCCCCATGGTGCAAGTGTTCGGCGTGGCTAGCATCGGCCACGGCTCTTGCCCGCTGCGCCCGTTGCGCGCCAACGTGAAGGGCCGTGCCATTCACCCCTTGACGCCACCGCACCATGACCGACGCTTCACACCCTTCGTTCTTTACCCCGATCAGCCTGTCCTTCCCGCCTGCCGAGCGCATCGGTGCCCTGGTCGAGCTGCACCACAGCCCTCACCAAGGCCTGTACTTACTCAACGTCACCTTCGTCGCCCGACGGCCCGACCACGAGGACCTCGATCGTGTGTTGCGCGAATGCACCGCGCTGGCGGCCGCACACGACGGCAGCATCGACATCTTTGTAGGGGCGCGCTTTCTCCCCAGCGCCTCCACCGACCCGACTGCTACCAGACGCTGGAGCCCTACGGCCACTCGCACTTCCTGTGTTACGACGCCAAGACCCGCTCCATCGGGCTGCGCCGCATACCGGGCGCGAAGGACCCCGCTGCCGACAAGCACGGCGCGGACGAAGGGGGTGGTGGCGACGGTGGCGATGACACCGACGATGCCACCGACGACATGGCGACCGACGTGGAGAACTGGCTCTGGTACGGCTACCGATCGGCCGACGAGATCGATGCCCTGATCGACCGGGACGCCGCCAGCAGTGCGTTCGATGTCGACAGGGTCAAGGCCTTCGCCGTTGAGACGCTCGCCAGAAAACGCGCCACCGAAGCGGGGTGGCCGCAGACCACCGATTGCGACAAGCTCGACCGCGTTTTTGCCCGCCTGCAAGCGCAAGGCATCTGCGCCTTGCAGTGCGCCGGCGACACCCTGGACGACGGCTATGAATCCGTCAGAGACGCGCTCAGTGAAGAAGGGGTTCCGGATGACCGGTACATGGGCTATTGCTTCTTTCACAGTCAGGACATCGACCATGCGCTCGATGGAGAAGGCCTGACGCTGGCCTTCGGCTACCTGGACAGCGACGACGCGAAGGACGCCATCCCGGTGGGTCGGACGATCTGTGAAGCCCTGCGGCAAGAGGGTTTCGAGATCGACTGGAACGGTTCGCCGAAACGCCGCATCGGCGTGCCCAAGCTGCGCTGGCAGCGGCGCACCCCAGGCTGAGCGGACGACGTGTGTCCTCCACGGCCAGGAGCCTGGACGGCAGATGTTTTCGAGGTCGAGGATGCTGAGGTTGTCATCTTCAAGTTCGTCCGCGGCGATGTTCTCCAAAGGTTCACGTTGTTCGCGTTGGGCGTGGCCGGCGGGGGCGTGTTCGGCGGCGGTCGCGTGAAGGCATCCGCTTCGCATGACCGTGGGCTGCGGCAATCCTCGACCGCATCCCGGCTTCGGCCGGGGTGCGGATTCTGCTTGCGAGCCGACATGGTGGTCCGCCTGCCGGGCGGCGACGGCGCGTGAGCCATCTCACTGGTTCAGCGGCAGCGCGATATCGACCACGGGCGTGTTGAACTCGCCCAGGAACCTGGCTTGGCCGGTGAGCAGGTTCACGATGTACAGCCCGCTCTGGCCACCGACCGTCAGCGCCGCGAAGCCCGTGTTGCGCACCGTCAAGCCGTTGCGCAAGGTCGAATAGATGTCGAAGCCGACCGGTGCGTCGGCATCGACGCCGAGTGCACCGGCAGTCACCAGCACGCCACCTGCGGGCGGCGATTGAATCGCGACGACGTTGTTGACAGAGTCGATGTCGAACAGCGTCGTGGCGGTTGAGACGTCGAGATCGTTGTTCACGTAGGCGGCGCCGGTCACGGCGAAGGCGGCGCGGCCCGGGAAGGTCAGAGCCGTTTGTGGCGTGGTCGTGTTGGCGTCGATGCTGTGCGACAGGTTCTGGCCGGCATCGCTGACGATGCGCAAAGCGTTGGCCGCGGGGTTGAAGTCGACACCGAACGACGCGCCGTTCAGCGGCACGGTCAGCTGGGAGACGCGGGTGGCGATCGCGTACTCCGTGTCGATGGTGTAGATGCCGCCGGCATTTCCGACCCCGTAGAGCTTGCCGTCCTGCACGCGAAAGTCGATTCCGACGAGGGCCGTGTCCGCACTCAGCCCTGAGATCGTCGCGATCACACGATGTCGCGCCGGATTGGCTACCCGAAAGCGCACGAGCTGTTGATCTGCCGTGAGCCCGAACACGGTCAGCCGTTTGCTGATGGCGGTCTCCACGATGCTGACGGGGTCGAGCGCCCCGCCGACGTCAGCGCGGGCAGGCGGCGATTGCACGGCCAAGGCAGCCGCGGCGCCGGCAGCGGCGAAAAGCAGGTGCATCGGGCGGCGCTGTTGCTTGGGGGATCCGCAACGGGTGGTGAGAAGAGACATTTTCAACTCCTGAGGCAGTGGCGTGGGCAGCGGCCGCCGAGGCTCGGCAGTCAAAGGTGATGACGCGCCGGCGGCGGTGGTCGTCGACGGCGCTCGCGCGCGCCGTCCCGTCCTCATACGCAGCAGTCGCGCTCGTGGATGCGTGTGCGTCAGTCGCGCTCTGCGCTTTCCGGCCCTCTCGGCGATCCCGTCGACGCCTATCGCACCTTCGCCCCACGCCTGCGCTTCATAGGCTGCGGAACCAGCAGCGCCCTGAATTTCTCGATGCGCTCGTCGGCATTCACCTTGGAAAAGTTGATTCGCACCGCTTCCCCCGCGCGGGTCGCCTTGAACAGGATGTCGCCAAGATCGCGGTACGGCTCGTGGATGCGCCACATGTCATCCGGATGCCGAGGCATGGACCGGCTCATGACCCAGTAGTCGTATTTCATCCAACCGCGCATCGGACCCATCAAGCCGTCAGGCCGACAACGCCGCAGCGAGAAATTGAAGCCGTCTGCGTGCCAGTGGCCATAGTCGATGCGCTTTGGCCACTTGAAGTTTGCCGGGATCAGCCCGCTCGCTTCGAGCTTGGCGCGCGGTCCGCACCACTCGATGCAGCCATGAATGGAGATGGTGAGACTAAGGTCGTCGCCGCCGGAAGATGAAGTCATCGTGGCACCCGTGATAGCAGTCGCATTGACTGCCATCACGGTGCCAACCGGGGCGGCAGCCCAGACAGGTTGGTCTACCGGGCACCCAAGGGAAACCGGCGAGCCTTGCGGCTCCCCGCCTGGGCCGCCAAAAAGCGGGCCCAAACGCGAGAAAGCCGCGAGGCATGGTGGAACGCGGCTTTCGCCTGAGTGCTACGGGAGACCAATCCCGTGTCGCTGTTTTTTTCAGTGACGGCCGCAGAATAGGCAGGCCATCGTCCTGTGTCAATCAGCAGGCTCGGCGCAAACACGTGGGGTCATTCGTGGCGAGCGCAGTTCGGGCCAAGAGGCACCGGGTCGTGGCAAGCGTCATGGGCCTTCCTTGCTCCGCCGCGCGATCTGGCGAGATCCTTGACTGCCTCCGGCCTTTGGCCGGGGTGCAGATTTTTTGTCGCCCGTTGCGACATCCTTAGATCTCAACGCACCGCTTGGAGCCATCATGCATACGCCTATGCGCGACCTGGAAGCTGAAGTCTTGAGCCTTCCACCCAAAGACCGAGCACGACTTCTCGAGCGCCTCATCGCGAGCTTTGAACCCAAGTCGTCTGCGCAACGCGCATGGCTGGAACTTGCGCTTCGTCGTCGAGATGAGGTCAAGGCAGGTCACGTAGCCATGACGCCAGGGGAAGAGGCGCTTGCCAGGGTGCGGGCTCGCATATCGTGACCCACTGGATTCATCCAGACGCCGAGATACCCGGCTGGACCATGATGGTCTTTTGGGGCGCAGAGCCGTAAGATGTGGGTCACCATCCTCTTGGATACGGGTACCCATATGAAGACCACCATAGATATTGCCGACCCCCTCTTGGATCAAGCCCGGGAACTGGCTGCCCGCGAGGGTGTGACGATCAAGGCGCTGGTCGAACTTGGCTTGCGCCAAGTGATTGCTGAAAAAAAGAAACGCTCCAGCGGATTCAAGCTACGCCAGGTCACCTTCAAAGGCGACGGCCTCCAACCGGATCTCGAAGGAGCCTCATGGGAGCGCATGCGTGAATTGATCTACGGGGATCGCGCATGATCGCGGTCGACACGAACATCCTCTTGTATGCGAGTCGCGAGGACTCGCAGTTCTTCCAGCCGGCCTATGCCTGTCTTGAACGATTGGGCAACGCCCGCGCACCCTGGGCTATCCCATGGCCGTGCATTCATGAGTTCTTTTCGGTATCCACGAATCCGCGTATCCACAAGACTCCGACCCCGATTGCCACTGCGCTGAAAATGATCGCCGCCTGGATGGAGTCGCCTTCGCTTGCCGTTCTGTGCGAATCGGAGCGTCATTGGGCCGAGCTTCGCTCGCTCATCGAGGCCGGACGAATCACTGGAGCGCAAGTGCATGATGCCCGGATCGCTGCGCTGTGCCTGCAGCATGGAGTGCGCGAACTGTGGACTGCCGATCGCGATTTCGCTCGCTTTCCGCGCCTCAAGGTGGTGAATCCCTTGGTTGAGCACTGAAGGCGGCTTGAGCAGCACGCAGGTATCCAGGACGGCTGACTTCCAGGTCCATGCAGCAACTTCCCGAGTTCATCGAAGTCCAGCCCTTGGCTCGGCTGCGGCTTGCTCGGGGTGCGGCTTTTTTTCTGGATGTCTGCCTCCGGGGCGGCTATTGTTCTGTCATCCCCAGAAAGGAACCTGGATGAACAAGCGCGAATTTGTTGTCAGCTTCGGAGCGATGGGCCTGCTGCCTGCCGGCGCGAGCATCGCCGCGACGAAGGCCGTTGTCCGTCCGCCTGCCCTGCTGACCGTGAGCGGCGCCGTGGGCAAGACCAACCGCGGCCCCTTCGATCCGGTCATCGACCAGATGATGGGAAAGCACGGGATCCAATTCGCCAAGGCGTATGAGTTCGATGCCGCAGCGCTGCAGCGCCTTGCTGCGGTGACGATCAAGCCGACGCTGGAGTACGACTCGAAACAGCACCAGCTCCGGGGTCCGCTGCTGGCCACCGTGCTCGAAGCGGCCGGCGTGGCGCGAGGCAGCAATGCGCAACTGGGCCTGCGCGCGGTCGACGGCTACAACGTCGCGATCAAGCTCGCCGACGCCATCGCCTACCGCATGATCGTCGCCACCTCGATCGACGGCCATCCTTTGGCGCTGGGTGGCCTGGGCCCGCAATGGGCACTGTTCGAGGCCGACACGGTGGCCCCGTTCAAGGACAAGCCGCTCAAGGAACGTTTCGGCCTCTGCCCCTGGGGCCTGTATCACATCGACGTCAAGGCGGCTTGAGGAAGAGCATGACTATTGCTTGCGCTTCATCGGCCGCGTGCCAGTGGCCATGGTTGACTACCGTTTCTCCAACGACCCAGCAGCGGGCGGCGCACGCCCGGTGATCGAGTAGAGATCGCTCAGCGGCACTACGCGCCCGTGCACCGGCACGATGCGCTCCACCGGCAGCTTGAGCCGCTCGATGTTCTCCACCAGGTTCACGTTGTTCGCGTTGGGCGTGGCCGGCGGGGGCGTGTTCGGCGGCGGCGGCGTGAAGGCATCCGCTTCGATCAGCAGGCGCTCGCGCGGCAGATAGACCATCACCATGCTGTCGCTGTGCGGGCCGCCGGCGATGCGATGCACCTCCACGGGCCGCGATGAGTCGCCGATGTCGAGCCGCTCGCTCACGGGGCGCAGGCGCGCCACCTTGCCGGCGCGCGCCATCGCGTCGGGACGCATCGTGTTGGCCTGCGCGAGCACGCGCTCGAAGTACGGCACGTTGGCCGCCTGCGTCACGATGGTGGCGCCCTCGGCCACCGCGGTGCGCACGCCGCCCGCATGGTCGAAGTGCGCATGGCTGTTCACCACCGTGCGGATCGGCTTGGCCGGCGCGAGCGCCTTGACGCGCTCGATCACGGCCTGCGTGCGTGCGTCGTTGAGCGGCACCTCGACGACGATCATGTGATCCTGCATCTCGATGGCCACGCTGTTGTGCGAGCCGCCTGCGAGCAACCACACGCCGTCGGTCACGGCTTCGGCGGTGACGCGCTCGGGCTGCTCGCGCGCCGCTTCGGGCACGGCCAGCGACACCGGCGCATTCACCTGCACGGCGGTAACCGCGACGTCGAGCACCGAATATCCGCCGACGCTCTGCTGCACGCGCATCGGGAAGCGCACACCGCCGCCCGCATCGCGCCAGTCGCTGTAGCTGGTGACGGCGCGCGTGTCGCCCATCACCGGGTCGGGGAAGGTCGAATCGACGCGGCTCACGAGTCCGTCGGTGCCGAAGTGCACCGTCGCCGCAAAGCGCCCCGGCTGCGCGAACGACAGCGCCGCGCCGCCGCCTTCGCCGCGCTGCGCGGTGGCGCCGTTGCGCTGCGCGGCCTTCAGCACGCCATGCGGCGTGATCCACAACTGGTGCATCCGGTCGGTGACGAATCGCGGCCCGGGCGCGACGGTGTTGCCCGGCTGGTTCCAGGCCGTCTCGCCGACGATGAACTGGTCGTTGCGCTGCTGGCCCGAAAGCGGATAGCCACCGCCGCCGAGCGGTTCGGCGCGGCTCAGCACGATCTCGTCGCGCATCGCGCCGGCGCGGTAGTCGAGCGTGCGCGTGTATGAATGCAGGGTGACCTTGGGCCATGCGCCGCCGGGCTGGTACGCCTGTCCGAATGAATAGCCGGTCCCTTGGGCCTCATACCGAAGGGTGTCGACGCGATCGGCCCCCGTGGCTTGCATTGCGCGACTGAGGACCTCGCCGGGCGGCGGCGCCGACGCGCAGGCGGCCAGGGCGCACGAGGCCGCGACGAGGACGAAACGGCGGCGTGAAAGCTCGTTCATGGCGCGTTTCCCGGTTGTTGGCGAAGCAACTGCAAGTGGACACCGTCAACGCCCCCGAGGATGCGCCGCCGCGAGGGACTTGTTCAGCGTTGCCCTAAGCCGCATCGAGCACCAGCACCCGCTCGCCCGGTGGCGTGAAAGCCCTCGTCCCCGTGTTCGCGAAGGGCCCGCCGCCAACGCCCTGATATGCCCCGCTCGTCGTGTCGTACCAGCGCGCCCTCACGCTGCCGATCCTCAGGGCCGCCAGGTTCACCGTGAAGCCGCTGCCGGTGGTCCACACCATCGCAAAGCTTCCATCACTGGCCAGCGCCGGGCAGATGCGCTGCTTGCCGGTGCCGAGCGCGCTGGTCACGAGTTGCGTGCTGGTCCTGGGCTCGAGCTTCCACCATGCATAGGCAGCGAAGAGCTGCTTCACGAAGCGCATCTGCAGCGTCGCAGGCGTTCCCAGGCTGTTGGCGAGCGCGTCGGCCGGGCCCCTGCCACCACTGAACTGGGGCTCTCCGAAGCCCCAGAGCGGGTTGTTGCCGAAGAAGTGGCCGCAGCCGCCGCTCAGGACCGTCGCATAGGCTTGGCGGCGGCAATCGGCGTCGGTCGCTAACGCGCCATCGTAATGGCCCTCGATCAGGAAGAAGGGCATCGGCCCGGGGCGGGCGTACTCGACCGCCGCATCGTCGTACTCGGTGCCTTCGGTGTAGATGTTGTTCAGGTTGAAGCCGATCAGGTCGGACCACCCGCTGTAGCCCGATCTCGCGCGGCTGCTGTGGCCGGTGATGACGGCGGCACGGTCGATGGCCCGAATGGCTGTCGCGATGACCCACTGCTTTTCACGCAGGCCGGGGTGGTTGCGACCGTCGTAGTCGCCGCCCATGCACCAGATCACGCCACTGCCCCGATAGCGACCAGCCAGGAACGTGCCGTACGACTCGAGATCGGTGCTGGGCGCGGCCTGCAACTCCTCGGTCCAGCCTTGGCTGCCTCCGCCGAAGCCCAGGTAGGCCGGATTGACGATGCACACCATGCCGCGCCCATTGGCCTCGGCAATGATGAAGTCGACCAGCTGCCAATACGCCTCCACGCGCGAGCTGAACTTTCCGTCCGACGTGAACGGCAGGTTGCCCTCGGCGTTCTTCCAGTGCGGCGACTGGGAGCTGAATTCGTGCTCGATGGCCTCGAATATCAAGGCCGTGAAGCCCTTGGCTTGACGGTCGTCGAGGTAAGTGCGGATCTGCGGCCGGGTGAGCTGCACCGCGATCGACCAGGCCGTGTCACCGTGGATGAAGAACGGCTGCCCATTGACATCGACCAGGTAGCGCTTGCCGGGCTCGGCATGCAAAGGAAACGCAACCGGTCCAGGCGGTGGCGGTGGTGGCGGTGGCGGTGGCGGCGGTGGTGGCGGTGGTGGCGGTGGTGGTGGTGGTGGTGGCGGTGGTGGTGGCGGTGGCGGTGGTGGTGGCGGTGGCGGTGGCGGTGGCGGCGGTGGTGGCGGTGGCGGTGGCGGTGGCGGCGGTGGCGGCGGTGGTGGCGGCGGTGGCGGGCGCGGTGCCGGTGGTTCGCTGGTGGCGGCGGCGTTGGCGCAGACGCTTGTGGTGCAGGTGCCTGCGGAGCTGGTGCTTGCACCACGGATGGCGGTGGCGGTGGTGCGGGCGATGTCGGAGCAGCAGGCGGGGCAGCGTTCGTGCCATCGTCGGCCTCGGCATCGCCGCCACCGCCGCCGCAGGCCACCAGAGCCCGAAGGCTCCCGAACATGGCCGTCAACAACGCCCATCGGCGAACCAGGCTGGCCGGTGCACCGGATTTCTTGGGCCAGCCTTCGTGGTTCATGGCATCGTTACAGCATCGCCGAGGGTTCGCGCAGGTCGGCCTGCACTGGCGATGCATCATGCATCGCATGCCGAAACCTGGGCAAGAGGGCTGGGGCGATCGCCCGTCGCCCGAGGGCTTGTCAAGCTGGGGCTGCCGAGAGGCCTACATGTCGAACTGTCGACTCAACCACGTAGGACCCACCGATACGACCGACGACCGGACCAACGGCAGCCATCAGTCAGTGACCCATCACCGGCTCGCATGACTTCATCGCCCAGGCCACTGCCCGAAGCCCGCCACCCAGCACCGACCCGAGCCGACTGAACGCGCTCGGGCGCTCCGAGCACCCCTGATGCTCGATCTGATGCGACTCAAGCCCATGCTTCCTCGGCGCCACGGACACACCTCCTGGTCGACGTCAGCACTCTCGATGGCGCCGACGTTGTCCACCCGGCTCCATGCGGCCGATTTTCGTTGCCCCGGACGCAAGACACAGTTCCCTGTACCCATCCTCTGGCTCCCTGCGTCAATGGACGCCAGTACATCGAGTTCACCGGCACTTGGCGGAGTTGTCGGAGGATTCGAGGGCAGGAAGCGCAGCTCGTAAAGCCCGTCGACCAGATCGCCGGGGCGGACGACAGAAATTGACCTGGCTCGCGGGTGGAAGACCAGGTTCTGCTTCGGCATGGGGCGGGAGTCTCGCCGAGAAGCGGGGGGATCTTTGCAGCCCGTGCCGCTCGCAAGCCACGCCACCTCGACGCCGACGCTCATGAGTTCCGGTCGCCACATCGAAAACGCGCTGGTCTTGCCGCTTCCGGCCGGTCCCTGGAGGATCACGCAGCGACGGCGCCCGGCCTGGACGAGTCGCGCCAGCAACGGCCTGCGGACGATGCGCAAGGCACTGCCGGGAACGGTGGCCGCCCTCGTGCTCGGCAGGGCAACGAGGGCGGCTCGTTTCATGGCTTCAGTACCGCTCCGTGGTCTTGTGCGCCCGCGGTCGAGCGCGCTGGGCAGTGGCGATTGTCAGCCAGAAAAATTGAGATTTCGCTTGTCGCCGCTCATCGCAACCCACTTGAAATCCAAACCACGCTTGGGCACGATGCGCGGCGCGATCGGAACGCTGCGCAACTCAACGAAGAGCGCTTGGAGTCGTTCCGCCGCTCCAACCAATAAACAGGCGAGGGAACGCTTCATGACCATCCTGACGACCGATCAGCTCTTCCTGCTCGCATGCCAGTTGCGCGACACCCCCTCCACAGCGGCCAAGGCGCGCCAGGAGCTCGCGTCGCTGGTGGCCCACCCTGCGTATCGAGCCTGGCGTACATCGCTCGGCCAGGCACGACCCTTCGTGCCGCCTGCCGAGCTGGAGCTCCCGACCTTGGCGGCGCTGGGCGTCATCTCCGAACAGAGGCTGCTCGTATGCGTCAACGACCACGACGGTCGGCTGTTCGTCACTGATGGCGTGTGGGTCGACCCGGCCTATCGCGCATTCCCGTTCAATGACGAGAGCGCTGCCCTGATCAGCCTGGCGCGCAAGCTCGGCTGGAGTGACGATGCCGATGTCATCGTGGACCTGGCCGGTGGTTGCGGCCACTCTGCGCTGTCGTTCGACGCGAAAGCCCAGTACCTCCTGGACATCAACCCGCGCGCACTGGCGTACGCGGAGTTGAACATGCTGCTGAATGCGCTGGATCGCCAGCGCTACCGTTGCGTGCTCAACGACATCCGGGAGGGCATCTGCCTCCCTGCCCGTCGATGAGGCAAACCTGCGTGGTCCTCCTCGTCGCCAACATGCCGTTCTGCCCGGCGCCGCGCCGCAGCGACCTGCCGCTGACCTCCTACGGCGGCCCCGCCGGGATGGACCTGCAGGTCGCCACGTTCGAAGCGCTCAAGCGGCTGCGCGGCGAACTCCCGGCCCGGGTTGTGGTTCGCGCCTGGTGATGGGCATGAGTGTCGGCGACTCCGAAGCCCACAGCTGGGACCTTCATCGCGAGTCGGCCGCGCACTTCGGTGCCGAGTCTGTCCGCTGGTTCGGGCTGGACGATGAGCTGCTCCTGCGCATCGATGGTCGGCGCGCACTGAGCAATCCCTCCCCGGTGCGCGTCGCGCTGCCCGCGGTGGCGGATTGTCGGCTCTACTATCCCGATCCTGACGAGCGGGCCGAACGCAAGGCCGCGTTCCAGCAACTGGCGCGCGAGCACGAGTCCCGGGGCAACCCGGACATTGCCTGTGGCGTCGTTGCGGTGGAGTTGGCATGAGCGCGCGGCACCTGCTCAGCATCGATGACCTCGGCGATGCCGAACTGATGGCTTTGACAAAGCCGCAGCCGCGTGGCGAGCCCTACCGTGGTGTTCGAGGCACTCTCGCATTCCTGTTCCAGCAGCCCAGCGTGCGCACGATGTCGAGCTTCGCGAGCGCAGGTGTCCAGGCTGGGTTGACGCCCATCACGGTGACCGCTACTGGCCAACCGCCTCGAGACCAGTGCAATGTGGTCGATGAAGTCCGCCAGCTCGGCTTGACCAGCGCTTGCGTGGTCGTGCGGTCTGCTCAACCGCTCGATGCAGCCGCCTTGCGCGGCGCGTCGGCGCCGGTGGTGAACGCGGGCGATGGCACCAACGAGCATCCTTCGCAGGCCCTGCTCGACATCGCGTGCCTGCGCCAGCATGGCCTGGACGGCAAGACGGTCGTGCTCATGGGCAATATGAAAGACCACCGTGTGAATCATTCGCTGGTCAAGGCATTGCACCGCTTGGGCGTGAACGTGCGACTGGTGTGCCCTCCGGGGCTGACCATGACGATGCGCTATCTCCCGCCGCCGCTTCGCTGCCTCGAGACCGAGTGTGCCGACGAAGTCGACACCGTGCTTTCGACCGCCGACTACGTCTATCTGACGTCGGTCCAATGGTGGAACAACCCGTACGCAGCCCCCGGTCCGGCGTTCACGCTCGACCTCGCGCGTGCCAAGAGGGTGCTCAAGCCCGGAGCCATCATCCTGCACCCGTTTCCGAGACTTGGCGAGTTGGCTGATGACTTGGACGGAACGCCATTCGATGGCTATCACGCGCAAACGGCCATGGGGCCCGAGATTCGCCGCCGGCTCTTGTCGTTCTTGCTTGACTGAGCCTTTGCCGCCGGCATGGGCATGACGGGCCCGCTCGTAGGTGGACACCACGCCGCGGTAGGTGCCCGACAGCTTCCAATGTTGATGGTGGTTCGCACTTTTGGAAGCCTCTCATTGGAGGCACCAAATCTAGCTTCATTTGGTGACTCGCTCACACGCCGAGCGCCTCGTCCAGCACCTCGACCCAATGCCGCACCGGCGTCGTCGTGCCGGTCTGCAGATGCTGGATGCAGCCGATGTTGGCCGAGATGATCGCCTGCGGCTGCCGTGGCAGCAGTTGCGCGAGCTTGCGGTCGCGCAGCTGGTAGGCCAGCTCGGGCTGCAGCACCGAGTAAGTGCCGGCCGAGCCGCAGCACAGGTGCGATTCACCCGTGGCACAGCTCGACGTCGAAGCCCAGCTCGCGCAGCGCCGTCTCGACGCCGCCGCGCAATTGCTGGCCGTGCTGCAGCGTGCATGGCGGGTGGAATACCAGGCGCTGCGGCCTGGCGGTGGCGGACCCGCGTGCGGCCGGGCAACTGCTTCAGGCGCGGCTTGAGCTTCGGCAGCAAGCTCGGGCAGCAGCTCGCTCAAGTCCTTCGTCAGCTCGCCGATGCGCCGCGCCTTCTCGGCGTACTCCTTGTCGTGCTGCAGGTAGTGCCCGTATTCCTTCACCGTGACGCCGCAGCCGGACGCGTTCATCACGATCGCCTCGACCTCGTTGCGCATCACCAGCGGCCACCACGCATCGATGTTGCGGCGCATGTCGGCCAGGCCGCCCTCGTGATCATTCAAGTGCGTGCGGATCGCGCCGCAGCAGCCGGCCTCATCGGCCACCAGGGTCTGGATGCCGACAGCATCGAGCACGCGCGCGGTGGCGCTGTTGATGTTGGGCATCATCGCCGGCTGCACGCAGCCGGCGAGCATCAGCACCTTGCGCTCGTGACGGCGCGTCGGCCACAAGTGGGCATGCCGCCCGGCCGCCTGGGGCACCTTGTTCTTGAGCGAGCCCGGCAGGAAGGGCCGCATCAGCCGGCCGAGCTTGAGCGCGGGCGCGAAGAGCGGCGACGTGAGGCCCTCTTTCAGCGCCATGCGCGCCGCCCGCTCGGCCGGCGGGCGCTCGACACGTTCGCTCGACGATGCGCCGGCCGATCTCGACCAGGTTGCCGTACTGCACGCCCGAGGGGCAGGTGGTTTCGCAGTTGCGGCAGGTCAGGCAGCGGTCGAGGTGCAATTGCGTCTTGCGCGTGACGGGCTGGCCCTTCGAGCACCTGCTTGATCAGGTAGATGCGCCCGCGCGGCCCGTCGAGCTCGTCGCCGAGGATCTGGTAGGTCGGGCAGGTGGCGGTGCAAAAGCCGCAGTGCACGCATTTGCGCAGGATGGCTTCGGCTTCGCGGCCTTCAGGCGTGTCCTTGAATTCGGGGGCGAGGTGGGTCTGCATGTCGAGAAGTCTTTCAGAGCCCGGGATAGAGGCGGCCGGGGTTGAACACGCCCGCGGGGTCGAAGGCCTTCTTGAGTTCGCGATGGATGCGCTCGAGCACCGGCGGCAGGGGCGCGAAGACGCCTGCCCCCTTGTCGCTTGGCACGAAAGAGCGTCGCGTGGCCAGCAGCCTTGCGGGCGGCTTCGCGCACCGCGGCGGCGGGTGTGCTGGTGCACCACCAGCGCTGGGCGCCGCCCCATTCGATCAGTTGCTCGCCCGAGAGGCGCAGCGGTGGCGCCGTCTGCGGCACCGAAAGCCGCCACAGGCTGCCGCCGGCGTCCACCGCGGCATGGGCCTTGGCGAAGAACTCGTCGGTGTGATCGCGCAGGCCGTCCCAGAACTGGTCGGCCTCGCGGCTCGATCACGTCACCGCCGAGCTTCGCCGCTGCCGCCTGCACCGCGGCTTGCGCGCCGCGCAGGCGCAGCACCAGCGTGCCGTCCCACCAGGCGCTCGCATTGATCGGAAGCGGCTGGGCCGACCCATTCGTTGAGGCGTTGGATTGCTGTGCCCTCGTCCATCTCGAAACGCAGGGTCACGCTCGCCGGGGCCACCGGAAGCACCTTGAGCGAGACCTCGAGGATCACGCCGAGCGTGCCCAGCGAGCCGGCCAGCAGGCGCGACACGTCGTAGCCGGCGACGTTCTTCATCACCTGTCCGCCGAAGCTGAGCACCTCGCCACGGCCGTTGAGCAATGTGGCGCCGAGCATGAAGTCGCGCACCGCCCCCGACAGCGGCGCGCGCCGGGCCGGAGAGGCCTGCCGCGACCATGCCGCCGACCGTGCCGCCCGCGCCGAAGCGTGGCGGCTCGAAGGGCAGGCACTGGCCGTTCTCGGCGAGCGCTGGCCTCCAGTTCGGCCAGCGGCGTGCCGCAGCGCGCGGTGACCACCAGCTCGGTCGGCTCGTAGCTGGAAATGCCGTCGCAGCACGCTCGTGTCCAGCGGCTCGCCCTGCGCAGCTTCGCCGTAGAAGGCCTTGGTGTTGCCGCCGCGGATCTGCAGCGCCGTGCCGGCTGCCTGGGCGGACTTGATGCGGTCGATCAGGGTATCGAGGTCAGGCGATGGAGTCATTTGTGCTCAGAAGCGCGGCAGGTCGGGAAACGGCAGCAAGCCGCGCTTCACATGCATCTTTCCGTACTCGGCGCAGCGGTGCAGCGTCGGGATCACCTTGCCGGGGTTGAGCAGCCCCTGCGGGTCGAAGGCGCGCTTGACGCCCAGCATCTGCTCGCGCTCGGCCGGCGAGAACTGCACGCACATCGAGTTGAGCTTCTCCACGCCCACGCCGTGCTCGCCGGTGACCGTGCCGCCCATCGCCACGCTGGTCTCCAGGATGTCGGCGCCGAACAGCTCGCAGCGGTGCAGCTGGTCGGCGTCGTTGGCGTCGAACAGGATCAGCGGGTGCAGGTTGCCGTCGCCGGCGTGGAACACGTTGGCGCAGCGCAGGCCGTACTTCTTCTCCATCTCGCCGATGGCCAGCAGGATGTCGGCCAGCCGCTTGCGCGGGATGGTCGAGTCCATGCACATGTAGTCGGGGCTGATGCGGCCGGACGCCGGGAAGGCGTTCTTGCGGCCGCTCCAGAACCTCAGGCGCTCGGCCTCGTCGCGGCTGACTGCGATGCGCGTGGCGCCGGAGCCGACGCAGCACCTCGATCATGCGGCCGATCTCCTCCTCCACTTCCTCCGGCGTGCCGTCGCTCTCGCACAGCAGGATCGCCTCGGCGTCGAGGTCGTAGCCGGCGTGCACGAAGTCCTCGACCGCGGCGGTCATCGGCTTGTCCATCATCTCCAGCCCGGCCGGGATGATGCCGGCGCGCGATCACGGCGGCCACCGCGTCGCCCGCTTTGCGCACGTCGTCGAAGCTGGCCATGATGCAGCGCGCCAGCTGCGGCTTGGGCACCAGCTTGACCGTCACTTCGGTCGTCACGGCCAGCATGCCCTCGCTGCCGATGACGACGGCCAGCAGGTCGAGCCCCGGCGCGTCGAGCGCCTCGCTGCCGAACTCGACCGGCTCGCCCTCGACGGTGAAGCCGCGCACCTTGAGCACGTTGTGCAGGGTCAGGCCGTACTTCAGGCAGTGCACGCCGCCGGAGTTCTCGGCCACGTTGCCGCCGATGGTGCAGGCGATCTGGCTGCTGGGATCGGGCGCGTAGTACAGGCCGTAGCGGCGCGGCCGCCTCGCTGATCGCGAGGTTGCGCACGCCGCACTGCACGACGGCCGTGCGCGCAGTACGGGTCGACCTTCAGGATGCTGTTGAACTTGGCCAGCGACAGCGTCACGCCCAGCGGTGCGGCATGGCGCCGCCCGACAGGCCGGTGCCGGCGCCGCGCGCCACCACCGGCACCTGCAGCGCGTGGCAGGCCTGCAGCACCGCGGCCACCTGCTCCTCGGTCTCGGGCAGCGCCACGACCAGCGGGCGCTCGCGGTAGGCGGTCAGGCCGTCGCACTCGTAGGGCACGGTGTCTTCGCGTTGCCACAGCAGCGCGTGTTGCGGCAGGCAGCGCGAGAGCTCGGCCACCACCTGGGTCTGGCGCTGGATGCGCTCCTGGTCGGATCCCTGGCGGGGCGAGGCCGCGGCTGGGGGTCTCGACGACCGCCTCTGGCGCGTTCATCGCTGTCTCCTGATCTTGTGGCGTCGCGCCACTGTACTGCGAACGAACGACCCCATTGCGTGAGCGCCGGGTCACGCCGTTTTGACTCCAGCGCAAAGACCGTGGCCGAAACCAGCTCGGCCCGGGTTCACTTGCGCAGCGAAGCCGGCTTCTGCTTGGGACGCTTGGTCGTGATGCGATCGTCGGTGAAATCCTGGGTGGCGATGTGCCCGGCTGGCCGCGCCAGCCGCGCCGGTCAGGCCAGAACGGACCGACGTACACCGGCTCCTGCATGGCCGCGCGCTCGCGTTCCAGGTCGATCACGGCCTGGGTCTGCGACAGGCGCAGTCGCTCGATCTCCATTTCGAGCTCGCGACGCTGCTGCTGCTCGAGGCTGCGCTGGAAGCGCTCGTTCACCTGGGCAGCTTCGACACGGCCGACCTCGCGTCGGGCCTCGGCTGCTTCCACCGCCTTCGGGTCCTCGGGGTCGAAGCGCCAGGTGCGCTCGGTGGTGGCACCGGGGCTGGGGCGGTCGGTGAACACGATCTTCCCGTCGGGGCCACGCTGCTGGTAGATCGCCGGGCCCGAGGGGGTCTCGGCTTGCGCCACGGGCAGCATGCCGGACAGCAGGGCGGCGGCCATCGACACCAGGAGGAGCCGGAGCGGGGCAGTCGCAAGCGGTTTCATGTGTATTGGATGGTTGGCGGGAGGCTGCGGTTCCGGCTCGCCCGCGACCGGTTTCAGGCACTGCAAACACCGTCAGCACGCCGGTGTATCCGTACAGGTGATGGCGCGCGATCTCACCGCCCGCAAAGAAGCCCACCAGCGGGACATCGCCGAGCGCATGCCGCACGATCTGCAGTTCGGCCGAGGGGCCGCCGAAATGCGGACCGCCGCGCCCGGCGCAGCTCACATAGACGGCGCCCGACGACATGCAGGGCCGAATGCGCCCCTGCTTCAGCCGCGCGTGCGCGCGCCGAGGCGGGCCTGCGCGTGGGCTGCTTCCGCCGGCAGGCTTTCGGGTTCGAGCTCTTCGCGGATCTCGGCGCAGATGCGGACCAGGTCGCGCTGCGCCGCCTGGGCGTTGCGAGTGCAGAACGCGATCTGCATGCCGGTCTCGGGCTGGTCGGCGATGGCGATGCCGCGTTCGTGCGGATCGATGCCGATCAGGTGCCGCACGCGGGTGTCGGTGCCGAACTGGCCGGTCTTGCCCACCGCGACCGAGGCGGCATCGCTCAGCCCGACCAGCGTGGCCTGCAGCTTGGGCAGCGCCTTGCGCGGATCGTCGGCATCGACCCGCAGGTCGCCGAGCAGGCAGTCGAGCGCCGGTTCGCCGTCGAGCGTGGCGATCACATTGCGGTCGACCGAGGTGACGCGCCGCACCGGCCCCACCGGCTGGCAGCCCTGGGTCACGCGCGACACCAGCCGCACCGAGGCATCGAAGCCCACGCCGGACAAGCCGCCTGCGAACACGCCGTCGGCCAGGTGCAGCGAACGGGTCCTGGCGGCCGCCAGCCCGCCGAAGAGGTAGCCGCTGGCGGTTCTCGTCGCGAGCTCGCCAACCAGCTCGTCGATGTCGGGCGTGGCAGGGTCGGCATGCACCTGCGCCGCATGCAGCGCGAAGTCGGCCGCCAGCGGCTGCACGCCGGAAAAAACGCTGAAGTGCTCGCGCGGCATGTCGGCGAGCATGAGGGTGAGGCCCGGCTCGTCGAAATACTCGACGCCCGGGCCCATCACGCCGACGCCGACGCAGCCGACCCAGTGCACCCCGGGGTAGTGCGCCTGCAGGCGCGCCAGCAGGGCATCGGCCTGGCCGGCGTAGTGATCGGTCAGGTAGCACCAGCCGAGCGTGGGCTCGGCGATGTAGCGCGGGTCGCCGCGCCGGGCGTCGAGCTGGGCAAGGGCCAGCGACAAGGCCATGTCCGCATCGGGATGCGTCGCATGGGCGTGGGGGAAGAGCGGCATGACGGTGCGGGCCTGTCCGCTTCAGGCCTTGGACGAGGTGCGGCTCGAGCGTCCGGGCGGGGGTCTTGCCCGCCGCGGTGGACTTGGCTTTCGCCCCGGCCGAGGCCCGCGCTGGCTTGGCCGCCGCCTTGCGTGCGGGCGCGGCGCCGCTCTTGGCCGGGCTCTCACCGGTGGCATCGGTTGAGGACTTGCCCATGGCGGCAGCCATGTTGCGCGCAGCTTCCGTGGCGGTGGCGGTTTCCTTGAGCGCCTCGCTCATGGTCTCGGTGGCCAGGGCCGCGAACTGCTTGGTCAGCGCGCCCCACCATTGCATCGGGTCCACGGCGGCGGGCGCCCGATCCATTGCCGGCCGAGGTGCTTGCGGCCTCGCCCGCCGCAGCCTGCTTGCCGGCCCTCGGCGCTTCTTCCTCGGGCTCAGGCTCGGGTTCGCGCTCGGCCCTGGCTTGCGTGGCACGAGGCTGCTCGGCACGCGGCTCGGGCATGCGCACCTGGAGCGCCTCGCGCAGCGCGTCGGCCGACACGTTCATGGTCTGCAGCGTGGAGAGCGTCATCCGCTGGACTTCCAGCGCCTGGATGGTGGTGGCCAGCATGCGGGCGTTCTGCTCCAGCCAGAACTGGACGGTGCGCAATTCGTCGATGCGCTTTTCGAGCTCCTTCGGATCGAGCGTCGGCGCGACCCACTGGCTGAAAGGCATGCTCGCGCCCGCGTTCTTCACCAGCCCCTGCAGGAAATCGAAGCCGGGAACGAACTTGCCGAAGCCTTGCATGGGATCACTCATGACTGCCCCTCGATACCTTGTCGTTGATCGAAGCATTGTGCGCCTGAGGACCGGCGCGAGCCAGCCTCCAGATGGTCCTTTGGCAAATGACATGCCCTGCTCAGGTGGTTGAGTGAGACGCCAATCTCACTCATGATGGGGCGTGCGGGCGAGCCCGCCAGGAGCGAGCATGGAACCCATTCGGCTTCATTCCCATACCAAGGATCTTGGCGGCGGCTTCACGGTCCGCCGCCTGCTGCCCGCGGCCGATGCGCGCGCGGTCGGGCCCTTCGTGTTCTTCGATCACATGGGGCCGGTGGAGTTTGCGCCCGGCAACGGGCTGGACGTGCGCTCGCATCCGCACATCGGCCTGGCCACCGTGACCTACCTGTTCGATGGCGCGATCACCCACCGCGACAGCCTCGGCACGGTGCGCGACATCCGTCCGGGCGACGTGAACTGGATGATCGCCGGCCGTGGCATCGCGCACTCGGAGCGCACGCCGCCACACGAGCGGGCGCAGGGCCACAGGCTGCACGGCATCCAGACCTGGGTCGCCCTGCCGCTGGACGACGAGGAGATGGAGCCGAGCTTCGTGCATGTGCCCGCCGCCGAAGTCCCGAAGCTGGAAGCGGCGGGAGCGCACCTGAGCATCATCGCGGGAGACGCCTTCGGGCTGGTCTCGCCCGTGCCGGTGCGCAGCCGCACGCTCTATGTGGCGGTGGAGATGAATTTCGGCAGCCACATCGAGGCCCCGCTCGACCATGAGGAGCGCGCCGTCTACGTGGCCTCCGGCTCGCTCACGGCCGACGGCGAACCGCTCGACACCGGCGAGATGATGGTGCTGCCGCCGCGCCCGGTGCGCCTGCGGGCGCTCGAGAAGACCCAGGCCCTGCTGCTTGGCGGCGATGCGCTCGACCTGGGTCGCGCCAATGCGGCGGACCATCCGCGCTTCATGCGCTGGAACTTCGTGTCCTCGCGGCTGGAGCGCATCGACGAGGCCACGGCCGCGTGGGCGCGGCAGGACGAGTTGATATTCCCGAAGGTGCCCGGGGAGACGGACTACATCCCGTATCCCTGACACCCCGCCGGCGCCGCGCGGCGCGCAACAACGAAAAAACGGCCCCGAAGGGCCGTTGTGCAGATTCCGGACGAAGCCGGGATCAGAAGTGGTGGCGGATGCCGACCATGAAGGATTGGGCCTTTTCACCAACGGCTGTTCGGCGAGGTAGGCGGCGTTGTCGTCGTTGTCGACGGCGGTGTAGAAGGCATACACCTTGGTGCGCTTCGACAGGTTGTAGTTCGCGCCCAGGGTGTACTGGATGGCGCTGGAATCATCGACGTCGCCGCGGTCGCCGACCCAGCCCACGTTGGCGTGCAGTTCGGTGGCGCCGATGGTGTACATGACCGCGCCGCGAACGTTGTTGACGGTCGCCATCGCTGCCGGCACAAGCGCCCGGAGCGACACCGGTGGGGGTGAACTGTTGTTCCGGCGGGCCTGTTGACTTCGTTGCAGCCCTCTTCCAACTCGCTGTACTGGTAATAGCCGCCGAACGTCAGGTCGCCCAGCGCGAACAGGCCGCGGACAGCGACTTGCCAGTCGTCGCCGAACTTGGTGCCGCCAGCGCCCAGGTGCAGATTGCCCGCGTCGTAGTTGACCGAGAGATCGAACGAGTCGTCGCGGTTGGTGGTTTCCTTCAAGCCATACTGGAACGCCACGACCGCGCCGGCGAAGTTGGGCGAGGTGTAGGTGATCTTGTTGCCGTTGGCGACGTTGAGGCCGTTGTTCTGGAAGTAGCCGTAGTCGTAGAACGGTCTGCCGAAGTGCCCGTGTCATGGTTGTGCATGCTCACGTAGTCGGCCGTGGCGTAGTAGGCGTCGCTGGTGATGCGGCCCATGCGCACCCAGCCGAAGTTGCCGGCAAGGCCCACCCAGCTGTCACCAGCCCAGAACGCGTCTTGCGTCTGCGCGCCGTTGTCGGAATTGAAGCGGTGCTCGAGGAAGAAGTCCGCCTTCAGGCCGCCGCCCAGGTCTTCAACACCCTTGAAGCCGATACGGGAGGCGTTGTTCTGCAGCACATAACGGTCGTCATCGGTCGCCGATGTTGTCTTGCCATTCAACCGAGGTATTCAAACGACCATAAACCGTGACGCTGCTTTGAGCGAAAGCGGGAGCCGCAAAGGCGGCGCCAAGGGCGGCCACGAGAGCGATGCGTTTCATGTGAGTTGTCCTTTTTCAGTGACGGGGAGGTTGGCTATCGGGGCATCAGGAGCGAGACCGACGTCACGGGATCTTAAAAGAGATTCTCGAAAACCTCCGGGTTGACCCGCAAGATCGCTGCGTTTGACGCCGAAATGATGCGTTCGCCGCAACAGTTCACCCGTTGAAGGCCGCCACTTTCTGGTCGATGGCGCCGAACACCGATTGCCCGTCCTTTGTTTTCATTTCGATACGAATGGCGTCGCCATCGCGCATGAAGCCGGTTTTTGGTGCGCCTTCCTCGATGGTTTCGATGGAGCGCTTTTCGGCGATGCAGGAATATCCGCGCGAGGCGTCCTCGTTGCTGACTGTCCCGCTGCCGACGATGGTTCCGGCGCGCACGTTGCGGGTCCTGCAGATGTGTGCAATCAACTGGCCGAAATGGAAGTTCATTTCGGGGCCGGCTTCGCACATGCCGACCTTCTTGCCGTTCCAGGTCGAGTCGAGGGTGAGGTGCACCCTGCCCCCATGCCAGGCATCGCCCAGTTCCTCGGGCGTCACGGCCACGGGGCTGAAGGCGGTGGCGGGCTTGCTCTGGAAGAAGCCGAACCCCTTGGCCAGCTCGTCGGGGACCAGGTTGCGCAGGGAGACATCGTTGGCCAGCGCCAGCAGGCGCACGCCTTCGAGGGCCTGGTCGGCGCTGCTGCCCATCGGCACGTCACCGGTGATGACGACGATCTCGGCCTCGAAATCGATCCCGAAGTCGGGATTGGCGACGATGTCGTCGCAGGGGCCCAGGAAATCGTCGCTGCCGCCCTGATACATCAAGGGGTCGGTCCGCAAGCTCGCGGGCATTTCGGCCTGGCGCGCCTTGCGCACCAGCTCCACGTGATTGAGATAAGCCGAGCCGTCGGCCCATTGATAAGCCCGCGGCAGCGGTGCCATGCACCGGGCCGGCTCGAAAGGAAAGGCATGCCTGGCCTTGCCCTGGTTGAGCGCGACATAAAGGTCCTGCAATTGCGGCGACAGGAAATTCCAGTCGTCGAGGACCTGCTGCATTCGGCTGGCAATGCCCGCCGCATAATGCGCCTGGCTCAGGTCTCGCGAAACCACGACAAGCTGTCCGTCGCGCGAGCCGTCCTTGTAAGTGGCGAGCTTCATGACATCCCTTGGCAAAAATCGGTGCGCGATTGTAGGCAGCGGCCTCGCGCGTCCCCTGGCCCGTGCCGCTCGTGAAGCATGATCCCCGGCGCCGGCTCGGCCGCGGCTGGCGCAGGGCCCTGGGATGTGCGGCTGCCGCAGCGCTCTTGCATGTGCTGGTGCTCGAAAGGCTCGAAGCGAATGTGCCGGCGGGCTGTCGGGGCCCGCGACCAAAATACCGCGAGGCCCATGAGCACACGCCTGCTCTTGCCGGCGTCCCCAGTGCCCTTGGCCGCCGCTCCGCCTCCCGAATCGACGCCCACGCAGCGCAGGCCGGCCATCTCGCGGACGCGTGAGGGCCAAGCCCGAAGCCGCGCCGCAGCGGCATCGGGCGAACGCAACCCGGCCGCCGCCCCTGGCCCTTCCCCGTCCGCCAGCGCCGGCCCGGCCGCCCCACCCGACGGCGCCGCATCGGCCGCCGCTTCCGCAGCGGCGGAGGAGCCGCAGGAGCAAATGCCGGTCTATCCGACCAGGATTCCGCCGGCCTTCAGCTTCCGCTATGACATGAGCCGCGGGGCCATCGGCGGGCTGGGCACCTTGGCGTGGACGCACGAGGCTTCCGGCTACAGCCTCCGCCTGGAAGGCACGGTACCGCTGCTCGGCCCGCTGCTCCTCCAGCACAGCGCGGGCGGCTTCGATGCCCACGGCCTCGCGCCGGAGCGCTTCACCGATCAACGTCGCGGCAGGGCGGAGCTGGCGGCGAACTTCATGCGCCAGGCCGGCAAGATCACGTTCTCCGGCTCGACTGTCGAGGTGCCCCTGTTGCCGGGAACCCAGGACCGGGTGAGCTGGATGGTGCAACTGGCCGCCATCGCGCAGGCCGATCCCGGGCGGATCGGGGTCGGTCAGAAGCTCACGCTCCACGTGGTGGGCGCGCGGGGCGATGCCAATGCCTGGAGTTTCATGTCGAGCGGTCTCCAGCCTGTCAGGGTGGGGGGCAGGACATTGGAGGCGGTGAAGCTGGTCCGCGAGCCGCGCAAGCCGCACGACACGCTCGTCGAAGTCTGGCTCGATCCGGCCCGGCATCACCTGCCCGTGCGCGCTCGGCTGACCGAGGGCCGCGGCGGCGAGGCCTTGGAGCTCGTGCTGCAGGCCGGAAGCTGAAGGCCGCCGGCGACAGCGGGCGGCACGCCTCTTTGCGGCTGAAGTCACGAACGGGTGTCTTTTCGCGCCGCTACCGTTCGGCGCCCATGGCTTGAAACTTGCGAGACTACTCCCCACATCTGCATCACAGGGCGCCGGTCAAGGTCGATGTGATGCGCCCGCTGAGGAGTGCCGTTACATGCAAATGCTCTACAACTCGGACAACTTCGCGGTCGTGCAGTTCGATGTGCCCGATCCGGCCCATGCCACGGGCGAAGCAGCCCCTGGCTCGCCCTCCCCGCTCGGGCGCGGCGGCTTCGAGATCGTCGACAAGCTCAGCCGCAAGGAGATCTACCTCGACGGCGCCATGGCCGAAAGCTTCAAGCAGGGCGTCGAGGCCCTGATCCTGACGTCACCCAGCACCGACGAGGTCGATGCCTACCTCGAGCGCTTCGCCTCGCTGATGCACCAGCCGGTCATCCTGCACTGACATCCGCCTCGCAGGGCCGGGGCTCGCAACGGGCCCCGGCGACCTGGCCGGCCACTCTTCCCGCTTCCCATCCACCTCCAGTCCGGCCCGTCCGCGCCCGGCCGCGCGGTCTTCCCATGCTGCCTTCGCTGCGCTATCGTGGCTCGCAGCCGCCTTTGTTCAAGGAGGTGCCCATGGCCAGACGTCACGCCGATAGCCGCGTGCTGCTGTCGCCCGGCTTGGCCGAAGTGCCGGTCCTGGACCGCATGTGCTCGCACTTCGTCCTGACACTCACGCTCAGGCACACCGGGCGCTTCAACGTGCGCCGCGACTGGAACAGTCTTCTCGCCCTCACCGGCCGCCATCTCGTGTGGCCGGCGACGGTGCTCGGCCGCCTGCGGGAGTTCCTGCTGCGGCGCTGCGTGGGCAACGAGCAATGGAAGGGCCACGAGAAACTCGACGACGAGGCCTTCCTGGTGCGCCACGGCGTCTGGCGCGGCCCCTACGAGGAAGGCACGCTGTTCTTCTACGTCGACGAATACATCAAGGACGCGCCCAAGGACCTGCTGGCCGTGCTCGGCGCCACCTGCGACTGGCTCGACCGCAACCTGAAGAAGGAATCCACGCTGGTCCAGAAGAACATCGACGCGCTGGCCGGGCTGCTGCAGCTCAACCCGGCCGAGCGTGCCTTGCTGCTCTACGGCACGCTGGCCCGCTACCAGCGCGAACTGCGCGGGCTGCTGGTCGAGTTCAAGGTCGCCAATGCGCAGGAGGCCTACGCGGTGATCGCCGAGGTGGCCAGGGTGGACGAGCGCGATGTCGCCGAGGCGCTGCGCGCCGGCTCGAGGCTGGAGCGCATCGGGATGGTCGAGAACCTCATCTCCGAGCACAACATCACCGACCTGGCCGACCTGATGAAGGTCTCCGAGCAGCTGCCGCCGGTGCTCATGCGGGAGTACCGCGACCAGTCCGAGCTGATGGCGGTCTTCACCCGCCCGGCGGTGCCGAGCGAGCTGCGCCATGGACGATTTCCACTACGTCGGCGAAGACGCCCGCATGCTGACCTCGCTGCTGCGCAACGCGGTCGCGCACAAGGCGCCTGGGCGTCAACATCCTGCTCTACGGGCCGCCGGGCACGGGCAAGACCGAGCTCGCCAAGGTGGTCGCCGCAGGCCGCCGGCCTCGAGCTCTACGAAGTGGAATACGCCGACCGCGACGGCAATTCGCTCTCGGGCCGCGACCGCTACCGCTCGCTGCAGATCAGCCACGTGTTCCTCAAGGGCAGCCCGAACGTGGCGCTGCTGTTCGACGAGGTGGAAGACGTCTTCCCGCCCATCAGCAGCGACACCGCGCAGCTGATGGCGCGGCTGGAAGCGGGCGACGGCTCGACCAGCGGCTCGGTGAGCGGCAAGGCCTGGGTCAACCAGATCCTCGAAAGCAACCCGGTGCCGGTGCTGTGGGTGACCAACCGCATCGAGCAGATCGACCCGGCGTTTCGGCGACGCTTCCAGTACCACCTCGAACTCAAGTCGCCGCCTCCGGGTGCGCGCGAGGCGCTGGTCGCCAAGGCGCTGGCCGGCGCGCAGGTCGCTCCGGAGTTCGTGGCCAAGCTGGCTTCGCGCAGGGGCCTGACGCCGGCGCAGATCCGCACCGCGGTCCGCTTCGCGCGCCTGGCGCAAGTCGACGAGCAGACGCCGATCGCGCCGCTGATCGAACGCCAGCTCGCCAACGCCGACAAGGCGCTCGGCCGCAGCGACTGCGAGCAACGCGCGCGTGCGGTGGTGACGCACTACGACCTGAGCCTGATCCACACCGAGTCGCGCTTCGAGATCCCGCGCATCGTCGAGGCGCTCAGGCGCAAGACGGCTCGGCACGCTGTGCTTCTTCGGCCCGCCGGGCACCGGCAAGACGGCGCTCGCCGAGCACATCGCGCGCGAGCTGCAGCTGCCGCTGATGATCCGGCAGGCGTCCGACCTGGTCAGCAAGTACGTCGGCGAGACCGAGCAGAACATGGCGCACATGTTCGAGGAGGCGCAAAGCGAAGGCGCGGTGCTGCTGCTCGACGAGGCCGACAGCTTCCTGCGCAGCCGTCGCATGGCCGAGCGCCACTACGAAGTGAGCGAGGTCAACGAGATGCTGCAGGGCATGGAGCGCTACCTCGGCATCTTCGTCTGCACCACCAACCTGTTCGAGGACCTGGACGAGGCCGCGCTTGCGACGCTTCACCTTCAAGATCCGCTTCAAGCCGCTGACCTGCGAGCAGCGCGAGCGCATGTTCGTGGCCGAGGCGCTGGAGGGCGACGTCCTGCGCCTGACCGGCGAGCAGCAGGCACGGCTGCGCGTGCTGGAGGTGCTTACGCCGGGGGACTTCGCGGCAGTCAAGCGGCAGGTGGACATCCTGGCGGTGGCCTTCGAGCCGGACGAGTTCCTGTCGCAGCTCGAGGCGGAGCACCGCGTGAAGCCCGAGGTGCGCCAGCAGCGCAACATCGGCTTCCTGCATTGAACGCGGCCCTCAGGCCGCGATTGTCATCGATACGACCCGCATCTCCCGGGCCCTGGTGCGGAGGGATTAGAGGGCCTGCCTAAAATCGGCCCCATGAATCCGCGCCCCTACACCCGAGCCGCCGCTCCTCCCCGATCTGCTGAAGCAGCGCATCGTCATCCTCGACGGCGCGATGGGCACGATGATCCAGCGCTACAAGCTGGGCGAAGCCGACTACCGCGGCGAGCGCTTCGCCGGGCACGGCAAGGACCTGAAGGGCAACAACGAACTGCTGCAGTTCACCCGGCCCGACGTGATCCGCGAGATCCACGAGGGCTACCTGGCCGCCGGCGCCGACCTGATCGAGACCAACACCTTCGGCGCGACATCCGTTGCCCAGGAGGACTACGGGCTGGAGCACGTGGCGCGCGAGATGAACGTCGAGGCCGCACGCATCGCCAAGGCGGCCTGCGACAAGTTCAGCACTGCCGACAAGCCCCGCTTCGTCGTCGGCGCCTTCGGCCCCACGCCACGCACCGCGAGCATCAGCCCCGACGTCAACGACCCCGGCGCCCGCAACGTGAGCTTCGACACCCTCAAGGCCGCCTACTACGAGCAGGGCGAGGGCCTGCTCGAAGGCGGCGCCGAGGTCTTCCTGGTCGAGACCATCTTCGACACGCTCAATGCCAAGGCGGCGATCTTCGCGATCGACGAGTTGTTCGAGGCGACCGGCGAACGCCTGCCGCTGATCATCTCCGGCACCGTGACCGACGCCTCGGGCCGCATCCTCTCGGGCCAGACCGTCAGCGCGTTCTGGCATTCGGTGCGCCATGCGAGGCCCATTGCGGTCGGGCTCAACTGCGCGCTGGGCGCGGCCCTGATGCGGCCGTACCTGGAGGAACTGGCCAAGGTGGCGGGCGACACCTGGATCTCCTGCTACCCGAATGCCGGCCTGCCCAACCCGATGAGCGAGACCGGCTTCGACGAAACCCCGGAGATCACCGGCGGCCTGATGGAAGACTTCGCGAACGCCGGCTTCCTCAACATCGCCGGCGGCTGCTGCGGCACGACGCCGGAGCACATCGCCGCGATCGCCGAGCGCGTGGCGCGCTACCAGCCGCGTTGCCGGCACGACAAGGGCTTCAGCTCGCTGCTCGCGGCCTGAAGCAGCCGACGCGCCAACAAGAAAGGCCGCATCAAGCGGCCTTTCTGCTTAGAGCGGGAGCCGCGGATCCGGCTCCGCTGGTCCGCCGAAGGCGCTACGGGGCTGGTCCATTTCGCCGCCGTCTGCGCCGGCTCCGCCACGAACATCTCCACGCGCCGGTTCTGCGACCGGCCAGAGGTGTTGTCATTCGAGGCCACCGGCTCCTTGCTGCCGCGACCGTCGATGGCGATGCGGTTGAACGGAACGCCGCGCGCCACGAGGTAGTCACGCGTGGCAGCCGCGCGCTCGACCGACAGCGGGTTGTTGATCGCGTCCGAACCCGTGCTGTCGGTATGGCCGACCACGTGGATCTGGGTGGCGCTGTGTTCCTTCATTCCCGCGGCGAACTTGTCGAGCACCGAGGCGAGTTGCGGCTTGATGCTCGCGCGACCGGTGTCGAAGCCGGCATCCGCGGGAATCTGCGCCTTGATCTGGTTGTCCTGCGTCTGCACGACGTCGATGCCGGTGCCGGCCGTGGCCTGCTCCATCTGGGCCTTCTGCTTCTCCATGTTCTTGGACCAGATATAGCCCCCCAGCGCGCCGATCGCCGCACCCGCTGCCGCGCCGGTCGCCGCGCTCTTGCCCTTGTTGCCGCCTGCCGTGGCCAAGCCGATCAGGCCACCCGCGGCGGCACCGATGCCGGCGCCCTTGGCCGTGTTGGACTGGGTCTCGGTCATGTTGGCGCAACCACCCATTGCCAGTGCCAACACGCACAGGCTTGCAACGCTCTTTCGGATCATCAAGAACTCTCCATGTTGTTCGAGGAACCGCATTGCAACGCAAGTAAGCGCGAGTTGCAACGGCATCGAAGTGAAAGCTGTAACAACGAGCTAGGTTGTAGGTGCCAATCCAACGTGACCCCCGCTGAAGCGCCCGGAATGTCGCCATGCCGGGCTTAAAATCGCCGCTCCTCCAAGGAGCGTTGCAGCACGCCGGCCCCAAGGCCTCCAGCGTGTCAGGCTTGGGATCACACGCAACGACGCTCACCCGCGCCACGGGTGAGCCGTGGCCGCGCAAGGATCACACAGAGATCGTCCGCCAGCCATGACCGCCACGCCCCATTCCGCTTCCCCCGCCGCTGCCGCCCCCGTGCCGCCGATGCGCCTTTCCGGCCTCGAGCCGGTGCTCATCGGCGAGGGCACGCTGTTCGTCAACATCGGCGAGCGCACCAATGTCACCGGCTCCAAGGCCTTTGCCCGCCTGATCCTCAACGACCAGTTCGAAGAGGCGCTGGCGGTGGCGCGCCAGCAGGTAGAGAACGGCGCCCAGGTGATCGACATCAACATGGACGAGGCCATGCTCGACAGCAAGGCCGCGATGGTGCGCTTCCTCAACCTGATCGCCTCCGAGCCCGAGATCGCGCGCGTGCCGATCATGATCGACAGCTCGAAGTGGGAGGTGATCGAGGCCGGCCTCAAGTGCATCCAGGGCAAGGGCATCGTCAATTCGATCTCGCTGAAGGAAGGCGTCGAGCCCTTCAAGCACCAGGCCAGGCTGATCAGGCGCTACGGCGCGGCCACCGTGGTGATGGCCTTCGACGAGCAGGGCCAGGCCGACACCTTCCAGCGCAAGACCGGGATCTGCGAGCGCGCCTACCGAATCCTGGTCGACGAGGTCGGCTTCCCGCCGGAAGACATCGTCTTCGATCCGAACATCTTCGCGATCGCCACCGGCATCGAGGAGCACAACAACTACGCGGTCGACTTCATCGACGCGACGCGCTGGATCAAGCAGAACCTGCCCGGCGCCAAGGTCAGCGGCGGCGTCTCCAACGTGAGCTTCAGCTTCCGCGGCAACGAGCCGGTGCGCGAGGCGATCCATACCGTGTTCCTCTATCACGCCATCCAGGCGGGCATGGACATGGGCATCGTCAACGCGGGGATGGTCGGCGTCTACGACGACCTCGACGCCAAGCTGCGCGAGCGGGTGGAGGACGTGGTGCTCAACCGCACGCCCGTCTACCAGCCGGGCGAGCCGCAGCTCACGCCCACCGAGCGCCTGCTCGAGATCGCCGAGGAAGTGAAAGGCGCCGCCAAGGACGACAGCGCCAAGCTCGTGTGGCGCGCGCATCCGGTCGAGGAGCGCCTGAGCCACGCGCTGGTGCACGGCATCACCGACTTCATCGTCGAGGACACCGAGGAGGTCTGGCAGGCGATCCTTGCCAAGGGCGGCCGCCCGCTGCATGTGATCGAAGGCCCGCTGATGGCCGGCATGAACATCGTCGGCGACCTGTTCGGGCAAGGAAAGATGTTCCTGCCGCAGGTGGTCAAGAGCGCGCGGGTGATGAAGCAGGCGGTGGCCCACCTCGTGCCCTACATCGAGGAAGAGAAGCGCCAGATGGCCGAGGCCGGCGACGACGTGCGCTCCAAGGGCAAGATCGTGATCGCCACCGTGAAGGGCGACGTGCACGACATCGGCAAGAACATCGTCACCGTCGTGCTCCAGTGCAACAACTTCGAAGTGGTCAACATGGGCGTGATGGTCCCGTGCCAGGACATCCTCGCCAAGGCCAAGGTCGAGGGCGCCGACATCGTGGGCCTGTCGGGCCTGATCACGCCCAGCCTCGAAGAGATGCAGTACGTGGCCAGCGAGATGCAGCGCGACGAGCACTTCCGCATGAAGAAGATCCCGCTGCTGATCGGCGGCGCCACCACCAGTCGCGTGCACACCGCCGTGAAGATCGCGCCGCACTACGAAGGCCCGGTCATCTACGTGCCCGACGCCTCGCGCAGCGTGGGCGTGTGCAGCGACCTGCTCTCCGACGAGCGGGCCACCAAGTACATCGACGAGCTCAAGAGCGACTACGAACGGGTGCGCCAGCAGCATGCCGGCAAGAAGGCCACGCCGCTGGTCACGCTCGCCGAGGCGCGCGCCAACAAGACGCCGATCGACTGGGCCGCCTACGAACCCACCCGCCCGAAATTCATCGGCCGGCGGGTGTTCCGCAACTACGACCTGGGCGAGATCGCGCAGTGCATCGACTGGGGCCCCTTCTTCCAGACCTGGGACCTGGCCGGCCCGTACCCGGCGATCCTCACCGACGATGTCGTCGGCGAGTCGGCCCGCCGCGTCTACAGCGACGGCCAGCGACTGCTCAAGCGCCTGGTCGAAGGCCGCTGGCTCACGGCCAACGCGGTGATCGGCCTCTACCCGGCCGCGCAGGTCGATGACGACGACATCGCCATCTTTGCCGACGAGTCGCGCAGCACGCGCCTGATGACCTGGCACGGCCTGCGCATGCAGACCGAGCGCCCGGTGGTCGAAGGCGTGAAGCGTCCGAACCGCTGCCTGGCCGACTATGTCTCGCCGCTGGGCAACGACTACGTGGGCCTGTTCGCGGTGACGGCGGGCATCGGCGTGGACAAGAAGGAAAAGTACTTCCTCGACGACAACGACGACTACTCGGCCATCATGTTCAAGGCGCTGGCCGACCGCCTGGCCGAGGCGCTGGCCGAGCGCATGCACCAGCGGGTGCGCACGGAGCTGTGGGGCTACGCGTCCGACGAGACGCTGAGCAACGAGCAGCTCATCGCCGAGAAGTACCGCGGCATCCGCCCTGCCCCCGGCTACCCGGCCTGCCCCGACCACACCGTCAAGCGCGAGATGTTCAGGGTGCTGGCCTGCGAAGACATCGGCATGAGCCTGACCGAGAGCCTGGCGATGCTGCCTGCGGCCAGCGTGAGCGGGTTCTACATCGGGCATCCGCAGGCCAGCTATTTCAACGTCGGCAAGATCGGCCCTGACCAGGTGGCCGACTGGGCGAAGCGCAGCGGAGAGGATGCGAGCCTGATGGAGCGTTCGCTGGCCGCCTTGCTTTGAGTCCGAGCGGGCCGCGCTTGCTCGGTGCGCCCGTGCAAGCTCACCACCGCTGACGCCAATCAGCCACAGCCTCATCAGGCCCATGAGGCTTCTTCGCAATTCCGTGACCATTGCGTGGGCAGAATGCCGGGTTTCCCCCGGTCGCTCTTTTCATCTACAGGCGTCTCCATGCTCCCACCGCTTTCGTCCCTCGAGCGCGCCCGCTTTGCGCGTTTGGCATCCCTGGTCACCGTCGCCCTGGCTGGCGCGGCTCTCCTGGCTGCCTGCGGGCAGTCATCCCCACAGGGCGAGGGTGCGGGGGGCGGCCATGGCGGCGGGCCGGGCGGACCCGGCGGGGCGATGCCTGCGATGCCGGTGAACGTCCGCGTCGTGGCGCTGACCACGGTGCCGATCACCGTCGAATCCGTCGGCCAGGCGGAAGGCTCGAAGGAAGTCGAGATTCGCGCGCGCGTGAGCGGGCTGGTCGAGCGCCGGGTCTTTGCCGAGGGCGAGCGAGTGAAGCCCGGCGCCCTGATGTACCAGATCGAGCGCGCACCCTTCGAAATCGCCTTGCAGCAAGCCCGCGCCAACCTCGGCCAACGCACGGCCGAACTCGAGCAGGCGCGCCGCGAGGCGCTACGCCTCAAGCCGCTGGCCGAGAAGCAGGCCATCAGCCAGCGCGAATACGACCAGGCCGCCTCGACCCTCGCGCTGAGCGACGCTGCCGTGGCGCAAGCCCAGGCGCAGGTCCGCGAGGCCCAGCTCAATCTCTCCTACACCTCGGTGACGGCGCCGATCGCCGGCATCAGCGGGCGATCGCTCAAGTCGGAAGGCAGTCTCGTCAACCCCGGCGCCGACAGCCTCCTGACCACCGTCAGGCAGGTCGATCCGATCTGGGTGCGCTTCTCGGTCTCCGAGTCCGAGATGTCGCTGGTGCGCGGCACGCGTGATGTCCAGGTGCAGCTGCTGGGCGACAACGGCAAGGTGATCTTCAGCAAAGGCAAGCTGAACTTCGCCGGCACCAGCGTCGATACGAGGCTGGGCACGGTGCCCTTGCGCGCCGAGTTCGCCAACCCCGAGCTGGCCGTCCTGCCGGGCCAGTTCGCGCGCGCCCAGGTCATCGCCGGCCAGGAGCAGGCCTTCCTGGTGCCGCAATCGGCCGTGACGCAGACCGAGCAGGGTCGCATGGTCTGGACCATCAAGGAAGGCAAGGCCTCGCCCACGCCGGTAGAGACCGGCGCCTGGGTGGGCAAGGACTGGGCGGTGCGCAAGGGTCTCAAGCCGGGCGACCAGGTGATCGTCGACAACCTGATCAAGATGCGCCCGGCGCGCCGGTGACCCAGGCCGCGCCCCAGCCCGGCGCGCCCGGCTCGGCGCCGGCCGCCTCCGCCGCGTCCGCGCCAGCCTCCGCTCAATAGCAAGGGGAGCGCCCCATGTCATCCAAGTTCTTCATCGAGCGGCCGATCTTCGCGGCCGTCCTGTCGATCATCATCGTGCTGGCGGGACTGGTCGGGCTCAAGATCCTGCCGATCGCGCAGTACCCCGAGATCGCTCCGCCCACGGTGACGGTCACCGCCACCTACCCCGGCGCCTCGGCCGAGACGCTGGCAACCACCGTGGCCGCGCCGATCGAGGAGCAGCTCTCCGGCGTCGAGAACCTGCTGTACTACCAGTCGAGCGCCGCGTCCAACGGCCAGGTCACCATCACCGCCACCTTCGAGGTCGGCACCGACATCGACAAGGCCACCTTCAACGTCGACAACCGGGTGCAGCTCGCCACGCCGCGCCTGCCCGACGAGGTGCGCCGCAACGGCGTGGTGACGGCCAAGCGCTCCAACAACTTCCTGCTCGTCATCGCGCTCAACTCGCCGAACAAGACCTACGACGAGCTGTTCCTCTCGAACTACGCGACGCAGAACCTGGTCGACGAGCTCAAGCGCATTCCCGGCGTGGGCGAAGTGCTGAACTTCGGCGCGCGCGACTACTCGATGCGCATCTGGCTCAACCCGGACCGCATGGCCCAGCTCGGCGTGACGGCCGCCGACATCGGCGCGGCCATCAACGCGCAGAACGCGCAATACGCCGCCGGCAAGATCGGCGCGGAGCCCGCGCTGCCCGGCCAGGAGCTGGTCTACACCGTGACGGCGCGCGGCCGCCTGGTGCGGCCGGAGGAGTTCGGCGACATCATCGTGCGGGCCGGCGGCCCGGATGGCGTGCTGCGGATCAAGGATGTCGCGCGCGTCGACCTCGGCGCGCAGAGCTATGACCAGTCGAGCAGCGTCAACGGCCAGCCGTCGATCGCCATCGGCATCTTCCTGCAGTCGGGCGCCAACGCGCTCGACACGGGCGACGCGGTGAAGGCCCGGATGGACGAGCTCAAGCAGGCCTTCCCGTCCGACGTCGACTACCTCATCCCCTACGACACGACCCTGTTCGTGTCGGCCTCGATCTACGAGGTGGTCAAGACGGTGCTGGAAGCGGCGGTGATCGTGCTGATCGTCGTGTTCGTGTTCCTGCAGACCTGGCGCGCCACGCTGATCCCGATGCTCGCGGTGCCGGTGTCGCTGATCGGCACCTTCGCAGGCCTGTGGCTGCTGGGCATGTCGATCAACACGCTCACGCTGTTCGCGATGGTGCTGGCCATCGGCATCGTGGTGGACGACGCGATCATCGTGATCGAGAACGTCGAGCGCCTGATGCGCGAGGAGCGCATGAGCCCGCTGGCCGCCTCGGTCGAGGCGATGCGCGAAGTCTCCGGCGCGGTGATCGGCATCGTGCTGGTGCTGTGCGCGGTGTTCATCCCCGTGGCCTTCATGGGCGGCATCGCGGGCCAGCTCTACCGGCAGTTCGCGGTCACGGTCACCATCTCGGTGGTGCTGTCGGGCCTGGTGGCGCTGACGCTCACGCCGGCCTTGTGCGCGCTGCTGCTCAAGCCCCACGAGCACGACGGGCCCACCTTCGGCGAGCGCTTCTTCAAGCCCTTCAATCGCGGCTTCACCTGGCTCACCGGGCACTTCCTCGGCGGAGTGAACCTGGTGCTCAAGCACCGCATGCTGGCCCTGGCCGGCTTTGCAGTGCTGCTCACCTTCATGGGCTGGCTGGTGTGGAAGGTGCCCGGCAGCTTCGTGCCCGAGGAAGACCAGGGCTACATCATTGCCGCGGCCGTGCTGCCCGACGGAGCCACCATCGAGCGCACCGGCCGCACCACCGACCGGCTGCGCCTGATGAACCAGGAGAACAAGGCGATCGACGCCATCTTCGTCATCAACGGCTTCGACCTGATCGGCGGCGGCAGCGCGAGCAATGCGGCGACCATCTTCTTCCCCCTGGTGCCCTGGGAACATCGCACCCAGACCGCGCAGGAGCTCGCGCATCAGGTCTCGGGCATGGGCTTCGCGCTGCCCGACGGCATCGCCTTCGCCTTCAACCCGCCGCCGATCCAGGGGCTGGGGCAGGCCGGCGGCTTCGAGCTCTATGTGCAGGCCCGCGGCGAAAGCGATCCGCAGCGACTGGCCCAGGTGACGAAGGACTTCATCGCCACGCTCGGCAAGAACCCGGTGCTCGCCGGCATGAACACCTTCTACCGGCCGACCGTGCCGCAATTGCGGGTCGAGGTCGATCGCGAAAAGACGCTGGCCCTCGGCGTGCCGGTCGACGAGGTCTACACCACCCTCCAGGCGCAGATGGGCTCGCTCTACATCAACGACTTCAACCGCTCGGGCCGCACCTATCGCGTCACGATGCAGGCCGAGGCGGGGTACCGCTCCAAGCCCGACGATCTCGGCCGCCTGTACGCCCGCTCGCGCACCACCGGCGAGATGATCCCCCTCAAGGCGCTGATCCACGTGCGCGAGCTGATCGGCCCGGAGCAGCTCGAGCGCTACAACGGCTACGTCGCAGCGAAGATCCTCGGCAATGCCGCGCCCGGCTACAGCTCGGGCGAGGCGATCGCCGCGGTCGAGAAGACGGCGCGCGAAGCGCTGCCGCCCGGCTACACGATGGAATGGACGGCGCAGGCCTTCCAGGAAAAGCGCACCGGCAACGCCGCGGTGTTCGCCTTCGGCTTCGCGATCGTGATGGTCTACCTGATCCTCTCGGCCCTCTACGAGCGCTGGGGCGTGCCGATGGCGGTGCTGCTGGCGGTGCCGTTCGCGGTGACCGGCGCCTTCCTGGCGGTGATGCTGCGCGGCATGCAGAACGACATCTACCTGCAGATCGGCCTGGTGGTGCTGATCGGCCTGGCGGCCAAGAACGCCATCCTGATCGCGGAATTCGCGATGCAGGGCATGGAACACGGCAAGAGCGCGGCGGAGGCGGCGCGCGAGGCGGCACGGCTGCGCTTCAGGCCGATCGTGATGACCTCGCTGGCCTTCGGCCTGGGCGTGGTGCCGCTGATGATCGCCACCGGCGCCGGCGCCGGGGCGCGCCAGTCGATGGGCACAGGCGTGTTCGGCGGCATGCTGGTGGCGACCTTCGTGGCGCCGATCTTCGTGCCGATGTTCTATTCGCTGCTGGCGCGCAAGCCGCGCCCGCAGCACGGCCACACGCCCGGCGCAACCGAGGAGGTGTCGCTGTGAAGCAGATGTGCAGGATCGCCCTGACGGCAGTGGCAGCCGCGGTGCTGGCCGGCTGCGCGGTCGGGCCCGACTACAAGAGGCCCGAAGTCCAGCTTCCGGCGCAGTATTCGGCCGATGCCGTCGCTCTGGCCACGGCGGGCGAGCCCGAGGCGGTGTCCGCCCAGTGGTGGACGCTCTTCAACGACTCCGGAGCTCAATGCGCTGGTCGACGAGGCCCAGAAGCACAACACCGACCTCCAGCAGGCCGTGGCACGCGTCGAGCAGGCCGAGGCCATCACTCGCCAGGCGACCGCGGCGCAATATCCCAGCGTCGACCTCGACGGCAGCGCGTCGCGCGGACGCACCAGCGAGCTGGCCGGCTTGCCGGGCGCAGGCACGAACAACAACTTCCGGCTCGCGGCGGTCAGCTCCTTCGAGCTCGACTTCTGGGGCAAGCTGCGGCGCGCCTCCGAGGCGGCGCGTGCAGAGGCCCTGGCCAGTGCCTACGGCCGCGAGGTGGTGCGGCAAACCGTCGTCGGGCTGGTCGCGCAGACCTACTTCTCGCTGCGCTCGCTCGACGAGCAGATCGTGATCACGCGCGAAACCCTGGCCTCGCGCCAGGAGGGCGAGCGCCTGCTCGCGATGCGCCTGGAGGGCGGGGCCTCCTCGCGGCTCGACTTCGACCAGGCGCAGGTCCTGCGCGTCGACGCATCGATCCAGCTGCGCGAGCTCGAGCGCCAGCGCGCGCTGGCCCAGTCGCAAATGGCCTTGCTGACCGGCCAACCCGGTGTTGCGGTGGCCACGGGCATGGTGCGCGGCCTGCCGATGCCCCCGGTGCCGCCGGCAGGTCTCCCCTCGAGCCTGCTGGAGCGCCGGCCCGATGTGCGGCAGGCCGAGCAATTCCTGGCCTCGGCCAATGCGCAGATCGGTGTCGCCCGGGCCGCCATGTTCCCGAGCGTCACGCTCACCGGCCTCTTCGGCGGCGAAAGCCTGGAGCTGTCGGACCTGCTCAAGAGCCGCGCCCGCATCTGGTCGCTGGGCTTCGGCCTCACGCTGCCGATCTTCGACGCCGGCCTGCGGCAGGCCCAGACCGAACAGGCCGAGGCCTTCCAGCGCGAAGCGCTGGCTGCCTACCAGGGGGCGGTGCAAGCCGCCTTCCGCGACGTGGCCGACGCGCTGACCAACCTGCGCGCCGGGCGCGAGCAGCAGGCCGACGTGGAGCTCAACGAGAAGGCCAACCTGAGCGCCCTCGAGAGCGCCCAGCTGCGCTACGACTCGGGCTATTCGGCCTACCTGGAGTTCCTCGACGCGCAGCGCACCAGCAACGTCGCGCGCCTGCTCACGATCCGCAACCGCGAGAACCAGCTGATTGCGACGGTGGTCTTGTTCAAGGCGCTGGGCGGCGGGTGGCTGCCCGTGGAGGAACAGGCGCAAGCCCGCTGAACTGCGGGCCCGCCACCCGGCCGACCGATGCGTTCCACCGGCTGTTTCCCGCGTCGCCCGTGGAGACGCGCGACATCGCGCCGGGCTTCGCGATCGCGGATGGGCGCATCGCAACGAGGTGCTTCGCAAGCCGCTCGACGCTGCCGTGTTGCGCCGTGCCTGTGCCGAGCAGATCGAGCGGGCCAATCGATACGGGACGGCCAGCGACGAAGCGGTCTCGGAGCTGCTCGAGCTGGTGCGTGAAAGGGTGGACGCGCAGGCGGAGGAGCTCGCAAGCCGGCGACTACCGCATGCTGCTTCGCCTTCGCAATGCCCGATCGGGCATTGCGCTGTGCAAGGACGGCCAGCGATTGCTGGTCGATACGGTGCGCTCCGACACGAAGGTGGGCTTCGATCTGATCTACACGACACGGCTGGCGTATCAGAAGCGGGCCTTGACCCAGCCTTACGGCGACGAGATCCTTTTCGTCGGTTCGGGAGGCGTGTTCGAGTATGCGGAGCGCGCCGCCGTCTCACGGAACCTGCATCGCGGACTGATGGTCCTGTCCGCCAGCGTCGTTCCCGCGAGCGGCGACATGGTGGGCGCGAGTCACCCCATAAAGGCCCAGGCAAAGGTGGTTGTCAGCATGGCCATGCCAAGCGTCAAATCCTCTGGGCAGGCGTCTCCCAGGCAAATATTGAAGGTGCGCCTCGCCATCCGGACCGCTCTGGCAGCGGTAGAGGAATACAACCAAAGATATCCCGACAAGAAAGTGACCAGCATAACGATGCCTGTCGGCACGAAGACCTCAGGTTGCCCCCCAAAGAGATTGCGCAAATAGCGGCCGAGGAGATTACTGCGTTTCTTGCAAGGCAGGATGATGTCTCAGCGCGTGAAGATCAGCGCCGAAGATTCTGGTTTGCGTGAGGCGCTGAACAAGGCATTCGAGCCCCTGGATGTAAAGGAGCCAGCCCCGCTTTTCTGACGGCACGCAGTCCCAAGTCAATCCGGACCCTTGCCCGAACTCGAGTGATACGGATTCGGGCTATTTCCGATCGGGACTCTCTTGCAGCCCCCGCCTCAGCTGGATCGCCTCGGCCACATGCGCTGTCGCCAGGCGATCACTCCCCGCAAGGTCGGCCACCGTACGGGCCACCTTGAGCACGCGGTGAAAGCTTCGCGCCGACCAGCCGAGCCGAGCCGCCACGCCTTGGGCAAATCGCCGCGTGGGCTCGTCCATCGCGCAATGGGTGTCGATGTCGCGCACGCCAGCCGCGCATTCGGATGGCCCTGGCGCGCTGCTGGCGCTCATGCGCCCGCGCCACCCGCTCGGCAATCGCGGCGCTGGGCTCCCCATCCGGCGCGTCGGCCAAGCGCCTCGGGAGCCACGCCGGCAACTTCGACCTGCAGGTCGATGCGGTCCAGCAGCGGGCCGCTCAAGCGTCCCTGGTAGCGCTCGACTTGCTGCGGGCTGCAGCGGCAGGCCTTGAGCTTGGAGCCCAGGTGGCCGCAAGGGCAAGGATTCATCGCCGCCACGAGCTGAAAGCACGCCGGAAACTCGGCCTGGCGCGCGGCGCGCGAGATGGTGATGCGCCCGGTCTCGAGCGGCTCGCGCAGCGCCTCCAGCGCGGCACGCTGGAACTCCGGCAACTCATCGAGAAACAGCACCCCGTGATGAGCCAGCGAAATCTCGCCGGGCCGCGGCGGTGAGCCTCCGCCCACCAGCGCGACGGACGACGCACTGTGGTGGGGCTGCCGCAGCACGCGCTCGCGCCAGCGGGTCGGATCGAATCGGCCCGTCAGGCTGAGCACGGCCGCCGACTCGAGCGCCGCTTCCTCGTCCAGCGGCGGCAGCAGGCCCGCGAAGCGCTGGGCCAGCATCGACTTGCCGGTGCCGGGCGGGCCCACCATCAAGAGGCTGTGCCCTCCCGCCGCGGCGACCTCCAGCGCCCGCTTCACGCCGCCATGGCCCTTGACGTCGCGCAGGTCAGGGCCCGCAGGCGGCGCCGCTGCCACGCGGCTCGACTCGATGCGCTCCCAGCCATGCCCGGTGCCCGAGGACAGCTCGCCTGGCGAAGCCTCGTCCCGCAGCGAAGCCACCACATCCAGCAAGTGCCTCGCGCCATAGACCCGGGCCTGCTCGACCAGCGCGGCCTCCCGGGCACTCTCGGCCGGCAGCACCATCGCCCGCGTGGCGCCAAGGCGATGCAGCGCCAGGCTCATTGCCAGCGCGCCACGCACCGGACGCAGGTCGCCGGACAAGGACAGCTCCCCCGCGAACTCGTAGCCCTCCAGCCGCGCCGGATCGATCTGCCCGCTGGCCGCCAGGATGCCGAGTGCGATCGGCAAGTCGAAGCGCCCGGATTCCTTGGGCAGGTCGGCCGGCGCGAGGTTCACCGTGATGCGCTTGTTGTGCGGGAAGTCGAGCCCGCTGTTCTGCAAGGCCGCCCGAACGCGCTCGCGGGCCTCCTTCACCTCGGTTTCCGCCAAGCCCACCAGCGTGAAGCTCGGCAGGCCATTGGCCAAGTGCACCTCGACGGTGACAACGGGTGCCTGCAGGCCGGACAGGGCGCGGCTGTGGATGACGGCCAGGGACATGCCAGGAACCTCAAGGTGCTTCGGGGCGCAGATTCTCACCGGCCCGACCACCGACGAGCTCCCACTTAAGGGTGAAACACCAAACCGGTGCAACCGCCGCCCGACGCACCATGCTGTGACGCCCAAAAATGAGGCGCTCCAGCAGGCCGCCCCGAACTGGGGCTGGGGGTAACGACTGGCCGCTTGGCATAGATCATGCGTATCGCTACCTGCTTCGACGACGCATCTCTCAACCAAGACCAACCCACGGGAACCCCACCCAACATGAAGAAGACCCTGCTGACCCTGCTGTCCCTCTCTGCCCTGGGCGCCGCCCCTCTGGCCGCGCAAGCCGCCGACGCGCACAGCCTTTTCCTTCAACGTCGGCGCAGTGACCGACTACCGCTACCGCGGCATCTCGCAATCCCGCCTGGACCCCGCCCTGCAAGGCGGCATCGACTACTCGCACGCCAGCGGCTTCTACATCGGCACCTGGGCCTCGACCATCAAGTGGATCGAGGACGCGGGCGGCGGTGCCGATGTCGAGCTCGACCTGTATGGCGGCTACAAGGGCAGCATCGTCGAAGGCCTTGGCTTCGACGTCGGCGTGCTGCGCTACCAGTATCCCGGCAGCGAGTTGCCCGTCAGCCCCAACACCACCGAGCTCTACGGCGCCCTCACCTACGGCCCGGCCACGCTGAAGTACTCGCACAGCGTCACCAACCTGTTCGGCTTCGACGACAGCAAGGGCAGCGGCTATGTCGACCTGGCGGCCACCTTCGAGGTCGCCTGGGGCATCCTGTTGACGCCGCACATCGGCTACCAGAACGTCGACGGCAATTCCGACTTCGACTACACCGACTACTCGTTCACGGTGGCCAAGGACTTCTCCGGCTTCCTGGTGAGCGCGGGCGTCGTCGGCACCGACACCAAGAAGATCGATGGCGAGCGTGCCTATGCGTCGCCCGAGAACGGCAAGAACCTCGGCAAGACCGCGCTGGTGGCAGGCGTCAAGTACGTGTTCTGAAGACGCCGGCTCGCAACAGGCACCACAACGATTCAGCAACTTTTCAACCGGGAGATCGACCATGAAGATGGTGACCGCGATCGTCAAGCCGTTCAAGCTCGACGAAGTGCGTGAAGCCCTCAGCAGCATCGGCGTGCAGGGCATCACAGTGACCGAAGTCAAGGGCTTCGGACGTCAGAAGGGGCACACCGAGCTGTATCGGGGTGCGGAGTACGTGGTGGACTTTCTGCCCAAGGTGAAGATCGAGGCGGCCGTCGATGACAGCATCGTCGAGCGAGTGATCGAGGCCATCGAGAACTCCGCACGCACCGGCAAGATCGGCGACGGCAAGATCTTCGTCACGACGCTGGAGCAGGTGATTCGCATCCGCACCGGCGAGACCGGCAACGACGCCCTCTGAAAGTGGAGTGAGACAAGCATGAAGAAACTACTCGCAACCCTGGCCTTGTGCCTGGCGACCTTCGGGTTCGCCGACATCGCGCTGGCCCAGGACGCCGCGTCGGCCCCGGCCGCCGCGGCCTCCATGGAAGCCGCACCCGCTGCCGCCGCAGCTCCGGCCGAAGCCGCCTCGGCGGCCACTGCAGCCGCGCCCACGCCCGACAAGGGCGACGTGGCGTGGATGCTGATCTGCACGGCCCTGGTGATCATGATGTCGATCCCGGCCCTGGCACTGTTCTATGGCGGCCTGGTGCGCGCCAAGAACATGCTGTCGGTGCTGATGCAGGTGCTTGCCACCTTCAGCATGATCGTGGTGCTGTGGTTCGTCTACGGCTACAGCCTGGCCTTCACCGAGGGCAACAGCTTCTTCGGAGGATCCAGCCGCTTCCTGATGAACGGCACCTTCGACGGCGCGACAGGAGCCTTCTCGATGGCCGCCACCTTCAGCAAGGGCGTGGTGATCCCCGAGATCGTGTTCGCCGCCTTCCAGGCCACCTTCGCGGCCATCACCTGCTGCCTGATCGTGGGCGCCTTCGCCGAGCGCATCAAGTTCTCGGCGGTGCTGCTCTTCATGGTGCTGTGGTTCACCTTCAGCTACGTGCCGATCGCGCACATGGTGTGGTTCTGGATGGGGCCGGACGCCTACACGAGCCCCGAAGTGGCCGCCGAGATGACCAGCAAGGCCGGCCTCGTCTGGCAGTGGGGCGCGCTCGACTTCGCAGGCGGCACGGTGGTGCACATCAACGCCGCCGTCGCGGGCCTGGTGGGCGCCTACATGGTGGGCAAGCGCACCGGCTACGGCAAGGAGTCCTTCACGCCGCACTCGCTGACGCTGACGATGGTGGGCGCCGCGCTGCTGTGGGTGGGCTGGTTCGGCTTCAACGCGGGCTCCGCGCTGGAAGCCAACAACTTCGCCGCACTCGCCTTCATCAACACCTTCCTGGCCACGGCCGGCGCGGTGCTGTCGTGGATGGTGGCGGAGTGGCTGGCCAAGGGCAAGCCTTCGATGCTGGGTGCAGCCTCGGGCGCCGTCGCGGGCCTGGTGGCGATCACCCCGGCAGCCGGCAACGTGGGCATCGGCGGCGCGCTGGTGATCGGCCTGGCCGCGGGCCTGGCCTGCTTCTGGGGCGTGACGGGCCTCAAGCGCCTGCTCGGCGCCGATGACTCGCTGGACGTGTTCGGCGTGCACGGCGTGGGCGGCATCCTGGGTGCGCTGCTGACCGGCGTGTTCAACTCGCCCAACCTCGGCGGCCCGAGCGCCGTGTCCGACTGGACCACGGTGGCCATGATCTCCGGCGCCGACTACTCCATCGCCAGCCAGCTCTGGATCCAGTTCAAGGGCGTGATCCTCACCATCGCGTGGTCGGGCATCGTCTCCCTGGTCGCCTACAAGATCGTCGACATGACGATCGGCCTGCGCGTGCCGGAAGACCAGGAGCGCGAGGGCCTGGACATCACGGCGCACGGCGAGACGGCATACCACCGCTGATCGCTCTGCCGCAAAGCGGAACGAGGCCTCCTTCGGGAGGCCTCTTTTTTTCGTCCGCCAATCAGCGCAAAGTGCTTGCATTGCATCGGCCGCGCCCACCCCCATATCCATAAAATCATCTGGTCCGCCGTACGCTGACCGCACACCCCACAGCCCACCCGAGGCCTCCCGCATGGTTCCCCACCTCATCACGGCCCTCAAGGGCCCCATCAACGAGCTCGAGCAACGCATCCTGGAGTCCACGCCGGCGATCGAGCGCTGGTTCCGCCTCGAATGGATGGAGCACACGCCGCCCTTCTACAGCTCGGTCGATGTGCGCAACGCCGGCTTCAAGCTGGCGCCGGTGGATACCAACCTCTTCCCCGGCGGCTTCAACAACCTCACGCCCGACATGCTGCCGCTGGCGGTGCAGGCCGCCATGGCGGCGATCGAGAAGATCTGCCCCGAGGCCAAGAACCTGCTGCTCATCCCCGAGAAGGACGAGCGCGGCAGCTTCTACCTGACCAACCTGCAGCGCCTGGTGCAGATCTTTCACCAGGCCGGGCTCAACGTGCGCCTGGGCACGCTCGACGAGGACACCCGCGGACCCATGCCGCTCGCCCTGCCCGACGGCAGCACGCTGCTCGTGGAGCCGCTGCTGCGCAGCAAGCGCCGCCTGGGCCTGAAGGACTTCGATCCCTGCACCATCCTGCTCAACAGCGACCTGGCCGCGGGCGTGCCCGAGGTGCTCGAGGGCCTGCACGAGCAATACCTGCTGCCGCCGCTGCACGCCGGCTGGGCGGTGCGGCGCAAGTCCAACCACTTCAACGCCTACGAAGAGGTCGCCAAGAAGTTCGCCAAGCTGCTGGGCATGGACCCGTGGCTGATCAACCCGATGTTCGCCCAATGCGGACAGGTCGACATCACCAATGGCGCGGGACTCGACTGCCTGCAATCGAACGCCGATGCGCTGCTCAACAAGGTCCGCCGCAAGTACAAGGAATACGGCATCCAGGAAAAGCCCTTCGTGATCGTCAAGGGCGGAGCCAGCACCTACGGCATGGGCATCGTCACGGTGCGCGATGCCAAGGACCTGGCCGAGCTCGACGGCAAGCTGCGCGGCAAGAAAGGCATCGTGACCAACGGCCATCCGGTTCCTGAAATCATCGTGCAAGAGGGCGTGCCCACCTACGAGCGCATCAACGAAGCGGTGGCCGAGCCGGTGGTCTACATGATCGATCGCTACGTGGTGGGAGGCTTCTACCGCGTGCATGCCGATCGCGGCATCGACGAGAACCTCAATGCGCCGGGCGCGAGCTTCGTGCCGCTGGCCTTCGCCGAATCGAACCACCTGCCGCGGCCCGGCGAGAAGCCGGGCGCCAGCGCGCCCAACCGCTTCTACATGTATGGCGTGATCGCGCGCCTGGCCATGCTCGCCGCCAGCTACGAGCTCGAGGCCACCGATCCCGACGCCGAGACCTACGACTGACCAGGTTCGCGCGGGCAAGTTGCTGCACTGCAACATCAATGCCGCCCCATGACGGCGGGAGCACAATGGCGGCCTTGCCTTCCATAGCTCCCGCTTCGTGCAATCCACCCCGCCCACTGGCTCCAAGCTCGCCGCACTGACCCTTGGCGCCATCGGCGTCGTCTATGGCGACATCGGGACCAGCCCGCTGTACGCCCTCAAGGAAGTCTTCACCCACGGCCACATTCCCGTCACCCAGGTCAACATCCTCGGCATCCTGTCGCTGGTGTTCTGGACGCTGACGGTGATCGTCTCGATCAAGTACGTGGTGCTCATCCTGCGGGCCGACAACAACGGCGAGGGCGGCCTGGTGGCCATGCTGGCATTGGCCTCGATGGCCGTGAAGGACCGGCCGGTGCTGCGCGAGCGCCTGCTCGCCGTGGGCATCTTCGGCACGGCGATCTTCTTCGGCGACGGGGTCATCACCCCTGCCATCTCGGTGCTCTCGGCGGTCGAGGGCCTGGAAGTGGCTGCGCCCGGGCTCGAGCGTTTCGTCGTGCCCATCACGGTGATCGTGCTCACGGGCCTGTTCGCGGTGCAGAAGCACGGCACGACGCTGGTCGGCAAGCTGTTCGGGCCGGTCACGCTGGTGTGGCTCATCGTGCTGGCGGTGCTCGGCCTCTGGCACATCGCGAGGAACCCGTCGGTGCTGTCGGCGGTGAGCCCGCACCATGCGCTGCTCTTCATCGCGCACAACCCCGGCACTTCCTTCATCGCGCTCGGCGCGGTGGTGCTGTGCGTCACCGGCGGCCGAGGCGCTCTACGCCGACATGGGCCACTTCGGCAAGCGGCCGATCCGCGTGGCCTGGTTCGGGCTGGTGATGCCGGCGCTGATGCTCAACTACTTCGGCCAGGGGGCGATGCTGCTGGAGCATCCCGAGAACGTCACCAATCCCTTCTACGAGATGGCGCCGAAATGGGCCCTCTACCCGCTGGTGTTCCTGGCGACCGGCGCCACGGTGATCGCCTCGCAGGCGCTGATCTCGGCGGCCTTCTCGGTCACCAAGCAGATCATCCAGCTCGGCTACCTGCCGCGCCTGCGCATCTCGCACACCTCCGTGCGCGCAGCACGGCCAGATCTACGTGCCCTTCGTCAACTGGGGGCTGTATGTCTGCATCGTGATCGCGGTGGTCGCCTTCGGCTCGAGCAGCGCGCTGGCCTCGGCCTACGGCATCGCGGTGACGATCGACATGACGATCACCACGGTGATGACCTTCTTCGTGATCCGCTATGCGTGGAAGCTGCCCTGGGCGCTGTGCATCGCCGCGACAGGCTTCTTCTTCGTGGTCGATGTGGCGTTCTTCGTCGGCCAATGCGGTCAAGGTGCTCGACGGCGGCTGGTTCCCGCTGCTCATCGGCGGCCTGATGTTCACGCTGATGGCGACCTGGAAGCGCGGCCGCGAGCTGCTGTCGGCGAGCCTGCGCGACGAGGCGATCGAGCTGAAGTCCTTCCTCGAGTCGGTCTTCATCAGCCCGCCGGTGCGCGTGCCGGGCACGGCGGTGTTCCTCAATGCCGAGACCGGCACGACGCCCAATGCCCTGCTGCACAACCTCAAGCACAACAAGGTGCTGCACGAGACCAACCTGTTCGTCACCGTGCGCCACCACGAGATCCCCTGGGTCGGCTTCGACCGCCGCATCGAGCTCGAATCGCTGGGCCACGCCTGCTGGCAGGTCGTGCTGCACTTCGGCTTCAAGAACGATCCCGACGTGCCGTACGCGCTCGAGCTGCTGGGCTCGCGCGGCGTGCAGATCAACGACATGGAGACGAGCTATTTCCTGTCGCGCGAGATCGTCATTCCCACGCTCGGAAGCGGCATGGCCAACTGGCGCGAGAAGCTGTACTCCAGCATGCATCGCAACGCGGCAGCGGCGGCCGACTTCCTGAGCCTTCCGGCCAACCGTGTCGTGGAGCTGGGCGCCAAGGTAGCCATATGACAGCCCCCGGCCCAGGAGTCCTGTGCCACCCCGCCGCGGGGGTGCGGGGCCGCTTGGGAGCGGCCCTCGCGCTGCGCCCTCGCTTTGGCGGCCCCCGGCGTTGCATCTCGCTATACCAGGGTACCTGTGCCACCCCGCCGCGGGGGTGCGGGGCCGCTCGGGAGCGGCCCGGCGCTGGCCCCGCATTGAGGCGCAATTGCTGAAGGACCTCTCCCTCTCCGCGATCGTGGCCGGCTTCGTCGCGGCGCTGGTGGGCTTCACCAGCTCGGTGGCGCTGATCTTCCAGGCCGCGTCCGCGCTCGGCGCCACGCCGGCGCAGACCACCTCCTGGCTGTGGGCCCTGTGCCTCGGCATGGGGCTCACGAGCATCGTGCTTGTCGCTGCGCTGGCGGCAGCCGGTGCTGACCGCATGGTCCACGCCGGGCGCCGCGGTGCTGGCCACGGGTGCCGCGGCCACCGGCGTCACGATGCCGGAGGCGATCGGCGCCTTCGTCGCCTGCGGCCTGCTCATCGCGCTTTCGGGCATCACCGGCCTGTTCGCGCGGGTGATGGACCGCATTCCGATGGCGCTGGCCTCGGGCCTGCTGGCCGGCGTGCTGGCCCGCTTCGGCATGGATGCCTTCGCGGCGCTCGAGACGCAGTTCATGCTGGTGATGGCGATGTTCCTCGCCTACCTGCTCGGCCGGCGACTGTGGCCGCGCTACTCGGTGCTCGGCGTGCTCGCGATCGGCATCGCGGTGGCCTCCAGCCTGGGGCAGCTGCACTGGTCGGCGGTGCAATGGTCGCTGGCCACGCCGGTGTGGACCACGCCGAAGTTCAGCCTCTCGGCCTTCGTCGGCCTGGCCCTGCCCTTGTTCGTCGTGACGATGGCCTCGCAGAACCTGCCGGGTGTCGCTGCCATCCGCGCCTCCGGCTACGACACGCCGATCTCCCCGGTCATCACCTGGACCGGCCTCGCGACGCTGGTGCTCGCGCCCTTCGGTGCCTATGCGCTCAACCTGGCTGCCATCACCGCGGCCTTGTGCATGAGCCCGGAGGCCCACCCGGATCCGCGCCGTCGCTACATGGCCTCGGTGATGGCAGGGGTGTTCTACCTCGCGGTGGGGCTGGTGGCCGGCGCGGTGGTCGGCTTGCTGGCCGCCTTTCCGAAGGAGCTGGTGGTCGCCGTTGCGGGCCTGGCCCTGCTGGGCACCATCGGCTCGGGCCTGGCCGTGGCCGTCGCCGACGAGCGCCATCGCGATGCCGCGCTGGTCACCTTCCTCGTCACGCTGTCGGGCCTGACGCTGTGGGGGGTCGGCTCGGCCTTCTGGGGCGTGGTCGCCGGCACGATCGCGCTCGTGGTGCAACACTACCGAACTTCGCCCCGTGTTCCGCCACCTGCCGCCCGATGAAGGTACCGATGAAGCTGCTCTTCGTTGCCGATCCCCTCGATCATTTCAAGACCTACAAGGACACCACCTTCGCGATGATGCGCGAGGCCGCCCGGCGCGGCCACGAGCTGTGGGCCTGCGAGCCGCAGGTACATCTCCTGGCGCACCGGCGGCCGTGTCAGCGCGGCGGCCCGGCACATCACGCTCACCGGCAAGAGCGGCGTCGACGTGCACGACTGGTATGTCGCCGACGAGCCGCAAGTGGCCGGCGCTGGCCGGCTTCGACGCCGTGCTGATGCGCAAGGACCCGCCCTTCGACAGCGAGTATTTCTACGCCACCCACCTGCTCGAGCAGGCCGAGCGCGAAGGCGCGCGGGTGTTCAACAGCCCTCGGTCGCTGCGCGACCATCCGGAAAAGCTGGCGGTGATGGAGTTTCCCGAGCATGTCGGGCCCACGCTCATCAGCCGCGATCCGCAGGAGATCCGCGCCTTCCATGCCGAGCACCGCGACGTGATCCTCAAGCCCCTCGACGGCATGGGTGGCATGGGCATCTTCCGCGTCGGCCCCGATGCGATGAACCTCGGCAGCATCATCGAGACGCTCAACGGCGCGCACGGCCAGCACACGGTGATGGTGCAGCGCTTCCTGCCGGAGATCGCGCGAGGCGACAAGCGCATCCTGGTGATCGGCGGCGAGCCGGTGCCCTTCGTGCTGGCGCGCATACCGCAAGGCAGCGAGATCCGTGGCAACCTCGCCGTCGGCGGCAAGGGCGTGGCCGAGCCGCTCGATGCGCGCGACCGCGAGATCGCGCTCGACATCGGCGCCCGGCTCGCGCCGCGCGGCCTGCTGCTGATCGGGCTCGACATCATCGGCGACCGGATCACCGAGATCAACGTCACCAGCCCGACCTGCTTCCAGGAGATCACCCAGCAAGCCGGGTTCGATGTGGCGGCGCGCTTCACGGATGCGCTCGAAGCGGCTGTCCACCCGTGATTCAAGAGGCGGCAGGGCCCTGCTGGCCCTGTCCCCCTGCCGAGGGCTGATCGTCACTGCACCCCCCTGCCCCCGCCACGCGGGGGTTCTGCGCTTGAGTGACCAGCCGGCGTGCCGCCGGCATGCACCGGCCATGCGGCCGGTTCAGTGACTTCAAGCAGACACCCCCTCGCCGGAGCGGCGGTCAGGGGGAGCGGCTGACATTCAAGTTCCAAGGGACCCTAGGCTCCGCCTAGGGCCCTTCGTCCGACAGCCCCAGCCGCACCGGCACCTGCGTTTCCTTTCCTTCCCGCCACAGCTTGAGCTGCGCGGTCTCGCCGGGCTGGCGGCCTTCCAGCGCGTCGAGCATGCGATCGAAGCTGGGCGTGGGCTTGTCGTCGATGGCGGTGATCACGTCGCCCGCGATGATGCCGCCGTCGCGCGCGCGCATGAATGGCTTCAGCCCCGCCTTCCCGGCCGGGCCCTGGGCTTCGACAGTCAGCACCGCGACACCGGGGGGCAGGCCCAGCGACTCGGTGAATCCGGGCGGCGCGACGCCGACGCCCAGGGTCGGACGCACCACGCGCCCATCGCGGATGAGCCGCGGTATCACGCGGTTGACTTCATCCACGGGGATCGCGAAGCCGATGCCCGCGCTGGCGCCGCTGGGGCTGAAGATGGCAGTGTTCACGCCGATCAGGCGCCCGGCCGAGTCGAGCAGCGGGCCGCCTGAATTGCCGGGATTGATCGCCGCATCGGTCTGGATCACGCCGGGAATCGCGCGCCGCGTGACCGATTCGATCTCGCGGTTGAGCGCGCTCACGATGCCGGTGGTGAGCGTCTGGTCGAGCCCGAACGGGTTGCCGATGGCGTAGACCTTCTGGCCGACGATGAGGTTCTTGCTCTCGCCCACGGCCAGCGCCCGCAGCTTCTCCGTGGGCGCGTCGATGCGCAGCACGGCGAGGTCGCGGTCCGGGTAGGCGCCCACCAGCGCGGCCTTGTAGTTGCTCTGGTCGGACAGCGTGACGCGCGCCGCGTCGCCACCCTGGATCACGTGGAAGTTGGTGACCACATGGCCGCGCTCGTCCCAGATGAAGCCGCTGCCGGTGCCGCGCGGGATCTGCGTCACGTCCAGCGAGAAGAAGTTGGACTGGTTCTGCAGCGTCGTGATGTGCACCACCGAAGGCGATGCGGTCCTGAAGACCTCGATGTTGGTCTGCTCGTCGGCCGCCAGGTCGCCGCGGGCCAGCACCGCGCGCGGCACCACTTCGACCTTGGGGGCGGCACGCTCGCCGTCGCGCCCGCCGAACCACAGCCCCAGCGCCACGGCGGCCACCAGGATGGCCACCCAGGCGAGGATCGCGCCTCGCTGCCTGCTCATGCCGGTCATCTCTTTTCTCCTTGCACGCCTGTCGCGTTCGTCGGCCCGCATTGTGGGGGGCAAAGAGATGCGCTCGTCGATAATCCCAGGTTCCCCATGGCGCTCATCACCCTCTCCAACGCACACCTGGCCTTCGGCCACGTCGCCCTGCTCGACGGAGCGGCGCTCGCCGTGGAAGCGGGCGAACGCATCGGCCTGATCGGCCGCAACGGCACCGGCAAGTCCTCGCTGCTCAAGATTCTGGCCGGCCAGGAAAAGCCCGACGACGGCATCCTCCAGCTCCAGCAGGGCCTGCGCATCGCCTACGTGCCGCAGGAGCCGGCCTTCGAGCCGGGCGTCACCGTCTTCGACGCCGCCAGCCAGGGCCTCGCCGAGGTGCGCGAACTGCGCGAGCGCTACGAGGCCCACAGGCCGGGGGACGATCTCGACGCGCTGCAAAGCCGCATCGAGGCGCTCGACGGCTGGACCTGGGAGCAGCGTGTCGAGGAAACCCTGCATCGACTGCACCTCGAACGCGACGCGAGTGTCGAGAGCCTCTCCGGCGGCACGAGGAAGCGCGTGGCGCTGGCCCAGGCCCTGGTGACCAAGCCCGACGTGCTGCTGCTCGACGAGCCGACCAACCACCTCGATCTCGACTCCATCAGCTGGCTCGAAGGCCTGCTCAATGACTTCGGCGGCAGTGTCGTCCTGGTCACCCATGATCGTGCCTTCCTCGATGGGGTGACCACGCGCATCGTCGAGCTCGACCGCGGCGTGTTGCGCTCCTACCCGGGCAACTTCAGTGCCTATGAGGCGCTCAAGGCCCAGCAGCTTAGCGACGAGGCGCTCGCCAATGCACGTGCCGACAAGCTGCTTGCGCAGGAAGAGATCTGGATCCGCAAGGGCGTGGAAGCGCGCCGCACGCGCAGCGTGAGCCGCGTCAAGCGCCTGGAGCGCCTGCGCGAGCAGCGCACGCCAGCGGCGCGAGGCGCTCGGCCGCGTGACGCTCGACGTCGACGCCGGCGCGCGCAGCGGCAAGCTGGTGGCCGAGCTCAAGGCGGTGGGCAAGTCGTACGGCGGCGCGCCCATCGTGCGCGACTTCTCCGCCACGCTCTTGCGCGGCGACAAGGTGGGCCTGATCGGCCCCAACGGCGCGGGCAAGACCACGCTGCTCAAGCTGATCCTCGGCGAGATCGCACCCGACAGCGGCAGCGTGCGCCAGGGCACCAACCTGCAGGTTGCCTACTTCGACCAGATGCGCGAGGCGCTCAGGCTCGACGCGACGCTGGCCGACACCATCAGCCCCGGCAGCGAGTGGATCGAGATCGGCAATGCCCGCAAGCACGTGATGAGCTACCTGGGCGACTTTCTCTTTTCGCCCGAGCGGGCGCACTCGCCGGTGAAATCGCTCTCCGGCGGCGAGCGCAACCGCCTGCTGCTGGCGCGCCTGTTCGCGCGGCCGGCCAACGTGCTGGTGCTCGACGAGCCCACCAACGACCTTGACATCGACACGCTCGAACTCCTCGAAGAGCTGCTGCAGGACTACCCCGGCACCGTCTTCCTGGTGAGCCACGACCGGCGCTTCCTCGACAACGTGGTCACCAGCACCATCGCCTGGGAGGGCGATGCGCAGCCGGGCCGGTGGCGCGAATACGAAGGCGGCTACGAGGACTGGAAGCTGCAGAGCGAGCGATCACGCCGGATCACTGCCGGCAAGGCGGCGGCACCTGCTCCCAAGGAAGCGCCGCGAGCTGTCGCCGAGGCGCCCAAAGCCGCACGCAAGCTCTCCTACAAGGAGCAGCGCGAACTCGACGAGCTGCCCTCGCGCATCGAGGCGCTCGAAGCCGAGCAGAAGCAGATCGGCGAGGCGCTGGCCGGCACCGAGATCTACAGGAGCGAGCCGCGCCGCGCGAGCGAGATGCAGGCGCGCTATGCGCAGATCGAGGACGAATTGATGGCGGCGCTGGAGCGCTGGGAAGCGCTCGCGGCGCGGTGAACCTTCAGCGTTCGCGGCGCCGCCACCCAAGGCTTGAAAGCCAGGGACCGGAACTCATGGGCAAGGCCCGGCTGATGATGAGTCCCGACTGGAGATAGAGCGCATTGAGCAGGCGATTGATCGCTTCCTCGCCCTGGCCCGATATCTCGACGATCTCGCGCAGCGTCATCGGCTGCTCGCGCATGTTGCGGATCACCGCGCGCTGCAGCGCATCCATCGGCAGGCTGCGCACGTCCAGGCTCGGCGTGGCGCGGTAGCAGGCCAGGCCCGAGATCTCCGGCAGCAGCTCGGTGCGGCTGCCGTGCATCGCGATCGCCCACAGCAAGGGGCCGATGGGGTGGTAGCTGTCGGATGAGGCGACGAGGCTCTTTTCAGCATCGCCGGGCGGGCGCAGCACCGCGGGCTCGACGCGCATCACCTTCAGGATGCCGAGCCGATCGAGCAGGTACGACTGCGGCTCCGCCGGGCTGTGGAACAGGCGCTCGCGCGGAAACACCGTGAGCGGCAGCACGTATTCGCCGCTGCCCAGGTGCACCACCACGCGCTGGCTGTGGCGCAGGCAGGCGGCCAGCACTTCGAGCGCCTCGGTGCCGCTGGGCCGGTCTTCGAAGCGCTCCAGGTCGGCCAGCAGCGAGGGGCTCAGCGACGCAAGGCGCGCGCGGTCCGTCCCCGCAATCGGCGGCAACTGGGATAGCTCGTCGAGATAGCGCTGAAACTCGCTTTCGCGCATCAGCTCCGGCTCACCGAGCGGAATGGTCGGTTCGTCCATCAGCAGCAGAGGGGCAGCGCCGGCCGCTTCGCCGTTGGGAGCGAGCAAGCCGTGATTCTTTTGTCACCGGGCCGTCCTTGAACTCTTCGGGAGCGGCCAGAAACCGAATGTACTTCGGCAGGTGCGTGCCTATGTCAGACCTACGTGGCAAGCAGGGTTACAAGCGCAAAGCTTGACGAGCGGCACACAAGTTACTTCGTTATAGCTACTGCATTTGCAGTAGCCCGTTCATGGGGCAACTCCGTGCCGCGCACCACGGAATTCGCCTTGGGACGGGCCCGGCTCATGTCTCTTCGCGCAGCCGCTCGAAGTCCTTCCAGAACCTCGCGTCCTGCGTCGAAGCGAAGTTGATGCGCATCAGCGTCGTGGGCTGGCGCACGGCATGGAACAGCGACCCAGGCGCGAGCAGGTAGCCCTCGTCCATCATCACCTGCGCGAGCCGGTCGGTGTCCACGCCGGTATCGACCCATCCGAACAGGCCCGAGGGCTCGGCCACGAAGCGGCAACCTGCGGCGAGCGCGAGTTGGACGCTGCGCGCGCGCGCTTCGTCGAGCCTGGCGCGCACGCGCACGGCATGGCGGCGGATCTGCCCCTGCTCCAGGCACAGGCCGAGCGCCTGCTCGAGCAGCGAAGGCGTGGTCAGCGTGGTCAGCAGCTTGGTGTCGATCAGGCGCTCCACCAGCTCCGGATTCGTCGCAAGGAAGCCGACGCGCCAGTTGGGCGCCAGGATCTTCGCGAAGCCGCTCACGTAGATGGTGCGCTTCAGGCCGTCGAGCGCGGACATGCGCGTGGCGTGCACCGGCGCGAGGTGCGAGTAGGTGTCGTCCTCGACGATCCGAAAGTCGTGTTGCTCGGCGAGCTGCAGCACGCGGTGCGCACGGCTGGGGGCCAGGCTGCAGCCGGTCGGGTTGTGCAGCACGCTCACGCTGACGAAGAGCTTGGGCTGGTGCTCCTCGCAATAGCGCGTCATCACCTCCAGGTCGGGCCCCTCGGGGCCACGCGGGACCGGCAGGATGCGCATGCCCATCTGCGTCAGGCGGGCGAACTCCACCGCCCAGCCGGGCTCGTCGACCATCACGCCGTCGCCGGGCCGCAGCAAGGTGCGGCACACCACGTCGAGTGCATGCGTGGCGCCGACGGTGGTGACGATCTGCTCGGGCGTGGCCTCGATCTCCAGGTCGGCCAGCTTGTCGCTGAGCGCGCGGCGCAGCAGCCCGTCGCCGGCAGGCTCGCCGTACTGGAGCGAAAGCGCGTGCAGCGTGGCGGTGTTCGTCACGCGACGCAGCGCCGCGCCCAGGAAGCTGCATTCGAGCCACTGCGGCGGCAGCACGCCCATGCCGGGCATGGGCTTGTCGTTTCCCGCGGTGCCGACCTGGCGGAACATGCCGCGGATCAGCGTGGCGGCATCGAGCGGCGCGGGCAAGCGCGCCGGGTCGGAGCGCTTGCCCTGCCGTGTGGCTGAAGGCGCATGCGCCGAAGAGCGAGCGATGGCGGGCCGCGCCTCGCGCACGAAGAAGCCGCGGTTGCGCCGTGCCTCGATCAGGCCCTGCGCGAGCAGTTGGTCGTAGGCGGCCACCACGGTGTACGGGCTCACCTCGTGCCGGCGCGCACATTCGCGCACCGAGGGAAGGCGCGAGCCGGGTGGCAGCAGGCGGCTGCGGATCCGCTCGGCAAAGCGGTCGGCGAGCTGGTTGGTCAGCGTCTCGGCGGGCGATCGGGTCAGCATGGCAAGGGTGGCTGGTGTGTTGGCACCATCACCAATACAGATCGCCTCGTGAATTGGACAACTGTATTGGTGCTGTATTGGTCATCAGCATAGACTGGCTCCCATGTCCACGCAAGAGTTCGCCACCCTCCTGATGCTGGCCACGGCGATGAGCTTCACGCCGGGGCCCAACACCACCCTGTCCACCGCCTTGGCGGCCAATGCGGGCCTGCGCCCGGCCTTGCGGTTCTGCCTCGCGGTGCCGACCGGCTGGAGCCTGCTGATGCTGGTCAGCGGCCTGGGCCTCGGTGCCGCGGTGCTGGCCGTGCCCATGCTGCGCTGGGTCGTCAAGGCGCTCGGCGTGGGCTACATGCTGTGGCTGGCGTGGAAGATCTCGCAGGTACACACCCTCGCCACGACCGATGGCGCGCAGCTGAGGGTGGGCTTCTGGCAGGGCGTGGGCCTGCAGTTCATCAACATCAAGGCCTGGATGCTGGCGCTCGCGCTCACGGGCGGATGGGTCACCAGCAGCGGCGGCCTGCCGGCCGAGAACCCGGGCGAACGGCTGGCGATCGTGCTGGCGGTGATGGCGGTCTATGCCTTCGTGAGCAACTTCACCTACGCGATGGCGGGATCGCTGCTGCGCGACTGGCTGTCGCAAGGCCGGCGGCTGGCATGGTTCAACCGCGCGATGGGCGCCGTGCTGGTGGTGACGGCGTTCTGGATGCTGAAGGTGTGACATGGACCACCCCCGTAGGCGCTTCGCGCCACCCCCTCCAGGGGGCTCCGCCTGCGGCCCGGCGAAGCCGGCTCCGCGGCTCCCGCTCGCTGGCTCTGGTTCGTGCCCAGCTGTGCGCGCCGCCCACTTGCCGACCACTCCCTCTCCGACGAAGCCCGCGGCCTGTGGCTCGGCGCCCTGGGTGTCGCCATCTTCGCGCTGACGCTGCCGATGACGCGCCTGGCCACCGGGCTCGGCCGAGGCGCCCCAGCTCTCGCCGGCGTTCGTCACCTTCGGGCGGGCAGCCCTCGCCGGGCTGTTGTCGGCGCTCTATCTGCTGGCCCGGCGCGCGAGCTTGCCGCACGGTTCGCAATGGCGCCAGCTCGGCTTCACTGCCTTGGGGGTGGTGCTCGGATTCCCGCTCCTGATGGCGCTCGGGCTGCGGCAGGTGCAGGCGGTGCACGCCTCGGTGATCCTCGGGGTGCTGCCCTTGTCCACCGCCGTGATCGCCGCCATCGCCAGCCGGCAGCGGCCCTCGCGGGGCTTCTGGGCTTGTGCGGCGCTGGGCTCGGGGCTGGTCGTCGTCTACGCCGTCCTCACTGCGCCGCCCGGAGGCATCGGCATTCATTGGGCCGACCTTCTCCTGCTGGGTGCGGTGCTGGCCGCATCCTTCGGCTACGTGTCGGGCGCGCGCCTCACGGCCCAGTTGGGCGCGGAGCGGGTGATCTGCTGGGTGCTGGTGCTCTCGCTGCCGGTGACGCTGCCGGCCACCCTGGTGGCATGGCCTGATGAGCCCGTGCGCACCGCCTCGTGGCTGGGCTTTGCCTACGTGGCGCTGTTTTCGATGTGGATCGGATTCTTCGCCTGGTATCGGGCGCTGGACATCGGCGGCGCGGTGCGCGTCAGCCAGGTGCAGCTGATCCAGCCTTTCCTGTCGATGCTGTTTGCCGTGCCGCTGCTGGGCGAGCGGCTCGACGCGATGACGCTCGCCTTCGGTGCGGCGGTGATCGCCACCGTGTTCATCGGCAAGCGCCTGCCGACGCGTGCATCATGAATGCCCCGGCCCGATTCGAATCCTTCATCAAGGACCATGGCACCAGCGGCCTGCTGGGCGCCATGATGAACCCCCATTCACGGAGACCTCCCATGACCTGGAAGCTCGCTCGCCGCGCCGAGCGCATGAACCCCTCCATCATTCGCGAGATCCTCAAGGTCACCGAGCAGCCCGGCATCCTGTCGCTGGCAGGCGGCCTGCCTTCGCCGGACACCTTCCCGGCCGAGGCCATGCGCGAGGCCGCCGCCAAGGTGCTCACCGAAGCGCCGCGCGAAGCGCTGCAGTACGCCGCGAGCGAGGGCTACGCGCCGCTGCGGGAGTGGGTGGCCGAGACATCTGCGCGGCCAAGGCATGCAGGGTCGAGCCGAGCCAGGTGCTGATCACCACCGGCTCGCAGCAAGGGCTCGACCTGGTGGGCAAGATCCTGCTCGACGCCGGCAGCCGCGTGCTGGTGGAAACGCCCACCTACCTCGGCGCCTTGCAGGCCTTCACGCCCTACGAGCCGGTGATCGACGCCGTGCCCTCCGACGACGACGGTCCGCTGCCGCAATCGGTGGCCTCGATGGCGCGCCAGGGCGGCGACGCCGCGCGCTTCTTCTACGTGCTGCCCAACTTCCAGAACCCGAGCGGCCGCTGCATGAGCGAAGGCCGTCGCGCGGCGCTGGTGGAGCAGGCCCGCAACGCCGGCGTGCCGCTGGTGGAAGACAACCCCTACGGCGACCTCTGGTTCGACACGCCGCCGGCCGCATCGCTGGCCTCGCGCTGGAGCGAGGGCGTGATCTACCTCGGCAGCTTCTCCAAGGTGCTCGCGCCGGGCCTGCGCCTGGGCTACCTGGTGGCGCCGCCCGCCCTGTACCCGAAGCTGCTGCAGGCCAAGCAGGCGGCCGACCTGCACACGCCGGTGTTCAACCAGCGCATGGTGCACGAGGTGATCCGCAACGGCTTCCTCGACCAGCACGTGCCCACCATCCGCGCCCGCTATGCCGCGCAACGCGATGCGATGCAGGCGGCGCTGCAGCGCCACATGCCTGCTGACTGCCATTGGAACGCGCCCCACGGCGGCATGTTCTTCTGGGTGCGGCTGCCCGAGGCGGTGGACGCGATGGCGTTGCTGCCCCTGGCCGTCAAGGCCGGCGTGGCCTTCGTGCCGGGGGCGGCCTTCTTCGCGCGCGAGCCGCAGGCGAACACCATGCGCCTGTCGTTCGTGACGCTGACGCCCGAGCAGATCGAGCGCGGCGTGGCGCTGCTGGGCGAGACGCTGGCGGAAGTGCTGGATCGCAAGCCGATATTGACGCCCTGAGACGGCGCCGGCCTGCCACAGACACCCGCGCACCACACGAAGGAGCCCTCATGAGACATCCAGTGTCAACCTGTCTTTCACGGGCCGCTGCGCCGGGCCGCTCCCAAGCAAGGCCCGCCCCCCTCACGGAGGGGTGCACGCTGTACTCGGCGGGCGGGGTGTCGTCATGAGCACTCATCCGCTACGCACCGTCGATGTCTTCACGCGCGAGCCGCTCAAGGGCAATCCGGTCGCCGTCGTGTTCGATGCGCAAGGCCTGGGCGACGACGCCATGCAGGCCCTCGCGCGCTGGACGAACCTCTCCGAAACCACCTTCCTTCTGCCACCGACCGACCACCAGGCCGACTATCGGGTGCGCATCTTCACGCCCCGCCGCGAGCTGCTCTTTGCCGGCCACCCGACGATCGGCACCTGCCATGCCTGGCTCGAGGCCGGCGGATCACCACGAGGCGAGGAAGAAGTCGTACAGCAATGCGGCGTGGGCCTGGTGCGCCTGCGCCGCGGCGGCGACACCTTGGCCTTCGCCGCGCCGCCCATGCGCTCGAGCGAAATCGAGCCCGCTCTGCTGCGCGACATGCTGCGCGCCCTCGGCGTGAAACCGGAGCAGCTGCGCGCCGCGCGCCTGCTCGACAACGGCCTGAGGTGGCCCGCCCTGCTGCTCGACAGCGCCGAGACGGTGCTCGGGATCGAGCCGGACCGCCAGGCCCTGGCGCGCCTGGGCAATGTCGGCATGGTCGGGCCGCATGAGCCCGGCGGCGAATGCCAGTTCGAGGTGCGCGCCTTCACGGATTCGCCCGGCGTCCCCGAAGACCCGGTCACCGGCAGCCTCAATGCCAGCCTCGCGCAATGGCTGATCGGCATGGAGCTCGCGCCGCGCCGCTACGTGGCCGCACAAGGCACGCGCCTGCAGCGCTCCGGGCGAGTGCACATCGAGGCCGAAGGCGACACGGTGTGGGTGGGCGGCGGGGCGGTCACCTGCGTGACGGGCGTGCTGGGGATTTGATCCGGTCTCATCGAAGCGATCTCGAGGTCGCGGTGCTGGAGATCTGACAGCTTCCTGCCAGCTAGAGCTGATCCGGGGTTCTCGAAGCGACCTGGAGGTCGGCGAGGCAGATGTGGATGTCGAACAGAAGCTCGCATGCCGGGCTTTGCAGGTAATCGAGGATGGCCCTGATGCCGCGGACCACGCTCGAGTCCTGGGGCTTGAGCCCGGCGTCCCAGGCGTACTCCAGCAACTCGGTCATCGCACGCACGCACTCTCGGTAGCCTTCCCCGGCGAACAGCGCCCATGCGATGTGCTCGAAGCTCCGGGTGCGGCCTGGTTCGGCGAAGGTGTCGATCTCGTCCAACGCAATCCCGCCGCTCATGCACGCATCACGCAGCCGGTTGAAGAAGGGGGACGCGTGGACCTTCGATGGCCAGGCGAGTGACGGAGCACCCGAAGGGCTCGCAAGGTAGGCGACGAAGTTCCTGATCGCGCTGACAAATGCCGAGTGCTCGGGCGGCAGCACCGCGGCCTCTTCAGCGTGCAGCAGGTTCCCCATCGAGCGCATGAACGCGTCGGGATCGACCTTGGCGAACAGCCTTGCCGCGATGGGCTTGTAGTACTCGTCGCGCGGCTCGTCGAGGATGTCGATCACCTCCAGCGGGAAGCCTTCACGCTTGCAGGCCTCGCGCAAGGGTGCGAAGAACAATGTCGGATGAACGTCGGATGCCGCCAGCGTGGCGCCCAGCGCCGGGGCGACGAGCCTGCGGGTCATCTCCAGCGCCGCAGCCTCGTCACCCTGCGCGAGCTTGTCGCGGATGAGAATCTCGCAGGCGTACATGACCGTCTCGTCCACGCCCATCCGCAGCAGCAGTCGACGAAGAAGGACTGCAGGGGCGAGAGCGGGCCGTCGCCCGACATCGCTTCCAGGAGTTCCATGGCCATGACGTCGATGGCCAGCCGGATGTTTTTCTCGGGATCGAGCTGATGCTCCTCTCTCGGCAGCAAAGACCGACTCGCCTCCGACGTAATCGCCGCGCCCGGTAGCGATGCTCACCGGCTGTCCCGATCGCATCAGGTCGTACAGCTCGTGTCGCGAGCGAGTGGCCATCCATCCATTGGCGTCGCGGTGATCCGTTTTCGCGGCGTGTGCCCACACGTACCGCTTGTGGAGCTGGTAGCCCTTGCGTCCGGCGTAGGCACCCCCGGCCACAGCGGCCACGACCGCCACCATGATGCCTGCCGTGAAGCACCCGAGATCGCTCCTGTCACCAGCGCCACGGGGCCTGCCACACCGACGGCGACCTTGATCACCCCGGATGCCAAGCGGACCGTTTCGAACCCGCGCTCGCTCACGGCCTGGTCGTGCTTGTTCTGCAGGAAGGCAATGATGCCGAGCATCACGCCCGAGGCCAGGTCGTGGTCCTCATCCTGATCGAGTGCCTCGCCGAGCCGATCGACGCCGCCCTGGCTTCATGCAATCGGAAGTTGGCGAGCTCCTTCTCGTTCTGGCGAAGTCCCACGCCGTACCTGCCCTGCTTCGTTTGCGCGATACCGGCCCCAAACGTCAGGACGCTGCCGATGCCTCCCACCACTCCCACGGTGACCGTCTCGGCCAGTCCTGCCGCAGCCGTCGCGCCATGCTTCACGACAGTGGTGATGCTCGAACCACCTTGCAAATTGCAGTCGTGCATGGTGGCCATGTCGTTGCGATGCTCGGCGTTGATGCGCTGAGCGGCCTTGAAGCGGTCCATCGTGCTCTACCTTGTCACCCCCCATGGCCTTCGCCGCGCGCTTGTTCCTGTAGACCGCGTCCGTGTACGCGATGAAGGCGGCTGCCTGCGCGACAGTCGGCTCCATGCCCCCGCGACACGCCTTCAGGAATTCGCCGTGGTCCTTCTGGTGCTTGATCAGGTCGAACTCCGCCTGCGCCGAGTCGGACTCGGTATTTCAGGTCGTCGCCGGCCTGTTGCGCCCCCTCCAGGGTTGCAAAGCGTATCCCTGCCTCGCCGATCACGTTGCCCGCCAATCCCGAGGAATCAAGTGGTGGCGCCACGGCGCCGGGAGCCCTCTCCACGCCCATGCCGTAGAACACGACCCAGCCGGCGGAATCGTCGTACACCTGGAGCCTGCGAGGCGAGGTCTCGTCGGTCGGGGTCACGTAGGCCGACTTGTTTTTCCAGTCCACGGCCCGGCGCAATTTCTTGAGCGACCGATCCGTGGCCTCGGACAGCTTCGAAGCTCTGCCTCCCCCACCGACTGAGCTCGCTTTTCGCGTCTCGTGAGAACTGTCTTGCCATCCTTCTTGCGAGCGCGGCTCCAGCCGCCATCGCCGTCGGGCACGCATACGCAGCTCCCAATGGTCGAGGTGCTTCGTTCGAAGCCTCTTGACGACATCCTCCGTGAGCTTCGCCACGGTGCGGTGGCCCTCCACGCTGTTGGCAAATCGCTTCGGTTCCGTGTGCTCGAGCAGCCTGCAGCCGTGCGGCCGGATATCGGGCTCGGCGTCGAGAGTCACTTGTACAGAGCGCTGCTCGTCGTCTTGCTGCACCAACGGGATCAGGACATCGCTCGCAGCGATGCGTGCGGTCATCCTGGGAGTGGAAGAGAGCTTGATTCGTGGGGTATCTCATGGCGTCCTGTGGACGCGTTGTTGCCTCGCAATGAGTGAGAGAGCGGCAAGCGAATGAGTCCGTGGGGTGGCGATTCGTTCGATTTCTTCATGCCTGGATCCCCGAGAAAGTGCCTAAGGCCTGGCCGCCGACGTCCCTGTCGAGATTCGCCTCGATGAAGTCCACCACCATGTCTTCCCACGAGCCGATCAGCTCGGGCAGGCGTTGCTCGAGGGCATCGAGCAGCGGAAAGCCCGCTTCGATATCGCGCATCGGCAGGTGCCAGGCCAGCATCACGTGGCCGCTGTACGGGTCGAGGCCGAACACCGTCGTCTCCGCGTCGGTGTTGAGCGCCAGCACGAAGCGCAGGAAGTTGTCGCCGCCTTCCCGGGGCGGCTCGCCGAGGTCCACCTCGATGCGGCAGGTGTCCAGGGCTTCCGAATAGGTGATCTCGACCGGCATTCCGTCGACCTCGATCAGGCCGCGGTGCAGCATCTCGGGCACGTCGTCGATTCCGGCGCCCGCGCAAAAGTCGGCCACTGCCGCCACATACGACTCACGACTCATTCCCAACTCCTCGCACCGATCTGCGGTCGGCGATTTGCTTGCTTCTCAAGAAAGAAGGTAGGCAAGTCCGGTGAAATGGCCATGACTGGCACTCACCGAGTCGCGCACATGTGGCATTAGTACGCAGAGGATGTCGCGGAGGTCGACGGCATCGCGCGGCATGGCCCTTGCAGACCCGCCGGCCGAGGCTAGGACCCCTCGTCCTCCGGGGACTGCTTGAGCGCCAGCGCCCGTTCGTAGAGCGCGTTGCGGGGCGCGCCGGTCAATTGCGCAGCGAGGTTCACCGCCTGCTTCAGCGGGAGGGCACGAGCAAGGCCTTGAGGGCGGGCTCGGCACGGGCCAGTGCATCGGGTGCACCGCTTCCCTCTTCCTGCCCATGCAGCACCAGCACGAATTCGCCCTTGCGCCGATGCGCGTCTTCGGCCAGCCATGCGGGAAACGCGCCGCAATCCAGGTCGACGATGTCCTCGAACTGCTTGGTCAGTTCGCGCCCGACCGTGAGTCGGCGTTGCGGACAGGCCGACGCGAGCGCCCGGGCCAGGGACTCGATGCGATGCGGCGCCTCGAACAGCACCTGCGCCTCATGCTGCGCCGCCAGTGCCTGCACGGCTTCGGCCAGTTCACGCGCCCTGGCAGGCAGGAACCCGACGAAACGAAAGCCGCTGCCGCCGAGATCGCCCGCCACGCTGAGCGCCGCGGTAGCGCTGCTGACACCCGGCACCGGCACCACCCCATGCCCGGCCTCGCGCACTGCGGCCACGAGGCGCGCGCCGGGATCCGACACCGCAGGCGTGCCGGCATCGCTCACATAGGCAACGCGCTCGCCTGCGGCCAGGCGTGCCACCACGGCCTGGGCCGCCTCGCGCTCGTTGTGCTCGTGCACGGCCAGCAATCGCTGCTCGATGCCGTAGTGGCGCAGCAACGCGGCCGTGTGGCGGGTGTCTTCGCATGCAACGGCGTCCACCAGCTTCAACACATGGAGCGCACGCAGGGTGATATCGGCCAGGTTGCCGATCGGCGTCGCGACGACGTACAGCGTGCCTGCGGGATACTGCTGGCCGCCGGCGGCCTGGGCCGCCGCCTGCAGGCAAGCGGTCGCGAACGAAGAAGATGCGGGGAAGGCAGCCATGGTCACGAGCAAGTCGATCGGCGATGAAGGTGAGGAGCGCGCCCTCGCGCACCTGCTGCGCGCCGGACTGAGCCTGGTGCAGCGGAATTATCGCGTTGCCCACGGGCCCTCCCGCCGCGCGGGCGAAGTCGACCTGATCCTGCGCGATCGCGACGGCACGCTGGTGTTCGTCGAAGTGCGCAGCCGGCGCGATCGCAACCATGGCGGGGCGGCCGCCAGCGTCAGCTCCGCCAAGCAGCGCCGCACGATCCTGGCCGCGCAGACCTTCCTCGCCGGCATGGCTTGCCCGCCGCCGTGCCGCTTCGACGTCATCGCCATAGACGGCGAGCAGATCGAGTGGCTGCGCGGCGCCTACTTCGCCAGTTGAAACCGCGCGTTGCAGATCATGGAACCGTTGGCGATTTGGGCGGTCGATAGAGCCAAGTTATTTATCATTGCGAAATGCTCGAACAACGAATACAGCAGCAATTCTTCGAAAGCGCTGACCTCAAGTACCACTCGGCCGACCTGCTGGCCCGGCCGATTGCGGAGGCCGCGCAGGCCATCGTCGGCTGCCTCACGTCCGGTGGAAAGGTGCTGGCCTGCGGCAATGGCGGTTCATCAGCAGGCGCCCAGCATGTGGCGGCCATGCTGGTAGGCCAGTTCGAGCGGGAGCGCCCCAGCCTCGCCGCCCTGGCCCTGGCAGCGGACGCGGCCATGCTGACCGCCGTCGGCAACGATCCGGCGCGCATCTTCGCCAAGCAGGTGCAGGCCCTGGGCGAGCCCGGCGACGTGCTGATCGCCCTGACGGCCAGCGGCAATTCCACCAGCGTGATCGCGGCGGTGCAGGCCGCGCACGACAAGGAGATGACGGTGGTGGCGCTGACGGGCAAGGGCGGCGGCAAGCTCAAGGAGCTGCTCACCGAAACCGACGTCCAGATCAGCGTCCCGCACGATCGCAACGCACGAATCCACGAAGTTCACTTGCTCGCACTGCATTGCCTGTGCGATGCCATCGATACCCAACTGCTCGGAGAACAGGACCACGCATGAGCAAAGTTTCCTACCACTTCCTCGTTCGCCCGCTTGCCGCGGCATTGGCTTCGGCCACGCTCGCCTTGAGCCTGGGCGGATGCGCTCCCCTTTTGGTGGGCGGCGCGATGGTCGGGGGGGCCATGGTCGCCACCGATCGCCGCAGCTCGGGCGCGCAGCTGGAAGACCAGGGCATCGAGCTCAAGGCGTCCGGCCGCATCAAGGATGTCGTCGGCGAGCGCGGCCACGTCAACGTGACCAGCTACAACCGCATGGTGCTGCTCACCGGCGAGGTCGCGAACGACCAGCTCCGCCAGGCGGCCGAGCAGGCCACGGCGCAGGTGGAGAACGTGCGCTCCATCGTCAACGAGATCGCCATCATGGGCAACAGCTCGATGTCCACGCGATCGAACGACATGGTGCTCGCAAGCAAGGTGAAGGCGACCTTCATCGATGCGCGCGACCTGCAGTCGCAGGCCTTCAAGGTGGTCACCGAGCGCGGCATCGTCTACCTGATGGGCATGGTGACGGAACGCGAGGCCACGCGGGCTTCGGAGCTGACGCGCACCATCAGCGGGGTGCAGAAGGTGGTGCGTGTGTTCGAGGTGGTGTCGGAAGGCGAGCTGGCTCGCATGCAGCCGAAGGCGGCTTCTTCGGCCGCCTCGGCGCCGACACGCTGACCGAAGCGCCTACGGGGGTGGTCACTTCAAGCGGCGGATCAGGCTGGAGGTGTCCCAGCGGCCGCCGCCCTGGGCCTGGACGTCGGCGTAGAACTGGTCCACCAGCGCCGTCACCGGCAGTCGGGCGCCGTTGCGGGCGGCCTCCTCGAGGCACAGCCCGAGGTCCTTGCGCATCCAGTCGACCGCGAAGCCGAAGTCGAACTTGTCATCGATCATGGTCGGGCCGCGGTTGTCCATCTGCCAGCTCTGCGCCGCGCCCTTGCCGATCACCTCCAGCACGGCCTTCATGTCGAGGCCGGCCTTCTGGCCGAAGGCAATCGCCTCGCCCAGCGTCTGGAGGAGCCCCGCGATGGCGATCTGGTTGACCATCTTGGCCAGCTGGCCTGAACCGCTGGGGCCGAGCAAGGTCACGGCCTTGCCATAGGCCCGCGCCACCGGCTGGACCCGTTCGAAAGGCTCGGCCTCGCCACCGCACATCACCGTGAGGGCACCGCTGATGGCACCGAGGTTGCCGCCGGAAACCGGCGCATCGATGAAGTGCAGGCGCAAGCCCTTCGCCTTGGCATCGAGCTCGCGCGCCACATGCGCCGAGGCGGTCGTGTGGTCGACGAGGATCGCACCCTGCTTCATGCCGGCAAATGCGCCCTCTTCTCCCAGCACCACGCTGCGCAGGTCGTCGTCATTGCCGACGCACGCAAACACGATGTCGGCACCCTGCGCGGCCGCCTTCGGAGTCGGCGCGCTCGCCTGGCCGTGCTCCTTGGCCCAGCGCTCGGCCTTGGCCGCGGTGCGGTTGTAGACCGTGACCCGATGCCCCGCCTTGGCCAGGTGCCCGGCCATCGGCCAGCCCATCACCCCCAGGCCGATGAAGGCGACGGCCTGCGGGGCGTTCGTCGGCTTGGCGGAGCCATCTCGGCTCTGCCAGGCGACCCCGTTGGCGGTCCTTGAGGTGCCCGAAGCGCCGGTGGTCCATGTCAGACGATGGTCAGGTGCTCGGTGCCGGCCGCCAGGTCGGCGTTGCGGGCACGGTTGCTGTTGAGCTTGATCTGCAGGCGGAGGTCGTTGACGGAATCGGCGTTGCGCAGCGCGTCTTCGTAGGTGACGACGTTGCTTTCGTAGAGGTCGAACAGCGCCTGGTCGAAGGTCTGCATGCCGAGCTCGCGGCTCTTCTTCATGATTTCCTTGATCTCGGCCACCTCGCCCTTGAAGATCAGCTCGGAAATGAGCGGCGTGTTCAGCAGGATCTCGACCGCCGCGGCGCGCCCCTTGCCCTCCTGCCGGGGCAGCAGGCGCTGCGACACCAGCGCCTTGAGGTTGAGCGAGAGGTCCATCAGGAGCTGCGCGCGCCGCTCTTCAGGGAAGAAGTTGATGATGCGGTCGAGCGCCTGGTTGGCGCTGTTGGCGTGCAGCGTGGCCATGCACAGGTGGCCCGTCTCGGCAAAGGCCACCGCATGCTCCATGGTCTCGCGGTCGCGCACCTCGCCCATCAGGATCACGTCGGGCGCCTGGCGCAAGGTGTTCTTGAGCGCAGCCTCCCAGCCATCGGTGTCGATGCCCACCTCGCGCTGGGTGACGATGCAGCTCTTGTGCGGATGCACGAACTCCACCGGGTCTTCGATCGTGATGATGTGGCCCTGGGAGTTCTCGTTGCGGTAGTCGACCATCGCCGCCAGCGTGGTCGACTTGCCCGAGCCGGTGGCGCCCACCATGATGACCAGGCCGCGCTTGGTCATGGTGACGTCCTTGAGCACCTGGGGCAGGCCCAGCGTGTCGATGGTCGGCAAGGTCTGCGGGATCACCCGCATCACCAGCCCCACGCTGCTCTGCTGCACGAAGGCGTTGCAGCGAAAGCGCCCGATGCCCTGCGGCGCGATCGCGAAATTGCACTCCTTGGTGCGCTCGAACTCGGCCGCCTGCTTGTCGTTCATGATCGAGCGCGCCAGCGCCAGCGTGTGCTGGCCGGTGAGCGGCTGCGGCGACACCTTGGTCACCTTGCCATCGACCTTGATGGCCGGCGGGAAGTCGGCGGTGAGGAACAGATCGGAGCCGTTGCGCGCCACCATCAGCCGCAGCAGGTCGTTGATGAACTTCGAAGCCTGGTCTCTTTCCATCACTCGATTCCGGTAAGGGTGTGGGGTGGCGCGAGAAACCTCAGCCGCGCGACAGCAAGGCGCTCAGGCGCGCGCTCACCTGCCGCAGGCGCAGGGACAGCCGCCGTGCCAGCGAGGCCAGCAAGGCCAGGCCCAGGCGGGGCTCGTGGGTGATCATCTGGTCGAGGCCGTGGGCGTCGACCACCGCCAGCACACAGGGCGCCGTCGTGGTGCAGGCGGAGAAACGCGAGCCGGCGTCGAGCAGTGACATCTCGCCGAGGATGTCGCCGGGCCCCGCCTCGGCCAGCCGGGCGCGGGCGCCCCAGGCGTGGATGCGCTCCACCGAGATGGCGCCGTCCAGGAGGATGAGCATGTAGTCACCCTGCTCATCCTGTCCGATGACTTCCTTGCCTGCCGGCACCTCGACGAATTCGAGGTACTGGCTCATGCGTTCGAGCTCGTCACGCGAGAGCGAGGCAACGTAGCGATCGACGCCCCAGAGCAGCGAGAACCGCTCGGTGCCGAGGGCGCGATCGTAGGGCCGGGCGTCGACCTGCGCAGAACGGGTCCTCCAGGAGGCGATGGGCAGGGCCTCGTCGGAGCGGTCCTGGAACATCGTCGAGAAGAAGCGGGAGTCTTCGCCCATCTCGCCGGCCTGCAGGTTGAGGCCGTTCGACGAATCGCCGGAGGAGCCAGTGGCCGCGCCCTTGAGTCTTTGGAGGAGCTTTTTCATGGTCGAAGCAACTGGCGGCGCAGCCTGCGCGAGGCCCTCAGCCGGGGAAGTTCTCGGGGAATTTCGCCTTGTTGCGCGCTTCGGCAGGCGAGATCACGTTGCGGCGGACCAGGTCGGTCAGGCACTGGTCGAGCGTCTGCATGCCCATGCTGTTGCCGGTCTGGATCGACGAATACATCTGCGCGATCTTGTTCTCGCGGATCAGGTTGCGAATGGCCGAGGTGCCGAGCATGATCTCGTGCGCCGCGGCGCGGCCGGAGCCGTCCTTGAGCTTGCACAGCGTCTGCGAGATCACCGCGACGAGCGACTCCGACAGCATCGCGCGCACCATGTCCTTCTCGGCGGCCGGGAAGACGTCGACGATACGGTCGATGGTCTTGGCGGCGCTCGAGGTGTGCAGCGTGCCGAACACGAGGTGGCCGGTCTCGGCCGCGGTGAGCGCGAGGCGGATCGTCTCGAGGTCGCGCATTTCGCCCACGAGGATCGCGTCGGGGTCTTCCCGCAGGGCCGAGCGCAGCGCGTTGTTGAACGACAGCGTGTGCGGGCCGACCTCGCGCTGGTTGATCAGGCACTTCTTGGACTCGTGCACGAACTCGATCGGGTCTTCGACCGTGAGCACGTGGCCGTACTCGTTCTCGTTGAGGTGGTTCACCATCGCGGCGAGCGTGGTGGACTTGCCCGAGCCGGTGGGGCCCGTCACCAGCACGAGGCCGCGCGGCTTGAGTGCCAGGTCGGCAAACACCTTGGGCGTGTTGAGCTGCTCGAGCGTGAGGATCTTGGAGGGAATGGTCCGGAACACTGCGCCGGAGCCGCGATTCTGGTTGAAGGCGTTGACGCGAAAGCGCGCGAGGCCCTGGATCTCGAACGAGAAATCGCATTCAAGCGTTTCCTCGTAGGCCTTGCGCTGCGCATCGTTCATGATGTCGTACACCATCTCGTGGACCTGCTTGTGCTCGAGCGGATCCACATTGATGCGGCGCACGTCGCCATGGACACGGATCATGGGGGGAAGACCGGCGGACAGGTGGAGGTCCGATGCCTTGTTCTTGACGGAGAACGCCAGCAGCTGAGTAATGTCCATGTCCCCTGCGATTCCCTCTTATGCTGTTTTAAACAGTTAACTCATTAAGTTTTGCCATTATGGCGACGATCGCAGACAACATACAACAGGTGCAAGAACGCATCATGCAAGCCTGCACGCGCGCGGGTCGCGATGTGCGAAGCGTCACGCTCCTGGTGGTCGGCAAGACATTTCCGGCATCGGCAATCCGCGAGGCGATGAGCGCGGGAATGCGGCGCTTCGGTGAAAACTACGTGCAGGAAGCGCTCGAGAAGATTCACGAATTGGCCGAATATCGCGAGCAGTTGGAATGGCACCTGATCGGCCCGCTGCAGAGCAACAAGACGCGGGTGGTTGCCGAGCATTTCGATTGGGTGCATTCGATCGATCGGCTGAAGATCGCCATGCGCTTGTCCGAACAACGCCCGCCGCATCTGCCGCCGCTGCAGGCCTGCCTGCAAGTCAACATCAGCAACGAGGCGAGCAAGAGCGGCCTCGCGCCGGCCGAAGTGCTCGAGGTCGCGCAGGCGGTGGCCAGGCTGCCGGGCCTGAAGCTGCGCGGGCTGATGGCGATCCCGGAGCCGGCCGGGGATCTCGAGGCGCAGCGTGCGCCGCATCGTGCCTTGCGCGAATTGCTCGAGGCGCTCAATGCGCAAGGGCTGGCGCTCGACACCTTGTCGATGGGGATGACGGCCGATATCGATGCGGCGATCCTCGAAGGCGCCACCATCGTCCGGGTCGGCACGGCCATCTTCGGGTCGCGGCCCGCGCACTCGCACTGAAGGCGCTTCATGCGGCAGCGACAGGCGATGTTGGGCAAGGCATGGTTGTCGCTGCTGTTCGGGCTTGCCGCGCCCTTGGCTTCGGCAGCGCCGGACGAAGAGGCCTACGGGCGTGCCGTGAACTACCCACGAGGCACTCCCCGCACCTTCCTGGAGAAGCAGCACCTGGTCGGGTCCTTGTCGGCCATGGACCGCATCTTCTCGGCCCGCACCATCAAGGCCTCGGGCAAGGCCCGCCCGCTGCCGGCGCACGAGGCCGGCGGCGCGTTGCCGGAAGTCGAGCGCTACCTTGATGAGCAGCCTGTCACGGGCCTCATCGTCATGAAGGACGGCAAGGTCGCTGGTCGAGAAATACCAGTACGGCCGCACGGCCCAGCATGCCTTCACCTCCTGGTCGATGGCCAAGACGGTGCTCGCAATGGCAGTGGGCGTTGCAGTCTCCGAAGGCCTGATCGCCTCGATCGACGACCCGCTCGACAAGTACGAGCCGGAACTGGCCGCGAGCGCATGGAAAGGCGTCTCGATCCGCCACGCCTTGCAGATGGCATCCGGCGTCATCTTCGATGAAGCCTACGACGAGCCGGATTCGGATGTCCTGCGCCTCTCCCGGCCGTGGGCGCGCGGCACGGGAGGCCTGCTGCCGACGCTCAAGACCTTCACCGAACGCGAGGCGCCGCCCGGCACGCGCTTCCACTACAGCTCGGCCGACACCCAGGCCCTGGCGCAGGCACTGCGGCGCGCGATCGGCCGTCCGATCGTCGACTACGTCAGCGAAAAGATCTGGGGCCCGATGGGCGCGGAGGCAAACGCGAGCTGGCTGGTCGACGCGAGCGGCATGGAGGCCGCCTACTGCTGCTTCAACGCCCGCCTGCGCGACTACGCACGACTGGGCCAGCTGATGCTCGATCGCGGCCAGTTCGCCGGCCGCAACATCGTCCCGCCTGAATGGGTGGACGCCGCCACCAGCGTGCGCCCGGCCGATGCCTATCTCCAACCGGGCACGGCCACCTCGTTCTTCGGCTACGGCTACCAGACCTGGCTCTTCCCCGAGCAGTACGGCTACGCGCTGCTGGGCATCCGAGGCCAGGCGATCTTCGTGCATCCGCGCCTGCGATTGGTGATGGTGCAGACGGCGGTCAACGTGCGCTCGACCGACCCTGCGTTCAACCGCCGCCGCAACCAGCTCTGGCGCGACCTGGTCGCGCGGGCCGAGCGCATGTAAGGTGGCTCAGATCGGCAGCAGCGTGCTGTTCTTGACCTCTTCCATCACCGCGTAGGTGTGCGTCTCGCGCACGCCCGGCAGCGACCACACCACCGTGCCGATCAGCTCGCGATAGGCCTGCATGTCGGCGACGCGGGTCTTGATCAGGTAGTCGAACCCGCCGGCGACCATGTGGCACTCCAGGATCTCGGGCCGGGACTGCACGGCCGCCTTGAAGGCGTTCATCACGTCGGGCGTGGTGCGGTCGAGCACCACCTCGATGAAGACCATCATCGCCGCGCCGAGCTTGCGCGGATTGAGCCGTGCCTCGTAGCCGAGGATGTAGCCGTCGCGCGTGAGGCGCTTGACGCGCTCGAGCACCGCCGTGGGCGAGAGATGCACCGCCTCGGCCAGCTTGAGGTTGGCGATGCGGCCGTCTTCCTGCAGGACGCGCAGGATCTTGCGGTCGATCTTGTCCAGGTCCTTCGACTCCTCTTCCATGCGCGTCGTCCTTGATTTTTATCCGTCAGTGCATATTCATTTAGTGATTCATGCTAGTTCCTCGCGACCTAACCTAGCAAGTCATCCAACACCCCAGCGCCGCCGCCATGTCCAACGCCATGCCCTTCCCCTGCCCGCCGGCCCGCATGCGCCTGCCGCTGCCCGGCCGTGCCGAAGCGGGTGTCAGCCGCGCCCTCCTCGAGCAGGTCACGCCGGCGCTGCACTGGGCAGCGGTGCAGGTCCAGGCACGGCCCTGGGTGCTGGCGGTGCGCGAACATCCGGCGCCGTTCTGGGCGATGGAATCGCTGCTGAAGGAATACCCGATCTCCAGTGCCGAAGGCCTGGCGCTGATGCGGCTGGCCGAGGCGCTGCTGCGGGTGCCGGACGCCGAAACGGCAATCGCCCTCACGGCCGACCAGCTGGGACAGGCCGACTTCGACGGCCATCGAGGCGGGGGGCATGCGGTGCTCTCGACGCTTTCGGCCACCGCCATCGCATGGACCAAGAAGCTCCTGCCCGGCGAGCAGGACCAGCCCGGCCTGCTGCAGCGCCTGGGCGCGCAGACCGTGGTGGCCGCGGCCGTGCGCGCCGTGCAGCTGCTGGGCCGCCAGTTCGTGCTGGGACGCGACATCGCCGAGGCCCAGCGCGAGGCGCAGCGGCCAGCGCAAGGAACTGCCGCAATTGCGCTTCAGCTTCGACATGCTGGGCGAAGGCGCACGCACCGAAGACGATGCGCAACGCTACCTGGCGGCCTACCGCGCATGCGATCGAGCAGATCGCCGCACGCCACGAGGCGAGCACGCCCGAGGCGGGCGACGGCATCTCGATCAAGCTGAGCGCCCTGTTCTCGCGCTACGAAGACGCGCAGCGCGAGCGCGTGCGTTCGAAGTGCTGGTGCCGCGCGTGTGGTCGCTGGTCGAGCAGGCGGCGCGCGCCAACCTGAATCTCACCATCGACGCCGAGGAAGTCGATCGCCTGGAGCTCTCGCTCGACGTGCTCGAGGCCCTTGCCGAGCGGGTCGCCACCGAGCACCCGCGCTGGCAAGGCCTCGGCCTGGCGGTGCAGGCCTACCAGACACGCGCCCTCGATGTGGTGCAGGAAGTGGCGCGCATCGCCAGGAAATACGAGCTGCGGCTGATGTGCCGGCTGGTCAAGGGCGCCTACTGGGACGGCGAGATCAAGCGCGCGCAGGAGCTGGGGCTGGCGCACTACCCGGTGTTCACCCACAAGCACCACACCGACATCTCCTACCTGGCCTGTGCACGAGCGCTGCTCGGCCATGCACCGCACCTCTATCCGCAATTCGCCACCCACAACGCCGGCACGATTGCCGCGATCCTGCAGATGGGACGAGGCCTCCCCTTCGAGCTGCAACGCCTGCACGGCATGGGCGAAGGGGTCTACCGCGAAGTGCTTCGCACGCCCGGCGTGGCGCTGCGCGTGTATGCGCCGGTGGGCGAGCATCGCGACCTGCTGGCCTACCTGGTGCGCCGCCTGCTGGAGAACGGCGCCAACTCCTCCTTCGTGCACCAGCTCGCGGACGACGATGTCGCGCCCGAGACGCTGCTGGCCTCGCCCTTGCATTGCGAGCCGCAGCCCGGCCTGCCGCTGCCTGCCGATCTCTACGGCCCGCGGACGCCGAAATGCGCGCGGCGTCGACCTCGCTTGCCTGGTCGAGCGGCAGCCCTTCCTCGAGGCGATTCGTTCGACAGCGCTACCGATCGTGGCCGAGGCGCAGCCCGCCGAGGTGCAGGCCACGATGCAGCGCCTGCACACCGGCTTTGCCACTTGGGAAGGCACGCCGCTCGCGCAGCGCGCGGCGGTGCTGCGCCGGGCCGCCGATGCGCTGGAGCGTCGCCTGCCCGAGTTCTGCGCGCTGCTCGTCAACGAAGCGCACAAGACCTTGGCGGACTGCGTGGCCGAGGTGCGCGAGGCCGTCGACTTCTGCCGCTACTACGCCGACGCAGGCCGAGACGGGCATCGCGCCCCGCGCCCTGCCCGGCCCCACCGGCGAATCCAACGAGCTGCGCCTGCGCGGCCGCGGCGTGTTCGTCTGCATCAGCCCCTGGAACTTCCCGCTGGCGATCTTCACCGGCCAGGTGGCGGCCGCCCTGGTCGCCGGCAACGCCGTGCTGGCCAAGCCGGCCGAGCAGACCCCGGCGGTGGCCGTGCGCATGGTCGAGCTGCTGCACGAGGCGGGCGTGCCGCGCGATGCGCTGGCCGTGCTGCACGGCCCGGGCGAGACCGTCGGCGCGGCGCTGGTGAGCGACGAGCGCTGCGCGGGCGTGGCCTTCACCGGCTCGACGCAGGTGGCCAAGCTCATCCAGCGCTCGCTGGCCGGCAAGGATGGCCCCATCGTGCCCCTGATCGCCGAGACCGGCGGCATCAACGCCATGGTGGTCGACTCCACCGCGCTGCCCGAGCAGGTGGTCGACGCGGTGGTGCAGAGCGCCTTCCGCTCGGCCGGCCAGCGCTGCTCGGCGCTGCGCCTGCTGTGCGTGCACGAGCGCATCGCCGACGCCGTGATGCGAATGCTCGCCGGCGCGATGCAGGAGCTGGTGGTGGGCGTCGCCTGCCGAGTGGTCGACCGACGTCGGCCCGGTCATCGACGAGGAGGCGCATGCGAACCTGTCGCGACAGATCGAACGCCTCGACCGCGAGGCCCGCCTGATCGCCCGCACGCCGATGCCCCAGGGCGTTCGCCGGGCACTGCATCGCACCCGTGGCCTATCGAGGTAGGACGCATCGCCGACGTGAAGCAGGAGATCTTCGGGCCGGTGCTGCACGTCGTGCGCTGGGGTTCGGGCGAGACGGCCACGGCCGAGGCGGTGATCGAGCAGGTCAACGCGCTCGGCTACGGCCTCACGCTGGGCATGCAAACCCGCATCGACAGCCGCGCATGTGCATGTCGCGGGGCGCGCCCGCGTCGGCAACGTCTACGTCAACCGCAACATGATCGGCGCGGTGGTGGGCGTGCAGCCCTTCGGCGGCGAAGGCCTGTCCGGCACCGGCCCCAAGGCGGGCGGGCCGAACTACCTGCCGCGCTTTTGCTGCGAGCAGACGCTGACCATCAACACCGCCGCGGCCGGCGGCAATGCGGCGCTGCTGTCTCTGGGGACGATGTAGCGGTCGCACACATCCGTGCCGGGCAGTGGCGCTATCCTCTTGCGCCATCACCAGTCCGCTGGATCACTCAGTGCGACCACGCCCAGGAGCCCCGACATGACCTCGCTCACCGTCAGCCCGATCAGCACCCGATGGATCCATGTCGCCGCCCATGATGGCGGCACCTACGACGCCTACCTGTGCCTGCCGCCCGGCGGCAGCGGTCCCGGCCTCGTGCTCTTCCAGGAGATCTTCGGCGTCAACCGCCACATCCGCGTGGTGGCCGAGCAGTACGCGCTCGACGGCTTCGTGGTGCTCGCGCCCGATGTGTTCTGGCGCCAGGCACCGCGCGTGGAGCTGGGCTATGCCGGTGCCGACATGGAGCGCGCCCGGGCACTGGTGGGCGCGGCCGATCGCGACGCCCTGGCCGAAGACGTGAAGACCACCGTCGCTGCCTTGCGCGCACGGCCAGAGGTCAAGGGCAAGGTCGGCGCCTTCGGCTATTGCATGGGCGGACGGCTTTCCTTCGTGGCGGCCGCGACGGCCGGCGTCGATTCGGCCGTCTGCTATTACGGCGGCGGCATCCAGGACCAGCTCGAGCTCGCCGAGCAGATCACGTGCCCCATCATGTTTCACTACGGCGAGACGGACGCCAACATTCCGCCGGCCGCCGTCGAGAAGGTGAAGTCCGCCATGGCTGGCCACCGTGCCGAGGTCCATGTCTACCCCGGCGCCGGCCACGGCTTCAATTGCTGGGACCGGGAGGCTTACTACCCGCCCGCGGCCGCACTGGCTCACGGGCGTACGCTGCAGCATTTCGCGACCACGCTTTACTGACTTTCTTCATCACCATGTCCAACACCATCGCCTTCATCGGGGGCGGCAACATGGCCTCGGCCATCATCGGCGGACTGATCTCCGCAGGCCGCGCGCCCTCCGATCTCGTCGTCATCGAGCCCGATGCCATGCAACGCGCGCGCCTCGCCGGCGAATTCACGCTGCAGGCCCAGGAAGCGGCCGGACCGCATCTGGCTGCGGCCGACATCGTCGTCTGGGCGGTGAAGCCGCAGCTCTTCAAGGCGGCCGCCGCGCCCTGTGCGGCCCATGTGCGCAAGGCCTTGCACCTCAGCGTGATGGCCGGCATTCGCACCGATGCGATCGCCGCGGCCACCGGCAGCGAGCGCGTGGTGCGCGCGATGCCCAACACGCCGGCACTGATCGGCCAAGGCATCGCGGGCCTGTACGCGCGCGAGGGTGTGTCGGTCGGCGAGAAGGAGACCGTCGAGGACTTGCTCGAGCCCACCGGTTCGGTGCTGTGGGTCGAGCGCGAAAGCGATCTCGACGCGGTGACGGCCTTGTCCGGATCGGGCCCGGCCTATGTCTTCTACATGGTCGAGGCCATGATCGAAGCGGCCCGACAAATGGGCCTCTCGGCCGAGCAGGGCAAGCAACTGGCCCTGGGCACCTTCGCCGGCGCCACCGAGCTTGCCCGCCGCGCGAGCGAATCGCCGGAGGTGCTGCGCGAGCGGGTCACTTCGAAGGGCGGCACCACCTACGCAGCACTGAGCTCGCTGGAAGCCGACGGTGTCAAGGCCGCCTTCGTGCGTGCGCTGCAGGCCGCGCAGCAGCGGGCCCGCGAG
>CAWFRK010000022.1:0-72564 GCA_963818175.1 uncultured beta proteobacterium | reverse complement strand
CGGGGGTGGGTCAGGCTCAGCGCGACCAGCACGCGTCCGTCCTCGACGCGCACCGCGTGCGCGCGCACCGAATGCTCGGGCGCCTCCAGGCATTCGCCGGTGCGCAGGTCGAAGTGGTGCTTGTAGATCGGCGAGGCGACCACGATGCGCTCGCCCAGGCTGCCGACCAGCCCGCGCGACAGCACGGCGGCGCCGCTGACTTCGGGTCGAAGTTACCGATCGCGAAAACGCGCTGGTCGCCGCGCCGACGCGGAACACCGCCACCTGCTCGCCGTTGACCAGCGCGCACACGCCGGTGTCGGGCACGATCTCGTCGAGCGCGCAGACGGCGGTCCAGTGTCTGAGTTGGATATCGCGGTGCATGGTGGTTCTCCTTGGTCAGGCGGATTGGTCGACGGCGATCGGAATGACGCGCTTGCGTTCTTCGACGGTGGCCGGGCGGATCTGGCCGCGCTCGGGCATGAACACGACGTTCTGGTCGGGCTGGTCGCTGTTGACGAAGTGGCGGAAGCGCTTGCGCGTCTCCGGATCGTTGACGGCGGTCTTCCATTCGCAGGCATAGGTGTCGACCACGTGCTGCATGTCCGCTTCCAGTTCGGCGGCGATGCCCAGCTTGTCCTTGACCACCACGTCCTTCAGGTATTCGAGCCCGCCTTCGAGGTTGTCGCGCCAGACGCTGGTGCGCTGCAGGCGGTCGGCGGTGCGCACGTAGAACATCAGGAAGCGGTCGACGTAGCGCACCACGGTTTCTTCGTCGAGGTCGGAGGCGATCAGCTCGGCGTGGCGCGGCTTCATGCCGCCGTTGCCGCACACGTACAGGTTCCAGCCCTTTTCGGTGGCGATCAGGCCGACGTCCTTGCCCTGCGCCTCGGCGCACTCGCGGGTGCAGCCGGACACGCCGAACTTGATCTTGTGCGGCGTGCGCAGGCCCTTGTAGCGGTTCTCCAGCTCGATCGCGAAGCCCACGCTGTCGTCCACGCCGTAGCGGCACCAGGTCGAGCCGACGCAGGACTTCACCGTGCGCAGCGACTTGCCGTAGGCGTGGCCGGACTCGAAGCCGGCGGCGATCAGCTCTTCCCAGATCAGCGGCAGCTGGTCGACGCGCGCGCCGAACAGGTCGACCCGCTGGCCGCCGGTGATCTTGGTGTACAGGCCGTACTTCTTGGCCACCTGGCCGACCGCGATCAGGCCGTCGGCGCGTGACTTCGCCGCCCGGCATGCGCGGCACCACCGAATAGGTGCCGTCCTTCTGGATATTGCCGAGGAAGTAGTCGTTCGAGTCCTGCAGGCTGGCGTGCACCGGCTTCAGCACGAAGTCGTTCCAGGTCGAGGCGAGGATGCTGGCGGCCACCGGCTTGCAGATGTCGCAGCCGAGGCCCGTTGCCGTGCTGCGCCAGCAGCGTCGGCGAAGGTGCGGATCTTGCCGACGCTGCACCAGGTGGTACAGCTCCTGGCGCGAGTGCGGCGAAGTGTTCGCACAGGTGGTTGTTGACGGCCAGGCCCTGCTTCTTCATCTCCGCCTTCATCACCTGCGTGACCAGCGGCACGCAGCCGCCGCAGGTGGTGCCGGCGCTTGGTGCAGCTCTTCAGCGCGCCGATGCGTGGTGGCGCCTTCGCCCACCGCCGCGCACATGCGCGCCCTTCGAGACGTCGTTGCAGGAGCAGATCTGCGCCGCGTCGGGCAGCGCATCGACGCCCAGCACCGGCCGCGCCTTGCCGTCGCTCTGCGGCAGGATCAGGAACTCGGGCGCCTCCGGCAGCGCGATCCCGTTCAGCATCATCTGCAGCAGCGTGCCGTATTCGGCGGCGTCGCCCACCAGCACGGCGCCCAGCAGGTACTTGCCGCACTCGGAGACGACGATCTTCTTGTAGACCTGCTTGCGCTCGTCGATGAACTGGTAGGAGCGGCTGCCTGCGGCGTGCGGCCGTGCGCGTCGCCGATGCTGGCCACGTCCACGCCCATCAGCTTGAGCTTGGTGCTCATGTCGGCGCCGATGAAGGCGGCTCGGTCTCGCCGAGCGAGGTGGCGCGCCGCCACGCGCGCCATGTCGTAGCCCGGCGCGACCAGGCCGAAGCGTCTGCCGTTCCACGCCGCGCATTCGCCGATGGCGTAGACGTCGCGGGTCGCAGGTGCAGGCAGCTGTTGTCGATGGCGATGCCGCCGCGCGGGCCGATGGCCAGCCCGCACTGCGCGCGCCAGTTCGTCGCGCGGGCGGATGCCGGCCGAGAACACGATCATGTCGGTCGTCGAGGTAGCTGCCGTCGGCGAACACGCATGCGGTGGCGTGCCGTCCTCGCCGTCGACGATCTCCAGCGTGTTCTTCTGGTGTGCACGGTGCACGCCCAGCTCTTCGATCCTGGCGCGCAGCACGCGCGCGCCGCCGTCGTCGACCTGCACCGCCATCAGGCGCGGCGCGAATTCGACCACGTGGGTCTCCAGGCCCATGTCGCGCAGCGCCTTGGCGCATTCGAGGCCCAGCAGGCCGCCGCCGATCACCACGCCGGTGCTGCGACGCGCGCGCCGCATTCGCGCATCGCTTCCAGGTCTTCGATGGTGCGGTAGACGAAGCAGTCCTTGCGGTCCTTGCCCGGCAGCGGCGGCACGAAGGGGTAGGAGCCGGTGGCGAACACCAGCTTGTCGTAGGCGCAGCACTTCGCCGTCGGCAGCGGTGACGGTGCGCTCGCGGCGCGGTCCACCGCCGACCGCGCGCGCGTTCAGCCTGAGCTGAACGTCGCTGCGCTCGAAGAAGCCCGGCTCGACCAGCGACAGGTCGTCGGCCGATTTACCGGCGAAGAATTCGGACAGGTGCACGCGGTCGTAGGCCGGGCGCGGCTCCTCGCACAGCACGGTGACCTCGGCGCCGGGCGCGCCGGTCTCGGCCAGGCTCTCGAGGAATTTGTGGCCCACCATGCCGTGGCCGATGACGATGATCTTCATGGCTTGATCCTGCGCAAACGAATCGGGTTGGAACGACCCGGACGGGCAGCCCTCGTCGGGGCGCGGCGCGTCCGGGATTCCGCCATCGTTAGCGGAGGGCTGAGGTATCCGCGGCATCGTCACCGGCGGACGAGCCACCTGTACGCAAGCTTCGTGCCGTTCTTGGGCCGTTGGCGAGGGCAAAAGGCAGGATCGGGCGCTGCCATGCACTCCTTCAAGCCATTCCCGGGGCAGTGATGCGTCGTCCCGGTGCGTCGGGTCACCAAGGCGAGGCGTGGGCCAGGTCGCCAATGGCGTAGGAGCGCTCCTAGCTAGCAACGTTCCCAGCTAGCAAACGTCCCGACCTGTGTAACGGCTGCGAGCGTGATTCACTCTGGCCATGGGCGCCAACTTCGATGCGCCCGCTTTACTTTCTTCATGAGGTATCCACATGGGCAACACTGTCGATACAGGAGCTTTGCGGGCGCAACCCGATCTTCCCGAGTCCGTCACCGAGCAAGCACCCGAGGCCGCCAACGACGCGCAGGCGCCGACCCAGGCAGAGCTCCTCGCAGCCATGCCGACGCCGCTCGACTGGCTCTTCAGCGACAAGGCGCAGGACGGCGAATCATCGGTGGGCGACCGTGCCACGCAGAACGGCGCGGTCGCGGGCGCGCTCGGCGCGCAAGCAGGTCGGACGCATCGCCAGCGAAGCGCTTCCGCCGGCGCAGAAGGCTGCGCAAGGCTATGCCGCTGCGCAAGGGCCCAACCCCGCCGTCACCGCGGCCGACGACATCGTGGGCAACGCCGCGAAGCTGGTGCACAACGCGCCTGCAGGCGAGCGCGCGCATGTCGCGAACGTGGTCGAACGCCTTGGCGCCGCGTTGAATGAGGGCAAGCTGGTCGCCAACGACCCGCTGCGCCAGGTGATCGGCACCGCGGCCAACAGCGCGCCCGGCAGCAATGCCTACAAGGGCGCGATGGCGCATTTGACGCGTGCGGCCGAAGTGCTCGAGCGCGTGCCCCTGGCCCCCAACAGCGCCTTGGCGTTCGATCCTCCGCCGCCGCAGAACGCCGCACAGGTCGCGGCCAACCAGCAAGCCAATGCCACAGGCACGCCCTTGCCCGGCACCGAGGCCGACGCGCGCCTGCCGATGCTCGACACCGAGCTGGTCGATGCCGATCTCTACTACCGGCAGGACAACCGCGGCGTGATGCAGCGTGCCTTCGACGGCCTCTCGCTGCAGCAGCGCCAGGCCAATCAGCCGTTGACGATCGAGAGCTCCAAGTCGTCGGTCAACGCGCTGGCGCAGGAGCTCACCGAGGCGACGGCCAGGCCCGGCACGACGACCCAGGTCGGACGGCAGCAGGCCTGGCAGCAACTGGGCAGCGACGACGCACCGCGCCAGGTGAAGGCCAACGCAGCCAACCCCGACGGCTTGCACCAGGTGCTCGAGCCCAAGGCCTTGAGCGAGCTGAGCAAGATGGCGGGCGACCCGCATGCACGCAACATCACCATCGGCGATCGCAGCTATTCGATTGCCGAGCTCCAGCAGATCCAGGCGGCCAGGCAGCCGGAGGTCGATGCCAGGGTGGCCAAGGCGATCCAGGCGAAGGTCGACAGCGGGCAGACGGTGACGCAGGCGATGCGCGACGGCATCACCATGGGCAACATGAAGGCGGTGCACGGCAACACGCCGCCGTCCGCGCTGCCCGACGGAACTCCGGTCGGCCAGGCCAATCCCAAGCTCGGTCCGCTGGCGCAGCCGCCCGAGATGCCCAGCGCCAAGCAAGGCGGCTTGATCGGTGCCGCGGGGGCCTTGGGCATCAGCACCGCGACCGCGCTGGCCGACGGCAAGGTGAGTGCCGATGAAGCCAAGTCCATCGCCGGCCACACTGCCGCCGGCGGCGCGCTCGGCGCAATCAGTGCGAAGGCCGAGCGGGTCGTCACGCCTGCCATCGAGCGGGCCATCGTCGCGCGCAGCGGCGGCGGGGCCGCAGCGGCCGGTGCCAGCAATGCGGTGGGACTGTCGATGGCTTCGCGCCTGGCCGGCTCCACGGTGGTTGGCGCGGCGGTCTCGGCTGGCGTCTCGGTCTGGCAGAACCGCGAAGGCCTCGCGAAGGGCGACTCGAAGGCGATCGGCAATGTCACTGCCGACACCGCCGTAGGCGCCGGATCGGTGGCCGCTGGCGTGGCGGCCGGCGCGGCCATCGGCAGCGTGGTGCCGGTGGCCGGCACGGCGGTCGGTGCGGTGGCGGGCCTGGCGGTTGGCGTGGCCATCACCTACGGTGCCGAGATCAGCGGCGCGCGCGATTGGGCCGCTGACAAGATTGCCGATGGGGTCGATGCGGTGAAGAATGTGGCTTCGGACGCCTGGAACGGGCTGAAGGGGCTGTTCTGATCAAGCGCATCCCACACTGGAACGAGGTGCACGCGAAGGGCGCGTCACCTCGCGCACTGGCGCTGCAGGCCTGGCTCATCGAACCGGAGCAGCGGCTCGGTGAGCACTGGCAGGAGCGCTTCGTGCCGGGCCTGGCCGAACTGCTGGCCGGCGCGACGCTGGAAGACTGCGTCTACGCCGGCTTCGAGTTCGACCCGGTGCGCACGCCGCTGCGCGGCAAGCTGGTCTGCGACCAAGGCTGCCTCGCGATCATCGAGTTCTCCGGCGACGACGCCGGCACGGCGCGCCACCGCGCGGTGTGCATCAGCTGGATGGATGAATTCGGCACGCGGGCCTGGGTCGACGGCGACGAGCTTCCGGTGCCGAGCGACGACGGCGTGCCGCTGGGCGATCCTTACGCGACCGGCTGGTGTGCAGGCCGCTGGTTCTTCATCGAGATCGGCGGGCTGGACTACCACCCGCGTCGCGACCCCTCTGTCCACAAGCGCCTCGGCCCCGTGCGCGGCCTGCTGATCCACGATGCCGACACGCGCATGTCGCGGATCGAGTATCCCGACGACAGCCAGCTCTGGACTTCTCCGCGCCCGGTCATCGAGGGCGGCGAGCTGCGCATCTACGCGACTTGCGACGAGGTGGAGCGCGGTGCGCCGGAGCGGGTGATCCCGCTCGAGAAGGCTTTCGTAGCGGGCGGCTGATGGAATGGATGACACCAGGCACAAGCCAGCGGCATTCATTCAGGAGTCGCCGGCCCTCTTGGTGCCAGCTTCAGATTCATAGAAGAGCGTTCCATCTTTGGCAATGTGTGGACACTCAACGGACCATCGCCTCGCAAGCCCCTGTGCCAGTACGAGACATTGCGGACAGGAACTGTCCAACTTCACCGGCGTACAGGCCCAGCCGTTGACTGGCTTCAGCCATCGCGTCCAAGCCCTTGTGCTTGACGCTCCTTGCTTGCAGCCTTGTATTGCAAAACCGCTGCCCTTGATATGCGCCGATGACCACCCGCTGTGCGTCGGACGGCATTCCCCAGATCTGTCCCGAAGTCCACCAGCGTATGTCAGGTGCATCGACGCCCCGCAGAACAGATCTGGGCTGCCCTGCGGGATCTCGGCGCACTGGACCACCCGACTGCGTCCCGGGCTTCGATGGTCGACTGCAAGCTCGAAGGCAGATGCAAGGATGCGTGAGCTTCGCCAATGGCGTGGTCGGCGCGGGAAGTGATCGTTGATGTCAACGGACCAGGATCGTTCGCCTGGTGTGGTCGGCAACGGGAGATCGGCTGACGCATCACAACGCGTCGGCCCAGGTCATCAGCGTTGGTGCCGCACGCCAGCCGCGTCGTCTGGATCGCCGATCTCCTTCCCGATGAAATGGCGCCCGCCGTCGCGGCCATGATGGACCACGGCATGGCCGCGATGAAGAAGACGCTCGAATCGCAAGCGGCATAGCACGAGAAGCGCTCCGCATTCCCGGTTCCTTCCCCGCCGCAAGGCTCTGTCGGCACCCCCGACGCGCGTGACTTCCTCCTGCCGGGGTAAACCCTCGACTGTCGCCAAAGTAGTTGACAGATAAACATTTGAAAATTAATTTATGTCGCTACGCGCAGCTGCTCCGTTTTTTTGTCTTCGATCAACCTCAAGAGACAGGTTCCTTCTTCATGAAAATCGCAATCCTGGGTGGCGGGCACGGCTGCTATGCGGCCGCGGCCGATCTTTCCGAGGCCGGCCACGAGGTCCGGCTGTGGCGCCGCGACGCGCAGGCGCTCAAGCCGGTCATCGATGCCGGCTCCATCACCCTGAAGGACGCCGACGGCGCGCGCGAGGTGAAGATCGCCAGGGCCACCGCCGACATCGGCGAGGCGCTGCGCGATGCCAGGCTGATCGTCATTCCCTCGCCGGCCATTGCGCAGGACGACATCGCCCGCGCCATGGCGCCGCACCTGGTGGACGGCCAGGTGGTGTTCCTGCCGCCGGGCACCTTCGGCAGCCTGACGATGATCGCGCATCGTGCGCGCGGCCGGCAACCGGGCCGACGTGGCCTGGGCCGAGACCGGCACGCTGCCCTATCTCGCACGCAAGCACGGCGAGCGCGAGGTCAACGTCACGATCCGCGCGGTGCGCCTGCCCACCGGCGTGTATCCGGCGCGCAAGTCCGACGAGGCCATCGCGCGTGATCCGCGAGGCCTACCCGAGCGTGCATGCCTGCGGCGACGCGCTCTCCGGCGCGCTGATGAACGCGGGCCCGGTGATCCACCCGCCGCTGATCGTGATGAACGCCGCGCCGCTGCAGCACTTCGAGCGCTGGGACATCCACAACGAAGGCACGCAGAAGGCGGTGCGCGACGTGACCGACCAGCTCGATCTCGAGCGCATCGCGGTGCGCGAGGCGCTCGGCTACGGCGGCCCGCACTATCCGCTCGCCGACCACTACGACAACGACCGGTGGATGTACGGCGATGCGCACAAGAAGCTGGTGAAGTCGGGCGACTGGCGCGAGAACATCGACCTGCTACCAGCACCGCTACATGCTCGAAGACACCGAGCTGGGCCTGGCCTTCCTCGCCTCGGCGGCGCGCTGGGCCGGCGTGGATGCGCCGATCGCGCACGGCCTGCTCGCCATCGTCGGCGGCTTCCTCGGACGCGACCTGCGCAAGGGACCGCGCACGCTCGACGCGCTCGGCCTGGCCGGGCTTGGAGCGCGACGCGCTGCAGCGCCGCCTGCACGAAGGCGAGTGATGACGAGCGCCCAGATTCGCCGCCGTCGGCGCCGGCCGCATGGGCCGCGGCATCGCGATCGCCTTCGCCTATGCCGGGCACCGCGTCGTCGCTCGTCGACCTGAAGCCTCGCGCAGAGCCGATGCCTGGCAGAAGCTGCGCGACGATGCGCAGGCCGAGATCGCGGCCAGCCTCGACGTGCTCGTCGCAACTCGGCGTGCTGAGCGCCGAGCAGGCCGTGGCGGTGCGCGAGCGCATCGTGCTGGTGGATGCCGAGCACGCGCCTGCCGCGCTGGCCGAGGCCGAGCTGGTCTTCGAGGGCGTGCCCGAGACGATGGAGGCCAAGCGCGACGCCTTCGACAAGCTCGGCCGCTGGTGCCGCGACGGACGCGATCCTCACCTCCACGACCAGCAGCATCCTCGTGACGCCAGCTCGCGCAGCTCGTGCACAGGCCCGAGCGCTTCCTCAACATCCACTGGCTCAACCCGGCCTACGTGATCCCGGTGGTGGAGCTGAGCACGCACGCCGGCACCGACGCCCGCCGTGCTGGCGCGTGCGCAAGCAGCTGCATGGAATCGATCGGCAAGCTGCCGGTGGTGTGCGGCGCGGCGCCCGGCTACATCGTGCCGCGGCTGCAGGCGCTCGATCATGAACGAGGCCGCGCGCATGGTCGAGGAAGGCGTGGCCAGCGCCGAAGAGATCGACAAGGCCACGCGCTACGGCCTCGGCCTGCGCTTTGCCGCGCTGGGCGTGGTCGAGTTCATCGACTTCGGCGGCGCCGACATCCTGCACCACGCCAGCCGCGAGATGTCCGCCTCGATCGACCCGCACCGCTATGCCGCGCCTGCCGTGCTCGACCGCATGATGCAGGAGGGCCGCCTGGGCCTGAAGACCGGCCTCGGGCTTCTACGACTACGAAGGACGCGACCTCAGCGCCTACCGTCGCGACGTGCTGTCGCGCACGCTCGGCCAGCTCAAGCACGCCGGGCTGTGGAAGCCCGCGTCCGACAAGACCCTGTCCTGAGAAGCCTTCTGAGACGAACACGAGGAGAAACTACATGAACACCTTGATCCGCAAGCGCACATTCGCCGCCTGCCTCGGCCGCCATGGCAACGCAGCCTGCTGACCCCGCTGGCCGCGCAGGCCCAGGAAATCACCCTGAAGGCCGTGAACGCCTTCCAGGAAGGCACCTACTACGCGCGCAACTTCGAGCGCTTCGTCAAGAAGGTCAACGACGAAGGCAAGGGGATCGTGCAGATCAACTACATCGGCGGCCCCAAGGCGATCCCGACCTTCGAGCAAGGCAACGCGCTGCGCAGCGGCGTGGTCGACCTGTCGAACAACACCACGTCCTTCCTCGCCGGCATCGTGCCCGAAGGCCTGGCGCTGAACTACACCAACCAGACGATGGCCGAGATGCGCAAGAGCGGCGCGATCGACTACCTCAACAAGGTCTTCCTCGAGAAGGGCCTGTACTACTTCGCCCGCACCGGCGAGGGCGTGCAGTACTACATCTACTTGAACAAGAAGATCGAGAAGGCCGACCTCAACGGCCTGAAGCTGCGCATCGCGCCGATCTACCGCGACTTCTTCCAGAAGATGGGCGCGAGCGTCGTGCAGATCGCCCCCGGCGAGGTCTACACCGCGCTCGAGCGCGGCGTGGTCGACGGCTACGGCTGGCCGCTGATCGGCATCTTCGACCTCGGCTGGCAGGAGAAGACCAAGTACCGCCTCGAGCCCGGCTTCTACGCGATCGAGCTCGGCGTGGTCTTCAGCGCCAACACCTGGAAGAAGCTGACGCCCGCAGCAGCGCGAGTTCCTGGAGAAGCAGGCCGTGTGGCTCGAGAGCCTGAACGCCGACATGGCGAGCAAGGACGCGCCGGCCGAGATCAAGAAGCAGACGCGACGCCGGCATCCAGGTCATCAAGCTCGACCCGGAGCAGTCGAAGCTCCTGGTCAAGACGGCCAACGACGCGGCCTGGGACGCCGTCGTGAAGGCCAGCCCCACGCACGGCGCGAAGCTGCGCGAGATGCTGGCGCCCAAGTGAGCCACTGAGAAGAACACCGCCACCGGCATGGAAAAGCTCTCGCTACTGTTCGGCAAGCTGTTCGAGCGGCTTGCCGTTCTCGCCTGCATCCTGTTGTTCCTGATGATGATCGTGATCTGCGCGGACGTGCTGCTGCGCAACGTCCCGCTGATCCCGTCGATGCGGGGATTTCCGGCCACCAACGACCTGTCGGAGGCGGCGCTCTATCTCATCACGCTGCTGTCGGCGCCCTGGCTGCTGCGCCAGGGCAAGCACATCCGCGTCGACATCCTGCTCAAGGCGATACCGGACACCTGGGCCTGGTATTGCGAGTGGGTGGTCGACCTGCTCGGCGCTGGCCTGCTCGCTGGTGATCATGTGGTACGCCATCCTGGTCACGCAGGACGCGATCGCCTCCGGCGAGATGTTCATCAAGGCGCTGGCGACGCCGGCGTGGTGGTGGCTTGCGCTGCTGCCCATCACCTTCGCGCTGATGGCCGCCGAGTTCGTGTTCCGCATGCACCGCCTCGCCTCGGGCGAGCGCGCCGCGCGCGACGAAGCGGTGTCCGCCGCATGAGTTTCAGCAAGAAAGACTTTTCATGACCTGGCAGGCCGCATCCTGGTTGCTGCTCGGCGGATCGACGGTGCTCCTGTTCCTCGGTCTGCCGGTGGCGTTCTCGTTTCTCGTGATCAACGTGGTCGGGCGCATTGCTCATCCTCGGCGGCGAGATGGGCATCGCGCAGCTCGTGCGCAACTGCGTGGGCTCGGTCTCGAGCTTCTCGCTCACGCCGATCCCGCTGTTCATCCTGATGGGCGAGGTGCTCTTCCACACGGGGCTGGCCGTCAAGGTCATCGACGGCATCGAGCGGCTGATACACGACCTGCCCGGCCGGCTGGCGGTGGTGGCGGTCGTGGCCGGCACGATCTTCTCGGCCATCTCGGGCTCCACCATCGCGACCACCGCGATGCTCGGCAGCCTGATGGTGCCGCTGATGCTCTCGCGCGGCTACCACCCGACGATGGCCACCGGCCCGGTGATGGCGATCGGCGCGGTCGACATGCTGATCCCGCCCTCGGCGCTCACCGTGCTGCTGGGCAGCCTCTCGGGCATCTCGATCACGCAGCTCCTGATCGGCGGCATCGTGCCGGGCCTGATCCTGAGCGTGGCCTTCGTGTTCTACATCGTTGCTGCGCGTGAAGCTGCAGCCCGCGCTCGCGCCGAAGACCGAGTTCGTCGAGTACCACGGCTGGCAGAAGCTGCAGCCTCTCGTGAAGTACGTGCTGCCGCTGGTCTCGATCTTCGTCGTGGTGGTGGGGGCGATGACGGCCGGCATCGCCACGCCGACCGAGTCGGCCGCGATCGGCGCCTTCGCGACCATCGTGCTGGCGATCGCCTACCGCGCGCTCACGCTCGAAGCGACTGATGGCGAGCCTGAAGGGCACGGTGATGGTCTCGGGGATGATCCTCTTCATCATCATCGGCGCCACCACCTTCGCGCAGATCCTGTCGTTCTCGGGCGTCAGCAACGGCGTCGTGCAGCTCATCACCGGGCAGAACCTGTCGAGCACCGCCATCCTGGTCGGGCATGCTCGCGATCCTGATCGTGCTGGGCGTCTTCGTCGACCAGGTGAGCATGATGCTGATCACGCTGCCGATCTTCATGCCGCTCGTGCAGCAGCTCGGCATCGACCCGGTGTGGTTCGGCATCCTGTTCCTGATCTGCATGCAGCTCGGCCTGCTGCTGCCGCCGCACGGGCTGCTGCTGATGACGATGCGCGGCGTGGCGCCGCCGCAGGTGACGATGATGCACATCTTCCAGGCGGTGATGCCCTACCTGCTCATCAGCCTGTGCGTGCTCGCGCTGGTGTTCATGGTGCCGGCCACGGCGACCTGGCTGCCGGGCGTCATCAAGTAGCCCGGCCCCGGCTCCCGCTTGGATGAAGACATGCCCGGCCTGCGCGAACGCCTCCACTTCTCGGCAGCGCAGGGCGAGGTCACGGACGGGCCGCGCCGTTATCTGCTGATGCGCCCGGATGTGCTGATGAGCACTTTCGCGCGGCTCGATCCGGCGACGCGCACGGTGGTGCTGCAGGCCCTTGCGGAGTCGGCCGCCGAGCACGGAGCCGACAGCATCCGCGCCTACCACGAGCAGCTCGGCGGGCGGACCGACGAGCTGCTCCTGTCCACCGCCGCGGCGGCCGCCGATCTTGGCTGGGGCCGCTGGAGCCTGCATCGCTCCCCGACCGGACTCGCGCTGGCGGTGGAGAACAGCCCGTTCGCAGCCGGCTACCTGGCCGGCGCGGCCGATCCCTCGGCGCAGCCCGTCTGCGCCCCCATCCGCGGACTGCTCTCGGCGGTGGCCTCCGTCGTGCTCGGCGGCGAGGTCGCCTGCACCGAGACCCATTGCCGTGCCGCCGGCCATTCACGGTGCGAGTTCTCGGCGGAGCGGATGGTCCCGCGTCCCTGAGAGGCACCTCGAGGAGCATCGACATGCCCCCCCACGACACCCATGCGATCCGCGCCCTGGTCGAGCCCGACCAGGTGCACCGCGACCTCTACACCGACCCGGCGCTCTTCGAGCTGGAGATGGAGCGCCTGTGGAGCCGCGCCTGGCTCTTCGTCGGGCATGCGAGCCAGGTGCCCAAGGCGGGGGACTTCATCACCACGACGCTGGCGGCCCAGCCGGTCATCATGGTGCGGCACGGCGATGGCTCGATCCGCGTGCTGATCAACCGCTGCGCGCACAAGGGAGCGCGCGTCGCCAACGAGCCCAGCGGCAACACCGGCAAGTTCTTCCGCTGCCCGTATCACGCCTGGACCTATCGCACCGACGGCTCGCCGCTGGCCATGCCGCTCAAGAACGGCTACGAAGGCACGCGCGTGCGCGAGTGCCCGGCCGGCAAGGGGCTGGCCGGCGCAGGCGGCGTGGCGGTCCACCGCGGCTTCGTGTTCGCGAGGCTGGCGACGCAGGGCCAGGACTTCCAGGAGTACTACGGCGACATGCTGCAGGTGCTCGACAACCTGGCCGACCGCTCGCCGCAGGGCGAACTGAAGGTGGCCGGCGGCATCCTGCGCAGCAGCTTCGCGGCCAACTGGAAGATGTACCTGGAGAACGTCAACGACACGGTCCATCCGGTCTCCACGCACGAGTCGGCCTCGACTGCCGCGGAGAAGCTGTGGTCCGACATGCCCGATGACGCGCCCAAGCCGATGGCCATGCAGCAACTGCTGCCCTTCGGCTCGGGCTACGAATTCTTCGAGAACATGGGCGGGCGCGTCTTCCGCAACGGCCACAGCATCCTCGGGACCCGCTTCAGCATCCACACCTCCTATGCCGGCCTGCCCGGCTACGAGGAGGCGATGCAGCAGGCCTACGGCGCCGAGCGGGCCGCGCAGATCCTTGCCTTCTCGCCGCAGAACGCGATCTTCTACCCGAACCTCGCGGTCAAGGCCTCGCCGCAGATCCTGCGCGTGCTGCGGCCCTTGGCGGCCGACCGCACGGTGGTGGAGGCCTGGGCGCTGGCACCGGTGGGCGCGCCGCCAGAGATGCTGCAGCGCTCGCTGATGTACAACCGGCTGGTGTTCTCGCCGATGTCGATGGTCGCGCACGACGACCTGCATGTGTTCGAGAGCATCCAGGGCTCGCTCGTCTCGCGCGCCAATCCCTGGGTCAGCCTGCATCGCGGCTTTCGCGAGGACGAGGGCCGCGAGCAGGTGCGCGACGTCGGCGGGACCGACGAGGCACTGATGCGCAACCAGTTCCAGGCCTGGGCGGAGTTGATGGGCGAGGGGTAGGGACGCCTAGCCTTCACGCGAGGGCGGCACGTGCAGCTCGACGATCTGCCGCAGCGTCGCCTTCAACTCCTCGGCGCGCTTGACGCCGAAAGGCTCCAGCACCCGGCGCTCGTGTTCCTTGGCCTGCTCGATGAGGTCGGCCACGAAGGCCTCGCCCTGCGGCGTGATGGTCACCAGCGTGATGCGCCGGTCGCTCGCGTGCGCCAGGCGCTGCACGTGGCCCTTGCTCTCCATGCGGTCGAGCATCCGCGTGACCGTGGGCTGCTTGGTCAGGGCGAGCTCGGCCAGCTGACCAATGCTCACCGGCTCGCTGTCGGCCAGCGACGCCAGCACCCGCCATTCGGAGATCGAAAGCCCGTTCTTGCGCACCACCTTGTGGAACTCGGTTGAGATCAGGTGGCTGGCCTGCGCCAGCAAGGCGGCGAGGTAGTCCGCGACGAACCGGTGCGAGGCCTTGTTGCGAGGCGGCTTGCTGGACTTCGGCTTGTTCATCGACTGGAGTCTCCGCTTGTATCGAACAGTTTAGGGTCTGCCGACCGGTGAACCGGCGTGCGACTTGCGCGCCCTCATCACGGTGACCTAGGGAAATTATCGCCTTGACATATGACTTTGCATAGATTTAACTGTAAACCAATGCGCCGGTGCGGTGGGCACTTCCCGATGCTCCAAAACCCGGCTCCCAACGAGGTCTGAACATGGCTGAACGTTCGTTTGTCGAAGAAGTCAAGAAGCTGCGCCTGGGCGAGGGCGAGGTCTTCAGCGGCGAGGGCATCCTCGCCGTCACCAAGGCCCTGCTGGAGTCGGGCGTCGCCTATGTGGCGGGCTACCAGGGCGCGCCGATCTCGCACCTGATGGACGTGCTGGCCGACGCCCAGGACATCCTGGCCGAGCACGGCATCCGCTTCGAGAACAGCGCGAGCGAGGCCACCGCCGCCGCGACGCTGGCCGCCTCGGTGAATTACCCCTTGCGCGGCGCGGTGACCTTCAAGTCGACGGTCGGCACCAACGTGGCCTCCGACGCGCTGGCCAACCTGGCCTCCGGTGGGGTGAAGGGCGGGGCGGTCATCATCGTCGGCGAAGACTACGGCGAAGGCTCCTCGATCATGCAGGAGCGCAGCCACGCCTTCGCGATGAAGTCGCAGATCTGGCTGCTCGACCCTCGGCCCAACCTGCCTTCCATCGTCAGCATGGTGAAGCAGGCCTTCGAGCTGTCCGAGGCGAGCAACACGCCGGTGATGGTGCAGCTGCGCATCCGCGCCTGCCACGTGCATGGGCAGTTCGTCGCCGGCGCCAACCAGCGCTCTGAGTTCACGCTGCAGCAGGCGCTCGAGATCGCCGCAGCGCGACGTCGCCCGCATCGTGCTGCCGCCGGCCAGCTTCGTGCACGAGCACGAGAAGATCCGCGAGCGCTGGCCCGCTGCGGTGCGCTTCATCCAGGAGCGCGGGCTCAACGAGTTCTTCTCGGAGAAGTCCGACGACATCGGCATCGTCGTGCAGGGCGGCAGCTACAACACCCTGCTGCGCGCGCTCGAGCGCGTGGGCCTGGCGGACGTCTACGGCAACAGCCGCGTTCCGCTCTACGTGATGAACGTCGCCTATCCCGTCATCGACGCCGAGGTGCTGCGCTTCTGCGAAGGCAAGCGGGCGGTGCTGATGGTGGAGGAGGGCCAGCCCAACTTCATCGAGCAGAACATCGCGACCATCCTGCGCCAGGCGGGCTCGGACACCGCCTTGCACGGCAAGGACGTGCTGCCGATGGCGGGCGAATACTCCTCGGCCGAAATGCTGAAGGGCGTTCGAGCCTTCTTCGAGAAGCTCGGCCGGCTCGAGCCGGGCGCGGACAAGGTGCAAGCCAAGGCCCACAAGGTCATCCCGGTCAAGGCCTTGTCCGAAAGCGTGCACGCGCGGCCGCCCGGCTTCTGCACCGGCTGCCCGGAGCGCCCGATCTTCACGGCGATGAAGCTCGTCGAGCGCGAGATCGGCGAGCACCATGTGAGCTGCCGACATCGGCTGCCACCTGTTCTCGATCCTGCCGCCCTTCAACCTGGGCAACACCACCATGGGCTACGGCCTGAGCGGTGCGGGCGCAGCGGCGCTGAACGCCCCGGCCGGCAAGCGCGCCATCTCGGTGATGGGCGACGGCGGCTTCTGGCACAACGGCCTGACCAGCGGCATCGCCAATGCGGTGTTCAACAAGAGCGACAACCTGACCATCGTGGTGGACAACAACTACACCTCGGCCACCGGCGGGCAGGACATCCTCTCCTCGGATGCGCAGAACAAGACGCGCAGCACCGGCCACGCAATCGAGAAGGCCGTGCGCGGCGTGGGTGTGAACTGGGTGCGCACGATCCGCCGCACCTACGACCTCGAAAGCATGCGCGACGCGCTGAAAGAAGCACTCACGACGAAGGAAAAGGGCCCCAAGGTGGTGATCGCGCAAAGCGAATGCATGCTCAACAAGCAGCGCCGCGAGAAGCCCAAGGTGCGCAAGGCTCTTGCCGAGGGCAAGCGTGTGGTGCGCGAGCGCTTCGGCGTCGACCCGGACACCTGCACGGGCGACCACTCCTGCATCCGCCTGTCGGGCTGTCCGTCGCTGACGGTCAAGCCCAACCCCGATCCGCTGCGCACCGACCCGGTCGCCACCGTGCTCGACAGCTGCGTGGGCTGCGGCCTGTGCGGAGAGGTCGCGCATGCAGCCGTGCTATGCCCCTCGTTCTACCGGGCCGAGATCGTCAGCAACCCCACGCGCTGGGACCGCCTGCGCGAGAAGCTGCGCCATGCCGTGATCGGCGGGCTGCAGCGTCGGCAGGCTCGTCGTCGCGAGCGCTTTGCTTTCTGAAAAGGCCTTCCAAATGACCCAACCCATCAAGATCGCAATCCTCGCCATGGGCGGCGAGGGCGGCGGCGTGCTGGCCGACTGGATCGTCGACCTCGGCGAGCACAACGGCTATGTGGCCCAGACCACCTCGGTGCCCGGCGTCGCGCAGCGCACCGGCGCGACGATCTACTACGTGGAGCTGTATCCGCTCGACAAGGCGCGCGCCGACGGCGGCTCGCCCGTGCTCGCGCTGATGCCCCTGCCGGGCGACGTGGACGTGGTGCTCTGCTCCGAGCTGATGGAGGCCGGCCGCGCGGTGCAGCGTGGCCTCGTCACGCCGGACCGCACCACGCTGATCGCCTCCACCCACCGCGTCTACGCGATCGGCGAGAAGACCGCGATGGGCGATGGTCGCGTGGACAGCGAGAACCTGCTGGCCCATGCCGAAGCGGCGGCCAGGCAGTTCGTGCGCTTCGACATGGAGCGCGCGGCCGAGCAATCCGGCAGCGTGATCAGCGCGGTGCTGTTCGGCGCGCTGTCCGGCACCGGCGTGCTGCCCTTCAGCCGCGCGCAGTTCGAAGCGACCATCGAGCGCGGCGGCGTGGGCGTCAAGCCGAGCCTGAAGGCTTTCGGCGCCGCGTTCGAACGCGCGCAGCGGCCAGTGGTGGAGGGCGGGCAGGGCGGCGGTGCGGTGACCGCGCCGGCCACGGTCCCGACCGCCCGCGATCCCGAGGTCCAGGCCTTGCTCGAGCGCGTCCGACGCGGCTTCCCCGCCGACGCCCACACGCTGCTCGTCGAAGGCGTGCGCCGCTCCATCGACTACCAGGACCCGGCCTACGCCACGCTCTACCTCGACCGCATGGAACGCATCGCGGCGCACGGCAATGCCGAGCTCACGCGCGATACCGCCCGCCACCTGGCGCTGTGGATGACCTACGAGGACACCATCCGCGTCGCCGACCTCAAGACACGCGGCTCGCGCTTCGAGCGCGTGCGCGGCGAGGTGCGGGCGGGCGAGCAGCAACTTCTTGCCATCAACGAGTTCATGCACCCGCGCCTGGAGGAGATCTGCGAAACCCTGCCCGCCGGGCTCGGCCGCTGGCTGGAGGGCTCGGGCTGGCCGCGCCGCCTGGTCGAGCACTTCGCGGCACGCGGGCAGGGTGATCAGGACGAGCTCGCTGCGCGGCTTCCTGCTGCTCTCCTTCGTGGCCGGCCTGCGCCGCTGGCGTCGCGCCACCCTGCGCTTCGCGCTCGAGACCGGGCGCATCGAAGCCTGGCTGCGCGAGGTCGAGCGCCTGGCCGCCACCGACGTGCGGCTCGCGATCGAGGTGGCGCGCTGCCAGCGCCTGGTCAAGGGCTATGGCGACACGCACGAGCGCGGCTTGCGCAACTACGAGTCGATCGTCGACGCCATCCGGCGCGGCGCCGACAGGATCGCACCGGACACCGTGCGCGAGCTGCGCGACGCGGCCCTGGCCGACGAGAACGGCCGCATGCTGAAGGCCGCGCTGGCGCGCCACGCACTGGCCTGAGACTGCCTGAGACTGGAGACAGACCACCATGACCCCTGCGGCCACCCCCCTGACGCTGCGCGTCGCCGAAGCGCGCTCGCTCAACCCGCTCATCAAGATGATCCGCCTGCGCGCCGAGGACGGCTCGACGCTGCCGGGCTTCGAGGCCGGCGCGCACGTGCGCGTGCAGGTGGCGCTGCCCGACGGGCAGACCGACTGGCGGCACTACTCGCTGATCGACCCCGCGGCGCGGCGGCAACGCCGCGCCCGACGAATACTGCATCGCGGTGCGGCTCGAATCCGATGGCCGTGGCGGCTCGCGCTACATGCATGAGCGGGTGCAGGCCGGCGGCACGCTGACGATCGAGCCGCCGAAGAACGACTTCCCGGTCGGCAAGCACGAGGCCGCGGCCGTGCTGATCGCAGGCGGCATCGGCATCACCCCGCTCATCAGCATGGCAGCGCGGCGTGTCAAGCAAGCCCAGGACGTGCGCATGCACTATGCCGGCCGCAGCCGCGAGCTGATGGCCTTCCTGCCCGAGCTGCAGGGCCTGCTCGGCGAGCGCCTGGCGCTGCACTGCGACGACGAGGCCGGCGCACCGCTCGACGTGGAAGCCCTGCTCGACAGCTGCGGCCCGCACGACCAGCTTTACGTCTGCGGCCCGAAGGTGATGCTCGACGCGGTGCTGGCCGCCACGCAGGCGCGCGGCTGGACCCATGAGCGGGTTCACTTCGAGCTCTTCACCACGCCGACGAAGCAGGCCGGCGACCACCCCTTCGAGGTGGTGCTCGCGCAAAGCGGCCAGAGCTTCACCGTGCCGGGCGACCAGACCGTGCTCGACTGCCTGATCGAGCATGGCTGCGACCCGATGTTCGACTGCAAGCGCGGCGAATGCGGCGTCTGCTCGACGGCCGTGATCGAGGGCGACCTCGATCACCGCGACTACTTCCTCAGCGACAGCGAGAAGGCCTCCGGCAAGGTGATGCAGATCTGCATCTCCCGCGTGCGGGGCCAGCGCCTGGTGCTCGACCTCTGAACCCCTCCAAGAACGACGAAGGACAACGTCATGATCAAGAAGCTGCTTTCACGCCTCGCAATACTCGTGCTGCCGATGGCCGCGCTTGCCGCGCCCGACAACGGCAAGCCCCTCGAATGGGTCGTCGGCTACGCCCCCGGCGGCGGCTCCGATTCGGTCGCCCGCATGCTGGCCGAGGAGATGGGCAAGACGCTGAAGCAGACGGTGATCGTCAACAACAAGCCCGGCGCCGGCTCCAACATCGCCGCCGAGTACGTGGCCAAGACCAGCAACGTCGGCCACATGGTGTTCACCGCCGACTCGGCGATGCTCGCGGCCAACCCCTTCCTCTACAGCAAGCTGGGCTACAACGCGGAGCGCGACTTCGCGCCGGTCGGCATGATCGCGCGCTTCCCGCTCGTGCTGGTGGTCTCGCCCAACGTGCCGGTGAAGAACTTCAAGGAGTTCCTCGCCTGGGCCAAGGCGCAGGAGGGCGGCGTGAGCTACGGCAGCCCCGGCGCCGGCAGCCCGCACCACCTCGTCACGGAGCTGTTCCGCGAGCAGACCGGCCTGAAGCTCACGCACGTGCCCTATCGCGGCGCGGCGCCTGCCGTGCAGGACCTCATCGGCGGACAGATTCCCTTCATGTTCATCGATACCTCCAGCGGAGGCCAGCACATCGCCTCGGGCAAGGTGCGCGCGATCGGCGTGGCCAGCGCCACTCGCCTGAAGACGATGGGCGACATCCCCACGCTGATGGAGCAGGGCCTGTCCGGCTTCGAGGCGTATGCGTGGCAGGCCCTGGTGGTGCCGGCCGCGACCCCGCCCGAGACGGTGGAGGCGCTCGAACAAGGCGCTCGTGAGCGCGCTCGACTCCACCACCGTGAAGGCCCGCATGCAGGCCCTGGGCATCGAGCCCACTCCCAGCTCGCCGGCCGAGCTGGCAAGCTATGCCAAGCAGGAACGCGAGCGCTGGTCGCGCGTGATCCGCAGCGCGGGCATCAAGCTCGACTGAAACGCAGCTAACGGAGGTTTCCCATGACCCAAGGCCTCTATCAAGGCAATCCCGAAGCGGTGCGCGCCCTGGTGCAGGACGACCGCGTGCACCGCGATCTCTACGTCAACCAGGAACTGTTCGAGCTCGAGCAGGAGCACTTCTTCGCCAACACCTGGAACTACGTCGGCCACGAGAGCCAGTTGCCGAAGCCCGGCGACTACATCTCGAACGAGATCGCGGGCCGCCCGCTGATCGTGGTGCGCCACAGCGACGGCTCGGTGCGCGCGATGATGAACCGCTGCGCGCACAAGGGCTCGCGCCTGGTGAGCCAGGCCTGCGGCAGCACCGGCAAGTTCTTCCGCTGCCCCTACCACGCCTGGACCTTCAAGACCGACGGCTCGCTGCTGTCGATCCCGCTGAAGAACGGCTACGAGGGCACGCAGCTGCACGAATGTGAATCCGCCAAGGGCCTCACGGTGATCAAGCACGTGCACTCCTACCGCGGCTTCATCTTCGTGAAGATCAACGACGTCGGTCCCGGCTTCGAGGAGTTCTTCGGCGATTCGCTCTCGTCGATCGACAACATGGCCGACCGCTCGCCCGAAGGTGAGCTGGAGATCGCGGGCGGGGTGCTGCGCTTCATGCACCAGTGCAACTGGAAGATGTTCATCGAGAACCTGAACGACACCATGCATCCGATGGTGGCGCACGAGTCCTCGGCCGGCACCGCCAAGAACATGTGGGCCGGCAAGCCCGAGGACGAGCCCAAGCCGATGGCCATCGAGCAGTTCGCGCCCTTCATGTCGGACTACAAGTTCTTCGAGGACATGGGCGTGCGCGTGTTCGACAACGGCCACAGCTACACCGGCGTGAACTTCAGCATCCACTCGAAGTACAAGGCCATCCCCGAGTACGAGGCGGCGATGAAGGCGGCCTACGGCGAGGAGCGCACGCAGAAGATCCTCGGCCTCGCGCGCCACAACACCGTCTACTACCCCAACCTCACGATCAAGGGCGCGATCCAGTCGATCCGCGTGATCAAGCCGATCGCCGCCGACAAGACGCTGGTGGAGAGCTGGACCTTCCGCCTCAAGGGCGCGCCGCCCGAGCTGCTGCAGCGCACCACCATGTACAACCGCCTGATCAATTCGCCCTTCTCGGTGGTGGGCCACGACGACCTGCACGCCTATCGCGGCATCCAGTCCGGGCTGCGTGCCAGCGGCAACGAATGGGTCAGCCTGCACCGCAACTTCGATCCGGCCGAGATCGGCCAGAAGGACGTGACGACGGTCGGCACGAGCGAGATCCCGATGCGCAACCAGTACCGCGCCTGGGCCAAGTACATGACGATGACGATGTGAGGGACAACACGATGACTGCGATCACCCATCAGGCCCTCATCGACTTCGTCGTCCAGGAGGCGCGACTGCTCGACGCCAAGCGCTACGAGGAATGGAATGCGCTCTTCACCGACGATGGCTTCTACTGGGTGCCGCTCTCGCCCGACCAGGAAGACGGCATCAACCACACCTCGCACCTCTACGAGGACAAGCTGCTGCGCGAGCTGCGCATCGAGCGCCTGAAGAGCCCGCGCGCCTTCTCGCAGCAGCCGCCGAGCCGGAGCCACCACCTGCTGCAGACGCCCACGCGTCGAGAGCTTCGACGAAGCAGGGAACCGCTACGTGGTGCGCACCGAGTTCCACTACACCGAGTCGCAGGGCGACGAGATGCAGTTCTACGTCGGCACCACCTTCCATCACCTCACCGTGCAGGACGGGCAGCTGCGCATGACGCTCAAGCGCGTGAACATGCTCAACTGCGATGCCGCGCTGCCCGCGGTGCAGCTTTTCATCTGAGGGAACACGCATGAGCAATGACAAGCAAGTTGCCGTCGTCACGGGCGGCAGCGCGGGCATCGGCAAGGCCATCTGCGAGCTCTTCCTCGCGCAGGGCTACGAGGTGGTGTCGCTGGCGCGCAGGCCTGGCGACATCGAGCATGCGCGCATGCACAGCGTCTGCGTCGACCTCGCCGATCGCAAGGCCACCGCCGAGGCGGCGCGCGAAGTCGCGCAGCGCTTTGACGTGACGACGGTGGTCCACAACGCCGGCGTGATCAAGCCGGCGCTGCTGCCCGAAGTGCAGCTCGACGACCTCGACACCTTGCTGGACCTGCACCTCGGATCGGCGATCCAGCTCGTGCAGGCGGCCCTGCCCGGCATGCGCGAGCGGCACTACGGCCGCGTGATCCTGCTGTCGTCGCGCGCGGCGCTCGGCCTCGCCACGCGCACCAGCTACTCCGCCACCAAGGCCGGCATGCTGGGCATGGCGCGCACCTGGGCGCTGGAGCTGGGTGGCGACGGCATCACGGTCAACGTGGTGGCGCCGGGCCCGATCCGCACCGACATGTTCTACGACGTGGTGCAGGCCGGCAGCGAAAAGGAACGCCAGCTCGCGCAGAGCGTGCCGGTCAAGCGGCTGGGGGAAGCCGCCGACGTGGCGCGCGCGGTGGGCTTCTTCGCCGACCCGGCCAACGGCTTCGTGACGGGGCAGGTGCTCTATGTGTGTGGCGGGACGAGCGTGGGCAGCCTGGCGCTCTAGCGATTACCCTAGGCCTAAACATATTACTTTGCATAAATTCGTCCATAAACTATGCTGGTCTAACGATGAATGAACTCACCTCGATTGCCACCTCGTTCGTGCCGCAGGACCGTGTGGTGCCGACCTTGCTCGAACGCCAGGCAGAGCGCTTCGGCGATCGGCAACTGTTTGTCGCCGGTGCGGTCCGCTGGAGCTATCGCGATGCGCTGAACGCGGCCGCTGGTTATGGCGCCGCGCTGCGCGATGCCGGCATCCGCGCCGGAGATCGTGTGGCGCTCATGTGCTCCAACCGGGTGGAGTTCATGCAGAGCTTCCTCGGCTGCGCATGGATCGGTGCCGTCGCGGTTCCGATCAACACGGCGTCGCGCGGCGCGCAGCTCAGTCACATCCTGGTCAATTCGGGAGCGCGCCTGATGGTGATCGAGGCCGACTACCTGGACGCGTTGCGCTCGCTCGATGCGGCCGATCTTCCGATGGAGAAGATCTGGCTCGTCGGGGAGGCGCGAGAGACGGCCAAGGCAGAGGGATGCACCGAGTTTCCGCAGCCCGGCACACCTGTCGAGAAGGCAGCGATCCGGCCGGGCGACACCTTGGCGATCCTCTACACCTCGGGCACCACCGGGCTGTCGAAGGGCGTCTGCTGTCCGCACGCGCAGTACTTCTGGTGGGGCGTGCACAGCAGCCAATTGCTCGGCCTGCAGGAAGGCGAGACCCTGCTGACGACCTTGCCGCTGTTCCACACCAATGCGCTGAATGCCTTCTTCCAGGCGCTGCTCACCGGCTCGACCCTCGTGGTCGAGAAGCGCTTCTCCGCATCTGCCTTCTGGGGCTCGCTGGTCGAGCACCAGGCCACGGTGACCTACCTGCTCGGTGCGATGGTGCCGATCCTGCTGTCCAAGGATCGCACCGCGCACGACAAGGCCCATCGCGTCCGCATCGCGCTGGCTCCCGGTGTTCCGCCGCAGTTCAACGCCGAGTTCTACGAGCGCTTCGGCATGCACCTGCTCGAAGGCTATGGCTCGACCGAAACCAACTTCGTCATCGGCGCCGATCTGTCCGAGCAGCGGCCGGGCACGATGGGCAAGGTGCGCGCCGGATTCGAGGCGCGTGTCGTCGATGACGAGGACAACGAAGTCCCGCGCGGCGAGCCGGGCGAGCTGGTCCTTCGAGCGGATGAGCCCTTCTCGTTCGCCACCGGCTATTTCGGCATGAACGACAAGACGGTCGAGGCCTGGAGGAACCTGTGGTTCCACACCGGCGACCGCGTCGTTCGCGACGAAGACGGGTATTTCAGGTTCGTCGACCGCCTCAAGGACGCCATCCGGCGGCGCGGCGAGAACATCTCCTCGTACGAGGTCGAGCAGGTCCTGCTGAGTCATCCGCTGATCGAGACCGCGGCCGTCTACCCGGTGAAGAGCGAAATGGCCGAAGACGAGGTGATGGCCGCGATCGTCCTGCGCGACGGCGCGCAATTGCCCGAAATCGAGCTGATGCGATTCTGCGAAACGCGCATGGCGTACTTCGCGGTTCCCCGATACGTCGACTTCGTCGAGAAGCTTCCGGCCACCGAGAACGGCAAGGTCCAGAAGTTCAAGCTGCGCGAGCGCGGCATCACCGAGACCACCTGGGATCGCGAGGCGGCCGGGTACAAGCTGGCGCGCTGATCAAGGCGTCCGATCTTCGACCATCCTTCAAGGGAAGCTTCATGCAGTTCATTCTCAAGCTCGTGGTCTGCCTGCTCGCCATGACTTCGGTCGTGCCTGCGATGGCCGAGGACGCCTATCCCAGCAAGCCGATACGCATCATCGTCCCGTTCCCGCCGGGCGGCGGCACCGACATCGTCTCGCGCACGGTCGCCGCGAAGCTGACCGAAGCCTGGAAGGTGCCGGTGGTGGTCGAGAACCGCGCCGGCGGCAACACGATCATCGGCGCCGAAGCCGCAGCGCGCTCTGCGCCCGATGGCTACACGCTGTTCGTGCCGATCGACTCGACGCTCTCGATGAACCAGAGCCTGTACACGAAGCTGCCGTACGACCCGCTCACCAGCTTCACGCCGATCACGCTCGCCATCCAGATGCCGATGGTGCTGGCGGTGCATCCTTCCGTCGAGGCCAAGAGCGTCAAGGAACTGCTTGCGCTGGCGAAGTCGAAGAATGGCCAGCTCGCCTACGCGCACGGCGCCCTGCCGGCCCAGGTGGCGGGCGAGGTCTTCAAGTCGAGCGCGAAGGTCGACATGCTGGCCGTGCCGTACAAGGGCGGCTCGCCCGCCATGACCGATGTGGTCGGCGGCACCGTGCCGGTGATCTTCGATGCGCTCGGCCCCGCGATGCCCTTCCTCAAGGCGGGCAAGGTCCGGCCGCTGGCGGTGACCACCCGCACACGCTCGCCGCTGCTGCCGGACGTGCCGACGCTCGCCGAGGCGGGCGTGCAGGGCGTCGACCTCGCGACATGGATCGGCTTCGTGGCGCCGGCCGGCGTCGACAAGGCGATCGTGGCCAAGCTCAACAAGGAGATCGTTCGCATCCTCAACCTGCCCGAGACCAAGGAGAAGCTGACCGGCATCGGCATGGAGGTGGTGGCCAGCACGCCGGAGCAGTTCGCGCAGGTCATCAAGGACGATGCCGTGAAGTTCGGCAGCATCATCAAGACCGCAGGCATCCGGGTCGACTGACGCGATGGCGATGAACCGACGCAAGGCTTATGAGGGCGTGGCGGTGGCCGTGCCGGTGACGGTGCCTTACGTGCGTCATTCGACGCGCGGTGCGCACTGGTTCATCGGCCAGGCGCTCGAGGCCCTGGTGAAGGCCTCGGGGCTCGCGAAGGAGCAGATCGACGGATTGACGGTCAGCAGCTTCTCGCTGGCGCCCGACACCGCGGTCGGCGTCACGCAGCACCTGGGCCTGTCGCCGCGCTGGCTCGACCACATACCGACCGGCGGCGCCTCGGGCGTGATGGCCTTGCGCCGCGCCGCGCGCGCGGTGCAGGCCGGCGATGCCGACGTGGTGGCCTGCGTGGCGGCCGACACGAACCATGTCGACTCGTTTCGCCAGACGCTCGGCAGCTTCAGCCACTTCGCGCGCGATGCGACCTACCCGTACGGCTCGGGCGGGCCGAACTCGATCTTCGCGTTCATCACCGCGAACTACATGCGCGAATTCGGCGCGACGCGCGAGGACTTCGGCCGCATCGCGGTCGACCAGCGCAGCAACGCGCTGAAGAACCCGAATGCGCTCTTCAAGAAGCCGCTCACCCTCGACGAATACATGGCCGCGCGGCCGATCTCCGATCCGATCCACCTGTTCGATTGCGTGATGCCCTGCGCCGGCGCCGAGGCCTTCCTCGTGATGAGCGAGGCGCGCGCCCGCGATCTCGGCGTGCCGCATGTGCTGGTGCGCGGCGCGATCGAACGCCACAACGCGTTCGCCGACGATCCGGTGATGGTGCGCGGCGGCTGGCTGGTCGACCGCGACGAGCTCTATGCGCAGGCGGGCGTGCAGCCGAAGGACATCGACTTCGTGCAGACCTACGACGACTATCCGGTCATCGTGATGATGCAGTTCGAGGACCTCGGCTTCTGCGGCAAGGGCGAAGGGCCGGCATTCGTGCGTGCGAACAAGATGACTTGCGACGGAAGCTTTCCGAACAACACGAGCGGCGGGCAGTTGTCGGCCGGGCAGGCCGGCGCGGCGGGCGGGTTCATGGGCATGACCGAGACGATCCGCCAGCTCACCGATGCGGCGGGTGAGCGTGCGGTGAAGGATGCGAAGCTCGGGCTCGTTGGTGGTTTCGGCATGGTCACGTATGACCGCTGCCTGTGCACCGGGGCGGTGATCCTGGGGAGGTCCGAATGAAATTGCGATACGAGCGCCGGGCCGCCCCAAGCCGGCTCGCCATCCCCTCGGGGGATCGGCCGATGTACCCACCGGACGAGGGGCAGACATGACGATGCCCTTGATGCGCCCCAAGCGCAAGAACCCGGTGATCCGCACGCGGCAGATGGTGTTGCCGCCGGGCGCGCGCGGCCGCGTCGCGCTCGGCATGACGGCCGCTGCCGCGGAAGGCCGCTTCGAATTGCAGGTGTGCCAGGAGTGCTCCGCGGTGCAGTACCCGCCGCGCGAGGCTTGCCACCGCTGCCTGTCGCCGCGCCTGAAGTGGACGCCCCAGTCGGGCGAGGGCCGCTTGCTGAGCACGACGACGCTGCATCACAGCAACGACCTGTTCTTCCGCGAGCGCCTGCCCTGGCGGCTCGGACTGGTGCACCTCGACACCGGACCGACGGTGATGGTGCACCTGCACGGCGAAGTCGAGGCGCCTGTCGATGCGCCGCGCCGCGTTCGTGTCGGCGCGCGCATCGATCGGGCCGGCCAGGCGGTGCTGATCGGATTCCCCAATGAGGAGAGCCTTCACATGGCTGACGACCCGATGCTCAGAGAAATGACCAGCGACCCGAAGTTCCGCAAGGTGCTCGTCACCGACGGCAAGACCGCCGTGGGCCAGGCGATCGTGCAGGCGATGGTGAAGGCCGGCGCCGACATCGTGTGGGTCGGCCACGCCGAGCCGTGGAAGAAGCTGCCGGGCTTTGACGACATCAGCAAGCTGCCGCAGGTGACGCTGGTGCCGCTCGACCTCACGAATGGCAGGTCGGTCGACGAGCTGGCCGGCGAGATCGGCGGCAAGGTCGACATCGTCATCAACAACGCCGAGGTGCATCGCACCTACGGCATCGGCGCGCGGCGCGGCACCGATGTCGCGAAGGCCGAGATGGACATCAACTACTTCGGCGCGCTCAGGCTCGCGCAGGCCTTCGGCGGGGCGCTCAAGAGCCGCGCCGCCGATGGCGTGACGAGTGCGACGGCATGGGTCAACCTGCTGTCGATCTATGCGCTCAGCAACTTCCCGTCGCACGGCACCTTCTCGGCATCGAAGGCGGCGGCGTATTCGCTCGCGCAATGCCTGCGCGCCGAGATGCGGCCATCGGGCATTCGGGTGATCAACGTCTTCCCGGGGCCGATCGACGATGAATGGAACCAGGCGATGCCTCCGCCGAAGCTGGCGCCCGCGACGCTCGCGAGCGCGATCGTGAAGGCGCTGCGCGACGGCGTCGAGGACGTCTATCCCGGCGAGGTGGCGCAGGAATGGCTGGAGCGCTGGCGCGACAACCCCAAGGTGCTGGAGCGCGAGCTTGCGGCTGGAGGAAGCTGAAAAATGGTGAACACGAATGAACTGCTCGGCGGCCTCGTCGGAGCGCTCGCCACCGGCCGCATCCGCGTCGTCGACCTCACGCAGACGCTCACGCCGGACTTCCCGCAGATCGCCTTGCCCCCCGAGATGGGGCAGTGCTGGCCCTTCCGCATCGAGGAGGTGTCGCAGTACGACGAGCGTGGCCCCGGCTGGTACTGGAACAACTTTTCCTGCGGCGAGCACACCGGCACCCACTTCGATGCGCCGATCCACTGGATCTCCGGCCGCGACCTGCCCAACAACTCGGTCGACACGATTCCGGTCCAGCACTTCGTCGCGCCCGCCTGTGTCATCGATTGCTCCGAGCAGGTCAAGGGCGATCCGGACTACCTGCTGACCGTCGAGGACATCGAGCGCTACGAGGCTGCGCACGGCCGCATCCCCGAAGGCGCGTGGGTGCTGATGCGCACCGACTGGTCCAGGCGCACCGACCCCGAGGCCTACCAGAACTTCGACGAAACCGGCCAGCACACGCCGGGGCCGAGCTCCGAAGCGGTGCAGTTCCTGGTCGAGCAGCGCAACGTGCTCGGCTTCGGCTCGGAGGCGATCGGCACCGACGCGGGGCAGGGCTACCACCTGCGGCCGCCGTACCCGTGCCACTACTTCATGCACGGCGCCGGCCGCTACGGGCTGCAGTGCCTGAGCAACCTCGACCAGCTTCCGCCCACCGGTGCCGTGCTGATCTGCCCGCCGCTGAAGATCCAGAAGGGCAGCGGCAGTCCGCTGCGCGTGCTGGCGCTCGTCGGCTCCTGAGCGAGGCGCGGGCTACAGGTTCAGCGACGGGAACAGGATGACCCGATTGCAGATCGGGGGATAGAGGTCGCAGATGGTCAGGGCGCGAGGCTTGACGTTCAGCTCGGTGATCATCGTCATGACGGCACCCGCCGGAACAGTGAAGCTCTGGTTGAACAAGGGGTTGAATCCTGTGAAGGAGACGACCGGGCGAACCAGCGATGGCGGAAATCCGGCCGGAAGAAAGTCCGAGATCGAGTACTTCGCCGCATTGCCCTGGTAGAAGACCATCGTCGTGCCGCTGACGTCGAGGCCTGAATAGTCGGGGACCGCAAGACTCGCCTGGGCCGGCTTGAACCCCATGCCCGTCAACGAGACTGACAGGTCGTTGGCGGTCTTGTTGTGGATGTCCACCTTCTCGACGATGCGCGACCTGCCGCTGCCGGCCGCGCCTCCATCGACGGTGTAGATGGCACCTCCCGAGACGGAGCCGTCGACGGCGTTTGTTGCGTAGCCGAGCATCGGCCCCTGGGCATGGAGCTGCTCGGTACCGACGTGTGCGTTGACATGGAAATGCTCGATGTCGATGAAGCCCCACGGACCCGAGGGGTAGACCAGGATCGTTCGCCCGTCGACCGTCCACTCGATCTTGCGGGGCAGGCGCACGGGATCGCTGGGGCCGGACAGGTTGTAGATCGGCGGATCCCTCGTGACCTTCAGGGCGGAGTTGTTGTTCGTGACGCTCAGCTCGTCCTGGGCGAGGCCCACGGCAGGGCCGAGCAGCAGGGCCGCGGCAAGAAGCAGTCTCGTCTTCATGGCTTTCCTTCGTCGAAATGGCCAGCGGGGATCGCTCTCCCATTTCTAGGCGCTGCAGGTGGTTTGACAATCCCCTGCATCGTCACTGCCCTCATCAATGCTGGGGACGAAAGCTCAAGCCTTGCCCAAGGGCGGGCGCCCGAACAGGTTCGAGGCGCCGCTGGTCGCGGCCAGCTCGGCCGCAGTCGTGAGCAGGTCCGGCGTCAACGCATGCATGCGATCCATCGTCAGCCGTATGCGCGGACCGGCGATGCTGATGACACCAATGGCTTCCTGCTGATTTCGCCGCACCGGTGCCGCCATGGCGGTCATGCCGGGGGCGAACACTTCGTCGATCATCGCCACCCCGCGTGCACGCGCGGCGTGCAGGTAGCCCAATAGCGCCTTGACGGTTGTGGGTGCCTTGGGCCCGTAGTCCTTCGGCGCACCGAAGCCCTGCTGCGAGACGAGCGCGAGCGCACGTTCGTCGCTCAGGGTCAGCAGCCAGGCATGGCCCGAGGCCGTGCAGGAGAGGCGTGCGTCCATGCCCATGTCCGGGTCGTAGCGCAGGCCCTTGCGAACGCCTTGCGACTTCGCCACCCACGTGAGGCGGTCGCCATCGACGATGGCCAGGCGCACCAGTTCACCCGAGGTCTCGGCCAGTCGGTCGAGCAGGGGCTGGGCGATGTCGACGATGCCGGAGCTGCTCAGGAAGCTGAGGCCGAGCGCGGCCACCTTGGTCGTCAGCAGGTAGTCGCCGTGAGCCCGGACCTGGCGCACATAGCCGCGGCTCAGCAACTCTGCAAGCAAGCGATGACAGGCGCTGCGCGGGATGTCGAGCTCGTCTGCAAGGACGGCCAGCGGCACGCCTTCGGGCTGGCCCGCCAGGTGCTCCAGGATCGACAGCCCTCGATCGAGCGCAGTACTCATCTTGTCCTCGTTTTTCGTGATGCGGAAGGAGATTCCAACTTGGAACCCGCTTCCAACGGCATTTCCAGAATACCGCAGCGGGTCGTGACGGGCCGATGCCGGTGCCCCCGCTTCCTTCACAGAACACAGGAGACCAATCGATGAAACGCACCCTCTCTTCCTGGCTGACGGCCTGCATGCTGGCTGCCATGGGCACATCGGCCTCGGCGCAGGACATCCAGGAGCGCACGATCAAGTTCGGCCATCTGAACAACGCGGACCATCCGGTCAGCTTCGGCGTGAAGCGCTTTTCCGAGCTGGTGGCCAGCAAGAGCGGCGGCAAGCTCAAGGTGCAGGAGTTCCCTGCCTCGACGCTCGGCAACGAGATGCAGCAGCAGTCCGCGCTGCAAGGCGGCGTGCAGGAGATGTCGGCCCCTGCCACCACCTCGCTGGCGGGCATCGTCAAGGAGTTCGGCCTCGTCGACTTTCCCTTCTCGGTCAGGACATTCGCGCAGGCCGATGCCTTGCTCGACGGCCCCTTCGGACAGGCCTTGCTCGCCAAGCTTCCCGAAAAAGGCCTGGTGGCGTTGGGCTATTGGGACCTCGGATTCCGCAACGTCACCAACAGCCGGCGCCCGATCACCAAGCCGGAAGACCTCGACGGCATCAAGCTGCGCGTGATTCCCAACCCGGTGTTCCTCGAAACCTTCAAGGCGCTGAAAGCCAACCCGGTGCCCATGCCCTTCGCGGAGCTGTATGGCGCGCTGGAAGCGCGCGCGGTCGACGGCCAGGAGAACCCCTTCGCGGTGATCCTCTCCAACAAGTTCTACGAGGTGCAGAAGTACGTCAGCGCGACGAACCACGTCTACGCGGCCAACATCATGCTGGTCAGCAAGAAGTTCTGGGACCGGCTCTCGCCCACCGAGCAGAAGATCCTCACCGAGGCCGCCAACGAGGCGCGTGGCTACCAGCGGCAGGTCAGCCGCGCCGCTGCGCAGCGCGCCGTCGCCGAGCTGCAGGCCAAGGGCATGCAGTTCAACGAGCTGAGCGCTGCCGAGCAGCGACGCATGAGCCAGGTGGCCAAGCCGGTGACGGAGCGCCTCGCGGCGAGCTACGACCCGGCGATGGTCAAGCTCTACAACGACGAGCTCGCTCGCATCCAGAAGTGACGCAAGGAGTCCCCATGAAGTTTCTCGTCCTGCACGGTCCCAACCTCAACCTGTTCGGCCGCCGCGAGCCTCACATCTACGGCACGACGACCCTGGCCGAGATCAACGAAAAGCTCGCCCGCATCGCGGCCGATCTCGGCGTCGAGCTGGAAACCTTCCAGTCCAACCACGAAGGCGCCCTGATCGACAAGCTGCACGAGTGCATCGACACGGCTCAAGGCGCGCTGGTCAATCCTGCCGGCCTCACGCAGCATGGCGTGCCGCTGCATGACGCGATCAAGGCCATGCCGTTTCCGGTGATCGAGGTGCACATGTCCAACATCGCGGCGCGCGAGGCGTGGCGGGCGCATTCGATCATCTCGCCCGCAGTCCGCGGCACGGTCCAGGGGCTGGGATGGCGCTCGTACACGGCAGCGTTCCACGCGCTGGTCGACCTCGCGAATGAGGCAAGTACCGGATAAGGGGCGGGCCATCGGGGCATGCGAGTGAGTGTTGCAGGTGATAGCAGTTTTTGCTATCGTTTTGGCGTGAATGCCAAGCAACGCAAGACACTCGCGGCCCTCTTCGCTCGGCCAACATCCGCTTCCATTCCATTCACCGATATTGAGTCGCTCATCAAGTCTCTTGGGGGCACCGTTTCCGAGCGGGAAGGCTCTCGCGTCAAGATCGAGTTGAAAGGTGAGCAGTGGCGGTGCCACAGGCCACACCCCGGAAAGGAAGCCAAGCGATACCAGGTCGAAGAGGCGCGCGAGCTCTTGGAGCGCGTAGGAGTCAAGCCGTGAACACCATGTCCCACAAGAGCTATACCGCTCGCGTCGACTATGACGAACGCGACAACCTTTTTGTTGGCCGCATTCTCGGCATCCGCAGCATCATCAGTTTCCATGGCGAAACCGTTTCTGAGCTGAGAGCCGAGTTCGAGCACGCCATCAACGACTATTTGGCCGAGTGCGAGGAGGAAGGCATCCAGCCCGAGAAGCCCGCCTCAGGCAAGCTGCTCCTGCGAGTTCCGCCGGAAGTTCATGGCAAGGCCCTCGTTGCCGCGCAAGCCGCGGGCAAGAGCCTCAACCAATGGGCCACCGAGGTTCTGCAGCATGCGGTTGAAGCAGACGGCTGACCCTTGCATCAAAGGGACGTGTGATGCGGCGAGCCTCCAGGCTCACTCGCGCCGCACAGAAACGGAATGACGGGAAGCAAATCAGCAAGTACAGGTGCGCGAGGACGTTCGTGTCAACGACGATCATCTGCAGCCCTCGCGCTTCAGGGCATCGATGTCGCTTGCCTTGAATTTCGCCTTGGGCAGGGAGGCCCGGAGGGCACGGGCGCGCGCCAGGCGTTCAGCGGGGTCGACCCGGTAGGGCAGCAGTACCGACTCCAGGCACACGATCGCCTCGCTGCTGAGGCTGCGCCGATTTGTCTGTGCAGAGGCCTTCAAGCGCTCGTAGACCTCGTCGGGAACGTTCTTCAAGGTGAGCGTCGTGGGCACGGCAAGCTCCAATCAGGGAGCAACCATTGTGGTTTCGGCCTGGTGGCGCCGTCAAACGATCCGGCGGGTGCTCAGCCCCAAGCCTCCCGCACCGCCGAGCGCACCGCCAGCACCGCATCCGTGCAGCGCGCCTCGGGCGGCGAGGCCCAGCAGATCCAGGTGTGTGCGCGCCAGCCCGGCCAGATCCTGAGTTCGCCGTTGCGCTCGGCCTGCTGCGCCTGGTCGAGGCGCACGATGCCGGCGCCCAAGCCGCTGACCACCATGCTGCGCAGCGAGCCCTCGGTGTCGGCCATCGTGCCCTCCTGGTACTCGCGGCCAGCCGACGCGAACAGCCCGTCGAGATGGCTGCGCAGCGCGCAGGTGCCGGGCGTGCCGACCCAGGGCAGGGCGGTCAGCTGCTGCAGCGACGGCGCCGGGTTGGCAGCGGCCATCGCCGTCGGCATTGCGACCACCAGGTCGACCTGGCCCAGGCGCTCGATGTGCAGGCCCTCCAGCCGCTCCTGGTCGATCATCACGTAGGCGCAGTCGAGCTCGCCGCGCCGCACGGCGGCCAGCGATGACGACGACAGCCCCTGCTGCAGCTGCAGCGCCACCTGGGGATGGCGCTCGGCCAGCTTGAGCAGCACCTCGCCCAGGCGCAGCGAGAGCGGGTCGCTGACGGTGCCGAATCGCACCACGCCGCGCGCGGCACCCCGCAACTGCTCGGCCGCCGAGCGTATGCGCTGCGCCGAACTCAGGGTGCGCTCGGCTTCATCGAGCAGGCGACGGCCGGCCTCGCTGAGCGTCATGCCGCGCGGCGTGCGCTCGAACAGCTTCACGCCCAGCTCGTCTTCCAGCGCCTTGATCTGCGCGCTGACGGCCGGCGGGCTGGTGAACACGCGCTCGGCGGCGCGGGTGAGGTTGCCCTCCTGGGCGACGGCGACGAAGGTCTTGAGTTGGTAGAGCTCCATGGCTGCATTGTGGAAGCGCAGGCTCGCGAAGTCTGTTCGTAAATCCTGAGGCCCCGGTCCAAACATGCGAATGGCGCGCCGGGGGCTCGCCGACCAGACTCCATCCATCGTCTCTGACAGGACAGGAGTGGTCGGCATGAACTCGAACTCGCGCGCACTGGGGGTCGCGGCGCTGCTGCTGGCCACCTCGGCCTGGGGCAGCCTCTTCCTCGTCGGCAAGCCCGTGCTGTCGCACGTGGACCCGGTGTGGTTCACCTTCATCCGCTACACGCTGGCCACCCTGGGCTTCGCGTCGCTGCTGCTGTGGCGCAGCGAGGCTCCGTGGCGCAAGCTGCGCGCCCATGCGCCGCGGCTGGCGGTGAGCGGGTTCTTCGGCTATGGCCTGTTCGGCACGCTGGTGCTCGTGGGCCTCGCGAATTCGGTGCCCTCGCACGGCGCCGTGGTCATGGCCACCATGCCCATCACCACCCAGCTGGTGCGCTGGGCCGTCGATCGCATCAGGCCCACGCGGGCGGCCTTCGTGGGCACGGCCATGGCGCTGGCCGGCGTGGTCATCGTCTCCGGCGTCCTGGAAAGCGGCGGTGATGCGCCCTCCACGGTGGTCGGCGACCTGACCGCGCTGGCCGGCACGCTGGGCTGGATCGGCTACACGCGCAGCGGTGCACGGCTGCCGTGCTTGAACGTGCTGGAGTACAGCGCCTTGACCGCGCTGGCATCGTGGCCGCTGCTGCTGCTTGCGGCCCTGCTCGGCGTGGCCTTGCATGTGGCCAGCGTGCCCTCGGCCGCGGACCTGGCCCTGTCGTGGCATGCCTTGCTGTACATCGGCGCGGTGCCGACGGTGTTCGGGGTGCTGGCCTACAACTTCGGCGTCAGGGCGCTGGGCATCGTGACCGGCACCGCCTTTCTCAACTTCGTGCCGGTGTCGGCGTTGCTGATGGGCGTGGCGCTCGGCGCGCCGCCTTCCGCGCACGAACTGTTCGGCGTGGCGCTCGTGGTCGGCGCGCTGCTGATCCATACCGCGGCACAGAGGCAGGCGGCCGGGCAGGGCTTGATCGCACGCGGCTAACATCGTGAGCCGTTGCGGGCGCCGTGCCGGCATGCGAAGGAGGCCTCATGCGATATCGAAACCTGGGCAAGAGCCCGCTCAAGGTGTCCGAGCTGTGCCTCGGGACGATGATGTTCGGCGACCAGACCGATCTCGCCGAGGCGCGCAGCATCGCCTCCCATGCGCGCGAGCATGGCGTCAACTTCATCGACACCGCCGATGTGTACACCACGGGCGCATCCGAAGCGATGGTGGGCGAGCTGCTCAAGGGAGAGCGCCATGAGTGGGTCCTCGCCACCAAGGTCGGCAACAAGATGTCCAGGCGCCCCAACGAGGCGAACTACTCGCGGGCCTGGGTGCTGCACGAATGCGAGGCCAGCCTGCAACGGCTGGGTACCGATCACGTCGACATCTACTACATGCACCGCGACTACAACGGCATGGACCTCGAGGAGCCGCTGCGGGCCATCGAGGCGCTGCTGCGCGCGGGCAAGATCCGCTACTGGGGCGTCTCGAACTTCCGCGGCTGGCGCATCGCGCAGATGGTGCATGTCGCGCGCGAGCTGAACATGCCCGGGCCGGTGGTGTGCCAGCCCTACTACAACCTGCTCAACCGGCAGCCCGAGGTCGAGGTGCTGGAGGCCTGCTTGCACTTGGGGCTCGGCGTGGTGTCCTACAGCCCGATCGCGCGAGGCGTGCTGTCCGGCAAGTACCTGCCCGGCGATACGCCTGCCCAAGACACTCGGGCCGGGCGCGGCGACAAGCGCATCCTGCAGACAGAGTTCCGCCCCGAGTCGCTCGCGATCGCGCAGGCGCTGAAGGCGCATTGCGACAGCAAGGGCGTGGCGCTGGCCCATTTCGCGACGGCCTGGGTGCTGGCGAACCGGGCGGTGAGCGCGGTGATCGCCGGGCCCCGCACGCTCGCGCAGTGGCAGGACTATTTCGGCGCGTTCGAATGCAGCATCGACGCGGATGACGAAGCGCTGGTCGACTCGCTGGTGAAACCGGGTCATCCCTCGACCCCGGGCTACAACGACCCGGCCTATCCGCTGGCCGATCGGCGCACCGGCCTGTAGCTATCATCCAAGGATCGCCGGTCACGGCGGCCCGTCTCGCGGGCCTTGACCGGCCCAATCCAAGGAGAGTCGACATGCCCAAAGGCCAGCAACGCACCAACAAGGAAACGAAGAAGCCGAAGCACGACAAGTCTCCCGCCAAGCCGATTTCGCCCTTCGCCGTGAACCCCACCGTCACCACCGTGGTGCCCGACCGCAGCAAGAAGAAGAAGTGAAGGCAAGCGGTCAACCGGCCTCGGTCGACCCCATGCCGGGCGCGCAGCCTCGCAACCCCCTGCACGGCATCACCCTCGAGATGATGCTCGTTGCCCTGGTCGATCACTTCGGCTGGGAAGAACTCGGTCGGCGCATCGAGATCCGCTGCTTCACCAGCGACCCCAGCGTCGCTTCGAGCCTGAAGTTCCTGCGCAAGACACCCTGGGCGCGCGCCAAGGTCGAGAGTCTCTACCTGTTTGCCCGGCGCGAAGCGGCACGCCGGCGCACGGCTCGCCCCTCGGCCTTGTAAGCCTCGCGCGCAAGGCGATGTGTCAGAGCACACCTTCAGCCCATGCCGCGAACTCGTCGAGCTCAGCAATCAGCCGTTCAGCTTCCTCGCGCGCCTGAGTCAGTCGACCTGACCATTCGCCGTCGGTGGCCGCCCTGCGCGGGCCCTTGTTCGTCATGCCGTCGCCTTCGCTACCTGGCGCTTCGCAGCGCCCGGCGCCAAACCCTTGAGAACTCGGGCGTCGCGCACGACGTCGGACCACCAACGGTCATCGTGAGGCAGTGCGGCAAGCTCCTTGGGCGTCAAGGCAGTCAGGGAGATGCGCAGCTGCTGCTCGTCCTCGAGTGGCATCAGGTCCTCCCGAACCTGATCGGCAACGTCGCTGGATGAGACCAGGAGCGCGATGTCCAGGTCACTGCGCGTCGTGTCCTCTGCGCGCGCGACGCTCCCATAGAGCCACGCTGCTCGCACTGCAGGGCCCTTCCTGGCCAGCACCTCTCGAATGGCTGTGAGCAGCCGCTCCCAGCGCTGCTGTTCCTCTTGGAAAAGGGAGACGAGCGCGCTCGCGAACGGGTGCGATTCGTTCAGGGCGTAGAGCTGGGCCCGGCCTGAGCCGTGGACCTTCGCCAGTTGCTGCCGAGCGAGCGTGTCCAAGACCAGCCGTACGCCCTGAGGTGAAAGACCGGCCAGGCGCGCGAGTTGGGGCGCCGATTGCGGCGAGCGGTCGGTCGCCAAGGCGCGCAGTACGCGCACGTTGCCCACGCTGCCAAAGATGGTCGTGAGCGGGTATCGGACGTAGCTCTGGGCCTGGAGGGGTGGGCATTCTTCGGCCAGAGCACCATTCCCGCCGAGACCTACAAGGGCGTGGGCGAGGTGAAGACCCTGGCCGTGGGCGCGCAATGGGTCACCAGCGACAAGGCCGATGCGGCCACGGTGTACGAGATCACCAAGTCGCTGTTCTCCGACGCCACGCAGAAGCAGCTTGCCGCGGGCCACGCCAAGGGCAAGCTCATCACCAAGGAAAACGCGGTGAAGGGCGCGGGCATCCCGTTCCATCCGGGCGCGGAAAAGTTCTACAAGGAAGCCGGCCTGCTGAAGTAAGCCGCCCATGACCGCCGCCACACTCGACGTCCGCGAGCTCGATGAACTGGAGCGCAAGTTCGACCCCGAGATGCGCTTCCGGCCGCTGGCGCCGGCGGCGGCGACGCTGGTCGGCGGCCTCCTGATCCTGCTGTCGATCTTCCACTACTACACCGCGGGCTTCGGACTGCTGCAGGAGATCACGCACCGCGGCGTGCACCTGGCCTTCGTGCTGGGCCTCGTGTTCCTGGTGTTCCCGCACCGCAAGGCGCTGCTCGAGCATCCGGCCGAATCGCGCTGGTGGCGGCCCGGCAGCGTGCCCTGGTTCGACTGGGTGCTTGCGCTGGCGGTGGCCGCGTCGGTGCTCTACATCCCGTACATCTTCGAGGACCTCACCTTCCGCGTCGGCAACCCGCTCGCGATCGATGTCGTGATGGGATCGATCCTGCTGGTCGCGCTGCTCGAAGCGACGCGCCGCTCGCTCGGCTGGCCGCTGCCGGTGATCGCTATGGTCTTCATCGCCTATGCGCTTTGGGGCACGTGGTTCCCGGGCCTGCTCAAGCATGCGGGCGCCCCTGGAGCCAGCTCATCAACCACCAGTACCTCACCAGCCAGGGCATCTACGGCGTGGCGGTGGGCGTGGTGGCGACCTACGTCTTCCACTTCGTGCTGTTCGGCGTGCTGGCAACGCGCATCGGCCTGGGGCAGCTGTTCCTCGACGTGGCCTCGGCAATCGCCGGGCGCTATGCCGGCGGCCCGGCCAAGGTCAGCGTGTTCGGCTCGGCCATGTTCGGCATGTTGAGCGGCTCGTCCGTGGCCAATGCGGTCACGGTCGGCTCGCTCACCATCCCCGCGATGATCCGCGTGGGCTACAAGCGCGAGTTCGCCGCGGCAGTGGAGGCGGCCTCGTCCACGGGCGGGCAGATCACGCCGCCGGTGCTGGGCGCGGCGGCCTTCCTGATGATCGAGTTCCTCTCCGTGCCTTACCAGTGCACCTGCATGAACACGCCGAAGAAGTGCATGAATGCCGGCACCACGGCCGCGGCGATGATGGTCTGAACGATTTCGCGGTGGTTGACGCGCGACGATCCCAACAGCCGCCCGCTGTTGCAACGCTGGGTCCACATCGTGGCGACCCAGGACTGGGACGTCGCCATTGCCGACACGGAAGAAGGGCGGCAACTGCGGCAGGCCTCGCCCATGTCCACACTGCTGCCCGAAGCAACCCGTCTGGCCATCATCAGCAAGGTCAAGGGACTGAAGGAGCGCGCCCGTGCAACTTCATGAACTCGAGCATCTGATTCGTGCCGCTGCGCGCATCACGAACGAGTACGAATTCATCGTCTTGGGTAGCCAATCCATCCTGGGATCAGTGCCCCGGCCGCCGGCCGAGTGCGTGATGTCCAACGAGGCAGACATCTTTCCCATGAACGCGGAGGACAAGGCCGATCTCATCGACGGCGCCATTGGCGAAGGTTCGCAGTTCCACGAGACCCACGGCTTACTACGCCCAGGGTGTGGACTCGACCACCGCCAGCCTGCCGGCAGGCTGGCGGGGCCGTCTGGTACGAGTCCAGTCCGATCAGACCGAAGGCCGCGTGGGCTTCTGCCTGACGTACTTGATCTGTTCCTCAGCAAGTGCGCCGCGAACCGCGAGAAGGACCGGGTGTTCAACCGGGCGCTGCTGGCGCACGGGTACGTCAGTGTCGAGGCGGCCTTGGCGCGTCTTCCCGACATGCCGCTGGACAAGGGCCGCAAGACTGCCATTGCCAATCTCATTTCGCGGCTGGCCGAGGAAGTCAAGGGCTAAGGCGCGCCCGCGCCGCCTCGAATTCGCGACGAAGCTCGGCCACGATGTCCCCGGCGGGCAGGATCGCCTTGATGTACGCAGACCTCCACGTCGTGCTCCAGCCGGTCATTGGTCTTGTGCAGGATCAGGTTCACCGCATACGGCGCGGCGGGCGACTCGGGATGGGCGCGGTCATGCTCGGCCAGCTCCTGCTCGATCCGGTCGATCCAGCGTTCGAATTCGGCGGCCGGGCGCGCGTTGAGCGCCGGAAACGAGCCGACGATGCCCGCCTTGCACTGGGCGACGACGACCGGCGCGCTTCTTCGATGCGCTGCTCGCGGGCATGGGCGACATCGATGCCGCGCTCGTGCAGGAGGCATCGCTGCTGGCCGGACGCGGCAGCGACGAGCAGGCCATCGAGCGCATGGCGATCGCGCTGGTGCGCAGCATCGCGGCCCATCGGCGCGAGCTGGTGCTGATGTTCGACGTGCCCACCACCTGCGCGATGCGCGCGTCCTGCTGGCGCTGCAGCTCCTGCTCGACTACGGGCCGGCCACGCTGCAATGCGCGTTCGCATCGCGCAGCCCGCTGGGCTTGTCGCTCGCGCGGCTGCGCGACCAGCAACAGGTGTTCGAGCTGGGCCTCGACGAGCTGCGCTTCACGCCCGCCGAATCGGCGCAGTTGCTCAGGAGCTTTCTCGGCGAGATCGACGAGCGCAAGGCACGCTCGCTTCACGAGCTGACCGATGGCTGGGCCGCGGGCCTGAAGCTGCTGTGCGTCGAGCTGCGCCGCGGCGGCGACCCCGCTGGTGCGGCCCACGGCGAGCGGGTGCTCGATGCGCAGACCTTCGCGAGCTACTTCGAGCATGAGGTGCTGTCGCGGCTGACGGCCTTCGAGCTGCAGTTCCTGGTGCGCGCCGCCGCGCCCGAGCACTTCAACGCCGCGCTGTGCGCCGCGCTGCTCGAAGGGCCGCAGGCGGTGGCGGCCAGCGCCGAGCTGCTGGGGCGGCTGGAGGCGCAGGGCCTGTTCACGGTGCCTGCCGGGCCACGCTATCCCGAGGGCTGGTGGCGCATGCACCCGCTGTTGCGCGACGTGCTGCTCACGCACTTCGAGGCCCTGCCCGAGGCCGAGCGTCGCCGGGTCCATGTCGCCGCGTGGCACTGGTTCGCCGGCTGTGGCATGCCCCACGATGCCGTGCATCACGCGCTGCGCGCCGGCGAGGTGCATGCCGCTGCCGACCTCGTGGAGGCGAGCGCCACCGAGCTGTTCGTCAAGGGCGAGCTGCGCCAGCTGGTGGGGCTCGTGCGCCAGCTGCCCGAGGCCATCGTCCACGAGCGCGCCGGGCTCAGGCTGTGGGTGGCATGGGGGCAGGTGTACGAGCGCCGCCTGGACGACTGCGCGCGCAGCATCGCGCAACTGCAGCAGGACATGGCCGGCGCGGCGCCGGTGGAGCGCTACCGGCTCACGCTGCTGCGCGGCCTGCACGCCGTGCAGCGCGACGACACGGCGGCCGCCATGGCCATCCTTCCGGAGCTGATCGATGCGCCGGACGATGCCGACGGCATCGCCTTGACCGGCCGCCGCAACCTGCTGACCTGGATTCACCTGTATCGCGGCGACTATGAGATGGCCCGGCGCGCGCAGCTCGACACGGAGGCGCCATTGGTGCACGGCAAGCCTTTGCTCGGCACGCCGTTCGGCGTGCTCGGCGGGCGCTGCCTGGTCGGCCTCACGCATGCCGTGGAAGGCCAGATGATCCAGGCCGAGCGCATCTACCGCGACGTGCTCTTCGAAGCCGACCAGCGCGGCGCGAGCTGCATCGACGCGAGCTGCCTCGCCGCCGGCCTGCTCGGCGAAGTGCTCTACGAGCTGAACGACACGGCCGCGGCGCTCAAGCTGCTGGAGGAGCGTGCCGACGTGCTCGAGCGGGTCTCCATTCCCGACACCGTGCCTGCGCGTGATGCTGGTGGTCAGCCGCGCGCGCTGGCTGTCCGGTCGGCCGCTCGATGCGATCGCCTACGCGGAACAGATCCAGGACTATGCCGAGCAGATGGGACTCGGGCTGGTGCGCACCCTGCTGGACTCGCACTGAGGAGGCCGTGTCGCTGATCGCGGAAGTCGGGCGCGATGCGCAGCTCGACCCCGTGCTGGGCTTCTATGCGGAGCGGCTGCAGGCCGCCGCGCGCGACCAGCAAGCCGCCGCGAAGGCGGGCCAGGTGGCCGAGCGGCGCGAGCAACGCAAGCCCATCGTGTCGCTGAGCCCGCGCGAAGCCGAGATCGTGCAGATGCTGATGCAGGCCATGCCGAACAAGCGCATCGCACGCGCGCTCGAGCTCTCGCTCGACACGGTCAAGTGGCACCTCAAGAACGTCTACGGCAAGCTCGGCGTGAGCGGGCGCGACGAGGTGGTGCAGCGCATGCGCGACGGCGCGGTCTAGGGCCTGCCCGATCGCAGGCACTTTCGTTTGCCCTGATCGCGCTCGGAAGCCTCACTTCGAAGCGTCCGGGAAGATCTGCTTCCAGTCGTTCTTCATGCTGACCACGTTCCAGCCCTTGGCCCTGGCCTCGTCCAGTGCCTTGTCGAGCTTGCCGACCTTGGACTGGCGGTCGTAGGCGGCTTCGCGCTCGGCGTCGTCGTGGTGCACGATCAGCGCCATGCGCGGGCCGCTGCCGGCCATCGTGTACTGAAGCATCTGCAGATCGCCGTCGGAGTTGCCGAAGGCGAGGATCGGCCGGCGGCCGATGTGGCGTGTAGATGCCCACCGGCTTGCCGGGTCCGTCGTCGTTGAAGCCGAGCTTGGGTTCGCGCATCAGCGTGTGCGGGGTGGCCTGCATGTCGTAGCGGATCGACCTGGCTGAGCCCACCACCTGCTCGGGCGGGATGCCGTAGACGACTTCGCTCCACGGCCGCATGAATTCGAGCGTGCCGCCGGAAACGATGAAGGTCTTGAAGCCGTTGGCGCGCAGGAACTTCAGCAGCTCGATCTGCGGCTGGTACACCAGCTCGGTGTACGGCCGGTTGAACTTCGGGTGCTTGGCATTGGCGAGCCAGTCGCGGATCGTCTTGTCATAGGCCTCGGTGCTCATGCCGGCGTTGGCCTCGGCCAGCAGTTCGAGCAATGCCTTCTCGCCGGCCGCATGCAGGGCGGCCTCGTCCTTGGCCACCAGCGCCTTGAAGGCCGCGTTGTCCTTCCACTCGGGGTGCTTGGGCGCCTCGGCCTTCACCTGCTCGAGCATGAACATCACCTGCGTGTACTGCGGGTACTCGGTCCACAGCGTGCCGTCGTTGTCGAACACGGCGATGCGCTCTGCCGGCGGCACCCAGGTGGGCGAGCCCTCGCGCTGCACGTCGGCGACGAACTTGAAGATCGCGTACTTGTTGTCGCTGTTGTTCCACGAGGGCAAGGGGTCGCGGCCCAGCCGCCGGTGCCGCGGGAGCACACCGACGAGCAGGGGCCATCACATGCCAGGCAGCGCCAGCGGCTCAGTCGCTGCCACTTCGGGAAAGATGGATTGCTCATCACGTTCTCCGATGATTGGTCGTGGCGGCCTACCGCCTGCCAGTGCTCCTGCGTCATCACGAGCCTGAAGCCCAGGTGCGACATCGCTTGTAGGGATCGGTCCCGCGCCGCGCGCTCGGCCGGTAGCTCATGCAATAGGCCTCGTTGCACAGGAAGGAGCCGCCGCGCGTCACGCGCCTGGGGGCGCCTTCGGGCACGCCGGGCTCGGTCGGGGTCCCAGCTCTCCGACGGGCCCTTGCGGATCCACCTGCTTCTCGCCGCTTTTGCACGACGCGCGCGAACTGGTCGGCGCGATACCAGTCGGCCACCCATTGCCATGCGTTGCCGGTCATGTCGTACAGGCCGTAGCCGTTGGCCGGGAAGCTGCCGACCGGGCTCGTGCCGACCGCGCCGCCGGCCTTCGCGCTCACCACCGGGAAGGGCCGCGTCTGCTGGCCCTGCCAGACATTGGCCATCTGCTTGCCGTCCGGCGCGAACTCGTTGCCCCATGCGAAGGTCGCCTGCTCCAGCCCGCCGCGCGCGGCGAACTCCCATTCGGCCTCGGTCGGCAGGCGCTTGCCGGCCCACTTGGCGTAGGCCTGCGCGTCTTCGTAGCTGACCTGCACGACCGGGATGCTCGTCCTTGCCCTCGATGCTGCTGCCCGGCCCCCGGGGTGCTTCCAGTTCGCGCCGGGCACGTAGGCCCACCAGCGCGAGAAGTCGCGGTAGTCCACCACCTAGGGCGTGCCGACGAAGACCATCGCGCCGGCCACGAGCTTCGTCGTCGGGCGGCCTCGGCGTGCCTGGTAGCAGCTGCGGCGCGATGGTCTCCCACTCGCGGCTTGCGCTCGGCCGTCGTCACGTACCCGGTTGCCTCGACGAAGCGGCGGAACTCGCGCGTTGGTGACGTGGTGCCGGTCCATCCAGAAGCCCTTGACGCGGACCGTGTGAGCGGGCTTTTCGTTGGCGCTGCGCCAGCTTGTGGTCGCTGCCCATCAGGGAACGCGCCGCCGGGCACCCAGGCCATGCCGATCGGGCCGCGCGTGCCGTCGCCGATGATGGGCTTGGACATGCCAGCCTTGCCGGAGGCTTCCGGCGCCAGCCACTGCATGCCGACGAAGCCCAGCAGCGCGGCCACGATGGCCACCACGATCAGGCCACGGCCGCCCAAGCCACCGGGGAAAAAGCCGCAGGGCCGAGCCGAGCGATCCAGCCTGCGACTGCGGCCGCGCGCCGGCTGCAGCCGATCGCCGCGCGTGCTTCGACTTCCTGCCCATCGTCGGCGCTCCTGCACGATGTGGAGGCGTGGAGTATGAGCGCGCGACATGGCCGGATCAAGTCCGGCCATCGCGATGGATCCGAGGGCGTCGCTGCAGTGGCGCGTGGCGCCGAGGCTGACGTGAAGTGGTGCAGGTCGGCCGCCTTCACGAGCTCCTTTCCAGATCGCTGGTTTCGTCATCGCCGATCCCGCTTTCGGAGCTCGTGTGGTTCTCGCCTTCGGAGTTCGTGCTGGTCTCGTCTGTCGCTGCCAACGGAGTCATCGACGGCGATTTGCGGCTCGGGGGGGCCGTCCATCCAAGGGGCGGCCCCCAGGGTGCGCATGGCCATCTCGGTCAATGGACCCATCTCAGGATCATCGAGTAGCGCTTCGAGGCCATCGCGCTGCCGCAACGCGGCGACGAACATGGCCAGGAAGGCTTTCGCCTTGGACTTCTGGCTTGCGGCGGCATGCTCGGCGCAGGTGAGCAACAGGCGGACGAAGCCGATCTGCCCATTCACCTTGGCCGACGCCAGCAGTTCGCAATCCAGCTTGATCATGTCGCTGATCCAGGCCGCGGATGGCGGCGCCAGCGCGATGAACACCTCGCTGTTCTGCGGAAGAGATTGCTGTCTTGCCAGTTCGAGCACCTGCCTTATAAGGATGGGCCAATTGCTTGCCCGCTTAAGCGAGCTGATGGCCATCGCCCAAGGCTTGATCCCGAGGACGTCGATCAGCATGTGGGGGTCATTCAGCAACGCATTGCAAGCGCCGTCAGCGAGGTGCGTGACCCACTCCTGGCTGAACGGGAGCAGGCCACAGTGTGTGCTCAGCAGGCGCCAGAGATCCTGGACAGTGAACAGGTGCGGGTTTGTGATGAGGATCGTGCGGAGCTCCGCCAGCAGCCACTCTGTCCTGCTCGCATCAAGGTGCTCTTCCGCCATGGCGGTCATCAGGTCCTGCGGACTGTTCGTCCGGAGCATGTGCCAGATGTTGAGGCTGCAGAGCGGGAACTTGAGCGCAGAGTCAAGCTTGGCGAGATCTATCACGGTCCACTGGGCCGGGTTCGCGGTGATCGTCCGGGAGATCTGATCCCCAACTTGCTCAAGAAAGCCTTCTGAAAACAATGCTGATCCGGGCGCCAGCCCCGTGATGCAGTAAATCAGCTCGTAGGGGTCTGGCCCATCTTCCTCGCCGAGCCCCGCGAGTATCAAGCTCTCGATCGGGGACATGAGCTCAGCCTTCTGCCTCGGCGGCGCACCGCAAGCCAGCAGGAGCTTGAATACTCCATGCCAATCGGTGGGGTCGAAGACCTTGCCGTCTGCATGGTAGTGACTGTGACTGTAGAGCTCCACCAGCTCGATCGCCCCCTCCGATCCAAGCTCCTTGTCATCGGCGGCCCATTCCAGCAGATTCAAGAAGTCCACGAACATGCCGTCCCTTCGCCGATTCCATCGCCTTGGCAAGGCTGAGATACAGCTCACGCTTGCCCACCACGGGCGGCACCTGAAGGAGCAGGTTCTCCAGCTCGAACACGCATCCCTTCACGCAGGCATTGACATACATCTCCGCGGCGATTTCGCACTTCGCGGTCGTGAGATTCTTGAAGGCCTCTTTCACCTTGTCCGGCAAGGACGAGCTCAAGGTCAAAGGTGATCAGCGCGACATCCATCGCCTGCTGGGCGCCCGGCTGGGAGAGCACTGCATTGCGGCTTTCGATCGACAGCCCGGAGAAATACCGGTGCAGATAGGCCGCGGCCTCTTCTTTAACTCATCGTGGCCCTGGGTCGAGGTTGCGCAGGCGACCACTAGGCGAAGCATCTCGGCATCGAACCTGACGCTGCCGTTGCCCATGCCGTCGCCCCGCTGTGGGCGGACCGGATGTCGCATAGCCACTGCGGCGACCTCGGTGCAATGATGCGCTCGAGAAACTTCAGTTCCACTTGGGGCGTTTTCCCCGCATTTGCCGCGAGGTACTGCGCCTCCATCCATCCCCCCGCACACACCTGGAGGGTGTCCCACTGAGCCGGCGCATGCTCCTCGAAGAGCGCTCGCAGGAAGGGCCATTCGTCGGCCGCGAAGAAGCTCTCCATGAGCCGTAGTCCCTCGTCGTCCCCTTGCACCTGCATCAGCACCTCGCAAACCCGCTTGGCAATGGCCTTGAGCAGCGCAACGCACTTGTCATCACCCCCGAGCGCGCAGCATAGAAAAGCGACCTTTTGCAGTTTTTTTGCATCGAGCCGGATATGCCCCTCATCCGCATTCTGCAAGGCAATGTTCAGCTTTCGTTGAAGAATGCGTAGCTGCAGGAACTTCTGTTCATCCGTTGGAGCAAGGGGGATCGAACGCGTCAACATGGACGTGGAGGCGTGCCACTGCTGGCCCGAGATCTCAACGGCAATCCACGGCCGGTTCGAGATCTGGGAGTCCGCAACGGCAATCCAGGCATCCAGGCTGCAAATCGGCTTGCCGAGCACACGCTCAAGCTTGACGAGATCGTCCAGTGTCCACTTGCCGTGGCCTGGCGCATTGGGCGCGGTGTGATCCAGCCAGATCTTGTTTGAAAGCTCTTTTGCCATCGTTTCGAGAACGTGCATCGGCAGCACCGGGTCGCCGGTGGCAAGCAGCTTGAACCATTCGAGGACCTTCGATGGGCTCGGCAGATGGATCAGGGCCTGCGGGCCGAGCACTGCGAAGGCCGGCGGCAGCGTTTCGCCCGGCCCGAGCACAAGCCTGCCAAGCCGCAGGATCAGCTCGCAGCACCCCTCGGAGACAAACAAGGCCGGATGGTGCTTCGCGCGCAGTTCGAGCAGGTGCAGCGCGTCGGCCGCCGACAGCTTGTCGTTGTCGCGCAATTGGTCGATCTCGAGCACAAGTGCGTCGTCGAACGCCGCCACCCTCGTCTTCGTCGAGCGCTTGGCCTCTTCTGCCGAGGGCATGGCCTTCATGGCCTTTTCCACGACCTCCACCCAGCGCTCGGCCCCTGCGATGCCTGCCGCATGCGCCGCTCTCACGAGTGTGCCCAAGGCCTCGACCTGCGGTTCAGCCCAGATCTTCGCCAGGAGCGCGTGCAACTTGTCCCAGGCGTCGACGTAGGTGACATGGTGCGCCGCGAAGTGCTCGCTGCAAGCGTTCAGGAGCGCCAGCGCATGTTCGGAGCCGAGATGCTCGTCATCGCATGCTGCATCGAGCAGGAACTGGAAGTGCCAGGACTTCGCATCGACGTGCTCGGCTGTCATCGCTCGAGCGAGGTACACATACAGCGCGCCACGCTTCACGCCTTCCGGGATGCAAGAGAGCAGGATCGGGAGCGCGTACTCGTCGACGAGGCCATTCGTCGCGGCACCGGCGAACAGCTCCGCCGCGTGGGCGCATTTATCCGTGTCGCCCCGCTCGAGGGAGCTGAACGCCTTTTCCAGGGTGACAGCGGCGGCGGACTGGGCGTTCTCCTTTCCATCGAACAACGAGCGCAACAGTGTGCGAAGGGGCGAATCGGTGGCCGGGTTGATGCCTTGCATCACGTTTCTCCATACGATGGCGAGCCCCTTCCCGCCAGGATTGGCCAACGGAGCACGACGGCCGATAAGTAACGATGCCTCCGCGTCAGTTCCCGCTGCCGTGGCATACATGGACGTTGGCGGGACCATTCGGCTCTCCCGCCGGCGCGGCCCCTGCGCCGACCAACCCGATGAGTCGCCTCAGTCCACGAAGAAGTCCGGGACGAAGTCCTTCGTTCCGGGCGTGACGCTGTATGGCTCCAGGTCGGTGATGCCATGCTGGGCAAGCAGCGTGTCGTCGATGAAGAAATTGCCGGTGACGGTCTTGGCGTCGCTCGTGAGGACGAGGTACGCCGCGTCGGCCAGGATCTCCGGCTTGCGGCACCTGGCGATGTCGACGCCGGGGATCATCTGCAGCGCCGCGGTCGCGATCGCGGTGCGCGGCCACAGGCTGTTGACACCGATCCCGTGCGGCTTGAACTCGGCTGCGTGGCCCAGCGTGCATTCGCTCATGCCGTACTTGGCCATCGTGTACGCGACGTGCTGCTGGAACCAGTGCGGCTTCATCGACAGGGGAGGGCTCATGTTCAGCACGTGCGGATTGCGGCCCTGCTTTCCTGCCTCGATCAGGTGGGACAGGCAGGCCTGGGTGCACAGGTAGGTGCCGCGCACGTTGACGCCGAACATCAGGTCGAAGCGCTTCATCGGCGTCGCGGGTGTCGGCGTGAGGCTGATGGCGCTGGCGTTGTTGACCAGGATGTCGATGCCGCCGAAGCGCTCGACCGTCTGCGCCACCGCGGCCAGCACGCTGGCCTCGTCGCGGATGTCGCCTGCGATCGGCAGCGCCTGGCCGCCGGCCGCTTCGATCTCCTCGGCCGCACTGTAGATCGTGCCCGGCAGCTTCGGGTTGGGCTCGGCGCTCTTGGCGATGAGCGCGATGTTGGCGCCGTCGGCCGCGGCGCGCTTGGCGATGGCAAGGCCGATGCCGCGGCTGGCGCCGGTGATGAACAGTGTCTTGCCCTGCAGGCTACTCATGTCCGCGTCTCCTCTTGGTGTGATTCGGCGAACAAGCTTACCGCCTTAGGCAAGCTCCATCTGCTCGGTGTAGGCCCCCCGGCTCGCGGCGCCATTGAGCCGGGCGCGCTTGAGCAGGGCTTCCTGCGCCTCGCGCAGCTTGGCGGCCTGTCCGCGCCAAGCCTCCAGCGGTGGTTCCTGCAGCGCGCGCCCATACGAGAAGCTCAGGTGCCATGGCTGCGGCCCGAGGCGATTCATCGCGTCGAGGTGTTCGCTCGCCTGCTCGGGCGTCTGCCCGCCGGAGAGGAAGAACACGCCGGGCACCGCCGCGGGCACCGTGCGGCGCAGGACTTTCAGCGTCGCCTCCGCCACCTCGGCGGCGTTCGCCTGCGCCGGCTGCTTCTTGCCCGGCACGACCATGCTGGGCTTGAGCAGCATGTGCTCGAGCACCACGTGGTGCCGGTGCAAGGCGTGGAACACCTCGTGCAGCACGGCTTCGGTCACTTCGGCCGAGCGCGCGATGGTGTGGTCGCCGTCCAGCAGCACCTCAGGCTCGACGATGGGCACCACGCCTGCCTCCTGGCAGATGGCAGCGTAGCGCGCCAGCGATTCGGCGTTCGCCTCCACCGCGGCGCGGCCCGGCAGCGTGTCGCTCACGTTGTAGACCGCGCGCCACTTGGCGAAGCGCGCGCCCTGCTGGCGGTAGCCTTCGAGTCGCTTGGGCAGGCCATCGAGGCCATGGGTGATCTCGTCGCCGGGCGACAGCGCCAGCGGTCCCTTGCCGGCATCGACCTTGATGCCGGGCACGATGCCCTGGCGCAGCGCCAGCTCGGCCATGGGCGTGCCATCGTCGCCGCGTTGGCCGAGCGTCTCTTCATAAAGGATCACGCCGCTGATGAATTCGCCCAGCCCCGGGGTCGACAGCAGCAGGCTGCGCCATGCGCGCCGTGCTTCCTCGCTGGATTCGACACCGATGCTCGCGAATCGCTTCGCGATGGTGGGGCCGCTTTCGTCCGCAGCGAGCAGTCCCTTGCCGGGCTGCACCATCGACTGGATGGTGCGCTGGAGTTCGTCGTGTGTGTTCATTGCATCCGCCCTGGTGAGGAAGAAGAGCACCAGCGTACGCCGGCCTTCGATGGAGTGACAACGGATCGCCCCAAGGTCAGCGAGGGCTCAGGTGTGATGCAGCGCGCGAGGCCTACTGACCCGCCGCGAAGACTTCCTCGATGTCGCGTGCCCCGTGGAGAACTCGCACTACGTCGATGCCGTCATCGATTGGATGCCTACGCCGCCTTGCCGGAGCGACGTGCGCGCGCCTGGCGCTTCACATCTTCCGCATTCCAGGTCTCGCTCGGGCCGCTGTCCAGCCCTTTGCGGATGTCCTCCCGAAGGTGCTCGAGCTTGGCTGCGCGGAGCCGATCCTGCTCGTCCATCAAGCGCAGCGCCTCACGCACGACTTCGCTGGCCGATGTGTACATGCCAGACGCCACTTTGGCGCGGACCATCTCTTCGAGCTGCGGCGTGAGATTGACATTCATGCCCATGGCGAGTCCCTTCAAACGACCTCCAATGCTATCAAGGCTTGTCAAAGATGGACATTAGGCACCAGCCTTCTCACCCCACGCGATCGCGCCGGCTTCACGCGCATCTTCGAAGCGATGGGCGGCCTGACCTACATCACCGGCGAGGCCGATGGCGAGCCGATGCACATGGGCTATCCGCTCGGGGACTCCATCGGCGGGCTGCGACCTGGCGCACGTCCTCGAGTGCTTCGAGCGTCACCAGCGGCACGCTCGCGCCGATCTACTCTGCCAAGCAGATCGTCGAAGACGCCCAGGTCAAGGCGCGCGGCTTCCTGCGCCGGGTGCCGGACCGCGACTTCGGCGAGGTGCCCGTGCAGGACGTAGTGCCTCGCTTCCATCGTGACCCGGGCATCTAAAAAGTATCTAATTAAATACCAGATGATCTGATGAGCGACTTCGAATCAAGCGTCATGGCCCTGGGCGCGAAGCTCAAGGAAATGCGCCAAGCGCGCGGGCTTCGCCTCGTCGACGTTGCCTCCATGGCCGGCATTCCCCGGCTCAAGGTCATCCACGTGGAGGCCGGACGGCCCGGGGTGGCCATCTCATCCTACGCACGTGTCGCAGCGGCCCTCGGGGCGCAGTTGCAGGTCGTGCCGGCGCAGCGGCCCACCCTTGAGGAGATCGGGTCGCTGATCGGAGACGAGCGTGGCTGACCCCGTCCCGACCGTGATGGTGCACACCCCGCAGGGGCCCGCAGGACGTGTGCAGCGCGAAGGTGGCTATGTCTTCACTTTCGATCCCCGGGCGAGCCCTGCGTCGGCACCATCGCTCGGCATGCCGTTTCGGGTGAAGCCCTACGAGCATCCGACGCTCCATCCGATATTCCAGATGAACCTTCCCGAGGGCTACGTCCTCGAGCAACTACGCAATCGCCTTGCCAAGACCACTGGGATGGACCCGTTGCTGCTGTTGACCGTCGTCGGCGCACAGGCGCCCATCGGGCGACTGAGGTTCTCCCTGGAAGGCTCGAACGCGACCGGAGAGCCCCCGCAGGGCGAACGCCTGGCGGACCTGCTGGCCAGCCGCGGCTCGAAGGATCTGTTCGCGCGCCTGGTCGACACCTATTTGCTGCGCAGCGGCCTCAGCGGCGTTCAACCCAAGGTCCTGGTGCCGGAGGCTCCGCCCGTCGCCGAGAACGCGGCGCGGCCCGATTTCAAGGCCTCGGTGGCCACGGCCGAGATCATCGTGAAGTCCGGCCCGGGCGAGTTCCCTGGCCTCTCCATCAACGAATTCATCTGCATGAGCGTCGTGCAGCGCGCCGGCGTGCCGGTGCCTGAGTTCCACCTCTCCGAAGACGGCGAACTCTTCGTGATGCGCCGCTTCGACCGCCCGGGTGACGGCCGCATCCTCGGCTTCGAGGACATGCTCGTGCTCGCGGGACGCGACGTCGAGAAAAAGTACGAAGGCAGCTACGCCCTCGTGCTCAAGCTGCTGCGCCTGTACTGCGCCGCGCAGCACTTGCCTGCCGCGCGCCAGCAGCTCTTCGACATGGTCGCGCTGTCCTGCATCCTGGGCAACGGCGATGCTCACATGAAGAACTTCGGGGTCCTCTACGACCATATCCTCGACAACGTCAGGATGGCACCGGCCTACGACATCGTGTGCACGCGGCTCTACATTCCCGAAGACAGCTTGGCGCTCACGCTCGATGGCAACCGGAGCTTCTTCGCCGCCCGCCAGGGCCTGCTCGAGTTCGGCGCCAGTTGCGATATTCCGAAGGCACGGGTCAGGGCTCGCATCATCGAGCTCGCCAGGATCACGCTGCAGACCCTGCAGGACCTTGCACACCTCGCTGAAAGGCTGCCAGGGCTGAGCGAAGTCATCTCGAAGGAAGCCAGGCTTTACCTCGCGACATTCGAGAAGTGAAAGGCGGCACGCCGTGGACATCGCTCACCGACCGCAAGTCCTTCATGATCATCTCGGGTGGGGTCAACATCTATCCGCAGGCGATCGAGGATGCGCTGGCGCTGCACCCGAAGGTGGGCGACGCGGCGGTGATCGGCGTGCCGGATGCGGAGATGGGCGAGGCGGTCAAGGCCGTCATCGAGCCCGCGGAAGGCGTGGCCCCGACGTCCGAGCTGGCCGAGGAGCTGATCGAGTTCCTGCGTGGCAAGGTGGCCCGCTACATGGTGCCCAGCTCGGTCGACTTCATCGACAAGATGCCGCGCCTGCCGACCGGCAAGTTGTACAAGAAGGCGCTGCGCGAGCGCTATTGGCCGGCACGCCAGCCGCAGGGCTGAGAATCGGATCAAGGAGTACACAACATGAGCATTCAACTGCCCCTGCAGGGCGTTCGCATCGTCGAGTTCGAGGGCATCGGCCCGGGGCCGGTGGCCGGCCGCATGCTGGCCGCCATGGGGGCCGAGGTGACCGTGATCGCGCGCCCCAACAAGGCGGCGCTGTTCTCATCGGCGGCCCCTGTCGTGCACAGCAATCCGCTGCGCGAAGGCAAGCGCGATGTGCTGATCGACCTCAAGAGCCCCGAGGGCCTGGCGCAGGCGCTGGACCTGGTTGCGTCGGCCGATGCACTGATCGAAGGCAATCGCCCCGGCGTGATGGAGCGCCTGGGCCTCGGGCCTGCGCAATGCCTCGCGCGCAATCCGCGCCTGGTCTATGGCCGCATGACGGGCTGGGGCCAGGAAGGACCGCTTTCGCAGGCGGCAGGACACGACCTCAACTACGTGGCGCTCACCGGGCTGCTGTCGCTCGGCGCACGCAAGGGCGACACGCCGATAGTGCCACCCACCGTCGTGGGTGATGCCGCCGGCGCGCTGAGCCTGGCCTTCGGCATCGCCTGCGCGCTGATTGACGTGCGTGGAGGCGGCGCTGGCCGGGTGATCGACGCATCGGTCGTCGATGCGGCCTCCATGCTCGGCATGCTTGTGCACTGGCTGCGCAGCACCGGCAACATCGACGGCCCCAGGCCCAGCGCCTTCCACGACTCGCCGTACTACGACGTCTACGAATGCGCGGACGGCGGGCACATCACGATCGGCGCGCTGGAGCCGCAGTTCTATGCGCTGCTGCTCGAGAAGCTGGGCATGACCGACGTCAACCCGAAGGAGCAGGAAGACCGCTCGAAGTGGCCGGCGCTCAAGGCCCGCTTCGCGGCCTGCTTCCGCAGCAAGACGCGCCAGGAATGGTGCGAGCTGCTCGAAGGCACGGATGTGTGCTTCGCTCCGGTGCTGAGCATTGCCGAAGCTGCCGCGCACCCCCACAACGTGGCACGCGGGTTCTTCGAGCAGACGGCGACCGGGGCGATCTTCCCGAAGGTGGCTCCGCGCTTCAGCGGCGTCTGAGGTTGGCTGGCAAACCGTTCACACGCAAGACATGACCTCCACTCCTCCTGCGACGCCGCTTGCTTCGGCGACCATCCTGCTGCTGCGCGACGACCGGGGGCCGTTGGAGGTCTTCATGGTCGAGCGGCATCACCGCATCGACTTTGCGACCGGGGCGCTGGTGTTCCCCGGCGGAAAAATCGAGGCCGGCGATGCCGATGAGGCCTTGCGTGCGCACTGTGCGGGTGCGGAAGGGCTCGATGACAAGGCGCTGGCGCTGCGTGTCGGCGCGGTGCGTGAGACCTTCGAGGAGTGCGGGGTGCTGTTGGCTCGGCGCGTGGTGAGTCGGGCTTGCTGGCTGAATCGGCGGTGAAGGCTTTGCGGACGAGTCACGGGAGCGATCTCGTGGGCGGCAAGACGACGATGCTTGACCTTGTCGAGGCCGGCTCGCTGCAGCTCGCCACCGACCTGCTCGTGCCCTTCGCGCACTGGATCACGCCTGAGTTCATGCCCAAGCGCTTCGATACACACTTCTATCTTGCGGCTGCGCCGGTGGAGCAGGTTGCGGCGCACGATGGAAGTGAGTCGGTGGACTCTGTGTGGATCCGTCCGGCCGATGCGATCGCGCAGGCGGAGGCGGGGCAGCGAACCATCGTGTTCGCCACGCTGCGCAATCTCCACAAGCTCGCCCGCAGTGCGAGCGTGGCCGAGGCGATCGAGCGCGCACGCAACGAGCCGATCGTGACGGTGCTGCCGACGGTGGGGGAGGGCGCGTCGGGGCGGGTGCTTCGCATTCCGCCGGAGGCGGGGTATGACGTCAGCGAAGCGCCGATGGAAGAGGGGCGGTAGAGGAGCAGCTCCGCGCTCACCGAGACCACGATTCGGCGGCGAGCGGCAATTCGTTGAGTTCCTGGCGGGCCTCCCGCCATTGCGGCCAATGTTTCGCCAGGATGGCCATGAAGCGATCGCTGTGGGTCGGTTCGCGCAGATGCACCATCTCGTGGACCACCACGTACTCGAGCAGGTCCTTGGGCTTCTTCACGAGTTCGGTGTTGAGCCTGATATGGCCCGCGTCGTGATTGCAACTGCCCCACTTGGTCTTCATCTTCTGCAGAAAGTACCGGGCCACGCTCACTTTCAGCCTGGCCTCCCACTTCTGGATGAGCGGAGGAATGGCCTCATGCAGCAGTGATTTGTGCCACTCATGAATCACCTGGGCACGCTGCTGCGCATTGCTGCCCGGCCGCACGGTCAACGCGATGCGCTTGTGATCGAGCGAAACGAAGGGCTTGCAGTCCTCGTAGTTCACGCTCAACAGGTGCCGCCGTCCCCACAGGTAGTGGCTCTCGCGCTCCACGAAGCGCCGGGGCGTTTCCCTCGCCTGGGCAAGGAGAGCCGATCGCTGCTGCCTGATCCAGCTCAATTTCGAGATGGCGTAGGCGCGGGCGACGTCCAGCCGCGTCGCGACGGGCGCCGTCAGGGTCACGCGGCCGTTGGGCGGATGGACGGACAGGTGAACGTTCTTGACGTCCTTCCTCGTCACCCGGATCAGGACCTCACCCAGCCGAATGGTCTCGGTCATTGATAGCCCGGCTGGTTCTTGACGATGTCGAACACGGCCTGCGTCGCCTCGCGGTCCCGATCCAGGATGGGAAAGAGGGCATTCAATACCTGCGCTTCTCGCGCCTGGTCGCCATACCACCCTGCCGGGGCATGCTCCCGCACGGCCAGGTCGATCTGCAACGCCAAAGCAGCCCTGTCTTCGTCGGCGGTGGGGTACTTGAAAGTTTTCGCCGGAATCGAGCCCAGGTTGTTGTAAAGCACAGCGGCTTCATGCCGGCCGTGCAGCACCGCCGGGACACCCTCATCGGGCTGCCTGGCCGCAAGACGCTTGACCAGTGCTTCGGCCTTGCGCAGGAACTCCTCGTAGGCCTCTGTATCCGCCCGGCTCTGCTGGATGAGGTCGTCGAGCAGCTTGGACATCTGCTCGTAGAACATCGGGTCGGTCAACTGGTCGCGGATGATCGTCTTGCGGACGTTGTTGATGATCCCTTCGGCGATGGCGTTCTTCGAGAGCTTGCCCTTCTCGTTGAGCTTCTTCGCGATCGCATCATGGATGCCGGTCTGGATGATGAGTTCGGTCAGCGACAGCTCGCCCAACTGGCCCAGGTCGGCCGCCGGGTCGGCCTGGATGTAGGTGTTGATGAGGTGGCGCATGTCGGCCTCGTAAGGCTTGATGTCCAGCTCTTCCCCTGAATGCCGCTTGATTGCCGCCCGTGTTTCGCCGTAGAACGCGACTTCGCTTTGCAGTGCCTCGGCCTCGGCATCGGAGTAGCCCGCTTCATCCAGGTTCTGCGCGATGGCGGCGAAGGCCCGCACGAAGGTGGCGACTGCCTTGTAGAACGACACCCGCAGCGCCTCGGTCTCGATCAGCGCTTCGGGGTTGGCTGCATAGCCGCAGAAATAGTGCAGGAACTGCTCCATCTCGCGCGGCATCGCCACCGGTTCGCACAGGTAGCGCAGGGCCTCGCGGGCCTCGTCGAGTTTTTCCCTTCCTTCGACCAGCCAGTTCTTGAGGATCACGTTGTTGTCGCCGCCACCGCCCTCGTCGATGTCCAACTCGTCGGAGCTGTAGACCGCGATCGCCTGCTGCACGTCGCCGAACAATTCCTTGAAGTCGACGATGTGGCCGTAGTCCTTGTCCTCGCCATCGAGCCGGTTGGTGCGGCAGATGGCCTGGAACAGGTTGTGGTCGCGCAGCTCGTTGTCGAGGTAGATGTAGGTGCAGCTCGGCGCGTCGAAGCCGGTGAGCAGCTTGCTCACCACGATCAGCAGCTTCAGGTTGGCCGGCTCCTTGATGAAGCGGCGCTTGGTCTCGTCTTCGTACTGCTTGGTGGTCTCGCCGTTCTTGAGGACGTGCAAGGTGTACGTGTCGAACTTGTAGCGCTCGTCGCTGTCTTTCGGCTCGCGTGAAATGGCGTTGTGGTTCGGCTCGTAGGAAGTGATGATTCCGCAGTAGGTGGCGAAAGGCGTGTTCTGGAACAGCCGGAAGTAGTGGCAGGCGTCGTAGATCGAGGCGGCCACCAGGATCGCCGTACCGCGGTCGCTGTTGAGGCGCGGCTTGAGGCTGAAGTCCTCGATGATGTTGGCGATGATGCGCTGCTTGCGCTCGCCGGCGCTCATCAGCTCCTCCATCGTCGCCCAGCGCTTGCGCAGCATGGCTTTCTGGTAGTTGTTGAGGCCCTTGGTCTTGTGCTCGAACCACTTGTCGATGGTGGCTTGCGAGGTCAGGCGCTGCGGCACGTCGCGCGCCTCGTACTTCAGGTCCAGCACCACCTTGTCCGCCACGGCCTGCGGGAACTTGTAGGTGTGGATGTAGGTGCCGAACACATCGCGCGTCATCTGCTTGTCCTTGCGCAGCAGCGGCGTGCCGGTGAAGCCGATGAAGATCGCGCTTTGCAGCCAGCGCTTCATCTGCTTGTTCATGTCGCCGCCTTGCGTGCGGTGGCATTCGTCGACGAACACGTAGAAATGCCCGCTGACCTTGGGCGCAGCACCTTTCAAGTCCTTCGGATCGATCTTGTGAAGGAGCGCGCACAACAGCCGCGGCGTGGCGGCCCCCAGCTTTTCCACCAGCTCGCGGCGAGACGTGATGCGCGGCGATGGCGAGTCGCTGCCGATCACGCCCGCGTTCCTCATCACCCCTTCGATCTGCTTGTCCAGCTCGTCGCGGTCGGTGATGACGAGGATGCGCGCCTGCGGATCGTGCTCCAGCAGCCACTTTGCGATCAGCACCATCAGGATGCTCTTGCCGCTGCCCTGGGTGTGCCAGATGACGCCGCCCTCGCGCTTGGCGATGCGCTCCTGCGCGGCCTTCACGCCGAAGAACTGATGCTGGCGGGGCACCTTCTTGTAGCCGGCGTCGAACAGCACGAAGTTGCGGAGCAGGTCGAGGAGTCGGACCTTATTGCACAGCTGCGCCAGTGGGCGGTCGAGCAGCGTGCCAGCGAGTGGGGCGAGCCGCCAACCCCAGCGGAGTCGGCTGCCCCTCGTCCTTCCACTCCACGAAGAACTGCTCGTGCGTGCCGGTGGTCCCATAGCGCAGCCCCTGCGAATCGCTTCCGGCCAGCACCAGCTGCACGGTGCTGAAGAAGCCCTTGTTGAAGATCTCTTCCTGATTGGTGTTGAGCTGGCGCACGCCGTCGGCCACTTCCACCGAACTGCGCTTGAGCTCGATCACCGCGATGGCCAGGCCATTGAGGTAGAGCACGATGTCCGGGCGGCGCTCATAACCGCCTTTGAGCTTCACCTCCTCGGCCAGCGCGAAGTCGTTCTTCTCCGGGTGCGCCCAGTCGATGAGGTGCACCGTTTCGTGCGCCTGGCCGGCCGCGATCTGGACCGGCACGCCGTAGCGCAGCAGCTGGTAGGTACGCAGGTTGGCCTGGTAAAGCGTGATGCCGGTGGCGTCGGCGGCAGTCTCCAGCCTTTGCAGTGCGGCGGCGATGTGGGCGGCCGAGTAGCCGCGTGCGGTGAGGTTGTCGCGCAGCAGAGCCGTTTCGATGGGGCGGTTGTTGTCCTTCTTGCTCCAGTCGCCAAGGTAGCGATAGCCCAGGCCATCGGAGCGCGCCGGGTCGGTGAACAGGGCCACCACGCGGTTCTGCGTGCGGCGCTCGGTGCGGGGCTGTGCTGGGGCTGGGGCGGGCATCACGTGTCTCCCTCTTCTTTGTTCGCTTGCAGCAGGCGTTGCCGGGCATTGGCGATGGACTGGTGCAGCTTGGCTTGCAGGGCTTCGCGCGGCGGCAGCACGGTCAGGTATTCGGCGACATGGATGCCGCTCTTGTCGAGTTCCAGCAGCTCGATCTGTTCCTGCTTCTTGCCCGTGCAGAGGATGATGCCGAGGGGAGGGTTCTCGCCCGGCTCCTGCTCGTACCGGGCCAGCCAGCGCAGGTACAGCTCCATCTGGCCCTTGTACTCGGCGCGGAACTCGCCCACCTTGAGCTCGACGGCCACCAGACGCCTGAGCTTGCGGTTGTAGAGCAGCAGGTCGATGTAGAAATCGTCGTTGTCGATCTGCACGCGCTTTTGGCGCGCGACGAAGGTGAAGCCGGCACCCAGCTCCAGCAGGAACTGCTCGATCTCGCGCAGGATGGCGTCTTCCAGGTCCTTCTCCAGGTAGCGGTCCTGGAGGCCGAGGAAGTCGAGCAGGTAGGGGTCTTTGAGCAGCACGTCCGGCGACGGCCGTTGCTCCTGCTTCAGTGCATCGAGGTCGTGCCGGATGGTTTCGTCGGGCTTCCTGGAGAGGGCGGAACGCTCGTAGAGCAGGGATTGCATGCGCTCGTGCAGCTGGCGGGACGCCCAGCCTTCCAGCCGGCACAGCTCGATGTAGAAGTCGCGCTTGAGCGGATCGTCGAGGTAGATCAGCGCCTTGAGGTGCGTCCAGCTCAATTGTCTCCGCAGTGCGGAGACAATTTGCTCATCGGGAAAGGCCTGCGGCGAAGCGCACCATGTGGCGCAGGCTCTTGGCCGAGAAGCCACGGCCATATTCGGCGGTCAATTGTCTCCCCAGTGCGGAGACAATTTCCTCGCCATAACCGGCGCGCTGGCTGCCGAGGATTTCGCGGTGGATGCGCCGGCCCACCTGCCAGTACAGCCCGGTCAGTTCGGCATTGACGGATGCCGCTGCGCGCAGGCGGGCATCGGCGATCAGTTGCCGGAGGTCGGCGACCAGGGTGGCGTGGGTGGGCGTCAGGGCGGTCATACCAGTCGGATTCTTCCGGTGAGGAGTTCCTGCATCATGGCTTGCTTGAGGGCGCGGGTTTTGTTGCGGCGGGCTTCGAGGGCTGAGAGTTCGGCGTCCATGTCGGAGAGAACCGCGGCAATGGCGGCTTGTTCGGCGCGAGTTGTGGCAGGAATCGTCCACTTCAAAGGCGTGTACTGTCGCGATTCAGTCGTGGTGAATCTGCCGGTTGCCGTTAGAGATGCCTGCAGCACAAGCCGAAGTTCGCGTACAGAGATAGAAAACGAACCGAGCGTAACATGTTCTTTGAAGCTTCGTCATGGCATAGAGCAGTGTTGCGATGCCAGTCAGAGCTTCCACTGAATGTACGTTGCCAATGCGTCCCGGAACGCCCTGTCACCGGACCCGGATGGACCTCGCAGTCCTGAAAGTTCTCGTGATAGTTCGAGACGCCTTGCGAGTAAACGACCGGAAATGGGTACTGACCGTCAGCTGCGAACTTGCGTCGATGATCGATGACCGCGCTGCGAAGGGTGCGAGGTCGCCCAACCGCTTCACCTCCCACTCGCCGTGGAAACCAGGGAGGCGGGTTTGGCCGGTGAGGAGTTGCTGCATGGCGGCCTGTTTGAGGTCGCGCTTCTTGGCGATGAGCCGGTCCAGCCCGCCCAGCAGCGCATCCACATCGCTCAACGCCGCCGCGATCGCGCGTTGTTCGGATGCAGCGGTGGCCGGACAAGGAGAGTCTCCAAAGCTCTTCTGCGAATATTGGTGTGTTTGACGCGGCCCATGAATCCCGATCGTGCTGAACGGAACAGATGTATGCAATCGCCGAACCCCGATCGCGTCTTGAGCGCAAGCTTATCGTATTGGGAGTGGTCGAATAGTCTGATAAACGCACACGACCACTAGCTCGTGTTAACATAAACGGAGCCTGTCGACGATCAGTGTAAAGCTGATGAAGACCGATGAATATCACGTCAAGTTTCTCGAAGTGCGAGAAGGTTCGGCGCAAGCCCATGAGTCGCCGGAATAGTCTTTCGACTTCGTTGCGGCGCTTGTCCATCTCGCGGTCGTATCGCACGGCTCGAGCCGATCATCAGTGGCGGAACGACGGGATGAATCCCAGATCGAGCGCCAACTGTCGATTCTCGTTGTCCTCGTAGGCGCGATCCATGATCAGGTGTAGCGGCCGATCGATGGCCCGAGCTTCCTCAGCAATGCGTGACCTTCGGGGGCATCGTGTGCCTGGCCCGGTGAAAGTGAGCACGTCACGGCCGTCCGAGCATCCGCGGCAACCATATGAATCTTGGTGGTCCATCCGCCGCGGGACTTGCCGATGGATTGCGGGCCGTTTTTTTAACGCCCCGGTGCCATCCGATGTACCTTCACGATGGTGCTGTCGAGCGACACTGCCTCGATCTTGATTCGCACCACCTGTGTCTGCTGCAGTTCCTCGAACACCCGATCCAATACGCCGCTCTTGGCCAGCGCTTCATGCACGTGTAGATCGTGTGCCAGTTGCCGAAGCGCTTAGTCAAACCGCGCCACTTGCACCCATGCTCAGCGACATACAGGATCGCGTTCAACACACTCAGATTCGACAAACTGACATTGCCGCGCTGCAGGGGCAGGCACTTCTCGTCAGCGCGTACTGTGCTTCCGTAATCTCCATGCATGAAGTATCCCGCCCAACTGCGTTGACGATGTGTCCCGCTCGCGCGGCAAGCATGCACGCTTCATCGGTGAGTTGAGGTGGCTGACGCGGGCGCATGCGATGTCGCTCGAGTTCCGAAGCGCGCCGCGTGCGTTTGCCGCGTTACGATGCCTGCGTGACCCGATCCAGCTCGCCCTGCACGCCGCCGTGCAACCGTGCCATCCACTTGTCGTCCACCACCATCGTCATTGCCCAGCCTCCCGCAGCGTGTGCTCCAACTCGCGGCGCAGCGCCTCGCGGTCAGGCAGGTAGAGCTGATATTTCTGAACAAAGAGCTGGCTACTCATGCGCATAGGTGGCGTACTCCACCAGCAGCTCGTCCTTGTGCCGGCTGAAGATGATGCCGATGGGCGGGTTGTCGCCTTCCACGTTCTCCTCGTTGGCGAAGTAGCCCAGGTACAGATTCATCTGGCCGATGTCATGGTGCTGAACCTCGCCGAGCTTCAAGTCGATGAGCACAAAGCAGCGCAGGATGCGGTGGTAGAAAACCAGATCGACCTTGTAGTGGGTGTTGCTGATCGTCACCCGGTACTGGCGGCCCACAAAGGTGAAACCCTTGCCCAGCTCCAGCAGAAACGGCTGAAGGTGGTCGCACAGCGCGGTTTCGAGCTGCGTTTCCGATACGTGGTATGGCTCCGGAATCTTCAGGAACTCGAAGACATAGGGCTCGCGCAGCAGGTCCGCAGGCTCCTCGACCGCTCTGGCCCTGCTTCGCCAACTGCAGGACGCCCAGCCTTGTCCTTGCTTGCGGCCAGGCGCAGAAAGAGCGATGCTGTCTCCTGGCGAACTTCGCGCACCGACCAGCGCTCGCAAGGCCGTTGCTCGTAAAAGCCGCGCTCCAGGATCGTCGAGCTTGAGCAGCTCGACGATGTGCGACCAGGTCAATTGGTGCGACAGCGTCGCACTTTTTGGGTTGGCAAGGTAACCGGATCAGGTGCTGGCGAAGCCCTTGCCGTGACGCAGGCTCAAGTCCGTCGCGCAGGTTTTCGATGAGCGCCTTGCCGTACTCCGCCCTCATCTGGCCCGCCTGTTCGAATTCGACGATGTGCTGCCCCACCCGCCAGTAGGTTTCGACCAGGTGAGTGTTGACGGCTTGCACCGCCCGAACCCGCCCCTCGGTGTAGGTGTGCGAGATCTGTTGCAGCAGTTGGCGGTAGCCGTCGGTGGTCGTCAGTTCCATGCAAACCCCATCTTCTTCAGGTGCTCGTCCACTCGCCGGGCCAGGGTCTCTACTTCTTCGTCGAGCTGCGGCATCGGCGTGGCGTAGCGCTCGGCCAGTTCGCGGATGCGGCCCGTCAGGGTCTGCGAGACGCGGTCCAGCTCGCCCTGCACGCTCGCTGTGCAGCCGCGTCATCCACTTGTCGTCCACCACCAGCGTCTTGATCTCGGCCTCGGTGAGCTTGGGGTACTTCTCGTAAGCCAGCCTGTCCAGCGCAGCCTCGGATTCCCGGACCTGCTTCTTCAGTGCGGCGATCTTGTCGCCCATGCCCAGCCACTGCTTCAAGACCTGCAGCTCGGCCGCCGCGTCTGGGTCCTTGCCGATCTCGCGGATGCGGTCCTTCACCGTCGCAGCGGTAATGCTGTCAAAGCCATTGAACGCAGCGTCCTCGCCGCCGTGCTCTTCCTCCAGCTCGCCGAGGCTGGCGATGAGCGGCTTCCAGCTCGGCCTGCGTGGCCTCGATGGCCGTCTGCTCCTTCGCGAAGTAGCGAGCGACGATGAACGACTTGGGGATCAGCTCGCACGTCCAGCCCCTTGTCCTTGGTCTTGCCCTTCTTGTCCGTCTCCAGGATGCGGCTGGTCTTGGCCACCCAGCCGTCGGCGGAGATCAGGTAGGCGTCGTCCTGCATCGTCTCTGCCCAGTAGTCCATCAGGTGCTGGTAGACGTCGTAGGCATCGAGCAGCGGCGCCGCCTGGAAGACCGCAAGCAAGTCCTCGGACACCGTCTCGATCAGCGCCTTCGGATGGTCGTCCTGGCCGAACGCGACGAGGCGCGGCGTGATGGCCTCGCGCCACTCGTCGAACAGCGCTGCGTCACCGCCTGGTTGAAGGCCGGCGAACTCGGCGTGGCCGAGGATGGCGGGCTTGACCTCGGCGAGCGGCAGCTTGAGGCGGGCATACCCGGGCCGGCCCGCCGACTCGAACAAGCGCGGCGCGCACGCCGGGCAGCACCTGCCAGTCGGCAGCGAAGGGCATCAAGATCCCGCTCCGGAATGCCACCGCGCAGGTGGCCGTCGATGTCCTGCAAGTCTTCCGGCTCGCTGCTGTCGATGTAGCGCGGCAGGTTGAGGTTGTAGTCGTTCTTCGGGTCGGCGATCTCGGCCATCGGCACCATGCGGGCGTAGCGCGGCATGTCGAACTGCCGATCGAAGATGTCGACGATCTTGTGGATGTCCTGCTCGCGCAGGCGGTTCTTGTTGCCGTCCTTGATGAAGCCCTTGGAGGCGTCGACCATGAACACGCCCTTGCGGGCCGGCCGCGTTCTCCTTGTCGAGCACCAGGATGCAAGCCGGAATGCCCGTGCCATAGAACAGGTTGGCGGGCAGGCCGATGATGCCTTTCAGGATGCCCGAGCGCACGAGCTGCTTGCGGATCGTTGCCTCGGCATCGCCGCGGAACAGCACGCCGTGCGGCAGGATGCAGGCGGCCTTGCCAGTGCCCTTCATCGCGCGGACGATGTGCAGCAGGTAGGCGTAGTCGCCCTGCTTGGCGGGCGGCACGCCCCAGGAGAAGCGCTGGTAAGGGTCGTCCGACGGCGTGAGGCCCGCGTCCACGTCTTGTCGGAGAACGGCGGATTGGCGACCACGTAGTCGTAGGTGCGCAGCTGCTCGCCGTCCTTGAACTTCGGCGCGGCCAGCGTGTTGCCCGAGAGGATGTTGGCCGTCGGGAAGTCGTGCAGGATCATGTTCATGCGGGCCAGGCCCGCCGTGGTCACGTCCTTCTCCTGGCCTTCGAGCGTGATGTGCTTGCCTGCCTGCGGCGGCCACCTTCAGCAGCAGCGAGCCCGAGCCGCAGGTCGGGTCGTAGGCGGTGGTGGAGGCCTTGGCGTTGTCGCGGCCCGATGCCCAGCACCTTGGCGATGACGCGGCTGACCTCGGACGGCGTGTAGAACTGGCCCTTGCTCTTGCCACTCTCGGTGGCGAAGTGGCGCATCAGGTACTCGTAGGCGTCGCCGAGGATGTCGTCGTGCTCGGCGCGGTTCTGCGAGAAGTCGAGCTCGGGCTTCTGGAAGATGCCGACCAGGTTGGTCAGCCGGTCGACCATCGCCTGGCCTTCGCCGAGCTTGTTCGGGTCGTTGAAGTCGGGGAAGTCGCTGCGGGCGAGGCGGGTGTTGGCGTCGATCAGCGGCTGGATGATCTGGGTGTTGATCTTGTCGCCGATGTCGCTCTTGCCCTTGAGGGCGATCATGTCCTTGAAGCTGGCACCCTTGGGGATGACGACGGGCGGTGCGAAGTCGTCGCTGTTGCCGTACTTGTCGGTGATGTACTTGATGAACAGCATGAACAGGACGTAGTCCTTGTACTGGCTGGCATCCATGCCGCCGCGCAGTTCATCGCACGAGGCCCAGAGGGAAGAGTAGAGGTCGGATTTCTTGATTGCCATCGTCGGGAGCGTGAATTGGCGGGCCGCTTGTGCGGCCACATGTGCAGGTCGATGACTGTACGCCGGCTTGGCGGTGCCGCCGGGCGAGCGGTAGCGGGGTTCAGCGTTTTCCCGAGGGCGCCTCGCGGCACCGACGCACCTGGGCCTTGCGATTGACACCCGGAGTCGACCTGCCTATCCTCCGACCGTCGCTGAAAAAAACAGCGATGCGGATTTAGCAGTCCGCAGCACCCGCGGTGAAAGCCGCAACGACCGAAGCCTTGCGGCTTTTTCTTGCCTGGGCCATTTTTTGGCGGCCCAGGCGGGGAGCCGCAAGGCTCGCCGGTTCCGCACTGCGGGTGCCCGGTCTGCTAACCCGTCTGGGCTGCCGCCCCGGTTCGCTCCGTGGTGGCAGTCAATTCCACTGCCCATCAGGGGAGCCGACGATGCCAAGACCCTCCAGCGGCGCGAGTGAATCCGACGCGCTCGCCCTCACCATCTCCCCCTACGGCACGTCGAGTGGCGCGGACCGCGCGCCAAGCTCGAGGCGCGAGGGCTGATCCCGGCCGACTTCAACTGGCCCAAGCGCATCGACTATGCCTTGTGGCACGCCGACGGCTTCGATTTCGCGCTCCGGCGGTGCCGGCCCGATGGCCTGAACGGCCCGATGCGTCACTGGATGACGTACGACTTCTGGTTCGTGCACACCGTGCCTCGGCTCATGGGGGAGGGACGCCGCATCCATGAGCACTACCACGACTTCGTCAGCATCCTGTTCGATGCGATGCGCCCAGGGGAGCCCCTGCGTATCGAGTGTTCCAAGGTGCATGCGGACAAGCGTATCGAGCGCATTCAGGCGCGGCTGATCCCGGAGCCGATGAAGGGCCGGCGGGTCCGCTGATGCGCTACAGCTCAGGCGGCATCTTGTGTTCGGGTACGACGGCGGACAACCAACTCATTGAACCCAGTCGTCGGGTCTTGCTCACGACTGAGATCCCAATCTGGCAGCAGCGCAAGAAGAACCTCGGCCGTGGTTCCGACTACGTTGCCGTAGGCGACATGACCACCATGGACCTGCCCCGAAGCATCCGAGACCGCCATGTGCAGGTGCGCGCCCGTGGACGTAAGGCTTCCGGACATGCTCAGGACCTCCAGTGGCCCTGCAACCGTGGACTCGACGGATTGGCCGGCATATCGGAGCTTGGCCTCAGACAGGCTACCGATGCCGGCAAGCACAAATGCAGAGTCTGCGGATTGGCTTCGCAGCGCGTCTTCCAAGGCGCGCCGAACGTCTGCACCAGGTGAGAGTCTGATCGGAAGTAGTTGCATTGGGTGCGTTCCTATGCGTGAACCGAATGGACAAGCTATGAGCACGAACAACGAGCTTGCAGTACGCGTCGCCACTGCGGACGACATTGGCCCGCTCGTGCATCTCATGGATGAGTTCTATGCCGAGTCGGGCTACCAGCTGGACGCGCAGTGGGCCGCATCCTCGTTTGCCGCCTTGTGCTCAAGGCCGGATTGGGGCCGCGCCTGGCTGGCCGATTCAGACGGGATGCCCGTTGGCCATGCCGTGCTCACGGTCCGGTACACCATGGAGCATGGCGGCCTGAGCGGATATGTCGATGACCTGTTTGTTCGACCGTCATTTCGTCGCCGAGGCGTGGCCAGTGGGCTTCTCCGCGAAGTCTTTCAGGATTGCCGTGCACGAGGCTGCAAGGCTGTCCAGGTCGAAGTCGGCGGCGCGAACGTGGCAGCGCGTGCCGTGTACGCGAAGTTCGGGCTCAAGCCGCTTCAGGATGGTCGGCTCTTGCTTGCCGGTTCGCTCCAGGATGCACGCGAACCCTTCAATTGAGAGGTGCGTGGCGCAGCGGGCTCGCCAATCGGAGCCCGCACGGCGCCGCTCACCATTCAGCGTCGTCTCTTGTCGAACAAGTCCAGCTCGAGTCCTTGCCCATCGGTAGACCGGCCGGCTCGGATGGATGCCGTCGCGGATGGGGGGGGGGCTTTATCCAGCACCCCGTCGAACGGCGCTTGGTGGTCCCTGGTTCACCTCGTTGCGGATCGCCGTCTTGGCCGGGTTCCATCCCGTGTTCGTCCCCGAGGGTGCGACGTTGTGGCGCGGGATGATGGTGGCGCCGTAGATCTTCATGCCGCGCGCCTTGATGCGCTTGATGATGTCCTCCGATCCCGGCGATGACCTGCGCGGCCGACGCTTCGCGACGGATGTCGTTGGTGCCCATGAAGAGGATCACCTTCTTCACGTTGGTGTGCGAGAACACGTCGCGATCGAGTCGCTCGACGCCCGGGATGCTGTCCGGCGGCGGTTGCAGGCCTGCTCGGGTCACGGTGTTGCCGCCGATGCCTTCATTGACGACCGCCGGCAGGTCGGCATCGCGTCCGCGCCACTTGCGCCAGCGCCGTGCGTTCCCGTCGTCGCTCGCCAGGTCGAGCCGCACGGAGAGCCAGTCTTCCCAGCGATCGTGGGCATCGAGCGTGGAGCACGTGCCGTCGGTGATCGAGTCGCCGAAGGCCACGATCGCGCCCGGAGACTCGCGTGAAAGCACGTCGACGGACTTGAGCCAGAGCATCGAGGTCGTCGTTTCTGTGTAAGCCGTCGCTGCTTCTTCGGCAGCGACGTCACCACCGCCGTTGGGGGTGAGATAGGAACATTGGGTTGCTGCGAGGTGCCCCAGGCGGTGGTCCACTCCGCCCGACCGCCATCGCCGAAGCCATGCCGGCCCCCGTCGGCGTAGCGAATGGCGAGAGGCTCGCGGCGCAGGCGGCGGACAGTGTCGCGATGGCGAACAGGCGTCGCCCGCGATTGAAGGCACCGGGAACAAGGTCGCAAGATGCGGTTTCATGGCATGTTTCCTGTACGGGTTGCTTCATCAAGGGCGGAGTTCTGAATTCAGGTCGTCGAGCATCTCTTCCAGCTCGCCGACGTCGCGATCCTCGGAGGGCAGTGCTTGCCACTGAAGCACTACGCCTTCCTCGCGACGCCCCGCTTCCGGCCCGGACCTGATTGCGACCGTCGCGCTTCAGCGGGTGCTCGCGCCACCAGGACAGCAGTTGCGTTCGCCGTTTCGATGGGTCCGGTTCGAGCACGTCCAGCAGGTCGGCCTTCCACATCAGGGCATCACCCGCATCGACAGCTCCCTCTCGAAAGAAGGAGGGGAAGGTTCGCGTCGATGCGGCGAGCGATGGTCTCGAGTTCAATCGAACGCCCACCGGACCAGCGCAGCGCATCGAAGCGGTCCATCGCGGCGTGCGGATCCTCCACTTCCGGTGCAGGGGCCGAGCGCCGCAACGGCGGGCGGCTGGGCTGGCGGCGTAGGGGCCACGCTGGCCGCATTGATCAACTGCGGCACAGGATTCGTCGCGGCCTGTATCGGCGCGGCGATTTCCACCGCATCGCGCGAGACGCTGTCCCACACCGTCCAGCCGAGCCAGCCGGCCCCCGCAAGCAGCGCCGCGCAAATCAGGAACGCAAGCTCACCCGAGCGTCGCATCGTTTCGATCCCCCGGGTGAGGCTTGCATCGCATCACGCCCTGACCCAGCCGTAGCGGGTGTTGTTGCGCTCATGCTCTTCGGCAAGATAGAGCTCGCGCATCTGGGCCAGGCGATCGGGGGTGCCATCGAACTCCATCACGTCCCTGAACCGCGGACCCATCAAGGCCTCGTAGTTGCCCGGCACCGGCTTGTAGGTGCCGAAGCGCGAGACCGGCCGCGCGACCGCCTCGAGGCCGTAGATGCGAGCCCCGTGGTTGAGAAAATTTAGTCAGCAATGTTTACATGTGCAAGACCACATGGGAGGCCGAGGTAGTCGGGATCCGAAAACCACCCTTTCCGACGAGGCAAGGGCTGGCCACGCAACTCGCCCACGGCGCGACGCAATCGCTCGGCGGCATCAAGCGCCTGTGCGACGGCGCGCATGAGCACGACCTGCGCACGCACCTCGACCTGGAGCGCGAGGCGCTGCTGCGCTGCGCGCGTTCGGAAGATGGCGGCGAAGGCGTGCGGGCCTTCACCGAGAAGCGGCCGCCGAAGTTCTCGGACAAGCGAATCGACTGAGTGATGTCGACGAGGCGTGATCGCGACTCAACTGCCGGAAAACAGCCCTGCGTGTGACCGTCGCAGCTCACGCTTCAGAAGCTTGCCGCTCGGGTTCTTGGGCAGCGCATCGACAAAGACGACACCCTTGGGTGCCTTGAATGGCGCCATCGCCGCAGCGCAGTGCTCCATCACCTGCATCTCGGTGAGTGACTCATCGGCCTTGACCACGACCACGGCCACCACGGCCTCGATCCAGTGCGGGTGAGGCACGCCCACCACCGCAACCTCGGACACTTGCGGCAAGCGGTAGATCGCCTCCTCGACCTCGCGGCTGGCCACGTTCTCGCCGCCGGTCTTGATCATGTCCTTCTTCCGGTCGACCACCGTGATGTAGCCCTCGTCGTCGATGGTTGCCAGGTCGCCCGAGTGGAACCAGCCGCCTTCGAACGCTGCCGCCGTTCGCTCGTCGTCGTGGAAGTACCCGAGCATGAGGTGCGGCGAGCGATGAACGATCTCGCCGACTTCGCCCGGGCCCACGTCGCGCATCTCGTCATCGACGACCCGCGTCTCGACATTCAGCACCGCGCGTCCACAGGATCCCGGCTTGCGCAACTGTTCTTCCGGGCCGAGCATCGTGGCCAGGGGCGCGATCTCCGTCTGCCCATAGAGATTCCACAACTGCACCTTGGGCAGGCGCCGCGCCAGCTCGCGCAGCACCTCCACCGGCATGATCGACGCGCCGTAATAGCCCTTGCACAGGCTCGACAGGTCGGTCGAGTCGAACAAGGGCGAGCGCAGCATCGAGATCCAGATGGTGGGAGGCGCGAAGAACGAGCTGATGCGATGTCGCTCGATCAGCGGCAGCAGCTTGTCGGGCACCGGGCGGGCCGTGATGACGTTGGTCGCGCCGACATAGATCGAAGGGCCGAGGAAGACATCGAGTTGCGCGCAGTGGTACAGCGGCAGCGCATGCAGCGCGATGTCGTCGTGGGAAATCCCTGCATCGACGATGCAGCTCACGTACTGCCACAGCACGGCGTCGTGCGTCAGCATCGCACCCTTCGGCGAGGATTCGGTGCCGCTGGTGTAGACGATCTGCGCAAGATCGTCGCCGCCCAGTTCCACCTCAGGCAAGGACGCGTCGCTGGTGACGAGCGAGTCGAAGGTGATCATTCCCGCCTCGGGCACGCCGGGCTCTTCGGCGGGCAGCCAGACCAGGTCGCGAACCTCGGTGTCGAGCGCAACCGCGTCGCGAGCGAGGGATGCCAGGCCGCTGTCCGTGGCGAGCATCGTCGCGCCGGCGTGACGCAGGATGTAGGCCACCTCTTCGGCCTTGAGCATGAAGTTGATCGGCACGAGTACGGCACCCAGCCTTGCGATCGCAAAGCGCATCGCGGCAAAGGCGTGCGAATTGCGCGCAAGGATCGCCACGCGGCTGCCCTTTGAGACTCCTCGTCGCCCCAGGCCGGCGGCCAGGCGCTCGCTGACGCGATCGAACTCGGCATAGGTCCAGCGCGTGTCCCCACAGACGACGGCCAGCTTGTGCGGATTTCTCGCGGCGCTCCGATGGAGCACGTCGCTCAGCGTGTGGCGGCGAATGATGTGATCCACGTCGTCTCCTGCCGCGGTCTGGGGTACCGCATCTTCCCGAGAGCTTAGCAACTCCCTTGAACCAAGCTACGGCACGATGAACCCGGAGTGCGACAACTGCTCGTGCAAGTGGTCCGTCAAGGTCCTTGATCGCGCGACATATCTTAGCTTCGTCGGACAGACCGGCGATCCCGTTGGACCAAGGATTCGACCATGCAAAGCCTCCTTGCACTTGCCGCCCACCTGGCTGGGCAGGTGCACGCGCCGTACAGGCCGGTGCGAACGCGCAGCTCTCGAAGGCGATCGGCGGCCCGTTCGGCGCTACCGCCTTGCAGCTCGCCGTTGGCGCGTTTGCGCTGCTCGCCATCACCGCAGCGACCGGCACCGCGCAGGCATTCGTGCACCTGCCGCAGATCCCATGGTGGCATGCGATCGGTGGTGTAGCGAGCGCGCTCTATGTGCTGTCGACGATCGTGCTGTTCCCGCGTCTGGGCGCAGTGGTCACGGTGGGCCTCTATACCGCCGGACAGATGTTCGCGTCCCTTGCCCTCGACGGAACCGGGCTGTTCGGGGTGCCGCAACAGGCGCTCGGGTTCCCCGAGATCTCAGGCGCCCTCGCGGTGCTCCTCGGGATCGCCGCGGTCGTCGCCGGACAGTCCACCAGGCAAGACGGGCGTGGCGCGCTCGCGAGACCCGGCTTGATCGTCCTTGCGCTCATCGCCGGCGCCCTGTTGCCGGTCCAAGGTGCAGTGAATGCGCTGCTGCGCAGCGATTTGCAAGCGCCATTCGCGGCCGGCGTCGTCAGCTTCGTGGTGGCAACGCTCGCCATCCTGATCGTCCTTCCCGGCGCCGCGCGATTCACGAGCGCGCCGCTCTTCGCGCTGGGCGGATTGCGCGCGATGCCGTGGTGGGGGTGGCTCGGCGGCTTCGCGGGTGCCACGTACGTGACGACCGTGTTCACCGCCATCCCGGTCATCGGCGCGTCGGCCGTGATCGCGCTGACCGTGGCGGGGCAACAGATTGCATCGGTACTGGTTGACCGCATGGGCCTGCTTGGCTTTTCGCAGCGCGAGGTGTCGGTCACGCGCATCGCCGGAGTCATGGGGCTGCTGATCGGCGTCGCGTTCATCCAGTTTCTCTGAGTGGACACGCGTCGGCGTTCAAGCGCCGCGCGACAAGCAAGCCGCCGGGTAACGCTTGCCAGCGTCAATCAACGCCGGCATGATCTTGCGGCCGCGACACTTCTTGTCATCTTGCTTGTCGCGCAGCTACCACCCAGATCGTCGCGCCAGAGACGGATTTCCTGGGTGCAGCAGTCGATCCATTCGACCCGAGGAGGTCTCCATGCCGGCCATCCCCCCCGCTGTCAGGCGCACGCTCGACGTCCTGGTCGCATTCGCCGCGCTGGCGGTCACGCCGCCGCTGGCCGCGACCGGCCTCATGGTCGACGTCGTCCCAAATTTCGTTGGCCTCGGTTTCGGCAGGACGACCGAATGGATGGGTTCCGCCGACCACGTCGGCGGCCTCGTGCCGGCTGCGCGTGTGCAGCTCGGGGACACCGGTTCGCGGAACTCTATGGGCCTATCGGCGATGTCAACGTGCTCGACATCCCCAACTGGGAGTTCGGGCCGATGCTGTCGTTCCGCTTCGGCCGCAAGGATGTCAAGGACCCGGTGGTCAACACGCTGCCGTCGATCGATGGGGGCGTCGAGGCAGGCGTCTTCGGCGGCTACCACTACGTCAACACCCAGGGCATACCGTGGCGCTTGCGCGTGGGTGTTTCCGTGATGACGGCGATCAGCGGCGATGCGACCGGCAGCCAGGTCACGCCTTATGGCAGCTTCTGGATACCGCTGAGCACGCACGGTGTTCGTCGGCGTGGGCACGGGCTTCACGTGGTCGAGCGACAGCTTCATGCGGCAACGCTTCGGCGTGACCCCCGAGGCGGCGGCGGTCAGCGGGCTGCCCGTGTACACGGCCGGCGCCGGCGTGCGGCAGTTCTACGCCTGGCCCGCCGTGGTGGTGCGGCTGAGCCCTAGCTGGTTCGCCGGCGCGGGCGCCTTCTACCAGCGGCTGACCGGCGACGCGGCAGACAGTCCGATCGTCACGCAGAGAGGCGATCCCAACCAGTGGACCGTGGGCGGCGGCATTGCCTACACATGGCCTTGATGCGCGAGCTAGAGACGCCGCTTGGACTT